>CAVVDM010000011.1:0-490942 GCA_963746885.1 uncultured Alphaproteobacteria bacterium
CCGCACCGCCGGGTGCGCCAGCTCGCCGACCGCCACGTCAAGGAGATCTGCCGCGCGATCCGGCGGTTCGATGTCGTCAACCTGCAACTCGAGCACGGCACGCTGGGGCGGCACGGCGCGGACATCCACCGACGCTTCTGCTGGCTCACCGGCGCCGCGCCGCGATTGTCGGTCACCTTCCACACGCTGCCGATGCCGCCGAGCTTCGACGTGGCAGCCTTCGCCAAGGCGATGGTCACATTCAACTTCAAGGCCGCTGCCCGCATGCAGGCGGAGTTCCGCCGGACGCATCTGCTGTCCTACGGCTTCGCGCGCCAGCTGCGCCGGGCCCAAAGCCACAAGGCGGTCACCGCGATCATGCACAACCGGCGCGACCTGCACGACGCACGATACCTCTACGGCATCAAGCAGGTCTTCGACCATCCGCTCTCCTATCTCACCGCCGACGAGGTCGCCGCGATCCGGGGCGAGGCCACACGGCGGCGCTTTCCGATGCTGGATGCGCTGCCGTCCGACACGGTGCTGATCGGCGTCTTCGGCTTTCTCAACGAATACAAGGGAATTGCAACCGCCATTCAGGCGCTGCAACACTTGCCGGAAAGCCACCATCTGCTGATCTTTGGCGGCATCCACCCGCAGGCGATTGCGCCGCGCCAAGCGCGGCACCCGTATATCTCATCGCTGTTCGGTGAGGCCAATATCGACAAGACGCTCTACGGCGAGCTCGGCGCTTCCCCGGCAGCAAGCCCGCCGCAACTGGTCATCGACGCCGACCAGAACCTGCGCGACTTGCTGGGCACCCACCCGCGCGACTTGTCGGCGCGCATCCACTTCATGGGGGCGCTCGCCGAGCCGGATTTCCTCGCCGGCATGGCGATCTGCGATGCGGTTGCCTTCCCGTATCTCGAAGTCGGGCAATCCTCGTCCGGGCCGATCTCACAGGCCCTGGAGCTCGGCTGCCGCATCATCGCCTCACGCACCCACACCTTTCTCGAGTTCGCCGAGTACCACAAGAACGCGATCGAGTTCTTCGACATCGGCAACCATCTCGAACTGGCCGAGCGGCTGCTCGCGCGCCGGCAGTTCAGCCCGCGCAATGGCCTTCCCGAATTCAACGTCGCGACCAACAAGGCGACCTATCTGCTGGCCAACAGCAACCGTGTCGGCCCGCCTCCCGGTGACCGCCCGGACAGCCTGCTCCAGACAAGACGCGGTGCGCTGGTCGAGGGCTGAGCGCGCCGCGTCCCGTCGCGCTTACGGGCGCGGCGACCAGGGCTCGGGAGCGCGCGGTTCGAGGTCGGTCACGACATCGACCAGCACCGGCGCGTCGGCCGCCATCGCCTGCTGCAAGGCCGGCGCGATGTCCTGCGGCCGCTCGACGCGGATGCCGTGCACGCCGAAGCTCTTCGCCACCGCGGTGAAATCGGTCGGGCCAAAGCGGACCAGTTCCTCGCCGCGGCCCGGCCGGTTGCCCGAGATGCGCCGCACCCCGGTCAGGTTCTGGCCGAAGCCGGAGTTGTTGTTGACGACGACGGTAACCGGGATGTTGCAACGCCGCGCCGACTCCAGCTCGGCGAGGTGATAGTAGAAACCACCGTCGCCGGTGAAGCAGACGACCTTGCGGGCGCCGGCGGCGCAGGTCGCGCCGAGCGATGCGGGAAAGGCCCAACCGAGCGAGCCGGCGGCCCGCTGATAGCCCTGCCCGGCACCGTTCAGGTCGATCATCGTGCCGGTCCAGATGCCGGAATAGCCGGTGTCGGCGACCAGGATGCCGTCGGCCGGCAGGGCGCGGGTGATCTCGGCGCACAGTCGCTCGACCGCGATCGGCGCGGTGTTCTTGGCAACGAGCGGCGCCATGCTGGCGCGCCAGTCGGCGACGATGCGCGCCGCCTCGTCGGCGAAACCCGAGTCGCGCGTCGGATGACCGACGATCTCGACGAGGCGCGCCAGCGTCGCCTTCGGGTCGCCGAGAACTCCAGTCGTGTTCGGATAGGAGCGGCCGATTTCCAGCGGATCGGCCTCGATCTGCACGATCCGGGTGTCGCGCGCCGGCACCGTCCAGTTCAACGTCACTTGGTCGCCGGTATCGCAGCCGACGAACAGCACCATGTCGGCGCTGTGCACGATGCGGTTGGCCGGCGGCGCCGAATAGCTGCCGACGACGCCAACCGACAGGCGATGCGTCGTCGGGATGATGCCGCGCGCGCCGAGCGAGGTCGCGATCGGCGCCTTGAGCGCCTCGGCTAGCGCCAGTACCTCGAGCCCGGCACCTGACGCGGCAGCGCCGTCGCCGGCGACAATCACCAGCCGGCGGGCGCCGCTGAGGACCGCGGCGGCGCGCTCGATGTCGCGCTCATCGGCCACCGGCCGGTGCACAGGAATGGGGCGAGGCTCGGTCTCGATCACCGGCGGCTCGGCGGTCTGGCCGAGTTCGATGACGTCGCCCTGCAAACCGTTGAAGTCGAGATGGGTCGGGCGCGGCGTGTCGGCCAGCGCGGCGCGCCAGGCGAGACGCAGCAGGCGCGGCAATTCGCTCGTCGCGTAGACCGGGCTGGAAAACTTTGTCACCGCCGAAAACAGCGGCGCGTGCGGGATCTCCTGGTAGGAATTGCGGTGCTGGAACGACGGCTCCTTGTGGCCGGTAAACGCGATGACCGGGCTGCGCCCGAGCCAGGCGTCCTGCAGGCCGGAGGCGAGGTTGGCGGCGCCGACCGACTGCGCCATGCACACCCCCGGCCGCCCGCTGACCCGGGCGTAGCCGTCCGCCATATAGGCCGCCGCCTTCTCGGAGTGCGCCAGGACCGGCGTGACCCCGAGATCGCCCAGCTGCAGCAATGTGCGGCGCATCGTCGACTCGACAAAAAACACATGGCTCATGCCGGTCCCGGCCAATGCCCGCGCCAGCCATTCCGCGCCGTTCATCATGCCCTGATCGCTCATTCTCGCTCCCTCCCGAATGACCACACATGATACGGCATCGCGGCCGCGGCCGCGAGCGCTGGCGGTGGACCGGCTGTGCCGGCGCGCCGAGACAACCCGCGGGACAGCCGGTGCCAGATAGGGGTCACGGCATCGAAATCGTTGGTCGGCACGACGGCGAGCCCCCTCGGAGGTATTGGCAAGCTTGACAAATTTAGCGGATAGGCTTGACAAATTTGACCGTCTCTCGTCCGATAGTGTCCATTCCGCTAGCGGGCGAGCTTTGAAAACCTCACATTTATGTTGCGGTGAGAGATGAATGGCGACGAACGCGCAGTCCCAGCCCAGGGACTTGCGTCCACTATTCCTGCATCGAGCGAAAGTCCGCAGAGCGATGTAAAGCTGATCGCGTTCTATCTTCCACAATTTCATCCGATCCCGGAGAACGATGCCGCCTGGGGCCGCGGGTTCACGGAATGGATGAACGTCACCCGTTCACAGCCCCTCTTTGATGAACACTATCAGCCGCACCTGCCGGGCGAGTTCGGCTTTTACGACCTTCGCGTTCCCGAGGTTTTAAGCGAGCAGGCCGCGCTGGCGAAATCCTATGGGATTTATGGGTTTTGTTTCTATTATTACTGGTTCGATGGGCGCCGTCTGCTGGAAAAACCATTGAATACCATGTTAACCACTGGGCAGCCTGACCTGCCGTTCTGCGTCTGCTGGGCCAACGAGAATTGGTCACGGCGGTGGGACGGCTCCGACCAGGAGATTGTCGTTGCCCAGACATTCTCTGAGGAAATGCGCCCGAAGATCATCGAAGACTTGCTCCCGTGCTTCGCCAACTCCCGTTACATTCGCATAGATGGACGACCGTTATTCCTGGTCTACCGGCCTGATATTATCCCAGACTTGCGTGAGACTATCGAGATTTGGCGGAACGTGGCGCGGCAACACGGGCTTGAGTTGCATATCGCGGCGTGCTTGACGTTCACCTTTTCCAATCCCTGCGCGTTCGGGTTTGACTCGGGGGTGGAATTTCCACCCCACGGCGTTGTCGCCGGCGACGTAACCGACGAGATCGAATGGACCAAACCATTTGAAGGGAAGGCTTTTTCCTATGACGATGTCGTAAGATCCGAGATCACCAAGGCCGAACAACCCTATCGGGTTTTCCGCAGCATCATGCCCGGTTGGGACAACACGCCGCGGCGCGGTAACCGCGGCCATTTGTTCGTCGGAGCAGAGCCGAAGAAATTCGCCGCATGGCTCTCGGCACTGGTGATGCGCTGCCGGCGCTTGGCGAGCCCCGCGGAGCGGATCATCTTCGTCAACGCGTGGAACGAGTGGGCGGAAGGGGCACACATTGAGCCCGATCAGCGGTTTGGGCGCCAATGGTTGGCGGCGTGCGCGCGCGCGATCCGGGGCGTCGGCGAGCCGCTTGACGCGGACACATGGCAGCCGGTTCTGGCCGAACTGGAGGGTTTGGCGGCAAAATCCGGCGACCCGGCACTTGGCTTGGCGCTTGACATGCTGCAGCGCTGCCAGGAGCGGATGGAGTCGCTCGAGGCGGCCAATGCAGCTCTATCGACCTTTTATCTCAACTGGCTCGACAACGACCCGTTTGGGAAGACATCACCCGTTCTTCCGGCTGACCGGCTGAGGCAGGCATTCCGTTTCAAGTCCCGTCGACTCAGCATGCACCTTGAATCTCCGCCGGTCGGGGCGCTGATGTCATTCGATCGAGCGCGGCCGCGACATCTAAGTGGCTGGATATGCCCTGCATCGGAAGAGGATGAGCCAACCGAAGCCACCCGACTGGCGGTAATGCTCAGCGCGGCCGGCGGCTCCAGTGAGGCGTACATGGCGTTCGGTCGGCATGGCTTGAACCGCCCCGACGTGGCACAAGCGCGCCCTGAGCTACCGCCGAAATCGGCAAAAATATCAGGCTTCGAGATCTATATGGATCTTCGGGGCGCGGCCCCCGGTCCCTATACAATGCTGATCGGGATCAATAGCAAAAACGAGATCATGTTGTCTGCCGAACCAATAGACATCGTAATTCTCTGAGCGGGTCGCGCAGCAAACGCTCGGCCTTGTGGCAGCAAGTTATTTCCGTGACAGATAGGTGTGTCTTTCAATGCGCGTATCGGTCATCGTCCCCGTCTATAACCACCAGCGTTTCCTGGCGGAATGTCTGATGTCGCTGCATGATCAGACCTGGGGTGACCTGGAGCTCGTCGTCATTGACGACGATTCCGCCGACGGATCCTTCGCCGTAGCCGAAAGTTTTTCCAAGATCCCGTGGGTTCAGGCTCGGTTTTCGGGTCTGATCGTCGAGAAAAATTCGCGGAACCTCGGAGCCACAGATACAATTAACAACGCAATTGCAAAGTCGTCGGGTGACGTGCTGATGATCGCTAATTCCGATGATCGGTATCATCAGCAACGCGTTGCAGCCTGTGCCGAAGCGGTCCGCAACGGCTCACGTTTCGTCTTCACCGGCATCCGCTGCATCAACGAGTCAGGCAACGACGCCAACACCGACGAAGCCGCCGATCTTGCCCACGCGGTTGCCGAGATTTCTCGCTATCCCTCGATTTCGCTTGCCCTATTGGAAAAGAACCGGGTGATATCTACCGGCAATATTTGCGTCACCCGTGAACTAGCCGAGATTGTCGGGCCATTTCGGCCGCTGCGATACTGCCACGATTGGGACTTTATTCTGGCAGCTATCCTTGAAACGGAACCAAGTTGGATAGAGGCGCCGTACTACGAATACCGTCTCCATCGATCCAACACCTTCCGATCGCTGGCGAGGTTCGCCGAAGGGGATACGAGAGCCTGCTTCCAACGATTTTTCCAGATGATCGATTGCCGGCTAATCCACAATCCGACGCTGCGCGCGCTAGTTCACGAACCGGCCTTATGGGAGGGGATACTGCGGCGGGGCGGGGCGGTCATCCATCGCGAATGGGTGGCCTCGACGAGCGGCATCAATCACCGACCGGTAAAGGTCGGCTCTGAACCCGCCGAGGCGCCGGCGCGCGAAATCCGTGGCGCCGCGCCACCTGCAGCGGCGACGACGGTGGACACCAAGGTGTTTGGCTCACGCATTTCGAACGAGCTTTTTCTTACCAGCATCGAGGGTGATGTCTTTCCCGATGGCTGGATCGGGCAGAGCGCAACCTTCGGTTTTTGGGCCGGGCCCGGTGCAAACCGCGTCATATTTGAGGTATATCTCGGTCGCGAACAAGAACGCCGGATCGTGATCTTCACGCTCGCCGCGGTGGCGGCACCGCCTCGCGAGAAGATGATCGTCATATCGCCCGGCGAGGTGACCCCCGTATCCTTCGCCCTCGAAAGTGCGGCCCAGGCTTTCACGATTGCTATTCGGGTGCCGAACGCGATGTCGATAGGAACGGACCTGCGCAAGCTCGGGGTCGTCGTGCGTCAGGTCAGCGTGGGTGACGCCTCACGGCCTGACGCGCCGGTTGGCGAGCGCCCCAAGGCAAAGGTCAATTAACAACCGAAATCGCAAGGCACCTCAACCTCACCCCACGATCGTGGTGCCCGCCTCCCGGCCAGTCGCACCGATTGCGAGGCGCGCCGTGACTCGCTCGACATAGGCGTCCCAGGAGCAAAGGCTCAAGGCCCGCTGTTTTAATGAGGTGCCGATATTCCGGCGCCGATCGACGTCTCGCAACAGCGCGCACACCCGTTGCGCCATGCCCGCGACATCACCATAGGGAACACAAAGTTCATCGCTCCCGTCCAGTAGTTCGACGGCTCCGCCGGTGCCGTTGAATGCCAGGACCGGCAATTCCGCATCCGCCGCCTCCAGGACGACCAGCGGAAAGGGATCTTCGCGCGACAGCAGAACAAAGACCGAAGCGGCGCGATAGAAAGGTCCTATGTCATCGACACTTTCCAGGAACCGGACGCGTCCGCCGAGGCCGCGGGCCCGCATATCGTACTCAATCCAACGGAAGTATTCGCGGTCGCCCTGTATCCCGCCACACCAGATGAATTGAGCGTCACAGCCCGCCCGAAACACCATTTCGGCGAGCAGCGGAAACAGATCCACCCCTTTGCGGGGGTGGAGAGCGCCGCACCCGAGAACAATGGGCCGATCCTGCGCGATTTCCCAAAATCGCAGCAGATCCGCATCCCGGCTCGGAGAGCGGGTCTCGACAGACGGCAGGATGCCGGCGCGAATGACCTCAATGCGGGACGCAAGTTCGGGGAACGCCTCGGCAAGAGCGACCCGGGCATTATCGGAGACGGTGATGATCGTGGAACAGCGGCAAGCGGACGCCACAAAAGCCTCGCCGCCAACATACATCTCAATCGACGTCGGCATTTCGTGCACGTACAGGATTGTCTGCAAGCCCGCGTCGGCCGCAGCGGCGGCAAACGCGGCAGAGACGACGGTATTGCACAATATCGGTGCGGAAATACGGGTAGCGAGCCCGCTCACCGCAAGATCAACCAGCGCCTCCCGAGTCAATTCGGGGTCGACGGTTTCGGGGAACTCGAAGATCGCGCCAATGGCGGCGTAATCTCGTGCCAACGGACCGCCGCGCAGCAGGATGATGAACAGATCGGTATCAAGAGCCGTCTCTTTTATGGATGCCAGCAGCCGCAGCAGCAGGATCTGCGCGCCCGCCCGCGCCGCGTCGTGCGAAACGACGACGATGGGCCTCCGGCCCTTGGCCCGCGACGCATCGATCTGCCGCAACCAATTGATCAGCCTCAGGCACGTGTCCGGCTCGCCGCCGCCCCGGTATCGCGCTACCGCCGATTTGGCGCATTGCACTGCGCGTAAAAGCTCGCTGCCCATCTTGTCGCGCGTTTCGCGCGTGGCGCCCTCGAGCCAACCGTCGCCTGCATCGACAAAAGCCATCGCCTCGCCCGACGGCAGTTCTTCGGCGACGCGCAACCACAGACCGGTTGCCCAGAGCCGCAGGAGGGCGGTACTTGAGCCCGTCGCGTTTTCTGCCCGGCGCACGATTTGATCCCAGGCAGAACCAAACACCGGCAGCACGGGATGCGGCCGGGCGGCAACCGCTGACAGGACGAGCCCGGAATTGCCGATCGGCGAGGCCGCCGGCGCGCCCCATTGCCCGCCCTCGCTGGCGGCGGAACCCTGACCCGGAAACCCATCCGGCAGATATTCGACAATGGCGTCGAACCCCAGAGAGCGGGGGTCCACCGGCGGCAAGCAAACCGCCCCCAGATAAAGACCCCCGAGCCCGGCCTGAACGGCAACCTCGCGCCACAAGGCGGCCGTCCGCTGCGGTTCGTTCAGCAAATCGGGCCGGCCAACCAACAGAACCGGACGGTGGTCAATCCTCTGGCAGCGCGGGTCTCGGAGGAGCGGCAGGATGTCGTAGATGAACTTGTAGTCGTCCAGCTCATCGTGGTCCCGTCCCAACGCGGCCGCCTCACCGGGCCGCGCCGGGCTTCCAACGCTTTCCTCCATGGTGCGGTAGAGGAAGAAGGGTAGGGCCAGCGACGCGTCGGACAGCGTGTCGGCGAACGGGGCATCGACCCGGTGACGCTCATCGTCTGGCGGGTAGAAGAAACAAACAGCATCGATCCCGAATGTGTCGGCCCGCGCCCCTCGGACCGCCTCGGCGCTGTATGGGGAGAACACAAAAATCTTGACAGCGCGAGCTCCCCAGGCCGGCGACCGCCTCTCCGCGGTGAACCGATCGCTCAACGTCACCTGCCCTCCCCGCGACGGATCGCGGCGCCGTGTGCGTTCTGCGCGTGGCATCGGCGGCGGGACCACATAGGGTTGCTAGCTGCTCCTCAAGCCGGATTTGCCGACGGCGCGCCCATCACCCACCCCCTATCATTGGTTGCGCCGGGATCAGCAACTCGCGATTTCCGCCATCTTCCACGATGAAAAGGCCAGCCTCCTTGAGCCGGGTTCCCGCGATCTCGACCGCGTTGAGCGCAGGCGCTCCTATATCGTCTTCGGTCGCTTTCGCGAGACCGATCAAGCTCACGATCCGAGTGCTTCCAAGTAATCATGGACATCTGCTTTGCTCGTCTCCTCATAATATCGAAGTTCTTCGGGAGGGATGGGATTATATACCATCCACGGCATGTGCGTCGCCGTAAATTTCTTTGCAATTCTGTAGCAATCATTCGTTTCATCGCTATAGTAACGCTTGCGTCCCATCGTGCGTCGCACAATAGAATCCATAAATTCCCGATTGTAAACGGCAAATGTCGTATCAACGGGCGCTCGGAAAATTTCAATATCGTCTATTTCCACTTTGTCTTGCCAAAATTGGGATTCCCAACTTGCGATAGTCCATATTTTTCCATTGATAGAGAATTCTGCTCGTATCAAATCTTGAGGAACGCTTATGTCGAGCGCTAATCCTATCCGGCTGGCAGAAAGCGTCTTTGTTAATAAGGATATTTGTGCGGCAAAATCTTGTGGCATATCAGCGTTAAAATATATATCGCAATCCGTGTAAGCGTAAAACTGAGGCATCTTTAATGCAAAGCCGCTCGAGAAAAACCAGTGTGGCCCATAATTATCGCGAAGATTTATTACAGTTACGTCACGCGAGATCTCGCTCAGGTATTCGAGCACATCTGGATATGTGCTATTTTGATCGATAATCATAAGATTTTCATACCCGAGACCCTTGAGTTGGCTAACCATATTTTTCAAGTAGGTAGCTTGGTTAAAACTATTTATAATAATGGGGAAATCGCTCTCGGTCACCGTTGGCCTCCTTGTCCTGCGCTCGAACCCAATGATGACATCCTACCACGTGACTCGGCGAAGACCATAGGGGTTAGGTCCGGTGCCTCCGCGACAAGTCTCCGACGTATGGCCGGAAAAGTAAGACCCGGCCAGGCTCTGTTGACTTTTGCTTTCCAGGATTGAACTAAATGACGATCCTCCCGTTCTTGATCTGGTTGCGAAGAGTTCCACACTCCTTGGTGCATTGACACAGACGGTTGATTCACTACACGGCCCTGCTTCGGGCATGGCCCACGAACTGTGCGTCATCGTCAACGCAGAGGAGCACAACAATGGTCCCAAGCCCTTCGTGCGGACCGAACCCGCCGACGCCATCCTCGTTGCGAGGAGAGGATCGCCCCTTCCGGTGTCTCGCCTCTAGCGTGCTGCGAACCAGCGCTCTCAGCCTCGGATCGGCGTTGTCTCTGCGATCGCCGCCGCGTAACGGGCGTCGAATTCCCGGCGCAGATTACGCAAAACGCACATTGATATAGTCGAGGCGCAGCTGCAGGCCGTCCTCGGGCGGCGTAAAGAACAGCAGCAACAGGGGCGAGCGCTCAGTATCGACGGCGGCTAGATCGGGCAGCTTCAACTGCCCCGAGATTGCCATGGTGCGGCGCTGCGGGTCGAGCGTGAGCGATCCGAAAAAATGCTGGGTGAAGCCGCCCTCCCGCTCGAACAGCCGCAGGCCGGCATAAACCGTGATGGCGCGGTTCGGCTCGGCATTCATGCTGAGTTGAAACGGCTCGGCTCCATCAATTTCGCTCCACGCGATCGGCGTTTCCAGGACCAGCCAGCGGGTCGTGCCAGACAGCGCGATTTCGATGCTGTTGGGACAGCTGTCCGGGCCCGCCACATAGTTCGGTTTCGCCCGCACCTTCAGTATGACCGACGCCGTCTCCTCAAAGCTCAGGTTCCAATGGGGACCGACTTCCCCTTGCGGCGGCACGGTCAGAGCGGTTTCGCCGGTGGTCGGCATCGCGAAGAGAGCCGCCAGCTTGCGCTCGACGGAGTTGGCCGGCGCAACGGCGGTAAGCAGGTCCGCGCGCAGCCAAGCCAGCGCGTCGGCAAGCACGCCAACACGGTCTGCCAGCATCTGCGCATATTCGGGTGGCATCATGGAAGATGTCAGCTTGGGGTCGCGAGAATGGCGACGCGCCTCGGCCAGGGCATGCTCCAGCTCGGCTATCTGGCGCTCACGGGCGGCGAGCGCTTGTCGAAGCTCAATGATCAGTTCGTCCTTGCGCTTCAGATGGGCGAACAGATCCTCTGCCTGCACCGTCGGGGCATCCTCGGGCGATTTAAGGTTGGCTGGCGGCTGCTGGACGTCACCTTCCGGGGCCGGGCTGCCTGGCCCCACCGGGAGCGGCCTCGCCTCAGACGATACCTTGTCTTGCGTCACGGGTTCTCCGCATCTCTCCACGCCTACCACGGGGTCAACAGTAGCCCACGCCTTGATCGATTGCGCTAGCATACATTAGTATTAGGCGTGCTGAGGGCGCTGGCAGAGTCGGGCGCTGGGGTTATCAACAACCCGGAGACGTACTGCCGCGCAAGGCGGGATCTGAATCTCTGTCGGCCATCGGGTAAATCTGTCGATGCAGCTGGACCTCGACGCTTTTCTTGCCGCCGATTTTGCGGGCCGGATCGAGTTGGTCAACCGGACGCGCGGCGTTCGGCTGTGGTCACCGCAATTGGCGGAGGTCTGGGCAGTCATCACCGCGCGACTGGAGGCGGCGGGGAGGCTTGACCAGGCCGCAGGGCGCCAGCTGATCCGCGAACTGATCGCCCTGGCTCCCGACAGCCCCGCTGCCGAAGAAGGGTTCCGCCGCTGGATCGGCGACGACGGGCGTGACGCCGCACCGGCCGCCCCTGAAATCGTCCATCTCATCGTGTCGTGCGAAAAATACAAAGAAAAGGCAATGGCGCTCTACGGCACGCTGGCATTGCATCTTTTGCCGACCTACGTGCTGCTCGGCGGCGGCAAGGCGCCCGAGGCGGTATTTGAGGGGCCGTTTCTCACCGTCTCGGCGCCCGACAGCTACGAGGCTCTGACGGAGAAAATCCTTGAGGGCCTGCTTGCCGTCCGGCGCCGCTTCGGCCGGGTTGGGGTGTTGAAGATCGACGACGATTCGGTGTTTGTCGGCCCGCCGCAGCCGGAGCGGATCGCGGCGCTGATCGCATCGACGCAATACGCGGGATTTACCGTCGGCGGAAACGATTTCGATCGCTGTTGGCATGCCGGGAAATGCGAGCATCGCAGCGATGAGCCGTACCGCCGTCGATTCCGCGGCCGGTGGGCCGCCGGGCCGCTCTACTATCTCGGGCCGCAGGCGGTCGACGTGCTGGTGCGCGAATATGTCTTCTTTCCGGGCGAGTTCGACGGTGAGAACACCGGCCTCGAAGACAAGGCGGTTGCCGATGCGTTGCGGGCCCATGGCCTGGAGCCAACCGGCCGGGATCTGTCGCCGGTCTTCGGCATCGCAGGCCCTTTCAGCGGATCGTTCGGCGACGCGCCGCCCGCGCTACGCGATTGAACATCGCTCTTTGGCCAATTTAGCTTCCATCCTGGCTCCGGTTCGCCGCCACACGGGAGGGCATTTCATATTTTCTCGGGGTCGAGGCGTCTCGGAGAGCCACATGCTGATTTCGCTTTTTTGGCCTCGGAGGTCAAAATGGGCTATAAGGTGATGCAAATTGAGACGTCAAATCGCTGCTCTTTAGCGTGTATCTACTGTCCTCACCCGGCTCAGATTCGCCCCAAAAACGATATGAGTATGGAAATTTTTAAGAAGTGTATCACGCTGGTCGAACGCTCGGAAAATCCTGTACTCGCAGATGGCCGGAAATTTGTCTGGTTAAATCATTTCGGAGAGCCACTTCTTAATCCAATGCTGCCCAACTTCATTCGTCATGCGAAATCTCGCGAGATAAAAGTATCGTTTGCGTCAAATGGTATAGATGAAAACGGAGAGCTTTTTGCCAGAAGCACTTGGCAACGGCTGGCGGATGCCGGCTTGGAAACTGTTGTTCTCTCGGCTCACAAAAAAAGTGAAAAGGTTCTGCGCGAGCACGTTGGCGATATCGTCCGAGTGCATTGGGTATGGACGCCGAGGAAAGGAAACCTTCACGACTGGGCTGGACAGGTGGATATGTCCGGGTTCAAATTACCGCCTCCCGACGAACCCATCGCTCGCTGCGACTATGAAATAAACAACATGTTCGCCGTGACGTGGGAGGGAAAGCTCGCTTCTTGTTGTTACGACATTGAGGGGCGAGTCGGGTTAACCGTGGACGACGTGTTGGATAACGGGTTCGTATTCCGGGAGATCTCGCTGTGCGCAACTTGCCGGCTCGGAAGGGGAGATGCGAACTGGTTGTTAGAGGTTTGACCGGCGAACTGCTTCCCAGTTTGCCTCCCGCCACAACGGATGTGTGATCAGATGGCTGCTCGCGGCGAACCGGTCGGATATAAGGGAATGGTCCGCGATGAGCGGGCTCGCGCCCTGGATGCAATCGCAGAGCCCCAGACGCTGCCGGCGACGGTCACCAAATGACGAGCATATCTACGCCCGGGCAAGGCGGGCGTGGTGCCAACCCGGCACGGCGCGACGAAGTGATCGCGACAACCGCAGCGGCGGCAGGCGACCGCGCGCCGAGGCCCGATATGGGCAGCGGACGCCCCGCCGACCGCCGGTGCTATTGGGACAATTGGTTCGCACATGGTGAGGACCCCTGGGGCTACGACAGCGCCTATGAAGCCACAAAGTACCGGCAGACGCTGGAGTTGCTGCCGGCTACGCCGATCGCGACGGCACTCGAGTTGGGGTGCGCGGAAGGACATTTCACGGCGCAATTAGCCCCACGTGTCGGGCGGCTGATCGGCAGCGACATCTCGGCCACGGCACTGCAGCGCGCTGCGGGCCGCTGCGGTCGATTGTCGAATATCGAGTATCGGCAGATCGATTTCGTCAGCGACCCGCTGCCGCAGGATCTCGATCTCCTGGTGTGCAGCGAGTCGCTGTATTACGTCGAGCGCGACCAACTGCCGGCGCTGGCTGACAAATTCGCCGCCGCGCTCAGCCCCGGCGGGCACTTGTTGATGGCGCACGCCACTGCGATTGCCGACCAGCGCGACCGCACCGGCTTCGATTGGGGGGCGCCCTTCGGCGTCGAGACGATCGGCAGGGTGTTCGATGCGGCCGAGGCACTGACGCTGGTCAAGGAGTTGCGCACGCCGCTCTATCGCATTCAGCTGTTCCGGCGCATGGCGCCGGGGACTCTGCGGCCGGGTCTGCCGGAGGTCATCGAGGCGGAACCTGGCGCGCTGCCGCCGCGGGTCGCCAGCCTGGTGATATGGGACGGGGCGGTGCGCACCCGCGCCGAGGCGCAGCGCGAGCGCGCCAGCGACATCCCGATCCTGATGTACCACAGCATCGCCGATCACGGACCGCCGGAACTGCGACCCTACCGGCTCGCGCCCGCGGCCTTCCAAGAGCAGCTGCGCTTTTTGCGGCGGCACGGGTACCACTCGATTTCGCTCGATGAATGGGCTCGCTGCATCGCCGACCGGTCCCCGCTACCCGGCCGGCCGGTGATCATCACGTTTGACGACGGCTACAAGGATTTCTTCACTACCGCGGCACCGTTGCTCGAAGCTGCGGGTTTTCGCGCGACCGTCTTCGTCGTCACCGACAAGACCGGCGGCGTCGCCGACTGGGACACGGTTTCGGGACCGTCGGTAGAGTTGATGAGTTGGGACGATTTGCGCTCGCTGGAAGCGCGCGGCTTTTCGATCGGCAGTCACACGACGTCGCATGTGGACCTGACCACACTCTCAGATGACGAGATCGTGCACGACAGCGGCGCGGCGCGTGCGGCTCTCAGCCGCGAACTCGGCCACGACATCGACCGCATAGCATTTCCGTGGGGGCGCAGCGACGCGCGGGTTCGCGCCGCCCTGGCGCGCGGCGGCTACCGCACGGGCGTCGAGGTGAGCCCACGCCGCAGCGCATTATCGGATGATATTGGATGTTTGCCGCGTATCGAAATCTTGCGCGATGACGACATCGAAACCTTCGCCGGCAAGCTTCGTGCGAGCGCGGCAATGACCTCAGCGCCCGAGCCGCAGCCCGCCGCGGTGACAGAGACCGCGGCCAAGCCGGCAGGAGCGAGACGCAACCGACAGGCAGACACGATGATGACCCCGGAATACGCCCGCACGCTGGCGAGCCGAGTCGACGCGATGGTCGATGCACTATTGGCGCTGCGGGCTGACCTGCTCACGGCGGTCGCCCCGCCGCAATCCGTGCAGCGGCGTCTCGACGCGCTGTTCAACATGCCGATCACCGGCGAGAAACCTGAAACGGTGACACCTCACCAGGAGATCTGCCCGTCGTGGCGCCTGAGTTTTGAGCCGCCGGCCTCCGTGACAATCGAGGTTCGTCCAAAACAGACGTATGCGGCAAGCCCCAACTCCTGTTGCAGCAGCATCGAGATCGAATTTTCGGGCACCAGCCGCTGGCTGGCGCTGGAAACCCCCATTTCCTGGTCGGAGGTGGCTGGCTGCGAGCGCTTTCAGCTGAGCTTCAACGGCGAGCCGAACCGCGTCCTGCAAATCTATGTCGGGTTGCGTTCATTCCTGCGCGACGGGGGCTATCACGATCACATATTCGGGTCGCTGCAGCTTAGCCCGCAGCGCTGCGTCGCCGTAGCGGCCGATGCATTGAAATTGCCCGATCTCGCACCGGTCGACGTGGAGCACTCTCCGACGCTACTGATCTTCCTGGCCGACCCAAAGGAAGGTCTGAGGGTTCGGCTCGACTACATCAATTTGTATTTCGCGTAGGGCGATGAGCCGGATTTTGGCAGCGTCCGTCGCATGAGCCTCGCGCTGGCATTCGCCACGATCGAGCGGGCGCCGGTTGCCCAGCGGCTGGTGCGTTCCATACGGCAGCATTTTCCCGACCTCCCAGTCTACGTCGCAGATCAATCGCGCCAGATCGGCCCGATGCGAAGCTTCTACGAAACGCACGGCGGCGTGCCGATGCCCTTCGACGCCGGCGTCGCCGCGTCGCGCAACAGAGTGGTTGCCAGCATCGCGGAAGAATTTTTCGTGCTCTGCGATGACGATTTCATCCTGAACGCGCAGACCTCCTTCGACGCCGCCATGGCAATCCTCACGGCGCATCCGGACATCGGGGTCGTCGGCGGCCGCCTGCGCGATACCAGCAATGGCGTGCCATACGACCGACATTGGGAAATGTACCTGCAATACGATCCTGCCAATCGCCTCCTGACCTCGATCCCGATGTATCATTTCGCGCCACAGGCGCATCGGCTGGGCGAGATCGAGTATTTCATTTGCGATACGGCGCTGAATTTTGCCGTGTTCCGGCGCTCGCTGTTCACGCGGGGGATCGGGTGGGACGAGCGCTTCAAATCGAACGGCGAACATGAAGACTTCTATCTGAGCCTCAAGCTGAACGGCCAGCACCGTGTGGCTTACCTACCCTCGATGGTGGCCGCACACGATCACATTTACGCTTTCGCCAACTACCGCACTGGGCTGCGCGAGCGGCCGGAGGGGTGGCAGTGGCTGATGCAGAAATGGCAGGTTGACCAATATCTCGAAGTCGGCTTCGGGGTGCGCACCATCGACCAGCCCGGCGAGGTCGTCCGCGACGAGGCCGCGCGCGACCGCTACCATATCGCGCCGACTGAGGCCCTCTCAGCCGACGCGAGTGGACTTCCACGGCCCCCCTGCAGCGAGAAGGGGTTGCGCGGCGCCGCGCTGTTCTTCCGATACGATCCGGTGCTGAAGTCGGATTCCGATTTTCTTCTATGGTACCGCGCGGAGCAGCCGTCGCCGCCCGCGATCACCGCAGACGCGACAGTCTGGCTGCGCTGGTTTGCCCCGGACGGGGGTGTTCTCGTATGGGAAAGCGCGCACAGCACCCTCGATCTCGAACAAGACCACTGGCAGGCGCTGCTTGTCGATGTGCCGCTGTTCGCGGCCGGCGCGGCGTGGCTGCGGTTCGAGGTTATTGCCGATGACCACCCCGCACCGGCCCCGGTGGCGACCGGGTTTGTGTTCGCCAACCCCCAGGCAACCCCGGGACAGGAGGCTGAGAGCCATGACGTGTTGGCGCTCAGCCGGATGCATGACCCCTCGCCGGGATCAGCCGCCGCCCGCCCGAACGGGGACGGAGCAACAACGGCCACAGACCTGGGCTTGGCGTTGGCGGTGTCGTCGCCCGAACTGGAAACGGTGCCGCTCTGTCTGCTACGGACGGACGGCGCGCCGCGACTGAACACGCTCCTGTTCACCGGCTGGAGCATCCTCGGGTACACCCGGTACGTCGCCCGCATGCCGGAAGACCGGGCGGACGCGCCGACCGCCATCGCCCTGCCCCGGACGGCCTGCGGCGCAAATATGCCGATCGTCGCCATCGACGCAGCGGGGAATGCCGTCGAGTGCCTGGGCCACTCGGGAAAGGCAAGTCGCGCGCTTTCCGGCGATCTGCGGGAGGGTGTCACCGTGGTGGTGACGAGTTGCGGACGGCAGGACCTGTTGGAGCAGACGCTCGAGAGCTTTTTCAAGTTCAACAGCTACCCGATCGAGCGGTTCGTCGTTGTCGAGGACGGGGTGTCGGACAAAAACGCGGCGCTGATGCAGAAATTTCGCGGGCGCGGGATCACGTGGATCGGTACGCAGCGCAGAACGGGACAGATTGCCGCGATCGACAGAGCCTATACGCTGGTCGGTACCGACATGATTTTCCACATGGGAGACGACTGGGAATTCTATGCGCCAGGCTTCATCGAGAAATCGCGTGCCGTGCTAGCCGCAGACCCCGCCTGCCTCGGGGTGATGCTGCAGGCGCTCGACGACACTAACGGGCACCCGCTGCTGCCGGACGTCGAAACGGTCGGCGGTATAGCGACGCGGAAATATTCATTCGATTACCGCGGCATTTGTCACGGGTTCTCGTTCAACCCGGGTCTGCGGCGGACTGCCGATTATCGCAGGCTCGGGAGCTACGGTTTGCATGTGACGTTCGAATGGCGCGATCGCCGGGCCGCAGAGGCGAGCCTATCGCGAATCTACCGGGATCTCGGCATGCACGCCCGGATCCTTGCAGACAATGAGGGCGGCGGTTATCTCCGGCATATCGGCTGGGGACGTACGGTGAGCGCGCCGGTCGATAACAACTATCCGGCCGGCTATTGCGCTGCCTGAAGCGCGTCGAACAGCGATCAAATCGGCCGCCTCGGCGACGGCTCACGGCCCTGTTCCGGGCCATTTCGTCGTGACCCTCAGCCCTGGCCGGTTGTCGGCCAATTCGACCGCGACCCCATGCAGGCCGGCAATGGCCGAAACCAGGCTCAATCCGAGACCGTTGCCGGGTGTCGTCCGGCTTGCTTCGAGCCGATAAAAACGGCGAAGGACATTCTCGTATTCGGCAGCGGGTATGCCCGGTCCGGTGTCGGAGAGGGTCACGGTGAGGCCGTCGTCACCGCAATTTGCGACGACTCGAACGACCGCGCCTCGGGGAGAATGCCGGATCGCGTTCTCAAGCAGATTTGCGAGCATCTGGGCCAGCAACTCGCGGTCGCCAAAGGTCGCAAGGCGCGGGGCAATCTCGGCCGCAAGGGTCTGCTGTTTCTCGTCGGCCATCGGCTGATAGACCTCGACGAGGGTCCGCAGCAGCTCGGTGACGTCACAGTCGGCAAAGCCTGCCTTGACGGCGCCGCTCTCGATCTGCGCAATCCGCAGCAGCGCCCCGAAAGTTGCAAGGATCGCATCGGTTTCCGCGATGGCGCCCTCGACCGCCGCGCGCAATTCGACAATCGTCGTCGCCTTGCGTTGCGCCAGTTCGAGACGCTGCCGCAGCCGGGTTAGCGGTGTCCGTAGATCGTGAGCGATGTCATTCGAGATCTGCCGCATCGCGTGCATCGAGATCTCGGTTCGTTCCAGCATCGCGTTGAGGCTTGCCGCCAGATGATCAAACTCGTCGTCAATGCCGCGGTTCGGCACACGCCGCGACAGGTGGCCCGCCATGATCTCGCGGGCGGTACGGCTGATCGCCTCGACCCGCCGCAACAATCCGCCGCTCAACATCAGGCCCCCGCCAAACGCCAGCAGCAGGCTGACAAGGGAACCCCAGCCGAAGGCGCGCAGGATCAGCTCGCCCATCTCGTTGCGCTGGCTCGTACCGATTGCGACCAGCAGGTAGTCGCCGCCGTTCAAACCGGCACCCCGCGCATGCAGCGGGAGCAGCTCATGCCTAAGGGACGCCGCCCGAGGATCGACGGTGTCGAAAGTGCCGTTGCGGCGCGGCAACTTCGGGAGATTTCCAGCAAGCACCGCTCCGGCCGGGTCTTCGAGCAAGTAAAACATCGGCCCTGAGGGCATGTCTTTGACGCGCTCCTCGATCAGCATCGTGACCCGCCGTGCGCCTCCGGCGCGAAACCCCTCTGTCAACTCGGCGAAGTCGCTGTCGATCGCGGCGTCGAGCTGGCCGGTCATGTAGGACAAGGCCGACCAGTAGATGACCGCGAACAGCACGATCACCGACGCGCTGAACAAAGCGGCGTAGAGCAGGGTCAGGCGAAAGCTGGAGGTCCGGAAAACTCTAGGCAGGGGCACGAAGGCAATACCCGGCGCCGCGCACGGTATGGATCAGTTCGGGCGCCATACCCTTGTCGATCTTGCCGCGCAGCCGGCTGATATGCGTCTCGACGACATTGGTGTGGGGATCGAAATGAAAGTCCCACACGTTTTCCAGCAGCATGGTCCGCGTCACCACCTGCCCGGCGTGCCGCATCAGATATTCGAGGAGACGGAACTCTCGCGGCTGCAGGTCGATTTCCCGGCCGGCGCGTCGGACCACCCGCGATAACAGGTCGAGGTCGAGGTCCGCGACGCGCAGTCTGGTCTCAGCCGGACTGCCGACCGGGCGGCGGCCCAGCGCGGCCACCCGCGCGACCAGTTCGGCGAAGGCGAAGGGTTTGACGAGGTAGTCATCGCCGCCCGAATTGAGGCCGGTCACCCGGTCGTCGATGCCGCCGAGAGCGGTCAGAAACAACACCGGGGTTCGATTGCCGGTGGCCCGCAAGGCCTTGACGAGGCTTACGCCGTCCAGGGCGGGGAGCATCCTGTCCACAATCAGCAAGTCGAATTTCTCGCCGGCCGCGCGGAACAGGCCCTCGTCCCCGCTCGCCGCCTGCATCGTCAAATGCCCCTCTTCGGCGAGGCCGTTGACAACGTAGTCCGCCGTCTCCGGATCATCTTCGACGACAAGGATCTTCATCAGAGGGCGTCCGTCAGCGCCGCAAAGGCGTGACCGGTACGTGCGCAGTGGTCAAGTTACAAAATCCCAATCTCCTGACAACGTCCCGACAATGTCGCTCGCGCTACGTTCACGCGCCTTGCCTCAACGGCAGATATTGCACCCGACCCGATGCCCCCTCCCCTCGCGCTCGTCGCAGCCTTCGTCGCGGTCGCCCTGCTTTCCGGCTGTGCGTCCTATCATCCGGCGCCGCTGCCTGACCGCCCCGATCTCGCCGCGAGTCTCGCCGGCCTCGATCTGACGATACCGGATGCGCCGGCCAAAGGGGCGAGCCACACGGTCGATATCGCAAAGCCGCTGTCAATCGATCAGGTCGGCCTCCTCGCCATCCTCAACGATCCCGAGCTCAAATCGGAACAGGGCACGATCGGCATGGCGGAAGCGGGGCTGCTGCAGGCGACGCTCCTTCCCGATCCGTCTGCGAACCTCAGCTATGGGGTGCTGATAAGCGGCCCCGGGACCGCTTCGGCGATCGCCGCTTCCTTGGCGCAGGACATTGCCGCGATCGTCACCCGCGGCGCCCGCATCAACGCCGCCCAATCTCATCTCGGTGCGGTAAGCGCCGAGCAGCTCTGGCGCGAATGGCAGGTGGCGCAGAAGGCGCGCCAGCTCGCGATCGACCTTTACTGGGACGGCACGGCGATCCACCTGGTCGAACGCGAGCGCAAGCTGATCTCCGCCGAGGTGGTGCAGGTCAGGAGCGCGATTGCCGCCGGCAACCTGACCTTGACGGCGCTCGCACCGTTGCTGACCGCAGCTTCCGCCGCCGAGCAGTCGTTGAGCGGCTTGCGGCTCGGCCGGCTGAAGAACTGGCAGGCGCTCGACGCGCTGCTTGGCTTGCTGCCGCAGGTGCGCTTCGCGATCGCCGCGCCGGCGTTGCCGGCGCTGCCCGCCAATCCGGAACTGCTGATTGCCGATTTGCCCGAGCGGCGGCCCGACCTCGCCGGACTGCGCCTCGGCTACCGCTCGGCGGAGGAGGATGTCAGGGCGGCCATCCTGGGCCAGTTCCCGGCCTTCACCCTTGGCGGTTCCTACGGCTCCGACACGTCCAGGGTGGTCAGTGCCGGCCCGAGTTTCGCCTTCGCTTTGCCGATCTTCGATCGCAACACGGGCAACGTTGCAAAAACGCGCGCCGGCCGCGCGCTGCTGCGCGAGCAATACCAGGCCCGGCTCGACAGCGCCGTCGCCCACATTCATGCCCTGACCGCCCAGCTAAGCCAGCTCGCCACCGATCTCGGGCCGGCCCAGCAGGCGGCAGCAGCAGCCGCATCGCTCGCCGCGACCGCGCGGGGGGCTTATGCACAACACAATCTCGATCAGCGCAGCCTGACCGATTACGAGACGACAGCGCTGGAGCAAGCCGTCCGAGTGACCGCGATCGTGCGGCAGACCAGCGAGGACCGCATCTTTCTCGCGGTCGAGCTTGGCCTCGACCTGCCGCGCGCGCGCATTGCGCTCAGCGGAAGGAAGCTGCGATGAAACGCGCTGTCGTCATCGTTGTCGCTCTCCTCGCCTGGGCGATTTTTTGGCTGCCCGATGTGCTGCCGCACGCAGCCAAGAGCTGTTGCGTATCTCCGGCCATGGCCGCGCAACCGAAACAGCAGACGGAGCCGACCGTTGCGGTGCAGTTGACCAAGGCGGTGAAGGGTAGCCTGCCCCGCATCGTCACCGCCTATGGAATGGTCGGGGCCGGCCCGGCGGCGCGACAGACCGTCATGGCCCCGGTCGCCGCCGTCGTCGATACCGTCTATGTCAAGCCGGGCGAAAAACTAGCGGCTCACGCGCCGCTCATTCGCCTGGGGCCGAGCCCGACGACCGCGGCCTCATACACCCAGGCGATCACCGCTCTGCGGGCCGCAAGCGAGGAGGTGCAGCGGACGCGCACGCTCCTCGGCCAGCATCTGTCCACGCGCCAGCAGCTCGCGATGGCCGAGAAGTCCCGGGCGGACGCGCGAGCCTCGCTCGCGGCGCTGAAGGCCGAGGGAGCCGGCAGCCCGCAAATCCTTCGAGTGGCGTTCCCGGCGATTGTGACCTCCGTCTCCACGAGCCCGGGGGCCATTGTCGCCCAGGGGGCGCCGCTGCTCGATCTCGCTCGGCCGAACGGCCTCGTGTTGCGCGCCGGCGTCGTGCCCAGCCAGGCCATCGAGATCCAGCCCGGCAATGCGGCCGAAATCGCGCCCCTCGGCGAAAAACGCAGCGCTGCCGGGCAGGTCCTGCTGCGCGGATCGATGGTCGATCCGCAAACCGGTCTGGTCACGGTCGATGTCGCGCTGCCGGCCGAGGGCTTTTTCGCCGGCGAGATGGCAGGGGCGAACATCGTGATCGGCAGGGCCGAGGGTTTCGTCGTGCTGCATCAGGCGATCCTCGTCAACGATAAGGGCGAGCCTTACGTCGTGCAGGCCGTAGGCGGGCGCGCCCGGATCGTCGCGGTTCGCATCCTTCTCAGCCGCGGCGCCCGGGATGTGATCGAGGGCCCGCTCGATCCGGTCGCGCCGTTGGTCCTCGCCGGCAACTACCAGCTCAAGAACGGCACGAAGGTGGGGCCTGCCAGCCCAACTGCGGCAAACGGCAAATGAATTTTGTCGGCTGGATCGAGCATCACCGCCGCTCGCTGGTCTTTGTCGCCTTCGCGCTCGCCCTGGCCGGGGTCTACGCGGCGGTGACGCTGCCGGTCGGGCTGTTTCCGACCGTCAGCTTCCCGCGCATCCGGATCACGATCGACAGCGGTAGCATGCCGGCCAAGCAGATGCTGATCGAGGTCACCGAGCCGCTCGAGGAGGTGGTGCGGGCGGTGCCCGGTGCTGTCGGCATCACCTCGATCACCTCGCGCGGCTCGGCAGAGATCTTCGTCGATTTTCCCTGGCAATCGGACATGCGGCAGGCGCTGTTGAGCGTCGATGCGGCGATCGCGCAGGCCCTGCCGACGTTGCCGCCCGACACGAGCTATCGGGCGTTGCAGATGAGCCCGAACGCGATCATGCCGTTCGTCTCCTATGCGCTGATCTCGAAGACGGTCTCGCCGGCCGAGCTGCGCCGCTTGGCGCAATACCAGATCGTGCCGTTGCTGACCGGCATCCCCGGAGTCATACGGGTCGGCGTGCTGGGTGGACAAACGCCGGAAGTGCAGGTCGCGATCGATCCGCACAAACTCGAAGCGTTCCGGCTGACGCTTGCCGACGTGGCCACCGCGATCTCCGCGGCAAATACGGTCAAGGCGGTCGGGCGGCTGGAAGACAACGATCTCCTCTATCTCACGGTCAGCAACAACACGTTCAGCTCAGCCGCCGCGGTGGGCAACGTCAAGTTGCGCAACAACGCGGGCGGCATCATCCGGCTCAGCGATGTCGCCAAGGTCACGATGGGTTCGGTGCCGAAATGGCTGCTGGTCGACGAAAACGGCCAGCCGGCGGTCACCCTCGATGTCTACCAGCAGGACAACGCCGACGCGCTGACGCTCGGCAAGGAGGTGCAACGGCGGCTCGCCGGGTTGATGAAAACCCAGCCGAAATCGATCCATTTTTACAAATGGTACGACCAGACTCAGCTCGTCCGCTCCTCGATCGGCGCGGTCGAGGAAGCGATCGGCATCGGCCTGATCTTCGCGGCGCTGGTCGTTCTCGGGTTTCTGCGCAACTGGCGGGTGACCTTGGTCGCGATGATGGTGGTGCCGCTGTCGGTGCTGATCACGGTCCTGTTGTTCTCCGTCCTGGGGATGAGCTTCAACATCATGACCTTGGGCGGCATCGCCGCCGCCATCGGCCTGCTGATCGACGATGTCATCGTGATGATCGAGCACATCGCGCGCCGCGCCGGCGTGCCCGGTCTCGCCGAGCCTCATGGAGCGGTATTGCTTGCCGCGCAGGAATTCTTTTCGCCGCTGCTCGGATCGAGCCTCGCAACGATCATCATTTTCCTACCGCTGGCTTTCCTATCCGGGGTGACGGGCGCCTTTTTCAAGTTCCTGGCGCTGACGATGGCCTCGGCGCTGATCATCTCGTATCTGCTGACCGCCTTTACCGTGCCGCTGCTGGCGCGCGGTATCATCGACTTCGCAAAGTGGGACGATCCGCAGCATGGCCGCGAAACCTGGTTGCAACGGACGCACGGCCGGGTGTTGCGCCGTCTGTTTGCGCATCCCTCCCTGGTCGCGCTCGCTGTCCTCGTGCTGGTGGGGACAGGCTATTTCGCCTATGGCCGTGTCGGGACCGGCTTTCTGCCAAGAATGGACGAGGGCGGCTTCGTCCTCGACTACCAGACGGCTCCCGGCACCTCCCTCTCGGAAACCAACCGCGAGCTTGCGGAGGTCGAGGCCATCCTCAAGCATGACCCCAGCGTCTATACGTTCTCACGCCGCACCGGCGCCGGGCTCGGCGGCGACCTCGCCGAGAGCTATCAGGGCGACTTCTTTGTCCGTCTCACCGATCCTGCGCATCGGCCGCCGATCTGGGCGGTGATGGACGAGATCACCGGCAGGAATACCGATCGGGTGCCCGGGATCAGCTTCGATACCCACCAATTGCTCGACGACATGATCGGCGACATGGTCGGGCGCCGGCAGCCGATCGTGATCGAGTTGAACGCGAAAGACGCGAGCGTGCTACCGGCGGTCGCCGCCAAAGTCGCGCAGGCGATCGCGAAAGTGCCGGGGATCGAGCCCGCCTCCGTCAACAGCGGCGTCGTGCCGGCCGGGGACGCCCTCGACATCCACGTCGACCCAGCCGCGGCGGCGATGGCCGGGGTGAGCCCGGCCGAGGTCGAGACGCAGCTCTACCATTACCTGCATGGCAGTGTGGTCACGAAGTATCTCGGCGCCGTGCAGCCGGTCGGGGTCAGGCTGTGGCTCGACGCGTCACAACCGCGAGTTTACAAAAATCAGCTCGACAATTTGACGATCCGGGCGCCGAACGGCCATGTCTTTCCGCTCGGTACCGTCGCGCAGGTGACATTCATCGCAGGCGAGCCGGAGATCACCCGCGACAACCTCGCGCAGGTCGTCGCCGTGACGGCGCAGATCGGCGGCGGGCACGATCTGGGTTCGACGGCGGCTGCCGTGAAGTCCATTCTCGACCAGCCGGGTTTTCTGCCCCCGGGCGTCTACTATCAGGCCGGCGGCGCCTATAAGCAGCAGCAGTTGGCGGTGCACGGCATGATCAGGGTCTTCGCCGCCGCCGCGGTCGGGGAGATTATTCTGCTGCTATTTCTCTACGAGCGGTTCTGGATCCCGATCATCATCATTCTAAGTTCGCTTATTTCGACCAGCGCGGTGTTTGTCGGCCTGTGGTTGACCAGGGTCGAACTCAACATCACGGCGATGATGGGCATGGTGATGATCATCGGCATCGCGACCGAGATGGCGATCTTTCTGGTTTCCGAGTATCAGGCGCTCGAAAGAGAGATGCCGCGGCGCCAGGCGCTGCAGGAAGCCGCACTCAACCGGCTGCGGCCGATCACGATGAGCACGCTGGCGATGATCCTGGCGCTGGTGCCGCTGGGCGCCGCGATCAGCGGCTCCGGCGACCAGATGCTGCAGCCGCTCGCCATCGCGATCATCGCCGGCGTCACGGTTCAGCTGCCGCTGGTGCTGCTGGCGATGCCGGTCGTGATCGGGCTGACGGAACGGAGGTGAACGTCGATGCGGAATAGGCAGGGTCGCCGCGAGATGTCGTACCTTTGCCGGCGAAGTCTTGGGCGATGCCGATGCTGACGCTCGCCCTGTCGCTGCTGTGCGCCGCCTCGCTGTTCGGCTGCGGTCTTGCGGTGCTGTACATCAAGGGGGCGCGCGCCAATTCCGCGCCGGGCGCGCTCGCGATTGTGCATGCGGCGCTCGGCGCGGCGAGCCTTGCGGTGCTGCTGCTCGCTTTGCGCCGCGGCTTGCCGGCGAGCGGCATGGGCACCGCCGGCTTTGGCCCGATCGCCGGCGGGCTGCTGGCGCTGGCCTTCGGCTTCGGCCTCGTCCTCGCGTGCGCCGGGTGGCGCCATCGGCGGCCGGCCGGAGCCCTGGTCGGCACCCATGCCGGCCTCGCCATCGCCGCCCTCGCCCTGCTGCTGACGCTGGTGGCGCTGCGGTAGCGGCGGCTCAGCCCGGCAGCATGCGCTGCATAACCCGGTCCCTATAGACCAGCAGGTGGACAAAGGCGGCGGCGACGTGCAGCCCGACGAGGCCGAGCAATACCCACACCAGCGTCTCGTGCAGGCCGCCGACGGCGCGGCCGAGCCCCGAGCCTTGCTCAACCAGGCGCGGCAATGGCACGACGCCGAAGAGGCGGATCGTCCAGCCGCGCGCCAACTCGAAAAACCAGCCGCTCAATGTCGTCAGCAGCACAACGATATAGAGCAGCCCGTGGACGAGTTCGGCGCTGTGACGCTGCCATGTCGGCAGAGCCGCCTCCGGTGCGACGGGATGGGCGAGCCGCCATAGAAACCACAGCACGATCAAGATCAGGATCGTGACGCCGATCGAGATGTGCAACGACATCGCCGCGCCCGGCTCCATGTTGCGGTGGATGTCGGGCATCAGCCACCCGAGCAGCACCTGGATCGCCAGCAATGCCAGGATCAGCCAGTGAAACAGCTTGGCGGTCGCGCCGTAATGCGCTTGCTCGGCGGGCATGGCTGTCTCCGCCCGATGCGCTCAGCCGCCGACGCTGTCGAGGGTGGGCAGGCGATAGCGGTCCTGCGGGTCGTCCCAGCCCTTGAAGTTCGGCCGGCGCCGCTCGGCGAAGGCGGCGCGCGATTCGATCAGGTCGCTCTTGGCGCCGTGCTCGTGCAGGGCGGCGGCGAGGCGCTGCTGCTCGGGCGCCGGCTGCGGCCGCATCTGGCGCATCATGTGCACGGTGTTGACGCGCGAGGCCGGCGGCAGGGTCAGCAAATGCTCGGCCATCGCGATCGCGCTCGGCATCAATTCATCAGGCTCGACCAGCCGGTTGAGGAAGCCGACCTCGTAGAAGCGCTCGGCGGTGAAGCGAAACCCGAGCGCCATCTCCATCGCGATCGGATAGGGCAGGTTGGCGATGTGCCCGTGGTTATAGCCGCCGAGCAGCCAGCGCTTTGCCTCGGAGACCTCGAACACGACGCCCTTTGCCGCAACTCGCAGATCAGTGCGCTCGACCAGCATGAAGCCGCCGCCCATCGCATAGCCGTTGACCGCGGCGATCACCGGCTTTTCCAATGCCCCCGACATGAACGGGTCCTCGATCTCGGGGCGCCGGCCGCCGGGCATGTTGTTGGCCAGCGATTCCTTCATGTCCTCGCCGGCGCAGAAGGCGCGGCCGGCGCCGGTGAAGATCGCGACCTCGAACCGGTCGCTGCGGCGGAACTCGGTCCAGGTCTCGGCGAGGCGGGTGCGCATTTCGTGGCTCAGCGCGTTGAGGCGCTCGGGGCGGTTCATCCGCACCACCAGGATCTGTCCGTGCTCTTCGGTTTCGACGACGGCCATCTGTGTTCTCCCAACCCGTGCCGCTTGAGGCTGGCGGAAGCTAGCATCTCGAGGCCGCTGATCAAACTGGGGATGGGGCGAGGATGTCGCATGGGGGGTGGAGAGGGGGGCTGTGGCTGGGGAACGTGGTATGGTGGGGTGGTGATTGGGACGGGGCTCGGGGGATGCTGGACGAGGTCGGGCATTTTGCGCTGATCCTGGCGCTGTGCGTGGCGGTGCTGCAGTCTGTGGTGCCGCTGGTTGGGGCGGCGCGCAACGATGCGGCCTTGATCGCGTGGGCGCGGCCGGCGGCATTGGCGCAGTTTCTGTTTGTCGGCATCGCGTTTTTCGCGCTGATGCACGCCTATGCGGTCAGCGATTTCTCGCTGGCCAATGTGGCGGCCAATTCGAACAGCATGAAGCCGCTGCTGTACAAGCTGACCGGGGTGTGGAGCAACCACGAGGGCTCGATGCTGTTGTGGGTGTTCATCCTGGCCTTGTACGGCGCTGCGGTGGCGGCCTTCAGCCGCAACCTGCCGCCGGCATTGCGGGCCCGGGTGCTGGCGGTGCAGGCGATGATCGGGGTCGGGTTTCTGCTGTTCATCCTGTTCACCTCGAACCCGTTTCTGCGGCTCAACCCGGCGCCGCTGGACGGGGCCGGGCTCAACCCGATCCTGCAGGACCGGGGCCTGGCGTTTCACCCGCCGTGCCTTTACCTGGGCTATGTCGGGTTTTCGATCTCGTTCTGCTTTGCAATCGCGGCCTTGCTCGAGGGGCGGGTCGACCCGGCCTGGGCGCGCTGGGTGCGGCCGTGGACCCTGGCGGCGTGGCTGGCGCTGACGACCGGCATCGCGATGGGCAGCTGGTGGGCCTATTACACGCTCGGCTGGGGCGGCTGGTGGTACTGGGACCCGGTCGAGAATGCTTCGTTCATGCCGTGGCTGGTCGGCACGGCGCTGTTGCATTCGGCGGTGGTGGTCGAGAAGCGCGATGCGCTGAAGACGTGGACCATCCTGCTCGCGATCATCGCCTTCTCGCTGAGCCTCGTCGGCACCTTCCTGGTGCGCTCCGGGGTATTGACCTCGGTGCACGCGTTTGCCTCGGACCCGCGGCGCGGGGTTTTCATCCTGCTGCTGCTCGGCGTCTATACCGGCGGGGCGTTGCTGCTCTACGCCTGGCGCGCGCCGCAATTGCAGGGCGGCGGCCTGTTTGCGCCGATCTCGCGCGAGGGCGGGCTGCTATTGAACAACCTGCTGTTGACGACGGCGGCGGCGACGGTGCTGCTCGGCACGCTCTACCCGCTGTTTCTCGATGTCGTGGCGCACCAGCGGGTGTCGGTCGGGCCGCCGTTCTACACGATGACGTTTGTGCCGATCATGGTGCCGCTGCTGATTGCGATGGCGGTCGGGCCGATGCTGCCGTGGAAGCGGGGCGACCTCGGGGCGGCGTTAGGCCGGCTCAAGCTGGCCTTCGCCGCGACCGCGGCGGCGGGCTTGATCACGCTGATCGTGACCGGGGCGCATTCGATCGGCGCGGCCTGCGGCCTGGCCTTGGCGGCCTGGCTGTTTGTCGGGACGATGATCGAGCTCGCCGAGCGGGTGCGGCTGTTCGCCGAGCCGCTGCCGGTGGTGCTGCGCCGCGCCGTGCACCTGCCGCGCGCCACCTGGGGCATGATTTTCGCGCATGCCGGGATGGCGATCGTGGTCGCCGGGATCACCGGCTCCTCTGCCTGGACCGAGCAGAAGACGGTCACCGGCCGGCCCGGCCAATCCTATGCGATTGCCGGCTACACAATCGCGTTCGATGCGGTGCACGAGGTGCGCGGCCCCGACTACACCGCGACGCGGGCCGACATGCGGCTGTTGCGCGACGGCCATGAGATCGCCGCGATGCACCCGGAGAAGCGGTTCTATCAGGCCGAGAACGGCAGCCAGACCGGGGCGGCGATCCGCACCAACCTGCTGGCCGACGTCTATGCCGTGATCGGCGATCCGGACGGCAAGGGCGGCTATGTGCTGCGCCTCTACTGGAACCCGCTGGTGCCATGGATCTGGCTCGGCGCGGCGGCGATGGCGTTTGGCGGGCTGGTGTCGCTGTCCGACCGGCGGCACCGGGTGGGCGCGCCGGCGCGGCGGGCGCGGGCGACCGCGGCGGCCGGGGTCCAGGCGGCGGAATAACATGGCGGAATGATATGGCGGCAAAGATGCGGCGCGGCTGGATCTATCTGTTGCCGGGCGGGATCTTCGCGGCATTGGTGGCGGGGTTTTATGTCGGGCTCAGCCGCGACTCGACGGTGCTGCCCTCGCCGCTGATCGATCATCCGGCGCCGCAATTCGCCCTGCCGCCGCTGTTTGACGGGCAGCAGGGCTTTGCCACCGCCGATTTGGCGGGGCATGTCAGCCTCGTCAATGCGTTCGCCTCGTGGTGCGCGCCGTGCCGCGAGGAGCACCCGGCGCTCGAGGCGCTGGCCCGCACCAGGCGGGTGCCGATCTACGGCATCGACTACAAGGACAAGGCGGCGGCGGCGCGCGCCTGGATTGCCGAGCTCGGCAACCCCTATACGCGGATCGGCGCCGATGACGGGCGGGTCGGCATCGATTGGGGCGTCTACGGCGTGCCCGAGACCTATCTCGTCGATCGCACCGGGCGGATCCGCTACAAGCATGTCGGCCCGCTGACCGAGGCCGACATCCAGCACACGATCCTGCCGCTCGTCGCCCGGCTCGAACAATGAGGCGCAGGTTGTTTGGCGCAGGAGCGTTGATCAGGGTGCTGCCCGGGGTGGTAGCCGGGATGCTCGGCGTGGTATTGGCGGCCATGCCGGCACGGGCGGCGCGGCCCGACGAGATGCTGGCGAACCCGGCCCTGGAGGCGCGGGCGGAACGGGTCGGCCACGAGCTGCGCTGCCTGGTGTGCCGCAACCAGTCGATCGAGGATTCCGAAGCCGACCTCGCGCACGATCTGCGGGTGCTGGTGCGCAAGCGCATCGCGGCGGGCGACAGCAATGCCGCGGTCATCGCCTATATCCGCTCGCGCTACGGCGATTACGTACTGCTGAAGCCGCCGGTTGAGACCGGCACCTTGCTGTTGTGGGGCGGGCCGGCGCTGCTCCTGCTGGTGGGCGGCTTCGGCGTCTGGCGCTTCTACCGCAGCCGCGGCATGGCCGAGACCGCCGAACTGAGCCCCGAGGAGCAGCGCCGCTTGTCGGCCCTTCTGAAGCAGGCGCAGCGGTGAGCGCCGGGCTGGTCACCGCGCTCGTCGGCCTGGCCTCGCTGGCGCTGGCCTTGCTGCTGCTGCCGCTGCTGCGCCGGCCGCGGCCGGCGGGGCGCGACGCCTACAATCTGGCGGTCTACCGCGACCAGCTCGCCGAGGTCGAGCGCGACCTGGCACGCGGCCTCCTGGTTCCCGAGCAGGCGGCGGCGGCGCGGGCCGAGATCGGCCGCCGCATCCTCGCCCTGGGGCTTACACCGGGGAGGCCCGAGATGCCGACCGCCGCCGGCGGAGCGGCGCTGGCGGCGGCGGTGGTGGCGATCCTGCTGGTGCCGGTCGCCGCCCTGCTGCTGTACCAGCAGCTCGGCTCGCCCGCCCTGCCCGACCAGCCCTTTGCCGCGCGCGGCAGCGCCGCCCCGCCCCCGGCGGTCGCCGGCAAGACGCCGCATCTCGACATGCAGCAGGCGCTGGCGCAGGTGCGCCGGCATCTGGCGCAGGATCCCGACGATCTGACCGGCTGGCTGCTGCTCGCCCGCTCCGAATTGAGCCTCGAGCATTACGCCGCGGCGGCGGAAGCCTACCGCCATGCCGCCGACCTGTCCGGGCATCGCGCCGACATCCTCGGCGATTGGGGCGAGGCGCAGGTGCTGGCGGCCGGTGGCACCGTCACGCCCGCCGCCCGCGACGTCTTCCAGGCGGCATTGCGCGATCCCGAGAGCGCGCCGCGCTCGCGCTATTACCTGGCGCTGGCGCAATTGCAGCAGGGCGACGTCAAGGGCGCGCTCGCCGCCTGGCGGGCGCTCGCGGCGGAGTCGCCGGCCGACGCCGCGTGGTTGCCCTTGGTGCGGCGCCAGATCGCCCAGGCCGAAGCCAAGCTCGGCATCGCGCCGGCCTCCATCCCCCCCGCCGCTGCCACCCCGCCCGCTGCCGCTCCGCCCTCTGCCGCCAGCCTCCCGTCAGCGGCAGCGGTTGCCGCCACCGCCCAGGCAACCGCCAACGCCTCGCCGGCCGAGCGGCTGGCGATGATCAACACGATGGTCGCGCGGCTGGCGGCGCGCCTCGCGCAACAGCCCGACGATGCCGACGGCTGGGCCCGGCTGGGGCGCTCCTACATGGTGCTGGGGGAGCCCGCCAAGGCGCGCGACGCCTATGCCCGCGCCGTCAAGCTCAAGCCCGCCGACAACGCCCTCAAAGACGCCCTGGCCGAAGCCGCCGCCGCCGCCGCCAAACCCGCCGCCGCCCGCTAGCGCCCGCCCGCGCCGCCTGGCGGCGGGTCAGGCGATGTGGAAGTTGCCGGGGGCGAGGCTGGTTTGGGCGACGCCGCTGAGCAGGATCGACTGCGACGGGTTGAGGGATTAGGCCATGGCGGTTGTGACGCGCTCGACGAACAGGAGGGCGAACTGGGACTTGGCCATGGCCCACTCGCGCGGCGCGTGATCCATTCGTTCTCGGAGCGGTTGAAGCCGAGGAAGAGCAGTTTGGTGGGGGCCTCGTCGCTGGGGAAATGGCCCCTGGCCGGAGAGTGCTGGCTCCGGCACTCTCCTCGAAGGCGGTGAGCGCAGCGTCGCCGGCGGTGGCATCAACGGCTCGGTAGATGCCTTTCAGCGCGGCCGCCACGGGCTTGCGGTCGTTCCAGGAGACGACACCGAGGCTGTGGCGCAGCAGGTGGACGATACAGGTCTGTACCGTCGCCTGCGGGAAGACGGCGGTGGTCGCCTCGGGAAAGCCCTTCAGGCCATCGACGACGGCGACCAGCACATCCTCGAAGCCGCAATTTTTCAGTTCGTTCATGACGCGCAGCCAGAATTTGGCGCCCGCGTTCTGCTCGAGCCAGAGCCCCAGGATTTCCTTGGTGTCGGCGGCCCGGACGCCGAGCGCGATGTGGATGGCCTTGTTGCGCACCAGCCGCCCCCAGGGGCCCTTGGCGTCGCGGATGTTGACCCGCAGCGCGTCGAAGAAAACCAGCGGGTAGATCGCTTCCAACGGGCGGGCCTGCCAGGCGGCAACTTCCTCCAGCACCGCGTCGGTCACCGCGCTGATCAGGTCGGTCGAGACCTCGATACCGTAGGGATCGTGCTTGCCATAACCATTTCGCCGGTTGCCCGGCTCCTCGCCGGCGAGATGATGATCCATCTTGGCGTTGCGAACCCGTTCGGCCAGCGCCTTCTTCAGATTGTCGATCAACCCGTTACCTGATTACTGACTATCCTCAGCCGCTCGCGAGTGATACAAAAATAGGAACGCATGGTCGTTTCTGTGGGTTTGTAGCGGAACTGGCGGCAGTCGTCCGCCGCGGCTTGCCGGGCGCCAGCATGTCGGGACGCACATATCTTACGGGCTTTCGTCTGGGACGGCGATTTGGCTTTGGCTCATCGAGGCTGGCGAGCGGCGCTTAGGAACTGGCCGCCCGCATCGCTGCGCCGCGGGAAGAGCACGTCTTGGACCTCGGAAGGGGTCCGCGCCGACTGTCGGATGCCCGTGGTCGTCACGCCAAGCGCCTGCGGGATTTGGCCAATATGATAATTGTGGCAGGTTCCGCACGAAGCGGACGCCCGCCCCGCGACATGACAGTTCGCGCAGGCCTCGCGCTTGATCGGCTTGAAGGACGCCGCAAATACGAACGGGTCACCTCTCTTATAGGAGGCCGCGACATCTGCCTTTTCATCGATCTGATGGCAAGTTTTGCAGCCGGTCGCCCCGAAGAGGTTGAGATGCGGGCGATGCGAGAACTTGGTGAAATCGTGCTGCTCGCGGTCAGGCTGGAACGGCAGCCAGTTCACGATCCGCGCGCCCCCGGACGCATTATCGATGCTGTGGCATTTAGCGCACACGCCGGGAGCGGTCGGCTCGGACAGGCGCTTGAACAGCAGCTGGGCCGACCCTGTCGGCCCCCTCATTTCACGGCCGGTGACGTCGAGCCATGCATGCATGAAGGTGTCGGCGTGCCCCACCGGACGGTAGTATAGTTGGAAATCGAGCCGGTACCAGCCGCCCCCGAGGGCCGTCCAGGTCTCATTGTCCATCGGCTCGGGAGCTTGCGGTTTTTCATGCTCCGGAGGCGCTACCGCGGCGGCGGGCGCGGGAGGCTGCGCCGCCGGCGCGCCCCCAAGGAGTCCGGCGCCACCGCCGAGGATCGCGCCACTGCCCGTCCCGGCGATGGCGCTTTGCCCCCCCGCTGCCGACGCCGGCGCGCTCGCCGGCTCGGATGCCGCAGCGGCAGGCGCCGAAGGTTGTGCCGTCGCGCCGCCCCCAAGGAGCCCGGTGCCACCGCCGAGGATCGCACCATTGCCCGTTCCGGCAATGGTGCTTTGCCCGCCCGCTGCCGGCGCCGCCGGGCTCGCCGGCCCGGATGCCGCCGCGGCAGGCGCCGCAGGCTGCGCCGCCGCGCCGCCCCCGAGGAGCCCGGTGCCACCGCCGAGGATCGTACCATTGCCCGTTCCGGAAATGGCGCTTTGCCCGCCCGCTGCCGGCGCCGCCGGGCTCGCCGGTCCGGATGCCGCCGCGGCAGGCGCCGCAGGCTGCGCCGCCGCGCCGCCCCCGAGGAGCCCGGCGCCACCGCCGAGGATCGCACCATTGCCCGTCCCCGCAATGGCGCTTTGCCCGCCCGCTGTCGGCGCCGGCGGGCTCGCCGGCTCGGATGCCGCAGCGGCAGGCGCCGCAGGCTGCGCCTTCGGCCCGCCTCCGAGCAACCCCGTGCCACCGCCGAGGATCGCGCCACTGCCCGTCCCGGCAATGGCGCTTTGCCCGCCCGCTGTCGGTGCCGGCAGGCTCGCCGGCCCGGACGCCGCAGCGGCAGGCGCCGCAGGTTGTGCCGTCGCGCCGCCCCCGAGGAGCCCGGTGCCACCGCCGAGGATCGCACCATTGCCCGTTCCGGAAATGGCGCCCTGCTCGCCCGCTTCCGGTTTCGCGGGCACGGGAGCGCTCGGGCCGGCAGCCGGCGTCTGACCGCTCATTGGCACTCGCTCACCGGCCCGATGGCGCGCGACCTCATCGGCGAGGTTGGGAAACCATTGCTTTTCCGCGGTCTTGATGGCGTCGGGCGGAAGCCCGCCGACGAGGTCCGCCAACTGACTCGGGGTCCGGCTACCCTCCCGCGCGTCAGGTTGAGCGAGCACGCTCGGCCCTTTTACGCTGAGGTCAAACAGCAGATCCTTGATCGCCCATGCGATCCGCGCGGCTGCTGCAATTTGCGCGTCGCTTGCGTGCGAGAGATCACCGATGGACACGTCGCCCAAGGCGGCGAGATCCCGCGCTGTTTCGGGCCGTCTCGCGAGCAGGAAGCGCAGGAATGGGCCAATATCGGCGTCGGCCTCGGCGGGCCAATTGCCGATTGCCGCACCCCGCGCCCGCAGCGTCTGAAGATCGAGGCCAGGGACGCCGAGCACCGCGATGCCCTTGTCGCCGACGCTGTCCTTGCCCCGGATCTCGTCAACGTGACAGCCGCCGCACGCGACGGCGAACGGTTTGACCACAATGGCATTGCCGCCGGCGCCGAACGCATGGCAGCCGGTGCACCCGGACGGGACCAGCGATTTGGCAGAGCGCTCGAAGTGTTGATCGAAGTGCTTGGCGTGGTCGAAGATGATGCGCGTCCGGCGGCGAAACGGGAAGGCGTGAAAATCCGGATGACCGTTGGCCAGCGAGGTAAACCGCACGACATGGCATGTCTGGCAGACGGCATTGTTGACCGAGGTCAGCTGCGCATGCGCGCCTTTGTGCTCGCGGTGGCAGGCGGAGCACGCTGCTTCGCGGCGCGCCACCTGCGGTAGAGTGAACGCAGCGGGCACGATAGGAGCCGGCTTCCCCGCCCCGCCGCTAGGAGCCGGCCCCTCCATCGTGACGAGGCCCTGGCCCAGCTTGTTCAGCGTCGCGGTGTCCAGCCCATGAGCCGCAAGCGGATGCCTGCCGATGTCGTGGCAGGCGAGGCAGGACGGCACCATCGCGCGGCGCGGCGCGTCGTTAAAGGCTGCACGAAGCCACCCGAAAGGCCCCGCAGCAAAGCTCGTATGACACCCGGAGCACTGCAGGATCCCGGCATGCTGGGCGCTCAGCCTGCCCGGCTCGACCAGCCACGCCGCACTCTTGAGCCCAAGCGGAATGGCCAGCAAAGCCAGCACCGCCGCGACCAAGAGCTTGGTGATCTGGCCGCGGCGCGACCGCTGGCTGCGCACCGGCACGCAAGGAGGAACCGGCCGGCTGCACGTGCCGTCCGGCAGCGGCCCCGCGGCGCATCGACCGCCACCAGTGGCCGGACGGGTGCATTCCCACCGGTCTCCCTTGCGGAGCGGCTGACATTCCATGGTCGCCGGGCAACTGCCGTGGTGGTCGGGGCCAGTCCGGCACGGCTGGCCGGTCGCCGCCCAGCCACAAATCCATGGCTGGTTGGGCCGCTCGTAGCCGCTGACCCGGTGGCTGAAGGATTGCAGGCGGATCATCGGGTCAAGCGAACTCTCGAACGCGGGCAGCGATCGCTGGCTGCAATGTCATTGACGAACCGGCGCTCGATTGCGACGGGGCCCGCGCCACGATAGCGCCGACCGACGCCGACGAACCCGGTGCTAGAAACCTCCGAACGCATAGACAAGTACAATGTGCCCGACGATCAACGGCAGGATGCCATAGGCGAGCGGAATGTGCAAAAAGAGCCATCCGCGCAACACCCGCATTAACGCATACTGGTGGTCGAGATTGTCCTTGGCCACGACGCGCTCCTGCAATTCGTGCAGGGTGTCGCGGCCCTGGGGATTGAGGTAGCGTTCCAGCGTCGCAAGTTCGTCGGTGAAGCGATCGATCGGCGTGCGCAAGCCGACAAGGTGCGCCCAGAAATTATGCGGCCGGGCCATGAACGGCGCGATTTGGTTGCAGTACACATCGATGAGCAGCGGGGAGCCGAGTTCTGCGGCGGAACGTCCTGCAATTTGCTGTGCTTCCGCCGCGAGGCGCAGGCGGTAGCCATTGATCCGGTCGACCAGGATCGCCTCGCCGCGGTCGCGCAGGCGTGGGGCGATCGCGCGTTCAACCCAAATGCCAAAGATGCCGCTGGCGGTAAGCGCCGCGAAAAACCACCACAACAGCTGGTTGTAGACGCCGCCGGGATAGCGCAGCCCCGTATGCACGACGAAGACGGTCGCCGCAAAGAGACCGACATAAATGTGCAGCTGAAGCCACGCGGCCGCGGTCAATAGCGGGAGCATCGGAAGTTTCTTGCGCATGTTGAACAGTGCGAGGACCGCGATGCTCGCCGTCAGAATCCAGCCGGTGAAGGAGTGCAGCCGGTGGAGCGGCGGCGTCGACGCCTGGGCCGCGACGACAGCCGCCGCGCCAAGCACCACGATCAGAGCATTGGCATAGCGCCGCCGGGCGAACGCTCTCACTGGTTCATCCAGCGCGTGAACGCCGCCTGGTCGCGCATGTCGATGCGAACCAGTGCATCGTGCGGGCAGGCGCGCTGGCAAGCCGGACCGCCGAGTTGGTCCGCGCATAGATCGCACTTGGTGGCCTTGACGATCGGGGCCTTGCTCGCTTCGTCGACGACGAACGCACCATCCCGGTCGCGAATTTCTACGAGTTGGATGTTGTTGTAAGGGCAGGATTCCGCGCAAGTGCCACAGCCGATGCAGGTGAGATCATTGATGATGACGCGGCCATCCTCCGGAAGCCGATGGATCGCCCCGGTCGGGCAACCGATAAGGCATACCGGGTCCTGACAATGCATGCACGCGCTGGCAACCATTAGATTGCCGTGCTCGGGACCGTGGCGTACGAAGCGCGGATTGTTGTCGTGAGCCGCCGCGCAGGCCCGCACACAGTCGTCGCAACCGACGCAGCGCGCCGTATTGATCATCATCGCGGCAGTGCCGTTGACGACACGCCGGTCGACCAGGAAATTGATTACGGAAGGATCGAAAGCATTGTCAAAATCATGGTGCCGTGTCAATTCACGGTAGCGTTCGTCGGTCAAGTTGGGCAGCACGTAGCGCTCCACCAGCGCAGTGGGTACGCGCAGAATATCGACATAGCCGATCGCGGTAAGTCTGTGGCGATAGACCAGCGGCGTGCCATTACGCCAATGGCTGTACACCTCCTCCAAACCAAAAACGTCATTCTTCATCTCGATGCGCACGGTGCGCTGGCCAAAAGCAAGCTTTTGGCTGGCCCGCGCAAAGCCGCCCCGCACCAGGAGCAGCCCGTCGGCGTAATCGCCCTCCTCGACAATGGTCGGCTCGCGCTCAATCACGAGGCTCTCGCCCGCCTCCTCGATCTGGCGCTTGAACGCGCTGAACCACTCGAATTCGCCGTACGTCTCGAAATGCGTTTCGGCGATGATATGATGCAGCGCGTTTGCGTCGAGATTAGCAAACAGCGGCGATTCGGCGAGGTGGCTGCTGAGGCTGCGCGTCCGATACAAGCCGTCGATCTGCTGTCGGATGCCGGGTTCGTAACGGCGGATGTCGCGCAACCCCTGCCAGCGCAATTCCAGCAGTTCGCAATCCGTCATGGCGACGCAGGTCGCGGTGCGCGGCGTGCGCGACAAGGCGGCAATCTCGCCGAACATTCCGCCTTCGAAGATGGTGAAGATATCAGCCTCGCCGACCAGAGCGTCGAGATCGCTGACAAACGGCCTCGCCGCATTATCGCTCTCGTAACGCAACGAGAGGTCGAAATACCGCGATACGTCCCGCGCCTCCGGCGCCCGGGCATTGCGCCACAGCTGCGACAGCGACGACAGGAAGTTCAAGCGCGATGCCGTCGAACGCGCCGCCGCCAGCCCCGCGTGCTTGTGATCGAGCACCACGCCCACCGAGCCGTCGAGCACGAAGAATATGGAACTGCCGTAGTCACCTTCGCGAACAACGATATCGCCCCGCCGGTAGCGCCCGATCCGCGCGTCGTTGCGGACTATATCCGCGAGCGCGCGCGACGCCGGAAACAGGCTCGCATCCATTGCATCGAGCGGCGGCATCACCAACAGCCGCTGCACCTGCGCGTCGGCCATGTCGGGATCGAATGGGCTGTCCCAACGACTGGGGCGTTGCATCGTGCCGCTGATGGCCATGCTAGCCTCGTGTCAGACGCCGGTAGCCCACGCCGATCCCTCGATCACTGCGCCGGCTTGCCCTTATAGTATTGCGGCCCCGGGATCATGCCGTCGATCGCGCCGAGCTGACTGCCGTCGTACTTGTGGTCGAAAGCCTGTGCTGCCGCGCCAATCTTGTCGGCAACCGCGTTCAGTTGCGGGCCATTGTTTAAATTGAGATGCGCGGTGCCGGCCGCCGCCATCATCGCCTCGGTCTCGGGCAGCTTCAGAGCGCCGTTGATCTTCTGCAGGCGCACCGCCGCTGCTTGCGCGCGCTCGGCCATCGTCACGGCATACTTGGCGTTCTCGGTTGCCTTGCCGACGGCGCGCAACAACTCCTCAAGCTCGACCGCGGCGCCGATCACGTACATCTTGCGCAGAATATTCTTCGAGGCTACGTGGTTCTTGCCGTTGGAGTACCAGGTATTGTGGCGGATCTCACCTTGCGACCAGGTGACAAGCTCAAACGGGCTGCCGGCCTGGTGCCCGCCGACATTCACCAGTTTCTCCTGCGGCACGATATGGCAACTATAGCAGTTCTTGGCGATCTTATAGATCATATGCGGCCGGATCATCCCGGCGGCCTCGGCCTTCTTCCACCGATCGGCGCGTTCGGCGGCCGTCTCGGTCTCCTTCTTCTTGCCGCTGAAGTTCGAATGTATCTTGATGAAGCCACCACCCGCGCCATGACAGGATTCGCAGGAAACCCCGGCCACCGGCTCGGGTTTGCCGTTCTGCTCGACCGCGGTGAAATGGCAATTCAGGCAAACCGTTTCGGATCTTATCCGTTGAATGCCCATCTTCTTGGCAATACCCGCCGCCTTCTCGCTGCGCGGCATTTCGCGATACGACGCGAAATGGTGGGTATGCTGCCAGATCAGCGCCTCGACCTTGTGGCATTCGGCGCATTTCGCTGGACCGACGACATCCTTCGGATTGCCTGCGGCGCGCGCCTCCATCGCGCTCGCCGCCCACAACCCCAGCACCGCCCAACCGATTAGAACCAAGCGGTTCATACCCCTCACCCCCGACATGATCAATTCAGCCCGGCGGCCGAACTGGATAGCGGTGCCGGCAACTCGCAGACACACGATGTTCTAAGCATCAAGAACCACGTCACGGCTCGGCACCGCGACACACGGAAGGCAGGAGCCCTCCTTTGGTTTGAAGCCAGTCTCAAGCAGGTATTTGACTGTCCCCTCGCGTACCGCCGTCTCGCAGGTGCCGCAGTTTCCCGCCCGGCATCCTGAACTCATAGGGACGTCGAGATGGTCAGCAACATCGAGGATACTACCATCATCTTCGCGCCAGTCGACAGTCTTGCCGGAGCGCGAGAAGGAGATTTTGAAGACCTCCGCTTCGCTCGTCCCGGTTTCGGCGGGCGGCGGCGCCTGGCGCTTGACCGTCGCTGGGCCGAATGCCTCGAAATGGACATCCGCGTCGGGGACACCCCATTCCCGCAGGCCGGCGGTTATCGACTCCATCATCGGCGGCGGCCCGCAAATATAGAACTCGTAGTTGTTGGAAGGCAGCAGCCGCTTTATCAGGTCGATGGAAACCCATCCCTTGAAGTGATAATCTGAGCCTTCGACGCAGCTTTCCGTGGGAGCCGAATAGCAGACCACGACTTTCACATGATCGCGCTGCTCCGCGACGCTCTTCAGGTGGTCGGCCATCGCGTGCTCGCGGCGGTTGGTGACCCCGTAGAAGAACCACGTTTCCCGCCGGCTGTTCGTATCGCAGATCCGATTGAGCATTGAAAGTACGGGAGTGAGACCAACGCCACCGCCGATCAAAACAACCGGGCGGCCCGAGTTTGCGTCGAGAAAGAAATTACCCGAGGGCGCGCGCACATCAACCAGATCGCCTTCGTTGAGACTGTGGAAATAGCTCGACGCCAAGCCGGGCGGGGCGTCGGGCTGGCCGCGCGGTGGGGGTATTCGCTTAATCGTGCACCGGTAATAATCGCGTTGCGTCGGGCTGTCCGACAGCGAGTAGCAGCGCATCACCGGGCGTGGCTGTCCCGGAATTTGCAGCCGGAAGGTCAGGTATTGGCCGGGCTGGAACTCGGCGATCGGCATCTGGTCGTGCGGCACGAAATAGAATGAGCAGATGTCGTTCGTCTCCATGACCTTGCGATCGATGCGAAACTTGCGGTAGCCCTCCCAGTCAAGTTCACGGCGCCGGCGGTCGAACTGGATCGCGGCAAGATCGCGCTCGGCCTGCTGGCGGAACAGATCAAGCGCGACGCGCTGGCGGTGCGCCTCGACGATGCGCCGTCGCACTGTTCCGTAGGTCTCGGCGGCGACCTGAATCAGGACACCGCCAATAATGGCGCCACCCGCGAGTTCAACAAATCCGATCATCTTCACACTTCATCGCAAAAGAACCCGGTCTTTTATTCCCTGGTGCGGAACGGGCATTCGCGCTTGCCTGATTGGCTTGCGGCCAAGAGAGGGTCGCACGGTTTGATCAGCCACCCGGCAGATCGATCCGAACAATGCTTCGCCGATGTTAGAATTGGTAGGAAAACTCCATGCGCGCCCCATAGCCGGTGTCGTGATTTTCCTGTCTGCTGACGAAGGTGTCAACCTCAAGTACTACGCGCTGACCGATAGCCTGCTGGAAGCGGGCAGCGAGAGCCTGAGCGTTGAAGGTGTGGTTCCGGGTCTGCTCCCGCACCCCGAGTTCAAGCGTCAAGCTGCGCCGATGATTGTCCCAGAACGCTTCATAGCCGGTCGCAAAACCTGCCACGTCCTGCGCTGTGCTGCTGAGCGGCGAAATCGAGGTGCCAATGCCGAAGGCGGAGTAGGTGATCCCGAGCGGGCCAAGCGGAGCAGGCACGATCGGATCTTTTGAGGCTTGCGTGAAATTGCCGATCGCCACGTACGGGTTCATATAGACGAGATCGTCCGAGCGGAAGGGTGTGAACGACGTTTCCAGCGACACCAGCAAGCCCTTCGTCGACACCGCGTTTTGCGGCCCGTCGGGGAGTGAGCCGTTGACCCGAAACGCCGTGTTGACCAAGCCGAACCGCTGGATTACGGCCGCGCCGCCATACCACGCGTCGCCATACATCGAATTGTCGTTCACCCGGATCAAGTCGACGTCGTAGGTCGACTCCAGAACATCGCTGCTGGTTATAATTCCCCACAATTTCGGCTGCGAACCGCCTCCGCCAAACGGCCGGTTGGGGCGACGGATATGCGAGTCCGCATAGAACCCGCTGACCAGCACGTTCGAGGTGAACGGCAGGTGGATCGAGTTGCGGGTAATACCGACGGCGTCGATCGTGTCGTTGATCAGCATTCCATTCTGAAAGGAGAGCGACTGGCGGCCGATGGTATAGCCAAAATCGATCGGAAGGACCCCCTTGCGGTCAAGGTTCGGCAGGGTAGAGCCGAGATCCCCCTCGAAGAAAAGGGTCGAGATGTTGGCATTCCAGTAATGCTTGCCACCGCGGCCATTGCTCGGCTCAAATTGCCAACCGGTAAATTGGCCGGACATGTCGCGATCGAGAGGTCGTAGCCCAACCAACATTCGCTCCGTGCCGGTGAGCTGCAAATTGGCAAACAGATCGAGCCGATTGGCCCATTCGCTGACGCGCGGCTTGGTCCCGGGATCGAACGACTGCAGGGCGGTGCGATAGCTTCCAAACACCCACAGCCGGGGCTGCCATACCGCGCCGCCGGGCAACTCGAAGCCTTGCGAAAGCGGTCCGGTATTGAGGAAGCCGTTGCCGATCTCGAGTAGCGGCGCCGGCCGTTCCGGGAGCTGTCCCGTGCCAAGCAACGGCAGCGGCGTCGCCCGCACCCCCGGCAGGGCCGTCACCTGGCCGAGCGGAAAAAGATAGGGACCGCCGGCCGGCGGCGGCGGGAGGGGCGGAGCCGGCGGTGCCCTGCCGATCGCCCACGGCGGCAGCGACTTTGCCGCCATCATTTCCTTCTCGCCCTCGCCTTCTTTGCCCGGCGCAGCCGCCTGCGCCAGACCATGGCGGTAACGATCCCAATAATCGGCCTCGGCGTGCGCATGCGCCGCGAGCGCACGCAACTTGTCGTCGGTCAGCGAGGTCTTCAGCGCCTGCTCCAGCCGGTGGCGCAGCGCCGGGTCTGTGAGCGCCTGTTCGAAGGCCGCCGCATCGCTGCTCGTTGCCTTGTAGAGCTGGTCCGCCAAGTCGCGGTAATGGCTCTGATCCGCCGGCGCGCCGGCGGGCTCCGACGATGCGGTGTTCGCCGGCGGCGGTGGCGCCCCCGGTGTAAAGAACAAACTCCCCGAGGGCGCAGCAGCAGCCGGAGGCCCCGAAGCGCCGCCGGCCGGCAGCAACGAGCCGCCGCCGAGGAGAGAGCCCTTCCCGGCGGAGGATGTGCTCGCCGCCGGGGCGCCGCCTGCCGGTAGCAACGAGCCACCGCCGAGGAGAGAGCCCTTCCCGGCGGAGGATGTGCTCGCCGCCGGGGCGCCGCCTGCCGGTAGCAACGAGCCACCGCCCAGAGGCGTGCCCTTCTCCGCGGCCGCGGCGGGCGTTGCGGCACCGGGCGCGGCCGGCGCGGCGGTCGGCGACGACAGCAAAGAGCCGCCGGCAAGAGGCGACCCCGACTCCGCCGCCATCCCTCCCTGCGTGTCGCCGATCAGGACAGTCACACCGACCAACGCCGTCGCGCCGACCAGCGACACAGCCGATCGGAGGCCTCTAGGATAGCCCATTCGTTTCGCTTCACGCATCGGTTGCACGCAGGTTGTTGGTTCGCATCGGATCCCCTCCGATTAACCGTCCGTTGGGGGATACGCTATTGAACGGGGATGTCGAACTTGCGCTCGTCGATCACGACGGCCCCGGCCAGGAGGTTGTCTATCACGCTCTTGGGCGAGGTGTTGTAGTCGAAGCCGACAGTTTGGATTGTCAGAACCAAGCTCACCGGAACCGCCTGGCTCATCAGACGGACAGACACGTGATAAGTGCCCCTGCCGGTCAAGGCATCGCCGTCGACGTTGTAATCGGCGACGCGATAACCCAACGGCTCGATCGACAGCTTCTGGTCGCGCGCGACCGTCGGCCGACCCAACAGGACCTGCGAGAAGGTCGATGGCCGAATAAAGGGCAACACGGTTTGCGTAAACGGCGTCGGCAGGACCACCGCCTGCTCGCTGCCGCGGAGATTGCGAATCAGCGTCTTGCTCTCAAGATTGAACAGCTCCGAGTCGAGCGGTACGCTGCCGGCACGAACCCATTGGGAGTCGGCTTCGCGCAGATCGCCGTTCGGGTCGCGATCGCCGGACCTGAACACCACTCGCCCGCGCGGATCGGTTACCGTGACATCGAGCCAGATCGGACGCTCCGCGGTAAACCCGGTCGGCACGTTGTGACCGCCCGTCAGGTTCTTGACCTGGACCGAGAATTCGAGACCGGAGGAACTCGCGGAGGCGATCCGGATCGCCCCGATCCCAAACCCGTTGCGCAACACCTCGATCCGCTTCTCCTTGTGGTATTGCAGCAGCTTCAGGTGATCCTGCACGACCTGGGCCGCATCGTAGCGATCGTCGATCAACTCCCAATGCTTGGGAAACTTGTAATCCTTCGGGAGATGCTTCTCGAAGGCGTCGGTGCCCCAGCCTGCCTTGTAGTCGAACTGGGTCCATTGATTGACGTTGGCGAGGTCTTGCGCCTTCTTGTCGAACGGGAACAAGCCCGGGTGCACAATCGGATAATCCGGTCCGGCGAACAGGTGGTTGGTCAGGGTGCGAGTCATGGTCGGCACCCCGTTGACCACCGCCGCCGGCCCCTTCTCGTAGCCGGCGACCTTGCCCTGGACCTTGCCCATATGGCAGTCCTGACAGGTTATGCCGGCGGCGGCCGACGGCCCGGTTCGGTATTCCGAAAAGGCCTCCTCGAGGCGGAAGCCGTTAAACAGCGTCACGTCGTGGCACTGGCCGCAGAACGTCGAGGACTTGATCGGTGCGAAATTGACGGCGTCGGCGTGAATATGGAGGCCGACCTTCTTCGGGTTCGGCTCGACGTGATATTTCGGGTCCTTGATGACGCGCTTCAGTTCCTTGTCGTCGAATGGCCCGTAGACCGGATCGGTGATCTCGCCCGGATTGAGCCCAATGCGGCCGCTCACCTTGTTGTAGGCGTTGCTGATGCGATGGCAGGCGATGCAGGTGACGCCCTCGCGCGAGACCGCGTGTCGCTCGAGCACCGCCGAATCCGCCAACTCACCAAGATAGCCGCCAATTTCCGAATGACAGCGCGCGCAGAAATCGCCGTTGCTGCCGTCGACGTTGGAGTTGATCTTGTGCTGCATGGCGTGAAACACCACGCTGATCTCGGCGTAGGCGTGCTGCGACACCGACCACTCGCGGAACTGCTTGGGATGACAGACGCCGCATTGGAGGGCCGACGGGAACTGGCTCACCTTATAAAGAGCGGCATGCTCGGCACCGCCCTCCGCTTTCTCTTTCTCCGCTTCAGCCTTTTTGGCGGCGGCCGCGACGCCCGGCTTTGCCTCGGCTGCGGTGCCCGCCTGCGCTTCGGGCGGCGGGGCCGCCGGCTCACCGGTAAACACCGTGCTGCCGGCGGCCGGGGCGCTCGACTTGCTGCCGCCGCCGAGCAGGCCACCGCCCAGCGGGCTGCCGTTTTGATTCGCCGCGGCCGGTGCCGAGCCGGCGGCTTTTGCGGAGCCCTGCAACAGACCGCCGCCCAGCGGGCTACCCTTTTGCTTCGTCGCGGCTGGGGCCGCCGGCCCCGAGCCGGTAGCTTTCCCGCCGCTCTCGGCCGGTGCGGCCTGCAACAGACTGCCGCCCAGCGGGCTGCCCTGGGCCAATTGCTGCCACGGTCCCAGGTCGGCGGCGACCGCGGTGACGCCCACGGCCAAACCGAGGCCCGCGCACAGGGCCGTTGCAACCACCGCCACGCGAAAAAACCGACCGGGACTCAACATCCGATTCCCCTTGCCGCACACATTCGTCGCAAGTGCGCCCCCGATTGAAGGTTAGCAACCTAAGCGTTCGACGACAATGCGCGAAAGTCGATCCCGTGCGGCGCCGAACTCGCGTCATTGTAATTGCTGACAATTCCCGGCCCCGCCCCAGCCCGATCCTGGCGGCCGTTGATCGGCCGGGCGATGGAGCAGACGCCGGCCGCGCGGGCGCCCTGCGCCGGCCGCGAATCACCCACCCCGGGGCGGCGCTGGCATCGCATGGCGCGGGCTATCCCCGAGAAGCGCCGGGTGCGGGACTGCCGCAAGCCCGGATCTGCGGGCGAAGAAACGCTCGACCCGGACGCGTGCCGCAGCCGGTCCGCGCTCTATAAGCCACGTGTCAAACGCCGTTTTCCCGGAAGGAGTCGACGCTCGCACCGGCAACTCGTCGCTAACCTGAGAGGATCGCCGTTAGCGCAGGTTTAGCGCTCGCTGCACCAGACGGTGGATGGCAAGCCGGTCGGTCGGCGTTACCGGTCGGCCGGTACGACGCGAAAAGAATTCGCCTCGCGCCGAGACCGCGACCGGGTCCGGAAAATACTTGCTGGCCTTGCCATCGAGGAGCAGGCGTCCGAACCCGCCGCCAGTCAGCGTCCAGTTGCGCACCGGCCCGGTATCGATATGGATAAAATGCGAGCTGGGGTACCAGCCGACGCCGCCGCGCTGCATCGCACGCGCGCGCTGCATCGCCTCCTCCAGCCGCGACGGCAGGTAGATGTCGATCGCGCGGCCGTAAAGATGCTGACTGTGCTCGGCGACGCCGAAGGTGGTACGCGCGAGCATCGCATTGGTCGCCGGCGTGCGATAGGCCGACAGCACGGTCGCCCGTGTCGCGCTCACCGCATCCAGCACGCTGGCGAGGAAGTCTATGACGTGTATATCAATAGTAATTTCTTCGCCGCAGTGGAAATCACGCAAGAAGAAAGACAGTTCAGTCAGCGCATCGGCGATCGGCCCCTTGTCGTTTCGATACGGGCCCTTGAAGTGCTCGCCGGTATGCGCGTTGATCAGGTCGAGGCGACGGAGGGAGGGCGCAGACGCCACCGCCCACGCCGCCCTGGGCGCCGCCGTCGCCGCCGTCGCGAGCGATAAGAAGAGCCGTCGGTTCATCGCCCCGCCTGTCATCTCCGGCAACGATCGCTTGTGGTGAGCGGCAGCATAGCGAGGGCGCCTCACCGTGAAAAGCGAAATGCCCTGTCGCGCCTCAACCCTGCAGCCTGCGCAGGACCATGCCGTTGATGCCGACCCGCAGGGCTCAGCCCTCCGCGGCGCGGGCAAGGGCGCGTCCCCCGGTCGGCGGCGGCAACAGCGTAGCCAGATCGCCGCACAGCTCCGGCCGGCCGCCGCAGCAGGTCTCGGTCAGAAACGCCAGCAGCTCGCGCAACGCGACGATCCGCACCGAATAGAAGATCTGCCGGCCTTGCCGCTTGGCCGCGATCAGCCCGGTGCGCTCCAAGGCGCTGAGATGAAACGGGCCGTCGATGCCGGCAAACCGAGCTGGGCGGCAAGCTCTCCGGCCGGCAGCCCGTTGGCGCCCCGCGCCAGCAGAAGGCGCAGCACGCCCAGCCGGCTTCCCTGAGCCAAGGCACCAAAGAGAGCGGCTGCCGTCGATAGTTCCATTTTTCTGCAATAATAGATTTTAAGCGGATTTACCCCTGCTTTTTGCAGCCGACCGCCGGCCATGAGCATCGCCAGAAGGTCAAGTCGCGTGGTCGAACCACGCGGCCGGCACCGGCATCGCCGGGGAGAGGATGACTTGGCGCTACCCCTTGACGCCGCCCATCGTCAGGCCCGCTGCCATGTAGCGGCGCAGCGCAAAAAACACCGCGATCGGCGGCACGCAGTAGATCATCGCCGCGGCCATCATGTAATTCCACGGCGAGTCGTCGTTTTCGAAGAACTGCGCCATCGTGATCGCCACGGTCTTGTTGCCGGGCGAGGAGAGCAGCAGAAACTGGTAGAGATACTCGTTCCACGCCACCAACAGCGCGTAGGTGCCGACCGCGGCCAGCGCCGGCGCCATCAGCGGCAGGTAGATGCGCCAATAAATCTGAACCGGGCTCGCCCCGTCGACCCGCGCGGCCTCGTCGAGCTCGGTCGGGATGAGCCGAGCGTACCATTGCAGGATTAGCAGCGCATAGGGGACGGTGAACGCCACGTTGGCCGCGATCACCGCCCACAGGCTGTCCATCAGCCCGTAGGTGTGCATCAGAATGTAGTACGGTATGACCAGAAAATAACCCGGAATCGTGTAGATCAACAGCGCGGCGTTGCCGATCACCTGCCCCTTGCCGACCCGCATCCGACCGAGCGCGAAGCTCGCCAGCGAGGCGATCAGCACGGTCAGCGCCATCGTCGTCAGGCCGATGTAGAAGCTGTTGCCAAGCTGATGCCAGAAATCTGCGAGATACCAATATCCCTTGAACAGCACCGCATCGAAGGCTTCGAGCGTCGGCTTCGGCGGCCAGATATAGCCGGAAAACTCCGGCCGGCCGTCGGGATCGAGGGCAACCAGCAGCATGTTGTAGATCGGCAGGAACCACCAGATCAGCAGCGCGGCGCCGACCGCCAGCGAGCCGGCGGTGGACAGATGCCGCCGCAGCCGGTAGTTCGGCCGGCGCGCGGGCCGCTCAGACCCCGGGCGAAACAACGCGACACTCACAGCTGCACCTCGCGCCGCTGGAGCCGGCGGATCAGCAGGATCCCAAGCGGGATCAGCACCGGCAGCGCCGACATCACGGTCGCCACGCCGAGCGCCGGGTTGCCCGATTCCATCATCGTGTCGACGCCGAGCGTCGCCAGCACATCCGTCGAGCCGTTGGGCGCGCCGCCAGAGACCATGTCGGGGGTGTTGAAATCACCGATCATCCAGATCGTCGCCAGCAGCGTGCAGACGAGATAGAGGTTGCCCAATAGCGGCATCACCACATGGATGAAGCGGCGACCCCCGCCGGCGCCGTCAATCGCGGCGGCATCATAAAGATCCTGCGGTATCGCCATCCGCCCGGCGAGAAAGATCAGCGTCCAGAACGGCATCATCTTCCAGTTGTAGGCAACGATATTGGCGCCGAGCGCGAGCCAGTAGTTGTTGAACCAATCGGGGCCGTCGACGCCGAGCAGCTTCCACGACAGGTTCTCGATAAAGCCGGGATAGATCAGCATCCAGTGAAACGAAATGAACACCGGCTGGGCCGGCAATGCCCACGGCACCATCGAGATGACCAACAGCACCTTGACCCACCAATGACGCTGCATGAAATAGCCGGACAACAGCAGCGCCAGGACCATGTTGAGATTGACGCCGACGCCGACATAGATGACGGTCGCGAGCACGGCGTCGAGGTATTCGTCGCTCGCGAACAGGTGGGCGTAAAGCGACGGTGCGCTGGCCATCCAGAAGCCGTAGACGATCGGGTAGGCCGCGAAGGCCAGCACCACCGCCACATAGGGGATGATAAAGGCGACCGCCCAGCTGAATTCCGAGCCGTGCAGGTGCGCATGCCAGACAGGCGGGCGCGGCCGGTTGAGCGCCGGCCGCCCGGACGCCAGAACCTGCTGCAGGCTGCTCATGCCCCCTCCTCACCGCCCCCCATGATCAACGCTCGCTCGCGGCGCCATCAATGCAAACTTGACGCAATCTCTCAATCAACGTCCGCCGGCGCCGATCCGCCCGCACGAATACCGGCTATTTTCTAGCGACAAAGCGGCAGGCAACTCAAACTTATTGGTTAGCGCGCCGGGCGTCGCGGCGCCCACCCTGTCAGCTCAGGTGTCGCCGCCCCGCCGGGCGAGGAAGTCGAGGGTTGCCGCCGCGCTCTGATCGGCGTGGGTCGCGGCGACGTGGTAGGAATTGCCGGGCAGCACGACCAGCTCGGAATCTGGGATCTGCTGTTGCCAGGCGCGGGTGTCGGCGACGCTCGCCAGCCCGCTCTGTTCGGTGGTGATGACCAGGGTCGGACAGGCGATCTTCGGCAGATCGGCGCGGATGTCGGCGCAGGCGATCGTCGCCATGAAGCCGAGCTGCGTCGTCAGCGCGGTGCGCCCCATGAACTTGCACCAGAATTCGAAGCCCTCGGGCGGGAACGCGCTGCCCAGGCGGTTGCCCATGTTCTGACGCGCCCAATACTCGACGCCGTGCGTCTCGAACATCTCGACGAGTGCGGGGACGCTCTCCTTTGCCCCGGGGCGCAACGGCGGCGGTGTGCCGACGACGGTCAGGGTCTTGACCCGCTCGGGCCGGCGCGCCGCGAAGGCGCGCGCGATCGTGCCGCCGATCTTGGCGCCGACCAGATGGAAGCGGTCGATCCCGAGATGGTCCATCAGCAGGCAGAAATCCTCGGTCAGCCGATCGAGGGTCCAGGGAAAGTCGCGGTGCATCGGCGTCGACTGGCCGAAGCCGCGCATGTCCGGCCGCACCACATGGTACTGCCGCGCCAGGGCCGGAACCCAGGCGTACCACGCCAGCCCGCTCTCGGCATTGCCGTGCAGCATCAGCACCGTCTCGGGCCGGCGCCACGGGTCGGTGAAGTCATCGACCCCGTAATGCATGTCGAGATCGCCCGACGGGCGGAAACTGGGCATGGCGTTTGCTCCCCTGAAGATCACTCCGCAATCGTCATCCCCGGGACAAGCCCGGCCATGACGGGATTAACGGTGGCGAGATAAACCTCAAAACCTGTCCCGCGGCTTTGGTTACGCCCCCGTCTCCATCGGCAGGCTGTCGTCGTTCGACCACTCCGACATCGATGCGTCGTAGAGCTTGACGTCGGGATGGCCGAGCATCGTCAGCACGAGCGCGTCAGAACTCGCGGCGATGCCGCCGCCGCAATAGGTGATGACCTGCGGCTTGTCGAAGGCACCGACTGCATCAAACTTGGCGCGCAATTGGGCGGCCGGCAGATAGGCGCCGGTGGCGGGATCGAGCAGCGCCGCAGCCGGCACGTTGACGCTCTTCGCGATGCGCCCGACCCGGCCGTAGACGGTGCCGCCGGTGCCGGTGTGCTGCGCCGCGCTCAGCGAATTGATGGTGCAGATCGCACCATCGCCGATCGCGGCCAGCACCGCCTCCTTGCCGACCATCAGCTTGCGGTCGGCGCGCACGGTAAAGGTGGCCGGCGGACAGGGCCGCGCCGGCCCGGTCTCGACCGGGCGCCCCTCGCGCGCCCATTTCTGATACCCGCCGTTCAGCACCGCGGCGTTGTCGAAGCCGTAATTGCGCAGCATCCACCAGATCCGGCTCGCCCATTGCGGCGTCGTCGTGCTGTAGAGGACGACGCGGCTCTTTTCGCCGACCCCGAAACGGCCCATCGCGGCGGCAAACGCCGCGGCGCTCGGCAGCATGAAGCGCAGGGTCGGGTGCGGCGCCGAGAGATCGCCCTGGAGGTCGATGAACTGCGCACCGGGGATATGGCCCTTCTCGAAATCCTCGCGCCCGGGCTTGACCGTGTAGCCGATATCCGGCTTGGGGATCAGGTGGATCGTGCAGTCTAAGATGCGCAGGTCGGGATCGCCGAGCCGGGCGGCCAGCGCCTCGCTCTCGATCAGATATTCGGGATGGACAAAGCCTGGTGTCGCCGTGGTCATGCGTGCCTCCGCTGTGAGGGAAGATCCCCGGTTGTGACATAGGGCGCGACCCGTGTCGCGCGACGCCGCCGCGCCACCGTGCGGCCGGCCGGGCCGAGGGCGAGCCGGCCGCCCTCCTCCATCTCGGCGACGACGCGGGCGATGATGCGGCCGACCGCGTCGCGCGCCAGCGAGGCGCTGCGGCTGATGCGGACACCCAGCGCCAGCGTGCGGAAAACCCCGTTCGCGGTCAGTCGATGCGCCTCGACGAGGCCGTGGGCGCACTCGCGCGCGACCGAGGAATAGGGCAGGATCGAGGCGGCGACGCCCTGCTGTACCATCAGGCGGATCGTCTCGTGGTCATTGATGCCGATCTCGACCCTGAGCTCGATACCGCGGCCGGCGAGCAGCGCATCCATCGCCGCCCTGAGGCCGTCGCCGAGCACCAGCGGCGTGCGGTTCAACTCGGTGGCGTCGACGATGCCCGCCGGCCGCGCCCCGGCCTGCGTCACCAGCACCATTTCCTCCTGTGCCAGCAGCGTCGAGACGACAAGCCGGCTGCGCGACAGCTCCGACAACAGCGCAATGTCGGCGCGCCCGTCGATGATGAATTCCTCCAGCCGCACCATCCCGGCATGCATCACCTTGAACTCGACCCGCGGCAACTCGCGCCGGATGCGGGCAAACAATTCGGGCACCAGCACCGGGCACAGCGTCGGGGTGATGCCGAGGATGATGCGGCCGCTGGGATGGGCGTCCTGCGCCCGGATTTCGTCGCCGGTGCGCTCGACCTCCCGCAGGATGCGGATCGCGCTGTCGAGCAGTTTCTCGCCGGCTTCGGTCGGCCGCACGCCGCGATTGGCGCGGGTGAACAGCGTGACGCCGAGTTCTTCTTCGAGCCGCTGCACATGGCGGGTCAGGGCCGGTTGCGCCAGGCGCAGATGCGCCGCCGCGCGGGTGATACTGCCGAGTTCGGCGATGCGGACGAAGTATTGCAGACTGCGCAGTTCCATGATGGCGGCGATCCTACATCAAACCTCGGCATAAGACGATGCTGCCATGCCGACCGGTTATAGAGCGGATCAGGGATCGGCATTTGTGCGATGCCCACCGGGCGGCCTAGATTTCCCGGCTCATGCAGCGCCGAACCTCGAGGGTCCGCCATGGAATTCGGCTGGTATCACGAATTTCACCGTCAGGTCGAAGGCCAGAGCGACGCCGACGCGTTCGAGCAGGGATTTCAGCAGGTCGAGGCCGCCGACCGCTGGGGGCTCGATGTCTTCTGGCTGGCAGAAATCCACCAGCAGGCGCGACGCTCGGTGCTGTCGGCTCCGATGAACGTCGCGGGCCAGATCGCCGCGCGCACCAAGCGGATCAAGATCGGGACCGCGGTGCACGTGCTGCCGCTGACCCATCCGCTGCGCCTCGCCGAAGAGACCGCGACGGTCGATCAGTGCAGCCGCGGGCGCTTCATTCTCGGCGCCGGGCGCAGCGGCAACCCGCGCTCCTACGGCGCCTATGGCGTGCCCTATTCGGAAAGCCGCGAGCGGTTTTTCGAAACCCTCGACATCCTCAAGCTCGCGTGGACCGAGGACCAGTTTTCCTACGAGGGCAAATTCCACAGCTTCGACAATGCGCGCGCGGTGCCGCGGCCCTATCAGAAGCCGCACCCGCCGATCCGCATCGCCGGCGCCAGCGAGGACACCTTTCCGACGCTCGGCCGGCTCGGCTATCCGCTGTTCGTCTCGGTGCGCAGCGGCTCGCTGTCCGGGCTGGCGCCCGATCTGAACGCCTATCGCACGGCCTATGCCGAGGCGGGACATCCCGGGCATGGCGAGGTCTATTTGCGCCTGTCGATGCATGTCGGCGAGAATGACGCGCAGGCGTTGGAGGAAGGCGAGCCCAGCATCATGGCGGGCTACCGCTCGCTGACCACCCGGCTCGAAGGCTCGCCGAACCGCCGCCGCCGCGCCGAGCTCGAGGAAATCCTCACCATCACCTACGATGAAGTGTTGCGCGACAAGGTTATCGTCGGCGGGCCGGAGCGGGTGACCGACCGGCTCAAGCAGCTCGAAGAGGAGCTCGGCATCGACGGCATCCTGGTCGAGCTCAATTTCGGCAGCGCCATCCCGGCCGAGATGATGATGCGCTCGCTGCAGCTGTTGTGCGAAAAGGTGATGCCGCACTTCAAATAATCGCACGGCGTCCGCCCCGGCGACGCGGCCGGCGATTGCCCTGCCGGTCGCGGCTGTGTCAGCATCCCGGCCATAAGTCGAACGCGGCGGGGAGGGTGCGCCATGACGATCGCCGGTCGAATCCTACTGGTTCTTGCGCTTGCGATGACAGGAATGCCCGCTCTTGCCCAAACGCCGACCCCGGCCGCCGGCCCCGCCACGGCGCCGGCTTATGTCGTGACCTTTCTCGAAACCGGGGCGCCGGTGGCGTCCAAGGCGGCCACAGTGTTGCGCCGGCTTGAGGCTGCCAGCCTCAAGGAAAGCGGCAACGCAGGCTTTGTCGTGCTGCGAGAGCGCGGCCGGCCGGGGCGCTTTGCCATCCTCGAAGCGTGGCGTGACAAGGCCGCGCTCGACGCCCACGACACCGCGGCGAAGGCGGCCGAGGCCAAGCTACAGCCGCTGCTGATCAGCCCGCCCGACCGCCGGCCCTGTGTCGGCCTCGACCTCGCGGCGGCGCAGGCGGGTGGCGACGGCGAGCGCATGATCTATGTGCTGACCCATGTCGATGTGATCCCCCCCGCCAAGGACGAGGCGATCGGTCTCGTCAAACAGCTCGCTTCCGACAGCCGCAAGGACACCGGGGTCCGGCGCTTCGACGTATGGCAGCAGGGCAACCGGGCCAACCACATGTTTCTGGTCGAAGCCTGGCGCGACCGCACCGCGCTCGACGGGCATGTCATGGCCGACCACACCCGCGCCTTCCGCGCCAAGCTCCTGCCGCTCGAAGGGGCGCTCTACGACGAGCGCATCTACGAGGCGATCCGCTAGAAGCTCAGGCGACGACCGCGATCATCTCGATCTCGACCATCGCTTCCTCCTGCGCGAGGCGGCTGATCTGGATCGTCGTGCTGGTCGGGGAAGCAACGCCGAAATAGCGCATCCGCACATCCGAGTATTTCGCGAACTCGGCGTAATCGGTGACGTAGGTGTTGGTCTTGACCACGTCGGCCCAGCTCGCCCCGGCGGCCTTCAGGCAGGCGTCGAGGTTGCGGAACGTCTGCTCGAGCTGCGCCCGCATGTCGCCCGGGCCGACGATGTTGCCCGCTTCGTCGCGCGCCAGCTGGCCGGCGATGTAGACCGTCTTGCCCGGGCCGCTGACCGTGACGACGTGCGAATAGGCGGGCTTTCCCCTGCTGCATTCCGACCTGACATTCATGCCGGCGGGCTGAATCCGCTCGATCTGCAAGGCCATGACGGCGCTCCCTTCCTAGGTTTTCGCTGGCCGATGCCGTAGCATCGCGGCCGGCGAAAGCCAAGCGGGAGGGAGCATGAATGGCTGCAGCAAACCCGGTCGCCCAGCACTACGCCAGCGGCGGCATCGCCGACCGCGTCCTCGCGGCACTGCGAGCGGCCAACGGTGCCGACGCGCCGGTGACGCCCGCGGCGCTGGCGCCGATCGACCATTTCCACGGCCGCGGCGTCGTCGCGACCGGCGAGCTGGCGGCATTGCTCGACCCGCAGCCGGGCGAGGACATCCTCGATATCGGCTGCGGCATCGGCGGGCCGGCGCGCTGGATCGCGGCGAAGTTCGGCTGCCATGTCACCGGCGTCGACCTGACGCCCGATTTCTGCGAGGCCGCCGCGGCGCTGACCGCCGCGTGCGGGATGCGCGAACAGGTGACGATCAGGCAGGGCAGCGCGCTCGATCTGCCGTTTGCCGACGCCACGTTCGACCGGGCCTATTCGCATAACGTCGCGATGAACATCGCCGACAAGCCGCGCTTCTACCGCGAGGCGCTGCGGGTCTTGCGCCCGGGCGGCCTGTTCGCGCTGGCCAATGTCTGCTCGGGCCCGAACGGCGAACCCCATTATCCCCAGCCCTGGGCGACGATTGCGGCGACGAGCTTTCTGGCGACCGTCGCGCAGACGCGGCGCTGACTTGCAGGCCGCGGGGTTCGAAATCGTGTCGTTCCGCGATACCAGCGCCGACAGCCTGCCGTCGCATAGCCGCGAGCGCGAGCGGCTGGAGGCCGGCCGCACATCACCGCTCGGGGTTCACATCGTCGTCGGCGAGCGGCTCCGCGAGATGCGCCTCAACGGCGCGCGCAGCTATCAGGAAGGGCGGCTGGCGACGATCGAGGCGCTGCTCAGAAAGCCGAGATAGCGGCTGCGCCGCGCCGGCGGACGGCGCAGCGCCCAGAACGCGACGACGCCGCACAGATACGATGCGATCGACAGCATGAACGCGACCCGGTAGCTGCCCGTGAGGTCGAAGATAAAACCGGCGGCCCAAGAGCCGAGCGCAGCGCCGAGGCCGCTGCCGATCGTGATGACGCCGAGGATCGTGCCGAGCTGTGAGCCGGGAAACAAATCGGCGGTCTTGGCGGTGATCGCCGGGCCGCGCGCCCCCCAGGTCAGCCCGAAAAAGCAGGCATGCAGCCACAGCAGCAGGTGCTGGTCGGGGCTGGTGATCATGAGGGCAAAGATCACCCCGACGATCGAGAAGCCGTAGGCCAGGACCGCCGCCACCTCACGCCCGACATAATCCGAAAGGGTGCCGGTCACGACGATGCCGGGAACCGCCAGAAACGCCCCCATGCCGAGCACCTCGGCGGCGTAGACCTTGTCGAACCCGACGTCGACGGCGAAGGCGAGCTGGTGCAATGACACGAAAAAACTGCCGAGCCCGGTGCATAGGTAGACCGTGAACAGCAGCCAGAAATGCGGCGTGCGCACCGCCTCGCCGAGGGTCCATCCGGGTCGCGGCGCCGCGGTCGCGATGACAGTGGCGGGGCTGGCCGGTACGCCGGCGTCATCCGGCGGGTCGGCATGCAGTTCGGACGGCGAGCCGGCGCGGCGGAACAATGCCGCCAGCGGCAACGCCACGGCGGCCATCAAGCCAGCCTGCACGAGGTAGGTGGAGCGCCAGCCGATGTCGGAAATCGTCAGCTGTACCAGTGGCGCCGAAATCCCGCGCGCGATGCCGTTGGCCGATTGCACGATCGAGATCGCCATGCCGCGGCGGCGCACGAATTGCCGCGACAGCAGCGGCACGAACACCACCAACCCGAGGCAATTCGCACCGATCGTCATGACGATCCCGTAGAGCACGACGATCTGCCACAGCGCCGTGACAAAGGCGCTGGCGGCCAGCCCCAGGATCAGCAGCGCGCTGCCGAGCAGCAGCAGGCGGCGCGGCCCGAGCCGGTCGACCAGCGCGCCGACGAATGGCGAGCTGACGCCGCCAACCAGCTGCGAGACCGAATAGGCGATCGAGGTCTCCGCCCGCCCCCAGCCGAATGCCTCGATAAAGGCGACGAGATAGACCGGATAGGAGTGCATCAGCGCCGCGCTGACCGTGAACGCGATAAACGCGCCGGCCAGCATCAGCCAGGCCGGACGGACACCGGGGCGTGTCGCGATCGCGGGCGGGTTGCTCATCGCGGGCAACCTGCGCGAAATCCTGCGGCACGTCATCCGCGATGGCGGAAACGCGGGGTTGCGTCGCAGGCGCGCGGCGAACAATTCTGCGCCGGGATGATGCGCACAGTTTGTGAGGGAGAATCGCGATGGCCCGCTTCTACCGCCCGCCGCTCGACGGCTTCGAGGAGGATCCGTTCGCCCGCGACGGCGACGACAAGCTGATCCGGCGCGGCTATTGGCTTGGGCTCAGCGACCGCTCGCTGATCCAGCTGATGACCCAGGGCATCGGCACCCGGCTGAGCGCCGACGAAAAGCGCGCGCACCTCGCCGACATCCGCCGCGAACACCTGATCGACCGGATCCTCGCGCCGGAGATCCTGCCGCCCGAGGGACGCGGCTGAGCGCGGCCAGCGCCACTCAGCCGGCGGCGAGCAGGGCGGCGATCTCGGCCATTACCGGCTCCCAGCTCCGCTCGGCCGATTGGCGGTACAGCCGCACGCTCGGGTACCACGGGCTGTCGCTGCGGCCGAGGAGCCAGCGCCAGTCCGGCGCGAACGGCAGCATGATCCACACCTCCTTGCCCATCGCGCCGGCCAGATGGCCAATCGCGGTGTCGACCGTCACGACGAGGTCGAGGCAATCGAGGATCGCCATCGTGTCGGCGAAATCGCGCAGCTCGGGGCCGAGGTTGACCAGCGGCGCGCGACCCCAATGGCTGCCGATCTGCGTCTGCGCCGGGCCTTTCTGTAACGACAGCAGGGTGGTGCGCGGCAGTTCGCCCAGCGGCGCGAAGGTGGCGAGCGTGGCCGAGCGGTTGCGGTCGTTGTGATGGGTCGGCCGCCCGGCCCAGGCGATGCCGATCCGCCTTGTGCCGCGCGGCGCGAGCACCGCGAGGCGGTCGGCCCATCGCGCGCGGTTGGCCTTCGGCGCCCGCAGATACGGGATCTCGGCCGGGATCGACGCCAGATCGGTGCCGGCCAGCCGCGGCAGCCCCGACAACGCGCAATAGGCGGCGAACTCTGGGCGCCTGTCCCAATGGTCGAACACCGTGCCGTGACCGAGAAGCTGGGTAATGACCGGTTGCAATTCGGCGCTGCAGGCGACCGCAACATGGGCGCAGCGGGCCGCCGCCCACGGGATATAGCGGGAAAACTGGATCACGTCGCCGTAGCCCTGGTCGGCGATCAACAGCAGGCGGCGCGTCCCCGAGCGGGCTGCCATCCCATTGCGGGCGGTCGGTGGGCGGCATCAGCTGCGGCGAATTGGCGAGCCGGAAGCGCCACTCGTATTCCTCCCAGCCGCGCGCGAAATCGCCGCGCAGCAGCGAAGCCTCGGCGATCCCGAAATGCGCGCCCGGAAAATCGGGCTGCAGCGCAAGCGCGCGCTCGGCTGCGGCAATCGACTCGTCGAGCTCCAGCCGGTGGTAATGCAACACGCCGAGATTATGAAAGCAGTGCGGGTCGTTGGGTGAGAGCGCGGCGGCGCGGCGGCCGACGACCAGCGCGTCGTCGAGGCGGCCGACGCTGCGGTAGATCTCACACAAATTGCGATGATAGAGCGCCGCGCCGGGCGCCAGCGCCACCGACCGCTCCATCAATTGCACCGATTCGGCGAGGCGCCCCTTGCGGAACGCCACGATGCCCATCAGGTGCAGCGCGCCGTGCCGCTCCGGAGCCTCGGCGAGGACTTGGCGGAGCAGGCTCTCGGCAAGGTCGAGCCGACCCGCCTGCTCGTGCTCGTTGGCTGCGGCAACGAGCTGATCGAGCCGCTCACCCGAGGGTTGCAGCGCCGCCAGCACGGCCGGGAACGCCGCACCAGGCAGACCGCCCGCCGGGGAAGCGACGCCCGGGTTGACCAGCACCGGCGATGGGTTCGGCTCAGGCAACGCGGTAGCCCAGCCGCTCGATCAGCGGTTCGAGGATCGCAATCGCCGGCTCCAACTGCTTCAGATAATGCCGGTAGCGATAGCGCGACCTGTCGTAAAGCGGCTCGGTCACCTGGGCATAGCTCGCGGTGCGCGCATAACGCCGGTTTTCGTGGAACTCGATGCAGTGATCGTCGAAGTCCTCGCCGATGAAATCGAGCATGCGCCGAGTGCTTTCCTCCTGACGGTCGACAATGTCCTCATAGCGCACCGGCAGATAATGCAGCGCCATCTGGCCACGGTAATGCTCGACCAGTTCCATCACCAGCAGGTAATGCCGCGCCGCCAATTTAAGCGCGTAGGAACAATAAAACCCGTGCGTCAGATGGTTGGAGAACGTCGACAGCACGACGTCGAGCGGATGGCGCAATACATGGATCAAGGGTGCGCGCGGGAACATCAACGCTATCAAGCCGAGATGCATCTCGTTCAATGGCATCTTGTCGGTGAACCAAGCAGCGCCCGGTTCGAGAATGCCGAGGCGGCGCACCCGGTCGAGGTAATAGTCGCGCAATTCGTCGAGCCCTTCGCGCCGGTCGCCCATCCACAACTCGGCGAGCGCCTCGGGATAGGCCATCGGGCTGTTCAACACCCGCACCATCGCGCCGGTGATCTCGTTGACGAACGGCAACTCGTCGCCCGCAACGATGCGCGGATGCGCCGACAGGGTCTGCTCGACGAGCGTCGTTCCGGAGCGCGGAAAGCCGAGGATGAAAATCGGCTGGGCGATGTCGTCGCGCCGCTGCGCCCGCGGCAGGATCGCCAGCCGCCCCTCGGTAAAAAAGCCGCGCAGCCGGTCGGCCTGCTGGCGCGCATGCTCGGCCATGTAAGAGAGGCCGCTGACCTCGCGGCAAAGTCGCTTGCCCTCCGCAAAGGCGGCGAAGGCTTCCTCGTAGCGGCCCATGCGGTCGAGTAGCCGGCCCTTTTCCAGCAATTCGTTGGCGCCGAGCCCACCCTCGGGGTTGCGGGCGGCGGCGGTGTCGAGAACCTCCAGCGCCTGCGCGTAGGAGCGGTTGCGGCCATGGACAACGGCGCGGGTCAAAAGCACGCTGGGGTTGTCGGGCGCCACCCGCTCGGCCCGGTCGATCAACTCGGCCGCCGCGGCGATATTGCGGTCCGCCTCCTCGAGGCGCGCCCAGCCCAACAGCGTGTGCAGGATTTCGGGCGCCTGGCCAACCGATTCTTGATAGAGCGCCCTCGCCTCTTCCATGCGGCCCTGGTTCTTCAGGTTCCAGGCGAGATTGGCGATGAGGATCGGGTCGCGGGCGCGCGCCAGCTCGAGCGCTTTGCGGTAATGGTATTCGCCGATCTGAGGCCGGTTGGCCTCGGTCATCACCATGCCCATAAGATAATGCGATTGTGGGTTCTCGGGCGCGATGCGCACGGCGTTGCGGGCGTGGATCTCGGCGTCGAGAATGGCGCCCTTGTTGAACAGGGCGAGGGCCAGCTGGTTGGTTGCCCAGAACGTATTGGGGTGGAGCGCCACGATGCGGCGCAAGAGCACTTCGGCAGCGCGCTCGACACCGGCCGCCTTGCGGATCTGATAAAGCAGCGACAGCGCGTCGAGCTGGGAGGGCGCCAGTTCGAGGGCTTCCAGGCACAGCCGCTCGGCTTCGGCGAGTGCGCCCTGGCGGTGCAACTCGCCGGCGCGCTCGATGACGGGCAGCAATGGCCGGCTCGCCTCGAGCGGCGGCACCAGCGAGAAGTCCATCGCACAGCAGCGCGCCGCACGCAGCCCGCTGCCGCAGGCACACAGGCGCTGATCGACGATCATCGGCGCGCAAAACTCTCCGTGCAGGCAATCATTTGGTAGAAACAGGGAAGCGGCCCGCCGCGTCAACCCTTTCGCATGGCACAAAACGCTGTCAACGATGCGCCGCGCGCTGGTATGTTACATATCACATATCGAAAACTGACACGCAGCACCGGACGGGAGCCTCAATGGCGATCGAATCAGCCCAGCCCGAACTTGCAGTCGCACCGATCGACACCGGGCTGAGCTTTCGCAACCAGGCCTATGCCGCGCTGAAGCGGGCGATTGCCGACGCGGACATCTATGCGCGCCCCGACGAGATCCGCCTCGACGAACGGGCCTTGTGCCAGCAACTCGGGGTCAGCCGCACGCCGGTGCGCGAAGCGATGACGCTACTCGAACAGGAGGGCTTTCTGCGCACCGAGCCGCGCCGCGGCATCTTCATCGTGCGCAAGACACGGCGCCAGATCGTCGAAATGATCGAGGTGTGGGCGGCGCTCGAAAGCATGGCCGCACGGCTCGTTACCGAGCGCGCCGACGACAGCGAGATTGCCGCGCTGCGCCAGATGTTCGACCGCTTTATCGACGACAACCCGCACGACCGCATCGACGAATATTCCGACGCCAACATCGCCTTCCACCAGGCGTTGATCAAGCTCGGCCGGTCCGAACTGATCATCGGCATCACCGACAATCTGTTCCTGCATGTCCGCGCCGTGCGCAAAGCGACGATCGCGCATGGCGACCGCGCCGAGCGCTCGCTGAAGGATCACCTCAACATCATCGAGGCGCTGACGCGCCGCGATACCGAGGCGGCGGAGCGGCTGTCGCGCGACCACGCGCTGGGCCTCGCCGCGCATGTCGGCAAATTCTGCACCTTCCTCGACTGAACCCGCCCCCTCAGGCGCCGGCGGCGAGAACGTCGAGCGTGTGGCGGGCGATCATCGCTTCTTCGTCGGTCGGGATGACGCGCACCTCGACGCGGCTGTCGGGCCGGCTGATGCGGGCGGCGTGACGCGCATTGGCAGCCGGATCGATCGCGACGCCGAGCCATCCCAGGCGGGCGCAGAGCGCCGCGCGGATCTCGGCCGCGTGTTCACCGATGCCGGCGGTAAAGACGAGGCCGTCCAGTCCTTCGAGCGAGGCCGCGAGCGAAGCCGTCTGCCGCGCGGCGCGGAACACGAAAAGCTCGACCGCCTCGCGCGCCTGCGGCTCCTTGCTGGCGAGCAGGGCGCGCATGTCGCTCGATATCCCGGACACGCCGAGAAGGCCGGAGCGGCGGTAGAGGATGTCCTCCACCTCGTGCGGCGACATTCCCTTCTGCTGCAGCATGTAGAGCAATACCCCGGGATCGATGGCGCCGCAGCGCGTCCCCATCACCAGCCCATCGAGCGCAGTAAAGCTCATCGTCGTGTCGATGCTGCGGCCGGCATGCATCGCGCACAGGCTCGCACCGTTGCCGAGATGCGCGACGATGACCCGCCCAGTCGCCAAAGCGGGCGTGATCTCGCCGAGCCGGCGGGCGATGTATTCGTAGGACAGGCCGTGAAAGCCGTAGCGCCGCACGCCCTCCTCCTCGTATTGGCGCGGCAGTGCGAGGCGGGCGGCGACGTCCGGCATGGTCCGATGAAATGCGGTGTCGAAGCAGGCGATTTGCGGCAGGCCGGGCCGCAATGCCCGCAGCGCACGGATCGGCGACAAGCTGTGCGGTTGATGCAGTGGCGCCAGCGGCGTCAACCCCTCCAATGCCGCGATCACGCTATCGTCGAGGCGGACGGGCGCGGCGTAATCGCGCCCGCCATGCACCACGCGATGGCCGACCGCGACCAATGCAGCCGTTCCCAGATGCCCCTCGACCCAGGCAAGCAAATCGCCGAGCAGCGCTTCGTGCAAACGGTCCGCGCCGTTCGGCAAGCGCTGTTCGGCAAGGGTGACGCCGGCCGGGTTGCGTGCGATGAAATGCGGCGTCGTCCCGATGCCCTCGATCTGGCCCTGCGAAGCGCGGTCGAGCCGGCCAGACGGCCCGACCTCGAACAGCGCGAACTTGATGCTCGACGAGCCGGCATTGAGCGCAAGGACCGCGTCCGTCATCGGCCGGCCTCCCCAACTGCTCGCCGGATGCGTCGTAATCCTGGTTGAGAACGTCGTCCGGAGCGCTCACAGGTCGCCCTGACGCATCGAGCATTACCGCTACGGCGCGCCTTGCGGTAAGCTTGCGCGCCCGGCCGGCAGGCGCGGCGTTCAACCAGGAGGTTCTCCAATGGGGTACACCCTCGATCAGTTCTCGACGGAATGTCACCGCATCCTCAAGGCAGACCCCGGCGTCGAGGGACGCAAGCAGGTCTGCGCCCTCGTCGGGCAGGTATGCAAGGACGCAGAATTTGTCGCGGCCAATCTCGGCGACGACGTGCCGGACCGCAAGGTGCTCTATGAAGACCCCGAACTCGGCTTCTGCATCCTCGGCCACGTCCACAAGGACGCCCCGGGCCGGATCAGCCAACCGCACGATCATGGCCCCGCCTGGGCGATCTACGGCCAGGCCAAGGGCGAAACGATCATGACCGATTACTTCCCGGTCGCCCGCCCCGGCGAGGGCAAGCCCGGCAAGGCGCGGCCCGTACGCGACTACAAGCTCGCTGTCGGCGACGCCTATCTCTACAACGAGGGCGATTTGCATTCGCCGCGGCGCGAGGCCCCGACCCGCCTGATCCGCATCGAAGGCAAGAACATGGATAAGGTGAAGCGCTTCCCCTACGAGCGCGTCGCCTAAGCTATCCGGCGGAAGCGAGCCGCGCCGCCTCGTCGCGCGCGCGGCTCGCGCCGTCGCCGTCGCCGAGACCCGCGAGCACCGCGCCGTAATGGCGCCAGCCCCAGGCGTTGCGTGGCCGCTGTTCGAGGCGCTCGGCGAGCAGCGCCTTCGCCCGCACGGCATGCCCCGCACGCAGCGCGGCGTCGATCAGCATTTCGTCGAACAGATCGCGCTGGGCATGGCTGCCGCCGATCCGCCGGATCGCCGGCCGCACCGCCGCCAGCGTGTCTGCCGCGCCGGCATAGTCGCCGCGGCGATGTGCCACGACGGCGTGGGCCAGCGCCACTCCGGGGTCGCCGGCAACCGCCGCCTCGCTCTCGCCGCCCGATGCCGCGTAGCGCTTGAGGCTGTCGAGCATGGCGGCGAGTTCCGCGTCGCACCCGGCCGCGGCCAACGCCATCACATAATGCACGTCGCCGAAGGTCAGCAGATGGTCGTCGCTATGCGCCGCCGAGCGCGCCGCCAGTTCCTCCCAGCGGTTGCCGACATCGGCGCCGGCCTGTTCCAGCCGCCACAGCAGCGAGACCGCGTTCGAGATGTCGAGCAGATCGTCGGTCGATTCCGGGCGGACCTCGCGGTCGTAAAGCTCGAGCACCCGGTCGCGCGCGCCGAGTTCCAGCAGGAACAGGCAGCGATGCCACAGCGCGTGATAGGCGAAATTGTTGCACTCGCCCCAGTTGCCGGCGAGACCGTCGGCCCAGGCGACGCCGTCGCGCGGCCGGCCGGTCATCTCCAGCACATGCTCGACGGCATGGGCGGCCCAGATGTCGGCCGGGTTGCGCGCGATGGCGTCATGTCCGGCCCGCTCGGCGGCGGCGTAATCGCCGGTCTCCTCGAGCCCGAAAGCATGGCAGCCGAGGACGAAGCCGTAATCGGGCATGGCGGCATCCCAGGCCGGCAAGGCGCCAGCCACCGCGCGGTGCATGCGCTCGCTCTCGCCGGCGTAGAAATTGCCGTACTGCGCCAGCTTCAACGCCAGCACGTCGTGCGGGTGCTCGCCGACCAGCGCCTCCCAGCGCGACGTGGCGCCGGCAAAATCGCCGCCGACCCAGGCCGCGAGCGCCGCGACATGCGCCGCCTCGCGCGGTGTCACCGCTTGCGCCGCGGCCGCCTGCTGCGCCGCTTCGAGCGAGCGCCGGGCGCGCGGCACCATGACCCGCTGGCCGAACAGCATCATGAAATAGCCGCGCAGGCAGTGCGCCAGCGCGCAATCCGGGTCGGCAGCCAAAGCCGCCTTGAGCCGGTCGCCGGTCTCCTTGCGAAAGCCGAGATAGGCGCTGACCGTCTGGTCGAGCAGCGCGACCGCTTCCGGGCCCGCGGCGGTCACCGGATTGCCGTGTACGTCGTTGACCCGCATGCCACCCTCCGCCTGCCTTGCCACCTTGGTGATGCTGCTTCCATACTGGCGGCGACCCGTCATCGGAGGCAGCATGCAGTTCGATCTTACCCCAGCCCAGCGCGGATTGCAGGCACAGGCGCGCGAACTCGCGCAGGGCCCGATCGCCGAGCGCGCCGCCGAGATCGACCGCACCGAGCAATATCCGTGGGACAACGTCGCGCTGCTGAAGGAGGCGGGCTATTTCGGCATGACGCTGCCGCAAGCCTATGGCGGGCGGGGCGCGAGCTATCTCGACGCGGTGCTGGTCGTCGAGGAGATGGCGAAAACCTGCGGCATCACCGGCCGCATCGTCGTCGAAGCCAATATGGGCGCGATCGGCGCCATCATGAAATACGGCAGCGACGCCCAGAAGCGGCTCGCGGCGGAACTGGTGCTCGACGGCGACAAGCCGGCGATCTGCATCACCGAGCCGGGCGCCGGCAGCGCCGCCAGCGAGCTGACGACGCGCGCCGACCGCCGCGGCAACGGCTTCGTCATCAACGGCCGGAAACACTGGATTACCGGCGGTGGCGTGTCGCGCCTGCATCTCGTGTTCGCCCGCGTGTTCGACGAGGCGGGCGCGGAAGAAGGGATCGGCGGCTTTATCGCGATCCGCGACGTGACAAAGGGGCTCACGATCGGGCGGCGCGAGCCGGCGATGGGGCTGCGCGGCATTCCCGAGGCCGAGATCGTGTTCGAGGACATGGCGGTAACCGCCGACGCGCTGGTGTTGCCGCCGCGCGGCCTCAAGCGCGGCTTTGCCGACTTGATGAATGCCTATAACGGCCAGCGCATCGGCGCCGCTACCGTGGCGCTGGGCCTCGCCGAGGGCGCCTACGATCTGGCGCTCGCCTACTCGAAGGAGCGCCAGCAATTCGGCCGGCCGATCTGCGAGTTCCAGGGCGTGCAGTGGATGCTGGCCGACATGGCGACCGGCATCGCCGCGTCGCAGGCCTTGATCTACAAGGCCGCCGCCGGGGCGGGCGACGGCTTTCCCGACGCGACCGAGGCGGCGCAGGCCAAGATCTTCACCTCGGAGATGGCGATCAAGGTGACCAACGACGCGCTGCAGGTGTTCGGCGCGGCGGGCTATTCGCGCAACCGGCCCTTGGAGCGCATGGTGCGCGACGCGCGCATGTTCACGATCGGCGGCGGCACCGCGCAGATCCTGCGCACGGTCGTCGCCTCGCGCCTCTTGGGCCGGCGGCTGCCGCAGGCCCGCGACGGGTACGCCACCGCGATGAGCGGCGAATAGCATCAGGGAGGAGAGCTAATGGCCGGCGAGATTGGGCGGATCGGCGCGCAGGACTTGAAGGCGCAACTGCACGACGGCGGCGAGATCGCGCTGCTCGATGCGCGCGAGGAGGGCGTGTTCTTTCACCGTCATCTGTTGATGGCGTCGTGCGTGCCGCTGAGCCGGGTTGAGCTGATGGTCGACGCTCTGGTGCCGCGCCGCAGCGCGCGGGTCGTGTGGTGCGACGACGGCGACGGCTCGGCGTTGCGCGCCGCGCGGCGGATGAGCGGGTTCGGCTACACGAATGTGGCGGTGCTGGAGGGCGGCATCGCCGCGTGGGAGGCGGCCGGCTTCCGCCTCTACAGCGGCGTGCATGTGCCGAGCAAGGCGTTTGCCGAGGTCGTCGAGCACGAGGCCGGCACGCCCCATCTCTCCGCACCGGAATTGAAGGCGCTGATCGACAGCGGCGCCGATATCGCGATCTTCGACAGCCGCTCCTACGAGGAATACCACAACAACAGCATCCCGACGGCGATCAGCGTGCCGGGCGCCGAGCTGGTCTACCGCTTCGCCGATCTGACCCCGTCGCCCGACACGACGGTCATCGTCAATTGCGGCGGCCGCACCCGCAGCATCATCGGCGCGCAGGCGCTCAGAAACGCCGGGTTCCGCAACAAGATCATGTCATTGAAGGACGGCACGATGGCCTGGCATCTGGCCGGGTTCGAGGTCGTGCATGGCGCGACCCGGCGCCCGCCCGAGGTGTCGAGCAAGGGCCTCGCGGCGGCGCGCGAGGGCGCGGCGCTGGTGGCGCAGCGCTGCGACGTTCGGCATATCGACAAGGCGACGCTGGCGGCGTGGCGCAGCGAGGCGAAGGAGCGCAGCCTCTACGTGCTCGACGTTCGCACCCCGGAAGAATATGCGGCCGGGCATCATGGCCGGGGCGCGCTCGGCGCCGGGCGGCCAATTGGTGCAGGAGACCGACGCCCACATCGCGACCTGGGGCGCGCGGGTCGTGCTGGTCGACGATAACGCGGTGCGCGCGACGATGACCGCGTCCTGGCTGAAGCAGATGGGATGGGCCGATGTCGCGGTGCTGACCGCCAGCCCGGCGGGGGGCGACTGGGTCGCCGGGCCGCCCGCCCCGCGCGTGCTCGGGCTCGACGCCGTTGCCGCGACCGAGATCGCTCCGGCCGCGCTGCGCGAGCTTCTGGCGGCGGGCAAAGCGGTCGTCGTCGATCTCGACACCAGCCGGCATTACGGCCAGGGCCATATTCCCGGCGCGTGGTTTGCCATTCGCTCCCAACTCCCGGCAGCGCTGGCGAAGCTCCCGGCTGCCGAGGCGATCGTGCTGACCTCGCCGGACGGCGTGCTGGCGCGGCTGGCGGCGGCCGATCTGGCCGGCGTGGCGACGGTGCCGGTCATCGTTTTGGCCGGCGGCACCGAAGCTTGGACCGGCGCCGGGCTGCCGCAGGAAACCGGCATGGCGCACATGGCGAGCGCGCCCGACGACGTCGTGCTGTCGGCGCGCGAGCGCGGCCAGGGGCGCGAAGAGGCGATGCGCGAATACCTCGAATGGGAGATCAACCTCGTCAACGACATGGCGACCGACGACGACCAGCGCTTCCACGTCGTCGCCGGCTGAGCCCCGCGCGTGGGCTCACAGCGCGGCGAAGGCCGCTGCGCCGATCTGCCCCAATTCCTCGTCCTGCGCCGGCGTGCCGCCGCTTTCGCCGAGCGCGCCAAGCACCGTGCCGTCCTCGGAAGTGAGCAGGATGCCGCCCCACACGGCGGTGTATCGCGGGTCGCCGAACCACGCGATGTCGCGCCGGTCGTCGCCAAGGCCCATGTCGAACAGCCGCTCCTTGATGGCCTTCGTGTCGCGCAGCCATTTGGTCGCGGTATAGGCCTTGTTGACCGCCATGCGGGCGTTCAAGGGGCTGGCGCCGTCCATCCGGGCCAGGCAGATCAGCTCGCCGCCGCTATCGACCACCGCGGCGGCAAACCGCAGATTGCGCTGCGCGGCGGCATCCAATACCGCCTCGACCACCGCGCGCGCCTGTTGCAGCCCGAGCTTCCTTGCCATCCCTTGCCTCCGTTCGCACCGTCACCGGCGCTGACAACGCGCCTTCAACCCTGCTATCGTAGCGCAGCCCACCACCCCGATCGGGAGAGGAAATGGCCGACACCGCACCCGACACGCCGCATTCCTACGTGCGCTACATCGACAAGACGCGCGCCTATTACCTGTCGCAGGGCTACGAGAAGCCGTATCGCTGGGCATACAACGACAGCGCGCCGTTCGCGCCGCTGACAAAGCCGCTCGCGGCCTCGACGGTTGTCCTGATTTCGACCAGCGAGATCGCAGTCAATGGCGATCCGCGCTTTGCCGACGACATCGAGACCAAGGCGCAGGGCAATGTCTACGGGGTCGCGTCCGATACGCCGGCGGCCCGGCTCTACAGCCGGACGCAAAGCTACGACCGCTATGCGACGACGCTCGACGACGCCAATGCCTATTTCCCGGTCGACCCGCTGCGCGAGGCGGTCGGGCGCGGGCGGATCGGCCGCCTCGCGCCCGAATTTCTCGGCGTTTACAACGCCTACAGCCAGCGCAAGACGACCGAGCGCGACGCCCCCGAGGTGCTGGCGCGCTGCCGCGCGATGAATGTCGACGCCGCGATCCTCGTCCCGGTTTGACCGGTGTGCCACCAGACCGTGAGTTTGGTTGCCCGCCATCTCGAGGAAAACGGCATCCCGACGGTGGTCATCGCCACCGCCCGCGACATCGTCGAATCCGCCGCCGTTGCGCGGCTGTTGTTCGTCGACTTCCCGCTCGGCGCGCCGTGTGGCGAGCCGGGCAACAGCGCGCAGCAGCGCCAGGTGCTGGAAATGGCGCTGCGCCTGCTGGAAACGGCTTCCGCATCGCAAACGACGGTCGAGGCCGGGTTGCGATGGAGCCAGGGCGAGGGCTGGAAGGATCGGGTGTTCAGCGAGGAGCAGCCGTTCCTGCCCGGCGAAGCGGGCGAGGCGTGGCTGAAAAAGAAGGAGGCCTATCGGCAGATGAAGGCCGAGGGCAAGCTCTGAGGGAGCCGATGGCAGATTCGATCACCGTCTACACGACGCCGCTTTGCGCCCCGTGCGAGGCGCTGAAGCGCGCCCTCAAGGCGCGCGGCATCGCCTTTCGCACCGTCGACCTGCTGATGGACGAGGACGCCGCCGACCGCCTCGAGGAGGCCGGCATTCGCAGCGCGCCGGCATTGGAGGTCGATGGCCGCCTATACGCCGGCGCGGCGCTGGCCGACGATCGCCTCGACGGTTTGCTGCAGCCGACCGGCGGCTGATCCGCCGGCAAGCCGGAGGACATTCCTTGACCCGTGACGAACGCGGCCTGCCGCTTTCCACCGACAGCAAGGAAGCCGCGGCCCTGTTCGACCGCGCCGTTGAAGGCTTTCTCAAATATCGCGCCGACGTGATGAGCGTGGCCGCCCAAATGCTGGCGGCCGACCCCGATTTCGTCATGGGCCATTGCTTCAAGGGCTACATGCTGCTCGGCGCGTCGAACCCAACCCACCGGCCGGCGATCGCGGCGACCCTGGCCGCGGCCGAGGCCGGCGCAGCGGCGGTAACCGAACGCGAGCGGCGGCATGTCGCCGCTTTCGCCGCCTGGGCCGGCGGACGGCTCGACCGGTCATTTGCAGTGTGGCGCGAGATCCTCGACGCCGACCCGACCGACTTGTTGGCCTTGCGCATCTGCGACACGACGTGGTTTCGCCACGGCCAGACCGCGAAGATCATCGAGCAGGCCGATCGCGTCGCGCCGGGCTGGTCGCCCGAATTGCCCGGCTACGATTTGTTCCAGTGCGTGTGGGCCTTTGCGCACGAGGAGGCCGGCGACACCAAAGGGGCCGAGCCGGTCATCGACGCGGCGCACGCGGCGGACCCCACCAACCTGTTCACCCACCACGTCAAGGCGCACATCCTGGAGATGGAGTGCCGGCCGCGCGAGGGCCGCGATTGGCTGGCGGAGGAGACCGGCAACTGGTCGCTGGGCAACCAGATGATCCATCATCTGTGGTGGCATCGCGCGCTGATGGAACTGGAGCTCGGCGAACTCGATTGGGTGCTGGAGAGCTACGACCGCAATATCCGCAACCTCGACGAGCCGATGACCAAGGCGGTGCCCGACCATTACGTCGACCTGCAGAACGCGCCGGCCTTGTTGTGGCGCCTCGAAAAGTTGGGGGTCGATGTCGGCGACCGCTGGCAGGAATTGGCTGACAAAGCCGAGGCGCGGATCGGCGACACCGGGCATTTGCTGCTGGTGCCACACCTGATGATGGCGCTGGCAGCGACCGGGCGGGCCGAGGCTGCACAACGCTTCCTCGCGGCATTGCGCGAGCGCGCCGCCGACCGCGCGCTGTGGACGGCGCCGGCGCTTGCCGCGATCGTGATCCCGGCCTGCGAGGCGGCGCTGGCGCACCGCCGCGGCGACTATGCGCGGGTGGTCGATCTGCTGGCGCCACGGCGCGAGCAGATCCGGCTGCTCGGCGGCAGCAACGCGCAGCGCGACCTGTTTACCCAGATGCTGCTCGACGCGGCGATGAAAGCCGGGCGCCGCGATGTGGTCGGCGAGATGATCGTGCACGAGACCGCGACCCGCAGCGTGCCGCCGACCGCGCGGGCCGGCTTCGCCGCCGCGGCGCATTGGCTGGCCTGATCGCCGGCGAACGCACCATCCCGCTCGATTGATCTGCGTCAAGGCGACGCCGGTACGGCGGGCGTAGAGGGAAACACAAGCTCATTTGCCCGTGTCGGCGCGGCGCCGATTGGCACCCGCGAAGCCGCTCCGTTGCTTCGCGGCCCCGCGCGCCTTTACGGCCACAGATTCACATCGGGGCAGGCTTCCCATGTCGGTGCAAACGCATATCCGCTGGTTCAGCGAGATCGGTCTCGACGACGTTCCGCAGGTCGGCGGCAAGACTGCCTCGCTTGGCGAACTCTATTCGGCGTTAAGCCACCAGGGCATCCGGGTGCCGGAGGGCTTCGCGATCACCGCCGCGGCCTATCGCGACGCGCTCGACGCGGTCGGCGCGTGGGACGAATTGCGGCGGCTGATGGATTTCGACCATCGCGACGTGGCGCTGCTCTCCGAGCGCGGCGCTGCGGCCCGCCGCATTGTCCATCAGGCGACCGGCAATACCGGGCTGCGCGCGCAGGTCGCGACGGCCTACCGCAAGCTGGAGCAGACATGCGGCCGCGATGTCGCGGTCGCGGTGCGCAGTTCGGCGACCGCCGAGGACCTGCCCAACGCCAGCTTTGCCGGGCAGCACGAGAGCTATCTGCACGTGCGCGGCGAGGACGATCTGTTCGAGGCGTGCCGCAACTGCTTCGCCTCGCTCTTCACCGACCGCGCCATCGTCTACCGCATCGACAACGGCTTCGACCATTTCAAGGTCGCGCTGTCGGTCGCGGTGATGAAGATGGTGCGCTCCGACCTTTCGGCGAGCGGCGTGATCTTTACGCTCGACACCGAATCCGGGTTTCGCGACGTGGTTTTCGTCACCGGCTCCTATGGGCTCGGCGAGAACATCGTGCAGGGCAAGGTCGACCCCGACGAGTTCTATGTCCACAAGCCGACCTTTGCGCAGGGACACCGCGCCGTCCTGAGCCGCAGGCTCGGTGGCAAGCAGCTGCGGCTGGTCTATGCGGCGGGGCATGGCGCCGCGACGACGCGCAACATCGCGACGCCGCCCGCCCAGCGCCGGCGCTTCTGCATCAACGATGCAGAGGTGCTCGAACTCGCCGCAGTACGCGATCGCGATCGAGGCGCATTATTCGCATAAGGCGGGCCATCCGACGCCGATGGACATCGAGTGGGCCAAGGACGGCGAGGACGGCAAGCTCTACATCGTCCAGGCGCGCCCCGAGACGGTCGCCTCGCAGCGCACCCCCGGCGACTTCGAGACCTTTGCGCTGAAGGGGAGCGGCAAGGTTCTGGTCGTCAGGCCGCGCGGTCGGCGAGAAGATCGCCGCCGGCACCGCCCGGATTATCGCCGGCCCCGCCGATCTGTCAGCGTTCAAAAGCGGCGAGGTGCTGGTCGCCGAGATGACCTCGCCCGATTGGGAGCCGGTCATGAAGCGCGCCGCGGCGATCGTCACCGCCCGCGGCGGCCGCACCTGCCATGCCGCGATCGTCGCCCGCGAGCTTGGCGTGCCGGCGGTGGTCGGTGCCGGCGAGGCGCTGGCGAAAGTCGCGACCGGCACCGAAGTCACCGTGTCGTGCGCCGACGGCGAAATGGGCAACGTCTATGAGGGCACGCTTACATGGGAGGTGACGCCGGGTTCCGGCCGGGCGAGTTCCCGCGGCCGAAGACCGAGATCATGGTCAATCTCGGCAACCCCGAACTCGCCTTCCACACCGCGATGCTGCCCAGTGACGGCGTCGGCCTGGCGCGCATGGAGTTCATCATCAGCGAGCATATCGGCATCCACCCGATGGCGCTCGTGCACCCGGAGCGGGTGGCCACGGTAAAGGCGCGGCGCGCCATCGCCCGGTTGACCCACGGCTACGAGCATCCGGCCGACTTTTTCGTCGAGCGGCTGTCCGAGGGGGTCGGCACGATCGCCGCGGCATTCTATCCGCAGCCGGTCATCGTCCGCCTGTCCGATTTCAAGACCAACGAATACGCCAGCCTGCTGGGCGGCGCCGGCTTCGAGCCGAAGGAAAGCAATCCGATGCTCGGCTTCCGCGGCGCGTCGCGCTACTCACACCCGGCCTATGCCGAGGGTTTTGCGCTCGAATGCGCCGCCTTGAAGCGGGTGCGCAACGAGATGGGGCTGACCAATCTGCGCGTCATGGTGCCGTTCTGCCGGCGGGTCGAAGAGGGCAAGCGGGTCATCGCGGCGATGGCGCAGAACGGCCTCAAGCGCGGCGACAACGGGCTCGAGATCTATGTCATGTGCGAGATCCCCAACAACGTCATCGACATCGACAATTTCGCCGCGCTGTTCGACGGCTTCTCGATCGGCTCCAATGATTTGACCCAGCTAACGTTGGGGGTCGACCGCGATTCCGAGATCGTCGCCTTCGATTTCGACGAGCGCGATCCCGGCATGCTGACGATGCTGCGGCTCGCCGTCACCGGCGCCAAGCGCAACCGCCGGCATGTCGGGATCTGCGGCGAGGCACCGGCCAACTACCCGGAGATCGCGCGTTTCCTCGCCGGGCTCGGCATCGACTCGATCAGCGTCAACGCCGCCAGCCTGTTGCGCACGATGTCGGTGGTTTACGAGGCGGAGCAGGCACCTACGCCGGTGCCGAGCGCCGCCGAGTAGGCGAAAATCCAGGCCCATTGCGCTACATCAAGGCGCCAGCCAGCCGCCGCATCATGCTGGATCATCGGCGCCACGCTTGCACGCCGGCATCTCCTGCCAGGGCACAAGACCATGCGACAGGTTTCCCGATCCGATCAACCCCCGCATTCCCCGTTCCTGCACCGCCTCGATCGCATTTTCGGCGAGATCAATGCGGTCCTGGTCGCCGTCGTGATCGGGCTCGGGGTTCTTGATTTCACCTGTTTCGTAGCGCTCAGGGCGCTAGCCACGACCGAGGCGACGCGAGCCCAGTGGGTGACACAATCGCCCGTCCCGGCTCCCGCCGCGCCGGTGCCGGTTGCGGTCGATCGCGCACCCTGGTGAGCCAGGCTGTCCCGATGCAAGCCCCGATCGCAAAAGACCTCGCGCGTCTGGGGCAACAGCCCAACCTGGTCGATTACGCCGCAACCCGGGCCGGGTTCGACTGGGCCAAGGCGCGCGCGATGCTGGATGGCCTGCCGGGCGGGCGCGGCCTCAACATCGCGCATGAGGCGGTCGATCGCCATGCCGCGGGGCCGCGCGCCGCGCGCGTCGCACTGCGCTGGCTCGGCAAGGATGGCGAGCGGCGCGAATTCACCTATCGCGAGCTGGCCGCCGAGACCAGCCGCTTTGCCAATGTGCTGGGCGGGCTCGGGCTCGGCCCAGGCGGCAGGGTGTTTGTGCTGCTGGGGCGGGTGCCCGAGCTGTACATCGCGATGCTTGGCGCGCTGAAGGCGAAATGCGTCGCCTCGCCGCTGTTCTCCGCCTTCGGTCCCGAGCCAATCGCCACCCGCCTCCAGATCGGCGACGGCGAGGTGCTGGTCACCACCGAGGCGCTCTATCGCCGCAAGGTCGAGGCCATGCGCGACCGCTTGCCGAAGCTCGCGCATGTGATCCTGATCGATGACGGGCCACCGGTCACCGGCACCGTGCGCTGGCGCGACCTGATGGCCGGCGCCGGCGACGACTTTACGATCCCGCCGACCGCGCCGGAGGACATGGCGCTCCTGCATTTCACCAGCGGCACGACCGGCCGGCCGAAGGGCGCGATTCACGTCCACGAGGCGGTGGTGACGCATCACGTGACCGGCCTCTATGCGCTCGACCTGCACGACGACGACATGTTCTGGTGCACCGCCGATCCGGGCTGGGTCACCGGCACCAGCTACGGCATCATCGCCCCGTTGACGCATGGCGTGACCAACCTCGTCGTCGAGGCCGAATTCGACGCGCAGAGCTGGTACGGCATCCTGGCGCAGGAGCGTGTCAGCGTCTGGTACACGGCGCCGACCGCGATCCGCATGATGATGAAGCTCGGCGCCGCGTCGGTGCGCGACCACGACCTCGGCGCGCTGCGCTTCATGGCGAGCGTCGGCGAGCCGCTCAATCCCGAGGCGGTGCTGTGGGGGGTCGAGGCATTCGGCCGGCCGTTCCACGACAATTGGTGGCAGACCGAAACCGGCGGCATCATGATCGCCAATTTCCTCGCGCTGCCGGTCAAGCCGGGCTCGATGGGGTTGCCCTTGCCCGGCATCGAGGCGGCGGTCGTCGAGCGCAACGCGGACGGCTCCGTAACGGAGATCAGTGCGCCGATGGAAGAGGGCGAGCTGGCGCTCAAAGCCGGCTGGCCGTCGATGATGCGCGGCTACCTGCATGAGGACGAGCGCTACCGCAAATGCTTCGTCGGCCCGTGGTATCTGACCGGCGACCTCGCGAAGCGCGACAGCGACGGCTATTTCTGGTTCGTCGGCCGCGCCGACGACGTCATCAAATCCTCGGGCCACCTGATCGGGCCGTTCGAGGTCGAAAGCGCGCTGATGGAGCATCCTGCCGTCGCGGAGGCCGGCGTCATCGGCAAGCCCGACCCGATGGCCGGCGAGATCGTCAAGGCGTTCGTCGCGCTGAAGCCCGGCTTTGCGCCTCCGAGGCGCTGCGCCGCGAATTGCTCGGCCATGCGCAAGACGCCGGCTCGGCGCGGCGGTGGCGCCGAAGGAGATCGATTTCCGCGCCAATCTGCCGAAGACCCGCAGCGGCAAGATCATGCGGCGGCTGCTTAAAGGCGCGCGAGCTGGGTCTGCCGGAAGGCGATCTCTCGACCCTGGAGAGCGACGAGCGATGACGCACAAGGGTCCGCCTCGACCACGAACACCTGCACCACCTGCTGCGCCAGATGATCCGCATCCGCCATTTCGAGGCGAAATGCGTCGAGCTCTACCAGGCGCAGAAGATCCTCGGCTTTCTGCATCTTTACGACGGCGAGGAGGCGGTGTCGGTCGGCGTGATGGAGGCGCTTGACGCCCGAGGACGCCATCGTCGCGACCTATCGCGAGCACGGCCAGGCGATCGCCCGCGGCGTCGCGATGGACCGGCTGATGGCCGAGATGCTGGGCAAGCAGGAGGGCTGCTGCCGCGGCCGCGGCGGCTCGATGCACATCTTCGATCGCGCCACCCGCTTCTACGGCGGCAACGCGATCGTCGGCGGCGGCCTGCCGCTGGCGATCGGCGTCGCGCTCGGCGACAAGATGCAAGGCAAGAAGGCGCTGACCGCCTGCTTTTTCGGCGACGGCGCGGTCGAAGAAGGCGAGTTCCACGAGAGCATGAACCTCGCCGAAGCTGTGGCAGCTGCCAGTGCTGTTCGTCTGCGAGAACAACCTCTACAGCATGGGCATGGCGCTGGAGCGCGCCGAAGCCGAGACCAACATCGCGCGCAAGGCCGCCGCCTATCGGATGCCCGGCGTCGCGGTCGACGGCATGGACGTGGTCGCGGTCGAGGCCGCGGCGCGCGAGGCGGTCGAGCGGATCCGCGCCGGCGGCGGGCCGCAATTTCCTCGAATGCCGCACCTACCGCTTCCGCGCCCACTCGATGTTCGACGCCCAAGCCTACCGCACCAAGGAGGAGATCGAGACGTGGCGCCGCAAGGGGCCGATCGTCGCGCTTCGAGGGCTGGCTGCGCGAAAGCGGCCTCGCGCACGAGGACGACGTCGCCGCGCATCGAGGCCGAGGCCGATGCCGAGATCGATGCCGCGGTCGCCTTCGCCGAAGCCGGCACGCCCGAGCCGGTCGAGGAACTGGAACGCTTCGTGACGATGGAGCAGGTGCCGTGATGAGCGGCGCCGCCACGATGACCTATCGCGAGGCCTGCAAGCAGGCGATCCGCGACGCGCTCCTCGCCGATCCGAAGTGCTTTCTGATGGGCGAGGATGTCGGCCGCTATGGCGGCTGCTACGCGGTGACGAAGGGGCTGCATCGAGGAGTTCGGCGAGGAGCGCATCCGCGACACGCCGCTGTCGGAAAGCGCCTATGTCGGCGCCGGCATCGGCGCGGCATTGGCCGGGATGCGGCCGATCGTCGAGATCATGACGGTCAATTTCAGCCTGCTGGCGCTCGACCAGATCGTCAACAACGCGGCGACGATCCCGCATATGTCGGGCGGCCAGTTCGCGGTGCCACTGGTGATCCGCATGGCGACCGGCGGCGGGCGGCGGGTCGCGGCGCAGCATTCGCACAGCCTCGAAGGCTGGTACGCCCATATCCCCGGGCTGCGCATCCTGACGCCCGCCGTCATCGAGGATGCGCGCTACATGCTGGCGGCGGCGCTCGGCCGATCCCAACCCGGTGCTGATCTTCGAGCATGTCATGCTCTACAACATGGAGGGCGAGCTCGACCCGGCCGTGACGCAGGTCGACATCGCGCACGCCAAAGTGCCGCCGCGACGGACAGGACGTGACGCTGATCGGCTACGGCAACGGGCTGTTCAAGGCGCTCGCCGCCGCCGAACTGCTGGCGGCCGAGGGGATCGCGGCCGAAGTCATCGATTTGCGCGTGCTGCGCCCGCTCGACACTGCAACGATTCTCGCCTCGGTGGCCAAGACCCGGCGCGTCGTGATCGTCGACGAGGGCTGGAAGAGCGGCTCGCTCTCGGCCGAGATCGGCATGCGCATCGCCGAGGACGGCTTCTTCGATCTCGACGCGCCGTTGCGCCGGGTGTGCGGCCGCGAGGTGCCGATGCCGTACGCGCCGCATCTCGAAGACGCCGCGCTGCCGCAGCCGGACGACATCGCCGCCGCCGCGCGCGGCCTCGTGCGCGGGAGATGAGCGACTTCCTGATGCCGGCGCTCGGCGCCGACATGGAGGCCGGCACGCTCGTCGAGTGGCTCGTGAAGCCCGGCGATCGGATCAAACGCGGCGATGTCGTCGCGGTCGTCGAGACCCAGAAGGGCGCGATCGAGGTCGAGTGCTTCGAGGCAGGGATCGTCTCCGAACTGATTGCGCCGGTCGGCAGCAAGGTCGCGGTCGGCGGCGTCTTGGCGCGGATCGGCGATGGCGCCGCACCGCCGCATCCGGCGCCCGCCGCCCCTCCGCCAACGCCGGCCACACCGCCGCCTGTCGCGCCGCCCGCTGTCGCGCCGCCCAGTGCCGCCCTAATTGCGGCCACACCGCGCGCCTCCGTACCCGTCACCCGCGGGGCAAAGGTCACGCCGGCAGCCCGCCGGCGCGCGGCCGAGTTCGGCATCGACCCCGCCTCGCTGACCGGCACCGGCGTCGACGGCTCGGTCAGCCTCGCCGATGTCGAAGCCGCCGCGTCGTCGCAGCCCACCGCCCCGGCGCCGGTGAAGCCGCGCCGTACGGGCTTCGACCCGGCCGAGATGCGCAAGGCGATCGCCGCGGCGATGGCGCGCTCGAAGCGCGAGATCCCGCATTATTACCTCAGCCACACGGTCGATCTCGGCGCCGCGCTTTCCTGGCTCGAAGCCTTCAACGCGGCGCAGCCGGTGCCGCAGCGGCTGTTGCCGGCGGTGCTGCTGCTGAAGGCGAGCGCACTGGCGCTGCGCGAGGTGCCGCAGCTCAACGGCACCTATGCCGATGGCGGCTTCCGGCCCGGCGACGGCATTCATCCGGGCTGGGCGATCTCGTTGCGCGGCGGCGGGCTGGTGGCGCCGGCGATCCGCGACGCAGACCAGCGCCTACTCCCAGACCTGATGGCGGCGATGCGCGACCTCGTGCAGCGCGCCCGCAGCGGCGGGTTGCGCAGTTCCGAGCTTGCCTCGCCCACCGTGACCGTCACCAGCCTCGGCGAGCGCGGCGCCGAGAGCGTGACCGGCATCATCTACCCGCCGCAGGTCGCGATCATCGGCTTCGGCACGGTAGCGACCCGGCCGTGGGTGGTGGACGGACAGGTGACGCCGCGCCCGCTCGTCACCGTCAGCCTCGCCGCCGACCATCGCGCGACCGACGGCCATATCGGCGCCCGTCTGCTGACCGCGATCGAGCGCCTGTTGCAGGAGCCCGCAAAGCTATGACCGAAGACCGAAGCCAAATCCTTGATCGCGGACGTGATCGGCGGCATCGCGCCCGAGGCCGATTGCGCCACGCTGGCCGGAGACGAGGATCTGCGCGAGGCGCTCGACCTCGACTCGATGGATTTCATGAATTTCGTCGTGGCGCTGCACGAGCGCACCGGGATCGACATCCCCGAGGCGGACTACCCGCAGCTGCACACGCTCGACGGCGCGATCGCCTATCTCGGACGCTGACCGCCGCTCGCGCCATTGCGAACCTGACGTCAGATCACCGGCGGATGCTTCGCGTCGGTGCCCGCTTCGCGCTCCCATTCGCGGGCAATCTGGAACAGCGTGGCCTCGGCGAAGTAGCGGCCGATAAATTGGACCGACAGCGGCAGGCCGCCCTGCGACAGCCCGGCCATCATCGCGAGCGCGGGGTGGCCGGTGACGTTGAACGGTGTGCGCGCCTGGCGCGGATAGGTGCGCTCGGTCTCGACGGCGTCCTCGATGCGGCTGGGCGGGTCCATCGAGCTGGCGCATAAGAGCGCGTCGACGTCGCGCAATGCCGCCTCCACGGCCCCGATCATCTCGAGGCGCCGGCGCGACGCCTGCACGTAATCGCCGGCGCTGAAGAACGCCCCGGGCAGCAGGCGGCGACGCGCGAGGCGTCCGTAATCGCCGGGCCGCTCGCGCAGCCAGGGGCCGTGGATCGCCCACGCCTCGCTCTGCAGGATGACGCGGTTGACCGCGCCGAACTCGCCGAGCGTCGGCAGGCGGACATCGCGGATCTCGGCGCCCGCCGCTTGCAATGTGCGCGCGACATGCTCCAGCGCGGCCGTCACTTCCGGGTCTGCCGGCGTGTCGGTCTCATGAAAATGCCGGATGAAGCCGATGCGCAAGCCCCGCACGCCGCGCTCCAGCCCGCTCGCATAGTGGCCGGCGGGGGCGGCAGCGCTACCCGGGTCAAGCGGATCGTGGCCCGCAATGACCCCAAGCATCAGCGCGTTGTCGGCGACGGTGCGGGTCAGCGGCCCGACATGGTCGAGCGTGAAGGACAGTGGGAAAACGCCGCGGCGCGACACCAGCCCGTAAGTCGGCTTGAGGCCGACGATGCCACAGGCGCTGGCCGGATTGCGCACGCTGCCGCCGGTGTCGCTGCCGAGTGCCACCGGGAACAAGCCGGCAGCGACGCCCGAGCCCGAGCCGGAGGACGAGCCGCCGGGGTGATGGTCGGCATTCCATGGGTTGCGCGCCGGAGGCCAAGGAAGATCGAAGCTGGGGCCGCCGATCGCGAATTCGTGCGTCGACAGCTTGCCCATGACAATGGCGCCGGCGCCGCGCAGCCGCGCCACGCACACCGCGTCGGACGCGGCGATATTGTCGATCAGGATCTTGGAATGGCAGGTCGTCGGCAGGCCCGCGACGTCGATGATGTCCTTGATGCCGACCGGGACGCCATGCAGCGGACCGCGCTTTCGGCCCGCGGCGATCTCGGTCGCCGCCGCCCGGGCCGCATCCATCGCCGCCTCGGCGTCGAGGCGGATGAACACATGCAGGGTCGGGTCGAGCCGGGCGATGCGTTCCAGCAGCGCCGTCATCAACTCGACTGGCGAGACCTCGCGGGCGGCGATGGCTTGCGCCGCCGCGGCCGCCGTCATCCAGTGCAGGTCGCTCATAACCCGCCCCCAGTGCGCATCGGCGGCCACGGCTCGGCGCGCGGCTCGGTCGGCGCCTTCATCCGCGCCAGCGACCCGCTCGCCTGCGCGGCGGCGGCGGCCACGTCGTCGGGGAATTCCGCCAGTGCCTTGTCCAGCCCGGCGCGGCGCGCCAGCAGTTCCATCGTCGCGTGGTCCATGGCCTCAGTCCTCGCCCAGTTCGATTTCGAGCATCACCGTGCTGAGGCTTTTGCCGTGCACGTCCTGGTTCAACGAGATCGTGACGCCGCCGCCGAGCGCATTCTCGATCACGAAGTTGAAGGCGCGCAATTTCGGCAATTCGTAGCGGGTCACCGGCCCCTTCGCGATGTGAGAGAACGCATGCATGACCCGCTCCGGCGTCAACCGCTCGCGCAGCAACGGATAACGGCGCTCGTCGTAGGCAATGACCGAGATGTTCGAGGTGTTGCCCTTGTCGCCGGCGCGGCAATGGGCGAGGTCGTAGACCTTCATACTTCGCCCTCCATCAGGATCTGCGGGTTGACGTAGCGGCGCGGCAGCAGCACCGATTTTACCGCCAGCACCTGGCGCACTTTGGGGTCCATGCCGCCGCCGGCGCTGCCCGGTCCGTTGACGTGCAATGTGCGCACCTCGAAGCCGACGGCGTGAGCCGCCTTGCGGTCCTGGGCGCGGCCGGCGACGCGCAGCCGCACCTCGTAGGGCACCGGCCGCGTCTCAAGCGCGCCGTGCAGGCTCGACATGCCGATCAGGTCGATGCGGAAATCGTCGTAGGAAAAGCCGCGCATCTTGAGCCGATCGCGGACAATCTCGCCGCCGAGCCGGGCGCGGGCGACGGCGTCAGGGCCGGCATACGACACCTCGCCCTCGCCGATCCAGCCATCGAAATAGCCGACTGTGACCTTGTACGTGTCGGTGCGCGGCTTGGCCCGCATGCCCGCGACCCGGACGCGATCCTCGCCATCCTGGCGGAGGGTCACGCCGGTGATGTCGAGCACGCAATCCGGGGTGATGTAGTTGGCGGGGTCGTGCATCTCGTAAATAAGCTGCTCGGTGCAGGTCATCACGTCGACGCGGCCGCCGGAGCCCTCGGGCTTGCCGATATGCACGCTTGCTCCGCCCGGGCCATCGTCGGCCACGTCGGCATAGGGAAAGCCGAGGCGGGCGAGCCCCTCGACCTCCTTCTTACCAGGCCAGGCAAAGCAGCCGCCGGTCACCGAGCCCGAGCATTCGAGCAGGTGGCCGGCGACCGTGCCGGCCGCCAGCCGCGGCCAATCCTGATAATCCCAGCCGAAATGATGCATCAGCGTGCCGACAAACAGCGACGGGTCGGCGACGCGGCCGGTCAGCACCACGTCGGCGCCGGTGTCGAGCGCGGCGCGCACCACGTCGGCGCCGAGATAGGCGTTGGCCGAGACCATGCGCGGCAATAGCGATTCGAGCGGCTCGCCGGTTTCCATCAGCGGCAATTGCGGCATGCGCTTGACGATCTCGCCGACATCGTCGCCGACTGCAACAGCGCAGGAAACTTCGCGCAGGCCCAACTCCTGCGCATGGCGGCGCACTGCCCGGGCGCCGGCGGCCGGGTTTGCGGCGCCCATGTTGCTGACGATGCGGATGTTACGCGCGATGCAGGCCGGCAAGACCAGCGGCATGCGGTCGTGCAGGCTCGGCGCATAGCCGAGCTCGGGATCGCGGCTGCGCGCCAAATTTTCGCGGGCGATCGTGCGCTCGGCGAGGCACTCGAACACGAGATAGTCGATATCGCCCGTCTCGGCGAGTTCCAGCGCCGGCTCGAGCCGGTCGTCCGAGGTGCCGGCGCCGCAGCCGACGCGCACGGTTCGGTTTTTGGCCATCGGCACCCCTCGCCGCCATCGCCCGGAAATTGTCGTCGCGGACATCGTAATGCCCGAAACGGGAGGCGACGAGACAATCCTCGAATTGCGCCGCGACGAGGCGCGGTCGAGCTAGGGGTACTGCACGGTCCGCAGGTCGCCGGCCCGGGCGCCACCAAAGCCGACCAGCGCGCGGATCAGATCGGTACGCGTGACGATCCCAACCAGCTTGCCGTAACGTCAGGGATCTGGAGTAAGGCAGCGCAGGTGAAGAGGGCAGACGGCGCCAATCTAACTCAAATCGCGTCGATTTACGTCCTCGACTGCCACGCATTCGACGGTGGCGGAAATGCTTTCGTCGTGCCATGTCCTGCCGGAGCAAACGCCTCCTACTGCGTGCGCAACCAAAACGATGGCGTGGGAAACTCCGTCCTGCTAGGCGTTGTTGTTAATCAGGCTCTGCCATGCCAGATAACGCGGCAACGCCAAAACCCTACACCCGAGATTGATATCACCTTTCAGGACCCCGCCTATGGGATAAATACAATAGAATTCAGAGGGGGACAAACCAATGTTGCCGTGAGATTTCAGACACGCGGCGACAATCTGTCTCCGCTAATCTTGACTGCGACTAAGATTAATGCGAACGCTCCAGGGGTCCTTAATAACATGCTGGTCGAAAATGGGGCAGGTGTAGTGAGCACTTGTTCTTTTTCTTTCTAGCCTTGTCAAACCGATGAGGCAGGGATAGATCAGCCAAGCGCACAGGACCGGCGAGAAACCCGCTTGAATTCTCCCAATTCGCCACTCGGTCGAGCCCGAGGCGGCGCTCGGCGCGACCCTGCGGGAGGTCGTGCGCGGCAGTCGGAGTGCGCTCAGACCGGAGGTTGCTCCGCTACGGGTGCTGCCATGTATCGACTCGACCAACTCCAGAAACTCCGACACGGCAATCGGCTTTGCCATGTAACCGTCGCAGCCACCCGCGCGGATCCTCTCTTCGTCGCCCCGCAGTGCGAACGCCGTCGTGGCGATGATCGGGATGTCGCGGGTGGCATCGCTGGCCTTGAGGCTCCGCGTGACTTCGAGGCCCGACATGCCGGGCAGTTGGATATCCATGATGATCAAGTCAGGATGCTTGCGCTGCGCCAAGTCGAGACCATCGGAGCCGTCGGTTGCCTCCAGCACCACATAGTCCTGCGCCGCCAGCATCGCGCTGAACAGCTTCATGTTCAGCGGATTGTCCTCGACGATGAGGACGCATTTACGGGCGGTCGCGAGCGCGGGAGGTTGCATCGTTGCCATATGCTCGCCTCCTGTTTTGGACAGCGATCGCATAACGTTTATGCTAGCAAAAATTGCTTAGCAAAACGTTAATTTGCCAATCTCGGCCTGCGGCCGTGAGGGCACTCAGCCGTGGTAGGTGATCATCGCGGTCAGCGGCACCCCGAGACGGCTGCGGCCATCGAGAAAGGCCAGTTCGATGATGCAGGCCGCCGCCGCCACCGTACCGCCCTGTTGCTGCGCCAGCTCGATCGCCGCCTGCATCGTGCCGCCGGTCGCGATCAGATCGTCGAGCACGACGACGCGCTGGCCGGGCGAGATCGCGTCTTCCTGGATCTCGATCGTGTCGTTACCGTATTCGAGGGCATAGGAATGCCGCACGGTGCGGCCGGGCAGCTTGCCCTTCTTGCGCACCATCGCAAAGCCGCTGCCGAGCGCATAGGCCAGCGGCGCGGCAACCAGGAAGCCGCGCGATTCGATCCCCAGCAAAAGATCGGGCCGGTGCGGGCGCAGCGCCGCGGCAAGCTGCTCGACCATCGCCTGCCAAGCCTGCGGATGGGCGAGCAGCGTCGAGATATCGTAAAACAGGATCCCGGGTTTCGGAAAATCGGGGATCGCGCGGATGTGCTGCTTGAAATCCATGGCACCTCTCGCCACACGCCGGACCGCCCGCTGGAACGGTAGCGTTGCGGGATAGCGGGTTTTCGCGTAGTTGGGAAGGGTCGAGCCCAGTCACCACTGTTGAACGAGACCCCAGCGACGGAGCATGGCGCCGCCCGCAACCATCTTAGCCGTGGAGGAGGCCGGCGTGCTGATCCTGCGGGCTGCGGGCAGCTGGCTCGTCACCACCGCCGCGCTGCTTGATCGCCGGCTGCAGTCACTCGACCTGCCGACCGGCGGGGAGGTCAGGCTCGACCTCGCTGGGATCGACCGGCTCGACACCGCCGGCGCCTGGCTGCTGCTGCGCACCGAGCATGCCCTTGCCGCGCGTGGCAACACCGTGGCGCTGAGCAATGTGCAGGCGAGTTTTGCGCCGCTGATCGCGCAGGTGCGCGCGCATGGCGCGGTCTCGCCGCCGCCGCATCCGATCCCGCCGCACCACACGCTGGCCGGCTTTGTCGCGCGGATCGGCGAGGTAACCGCTTTGGTGCTGCGACGCGGCTATTCGATGCTTGGCTTCGGCGGCCTCGTCACGATCACCATCGCGGAGCTACTGCGCAGCCCGCGCCGCCTGAGGGCGACCGCGACGGCGTGGCAGATGGAGCAGACCGGCCTCGACGCGATGCCGATCGTCGGCCTGTTGTCGTTCCTGATCGGCATCGTGATGGCCTATCAGGGGGCCGACCAGCTGCGCCGGTTCGGAGCCGAGATCTACACGGTCAACCTGCTTGGCGTCTCGATCCTGCGCGAACTTGGCGTGCTGCTCTCGGCGATCATCATCGCCGGCCGATCGGGCAGCGCCTTTACCGCCCAGATCGGCACGATGCAGGTCAACCAGGAGGTCGACGCGCTGCGCACCCTCGGCCTCGACCCGATCGAGGTGCTCGTCCTGCCGCGCGTGTTCGGGCTGGTCTTGACCCTGCCGCTGTTGGTGTTCTACGCCGATGCAATGGGGCTGCTCGGCGGCTGTCTGATGACCTGGCTGACGCTCGGCATCTCGGTCCCGACCTTTCTCGACCAGCTGCGCGGCGCCATCACCGAGTGGACGTTGTGGATCGGTGTCATCAAGGCGCCGTTCTTTGCCACGGTCATTTCGATGGTGGGCTGCTACGAGGGGTTCAACGTGGCCGGCAGCGCCGACAGCGTCGGCCGCCTGACGACCCAGTCGGTCGTCGAATCGATTTTTCTGGTGATCGTCGCCGATGCCGCATTTTCGGTCATGTTTTCGCTGTTGGGGATCTGATCATGGCGAGCGAGCCGGACGGCATCCTGGTGCCGGAAATCGAGATCCCGGCTATCGTCGCCCCGGAAATCGAGACCGCCGAGGACGTCGTGATCCGGGTGCGCGGCCTCGTCACCCGCTTCGGCACCCAGACGATCCATGACGGTCTCGACCTCGACGTCCGGCGCGGCGAGGTGCTGGGCGTCGTCGGCGGCTCGGGCAGCGGCAAGTCGGTGCTGTTGCGCAGCATCATCGGGCTGAAACGACCGGAGGCCGGCTTTATCGAGGTGCTCGGCCGCGACCTGTCTGCACCTCAACGACGCCGAGGCCCGCGCCCTCGATCAGCACTGGGGCGTGCTGTTCCAGGACGGCGCGCTGTTCAGCTCGTTGACGGTGATGCAGAACATCGAGGTGCCGCTGCGCGAACACATCCCGATGCCGGAGCGTCTGATGGACGAGATCGCTGCCTGCAAGATCGGGCTGGTCGGCCTGCCCGAGGCGAGTGCTGACAAGTTTCCGGCGCAGCTGTCGGGCGGCATGCGCAAGCGCGCCGGGCTCGCGCGCGCCCTGGCGCTCGACCCGGAGATCCTGTTTCTCGACGAGCCGACCGCCGGGCTCGACCCGATCGCCGCCGCCGAATTCGACCGGCTGATCGGCGACCTCAAGGCGAGCCTCGGCCTCACGGTGTTTCTGGTGACGCATGACCTCGATACGCTGTTCGCGATCTGCGACCGGGTCGCAGTATTGATCAACAAGACGATACGGATCGGCACGCTGGCGCAGCACCTGCAGGACGACGACCCCTGGTTCCGCGCCTATTTTCACGGCCCGCGCGCCCGGGCGGTGCAACCGGCTGCGGGACGATAGGCGACGATGGAAACACGCGCTCATTACGTTGCGGTCGGCGCCTTCGTGCTGGCGATGGTGACCATCGCCTTCGTCACCGTGCTGTGGTTGGCGCGCAGCCAGCTGACGACACAATACGCGCATTACGACGTCTTCTTTACCGGGCCGGTGACCGGGCTGCGCACCGGCGCGGTAGTCGAATACAGCGGCGTCCCGGTCGGCAAGGTGACCGACGTGGAGATCGATCCCGCCAATGTCGAGCGGATCCGGGTGACCCTCGAGATCGACTACAGTGTCGTGATCAAGGTGGACGCGCGCGCCAGCGTCGAGACCAATATCCTCAGCGGGGTCTCGTTCATCCAGATCGTCGGTGGCACCAAGGATGCCAAGGTCCTCACGGCGCATGACGGCGAACGCTATCCGGTGATTAACGCGCATCGCTCGCGCCTCGCCAGCGTCACCGCGCGCGCCCCCGAGCTGCTCGACAAGCTGATCGACACGGCTGATCGGGTCAACGGCCTGCTCAACGAGAAGAACCGCCAGGCGTTCAGCGAAAGCCTCGACAATTTTCAGGTGTTCACCAGCAGCCTCGCCGACCGCAGCAAGGATCTCGCCGAGATCGCGGCAAAAGCCAACGCGACTGCCGGGGCGCTGGCAGACCTCGCCGAAAAAATCGATCACAGCTATTCCGGCCGGGAGGGGCTCGGAAACCAGCTGACCACAACGATCGGCGATTTCGACAAGGCGGCCAAGAGCCTGACTGAGACCAGTCGGCAGCTTCAGATCACGTTGCACGAGGTGCAGCCGGGGGTACGCACGTTCAGCACGCAGACCGTGAACGACATCGGCAGCCTGGTCGCGCAGGCGCAGACCCTGATTACCGGCCTGACCCGGGTCACCGGCGAAATCGAGCACAACCCGAGCCAATTCCTGTTTGGCGACCGCCGCGAAGGATACCGCCCGCGATGAGCACCCGCCTGCGGCACCGGCGCCGCGACCTGGTCGTCACGACGATGCGGATCGCACTGGTCGGGCTGCTGCTCGGGCCATTGGGCGGCTGCGGCGGAATATTGTCGTCCCCGCCGCACCGCGACCTTTACCGTGTTGCCCCGAGTTTCGCCTTTCCGGCCAGGCTCCCGCCCGTCGCGGCGCAGCTCCTCGTCGCCATGCCGTCCGCGCCCGCGGGCCTCGACACCAGGCGCATAGTGCTGACGCGCTCGCCGCTCTCGCTCGATTATTACGCCGAGGCGGAATGGACCGATCGCGCGCCATACCTCGTCCAAAGCGCGCTCGTCGACGGGTTCGAAACGAGCCGCGCGATTGCGGCAGTCGCGCCTAGCGGCCTCGGCCTGCATGCCGATTTCGTGCTGGAAACCGCGATAACCGATTTCGAGGCGGCCTACGATTCGCCGAACGGTCCGCCCCATGTCCGGGTCACGCTCAATGTGCGGCTCGTCCGCATGCCGCAGCGCCGGATCCTCGCGCAGACCTCGATAGGCGCCGTAGAAGCCGCGGCGGGCAACGCGATTCCCGATGTTGTTCGGGCCTTCGACGGAGCACTCGGACACGCCGTCCAGGAGGCCGTGACCTGGACGCTCGGCAATCCGGCTTTGTCCCGCACGCCGGCGCCGGTACAATTGCGGACACGTTTCGTTCACCCGGCGGGAGGGCACGGCAAGTGAATTGGCGGGAGCGCGAGGTGACGGCAGCCGCGACGCTGCACGAATGCCGCACGGCGCTCGCCACGCGCGGCAGCACAGTCATCCGCGAAGCGATCGGCGATGACGTGGATGATCAGGGCGCCGCTATCGCGGATTGGCGGCATTATCCCGCCGGCGAGGTCTATGACCCGACGAGCCACATCCAGTATTTCTACCATCGCCACCCGGCAGCTTCCGACCTGCCCCGCGCGGCCGCCGTTGAGCACGGCCATTTCCACCTGTTCCTGCGTGGCGACGGCATCCCCACCGGCATCGCGCCGTTGCTGCTGCCCGAGAACGCGGTGGCCTTTGACCCATCCCATGCGCCGTTGCCGCGCCAATCGGCGCCGATCAAGCGCGGCGCCCGCGACGAGGTGTGTCATCTGGTGGCGATCGCGGTCGACGATCGCGGCGAGCCGATCCGTCTGTTCACGACCAACCGCTGGGTGACCGGCGAAACGTGGTATCGCGGCGACGACGTGATCCGGATGCTCGACCGCTTCCGGCTGCAGACCGACTATCCCTCAGCGCTGCTCAATCGCTGGCTCGTCGCGCTGGTGCTCCTGTTTCAGCCGGAGATCGCCACCTTGCTCGGGGATCGCGACCGCAAGATCGTCAAGCAGCGCTGGCGCTGGCACAACGTTCTCGAAGACCCACGGCTCGAGATCACTTCGACCCGCGAGATCGATCTCGCGAGCCGCCTTGCCGCGATCGAAGCGGGCCAGCCGGACCCCGACCTGCCGGATCCCGGCGCGAGGCAGGCACCGCCCCTGCCATGGATGGGCGACGGCTGGGGCGCCTGAGGACTCCGCCTGAGGGCCCGGCGAGACGATCGGTTGCACGCGATCTGGCGCTTCGTCACCGATTTCGGCGACACCGCGGTCACCGTGCCGCTCGCGGTGCTGATGGCGGGCTTTCTTTTCGCTGCCAAAGAGACGCGCCTCGCCGCCGGCTGGAGCGTGCTCATCCTCCTTTGCGCCGGCACCATCGGCGCGCTGAAGCTCGTTCTGGCCGCCTGCGGTCATCCGCTCGGCGTCGGGCTGTCAAGCCCGAGCGGCCATACCGCGATGAGCATCGCGGTGTATGGCGGTTTTGCCGCGGTGGCCGGGGCGAACCTCTCACGCTGGCCGCGTGCGGCGCTGGTGGCCGGGACGGCGGCGCTGACGATCGGCGTCGCCGTGTCGCGCGCGATCCTCGGCTACCACAGCCGGATCGAGGTGGCCGTCGGGGTTGCGGTCGGCAGCGCCGTGCTGGCTGCGCTTGTCGCGATCGTCGCCCGCCATCGGCCGCAACGCCTGCCGATCGGTCGGCTCGCCGCGGTCGCACTCGTCGTCGCGCTGATATTTCACGGCGAGCGCTGGCCGGCCGAACAGGCGATCCACCGCCTCGCCGGCTGGTTCGACTTCCTGCGCCCCTGGTGCAGCTGAGCGCGCCGGCTTACGCCAGCGCCGGCTCGGCGACCTTGGCCGTGGCGAAGGCGGGCATCACTTCGGTGGCGAAACGTTCCAATTGTTCGAGGCACAGCGCCTTCGGCACACCGACCGAGAGGCTGACCGAGACACGGTCGAGACCCGGATAGCGCTTCTCGATCGCCTTCAGGTGCTCGATGATCTGCTCGGGCGTGCCGCATAACACGCCGCCTGCCTTGATCGCATCCTCAATGCGCGGCAGTTTGGCGCTCGGCGCGCGAGCCGGATCGCGCATGATCTCGATCTGCTCCTCGCTCAGCGCCCGTACAAGGCGCAATTCGCCGAACATCTTCATGTTTTCTTCGTAGTATTTGCCGGCCGCGCGGATGCCCTCCTCGCGGCTGTCGGCGATGAAGAAGTGGAAGCCGAAGCACATGCGCTCGCCGAGATCGAGCTGCTTGCCGATCTTGGCATGCGCCTTCTGCCACGCCAGCACGACGTTGTGCATCGCGCCGCCCTCGGCCGAGCCGCCGCCGACGAGGCCCTGGATGCCGTGCTTGGCCATGAAGTCGAGCGCCCGCTCGCTGCCGCCCTGGATCGGCTGCCAGCACTCGACCGGCAGGCGCAACGGCCGCGGCACCACGGTCAGGTCTTCGAGGTCATAGCCGCGATAGGGCACCCGCGCCGGGATCGTGTAGTGCTTGCCCTCGTGCGAGAAACTATCGTTGTTGAACGCCTTGAAGATGATGTCGACCGACTCCTCGAACAATTCGCGATTGGCGTCCTGGTCGAGCAGCGGCGAGCCGAAGGTTTCGACCTCGCGGGTGTGGTAGCCGCGCCCGACCCCGAAGGTGATGCGGCCACCGCTCAGGATGTCGGCCGTCGCGTAATCCTCGGCGAGGCGCAACGGGTGCCACATCGGGCAGATGTTGAAGCCGCAGCCAATCCGCAGGTTGCGCGTCAGGTGCGTCAGATGCAGCGCCATCATCAGGACGTTGGGGATGCACTCGTAGCCCTCGCGCTGGAAATGGTGCTCGGCCATCCAGAACGTGTCGTAGCCGTGCCGGTCCATCAGCGTTGCCATCGCCTGCGCCTTGTCGAAGACCGTGGCGAGGTGCGCGTTGGGAAACCGGCGATCGTTCACCGGAACCCCGCCATAGCCGACATTGTCCATGTCGACATGGCCGGCGTAGAGGCTGTCGAATTTGGTGATCATGCGTCCCTCCCTCGCAATGGCCCGCCGCGGGCGCGCTTCGCGCTTCATAGTGGACCCGCGCCGCCGCCCCGGTCAAACCGCCCTCCGCCAGCCTGTTGAAGCGCGATGCCCGGTATGCGAGGCTGGCGCCACCAGCATGTGGAGGCTTCCGCCATGCCTGCCGACAGCCATCATTCGCACGATCATGCACACGGCTCCGACCAGTTTTCGGAACTCTCGGACCTGCAGCTGCGGGTGCGCGCGCTCGAAACCATCCTGACCGAGAAGGGTTATGTCGATCCGGCCGCGCTCGACCAGATCGTCGAGACCTGCGAGACCAAGATCGGGCCGCATAACGGCGCGCGCATCGTCGCGCGTGCGTGGGCCGACCCCGAGTTCAAGCGGCGGCTCCTGGCCGACGCGACCGAGGCGGTCAATGCAATGGGCTTCGTCAGCCCGGTCGGCGCCCACCTGATCGCGGTCGAGAACACGCCCGAGACCCATCACATGGTCGTCTGCACACTGTGCTCCTGCTATCCGTGGGAAGTCCTGGGGCTGCCGCCGGTGTGGTACAAATCGGCGCCCTACCGCTCGCGCGCAGTGATCGACCCCAAGGGCGTCCTCGCCGAGTTCAGTGTGACATTGCCGCCCGAGACCGAGATCCGCGTCTGGGATTCGACCGCCGAGACCCGCTTCCTGGTGTTGCCGATGCGCCCCGCCGGCACCGAGGACTGGAGCGAAGAGGAGCTGGCCCGGCTGGTCACCCGCGACAGCATGATCGGCACGGGCCTTGCGAAATCGCCGCGCGAGGTCAAACGATGACCAATTCGATCCACGACATGGGCGGCATGCACGGCTTCGGCCCGGTCGTCGCCGAGCCGAGCGAGCCGCCGTTTCACGAGGCGTGGGAGGGTCGCGTGCTGGCGATGCAGCGGGCGATGGGCTACGCGCGGCTGTGGACGATCGACGGCGGCCGTGCCTCGCTGGAAAGCCTGCCGCCGCTGACCTATCTCGCCGCGTCCTATTACGCGCGGTGGTTTTTGGGGCTGGAGCACCGGGTCGTCGCGCATGGCCTCGTCGGCGAAGATGAGCTGATGACCGGCCGTTCGCTGCGCCCGGGCGTGCGCCTCAACCGCAAGCTCGCCGCCGCGGATGTGCCGCGCGCGATGACCCGCGGCAATTTCGAGCGCCCGGCGACGACGCCTGCCCGCTTCAAGCCCGGCGACCGGGTGCATACCCGCAACCTGAACCCGGCGACGCACACCCGCCTGCCGCGCTATGCCCGCGGCAAGCTCGGCACCATCGAGGCGGTGCGCGGCGTGCACGTCTTTCCCGACAGCGCCGCGCTCGGCGCCGGCGACGATCCGCAGTGGCTCTATACGGTCGTGTTTCCGGCGCGCGAATTGTGGGGCGAAGACGCCGATCCCGCAGTCAAGGTATCGATCGAGGCCTTCGAGCCCTACCTGACCCTGGCATGAGCGACCCGATCGCCGGGCTGGCCGAGGCGTTGCCGAACCTGCCGCGCGACGCGGGCGGGCCGGTATTCGGTGAGCCGTGGCAGGCGCAGGCCTTCGCCATGACGCTCGCACTCTATCGCCGCGGCCTGTTCACGTGGCCGGAATGGGCCGCGGCCCTGGCCGCCGAGATCAAGCGCGCCCAGAACGCAGGCGACCCCGACACCGGCGAGACCTACTACCATCACTGGCTCGCCGCGCTCGAAAGCCTGGTCGCCGACAAGGGTGTCACCGATCCGGCGACCCTCAAGCGCTACCACGACGCCTGGGACCGCGCCGCCGACCGCACCCCGCACGGCACCCCGATCGAGCTGCGCCCGGAGGATTTCGCCGCAGCGCGGTGAGCTACTCCACTCGATCGTACCGGGCGGCTTTGAGGTGATGTCGTAGACGGCCCGGTTGATGCCGCGCACCTCGTTGATGATGCGCGTCGCGGCACGCCCCAATATCTCGTACGGGAACGGGAAATAATCGGCCGTCATGCCGTCGGTCGAGGTCACCGCCCTGAGCGCAGGCGAAATCGTAGGAGGGCACGTCGCCCATCACGCCGACCGCCGCATAGTCACGTATTGCGTCGCCTTCTCAAGCATATATTTTCACAAATCCGCCTCGGAGAGCGTATTTTAAGCTTGTGGCATCTCATCGACAACTCCGATACCGCTCGTTCTCCAATCCAGTTCCAAAACAAGTATTAAGTGTATTCACATTCTCTTAGTTTTATTTGTGAGTTAGGTTATATATTGATGTTTGCGATGTTTTTTCAGAAACCAACGACAACCCTAAGCCTTCCACATGGACCGCCGATCCCGACGCCATCATTGGAAAAGCGCGGCGCGGGAAACAGGCCTTAGAGTCAATCCACTGGAGCCTTATTCAAGGGTTTGTCATCTCTCGACGCCGTCGCCCGCGATCTAAGATATTCATCGACCTGCTGCGTCCGCGCAGGGTACCCGATTGCGAGGGGATACAACCGGGGATACATTCAAGCGTTTTCTCGGCAGGCTTGAATGTATCGCTTCATGACCGGGTCAAGCCCGGGGATGACGAGCATGGGAGCCTTTATCTCGCCGGCAACGACGTGCAGCACTACCGGCGCATCATGATGTTGCCGTGCTCGTCGAGACCGGCAGTCCAGCCCGGCGGGACGAGGCAGGTCGCGTCGTATTCCTCGACGATGCACGGGCCGGCATGTGCGGTAGCGAGGTCGCTGCGGTTGATTACAGCGGCGTCGAGCCAGCCTTTCGGCCCGAAATAGGCTCGGCGAGACGGCACGGCAATCGCGATATCCGGGGCGAGGCGCGCGGCAGCGGCTGTCGCGGCGCGCGGCGTTTCTGAAAGGCCGCGGCCGATCACTTCGAGGCTGACCAGTTCGACCGGTTCATCGACTCCGGCGCGGTGGCCATAGGTGCGCTCGTGCTCGGCGCCGAAGGCTTCTTCGAGCGCGGCGAGCGCGGCGGCGTCGAGCCGGCCAGCGGCGAGCAGTACGCGCAATTCGAAGGATTGCCCCTGGTAATGCAGGCTGGCGCTGCGGCGGATCGCGATCTGGCCGGCGCCGAACCCGTCTGCCGACAAACGCGCCCGCGCCTCGGCTTCGAGCGCATCGATCGTCGCCTCGATATCCTCGGGCATCGCCGCGCGCAGCAACAGCTTTCGGGTGCGGGTGAAATAATACTCGACCTCGGCATAGAGCAGCCCAAACGAGGAAAACACCCCGGCCGAAGGCGGGATCAGCACCAGCGGAATCGACAAGGCCTCGGCCATGCCGGCGGCAAACAGCGGGCCGTTGCCGCCGAACCCGACCAGCGCATATTCGCGCGGGTCGCGCCCGCGCTCGCTCGACACGGCCTTGAGGGCGCGGATCATGTTGGAGGCGGCGATCAGGTGGGCGCCATAGGCGGCGCCCTCGACGCTGATGCCGAGCGGCCGCGCGATCTTTTCGGCGATCGCGGCCCGCGCCTTGTCGGCATTGAGCTTGAGCGCGCCGCCGACGAGATGGGTTGGGTTGAGGTAGCCGAGCACGAGATTGGCGTCGGTTACGGTCGGCTCGCTGCCGCCCTGGTCGTAGGCGACCGGGCCCGGCACCGCGCCGGCGCTGTGCGGACCGATCTGCAATGCGCCGCCGGCGTCGATCCACAGGATCGAGCCGCCGCCGGCGCCGACTTCGGCCAGGTCGATCGCCGGCACCTTCAGCGTGTACCCGGCGCCCGACAAGAGGCGCGAGCCGAGCACGATGCCGGCGCCGACCTGGTATTCGGTGGCGCGGGTCACTTCGCCGTTCTCGATCAGCGAGGCTTTCGCCGTCGTGCCGCCCATGTCGAACGAGATCGCCTTCATGATGCCGATGCGGCGGGTCAATGCCTGCACCCCGACAACCCCGGCAGCCGGCCCCGACTCGATGATGTGCATCGGCGTCTCGGATGCCGCCTGCGCGGTGGTCAAGCCGCCGTTCGACTGCATCAGGAGGAGCGGCGCGTCGATGCCGGCGCGCTTGACCTCGGCGATCAGCCGGTTCAAGTAGCGCGCGACGATCGGCCGGACATAGGCGTTGATGACCGTCGTCGAGGTCCGCTCGTACTCGTTGATGACCGGCAAAACCTCGGCGCTGACCGACAGCGTTATGCCGGGCGCGAGGCGCGCCGCGATCTCCTTGACCCGGAGTTCGTGCGCCGGGTTGAGGTAGGAGTGCAGGAGGCAGACCGCGATCGCCTCGACCCCCTCCCCGACGAGAAACCGAACGGCGCGCTCGACGCTGGCTTCGTCGAGCGACCGGTCGATGCCGCCCGCCGCATTGACCCGCTCGTCGACCTCGGTGCGCAGCCGGCGCTCGACCAGCGGTGGCGGCTTGGTCCACGACATGTCGTAAAGCCGCGGCATCCGCAGGTTGCGGATCTCCAAGACGTCGCGGAAGCCCTTGGTGGTGATCAGGCCGGTTCGGGCGCCCTTGTGCTCGAGGATCGCATTCGAGGCGACCGTCGTGCCGTGCAGCAACTCGCCGATCCCGTCCGCCTCGGCGCCGATCTCATGCAGCAGCGCCGCCAGCCCATCGACGATCGCCCGTGCATAATCATCGACCGTCGACGACACCTTCTTGGTATAGCGCGCCCCGTCCTCGCCGAGCAGCACGATGTCGGTAAACGTCCCGCCAATGTCGACTCCGGCGCGAAATTCTTTCATCTGGGTTGTGCTGGTGCGATAGACGGAGCTCGAACTCCGCACCAGTTCGCAATAGAGCGTCGCGTAACGCCGCGCCGACTCGGCCCAACTGAAGTCGCACGTCATCGCTCGGTGCACGGTGCGCCACCAGATCGGCGGTTCGCGATAGAGCGCTATCGCCCGTTGCAACGCTGCAAGCAGGCCATCGGGTGTCGCCTCATCGAAGGCAAAGCCTGTCGCGCTGCCATCCGCCAGCGTTACGGAATTGGCATCGATAACCGTGTCGGCCAGCCCGCCGGTGCGGCGCACCAGCGGCAGGGCGCCGTAGCGCAACGCATAAAGCTGCGTCAGCCCGCACGGCTCGAAGCGCGACGGAACGACGATGCTGTCGCTGCCGGCGATGATCAGGTGCGACAACGCCTCGTCGTAGCCGAGTTCCACCGCGACCCGGCCGCGATAGGTTTGCGCCGCCGCGGCGAAGCCCGCCTCGAGACCACCATCGCCGCTGCCGAGCAGAACCAGCCGGCCGCCGCGCGCGATCAGCCCGGGCAGCGCGGCCAGCAACAGATCAAGGCCCTTCTGCGGGGTCAGCCGGGTGACCGCGCCAAACAGCGGCGCGCCGTCTTGCGGCGCGAGATCAAAACGCTGCTCCAGCACCCGCTTTGCCGCCCCCTTGCCGGATACCGCATCGGCGACCCCGAAACGCCGCGGCAGCAGCGCGTCCTTCTCCGGCGACCATATTTCGGGGTCGACGCCGTTCAGGATCCCGGTCAGCACACCGGCGCGGGTACGCAGCAGGCCATCCAACCCCATGCCGAAATCCAGGGTCTGGATCTCGCGGGCATAGGTCGGGCTGACTGTCGTCAGACAATCGGCAAAAAACAGACCTGCCTTGAGGAATGACAGGCCGCCATAAAACTCGACGCCGTCGATCGACAGAAAGCTTGCGGGCAGGGCCAGGTCGGGAAACAGCCCGGCCGGAAAGAAGCCCTGATAGGCCAGGTTGTGCACGGTGAAGACACTCGGCACCGGCGCGGTGTCGGCGCGCAGATAGGCCGGCGCGAGCCCGGCGTGCCAATCGTGGCAATGCAGGACATCCGGCCGCCACCCCGGGTCGGCCCCTTGCGCCAATGCCGCGGCGACCCAGCCGAGCACCGCAAAGCGGCGGTGGTTGTCGGGCCAATCGCTGCCGTCCGGCGCTTGATACGGGCTGCCCGGCCGGTCATAGAGCGAGGGATGATCGATCAGGTAGACCGAAATCCCGCTGCCCGGCAGCTGCGCCCGCGCGACCCGCACCCGTTCGGGCAGTAGGGGCGTGCGCAGCCGCAGCGTCTCCGTCAGTTCAAACGCATCGAGAAAGCTGCCAAAGCCCGGCAGCACCAGGCGCACGTCGACGCCGAGCGCCGCCAGGGCCGGCGGCAACGCCGCGACGACGTCACCAAGCCCGCCGGTCTTGACCCACGGGTACAGTTCGGCCGCGGCATGCAGCACGCGCAACGGCGCGGCGCGCTGTCGCCGCCGGCCGCCACCTCGCTTGCTTCGGGTCAGTTCTTGCTCTTGTCGACGAGGCGGTTTGCCGCGATCCACGGCATCATCGCACGCAGCCTCTCGCCGACTTCCTCGATCGGATGCTCGGCGGCGCGCCGACGCATCGCCTTGAAGCTGGGCTGGCCAGCGGTGTTTTCCAGCACCCATTCGCGCGCGAAGCGGCCCGACTGGATTTCGCCGAGGATCTTCTTCATCTCGGCGCGCACGTGCTCGTCGATGACCCGGGGGCCGCGCGAATAGTCGCCATATTCGGCGGTGTTGGAGATCGAGTAGCGCATGTTGGCGATGCCGCCCTCATAGATCAGGTCGACGATCAGCTTCACTTCGTGGCAGCACTCGAAATAGGCCATTTCGGGCGCGTAGCCGGCCTCGACCAGGGTTTCGAAGCCGGCGAGGATCAGCGAAGTCAGGCCGCCGCACAGCACCGACTGCTCGCCGAACAGATCGGTCTCGCATTCCTCGCGGAACGTCGTCTCGATGATGCCGGCCCGCCCGCCGCCGATCGCGCTGGCATAGCTGATGCCGATCTCGACCGCATTGCCCGACGGGTTCTGCTCGACCGCCAACAGGCACGGCACCCCGGCGCCGCGCAGGTATTCCGAGCGCACGGTGTGCCCCGGCCCTTTCGGCGCGATCATGAACACATCCATGTCGGCGCGCGGCTCGATCAGGCGGAAATGCACGCTGAGGCCGTGCGCGACGGCGAGCGCGGTGCCCTGGCGCATGTTGGGGCGCAATTCGTCATTGTAGAGCTGCGCCTGCAATTCGTCGGGCGCCAATATCATCACGATGTCGGCCCATTTGGCGGCCTCGGCGTTGGTCATCACCTTGAAGCCCGCCGTCTCGGCCTTCTGCGCCGAGCCCGAGCCCGGACGCAGCGCGACGACGACGTCCTTGACCCCGCTGTCGCGCAGATTGTTGGCGTGGGCGTGGCCCTGGCTGCCATAGCCGATGACCGCGACCTTCTTCGCCTTGATCAGGTTCACATCGGCGTCGCGGTCGTAATACACGCGCATCGTCATCTCCTGTTGTTCAAAACCGGGCGGGGCCGCGCGCGATCGCGACCGTGCCGGTGCGCGACACCTCGACGAGGCCCAAGGGGTCCATCAGCGCGATAAAGGCGTTCAGTTTCTCGCTCGACCCGGTCATCTCGAAAACGAAGCTTTCGGTCGTCGAATCGACGACCCGCGCCCGGAAGATGTCAGCGAGCCGCAGCGACTCGATGCGCGACTCGCCCTTTCCGGCGACCTTGATCAGCGCCATCTCGCGCTCGACAGAGGGGCCATCGTCGGTCAGGTCGTGCACCTTGTGCACCGGCACGAGGCGCGACAATTGCGCCTTGATCTGCTCGATGATCATCCGCGTGCCCGAGGTCACGATCGTGATGCGTGACAGGTTGTTGCCGGGGTCGACCTCGGCGACGGTCAGGCTGTCGATGTTGTAGCCGCGCCCGGCAAATAGCCCGACGACGCGCGCCAGGATGCCCGGCTCGTTGTCGACGAGCACGGCAATCGTGTGTCGTTCGATGGTGTCGGCCACTTGTCGCGCCTCAGACCAGCACCATGCCCTCTTCCGAGACCGGGCGCTTCGCCTCGTCCTCGGGGCCGAGCAGCATCTCGTTATGGGCGGCGCCCGAGGGGATCATCGGGAAGCAGTTCTCGGTCTGGTCGACCGCGATGTCGAGGACGAAGGGCCCCGGCGTCTCGATCATCTCGCGGATCGCGTCGTCCACCTCGTCGGGCCGCTCGACGCGCCGGCCGACTGCGCCGAATGCGTCGGCGAGCTTGACGAAATCCGGCAGCGCGGCGGTGTAGCTCTCCGAATAGCGGGCGCCGTGCAGCAATTCCTGCCACTGCCGCACCATGCCCATGTACTGGTTGTTGAGGATGAACGCCTTCACCGGCAGGTGGTACTGCGCGATCGTCGACATCTCCTGGATGTTCATCAGGATCGAGGCTTCGCCCGCGACGTCGATAACGAGCGCGTCCGGATGCGCGACCTGCACCCCGACCGCGGCCGGCAATCCATACCCCATCGTGCCCAGCCCGCCCGAGGTCATCCAATGGTAGGGCTTGTCGAACTTGAGGAATTGCGCGGCCCACATCTGGTGCTGGCCGACCTCGGTGGTGATGTAGGGGTCGCGATCCCGGGTCAGCGCGTAGAGCCGCTCCAGCGCGTATTGCGGCTTGATCAGGTCGCGGCGCGTGCGGTCGTAGCGCAGGCAGTCGCGCGCCCGCCAGGCATCGATCTGGCGCCACCATGCGGTGCGCGCCGCCGCGTCTGGATGCGAATCCGTCTTGCGGCAGGCTGCGAGCAGCGCACCCAGCACTTCGGAGCAGTCGCCGATCAGCGGCAAATCGACCCGCACGTTCTTGTTGATCGACGACGGGTCGATGTCGATGTGGATCTTTTTCGAGCCCGGCGAGAACGCGTTGATCCGGCCGGTCACGCGGTCGTCGAAGCGCGAGCCGACCGCGATCATGAGGTCGCATTCGTGCATCGCCATATTCGACTCGTACGTGCCGTGCATGCCCAGCATGCCGAGGAAATGCGGGTCGCTCGCCGGAAACGCGCCCAGCCCCATCAGGGTCAGCGTGCACGGTGCATCAACGAGCCGGACCAACTCGGTAACGCGGGCGCAAGCCTCCGGGCCGGAATTGATCAGCCCGCCGCCGCCGTAGAACAGCGGCCGCTTTGCCGCCGCGATCAGCGCCGCCGCCTCGGCCACTCGAGCCGGGTCGGCCTGCATTTGCGGACGATAGCTCTTGTGCCGCGCTTGCTCCGGCCCGCGATAGGCCCCCATGGCAAACAGCACGTCCTTCGGCAGATCGACCACGACCGGCCCGGGCCGGCCGCTGCGCGCGACATAAAACGCCTCGTGCATCACCCGCCCGAGATCGGCGACGTCCTTGACGAGGTAGTTGTGCTTGGTGCAGGGCCGGGTGATGCCGGTCGTGTCGGCTTCCTGGAAGGCGTCGTTGCCGATCAGGTGGGTCGGCACCTGCCCGGTCAGGCAGACGACCGGTACCGAATCCATCAGCGCATCGGTCAGCCCGGTCACCGCGTTGGTGGCGCCGGGGCCGCTCGTCACCAGCACCACGCCGACCTTGCCGGTCGAGCGCGCGTAGCCTTCTGCGGCATGCACCGCACCGCCCTCCTGGCGCACCAGGATGTGGCGCAGCGCGTTCTGCTTGAACAACGAGTCGTAGATCGGCAGAACCGCGCCGCCAGGGTAGCCGAATATGACATCAACGCCCTGATCGACGAGCGCCTTGATGACAATATCCGCCCCACAGATCGGCTCGGCCGACATGACCGTCTCCTCGGATGATTAACGGCAAATCTCCCCCGCCGGCCGGCCAGGGGCCGGCCCGGGGAGCGGCACCCTAGTCAGCTATGTCCGACGGGTCAACAGGAAATGGTCAATAAAATGACGCGAGCAGCGCAACAAACTTTCCGAAAATTGCTCGGCGAGTAGCAGATCGGCGATCATCTGGTGACGGAACCAGGTTGTCTGCCGCTTGGCGTAGCGCCTTGTCGCGCGTTGCGCGAGCAGGATCGCCGCGTCGAGCGTGAGCGCGCCCCGCAGGTGTCCCAGCAATTCCGGGATTCCGACCCCCTTCATCGCCGGCAAGTCGGCCGCGAGCCCGCGCGCTGCCAGCGCTGCCGCTTCGTCAAGGCCGCCCTGCGCGATCATTGCCGAAAAGCGGGCATCACAGGCGGCGTAAAGCGCATCACGCGGCGGCATCAGCAGGATGCTGGCGAAGCGGTACGGCGACTTCGTCTCCTTTCCCGCCTGCCATTCGTGGAGCGGCAAGCCGGTCGCGCGCACAACCTCGAAGGCGCGCGTCAGGCGCTGGCGGTCGCCTGCCGGCAGGCGGTTCGCCGCGATCGGATCGAATGGCGCAAGCCGCTGGCGGAACGCCGGACCGCCCAGTGTGTCATACAGCTCGGCCGCCTCCGCACGGATCGCCGCCGGCACTTCCGGGATTGCCGCAAGCCCGTGCTGCAGCGCGCGCAGATAGAGCCCGGTGCCGCCGACGACGATCGGGAGACGACCGGCCGCATGGGCAGCGGCGATCTCGGCAAGAGCCAATTCGCGCCACTGCCCGACCGAGCCGCGCTCAGCGGCGTCGAGGATTCCATAGAGGCGGTGCGGTGCCGCCGCCATGGCTGCCGCATTGGGCTGCGCCGAGAGGATCGGGAGATCGCGATAGATCTGCTGGCTGTCGGCGTTGATGATCGTGCCCCCGAACGCCGCCGCCAGTCCGAGCGCCAGCGCCGATTTGCCGCTCGCGGTCGGCCCGGCGATGATGATGACGGGAGCGCCTTCTAACGGGTTACCAGGAGAGGGCCGATCCGCGGGTTGTTCCGAACGGCGGCCGTGGGCGTTGATGGAGATTGCGGAGTGAGCCTTGTCGTAACCCTGATCGCCGGGCCGCGCGCTGGAGGGGGCTTGGCCAGCGTGGTGGATGCTCTGGCGTCGGAATTGCCGCTGACCCGCGCCGCCGATTGGCTGGCGCCAGGCGAGGCCTGCGACCTCGCGCTGGCTGACGGTGACGCCGCAGCCGCCGAGCGCGCTGCCCGGCGGGCGATCGGCAGCGCCCCGATCGATGTGCTCGTTCAACTCGCGGCTGGCAGACGCAAGCGGGTGCTCGTCGCCGACCTCGAATCGACAATCATCGAGAATGAGATGCTCGACGAACTGGCCGAGTTCGTCGGGCTGCGCGCCCACGTCGCGGCGATCACGCGGCGGGCGATGAATGGCGAACTCGATTTCGCTGCCGCGCTGGCCGAGCGGGTTGCGCTGCTGAAAGGCCTGCCGGAAGCCGTGCTCGACGAGGCAGCCGCGCGCATCCGCCTGATGCCCGGCGCGCGAGCGTTGATCGCGACGTCGCGCGCGGCCGGGGTGCGCACGGCGCTGGTCTCGGGCGGCTTCACCGTGTTTGCCGAGCGGGTCGCGACCGAGCTCGGATTTGACCGCGTTGTCGCCAATCGCCTCGACATCGCCGACGGCCGGATCGCCGGAACCGTGCGCGCGCCGATCGTGACCCGCGACACCAAGCGCGACACGCTTGACGCTCTCGCGGCGGAGTGCGGCGTCGCGCGATCGGCGACGCTCGCGATCGGCGACGGCGCCAATGATCTGGCAATGCTGACGGTAGCCGGGCTCGGCGTCGCGTTCCGTGCCAAGCCCGCCGTCGCCGCCGCCGCGCGCTGGCGCATCGACCATGCCGACCTGACGGCGCTCCTCTACGCCCAGGGGTATCGCGCCGGGGACATCGTCATAGGGTGAGGCGTGGCCCGCCGGCACCCTCAGCTCTGATCGAGACGCAACGCGATGAAGCGCAAATCGCCCTGACGCTCGACCAGCAGCAGGATCGACTTGCGGCCGGCGCGCTTGGCGTCGTCAATCTTGCCGGCGACCTGGCGGGTGCTTTTGATCTCCTCCTGCGAGGCTTCCATGATCACGTCGCCCGGCTTCAGCCCCTTCTCGGCGGCCGGGCTGTCCTTGACGACGGCGACGACGACAACCCCCTTGTTGTCGGTCAGCGAGAATTTGTCCTTAAGCTCGGGCGTTATGTTGGACAGCGTCAGACCGAGCGTCGTTACCGGTGCATCCTCGCTCGGGCGCTTGGCTTTGGGCGGCTCCTTGGCGGCCACCTTTTCGGTTTCGTCGAGCTTGCCGAGCTTGATCTGCAGCGTCTTTTCCTCGCGCTTGCGCCACACCGTCACCGGCACAACCTTGCCGACCCGCGCCTCGGCGACAAGGCGCGGCAGGTGGCGCATGTCGGTGACCGGCTTGCCATCGAAGGTGAGGATCACATCGCCCGGCAGAATGCCGCCGGTTTGGGCCGGGCCGTTATCGTTGACGCTGGCGACGAGGGCGCCGCGTGGCTTGTTGAGCCCAAGACTCTCGGCGATTTCGTCGGTGACCGCCTGGATGCGTACGCCGAGCCAGCCGCGGTGGACGGCGTGATCGGGCTCGCGGATCAGCTCGGCAACGACCTCTTTGGCGAGGTCGGAGGGGATCGCAAAGCCGATGCCGATCGAGCCGCCGGAGGGCGAGTAGATCGCGGTGTTGATGCCGATGACCTGACCGTCCATGTTGAACATCGGACCGCCGGAATTGCCCCGGTTGATCGCCGCGTCGGTCTGCAGGAAGTCGTCGTAGGGCCCTGAATTGATATCCCGTTGGCGTGCCGAGAGGATGCCGGCGGTGACGCTGCCGCCAAGGCCGAACGGGTTGCCGATCGCCAGCACCCAATCGCCGACCCGCGCCTTGTCGCTGTCGCCCCAGGTCGCGGCGACCAGCTTCTCGCTGGTTTTCACCTTGAGCACCGCAACGTCGGTCTTGGTGTCGCGCCCGACGAGTTCGGCCTTAAGGCTGGTATTGTCGTGCAGGATCACGGTGATCTCGTCGGCGTCGGCGATCACGTGGTTGTTGGTGACAATGTAGCCGGCCGCGTCGATCACAAAGCCGGAGCCGAGCGAGGTCGCCTTGCGGGGCCGCAGCGTGGGATGGTCACCGTTCTGCCCGTTATGGTCGAAAAAATCCTTGAAGAACTCCTCGAACGGCGAGCCGGGCGGAAAATGCGGCCGCGCCGGGGTAGGCTCCTCGCTGTGCTGTTCCGGCTTTACGGTTTGCGTCGTGGAAATGTTGACGACGGACGGCAATAGCTTTTCGGCAAGGTCGGCAAACCCGTCGGGCGCAGGCCGCGCCCAGGCAGGCACCATTCCGACCGGCATCGCGAGCAGCAATGCGAAAACCGCAACGGCGGCCGAGCGCCGCGTTTTTGATGAAAGCAACGACACGTTGGTCCACTCCTCGCAGCAGATCCCGAGCCGCGCTCGGATTACCATGGCTCAGGCAGGCCCTCGCGGGGCTTAATGCCAACCCTGCGGCCGTCTCCGACCCGCCACCGCCACTCTGCCGTGGCGCGGGACATTACGGGAGAACCGGCCGCTAAGCCAGATCCCTTCGCAGCCGCGTCGCGCATATGCGATGTCGGCGCCGTGTCAGTGCCGCAGCAGCCAGACGAACACCACGCCGATCGCGGCAACCAGCAATCCGGCAGCCCGCAGCAGTTGCGGCGGCACCGTCATCGCCTGCGCGGCGACCTGCTTCATCCCGTCCGGAAACAACGCATAAAGGATGCCCTCGATCACCAGAACGAGGGCAAGCCCGGTCCCCAGGTCGCGCATTATCCGCGCTGGGGTGCGCCGCGCCGGACCGCCGCCGTGCCGCCAATCGTCCCCAGGCTAGAGCGCTTCCGGCTCAAGGCCGTTGGGCTCCCCGCGGCGCGGCGGAACTCGGCTCCGGTGTGGCCGATGAGGTCGACGGTGCCGCCGCCCCCTGCCAGCCGCCGAAATACCGGAAGAAATTGCCCTCGGGCGTCAGCACGAACGAGGTGTCCTTGCCGCTGAGCGCGTCGCGATACGCCTGCAGCGAGCGATAGAACGCGAAGAACTTCTTGTCCTGGCCGAAGGCATCGCCATAGGTCTTGACCGCCTGTGCATCGCCCTCGCCGCGCACCTTCTGCGCATCGCGCTGCGCTTCGGCGAGGATCACGGTGCGCTCGCGCTCGGCGTTGGCGCGCACCGTCTGGGCCGCCTCGGCGCCCTCGCCGCGATACTGCTGCGCCTGCTGCTCGCGCTCGGATTTCATTCGGGCATAGATCGCTTCGCTGTTTTCCTCGGGCAGGTCGGCGCGGCGCAGCCGCACATCGACGACCGTGATGCCGAACGGCTTCGCCTCCTGGGCGACCTCGTCGCGGATCTGCAGCATAATCGCGGCGCGCTTTTCCGACAGGATATCGGACAGGGTGACGTTGCCGAGGACGCGTCGCAGGCTGCCGGTAACGAGCGCGGACAACCGGGCGCGCACGCCCGCCTCCGAGCCGACCGTTTGGTAGAACAGCAGCGGGTTTGTGATGCGATAGCGTGTATAGGTGTCGGCGACCAGCCGTTTCTGGTCGGAGACGATGACCTCCTCGGGCGGCGGCTCGAAATCGAGCACCCGCTTGTCGTAGTAGATCACGTTTTCGATGAACGGCCGCTTCATCTCCAGCCCCGGCGCGCGGATCACCCGCCGGACCTGGCCGAGTTGCAGCACCAGGGCCTGCTCGGTCTGATCAACGATGAAGAACGAACTCGTCACCAGCACGCCGACAACGATCAGCAGGACGCCGAAAACGGCAAGCAGCCGGTGACTCATTGCCGTCCACCGATCAATGGCTGCACACCGCCCGGAGCGGGTGGCGTCGCTGTGTGCGGGGGGACAACGGTCGGGCTCGGGCCCATCAGAGCCGGCAGCGGCAGATAGGGCAACACCCCGCTTTGCCCCCCGGCGGACTTGTCGATGATGATCTTTCGGCTGTTCTTCAGGATCTGTTCCATCGTCTCGATATAGAGGCGCTGCAAGGTGACGTCCTGCGCCGCCTTGTAGGCCTTGTACACTTCGAGGAAGCGCTCCGCGTCGCCTGTCGCGCGGGCAGTGATCTCGGCGCGATAGGCCTCCGCCTCCTGGCGGATGCGCACCGCATCGCCGCGCGCCCGCGGCAGGATGCCGTTGCGGTAGGCTTCCGCCTCGTTGCGCAGGCGCGCGCGATCGGCGAGTGCGCGCTGCACGTCGCGGAAGGCGTCGATGACCGGGGCCGGCGGATCGACCTTGGCCAGCTGCACCTGGGTGATCTCGATTCCGGCGCCGTACGAATCGAGGATGCTCTGCAACAGCTTTTCCGTATCGGATTCGATCTTGCCGCGGCCCTCCGCCAGCGCTTGCGCGATCGGCGTCTGGCCGACGATCTCGCGCATCGCGCTCTCGGCAGCAGATTTCACGGTCGCGGCCGGCGAGCGAATGTTGAACAGGTAGGACCGGGCATCCCTGATGACCCAGAACACCGTAAAGTTGATGTCGACGATGTTCTCATCGCCGGTCAGCATCAGCGCTTCTTTCGGCAGCTGCGCAGCCGCGCTCGATTGCGTTTCGTTCGAGCGGTAGCCGATCTCGGTGCGGTTGATCCGGGTGACCTTGGGCAGCAGCACCGACTCGATCGGCGACGGCAGGTGATAGTTCAGTCCGGGCTGGGTGGTGCGGTTGTAGGCGCCGAAGCGCAGCACGATGCCAACTTCGTCCGGCAACACCCGGTAAAAACCGCTCGCCAGCCACAGCACGACGATCGCGATGACCACGACGGCGATGCCGGTGCCGGCGCCGAAGCCGCCGGGGAAGGCGCGGCGCAGGCGGTCCTGGCCGCGACGCAGCAATTCTTCGAGGTTGGGCGGCTGCGGTCCGCGCGGGCCGCCGGAGCCCGGCCCGTTGCCGCGCCCACTGCCCCACGGGCTGCCGCCACCGCCGCGAGGTCCGGTGCCCCACGGGCCGCCGCCCTCACTCTTCCAGATCATTCCTCTCGAACCTTTCCGCGGCGGCGATCGCACCGCGCTCTATCGCCGTGCTGTGGCCGCGAGGATGCCGACACCAGGCAGTTGCCGATAGAGGGCGCGCGCGGCAGGTGTTGTCAAGTGCTGGCGGCACGCCTAAATGCCGTCGGTTCCCCTCCGCCGCGCGCGAGCATGACATGGCCGTTACCGAGAGACAGATCCTCGACGCGCTCGCCCGGGTACGCGACCCCGACAAGGGCGGGGACATCGTCTCGCTCGGGATGGTGTCGGGGGTCGTGGTGCGCGACGGCAATGTCGGCTTCGCGATCGAGGTTGAAGCGGAGCGCGGGCCGCGTCTCGAACCGCTGCGCAAGGCCGCCGAGCAGGCGGTCGAACTGCTGCCCGGCGTCGTCTCGGTCACCGCGGTGCTGACCGCCGAGGCGGCACCGCGCGGCGCCGCCGGACGCCCGCCGCCGCAACCCGCCGCCCCGGCGCGGCCTGGCGCCGCCGACAAGAGCGCGCTGGCGCCCGGCGTGCGGGCGATCGTGGCGGTCGCCTCGGGCAAGGGCGGCGTCGGCAAATCGACGGTCGCCGCCAATCTTGCACTGGCGATGAAGGCGAACGGGCTCTCGGTCGGGGTGCTCGACGCCGATATCTATGGCCCCTCGATGCCGCGGATGCTCGGGATTTCCGGGCGGCCTAGCTCGGCCGACGGCAAGATCCTGCGGCCGATGGAGAATTACGGGCTGAAATGCATGTCGATCGGCTTCCTCGTGCCCGAGGACACGCCGATGATCTGGCGCGGGCCGATGGTGATGAGCGCCTTGCAGCAGATGCTGCGTGACGTTGCCTGGGGCGAGCTCGACATCATGATTGTCGACATGCCGCCCGGTACCGGCGACGCGCAATTGACGATGGCGCAGCAGGTGGCCCTGGCCGGCGCGGTCATCGTCTCGACGCCGCAGGACATCGCCCTGATCGACGCGCGCAAGGGCCTCAACATGTTTCGCAAGGTCGATGTGCCGGTGCTCGGCATCATCGAGAACATGAGCTATTTCCTGTGCCCGCATTGCGGCGGACGCACCGACATCTTCAGCCATGGCGGGGCGCGCCGCGAGGCCGAACGGCTCGGCACCGATTTTCTCGGCGAGGTGCCGCTCGACCTGGCGATCCGCGAGACCTCCGACGAGGGCCGCCCGATCACGGTGTCGGATCCCGATTCGCCCTATGCTCAGACGTTTCGCGACATCGCCGCGCGGGTCTGGGCCAAGGTCTCGGGCGACGCCCCGGCCCGCCGCGCCGCGCCGCGCATCGTGGTGGAGTAAGCGGAGTTCGCAGCCGGAGATGCCCTCACCCACTGCACGCGGATGAGGGCACAGCGCCCCGACGGCGGCGCGGGTCCGCCTAGGCCCGCAGATGCTTGTCGAAATACATCAGGATGTCGCCCCACAGCTGGAAGGCGGGACCCTCGCGATAGGTTGGCCGGTAGTCGGCGAGGAAGGCGTGCCCGGCGCCGCCATAGATCTTCGTGGTCACGTCCTTGCCGGCCGCTTGGGCACGCTTTTTCAGCTCGGCCTCAAGCTCGGGGGCCGGGTTCTGGTCTTCCACGCCGAACACGCCGAACAGCGGGCAATGCAGCTGCGGGACCATGTCGAGCGGCGCCTTCGGGCGCGCCGCGTTGGTCTCGGCATCCGGCGTGGCGCGGTGGATGAAGCCGCCCCAGCAATCGATCGCCGCATCGACCTTGGCGCTGCTGCACGCGAACAGCAGCGTGTGCCGGCCGCCCGAGCAGAAGCCGATCGCACCGACCTTGCCGGTCGCCCCGGGCAGGCCGCGCAGACAATCGGCCGCCGCTTCGAGGTCCTGCACAGCCTCGCTGTCGGGCAGACCGAACATGACCGGGCGCACGTCGTCCATATTGTCCGGATTTTTCGGTGCGCCGCGCCGCCAGTAGAGCGCCGGCGCCACCGCGTTGTAGCCGATATTGGCGAAGCGCCGCGCCAGGTCGCAGATGTGGTCGACCAGGCCGAAGGCTTCCTGGATCACGACGATGCCCGGATAGTTGCCGGGCTGGTTGGGGGTCGCGAGATAGGCTGCAATGTGGCCGCCGCCGCTCGGCAGCGAAATGACCCCGCCCTTGATGCGGCTGGTGTCGGTGACGACACCGGGTACGTTCGCCATGGGCTTCCTCCATTGTTTGATTGCGATTGCGATCATAGGCGGGCACGGCCGCTCGGGCGATAGCGGATGACGCGCGCCCGATTGCGCGGTAAGGAAAAGCACCGGATCGGAGGAGGTATCATGTCAGTGTCACCGCCGCGCCCGCTGGTCGATGGCGCCTCGGCCTGGATCGGCCGCGAGCTGCGCTCCCGCGAGGGCGAATGGATCTACCAGCTGTCGGCGGCGGAAATCGCCGAGATCGAGGCGGCGACGGCGGCCGTCCGCGGTCGCGACCTTGCCGAGATCCAACGGGCCGATTTCCCGCTCCCAACCCTGGGCCCGGCGCTCGACCGGCTGCGCGAGGAGATCCTCAACGGCCGCGGCTTCGTGCTGATGCGCGGGCTGCCGGTCGAGGGAAGGCCGGTTGCCGACAGCGCCGCCGCCTATTGGGGCATCGGCACCTATTTGGGCAACGGTCGCTCGCAGAACGCCAAGGGGCACCTGCTCGGCCATGTCCGCGATCTCGGCATGTCTACCAGCAACCCCAATGTGCGGACCTATCAGACGACTGAGCGGCAATATTTCCACACCGATTCCTGCGATATCGTCGGCCTGCTGTGCCTGAAGACCGCGAAGTCGGGTGGGCTCTCCTCGATCACCAGCTCGATGGCGATCTACAACGCGATGGCGGCGCGCCGCCCGGACCTGCTGCAGCGCCTGTTCCAGCCCTTCCCGACCGACCGCCGCGGCGAGGTGCCGGAAGGCAAGAAGCCGTATTTCGAGATCCCGGTCTATAACGACTACGCTGGCCACCTCTCGGTGATCTATGCGCGGCCCTACATCCACTCGGGCCAGCGCTTCCCCGACGCGCGGCGGCTGACGCCGGAGGACATCGAGGCGCTCGACCTGTTCGACGATCTCGCCAACGACGCCGATTTGCGGCTCGACATGCAACTCCGCCCCGGCGATATGCAGTTTCTCCACAACCACACGATCCTGCACGACCGCACCGCGTTCGAGGATTGGCCCGAGCCGGAGCGCAAGCGCCACCTGTTGCGCCTGTGGCTTGCCGCGCCGGGCGCCCGGCCATTGCCGCCGGTCTATGCCGAGCGCTATGGCAGCGTCACGGTCGGCGACCGCGGCGGCATCATCTGTCCCAGCACCCGCCTCCACGCCCCGCTCGAGCCGGTTTGAGGCGCCGCCACGGGAGCTGCCGGATCAGTGCTTCGGCGGCTTGAGCCTGAGCCCCAACAGCGGCGCGACAGCCTGCGCCGGCAGCTTTGAATAGCCGGGCGGCGGCTCGAACAGCACCGCCGGCTGCGGCCCGATCCGCACATGGCTCAATTCCCAGCGGATCGTCGCGACCTTGCCCTTGTGCCCGGTGAAGGTCCCGGCGAGCTTCATCGGGATGCCGTCACCGCTGAGCCACAGCGTGCCTCGCGCATGGCCTTCCGGCACGGTCTCGTCGATCGCATACTCGGTCGTGGCAATGCCGTTGACGGCCTGATGGCCGATCGGGTGCCGGGTGAGCGCCGACCAGCGCAGCACGCGCAGTTCCGGCGGCATCACAAACTCAACGACGGTCTTGAGCTGCGCCAGCACGATTTCGGCAACCGGGCTGTCGGCGCGCAGCAGAAACACTGGACGGAAGGCCTCGATGCGCTGCTCGTGGCGCTCCTCGCCCGGCATGGCCCAGATCTTGCCATTGTAGCTATGCCCGTTGATGACCAGGACGCGGTCGGCGGTAAAGCCAACACGCGCCTCGCCCAGCGTCGCGGCGCGAGCCGCCGAGGGGATCAGCAACAGGCAGAGGAGACCATATCGAAGCATGCGCATATGACTCGTCCTAGAAAGCGAATGCGGCGGTTTCGCGGCGGGGCTCATGCGCAAACAATAGTCATTGCGACGAGCGCGGCGACGACGCAATCTCGCAAGGCGAGCAGAGGGGAAGGCACGCAATGAACGGAAGCATCGCGGCGCGGCTCACGGAGTTCGGCATCGAATTGCCACAACCCGGCGCGCCGGTGGCGAATTACGTGCCGTACGCGGTGTGTGGCAATCTCGTCTTTATTGCCGGTCAGATCTGCCAGTGGAACGGCGAAATCCGTTTTGTCGGCAAGCTCGGCGCCGGAATTAGCGTTGACCAGGGGCGCGAGGCGGCGCGGTTGTGCGCCCTCAACATCCTGGCGCATCTGCGGGTCGCCTGCGGTGGCGATCTCGACCGGGTGCGGCGCTGCGCGCAATTGCGCGGCTTCGTCAACTGCACGCCCGACTTCACCGACATGCCGCTTGTGGTCAATGGCGCCTCCGACCTGATGGTCGAGGTGCTGGGCGATTCTGGGCGGCACGCGCGCGCCGCGGTCGGGGTCAGTTCGCTGCCGGCCGGCGTCGCGGTCGAGGTCGAAGCGATTTTCGAGATCGGCTGAGCCGGCGGCAACGATGAGCGACAGCAGCGAAACGGTCACCCTGACGATCCACAACGCGATCAGCGAGGTCGCCGCCGAGGCCTGGGATGCCTGCGCCGGCGGGATCAATCCGACGGTGTCGCACGTCTTCCTCAACGCGCTCGAGGAGAGCGGCTCGGCGACGGCGCGCGCCGGCTGGGCGCCGCAGCACCTGACCTTCGCCGACGCCAGCGGCCGGGTGCTCGGCGCCGTGCCGATGTACCTGAAAAGCCATTCTTACGGCGAATACGTGTTCGACTGGGGCTGGGCCGATGCCTATGAGCGCTCCGGCGGGCGTTATTACCCAAAGCTGTTGTGCGCGGTGCCGTTTACCCCGGTTCCGGGTCCTCGCCTGCTCGTCGCGCCCGATGCTGCCGCAGAAACGCGCAGCCACCTGATCGCCGGCATGGTCGAACTGGCGCGCCGGCGCAAGCTGTCGTCGTTGCACGTCAACTTTCCCGAGAGCGCCGAGTTCGAAGCCTTCGGCGAGGCCGGTTTCCTGCAGCGGATCGGCCAGCAATTCCACTGGACCAACGAGGGCTACCGCGATTTCGACGACTACCTCGCGGCGCTCAACTCGCGCAAGCGCAAGGCGGTCAAGAAGGAGCGCCGCGAGGCGTTGGCCGGCGGCATCGAAATCGACATGCTGACCGGGTCCGACCTGACCGAAAAGGCGTGGGACGCGTTCTATCGCCTTTATCTCGGCACCACCGATCGCAAATGGGGCTCGTCCTACCTGACCCGCCGCTTCTTCTCGATGATCGGCGAGCGCATGCCCGACAATGTCGTGCTGTTCATGGCGCGGCGCGGCGGCGACTACATCGCCGGCGCGTTCAACATCCTCGGTCGCGACACGATCTACGGCCGCAATTGGGGGGCGCACCGCGAGTACCGCTTTCTGCATTTCGAGTGCTGCTATTACCGGGCGATCGAGTTCGCCATCGAGCGCGGCCTGAAGCGGGTCGAGGCCGGTGCGCAGGGTCCGCACAAACTGCAGCGCGGCTACCTGCCGGCGCCGACCTACAGCGCCCACTGGATCCCCGACCCCGGCTTCCGCCGTGCCGTCGCCGCGTTCCTCGCCCGCGAGCGCGAGATGGTCGAGCAGAAGATCGAGCATCTCGCCGAGTTCTCGCCGTTCCGCCACGCCGACCAAGACGCCGAGCCATAGACGCGCCGCCGCGCTCCTTTCGCGTCCGCCAACTCGTCCCGCTCGGCCTGTTGCTGCTCGGCGGCGTGCTGTTCTGGGCATTCGGCGGCGGCCGCTATGTCAACTTTGCCGCGCTTGCCGATCATCGCGAATGGCTTCTTTCCCTGGTGGCGCAGGCGGGTGCGACCGCGGCCCTGGCCTTTATCGTGGTCTATGCGGCGCTGATAGCGCTATCCGTGCCGGGCGGCGCGTTGCTGACGGTCACCGGCGGGTTTTTATTCGGCCCCTGGTTCGGCGCCACCTACGCGGTGACCGGGGCGACGATCGGGGGCACCCTGGTGTTTCTTGCGGCGCGCGCCGGGCTGGCCGGGCTCGCCGCCCGGGCCGGCCCCTTCGTCCAGCGCTTCGAGGCCGGCTTCCGGCGCAACGCGCTCAATTACCTGCTGATCTTGCGGCTCATTCCGATCTTTCCGTTCTGGCTCGTCAATCTGGTGGCTGGCGCGGTCGGACTGCGCCTGTCGATCTATGTGCTCGGCACGTTCATCGGCATCATCCCGGGGACGTTCATCCTGGCGAGCGTCGGCAACGGGCTTGGGACGCTGGTCGACGAGGGGCGTCGGCCCGATCTCGCGATCCTGTTCCGCCCGAGCGTGTTGCTGCCGATCCTCGGGCTGGCGGTGTTGGTACTGCTGCCGATTCTTTACCAGCGCCGGCGCGGCCGGACGCAACCCGAGCCGCGATGACCCCGCTCGTTCCCGATTTGTGCGTGATCGGCGCCGGCGCAGCCGGGCTCGCGGTTGCGGCCGGGGCGGCACAGATGGGCGCACGCGTCGTGCTCATCGAGCGCGGCGCGATGGGCGGCGACTGCCTCAACTACGGCTGCGTGCCGTCGAAATCGCTGCTCGCCGCGGCGAAGCTGGCATATGGCTGGCATCGGGGCGCCGCACACGGGATCGCCGTTGCGCCGCCTCAGGTCGATTTCACCGCGGTGATGGACACCGTCGCGGGGGTCATCGCCGCAATCGCCCCGAACGACTTGGCACAGCGCTTTGCGGCGCTCGGGGTGGAGGTCCTCCGTGCCGAGGCGCATTTCGTCGATCCCCGCACGATAGCCGCCGGCGACGCGGTGATCCGGCCGCGCCGCTTTGTCATCGCCACCGGATCGGCGCCCGTCGTGCCGCCGATCCCCGGCCTTGCCGGCGTGCCGTTCCTGACCAACGAGACGGTGTTCGCCAACCGCACCCTGCCCGCGCACCTGATCGTGATTGGCGGCGGGCCGATCGGCATCGAATTGGCGCAGGCGCATCGCCGGCTCGGTTCCGCGGTCACAGTGATTGACGCCGGCCCGATGCTGCCGCGCGACGATCCCGAACTGGTGGCACTTCTCACCGCGCGCCTGGCCGAGGAAGGGATCGTGCTGAAGCCGTCGGTCGGGGTCGCGGCGGTCGGGGTCGCCGGAACGGGCGTCGCAATCACCCTGGCGGATGGCGAACGCATCGTCGGATCGCATCTGCTGGTCGCGGCCGGCAGGCGACCAAGCCTCGCCGCGCTCGACCTCGCCGCCGCCGGGATCGCGGCCAATGCCGGCCGGCATCGTTGTCGATGCGCGGCTGCGCACGACCAACCGGCGCGCCTATGCGATCGGCGACTCGGCCGGCGGCCCGCAATTCACCCATGTCGCGCTCTACCATGCCGGGATCGTGATCCGGAATGCCTTGTTTCGGCTGCCGGCGCGGGTCGATTACCGGGCCTTGCCGTGGGTCACCTACACCGACCCCGAGCTGGCCCAGGTCGGGCTGAGCGAGGCGGCGGCGCGCGCGCGCGGCGAGGTCCGGGTGCTGCGTTGGCCGTTCGCCGACAACGACCGCGCCCGCACCGAGCGTGACACGATAGGCGAGGTCAAGGTCGTCACGACGCCGCGCGGACGTATTCTCGGCGCGACGATCCTCGGCGCGGCGGCGGGCGACCTGATCCTGCCCTGGGCCTTGGCGATCTCGCAGAAGCTCAAGATCGGCGCGATGGCCAATTTGATGGTGCCGTACCCGACCCGCGGCGAGGCCGGCAAGCGCGCCGCCGGCAGCTTTTACACGCCCACCCTGTTCGCCCCGCGCACCCGCCGCCTGGTGCGCTTTCTGGCGTGGTTCGGTTAATCGAGCGTCAGAGTCAGCGCTTTCAGATAGGCCGTCTCGGGCAGGGCCGGGTGGACCGGGTGGTCGGGGCCGGCGCCGGCGCTCCTGAGGATGCGCCCGCTGCGCCCCGCGTCGGTCAGCCCGCGCCGCACCGCCTCGGCGAAATCGGTGCCCTCGACATTGTGCGAGCACGACGCCAGGAACAGAAACCCGGTCGGCGCGGTCAGCTGGGCCGCCAGGCGCGCCAGCTTGCGGTAGCCGCGCAACGCCGCCGGCGCGTCGCGCTTTGCGCGGGCGAACGCCGGCGGGTCGGCAATGACGATGTCGAAGCGCTCGCCCTTCGCGGCAAGCGCCGCCGCCTCGGCAAACACTTCGGCGCGGCGGAATTCGCAGATGTCGGCGACATTGTTGCGGCGCGCTGCCTCGGCCGCCAGCGCCAGCGCCGGCTCCGAGCGGTCGAGCCCAAGCACCGAAGCGGCCCCCTGGTATGCCGCGGCGACGGCAAACCCGCCGCTGTAGCAATAGAGGTCGAGCACCCGCGCGCCGGCGGCGAGGCCGGCGACAAAGGCGCGGTTGTCGCGCTGGTCGTAAAACCAGCCGGTCTTTTGCCCGGCCACCACGTCGGCCAGAAACGCTGCGCCGCCTTCCTCGACAGGCACGGGGCCATCGATCCTGCCAAGCGCAACATTTGTCTCGAGCGGCAGCCCTTCGAGGCTGCGCGCCGGGCTGTCGTTGCGCAGCACGATCGCCTGCGGCGACAGCACGTCCCGCAATGCCTCGACAATGACCGGGGCGAGGCGGTCCATGCCGGCGGCATTCGCCTGCACCACCAGCACCGCGCCGCAGCGGTCGACGATCAACCCGGGCAACCCGTCCGCCTCGGCGTGGATCAGCCGGTAATAGGGCTTGTCGTACAGTCGCTCGCGCAATTTGAGCGCCCGTTCGAGCCGGCGCACAAAGAAGCGCCGGCCGATCTCCCGTCCGGCGTCGCGGTCCAAGAGGCGCGCTGCTATCAGCGTGTGCGGATTGAACAACGCGACCCCGAACGGCCGCTCGTCGGCCCGGCGCAGCGTGACGAGCGTGCCGGGCAGGAGCGCCTTCGCGCCCGCGTCCATCGCCACTTCGTTCGAGTAGATCCACGGGTGGCCGCCCTCGGCGCGGCGATGCCCGCCCGGCTGCAACGTCACGACGGGGCGGTGCCCGGGATTATCGGCTGCGGCGGCGGCAGGCGCCTCGATCGTCGCGATGTCCGACATACTCTGTACTCCTTTGCGGCAGGTATTCGCCCGAATGGACGCAGTCGCGCAAGCCGCCCTATGATCGCAGCAACGACTCGGGCGGGAGGAACGCATGGGCGCCAGCACCGACCACATCCTGACCAGTGATGTGGGGAGCCTGCCGCCGCTGCGAATTGACAGCGTGAGCCGCGCTCTGTAGCGTCCGCGCCGCCTTGCCGTAGCAGCGTGTGCATGGCCTCCCCATATCGGGGAGACAGCCGGTCCGCGAGTTTCGCGCACCGGCCGGATTGGCATTGGGCGCATTGGGGATTGCGATGTTCGACAGCCTGAGCGACCGCCTCAACGACGTCTTCGACCGGCTGCGCCGCCGCGGCGCGCTGTCCGAGGACGACGTTACCGCCGCCCTGCGCGAGATCCGCGTCGCGCTATTGGAGGCCGATGTCGCGCTGCCGGTGGTGCGCGATTTCATCAACGGGGTGCGCGAGAAGGCGGTCGGCCAGGATGTCGTGCGCTCGGTGACGCCGGGCCAGATGGTCGTCAAGATCGTGCACGACCACCTGGTCGAGATGCTCGGCGGCAACGAGCCGCGCGCCGGGCAAGGCAGGTCGAGCGACGGCATCGACCTCAACGCGGCGCCGCCGGTCGCGATCATGCTGGTCGGGCTGCAAGGCTCGGGCAAGACCACGACCGCGGCGAAGATCGCGCTGCGCCTCAAGAACCGCGAGCGCAAGAAGGTATTGCTGGCCTCGCTCGACGTGCAGCGCCCGGCGGCGCAGGAGCAATTGGCCCAGCTCGGCCGCCAGATCGGCGTCGCGACATTGCCGATCGTCGCCGGCGAGCGGCCGGTCGCGATCACCCGGCGCGCGCTGCAGGTCGGGCGCACCGAAGGCTACGACGTGGTGATGCTCGACACCGCCGGCCGCCTCCACGTCAACGAGGAGCTGATGCTCGAAGTCGCGGCGGTGCGCGAGGCCGCGAACCCGCACCAGACCTTGCTCGTCGCCGACGCGATGACCGGGCAGGACGCGGTCAATGTCGCCAAGGCGTTCGGCGAGCGGGCCGGCGTCACCGGCATCGTGCTGACCCGGGTCGACGGCGACGCGCGTGGCGGCGCCGCGTTGTCGATGCGCGCGATCACCGGCAAGCCGATCGTGCTGATCGGCACCGGCGAGAAGGTCGACGCGATTGAGCCGTTTCACCCGGAGCGCATCGCCGGCCGCATTCTCGGCATGGGCGACGTCGTCAGCCTGGTTGAGAAGGCCGCCGAGACCGCCGACCAGGACGAGGCCGAGCGCCTCGCCGCCAAGTTGCAGAAGGGCAATTTCGATCTTGACGATCTGGCCGGCCAATTGCGCCAGATCCGCCGCATGGGCGGGATGACCGGCATGCTCGGGATGCTGCCCGGGGTCGGCAAGATCAAGAAGCAGCTCGGCGAAGCCAATATCGACGAGAGCATCATCAAGCGCCAGGAGGCGATCATCGGCTCGATGACCCGGGCCGAGCGCAAGAACCCGAAGCTCCTGAACGGCTCGCGCCGGCGTCGCATCGCGACCGGCTCGGGCACGTCGGTGCCCGACGTCAACCGGCTGCTCAAGCAGTATCAGGACATGGCCGGGATGATGAAGAAGATGAAGAAGCTCGGCGAGAAGGGCCTGATGCGCCACGGCCTGTCCGCCCTCCTGCCGCAGGGCATGCGGCACTGACGATGCTGGCTTTGCTACCCACTCCTTGTCATTCCGGGGCGCCGCGAAGCGGCGAACCCGGAATCCATGAATAATAGGCCGGTGTTCTTGGATTCCGGGCTCCCTCGCTGCGCTCGGTCCCCGGAATGACGGCTTTTATGAGAGGTAACCCATGTCCCTGAAGATCCGGCTCGCCCGTGGCGGCGCCAAGAAGCGGCCCTTTTACTCGATCGTCGTCGCCGATGCGCGCAGCCCGCGCGACGGGCGCTTTATCGAGAAGCTCGGCACCTACAACCCGATGCTGGAGCGCGGCCATGCCGATCGGGTGACGCTGAAGGAGGAGCGTATCCGCCATTGGCTCGGGGTCGGCGCACAGCCGACCGACCGGGTGGCGCGTTTCTTCGGCGATGCCGGCCTGATCGAGAAGCGGCCGCTGCGCGAGACGCCATTCAAGTCGACGCCCAAGGCCAAAGCACAGGAGCGCGCCAAGGCGGCCGAGGAAGCGGCGGCGGCGGCGCGCGGCTGATCGGCCGGCGCCGCAGGCCGACATCGCCATGAGCGCGCAGCAGAAGCGCGTGTGCGTTGGGGTTATCACCGGGGCGCATGGCGTGCGCGGTGCCGTGCGGGTCAAGAGCTTTACCGCCGAGCCCGGCGATATCACGCGCTATGGCCCGCTTGAGGACGAGAGCGGCGAGCGCCATTTCCGCCTGCGCCTGGTCGGCAGCGCGACCGGCGTGCAGATCGCCCAGCTCGCCGGCATCAACGACCGCAACCGCGCCGAGGCATTACGCGGCCTGCGCCTCTATCTGCCGCGCGATGCCCTGCCGCCGCCGGGCGAGGAGGAGTATTACCACGCCGACCTGATTGGCCTCGAAGCGGCACTTGCCGACGGCACGCCGGTCGGGCACGTCCGCGCGGTGCATGATTTCGGCGCCGGCGACACGCTCGAAATCGAGCGGGCGGAAGGGCCGCCGGTCATGGTGCCGTTCACCCGCGCGATCGTGCCGATCGTCGATCTCGCCGCTGGGCGGCTGGTACTCGATCCGCCGCCGGGACTGATCGACGTGCCGGCGCGGCCGCACCGCCGTGACCCCCACCCTTCCCTCCCCCGCAAGCGCGGGAGGGTCAGAGAGGGAGTGGAGAGGCCACATGAGCTGGTGCGCAACGGTACTGACGATTTTCCCGGAAATGCTGCCCGGGCCGCTCGCCTATTCGCTGGCCGGCAAGGCGCTGGAGGCCGGGATCTGGCGGCTCGAAACGGTGGACATCCGCAATTTCGCGCGCGATAAACACCGCTCCGTGGACGACGCGCCGTTCGGCGGCGGGCCGGGGATGGTGATGCGGCCCGATGTGCTCGATGCGGCAATCGCCGGTGCCGGCGGCGCCGGGCCGTTGCTTCTGCTGTCGCCGCGCGGCCGGCCGCTCGACCAGGAGCGGGTGCGGGCGCTGGCCGAGACGGCCGGGCGTAAGGCTGATTTGCGGACGGTTCGAAGGGGTTGACCAGCGGGTCATCGAGGCACGCGCGGTCGAGGAGGTCAGCCTCGGCGATTTCGTCCTGTCGGGCGGCGAGCCGGCGGCGATCGCGTTGATCGACGCCTGCGTGCGGCTGCTGCCCGGCGTGGTTGGCTGCGCCGATGCGCTGACAGAGGAAAGCTTTGCCGAGGGGATGCTCGAATACCCGCATTACACCCGGCCGCAGGTGTGGCAGGGGCGCGCGGTGCCGGACGTGCTGGTGTCGGGCGACCACCAGCGCATCCGCACTTGGCGGCGGGAAGCGGCCGAACGGTTGACCCGGGAGCGCCGCCCCGATCTGTGGCGGCGCCATATCGCCAAGGATGTGCCCATGGCCGCCGCGTCGGCCAGGCAAGAGGTGGAGACATGAACCTACTACAACAGCTCGAAGCCGAGCAGGTCGAGAAACTGGTCGCGCGTTCGACCGGTGCCGCCCTTCCAGCCGGGCGACACGGTCAAGGTCAGCCTGCGCGTCGTCGAGGGGGAGCGCGAGCGCATCCAGGCGTTCGAGGGCGTCTGCATCGCCCGCCGCAATGCCGGGCTCAACTCGAATTTCACGTTGCGCAAGATCTCCTACGGCGAAGGCGTCGAGCGCGTCTTCCCGCTCCATTCGCCGCGCATCACGGCGATCGAGGTGGTGCGCCGCGGCGCGGTGCGGCGGGCCAAGCTGTATTATCTGCGCGGCCGCCGGGGCAAATCGGCGCGCATCGCCGAGCGTGGCCGCGAGGACAACCGCCGCGAACGGGCCATGCTCCCGGCTGACAGCGACGCGTGACGCAGTTTCGTTCGTCATGGCCGGGCTTGACCCGGCCATCTCCGGAACCGCGGGTCAAACCCGCGGGTGACCGTTTGGGATAGGCAGGAGCCGTAGTGATGCCGCAACCGCAGACGCTGTTCGACAAGATTTGGGCCAGCCACGTCGTCGCCCCGCAGGGCGAAGGCACCTACCTGATCTATATCGATTTGCACCTGATCCATGAGGTGACGACGCCGCAAGCCTTCGAGGGGCTTAAGCTCGCCGGGCGCAAGGTGCGCCGGCCTGACGCGACGATGGCGGTTGCCGACCACAACATCCCGACCACCAACCGCGCCGCCGGCATCGACGAGCCGGAGTCGAAGCTGCAGGTGGATACGCTCGAGCGCAACGTGCGCGAGTTCGGCGTGCCGTATTTCCCGATCGACAGCATCAACCAGGGCATCGTCCACATCATCGGCCCCGAGCAGGGTCTGTCGCAGCCGGGCATGACGATCGTGTGCGGCGACAGCCACACCGCGACGCACGGCGCGCTCGGCGCGCTCGCCTTCGGCATCGGCACCTCCGAGGTCGAGCATGTGCTGGCGACGCAGACGCTGATCCAGGCGCCGGCCAAGAACATGCTCGTCGAGGTCAACGGCACGCTCGGCGCCGGGGTCAGCCCGAAGGACGTGATCCTCGCGATCATCGGCAAGATCGGCACCGCGGGCGGCACCGGCCACGTCATCGAATATGCCGGCTCGACCTTCCGCGCGATGTCGATGGAAGGCCGCATGACGGTGTGCAACATGACGATCGAGGGCGGCGCCCGCGCCGGCCTCGTCGCGCCGGACGAAACCACCTTCGCCTATGTCAAGGGCCGCCCCTACGCGCCGAAGGGCGCCGCCTGGGAGCAGGCGCTGGCCTATTGGCGCACCCTCCCCTCCGACCCCGGCGCGCATTACGACAAGAAGACGGCGCTCGACGCGTCGGACATCGCGCCGCACGTCACCTGGGGCACCAACCCGGAGCAGACCTTGCCGATCACCGGCCGCGTGCCCAATCCGGCCGAAGTCGACGACCCGCTTGAAGCGCGCCGCGATGGAGCGCGCGCTGCAGTACATGCAGCTTGCAGCCGAATACGCCGCTGATCGAGATCCCGGTGCAGCGCGTGTTTATCGGCTCGTGCACCAACAGCCGCATCGAGGATCTGCGCGCCGCCGCGGCGATCGCCAAGGGCCGCAAAGTGGCCGACGGCGTGCAGGCGCTGGTCGTGCCGGGGTCCGGCCTCGTCAAGCATCAGGCCGAGGAGGAGGGGCTCGACCGCATTTTCCTCGAAGCCGGCTTCGAGTGGCGCGAGCCGGGCTGCTCCAACTGCATGTCGATGAACAACGACCGGGCCGAGCACGGCGAGCGCATCGCCTCGACCTCGAACCGCAATTTCGAGGGACGCCAGGGCAAGAACGCCAAGACCCATCTGGTCGGCCCGGCCATGGCCGCCGCCGCCGCCGTCACCGGCCACCTCGCCGACGTGCGGCAATTGGGCTGACGGTCAACGAAAAGGGGCATGTGATGGAAAAGTTCACGCAATTGACCGGGGTCGCGGCGCCGATGCCGATGATCAACATCGACACCGACAAGATCTTTCCGGCGATCTACCTCAAGACGATCAAGCGCACCGGCCTCGCGAAGTGGCTGTTCCAGGAGATCCGCTTCCGCGCGGACGGTTCGGAGAATCCGGATTTCGTGCTGAACCAGGGGCCCTACCGCAAGGCTCAGATCCTGGTCGCCGGCGACAATTTCGGCTGCGGCTCGAGCCGCGAGCACGCGCCTTGGGCGTTGACCGATTTCGGCATCAAATGCGTGATCGCGCCGAGCTTTGCCGACATTTTCTACAACAACTGCTTCAAGAACGGCCTGTTGCCGATCGCGCTGCCCAAGGAGATCGTCGACCAGCTGATGGACGACGCCAAGAAAGGCGCCAACGCGGTGCTGACGATCGACCTCGAAAGCCAGACGATCTCGCGGCCGGACGGCGAAAAGGTGCATTTCGAGATCGACCCGTTCCGCAAGCACTGCCTGCTGAACGGGCTCGACGATATCGGCCTGACCGAGCAGAAGGGTACGGAGATCGCCGATTACGAGAAGAAAGCGCACGCGTCGCGGCCCTGGGTCTTCGGTTTGACCGAACAGGCCGGGGCGTAACCATGGCGCAGGGCAGCGGCGCCAACCGGCAGGTCCTGGTCCTTCCCGGCGACGGCATCGGCCCCGAGATCATGCGCGAGGTCATGCGCGTGATCGAGTTCTTCGACCGGCGCCATATCGCCAGCTTCGATGTCGAGGAGGGGCTGGTCGGCGGCGCCGCCTACGACGCCTCCGGCATGCCGTTGACCGACGCGACGATGGCCCAGGCGATGGCAGCGGACGCGGTACTGTTCGGCTCGGTCGGCGGCCCGAAATGGGAGACGCTGCCGTTCGAATTGCAGCCGGAGCGCGGCCTGCTGCGCCTGCGCAAGGACATGGACCTGTTCGCCAATCTGCGCCCTGCGGTGGTGTTCGAAGCGCTGGCCGACGCCTCGGCCTTGAAGCACGAGCTGGTCGCCGGGCTCGATCTGATGATCGTGCGCGAACTGACCGGCGGCATCTATTTCGGCGACCCGCGCGGCATCGAGACGTTGCCGGACGGCTCGCGCCGCGGCATCAACACCGAGGTCTATACCGAAGCCGAGATCGAGCGCGTCGTGCGCGCCGGCTTCGACCTCGCATTGAAGCGCCAGCACCGCCTCACCGAGGTGGACAAGGCCAACGTGATGGAATCGGGCGTGCTGTGGCGCGAGGTGGCGCGACCGGGTGCACGCCGACTATCCGGATGTCGAGCTGTCCTTCATGTATGCCGACAATTGCGCGATGCAGCTGGTGCGCAACCCGAAGCAGTTCGATGTGATCGTCACCAGCAATCTGTTCGGCGACATCCTGTCGGATTGCGCGGCGATGCTGACCGGCTCGCTCGGCATGCTGCCTTCGGCTTCGTTGGGCGCGGCCGATGCGACCGGACGGCGCCGTGGCGCTCTACGAGCCGGTGCACGGCAGCGCCCCCGACATCGCCGGCAAGGGCGTCGCCAACCCGCTCGCCTGCATCCTCTCCTTCGCGATGATGCTGCGCTATTCGTTCGACCTCGCCGAGGAAGCGACCTGGTCGAGAACGCAGTACGCCGGACCCTCGCCTCGGGGGCGCGCACCGCCGACATCCTGCAGCCCGGCATGGCCCGCGTGTCGACCCGGGAGATGGGCGACGCGATCCTCAAAGAGCTGGGAAAGGCCGTATAAGGAAAGGATCGGTCTTAGGTCAGCCGGTCCTCGACGCGCTCGGCAATAATCGGCCGCCCGAGGCTCCGGCTGTACCGGTCGAGCCGCTCGCGCATGCCGGCATCGCCCTTCTGCAGGTGCAGGATCAGCGTCTTGGCCGGCTCTCCGGGATGCACCAGTTCGATCCAGTGGTACTCGGTTACGACCGGCGCGGCGCGCCGCCGATATTCCGTCGTCTCGCCGAGCTGCAGCTTCATGTACCACTGCGTCACCGCGTGATAGTGCCAGGCCAGACCCGAGAAGGAAGCAATCGGCGCGGTCCACTGCCAGCGTGGCGCGCGGATGCCGCCTTCCTGCACCGTCACCTCGCCGTCGGCAAAACGCGCCAGCAGACGTTTGGGCAGGATCGTGAGAACGGCCCATAGCGCTGCGGCGGCAACGAGTGCGAGAACCGCCTCGATCCGGTCCCCGGAATTGACGGTGCCGAAGCCGAATGCGCTGAGTACAACGAGTGCCATGAAGAACGGAATCGCCAGCAGCGCAAACCGCCGCACCCGCGCAAAGCCCGGCGCCGGCGCAACCGTCAGGACCGCCGGCGTCGCATCAGGGACAAAACTCGGCGGCGACAGCGAATAGCGGATAAAGCTCAGCAGCTTGCGCCATTCCGGGCCGACTGTGACCGTGTTCATGCGGACATGACCCTGCCCGCGTCCGCAGTGCCGACCGGCAGGCCGCTACCACGCCGCGTCGAGCAACTCGCGCACCACCGGAGGGCCGTCGATCTTGCGCGGGTTGGTGTGGATCCAGCGGTCGTGCATCGAGAGTTCGGCGATGCGGTCGAGCTGCTCGGGCTTGACGCCGACATCGCGCAGTCGGCCGGGCAGGCCGAGCCCGGCGATCAACCCCGCGACCACATCGCCGGCCGGCTGGCCGGGCCGGCCGAGCGCCTCGCTGACCAATGCCTGCCGGTCGGCATTGACCGCCGCATTGAAGCGCAGCACGTGCGGCAGCATCACGCACGAGGTATAGCCGTGCGGCACATGCGCGGTGCCGCCGAGCACATGGCCGATGCCGTGGCTCGCCCCCTTGGGAACGCCGGTCTGCGAGCCGACCATCGACATCCAGGCGCCGAGCTGGGCGTCGAGCCGTGCGTCGATGTCGAGCGGGTCGGCCTTGACCCCGGATAGGCCGCGGCCGAGCAGCTTCAGCGCATGGTATGAGGCGCCCTCCGAGATCGGCTGGCACTGCGGCGAGCAGATGTCCTCGACCGCATGGTCGACGGCGCGGATGCCGGTCGACAGGAACAGCCATTCCGGCGTGTGGATCGTCGCGCGCGGGTCGAGCACGACGTGCTTCGGCATCATCAGCGGATGGCCGAAGCTCTCCTTGACGTGGCGCAGCGTGTCGGTGACCCCGGCCTGGGCGGTGTATTCGCCGGCCGATAGCGTCGTCGGGATCGCGACAGTGCGCACTGTCGGCGCCTTCGCCTCAGGCCGCACGATCTTGCCATCGGCGCCGACCGTGGCGCGGTAATTATCCAACTGCGCCGGGTCGGTCGACGCCGTTGGCGAGGCAGAAGGCGACCATCTTGGCGGCGTCGGTCACCGAGCCGCCGCCCAGGGTCGCCAGCATATCGGCGCCGGCGGCGCGCGCCGCATTGGCCGCCGCGACAACATCGATCCGCGGCGTGTGCGAGCCGATCTTGGCGCACACCCCGGCAAGCCGGTTGCCGAGCGCCCGGCGCACCTGCGCAACCATGTCGGTTTCGCGGTTGAGCGTGCCGCTCGCCAGCAGAAACACCGAGTTGGCGCCCGCCTCCTCGACGCTGCTCCTTCAACGCCTCGGCGAACGGCCGGCCATAGATGACGCTTTCCATCGGCGGAAAACGATAGGTGCCGCTGAGCATGGGAACCTCCTAGCGCGCGAGATAGCCGCCGTCGACCGGCAGCGTGACGCCGGTGATGTAGCGAGCCATGTCCGAAGCGAGAAACACCGCGGGCTGCGCGATGTCCTCGGGTGTGCCGATGCGGCCGAGCGGGATGCGTCCGGTGAAATTGGCCATGTATTCGGCATTCTGCCGCGCGTCGGCGTTGAGCGGCGTCGCGGTGAAGCCGGGGCCGATCGCGTTGACCCGTATCCCCATCGGCGACAACTCGATCGCCAGCGCCTTGGTCAGCAGCCGGACGCCGCCCTTCGACGTCGTATAGGCGGCCGAATTCGGCAAGGCGACAAACGACTGGATCGAGCCGATATTGATGATCGCGCCGCGCGTTTCGCGCAACTGGTCGAGAAACGCTGTCACCATGTTGTAGGGGCCGTCGAGGTTGACGGCCAGGATGTCGTCCCAATCGCGCCGGGCGTTGGCGTCGGTGACCTTGCCGCGTCGGATGATGCCGGCGTTGTTGACCAGGATTTCGATCGGCCCGATCTCGTCGCGCACTTTGACGGCGAGCGCATCGCAGGCGTCGCGGTCGGTAACGTCGCACACCAGCCCGGCGGCATCGCCACCGACCGCCTTGGCGACGCGCACCGCGGCGCCGACATTGAGGTCGACCGAGACGATCCGCGCGCCGGCCGCGGCCATCGCTACCGCGATCGCCTCGCCAATCCCCGATCCGGCGCCGGTGACGAGCGCAATCCGGCCATCAAGCAAGCCTGGCATCATCAGAACTCCGTCCAGAATGGCTTACCCGACAATCGCGAGCGGCCGAACGGCCTCGGGAATGCCGGCTGCATTCGTATGCAGCATCAGAACAAGGTTTCGAAGCGCTCGTCTACCGGTACCCGGTAGCCGTCGGCCAGCCGGTTGGTTTCGTTGGCCATGCCCACGACCGCGATCAGTTCGCCGAGCATCTCTTTACTCATGCCGAGCCGCTTTGCCGCCGCGCCGTGCGAAGCGGTGCAGTATTGGCAGCCATTGCTGACGCTGACCGCGAGGTAAATCAACTCCTTGGTCAGCGGGTCAAGCGCCCCCGGCGCCATGACCTCCTTCAAGCTCTCCCAGGTGCGCTTCAGGGTCGGCGGGTGGTTCGCCAAGGCGCGCCAGAAATTGTTGATCCAGTTCGTCTTGCGGCTCGTCTTGATGTCATCGAACACGCTGCGCACCTCGGGGCTCGCCGCGTTTTCATCGATCAGCGGGACCGTCGCCATGCTTCTCGCCCTCCGCGGTTCGTGCGCGCGCTCTGGATAATGCCGGCGGCGAGCGTCAGCAGCTTGTAATGCGCCGGCCGGCATCGTAAGTCAGCAGCCGGTCTTATCCCCAATCCGCCCGGAGTTTACAGATGGGCTTTAAAGTAGCGGTGGTCGGCGCGACCGGCAATGTCGGACGCGAGATGCTGGCCACCCTCGCCGAGCGCAAGTTTCCCGGCCGACGACGTCGTCGCGCTGGCGTCCTCGCGTCGATCGGCCGGGAGGTGTCATTCGGCGAGGACGACATCCTTCAGGTCCAGGCACTCGACACTTTCGACTTCAAGGGCATCGACATCGTGCTGTCGTCGCCGGGCAGCAAGGTCTCGGCGGCGTTCGCGCCGCGCGCCGCCAAGGCCGGCGCGGTCGTCATCGACAACACCTCGCACTTCCGCATGGACCCGGACGTGCCGCTGGTCGTGCCCGAGGTCAACCCCGAGGCGATCGCCCAGTACCACAAGCGCGGCATCATCGCCAACCCGAACTGCTCGACGATCCAGATGGTGGTGGCGCTGAAGCCGCTGCACGACCTCGCCCACATCAAGCGGGTCGTCGTCGCGACCTATCAGTCGGTGTCGGGCGCCGGGCGCGCGGCGATGGACGAGTTGTTCAGCCAGACCCGCGCGATCTACGTCAACGACCCGATCAAGCCCGAGCAGCTGACCAAGCAGATCGCGTTCAACGTCATCCCGCATATCGACGTGTTCATGGATGACGGGGAGACCAAGGAAGAGTGGAAGATGGCGGTCGAGACCCGCAAGATTCTCGACCCCGACATCGCCGTCACCGCGACCTGCGTGCGCGTGCCGGTGTTCATCGGCCATGCCGAGGCGGTCAATGTCGAATTCACCCGCCCGCTTACCGAGGAGCGGGCGCGCGCGGCGCTGCAGCGGCGCGCCGGGGATCATCGTGCTCGATCACCGCGCGCGACGAGGGCTACGTGACCCCGGCCGAGGCCGCCGGCGAGGACGCGGTCTATGTCAGCCGCATCCGCCATGACCCGACCGTGCCATACGGGCTCAACCTGTGGGTCGTCGCCGACAATCTGCGCAAGGGCGCGGCGCTCAACGCGGTGCAGATCGCCGAAATCCTTGTCGCCGACCATCTCGGCGGCCGCCGCGGCAAGGTCCAGCCGCTGCGCCGGAAGGCGGCGTCGCAAGCGCGGTCTAGGCGCTGTTTGTCATTGGGGGACCGAGCGCGAGCGAAGCAACCCGGAATGGCATGACGACAGCTCGCGCAATGAATGACCTGCCGCAGGCCGATCGGGTAGGCGCGGCGGACGCCACGCAGCGCCGCGATGCGGTCGGGATCATAACCCCGGCGCGCATACCCGGCCAGGAACTGCCCGCCGCGGGCGATGTGTTTCTCGGCCGCCGCATCACCCCGCTGACCCGCCGCCGCATCGAGAACTTCAAGGCCAACCGGCGCGGCTTATGGTCGCTGTGGGTGTTCCTCGCGCTGTTCACTGTTACCCTGTTCGCCGAGTTCATCGCGAACGACCGCCCGCTCGTCGTCAGCTTCGAGGGCCAGCTCTATTTCCCGGTGCTGCGCAACTACCCGGAGACCACCTTCGGCGGCTTCTTCCCGACCGCGGCCGATTATCGCGACCCGGCGGTCGCGAAGCTGATCGACGCAAAGGGCTGGATGGTGTGGCCGCTCATTCCGTTCAGCTATACGACGATCACCAACGCACCCGGTCCGTTCCCGGCGGCGCCGTCGCGCACAGATTGGCTCGGCACCGACGACCAGGGTCGCGACGTTCTGGCTCGCCTGATTTACGGCTTTCGCATCTCGGTGTTGTTCGGCCTGGCGCTGACCCTGTTTTCGTCGGTGGTCGGGGTCGCGGCCGGCGCGGTGCAGGGCTATTTCGGCGGGCTTGTCGATCTCGGCTTTCAGCGCTTCATCGAGATCTGGGAGGGCCTGCCGGTCCTCTATCTGCTGATCATCCTGGCGACCTTTGTCGAACCCAATTTCTGGTGGCTGCTCGGGTTGATGCTGCTGTTTTCGTGGACCGCGCTGGTCGGCGTGGTGCGGGCGGAGTTTTTGCGCGCCCGCAATTTCGACTATGTCCGCGCCGCGCGGGCGCTCGGCGTCGGCGACCTTGTCATCATCTGGCGCCATGTCCTGCCGAATGCGACGGTCGCGACGGTCACCTTCCTGCCGTTCATCCTCAACGGCTCGATCACGACGCTGACCTCGCTCGATTTTCTCGGCTTCGGCCTGCCGCCGGGCTCGGCCTCGCTCGGCGAACTGCTGGCGCAGGGCAAGGCCAATCTGCAGGCGCCGTGGCTTGGCCTGACCGCATTTGCCGTGCTGGCGCTGATGCTGAGCCTGTTGATCTTCGTCGGTGAGGCGGTGCGCGATGCCTTCGACCCGCGCAAGGCGGCGCGATGAGCCTGCTCGAGGTGCGCGATCTGAGCGTATCCTTCGCCGGCTGGCGCGGCGCGCCGCCGGTCGAGGCGGTGAAGCGGATCTCGTTCACCCTTGATCGCGGCGAGACCCTGGCCCTGGTCGGCGAGAGCGGCTCGGGCAAGTCGGTGACGGCGCTGTCGATCCTACAGCTGCTCCCCTACCCCGCCGCATCGCACGCGCCCGGAAGCAGCATCCGCTTCGCCGGCGAGGAATTGGTCGGTGCGCCGCCGGGGCGGCTGCGCGAGGTGCGCGGCAACCGCATCGCGATGGTCTTCCAGGAGCCGATGACCTCGCTCAACCCGTTGCACACGGTGGAAAAGCAGGTCGCCGAGACCCTGCTGATCCACAAGCACATGGCGGCCGCGGCGGCGCACGCCCGCACGATCGAGCTGCTGCATCTGGTGGGCTTGCGCGACGCCGAAAGCCGGCTCGGCGCCTATCCGCACCAGCTCTCAGGCGGCCAGCGTCAGCGCGTGATGATCGCAATGGCGATCGCCAACGAGCCCGACATCCTGGTCGCCGACGAGCCGACGACGGCGCTCGACGTGACGATCCAGGCGCAGATCCTGCACCTGATGCAGGAATTGCGCGAACGGCTCGGCATGGCGCTGCTGCTGATTACGCACGACCTTGCGATCGTGCGCCATATGGCCGGGCGGGTTTGCGTGATGACGCAGGGCGAGATCGTCGAGAGCGGCCCGACCGCCGCCATCTTCGAGCGCCCGCAGCACCCGTATACGCAGCGGCTCCTGGCGGCCGAACCCAAGGGAAAAGTGCCGCCGGCCGATCCGGCCGCGCCGCTGCTCGTCGAGGCCGAGCAGGTCAAGGTGTGGTTTCCAATCCGCCGCGGCCTGTTCCGCCGCGTCCAGGGCTTTATCAAGGCGGTCGATGGTGTCTCGCTCGCTCTGCGCGCCGGCGCGACGCTCGGTGTCGTCGGCGAAAGCGGCTCGGGCAAGACGACGCTCGGTCTCGCCCTCCTGCGCCTGCTCGACAGCGAGGGCGGCATCCGCTTTGCCGGGCAGGACATCGCGCATGTGCGGCAGAAGCGCTTGCGGCCGCTGCGGCGTGAGATGCAGGTCGTGTTTCAGGATCCCTATTCGAGCCTGTCGCCGCGCCTGTCGATCGCCCAGATCGTCGGCGAGGGGCTGAAGGTGCATCGCCTCGCCGCCGGCGAGGCCGAGCAGCGGCAGTTGATCGAAGCGACGCTGCAGGAAGTCGGGCTCGACCCGGCGGCGGCGGACCGTTACCCGCACGAATTTTCCGGCGGCCAGCGCCAGCGCGTGGCGATCGCCCGGGCATTGGTGCTGAAGCCGCGCTTCATCGTGCTCGACGAGCCGACGTCGGCGCTCGACATGTCGGTGCAGGCCCAGATCGTCGAATTGCTGCGCGAATTGCAGGCGCGCTACGGCCTCGCCTATCTGTTCATCAGCCACGATCTAAAAGTCGTGCGGGCGCTGGCACACGAAATCCTGGTGATGAAGGACGGCAAGATCGTCGAACACGGCAGCACCGAGCGCGTCATGACCGCCCCCGAGCACCCCTATACCAAGGCTCTGATGGCCGCCGCCTTCGACCTCGCCGCGGTGCCGGCGTAGCCCGTCAAATCCCGAGCAGGTTGGCGATCGTGTCGGTCGCCTTGAGGCCGTGGCCGGTGAGCACGACGATTGTGGTCTCGTCGGGCCGGATGGTGCCGTCATTCAACAAGCGCGCCAGGGCGGCGCCGGCCGTGGCGGAAGTCGGCTCGACGAACAGGCCGAGCTGACCGAGCGCTGCGAGCGCCGGCCCGATCTCGGCTTCGGCGACAGCGACGACCCCGCCGCCCGAGCGGCGCAACGCCGCGAGGACCTCCGCTGCCCGCACCGGCTTTACCGTCGCGATGCCGTCGGCGACGGTGGGTGCGGGCGTGAACGGCACGTAACCTTCCGCTCCGGCCGTCCAGGCGGCGGCGAAAGCGGCGCAATTGGCGGCCTGCACGGCAAAGAGACGCGGATGCCGCGTGATCTCGCCGCGCCGCTGCAATTCATCGAAGCCGCGCTCGAGGCCGAGGATGTTGCTGCCGTAGCCGGTCGGCACCAGGATGTTGTCGGGCACGGCGAAGCCGAGCTGCTCCCACAATTCGTAGGCAAGCGTCTTGGTCCCCTCGATAAAGAACGGCTGCCAATTGTGGCTGGCGTAAAAGCTTTCGCCGATTGCGGCGAGCGCCGCATCCGTGACTGCCTGGCGGGTGCCGGGGATGGCACGCACCTCGGCGCCCGAAGCGGCGATCTGCACCACCTTGCCGCGCGGCGCCGTCGTCGGAACATAGATCCGGCATGGCAGCCCGGCCGCCGCCGCGTAGGTGGCGATCGACGAGCCGGCATTGCCCGAGGAATCTTCGTGGATCACCCCGGGCTCGGCGGCGACCCCAACCTCGAGCAGATGGTTTAGCATGACGGCGGTGCCGCGGTCCTTGAACGAACCGGTCGGCATCTGCGATTCGAGCTTGAACAGCACGGATATGCCGGCCCACTCCCGACGCACCAAAGGTGTCCAGCCCTCGCCGAGCGACACGCGCGGCGGCCGGCCGAGCGCCAGCGCGGCCCGGTAGCGCCACAGCGACGCCTCGCCGGCGACGATGTTGCCACGCCCCAGCCCCTGCCCCTCCGCCAGGTTGAGATGGCTGCCGCAGGCACAGCGCCACACCGGCCGGTCGGCCGGCAGGCTTGCGCCGCAGGCCGGGCAGCGATAGGTCGCGAGGCTCTCCATGGCGAGGCTCCTCAACGGGTTTGCACCGCAGCATACACCCGATGCGAGGGTCGCCCGCCGCTGCCAAATCGCTCGCCTGCGGCCGGCGCTTGCCGCATGATCCGACGCGCGAGACGGTAACGGAGTAATGGTATGCTGCGAGTGGCGGCGATCACGATATTCGCCCTCTGCGTCATCCCGACCGCCGGCAAGGCGGCCGGCGTCGCGCTTGGCAAGGCAGCCTTCGCCCGATGCAAGATCTGCCACACGGTCGAGGCCGGCGGCCGCACCAAGGTCGGCCCCAATCTTCACGGCATCTTCGGCCGCAAGGCCGGCACGTTTGCCAATTTTCCCTATTCCCAGGCGATGAAGGCGTCGGGCGTGGTGTGGAACGACCACACGCTGGCCGCATATTTGCGTAACCCGAGGAAGTTCATTCCCGGCAACCACATGGCGTTTCCCGGCATCAAGGACGACGCGCAGATGGCGGCGCTGCTCGCCTATCTGCACGAGGCAGCGCAGTAGCGGCCGGCGCGGCAACGGAGGCGGGTCGGCAATGCCGCAGGCAACCCTGATCGACGGCCAGGCCATTGCCGCGGAGCTGCGCCAGCGCGTCAGCGCAGCGGTCGCGAGCCTCGGCCAGAGCCAGGCGGAGCGCCCGGCGATCACCCCCGGGCTCGCCGCCATCCTGGTCGGCAACGATCCGGCGAGTGAGGTTTATGTGCGCAACAAGGCGCGCGCCTGTGCCGCCGCCGGGATCGCCTCGTTCGAATACCGCCTGCCCGCCGATGCCGGTCTTGCCGAACTCCTGGAGCTGATCGGCAGGCTCAATGCCGACGACCGGGTCGACGGCATCCTGGTCCAGCTGCCATTGCCTCCCGGCATCGATTCCGTGCAGGCGATCGGCGCGCTCGATCCGGCAAAGGACGTCGACGGGTTCCATCCGGTCAATGTCGGGCGATTGTGGAACGGCGAGAACGGGCTGGTGCCGTGCACGCCGCAGGGCGTTGCGATGCTGCTGCACAGCGTTCGCGCAGACTGGTCGGGCGCGGAGGCGGTGGTAATCGGCCGCTCGCGGACTGTCGGCCGGCCGGTGGCCGCGCTGCTGCTCGCGGCTGACTGCACCCTTACGGTCGTCCACTCGAAAACCCGCGCGGCCGCCGCGATCGCCCGCCGCGCCGACATTCTTGTCGCGGCCGTCGGGCGGCCGGCGGCGGTCACCGCCGAATGGATCAAGCCCGGCGCTACAGTGATCGATGTCGGGATCAATCGGATTGCGCTGCCCGATCGGCCGGCACACCTCGTCGGCGATGTCGACTTCGCGGCGGCACAGCAGGTTGCCGGCGCAATCACCCCGGTGCCGGGCGGGGTCGGGCCGATGACGATCGCATGCCTGTTGCGCAACACGCTGCTGGCGGCCTGCCGCCGGCGCGGCCTGCCCGATCCGGCCGCGCTGCAAGGCTGAACCAAAGCCGCTCGGCGTGGATTTACCGGCCGCGCAACCGTAGGATTTTTTGTCGTTAACCATATCGCAATCTTTCGGAGTTGAATTAACGGCAACCGACAGACTGGGCAAAGTTGGGCAAAGCGACGTGACGGAAAAAGACAAGGATCGTTCGGCTATCGATGGGCATTGGCTCAACGCCGAGCGGATTCGGGTCTATTCGACGCTGGTGGTCAGCATCTTCGCGATTACCATGGTGTGGTGGACCGCGCGGTCGCTGCCCGGCCTCGTCGATCCGCGCGGCAAGCCCGTCGGCTACGACTTCATCGCTTTCTGGAGCGCGGCGCGCCTCGCCATCGAGGGGCGTCCGGAAGCGGCCTACGATTGGTTCGCGATCCGGGCGGCACATCGCCTCGCCGTGCCAAACATCGGCGAGAAGGTGTTTCTGTGGCATTACCCGCCGACCTATCTCCTGATGGTGCTCCCGCTCGGGTTCCTGCCCTATCTGGCGGCATTGGGCGCGTTCCTCGCGACCACGATCGGATTGTGGGCGGCGCTCGTGCGAAAAGTGCTGCCCGATCGGCGCGCCTGGATCGTCGCCGCCGCATTTCCCGGCGGGCTGGTCAATGTAATGCACGGGCAGAACGGCTTTCTGACGGCCGCGCTGGCCGGATTCGCGCTGCTCGCGCTTCAGAACCAGCCGGTTTTGGCCGGCGTCCTGATCGGACTGCTGGCGATCAAGCCGCATCTCGCAATCCTGTTTCCGATCGCCTTGATCGCGGCCGGCCGCTGGCGGGCGTTCTGGTCCGCAGCGGTTACGACACTCGGCTTCACCGGCGTCAGCATCGCCGCCTTCGGCTGGTCGACGATCGAGGCGTTCCTGCATGATCTGCCGACCGTGCAGCGGCTAATCGACGGGGGTTTTCTGCCGTGGGGCATGATGCCGAGCCCGTATGTCTTTGCGCTGTCGCTCGGGACGCCGACCAGCGCCGCGATGGCATTGCAGGTTGCGGTTGCGATCGCGACGGCGGTTTGCGTGTGGATTGCGTGGCGGACCCCGGAGGCCCCGTTCGAGGCGAGGGCAGCGGTGCTCGTGATCGGGGCGCTGCTCGTATCGCCTTATGTCTTCTACTACGACTTGACGTGGGCCGGTCTGGGCATGGCGTGGCTGGTCACCCTCGGGATGCGGCACGGCTTTCGTCGGGGCGAACGCAATATCCTGGCCGCCGCCTGGGTGACACCGCTGGCGATGTACGGGGTTCGCGGGCTGACCCACGTCCAGATCGGGTTTCCGGTTCTGCTGGCGTTGCTCACGCTGGCGATGTTGCGCGCGACCTCACCCGCTGTCCGGTGCGCGTCGTCGAACACGACCTCGGTCGTGTTCGAGGCGCGTTCGTTAACCCAGTCATTACCGTCTGGTATAATTCTCGACGATCCGGCGACCTGAAGGAGGTAGCACGGCATGGCCACGGCCATGAAAAAGGCATCTCTTCAACCGGAAGCCGCACAACGACCGGTCATCAGACGCGCCCGCCACATCCAGCGGGAGTGGCTCGGACGTCTAGCCGCAATGGTGCCAACGGTCGAGCAGCGCCTGCGGATCTTCGTCGCGGCAACTCTGCTGCTGATTATGGCCGCGATATTCGTGGCGATGCTCTGGATGTGTGATGGTCGCCTGATCTACAGCCTTGACGATCCCTATATTTCGCTATCGCTAGGCTGGCACATCGGGCATGGACATTACGGCATCAATGCCGTCGAGGCCGCCTCGCCATCCTCCTCAATCCTCTACCCGCTGGTTCTCGCCGCCTTCGCCTGGGCATCCTGGCAGGAATGGGTGCCGCTTGTCGTAAACACCGCCGCCGCGGTGGCCACCGGCGCGATGCTCGCCACCGCGATGTGTCGCTACGGCGTCGTGACGCGCATGAGCGAGGTTGTTCGTGGAGTTGCGCTGGTCGTTGTCCTATGCGTCGCAATTGACACCGTTGGCCTGGTATTTACCGGGCTTGAGCATTCGCTGCACGTGCTGACCTGTATCGTTCTCGTTCTCGGACTGGCGCGGGCCCTTGAGGACGGCCGGGTTCCGGTATCGCTGATTGTCGCGATCGTGCTGGTGCCGCTTTGGCGCTTCGAGGGGATCGCATTGGCAATCCTGACCGTCGCCGCCTTGGCGATGACCCGGCACGTGCGCGCGGCGATGCTGGCGCTTGCGGGTGTGGCGGCCACTATCGCGGCCTACATGGCCGTGATGCACTCGCTCGGCCTGCCCTTGTTGCCAAGTTCCGTTCTCAGCAAGTCGCTTGCCGCCAGCCGGCTCGTCGACGGTGGCCTTGGGCCGATCGGGTTCTTGCGCCTAGTCCTGACGGATGCGGTCAGTCGCCTTGGCGGCGAAGCGATCCCGGTAGTGCTGCTTACCTTGGCGGCGGTCGCTCATCCCCTGTTGCGCGCCAAGCGCCACACCGCGTCTGACGATCTGTCCTGGAGCATCTTCGAGGAAGCGGCTTTTGTTGGGGTGGTTGCGGGCACACTGATCGCACAGCTCCTGTTCGGCGGCTGGGCCTCGTTTGCCCGGTACGAGGACTACGCGGTCGCCACCGGTGTTGCAGGTGCCATGGTGTTGTGGCACCGCGAGATCGGCAGAATTTTTCGGCGGGAAAGCACAATTTCGTACCGCTTTGCGTTGTTGGTGCCGCTTTGCATTGGGTCGTGCTACGTGCTGGCGACGCTTTTGACACCGCTCGCGTCTCGCGAAATCTACCGGCAGCAATTCCAGATGCACCGATTTGTCGTCGATTTTTACCAGCGGCCGGTGGGCGTGAACGATTTGGGGTTGGTCAGCTACAGAAATCCCAACTACGTCCTTGATCTCCTGGGCCTTGGATCGGAGTTGGCGCGGCAGGCGCGCACCCGCGGGGAGGCCGGACCGGCTTGGCTCGACCGACTGACCAGGGATCGGAACATCGGGCTCGTGATGGTCTATGATAAATGGTTCGGCTCGAAGATTCCGTCCACGTGGCGCCGTGTGGCCGTGCTTCGCTCATCGAGAAATGCGGTTGGCGCCTTCGACAGCGCCGTCGTGTTCTACGCCACTTCATCGGCTGCGGCGGCAACCGCGCTCGATGCTCTGCGGGCCTTCAAACCGCACTTGGTTCGCGGATCGTCCCTGTCGATTCTCGACGGCGATCACGCGAGGAACGCGACGACCGGGCGCTGAACTCTCAATCTCGCCCGGCGGCGAAAAACCGGATAATGTCGCGGCATGCACATCCGCCAATTGCCGCCGGTCCTCGTCAACCGCATCGCTGCGGGCGAGGTCGTCGAGCGGCCGGCAGCGGCGGTCAAGGAGTTGGTCGAGAATGCGATCGATGCCGGCGCGAGCCGGATCGAGGTGGTGCTGCGCGAGGGCGGGCAGGCGCTGATCGCGGTTGCCGATGACGGCGCCGGGATGAGCCGCGAGGAGCTTTCGCTCGCCGTCGAGCGCCATTGCACCTCGAAGCTGCCTGACGACGACATCCTCGACATCAAGACGCTCGGCTTTCGCGGCGAAGCCCTGCCGTCGATCGGCGCGGTCAGCCGGCTGCGCATCGTCTCGCGCCCCGCGTCGGCCGACAGCGCCTGGGAGATCGTCGTCGAGGCCGGCGCGAAGCGCGCCCCGGCGCCGGCTGCGCACCCGCCCGGCACGCGGGTCGAGGTGCGCGACCTGTTCTTCGCAACCCCGGCGCGCCTCAAATTCCTCAAGACCGCGCGCAGCGAGCGCGACCAGGCCGTCGACGCAGTGAAACGGCTGGCGATGGCCTGCCCGCAGGTCGCCTTCACGGTAATCGGCGACGACGACCGGGTATTGCTGCGCCTGCCGGAGGCGCCATCGCGCGAGGCCCGGCTCGGGGCGCTGCTCGGCCGCGACTTTGCCGAGAATTCGCTGCCGGTCATGGCGGCGCGCGACGGCTTTCACCTGTCCGGCCTGATCGGTCTGCCGACCCTCAACCGGGGCCTGCCGCGCGACCAGTATCTGGTCGTCAATGGACGGCCGGTGCGCGACAAGCTTTTGGCCGGCGCGGTGCGCGGCGCCTATCAGGATGTGCTGGCGCGCGATCGCCATCCGCTGGTCGCGCTGTTTCTCGACGGGCCGCCCGCCGAGATCGACGTCAATGTTCACCCGGCCAAGGCAGAGATCCGCTTCCGTGACGCCGCCCTCGTCCGCGGCCTGATTGTCGGGGCCTTGCGCCATGCGCTGGCGGCAGCGGGGCAGCATAGCTCGACGACCGTCGCCGCCGCCGCGCTCGGGGCGTTCCGTTCGGGCACCTCGGGCCATGGCGCGTCGCCGGCGGCGCCGCATTTCGCCTTCCCGCCGCACCCGTCCGCAACCGCGCCGGCGCTCGCCGAAGCCGGCAATGCGTTCCTCGCGCCGCACCAGCCGCCTGCCGCAGGCGAGCCGCGGGATCCGCCGCCCGATTCGCCGCCCGATTCGCCGCTGGGCAATGCCCGCGCGCAATTGCACGGCACCTACATCCTCGCCGAGACGGCGACCGGGATCGTTCTCGTCGACCAGCATGCCGCGCATGAACGGCTCGTCTATGAGCGGATGAAAGAGGCTCTGGCATGCCGCGGCATCGCACGCCAGACTCTATTGCTGCCCGAGATCGTCGAGCTCGACCCGGCACTCGCCGCCCGCCTCGCGTCGCGCGCCGACGAGCTGGCCGAATTCGGTCTCGTGCTGGAAGCCTTCGGCAGCGGCGCGGTGATCGTCCGCGAGGTGCCGGCTCTTGCTCCCGGGCTCGATGTCGGCGCCTTGGTGCGCGACCTCGCCGACGAGTTGGCGGAATGGGGCGAGGCGCTGGCGCTCAGGGAACGGGTCGAGGGCATCTGCGGCACGCTGGCCTGCCATTCGAGCGTGCGCGCCGGGCGGCGCCTCGCGCCGGCCGAAATGGACGCACTGTTGCGCCAGATGGAGGTGACGCCCAACAGCGGCCAGTGCAATCACGGCCGCCCGACCTATGTCACTTTGGCGCTGAGCGACATCGAGCGGCTGTTCGGCCGGCGGTAAGGCGAGCCTCAGGGCCCGGCGCCGCGCCGTTATGACCGTCCCGCGGCGCGGTCGAAGCAACGCAACCAGACACGCCTTTATTCGCGGCGTGATGTCGCTCGGCGCGGTGATGCTGGCCGGCTTTGGAGCGACCTCGTCAGCGACCCGTTTTCTCCGCGTGCGGAGCGGCGCCCGTTGACTTTCCCCTGCCCTCCCGCGGGAGTCCGACTGTCGGCACGAAGCCGCGAAATTTCAGCAGCTTGAATGACGGTCTCGGCGTGAAACGCCCGCGCCTCCTGGCGCAGCGTCTCCAGTTCCTCCGACTGATACGCAAGTTTCGATTTCAGCTGCTCGACCAACTGCGCCTGTTCGGCAACCTGCTGACGCGCTGCTCTCGCACCTCTCGCTTCCCGCAAGCCGAAATCCACGTCGCCCGTATGGACATAAACACTGTCGAAGCCCAGGGGGAATGGCAGATTTGATGCAATGATTATCAGATACGGCGCCCGCGCCAGCCCGGAGGAAGCCTCAAAATGCTGTTCTCCGCGTCGCTCAAACGTGATGCTGGGCGCCCCGCTTTGGTTGCTCGTATCTTCGACGATCGCGCAACCGGTAAACGATCGTTGCATGTACATGTACGAATAAGAAAAATACTCTCCCAGTAGCGAGGCAAATTCCCGTTGCGTCAACTCCCGACGATGAAACGGATTAGCGGGAAGATGGCTCGGAGAATAAACATCTCGGTCTGGGGAGCTGATAATAGCAACGCCATCCGGACGCAAAACGCGGCGGATCTCGGCAATTAATTTTTCTTGCTCGACCAGATGCTCGATCGTTTCGAATGAAATTGCAAAATCGATCGAGAAATCTTTGATTGGGAGTTCTCTCACGTCGCCGCGGATGAATCTCAAATTAGGCATCGGATAGGACAAGCCGGCATGCTGGACCGCGTCCTCGGCGATCTCAACCCCTATGACCCGGCGGGCGGTCTGCGCCAGCAGGGCGCTGCCGTAGCCCTCCCCCGACGCAACATCCAGAACGTCCCGACCGCGCACCAGTTGCCGCACGAACAAATACCGATGAATATGCTCGTACTCTGTCTGGCCCTCCGCATCGGAGGTCATCCGCTCGCCGGTGAAGCGGAGCGGCTTGGCTGGCAGCGCGCGCTGAAAAATCTCGCCCAAAATCAACCTCCCGTTCAACCTCAGAGATTTTCAAAATAATACACCTTCAAGGATCAGGCAAAATAGCACCAAAGGATAGCTTTTGATCGGTGAGAGATCCATATGCACCGGCGCAGTACGCGTGGCAGTCCGGCCAGTCGGGCAGGATGCCGTCAAGCCGCGCGCCCCGCTTGACCAAATCGCGCTTGGCGGGAGCGATGCGGCCCGTGCTATTTTCTATCCGCTCATCGGTGCCGCACAGAGCGGAGCGTCGGCCCGCGGAACCTTATCAACAATCCCCCGAGGCGACCGTCGATGAGTGTTGCCGACCCGCTCGCGGCGCGGCGCAATCAGATCCCGCGCGGCATCCTTTACATGGTGGCCTCGACGGTCGTGTTCGCCGGGTCCAGCGCGGTCGTCAAATGGGAGCTGGCGATCTATCCGGTTGGTGAGGTCGCGTTTTTCCGCTCGCTGTTTGCCTTCATCGCGATCGCCCTGATGGTGCTGCCGCGTCGCGGGTTCGCGGTGCTGCGGACACGCCGCTATCGCGAACACGTACAGCGGGGGCTGTCGCAATTCGGCTCAATGACCTGCATGATGCTGGCGCTGCGCGTGTTGTCGCTGGGTTCGGCGACGGCGATCAGTTTCTCGGCGCCGCTGTTCACCACCTTCCTGTCGATCGTGGTGCTCAAGGAGAAGGTTGGCATTCACCGCTGGTCGGCGCTGGTCGTCGGCTTTATCGGAGTGCTGGTGGTGACCCATCCCGGCGCCGGGACGCTGACCATCGGCGCGTTTTTTGCGCTCGCCAATGCGGTCCTAATCTCAAGTGTGGCGGTCGCGATCCGGCGTATGAGCGCCAGCGAATCGACCGAGACGCTGACGCTCTACCAGATGAGCATCATCACGCTGTGCACGCTGTTCCTGTTGCCGTTCGGCTTTTCCTGGCCGGCGTGGCTCGACGCGCTCGGCCTCGCCCTCGCCGGCATCGGCAACGGCATTGCGCAGTTCTGGTGGACGCGCGCCCTGTCGCTGGCGCCGCCCTCTTCCGTCGTGCCGTTCAACTACCTGTCGCTGGTGTGGGCGACGATCCTCGGCTTCGCGATCTGGGGCGACGTGCCCGGCAAGGCCCTCCTCGTCGGCTCGGCGATCGTCGTCGCCTCCGGCCTCTACATCCTGTGGCGCGAGACCCTGCGCCGCGCCCGGCCGCCGGCGCCCCAGGTCGCGCCCAGGGCGTCGGGCGAGGGCGCCTGCTGAGGCTCACAAGCGCTTTTCGAGGAACCCGGCCATCCGCTCCCACGCCTGGTTGGCGCAGGCGAGATTGTAGGCGGCGCTGCGCTCGTTGAAGAAGGCGTGCGCGGCATCGTAGCGATAGATCTCGGGCGATTGGCCGGCCGCTTTCATCGCCGCCTCGAGCGCATTGACCGCGGCCGGCGTGCACCAATCGTCCTGGTTGGCGAAATGGCCCTGGAACGGGGCCTTGATCGTCGCGGGGTCGGCGAATTCCTTGGGTGGAATGCCGTAGAAGCACACCCCGGCGGCCAGTTCGGGGATGTGCACGAGCGCGGCGATCGTCAGCGCGCCGCCCATGCAGAACCCCATGACCCCGACCTTGCCGCTGATGCCCTTCAGGTGGGTTGCCGCGCCGCGCAAATCCTGGTTCGTCGCGTCGGGGAAATCGAGCCCGCTCATCAGGTGGTTGGCCTCGTCGGGCACGGCGGTCAGCCGGCCCTTGTAGAGGTCGGGGGCGAGCGCGTTATAGCCGGCCCGCGCGAAGCGGTCGGCGACACCGCAAATCTGGTCGTTGAGGCCCCACCATTCCTGGATCACGACGATGCCGGGCCGGCCATTGCCGGCCGTTGCAAGATAGCCCTTGGTGCGGCCCCCGTCGGGACGCGCAAACTCGATCAGTGCCCATTTCTCGCCTCCGCCTTTCGCAATCCGTTCGCGGGCGAGGGTGCCGCAGCGCCGCCGTCAATGCAAATCCGATATCGGATGCGCGGAGGTCAGGGCCAGGCCGAGTGCTGCGCCAGCAGGACCGAGGCCAGAAGCTCGACGCCGGCCCGATCCTCGTCGTCGAAGCGCGCGAGGCGCGGGCTGTCGAGGTCGAGCACGCCGACGACGCGGCCGGCCGCAACGAGCGGCACCACCAGTTCCGAGCGCGAGGCGTCGTCGCAGGCGATATGGCCGGGAAACTCGTGCACGTCGGGCACGACGATCGCCGCGCCGCTGGCCGCGGCAGCGCCGCACACGCCCCGGCCCCAGGCAATCCGCACGCAGGCCGGCTTGCCCTGGAACGGGCCGAGCACCAGTTCGCCGCCGCGGGCGAGATAGAACCCGGCCCAGTTGAGGTCGGGCAGGCCGTGATAGAGCAGCGCCGCCATGTTGGCGGCATTGGCAACAAAATCGGGCTCGCCGGCGATCAGCCCGACGAGCTGTTCCGCCAGTTCGCCGTAGAGCGCGGACTTGCCGGCTTGCGTCAAACCGGCCGGTCTCCGCAAATCTGCACGCGCCGCATCAGCCGGCGGAACGACCCGGCGTCATGCACCGCGAGGTGCTTCGCCGAGCGGTTGTCCCAGAACGCCACCGAACCCTTTTCCCAGCGGAAGCGGCAGGTGAACTCCGGGCGATGGCCGTGCGCCAGCAGGTAATCGAGCAAGGGGCGGCTCTCCTCCTCGCTCATCCCCTCGAAGCCGACGGTATAGGCATGGTTGACGTAGAGCAGCTTGCGCCCGGTCTCGGGGTGGGTGCGGACGACCGGGTGGGTGTTGACGGTCTCGCGCCACGCGGCGTCCTCGCGCACCTTGGTCGAGCGGTAGGCGTTGCGGCCGGCCTGCGGCCCCGCCACCATGCGGTCGCTGTGCACCGCGCGCAGACCCTCGAGCATCCGCTTCATGCCGGCGGAGAGGGTCTCGTAGGCGAGATACTGGTTGGCAAAGCAGGTGTCTCCACCATAGGGCGGCACTTCGATCGCATAGAGAATGGCGCCCATCGGCGGCGCCTCGACCATTGTCGTGTCGGCATGCCATTCCTCGCCGACGATATGCTGGTCGCCCGGCTCGCGCTGGATCATCACGATCTCATCGTCCGCCTGCATCCCCTTGTAGTTGGGGTGGAGGAAGATGTCGCCGAAGCGGCGGGCAAACGCCTTGTGTTGCTCGGCGTCAAATTCCTGGTCGCGGAAGAACACCACGCAATGTTGGTTGAGGGCGTCGCGGATCTCGGCGATCGTCTTATCGTCGAGGTCGTCGCCGATCCCGACTCCGTCGATCTCGGCGCCGCACGAACCGGCGATCGGGCGCACCTCGATCCGGCTGTTGCGCATGGGTTCCTGCTCCTCGCAATGTCGCGGCAAGCGTAGGGGGATTGGCCGCGCAGGGTCAATCGCGCAGCGGAGGATGCAGCTCGGCGATGTCCAATCGTTTTGCGGATCTGACCTATGCCGACGACCGGCTGTCGTGGCCCGGCGGCGCGGCGCGGGCTGTCTGCGGCCGCGCCGGCGTGCGCGCCGACAAGCTCGAGGGCGACGGCGCCAGCCCGGCTGGGACATTTCCGCTGGTGTGCGCCTACTACCGCGCCGACCGGCTCGCACCGCCGCCGAGCGCGCTCTCGGTAACCGCGTTACGGCTGAACGACGGCTGGGTCGACGATCCCGCCGACCCGCAATACAACCGCCGCGTCTCCCTGCCCTATCCGGCGGGTCACGAGGCGATGTGGCGCGCGGATGGGCTTTACGACATTCTCGTGGTGATCGGCTACAACACCGACCCGCCGGTGCCGGGATATGGCAGCGCCATCTTCCTGCACGTCGCCCGCCCCGATTTCGCGCCCACCGCGGGTTGCATCGCAGTCGAGCGCGATGTGATCGCCCGGCTTCTCGGCTTGCTCGGGCCGGGCAGCACGATCACGATCCGGCCCTGACAAACGACCGCGCGCACTATATTAAGAGCCAGGCGTGGCGGTCATTGCCGGCACATCAGGAGGGAATATGGGGCTCGCCGTCGCGATCCAGATGGATCCGATCGACACGATCAACATCGACGCCGATTCGACCTTCGCGCTGGCGCTCGAGGCGCAGGCGCGCGGCCATGCGATGTTTCATTACCTGCCGCAGGCGCTGACGCTGCGCGACGGCCGGCTTTATGCCCGCGGCCGGCCCCTGGAGGTATTCCGGCGGCACGGCAACCATCACCGGTTCGGCGACTTCGAGGAACTGGACCTCGGCGGGCTCGACATCGTGCTGATGCGGCAGGACCCGCCGTTCGACATGGCCTACATCACCGCGACGCACCTGCTGGAGCTGCTGCCCGAGGAAGGGCCGCTCGTCGTCAACGATCCGGCTTCGGTGCGCAACGCGCCGGAGAAGCTGTTCGTCCTGCGCTTCAAGGAGCTGATGCCGCCGACCCTGTTGACCCTCGACCCGCGACGAGATTCGCGCCTTCTGGCAGGAGCATGGCGACATCATCATAAAGCCCCTGTTCGGCAACGGCGGCGCCGGCGTGTTCCACCTGCGTCCGGGCGACGAAAACCTGAACGCGCTGTTGGAAATGTACGCCTCGGTCTATCGCGAGCCGGTCATGGTGCAGCGCTACCTTCCCGAGGTGCGGCAGGGTGACAAGCGCATCATCCTGGTCGAGGGCGAGCCGGTGGGCGCGGTCAACCGGGTGCCGGCCGCGGGCGAGGCGCGGGCCAACCTGCATGTCGGCGGCCGCGCCCTGAAGACCGGGCTGACCGAGCGCGAGCAGGAGATCTGCGCGGCGATCGGCCCGACCCTCAGGGAATTGGGGCTGGTGTTTGTCGGGATCGACGTGATCGGCGATTACATGACCGAGATCAACGTGACCTCGCCGACCGGCATCCAGGAGATCGCGCGGCTCGACGGGATCGAGATCGCCCCGAAGATCTGGGACGCCATCGAGGCGCGATATGCCGCGCGCAGCGAGCGCCGCCCGGCTTAAGCCCCTACAGGAAGAACGGAGGACCCCATTGCCTGATGCTTCCGGCTCCGATCCCGGATGGTCTGGCCGGTCGGGGCGCCCGCGCAATGTGCTCGGCGAACCGCTCGCCGAATGCTGCACGCAGCCGCTGACCGGGTTTTACCGCACCGGGAGCTGCGAGACCGGCCCCGAGGACATTGGCGTCCACACCGTTTGCGCGCGGGTCGACGCCGAGTTTCTGGCGTTCTCTCGCGCTGCCGGCAACGATCTGTCGACCCCGATGCCGGCCGCCGGCTTCGCCGGCCTAAAGCCGGGCGATTGCTGGTGCCTGTGCGCGGCGCGCTGGCTGGAGGCGTTCCAAGCCGGCAGGGCGCCGAAGGTGCGGCTCACGGGAACGCATGAGGCGACGCTCGACATCGTGCCGCTCGACGTGCTGAAGAAATACGCAGTCGATTTGAGCTGAGCGGTCGCGATGCTGGCCCGGCTCATGCGGTGGCTGCGGCAGCCGGCGGCTGGCCCGATTTGGGTCGAGCCAGGCGACCTGCGACGCCGGCTGCGGCGCGGCGAGATGTGCATGGTCATCGACGTCCGCGGTCCGGACGAGTTCGACGGGCCGCTCGGCCATATCGCCGGTGCGCTCAACGTGCCGCTGGCGGGCCTTGCCGCGCGCACCACAGATTTTGCCCGCGCCGAATGCCCGATCGTGCTGGTCTGCCTGACCGACAAGCGCTCATCGCGAGCCGCCGCCGCGCTTGGCGAGGCCGGCGTGCGCAATGTCACGGTATTGCGCGGCGGCATGACGGCATGGCGCGCCGGCGAGAGGGCTCCCGCCGGCGGTTAATGGCGGCGGGCGAGAAATTCCGCTTTGGCAATCGTGTGCTGCAGCGCCATCCGCTGGCGCACCGTCAGCGGATGGCGCGCCCGCCCGGCGACGATCGCCTTGGGCAGCGGCAAGCCGCTGCGCGCGATGAGGTCTTGCAGGCGGGACAGCAGATGGTCGAGGCCCTGGCCGTCGAGCGTCCAGTTGCGCACCGGTCCCGAGTTCGATGTGAATAAACCCGGAGCGCGGATACCAGCCGACGCCGCCGCGCCGCATCGCGCGCGCCGCCTGCATCGCCTCCGCCAGCCGCGAAGTCAAGGCGAATGTCGAGCGCGCGACCGTAGAGGTGCTGGCTGTTGTCGGCGACGCCGAAGGTGGTGCGCGCCAACATGCGGTTGGTCGCCACCGTGCGGTAGGCCGACAGCACGGTGGCGCGGCTTGCGCCGACGGCATCCAACACCGCCGCAAGGAAGTCGATGACGCCGACATCGATCGCGATCCGCTCGCCGGAATGGAAGTCGCGCAGGAAGTATGACAGTTCGTCCATCGCCGCCGTAATCGGGCCGCGGTCGTCGCGATAGGGCCCGTCGAAGCGTTCGCGGGTATGCACATTGAACAGCCGGACGCGGCGCAGCGGTGGCGCCGGCAGAGCATATGCCGCCCGGGAAACCGCCCCGGGGGATGCCAGCAATCCGCCTGCGAGAGCGAGGAATATGCGCCGATCCATCGCCGGCTATTAAAGATCAAGCACGCGGCAAAGAAAAGAATGGCGTGCGCCAATGGCTTGCCGCGACGGGTGCGGTGTGAGAAAGTACCATAAGTTGCCGCAAGTTTGCGCGACTGCTGCGCCAATCTCCCGGCGCTAAAGGCATTGGGGAATGCAGGTTCGTTCGCCGGCCGTTCCGCGGGCCTTTTCAGCGCCCGTCGTCTCGTGAGCACAGAATTGTCGTCCGAGATGCGGCACGACGCCGTCCCTGCAGCGACCGCGCCGCTGAGCGAAGAGGTGCATCGGCTGAGGGTGCTGGTCGAGGTCGCCGACACGGTCACGCAGCAACTCTCCCTCGACCACCAGTTGCCCCGGTTGATTGACCTGATTACCGAGGCGCTCGGTGCCGAGCGGGCAACGCTGTTTCTTTTCGACAGTGACACCAACGAATTGTTTTCCCGCGTGTTACGCGGCGAAGGCATCGCGGAAATCCGCATTCCGGCAGCCGCCGGGATCGCTGGGGCGGTGTTCGGCACCGGCGTCGCCGAAATCATCGCCGACGCCTATCGCGACCGCCGTTTCAACCCCGAGATCGACCGGCGCACCGGCTACCGGACGCGCAACGTTCTATGTGCGCCGCTGCGCAACCGCGACGGCAATGCGATCGGCGTCACCCAGGTACTGAACAAGCGCGCGGGCGGGTTCACCGACGTTGACCTCACCCTCGCGGAAGCGATCAACCGCCACGCCGCGAGCGCGCTGCAGCAGGCCTATCTGGTCGAGCGCTTGGAGCAGGCACAGCGCGAAGAGATCGAGCTATTAACGATTGCCGAGGCGATCTCCACCGAGCTCCACCTCGGCGTCTTGTTCACCCGGATCATGGCGGCGGCGACGCAGCTGCTCAACGCCGAGCGCTCGACGCTGTTCCTCTACGATGGCGCGACCGACGAATTGTGGTCACAGGTCGCCGAGGGGACCGGACAGAAGGAGATTCGCATCCCGTCGCACGCCGGCATCGCCGGTGCCGCGTTCTCGAGCGGCGAGGTGCTGGTTGTACCCGACGCCTATGCCGACTCCCGGTTCAACCGCGACATCGACCGTGCCTCCGGCTTCCGCACCCGCAACATCCTGGCGGTGCCGATCGTCGACAAGGCGGGCGAGCATCTCGGCGTGGTTCAGGTGCTCAACAAGCACGGCGGCGGCTTCACCCCGATCGACATCCGCCGGGCCAAGGCATTCTGCGCCCAGATCGCGATCGCGGTCCAAAACGCGCAGCTGTTTTCCGATATTCTTTCGCTCAAAAACTACAACGAAAGCATCCTGAAATCGCTATCCAACGGCGTCATCACCCTCGACCCCCATCTCAACATCGTCAAGATCAACGAGGCCGCCGAGCGCATTCTGGGAATGGCATCGGCAAACGTGCTCAACCGGCCGGCGCTGCAGGTCTTCGGCAATCGCAATGCCTGGATCACGCGCAGCCTCGATTACGTCACCTCGATCGGTGCCGCCGACTACCATGCCGACACCGATTTCCACCTGCCTGACGGCACCGCCGCTGCGGTCAACCTGACCGCAGCGCCGCTCATCGAAGCCGACGGCAAGCCGATCGGCTGCATGCTGGTGCTGGAAGACATCACGCGTGAAAAGCGCGTGCGCAACACCATGGCTCGCTATGTCGCCAAGGAGGTCGTCGATCGCCTGCTTGCCAGCGGGCAGGACTTTCTCGACGGCAACTCCCACGTCGCCACCGTGCTGTTCTCCGACATCCGGCGCTTTACGACGCTGGCCGAGGCGATGAGCCCGCGCGAGACGGTCGCGATGCTCAACGATTATTTCACCAGCATGGTCGAGGTCGTGTTCCAGAACGGCGGCATGCTCGACAAATATATCGGCGATGCGATCATGGCGGTGTTCGGCACCGCGATCAGTGATGTCTCCGATGCCGACAACGCCCTCAAGGTCGCGAGCGAGATGCTGCGCGAACTCACCCGCTTCAACCGGCGCCGGCGGCGGCGCGGCCTCGAGCCGATCGAGATCGGCATCGGCATCGCGACCGGCGAAGTGCTTGCCGGCTCGCTCGGGTCGCGCCGCCGCCTCGAGTACACGGTGATCGGCGACAACGTAAACCTCGCTGCCCGGCTCGAAGGCGCCAACAAGCACTACGGCACCACGGTGCTGATCGCAGCTTCGACCGTCAATGCCCTCAGATCTCGCCCGCTGCTGCGGCGGCTCGACCTGATCCAGGTCAAGGGGAAGTTGCAGCCGACCCTGGCCTACGAGCTGCTCGATTATTACGACCCGGAGGCGGTGCCCGGGCTCCCTGCGCTGGTCACAACCTACGAGGCCGGCCTCGACTGCTATCAGCGCCGTGACTGGGTGAACGCGATCAAGAATTTCGACGGCGCGCTCAAGATCGTACCCACCGACCGGCCGTCGCAGATCTTTATCGACCGCTGCCGCTACTACACCGATAACCCGCCGCCGGAGAACTGGAACGGCGTTTGGATCATGAGTGAGAAATAGGCGGCGGCAGCTTCTTGTCTGCTATATTTATTCATCCCTTGGGCTCTCGTCTCAACACTGGTTAAAGTATGAACAGACGATTGGGACCCGCGGCAGCCGTTAACTGGGACCGACGGTGGCGCGAAGGGTTCATTCAAAAATATCTGGCAGGCGACGCTGTTCTCGACATCGGCTATCGCGGGGAATACCCGGACGCCGAGCCAATCACAGAAAAGGCCATCGGCGTCGAGTTGGATTACCCCGGCTACGACGGCAAGACCTTGCCGTTCCCCGCGGCGAGCCAGGACGCCGTGTTTGCCAGCCATGTGCTGGAGCACATCGACGATTGGGCCGGGGCGCTCGCCGATTGGTACAGGGTGCTCAAGATCGGCGGCCACCTGGTCATAGCGGTGCCCCACCAGGACCTGTACGAGCGCAAATCAACGCCGCCGTCACGCTTCAACACCGACCATAAGCGGTTCTACACGCCCGCCGCGCTGCTCGCTGAAATTGAGGAAGCGCTGCCGGTCGCCGGCTACCGGATCCGCGTGCTCAAGGACGTTGACGACGGGTTCGATTATTCAACTCCGCCGATACAGCACGCGACCGGATGCTTCGAGATCGAACTCGTGCTGCAAAAGATCGCCATTCCTGAATACGCCGAGGTGTTGCGGCCGTCGCCCGCGGTCGGAGAGGTCGTCGGGCTTTACGCAACCCTGATGAACAAGGCTCTACGCGCCCGGCGACGCGGGCGGGCGAACGAAGTTCAGCACATCCAGGACATCCTTTCCACGCTGCCGCTACCACCCTTTCCCGTGCTACGGCGCCAACTAGAACCGCTGATGGGAAAATCGGGCCAAGACGGGGCGATGGTAGACACGCTGCGCCCGGTTCTCACGCCGCTGATCGCGCGGCACCCCTTCGCTGAGAAATGGTACCTGAGCGCCTATCCCGACATCGCGGCGGCGGCGGCTGCCAATCCGGAACTCACGCCGCATTCTCATTTCATCTCATACGGATATTTCGAGGGTCGCTCTCCCGGCTTCTCGCATCCGATTTTCCGCTAAACCGCATTGCGACGGATCGTTACCTCCCGCCCGGCATCGTAATTCGACGCCCCACCCACGAGGGGCGCGGCAGCGTCGCATGCGCGGCGGCGGCGGCGGCGATCCGCTGGTGCAGATCCGGCGGGAACGGGCTCACCCGGCGGGCAACGAGATCGACATGCAGGAACATCAGCTCCTGGGTGGCGGCGCGGTGGCCGCCGTCAAGCGCGAACATCTCGTGCGCGAGATGCAGGCGCTTGTCGTCGAGCGCGAGGATCTGGGTTGTGACCCGTACCTGCGCGCCAACCAGCAGCTCGCGCTCGTAGAGGTTGTGCGTCTCGGCGACAAAGGTGCCGAGATGCGTCGTCTGGCGATAGTCGAGGCCGAGCCCCAAGACATCGAACAACAGGTCGGTCGACCCGTCGAACAGGACCGTGTAGTAGGCGAGGTTCATATGCCCGTTGTAGTCGATCCACTCGGGCAGCACCTCGCCATGAAAGCGATCGAACGGGGTGGGGAAGCTCATCTGCGAAGGGCTCCAGGATGCAATGAACCTTCGCTTTCTAGCAGGCATCGCGGCCGCCGTGCGAGGACCAAGCCGCGGTTCGTTAGCCGGCGCGAATGCCGCGCCGGCCCGGATTGCTTCGGCGGCGCTGGTTTGTTACAACGCGCTCGCGCGTGAAGCCGCGGGATTGGACCCGCAGGCGCCGCTTTTTCCCGCCGGCCGATGAAAATCCTCACTTGCAACAGCAATCGCCCGCTCGCTGAGGCGATCTCTGCCTTTCTCGGCCTGCCACTCACCCGGGCCAGCGTGCGCCGCTTCTCGGACATGGAGGTCTTCGTCGAGATCCACGAGAATGTGCGCGGCGAGGATGTGTTCGTCATCCAGTCGACCTCGTACCCGGCGAACGACCATCTGATGGAGCTGTTGGTCGCGCTCGATGCGCTGAAGCGCGGCTCGGCGCGGCGGGTGACGGCCGTTCTGCCCTATTACGGCTACGCCCGCCAGGATCGAAAATCGGGGCCGCGCACGCCAATCTCGGCCAAGCTGGTCGCCAATCTGATCACCACGGCCGGCGCCGACCGGGTCCTGACCCTCGATCTCCACGCCGGCCAGATCCAGGGCTTCTTCGACATCCCGACCGACAATTTGTACGCCGAGCCGGTATTGGTTAAGGACATCCACGACAACCACGCCGGCCAGGACCTCGTCATCATCTCGCCCGATGTCGGCGGGGTGTACCGCGCCCGCCAGATCGCCCGCCGGCTCGACGCCGATCTGGCGATCATCGACAAGCGACGCGAGCGCGCCGGCGTGTCCGAGGTTATGAACATCATCGGCGATGTCGCGGGCCGCCGCTGCATTCTCGTCGACGACATCGTCGACAGCGCCGGCACGTTGTGCAACGCCGCCGGGGCGCTGATGGACAGCGGTGCCGAAGGTGTCTATGCCTATGTCACCCACGGCGTGTTGTCCGGCGGTGCGGTGGCGCGGGTCACCGCCTCGCCGATCAAGGAGCTGGTGCTGACCGACAGCATCGTCGCCACCGAGGCGGTACGCGTCTCACAGAACATCCGGCAGCTGACGATCGCCCCGTTGATGGCCGAGGCGATCCTGCGCATCAGCGAGGAGCGCTCGGTCTCGAGCCTGTTTGGTTGACGGCGGCGCAGCCAGCCGCGCACTTCGCGTGCTGCGGGCCGTCGAGTTTGCATTGTTTTGGAGGAGTACGAAGTCGATGCCCGAAATCATCAACCTCAGCGCCGAGCAGCGGTCGCGGGTCGGCAAGGGCGCTGCCCGGGCGACGCGGCGCTCAGGGCGCGTTCCGGCGATCGTCTACGGCGACCATCAGGAGCCGGTGGCGATCAGCCTCGAACCCCGCGAGTTGACGCGCGCCCTGGCAAAGCCGGGGTTTTTCGCGACACTCGTCGATATCAGCGTCGATGGCGCGACGCACCGGACCTTGCCGCGCGACGTGCAGCGCCATCCGGTCAGTGATGGAGCGCTGCATGTCGATTTCATGCGGGTCGGCGCCGGCGCGCAGGTAACCGTGACGGTGCCGGTGCATTTCGTCAACCACGAGCGCTCGGCCGGGCTGCGCCGCGGCGGCATCCTCAACGTGGTGCGCCACGGCATCGAGGTGATCTGCTCGGTCGACAACATCCCCGATCAGATCGTCGTCGATCTCGACGGTCTCGACATCGGCGACAGCATCCATAGCGGCGCGGTGGCGATGCCGGAGGGCGTGCGCTCGGTAATCCAGGACCGCGATTTCACGATCGCCAGCATCGCCGCCTCGTCGGCGGTGCGTGAAGAGGCCGCAACCGCGGCGGCGACCGCCGCCGTCGCCCCGACGGAGGAGGCGACGTCGGCGTGACGCTGGCGGCATCGTTGACGCGATGCGCCTGATCGTCGGGCTCGGCAATCCGGGCGCCCGCTACGCCCGGAACCGGCACAATGTCGGCTTCATGGCGGTAGACGCGATCGCGCGCCGCTACGGCTTTCCCGCATTCCGCAGCCGCTTCAAGGGGGAATTGGCCGACGGCGCGATCGGCGCCGAGCGCGGCCTGCTGCTGCGCCCGCAGACCTTTATGAACGTGTCAGGCGAAGCGGTGCTGGCGGCGATGAGCTTCTACAAGATCGTGCCGGGCGACATCGTCGTGATCCACGACGAGATCGACCTGCGGCCGGGCAAGCTGCGGGTCAAGCGCGGCGGCGGCAGCGCCGGCCATAACGGGCTGCGCTCGATCGACGCGATGGTAGGCTCCGATTATTGGCGCGTCCGGATCGGCGTCGGCCACCCCGGCATCAAGGAGCTGGTGCAGCCCTATGTGCTGCAGAATTTCGGCGCCGACGAGTTGCGGCTGTGGGTCGTGCCGCTGCTCGATGCGGTGGCCGAGACGATGCCGCTGCTGCTCGGCGGCGCGCCTGACGCGTTTATGAGTGAGGTGGCGCGACTCTGCCCTGCCCCGCCCGAGCCGGTCTCTGACGCGTAGGGAGCACGCCTCCGGCCGATAATTCAGCGGGTTGAGACGCAAGCCGCCGCGCCTCTGGATTTTCGGCAACAGTGACCCAAATAGAACCGACGTGACCACTCCCGGCGACGCGCCGCGGGCGGTTGCAGCCGTTTGCGCAAGGAAATCATGGGCTTCAATTGCGGTATCGTCGGCCTGCCCAATGTCGGCAAGTCGACCCTGTTCAACGCGCTGACCGCAACCGCCGCGGCTGAGGCGGCGAATTATCCGTTCTGCACGATCGAGCCGAATGTCGGGCGCGTTGCGGTGCCGGACGAGCGGCTTGGCGTATGCTCGCGCCTTGCCAAATCGGCCAAGATCGTGCCGACCCAGCTCGAATTCGTCGACATCGCCGGGCTGGTGCGGGGCGCCTCACAGGGTCAGGGACTCGGCAACCAGTTCCTCGGCCACATCCGCGAGGTCGATGCGATCGCCCAGGTGCTGCGTTGCTTCGACGACGACAACGTCGTCCATGTCGAGGGTTCGGTCGATCCGATTCGCGACGCGGAAACGGTCGAGACCGAGCTGATGCTCGCCGATCTCGACAGCCTCGAGCGGCGCGCCATTGCGGTGCAAAAGCGGGTTCGCGGTGGCGAGCGCGAGGCCAAGGCGCTGATCGAGGTCATCGAGCCGGCGCTCGCCGCGCTGCGCGACGGCCGGCCCGCTCGGCGCGCCGGGGTCCCAGAGGAGCGGCAGCGCGAACTGGCAACGCTGCAACTGCTGACCGCCAAGCCGATCCTCTACATCGCCAATGTCGACGAGGCGAACGCCGCTTCGGGCAACGGCGACAGCCGCCGGGTCGCCGACTATGCGGCACAGCATGGCGCCCCGTCGGTCGTCATCTCGGCGGCAATCGAGGCCGAGGTCGCGCATCTCGGCGACGCCGACGAGAAACGCGAGTTCCTTGCCGCGCTCGGCCTCGGCGAGACCGGGCTCGATCGCATCATCCGGGCCGGCTACGCGCTGCTCGACCTCATTACCTTCTTCACCGCCGGCCCGAAAGAGTCGCGCGCCTGGACGATCACCCGCGGCACCAAGGCGCCGCAGGCTGCCGGGGCCATCCACAGCGATTTCGAGAAGGGCTTCATCCGCGCCGAAACCATCGCTTACACCGATTTCGTCGCCTGCGGCGGCGAACAGGGCGCCAAGGATGCCGGCCGTATGCGGCTCGAAGGCGCTGACTATGTGGTCCAGGACGGCGACATCATGCATTTCCGCTTCAACGTGTGAGCGACGCCGGGCTGAGCCGCGCGGCCCAGTTGGTGATCCCGATCACGCCCGGCGAGGAACGCGCAATCGAGGATTGGGCCCGGATCAAGGACGCCTTCGCCTGACCGCCGCGCGGCGCCTGAGCGCGCGTGGCGCGGCTAGAACGCGGCGCGCGCGCCGGCTGCGTCCGCCATGAACTCCTCGTTCGATTGCGCCTGGATGTCGCCGGAGATCTGGCCGCCGCATTCGATCTCGATCTGACCGTAGCGAATGGTGCCGGACACCCGGCCGGTGGCGCGGATCAACAGCCGCTTGCGGACGATCAGGTTGCCCTCGAAGCGCCCGCGCACCTCGATCTCGTCGATTGTCGCCGAGCCCTTGAACAGCCCCGATTCGGCGATGTCGACATCGTGGCAGTTCTGCAGATTGGCCTCGACGCTGCCTTCGACCATCAGCTTGTCGCAGGAGGTGATCTCGCCCGACAGCGAGATCTCGCGGCCGACGATCAGCTTGCGCAGATCGCCATCATTGCGCCGCTGCGCCGCCGGGCTGGTCAGGCCGGCCGGGCCGCGGTCCCATTTCAGGCGGCCGCGCCGGTTCCCCTGGTGGCCGCGGCTGATCGGGCGCGCGCGGGCGGCACCGGTCGCCGGCGGTACCGCGCCAGCGGCGGCCACGTTGGACGGGCTGCGCCGCCGAGCGGGCCGGCTTCATCGGGATTCCCAGATCGTCAGGTGCATCCGACATCTTGCGATCCTCTGTCTCGGGTCTCTTCCGGCTGAACATGGATGGGGTATCCCATCAGGTTGCGGTAGGGACGAGCGGCTGTCTCGACCGGATTACAAAGCCGAGAGTTGCGGCTCATAGGCCGCAACCCTGCGAACAGGTGTACCATCAAAGCGGTGGCGATCACCGGGGCGACCAGGTTGACGAGCGGCACCGCGAACAGCCCGGCAATCGCCACGCCGCCGAGAAACACACGCCCGCCAAAGCGACGCCGCACCGCTCGGGTTGCCGATCGGGTCAAGCCAGCGCAACGCGACCACCTCAAAATATGCGCGGCCAAGAAGGTATCCGTTCAGAGCCAGAAAAACAAAAAGATTTATCCCCGGCATCAACACATAAGCCGGCAACGCCAAGAGGTTGAGAGGATGGTGAGCCCATCAGCCGAACGTCGTGCTCGTCGTTTCGCAAATTGAGGCGCGGCGCGGCGGACCCCGGCCCGGATAGTCGAGTTTTTCAACCGCATCGGCAACCGGTCGAGGAAAAAGCCGAGAACCATGGTGATGACCGCCGGAAACAACAGCCAGCTCACCACCCCAACCGCAACGGCACCCAGCAGGTCGATCCACCCAATTGAGCGGGCGCCAGCCGAACCGAGCGCCGTGTGGTCCAGGACCAGCGCCACCGCGAGCCACAGCACAGCGAAACTCGCCGCGGCGAGAGCAAGGCCGAGCCGACACGATGCGGCGCAGCGGCCGGAGCGCGCAGGTCGGCGACAGGGCGCGGAGAAGCGCGGTCAAACATGCGCGGCGGCTTGTACGCGAACGCGCCGCGATCCGCCAAGCTGGCGGATCCGTCGCCGCGCGGCGCTTGTCGCGCTCGTGGCGCGAATGCCCCTATACTGCGCCGCCTTCACGCATAGAATGTGGAGCGCTGCGGATGGAAGCTGCCACGCATCGATGTCGTCGGCATCGGCAATGCGATTGTCGAGTGTATCGCGCATGCCGACGAGCGTTCATCGCCGCGGGAGGGTCTCGCCAAGGGCGCGATGACTCTGATCGATGCCGAGCGTGCCGAGGCGCTGTACGCCAAGATGGGGCCGGGAATCGAGAGTTCGGGCGGGTCGGCCGGCAACACGATGGCCGGGATCGCCTCGCTCGGCGGCAGGGGCGGCCTATATCGGCAAGGTGCGCGACGACTGCTCGGCGAGCGTCTTCCGCCACGACATGACCGTCGATCGGGATCGCTTCGATACCGCGGCCGCGACCGCGGGCCGGGCACCGCGCGTTGCCTGATCTTGGTCACCCCGGACGGGCAGCGCACGATGGGCACCTATCTCGGCGCCTGCGTCGATCTCGGCCCGGAGGATATCGACCCGAGCGCTGATCGGCGCCGCCAAGGTAACCTACTCTCGAAGGCTATCTGTTCGATCCGCCGCGCGCGCAAGCAGGCCTTCCGCGCCGCCGCGGCGATCGCCCATGCCGCCGGGCGGCGGGTCGCGCTCTCGCTGTCCGATCCGTTTTGCGTGGGCCGCCACCGCGCCGAGTTTCTCGAGCTGGTATGGGCGAGATCGATATCCTGTTCGCCAACGAGGTGGAGATCTGCTCGCTCTACGAGACTGACGATTTCCCCAAGCGGCGGCGGCGGTGCGCGGTCATGTCGAGATCGCCGCGCTGACCCGCAGCGCGCAGGGCAGCGTGATCCTGGCCGAAGGGAGGCGCACACGATCGGCGCCGCGCCGGTCGAGCGGGTCGTCGATACCACCGGCGCCGGCGATCTTTATGCCGCAGGTATGCTATTCGGCTTGACCCGCGGGCTGCCGCTTCCCACGTGTGGAGCAGTCGGCAGCCTGTGTGCTGCCGAAATCATCAGCCATGTCGGCGCGCGGCCGGAAGCGGCGCTTCACGAAATCGTCGCAGCGGCGGGGGTAATCTGAGCATCCGGCTCCGCTTGCCGATACGCGCCACCGCGAAGGGTGTCGCCGCAGTAACGTCAGGACCATGGATATCCGCAATATCGCGATCATCGCGCATGTCGATCATGGCAAGACGACGCTGGTCGACCAACTGCTGCGCCAGAGCGGCTTGTTCCGCGCCAACCAGCAGGTCGCCGAGCGCGCCCTCGATTCGAACGAACTCGAACGCGAGCGCGGCATTACGATCCTGGCGAAATGCACCTCGCTGGTTGGGCGCGGACGCGACGTGCGCATCAACATCGTCGATACGCCCGGGCCACGCCGATTTCGGCGGCGAGGTCGAGCGCATCCTCAGCATGGTCGACGGCGTCCTCGTGCTGGTCGATGCCGCCGAGGGGCCGATGCCGCAGACCAAGTTCGTCGTCGCCAAGGCGCTGGCGCGCGGCCTCCAGCCGATCGTCGTCATCAACAAGGTCGATCGGCCGGACGCCCGCCCGGAAGCGGTGCATAACGAGATCTTCGACCTGTTCGCGCTGCTGGACGCCGACGAGGCGCAGCTCGATTTTCCGACCCTGTTCGCCTCGGGCCGCGACGGCTGGGCGGTCGCCGAGCTCGATGCGCCGCGGCGCGATCTGGCGCCGCTGTTCGATCTGATCGTGGCGCATGTCCCGCCGGCGCGAGGGGGAGCCGACCCGGACGCGCCGTTCGCGATGCTGGCGACGACGCTCGACTACGATCCCGTATCTCGGGCGGGTGCTGACCGGGCTGATCCATTCCGGGACGCGCGCATCAACATGCCGGTCAAGGCGCTGGCGCGCGACGGGCGGATGATCGAGCAGGCGCGGCTGACCAAGCTGCTGGCCTATCGCGGGCTCGAACGCCAGCCGATCGACGAGGCCCGCGCCGGCGACATCATCGCGGTGGCCGGGCTTGCCCTGACCACGGTCGCCGACACGCTGTGCGCGCCGGAGGTGACGAGGCGCTGCGCGGCCGACCCGATCGACCCGCCGACCCTGGCGATGACGTTTTCGGTCAACGACAGCCCGCTCGCCGGGCGCGACGGCGTCAAGGTGACCTCGCGGATGATCGCCGAGCGTCTCTACCGCGAGGCCGAGGGCAATGTCGCGATCAGGGTGCAGGAGAACGCCGCAGAAGGACGCGGTCGAGGTCGCCGGGCGCGGCGAATTGCAGCTCGGCGTGCTGATCGAGACGATGCGCCGCGAGGGGTTCGAGCTGTCGATCTCGCGTCCGCGCGTGCTGTTCAAGCACCGATCCGGCAACCGGCCAGCGGCTCGAACCGATCGAGGAGGCATCGTCGATGTCGACGAGGAATTCGCCGGCATCGTCGTCGACAAGATGAGCCGCCGCAAGGCCGAGATGCAGGAGATGCGGCCCTCGGGCGGCGGCAAACTGCGGCTGTCGTTCCTGGTGCCGACGCGCGGCCTGATCGGCTATCACGGCGAGTTCCTCACCGATACCCGCGGCAGCGGGGTGATGAGCCGGCTGTTTCACGGCTATGCGCCGTACAAGGGCCCGATCGAGGGGCGGATCAACGGCGTCCTGATCTCGACGGCGGGCGGGGCCGCGGTCGCCTATGCGCTGTGGAACCTGGAGGAGCGCGGGTCGATGTTCGTCTCGCCGGGCGATGCGATCTATCCGGGATGATCGTCGGCGCGCACAGCCGCGACAACGACCTCGAAGTCAATCCGCGCAAGGGCAAGCAGCTCACCAATATCCGCACGACCTCGAAGGACGAAGCGGTGCGCCTGACCCCGCCGATCCAGATGAGCCTCGAAGAGGCGATCGCCTATATCGCCGACGACGAACTGGTCGAGGTGACGCCGAAGGCGATCCGCCTGCGCAAGCGCCTGCTCGACGCCAACGACCGGCGCCGGGCGAACCGCGCCGCCGCGGCGGAGTGACGCCCGGCGGGACGGCGGCGCGCGCCAGCGCCGTGACCGCGAACAGCGCGAGGGCCGAGCGTGCCGATCCACCATTCCTCCCAGATGCCCCAGCCGGCCACGACGACGACGAGCGCCGCGGTCAGGCTGCCGCCGGCGGCGGCGGCATAGAGCGGCGGCCACGGCGCCTCGGCGAGGCGCAGCCACAGCAACCCGACGAACAGCGCGAACAAAGCCGCGCCGGGTGCGCCGAGTTCGAGCCAGAGCTGCAGCGCCGCGTCGTGCGGGTGCAGCGGCAGCCAGTTCTCCCCGGGCCGGATCTCGTCCTTGCCGCCGGGGATCGCCCGCGCCGAATCGAGGCCCCAGCCGATAAACGGCCGCTCGGCGATGCGGTCGCCGGCAAAGGACCAGATCAACAGCCGGTGCCCGGCCGATTCCTTGAACGCCATCGACGGTCGCGAAAACGCCCGGGAGTCGCACCAGATTCGCGGCAAGGTCAGCGGTGCCGTGACGATGGCGAGGACCGCGAGGGCCGCCGCAATTCGGCGCCACGCGTGCCGCGGCGCAGGTAGAGCAGCGCCGCGGCCGGTAGGCTGAGCGCAAAGGCAAACTTCGCCGTCGTGTCGTCGAGCAGGTAGACGGTGGCGACCATCACCGCCGTCGCCAGCGCCGCCGCGAGGCATGCGGCCGCGGCAGAACATCGCCGCGCCGACCGGCAACGCCAGCAGGGCCAGCCAGACGGAAAGCTGGTTGAGACGTGGCATCGCAAAGCCGCGGATCGTAACATAGCGGCTCAAACCGCCTTGGCTGGCGGCATCCCCCGCGGCGACCGCGATGCCAACGATCGCCCCGGCGACAAGCAGCAAGAGCAGCCGGCGCGGCGCGACAAGCCGGCCCGCCGCCCCGGCGAGCGCCAACGCGGCGACAAAAAGGCCGCTGAGCCGCGCGTCGAGAACGAGGCTGCGCCAGGGGTCGATCGACCACGCGGCCGGAGAGCCCGCCCCACAGCGCCAGGATGCCGAGAAGCGCGGCTGGGAACGTAGAGTTCGGGGCGGCGGTAAGGCGGATTGGCGGCGATCAGCCCGGCGGCGCACAGCCCGGCAAACCCGGCCAGCGGCGCGGCCCCGCGCGGCACCAGGGCGAGCAGCGGCGGCAGCACCAGCGCGCAAAGGCCGAGCCCCGCTTCCAGCCAGCCGCCGGCCGCCGCTCTGCCGTCGAGCGCTCGATTTGACTTCGCGGGCTCGCTCCGTATAGTGCTGCCCTTTCCCAAGAACGTGGGCGTAAGCCCCGGCCTCCGCGTCACTGCCTGGCGGCACTATTGGGACAACAACAAGCTGAAAGCGGAACGGCTTCATGAGCAAGCGCGACGGAATCGAAGTACAAGATCAACCGCCGTCTCGGCGTCAATCTGTGGGGCCGCTCGAAGAGCCCGCTCAACCGCCGCGAATACGGGCCCGGCCAGCACGGCCAGCGGCGCAAGAAGCCGTCGGATTACGGCACCCAGCTCGCCGCCAAGCAGAAGCTCAAGGGCTATTACGCCAATATCGGCGAGCGCCAGTTCCGCCGCCTCTATGAAGAGGCGGTGCGGCGGCGCGGCGACACCGGCGAGAACCTGATCGAGTTGCTGGAACGCCGGCTCGATGCGGTCGGTCTATCGCATGAAGTTCGCGCCGACCCCGTTCGCCGCGCGCCAGCTGATCAACCACGGCCATGTGCTGGTCAACGGCAGGCGGGTCAATATCCGCTCCTGCCAAGCTGAGCGACGGCGACGACGATCGAGCTGCGGCCGAAGGCCAAGGAAATGGCGGTGGTTCTCGAGGCGGACGCAGTCGAGCGAGCGCGACGTGCCCGATTACATCGAAATCGACCACGAGCGCATGCGCGGCAAATTCATCCGCGCGCCGAAGCTGGCCGACGTGCCCTATCCGGTGACGATGGAACCCAACCTCGTCATCGAATATCTATTCGCGCTGACGCCTCCGTGCGCGACGTCCCGGCGCCGCAGGCGACCCACCGCATCCGGGCGTCCGAGTGGTCTGATTTGGGCCCCGGCTTACACCGGGTACGAATTCGTAGCGCAGCTGGCCGCATCACCGGGGGTTGCGATGCTGTCGCTGCACCTCTCGATCGTACTTCTTCTGATTCTGCTGAACGGGTTTTTCGCGATGGCCGAGATCGCGCTGGTTTCGGCGCGGCCGGCGCGGCTGCAGCCGCTGGCGCCGAGGGCAGCCGCGGCGCCGAGGCGGCGCTCGAGTTGAAGGCCGATCCCGTCGCGGCTGCTCGCGACGGTGCAGATCGGGATCACGGTGATCGCGGTGTTGTCCGGCACCTTCGGCGAGGCGACTCTCGGCGACTCGCTGCAGCATTATCTCGTCGGCAGCGGCGGTTTCCTGCCGCAATACGCCCACGCCATCGCGATGGCGGTGGTGGTGATCGGCATCTCCTATTTCTCGATGATCCTCGGCGAACTGGTGCCGAAGCGGGTGGCGCTGCTCCATCCCGAGCGCATCGCCAGCGCGCTGGCGCGGTTCATGCGCGCTTTGGCGCGGATCGGCGCGCCGATCGAATGGCTGCTCAGCGCGACGGCCGATCTGATCCTGCGGCTGTTGCCGATGCGCGGCGAGGCGGCCTCGGTCACCGACGAGGAGATCGGCTTCATGCTGCGCGAGGGGGTGGCGTCCGGGCATATTCCGCCGGCGAAACCGCGATCGTCGAGATGGCGCTGCGGCTCGGCGACCGCCGGGTCAGCGCGGTAATGACGCCGCGCACGCAGATCGAGTTCCTCGATCTCGACGACCCGATCGAAGAAATCCGGCGGCAAATCTCGCGACAGCGCCTTTTCGCGGTTTCCGGTGTTGCAGGGCGGCACCCACGCGCTTGCCGGCATCGTCCAGGTCAAGGACCTGCTCGAGACGGCGCTGGCCGGCAAGCCGTTCGATTTGCGCGCGGCGATACGCACGCCGCTGTTTCTGCCAACACGGTGACCGTGCTGCGTGCGCTCGAAGTGTTCAAGACTACCGGCGAGGCGCTGGCGCTGATCGTCGACGAATATGGCGACCTCGAAGGGCTGGTGACCCTGCACGATATCTTGCAGGCGCTGGTCGGCGAGTGCCGGGCGGCGCCGATGCCGATCCGCGCGTCGTGCATCGCGACGACGGCAGCTGGCTGTTCGACGGCATGGTGGCGCTCGACGAGGTGAAGCAGGCGCTGCGCGTGTCCACAATTGCCGGGCGAGGATCCCGATTTCCATACGCTCGGCGGCTATCTGATGGCGCGGCTCAATCGCGTGCCGGCGGTTGCCGACCAGGTCACCGCCGGCGGCTACCGGTTCGAGGTCGTCGAGATGGACGGACGGCGCGTCGACCGCGTGCTGGTCGTGCTGGTCAGGGCGAAAGGCATGCGGACGTGACCGGCGCCGACTTCGGCGGAGCCTGATCGGCCGCTGCTCGGGGTCATGCCATAAGCGGCAGCAACTCGGCCAAAACGATGGCGCCGTACTCGCCGTTCATATGCCGGTACTCCTCCGGCGCGTGCCTCAGATCATAGCGCCGGCTCAGGCGCACCGACCCCGCCGAATACCGGCGCTGCGTGAACAGCTGGCCGCTCAGGGTCGGCTTCGGCTGGACCAGGAAGTGAAAATCCGGTGTGGAAGATGCTCGACGATCCGGAAAAAGTCGCCGCCAGCGGGGCGTCGTCGCCAATGGCGACGACGGCGCGCCACCACGATGCGACGCTGCGCCAGAACTCCGTCGTCTCATCCTCGGGCTGCCGGCGGCGGCGCAGCAGGCGGCCCGTCAGGCCGCCGCCGACGCTAATAAGGCGCCCCGCATCCGCAGGGCGAACTGCCGCTGTCGCCGTAGCGCCATCCGCGTCGAGGACCTGGTCGCTCGGTCGCGGTTGCGCGATGCCCCATAGGCGCGGCCCGCTTTCCCGGATCCTTGCCAAGGTGCAAAAGAAGGCCGAGCGGCGGAGATTTCCCAGCACGGCTTCCTCGAACACGGCTTCGGATACCAGCGTGGATGTTTCGGCACGATTGCGATGTCGCTCCGAGCGCATTTGCGAGTAGGCGAGAAGCAACGGTTCCAGGCTGAATTCCTTATCCCGACCAGCACGACGTCGCTGTATTCGCTCAGATCGATTGCCGCCTTGCCGCCCGACGTCCAACGAAATTCTGCCGGAGCGTGTCGTTGGCCGGAACAAGGCAGCTGCCAACGCGACAGGTGTCGCCGATGCTGCCGATGTGGCTGGCAAAGAAATCGACCGAGACATCGCGATACTGCAGCTTGACCCGTTCCCAGCCGAGCTTGATCGCGGCGAGGTGCGAGTTGCCGATAAAGCAGCACTTGGTCATCGCGGGGCGAAGGCATCCAGCAATATGTCCTCGCATACCGGGTCGGCGGCCGATTCGCCGGCGCAGCGCTCAAACCCGACGCCGCATCGCCGGGCAGACCGTGCTCCGAGAAAAAACAGCCGCATCGCCACGGCAACGCCGATGCCCGAGACCGACCGCCAGTCGGCCTCGTAGAACATGCCGCGGGTGAACGGAGCGGTGATGGCTTCATAGGACGGGAAGTAATCGACGTCGTCGAATTCCTGGCATAGCTGCCCGGCCACGGCCCGCAGCACGGCCTTTGAGTAGGTGGTGGCGCTCAGCACGTGCTGGTCGGAGGCGGTGGCGGTTAAGGGTACCGGCGACACCGTCACAATAAATCTGACGTTACCGTTGCGGGTTTTCAGCATTTCACGAAACGAAACGAAATTTTTATAGGTCTCATCGAAAGAAAAATTCTTGAAGATGAAGCGGTCAGGGTCCGGATCGTGGGCGATCCTGCCGGGCGCCGTCGGATAGACGGTGCCGCTGTGTCGGTCGATCCAGGCTCCGGTCAAGCCGAAGGTGAAGATGAACAGGTCGACCGCGGAGAACACCTCGCGCACCCGCTGCAAATGATAGCGTCGGTGCGTCATCACGTCGTCCGGGGTGGCGAAGCCCTGCGGCTCGACGGATGGGCGCTGGGCGTCGAAAAACCGCCCATCCCTTTGCCAGACCGGATGGGCCGGCGACAATTCGCCGAAGGCCTCCCGCGCCAGTTGCAGGAGCTGCGCCGCCGTATAGATGTTGCCGTATCGCGCCGAATAGATCCCGTATCCGAATTTTACGCGCAACCTCCGCGTCGAGGCCGGGCGGCGGCGGCTCGGCGTCGACCACCCGGAAACCCGACTTGCGCAGGTGATGGCCGATGTGCTGGGCAAAGCAGCTTCCGGCTGTGGCGATCCGGTCGTCGCTGGCGATCGGGAACTTCTTGCGGTAGAGCGCGTCGATGCGAAGCGGGCTTTGCTCGGTCACCCCGCTTCGCCGTTACGCCCGCTTGTCGCGCCCCGCATAGGGTGACATGGAGCCGGCCTCCTCAGGCAATGCCCGCATTGAGCGGGTCGCCGTCGCCCTCGCCGCTGCCGGAGAGCAGCTGGGTCGGAAAGCCGGCCTCGATCAGCGCCGCGATGATCGTGTCGACGTGGCGGCGGTCGCGGGTCTCGAGCACCACGTCGAGCTCGGCCATCTTGAGCGGCACGTCGTGGAACAGGCGCTGATGGTGGACTTCGACGATGTTGCCGCCCGCATCGCCGATGATGCTGGCGACCCGGCACAGCGCCCCGGCAGGTCGCTGATATCGGCGCGCACCCGGACCAGGCGCCCGCTGCGCACCAGGCCGCGCATCAGGACGCCGACAGCAGCCGCGCATCGATGTTGCCGCCGGAGACGACGATGCCGACGCGCTTGCCGGCAAAGCGCTCGCGGCTCGGCGATCAGGCGGCGAGGCCGGCGGCGCCGGCGCCTTCGGCCACCGATTTCGCGATCATCAGCATGCCGACAGCGCGTTTTCCAGCGCGCTCTCGGACCAGCAGGATGTCTTCCACCAGTGCCTTGACGATCCGGCGTGTGATCTTGCCCGGTCCTTGACGGCGATGCCTTCGGCGATGGTGGCGCCGGCCGGCGGTCGGGCTCCGCGCCGCGCAGCACCTCGCGACATTGCGGGGTAGAGCGCCGACTCGACGCCGAAGATCGCGATATCGGGCTTCAAGCGCCTTGGCGGCCACGGCGATGCCCGAGATCAGCCCGCCGCCGCCAATCGGCACGACCAGCGCATCGAGCGCGGGATGGTCGGCGAGCATTTCGAGCCCGACCGTGCCCTGGCCGGCGATGACTGCCGGATCGTCGTAGGGATGCACGAAAACCAGGCCGCGCTCGCGGCAGCGTCGTCGGCGGCGCGGCGCGCCGCGGAGAGGTCGTCGCCCTTCAGCACCACCTTGGCGCCGAGCGCTCGGTGCGGTCGATCTTGGTGAACGGCGTGCCCTTCGGCATCACGATCGTCGCCGGAATGCCGAGGCGGCGGCGCGTGGTAGGCGACGCCCTGCGCGTGGTTGCCGGCCGACATCGCGACGACGCCGGCGCGCCGCTCGCTCGGCGCTGAGGCGCAGCAGCTTGTTGAGCGCGCCGCGCTCCTTGAACGAGCCGGTGGGGTGCAGGTTCTCGAGTTTCAGAAAGACCTCGCAGCCGGACATCTCGGACAGCGCGCGGCGGCGGACCAGTCGGGGTCTTCGCGCACGGCGCCGGCGATCGCCGCCTCGGCGCGGCGGATATCGTGCGAGCGAGACCGGCAGGTCGGTCATCGCGCCGGCTCCAGGGTCAAGCGTCGCGGCCGCGGGGCCGCGGTCGGGCACGAGCCAATCGAAGTCGCGCCAGCGCCGCAGCAGGTCGGCATAATGCGGCGACAGCGGATTGCCCGACTGGCCGGGGACCGCGATCATCATGCGCGAATCGGCGGGCGCCGCAAGGTCGGTGATGATGCGCAGCCCGGCGCCGAAGCGCTGTTCGAAGGGATGCGCCTCGTCGCGGATCGTCGTCGGGCCGCGGTTGACCGTGTCGTACCCGCCGGCGGTCGGGATCGCGACCCGCAGCCAGTCGCGCAGCAGCGGGCACGCGCTCGAACACGGCATTGGGAAAATAGGCGATATGGGCGCGCGCCCCATTGCCATTGGGTCCATGTCGTTGCCGTAGCGCTCGAGCGCAGCTGATGCGAGCGCCGTCATCGAGCGCTGCGGCGAGCAGCGTGCTCGCAGGTCTCAGCGGCTTGGTCGCTTGCGCTGTCGCACCAGTCGGTGCGCTCGGTCAGCACCGCTTCGATCACCCGCGGCCGCAGATCCCAATAATCCGGCCGCCGCATCGCCGAGCCGGCGCGGTAAGCACGGCGTGGGCAAAGGCGCGCAGCCAGGCGGTGAACAGCAGCGGCTCGCACCTTGTCGCGCATCCATGCGGAAGTCCCATGTGCTGCAGCCGCTGCGATGGCCTGGCCGCGCCGTGTTCGCTCGCGGCGCGATGCTTGGTCATCAGCGGCACCAGCCGGCGGCGCCATGAGCGACAGCGTGTCGGCCTGGATCGCGGCGCTGGTCTTCGGGCGACTGCCGCGGTGTCGCCGCAAGCAGCTCCTCGATGCGCTCGGCACGATTGGGCATGTCCCAGTCGCGGCTGATAGAAATAGGGATAGCTGTCGGGCACGATCTTGTTGTTGGCGCTGACGAAATGGCCCGAGGCGGGATTGCGTCGCCTGGGGCAGCTCGTCGAACGGGATGTAGCCCTGCCAGTCGTACTCGCCGGTCCAGCCCGGCACCGGCAGCCAGCCGTCGCCGTTGCGTTGCGGATCGGGATGCGGCCGGGCGGCGATGAAGCCGATAGTGCCGGCGGTATCGGCATAGACGAAGTTCTGCGGCGGCCCGACGAAGTTCTTGCAGCGCCGTCGCGAAAGCGGTCCAATCGGTGGCGCGGTCGATGTTCCAAAGCGGCTTCGGCGCTGCGGTCGCTGTCGTCGAGCAACGGTCGCCTGCAGCGCCAGCACATAGCCGGGTTCGAAGCGTGCCGCGGCGGCAGCATGTCGGACAGCACCGGGCCATGCCGGGTGCTGCGCACGGTCAGCGTGACCGGCGCCGCCGCCGCGCACCGCGATCGTTTCCTCGCCGGGTGACAAAGGCGGCGCTGCCGTCGGGCGTCAGGTAGCGGCCGGGTCGGTCGGGGTCGAGCTTCTCGATGAACAGGTCTTCGATGTCGGCTGTCGGTGCTGGTGAAGCCCCAGGCGATGCGGCCGTTGTGGCCGACCATGACAAGCGGCGTGCCGGCGACGGTGGCGCCGGCGATCTCGCGCTCCGGCGTCTTCGAGCCGGGCCAGATACCAGAAGCCCGGCGCGCCGAAGGCGAGATGCGGGTCGTTGGCGAGGAGCGGCTTGCCGCTCTCGGTGTGGGCGCCGGCGACGACCCAGTCGTTCGAGGCGTAGATCGGGCCGAGCGTCGTCAGGCGGCAGCGCGCGCAAAGAGCGCGGCAGCGGCAGCTGGCGATAGACGCTGGCCAGCGCCGCCAGCGTGGTCGGCGCGTCCTTCGGGGTAGTCCGGGATAGAGGAACGGCGAGCTCGTCCGGCGACACGGTGCTGCGCGAGGCGCGCGCGCAGCAGCTCGCCGCGGTAGTTGCCGGCCAAGCTGGAGATCCATCAGCTTGCCCCAGACCAGCGTGTCGGCCGGGCTGCCACGGGCTCGGGCTTGAAGCGCGAGCAGCAGGAATTCGGGCGGCAGCGCACCGTGCCGCGTGCGTGATATAGGCGTTGACGCCGGCGGTATAGGCGTCGAGCGCGCGGCGCACCGCGCTGGCGACAGTGCGGCACTTGCCGGCCTCGGCCCGGCGATAGAGGCCGAGCATGCGCATCTGCCGGTCGATGGCGACGGCCGCGCTCGCCGAACATTCGGCCAGCCGTCCCGCGCCGAAGCGGCGCTGCAGCTCCATCTGGAACAGCCGGTCCTGGGCGTGGACGAAGCCGAGCCCGAAGGCGGCATCCTCGTCGTCTGCCGGCGGTGATCGTGCGGAACGCCGTCGGCGTCGCGCGCGATCGTGACCGGCGCCTTGAAGCCCGTGACGGCGATCCGGCCATCGATCTGCGGCAGCGACGAGCGCAGCGCAGAAAGAGCCGCCGCCGGCCAGCACCAGCAGCAGCGCGAGGAGGCGACCGCGATGCGGGCAATCATCGGCTGCCACGACCCGCGCATATCCCTGCCGCCCGGTCCCGGCAAGACCGGGCTGATTCGGGACAAGCCGGGTGTGCGGCGGACAGCAGGCCGGCGTCAGTCCGATCATGCGCCCACAGCAGCTCGCGCAGGATGCGGCGCGGTCGCCGTCGAGATCCGGCGCCGGCGGGCGCGGTCGGCGGATCGGCGAAGGCCGAGAATCTTCATCGGATTGCCGGCCAGCTGCAGCGCGCCGGTCGCCGGATCGTCGACCTGGACCAGCATGTTGCGCGCCGCACCTGGGGATGCGCCAGGGCCTGTGTCGACGTTGTTGATCGGTCCGCAGGGAACGCCGGCGCGCGTCGAGCACTGCGAGCCAATGCGGCGGTGGTCTTGGGGCAGATGACCGCCTCGATCTCGGCCTTCAGCGCCGGCTGGTGCTGGTTGCGCAGCGGGTTGCGTCTTGAACAGCGGGTTGTCGGCGAGCTCGGGCGGCCCAGCGCCTGCGGTCAGTTTGACGAACAGCCCGTCATTGCCGGCGGCGATGATGACATGGCCGTCCTTGGTGGCGAAGGCCTCGAACGGCGTGATCGAGGGATGGCGCGCGCCCATCGGGCCGGGGATCTGCCGGTCGTCGTGTAGCGCATGATAGCGTTTTCGAGCAGCGCGATCTGGCAATCGAACAGCGCGACGTCGATCTTGGTCCCTCGCCGGTGCGCTCGCGGTGCAACAGGGCGGCATTGAGCGCGACTGCCGTGAATAGGCCCGCCGGCGATGTCGCCGACCGAGGTGCCGACGCGCATCGGCGGGCCGTCGGGATAGCCGGTGATGCTCATGATGCCGCCCATGCCCTGCACGACCATGTCGTAGGCGGGTGGTGGGCGTAGGGGCCGGTATGGCCGAAGCCCGAGGCGGCGGCGTAGATCAGCCGCGGATAGCGCGCATGCAGGGTCTCCCAGCCATAGCCGAGCTTCTCCATCGTCCCGGCGCGGAAGTTTTCGACCAGCACGTCGCGCCTTGTCGAGCAGCTGCTCGAAGATGTCGCGGTCGGCCGTCGGCCTTGAGATCGAGGACGATCGATTCCTTGCCGCGGTTGAGCGACACGAAATAGGTCGATTTGCCGTCGATGAACGGCCCGTATTGGCGGGCATCGTCGCCGGTTGTCGGCGTTTCGACCTTGATGACGCGGGCGCCCAGCTCGTTCAGCAGCATCGTGCAATAGGGGCCGGCGAGCATGCGCGACAGATCGACGACAGTGATGCCGGAAAGGGGGCCAGCCTGTGCCATGCCTTCAATCCTCCTGGCAATCCTGATGGTGTGGGCGAAGGGTCAATGGCCCGAAGCACGCACGACGATGCTCGGCTACGCGGCGGCGCGTCAGTTGCCGGGCGGTGCGGCAATGCCGATCTGGTCGGCGAGCCGTACAAGCTGGGCGACGCCGGTCGCCTGCATCTTCCGCATGACTTGACGTCGGTGCATCTTCACCGTCATCTCGCTGACCCCGAGTTCGCCGGCGATCTGTTTGTTGAGCCGCCCGGCGACGACCAGCGACATGACTTGGCGCTCGCGCGCGGTCAGCGTGTCAAAGCGTATGCGCAACTCGGAGAGCCGCAGGTCGCCGACACGCCGGGCGCGGTCCCGTTCAAGCGCCGTCCCGACGGCGTCGAGCAGATCCTGGTCGCGGAACGGTTTCGTCAGAAACTCGACCGCCCCGGCCTTCATCGCACGCACCGACATCGGGATATCGCCATAGCCGGTAATGAAGATGATCGGCATTTGCGCCTCGGCCTGCGTCAGGTCGCGCTGCATGTCGAGGCCGCTGCGGCCGGGAAAGCGAACATCGAGCACAATGCAGCCCGGCCGATCCGGCCGCTCGCTCTGCAGGAATTCCTGCGGCGAGGCAAACAGCTCGACCTCGAACCCAACCGACCTGCAACAGGTTGTCGAGCGCCTTGCGCATCGACTGCATCGTCGTCGATCACGACAATCGCCGGCGTCACTTCGCTCGATCCATTGTGCTCTTGCATGTCGCCGACTTCAGTAAGCATCGCGTCAATAATTACGCCCATAGCGCTCAAAAACGGCATTAAAATCGCGCACAGCGGCGCGCGGCCCCTGGGGATAGGACCAGACCGCACCGATCACGGCGAGAAAATCGGCGCCGGCCTCGACCAGCGGGCCGCAATTCTCCTGGGTAATGCCGCCGATCGCGCAGCACGGCACAACCGTCGTTTCGGACCAATCGGCCAGCAGCTCGGGCTGCGCGCGATACTTCGCGCCGGCCTTGGTGCCGCTCGGAAAGAAGGCGCCAAACGCAACGTAATCGGCGCCTGCCTCGGCGGCGACGATGGCGCGGTGCCGGCTGTCGCCGCAGGTGACGCCGACGATCCGGTCCGGCCCAAGCAGCCGGCGCGCCTCGGCAAACGGCATGTCCTCCTCGCCGACATGCACGCCGTCGCAATCGAGCTCGGCGGCAAGATCGGGCCGGTCGTTCATGATGAAGGCCACGCCGTGCTGCTGCGCGATCGGCTGCAAAACCCTCGCGGCGCGCCTGACCGTGGCATCGTCGACCTCCTTGAGCCGCAGCTGCAGGCACGCGACATCGCCGCCGGCGAGCGCCTCTTCGAGGTCCCGGGCGAAACGGTCAGGGTCGAGCGCGGGCGGCGTGATCAGGTAAAGCCGGGTGGTCGCCCGCCCGGCATCGCCCTGCCCCTCTTCTCTGCGAATGTTCAGTCCTTCCCTTGATGAACTTGATGATCCGCGCCAGCATGTCGAGCGCCTCGGCCCTCGCAGCGCTCCTCGTGGCGGGGCGGATCGAAGGTCCCCCTTTTTAGCAAAATGCTGCGGCCGAGGCGAGAAAATCGGCGCAGCGCCGGCGCAGCGCCTCCGGGACACCAAAAAATCGGCCGCCAAGGTCGAGCAGCGCGGCCGGGCGCGCCGTGACGAGACGGGCGCCTTTCCGGCCCGCGATATCCGCGAGGCGCCCGGCGATTTCGGCGGGGCCGGTGAACACGATGCCCTCGATCCCGGCGCGGATCGCCGCCTGGGCGGCGCCGGCATCGTCGCCGCAATCGAGCAACGTCGTGAATCGCGCCGCCGGCACGGCATCGCGCGCCGCTTTCACGAGGCGCGCCGAACCAGCCCGGTCCCGCGTAAATACCCGCATCGGGCGCGCTGGCCAGGACGATCGTCCCTCCCCGCCTCCGCCGCCGCGGTCAGCGCGGCGACGGCGTGCGCTAGCGCGTGGACGACGATGAGAGCGGGGCGTCCAAGGCCGGCTCAGTGCATCGCAGCCGAAATAGGCGGCGACCTCGACCATCCGGTTCGAGAAGCCCCACTCGTTGTCGTACCACGACAGCACCCGGACAAAGCGTCTTGTCGAGCACCTGGGTCTGGGTCACGTCGAACGTCGAGCTGTGCGAATCGTGGTTGAAATCGACCGACACCGTGGCGTCGCGTGTTGATGCCGACAATGCCTTTCAAGCGGTTCGACGTTCGCCGCCTCTTCCATCAGCGTGTTGACCTCGTCGGCCGAGGTGTCGCGCGCCGGCGTCGAACATGAAGTCGATCAGCGACACGTTCGGCGTCGGCACGCGGATCGCGGTGCCGTCGAGCTTGCCCTTGAGCGCCGGCAGCACCAGCCCGACCGCGCGCGGCCGCGCCGGTCGAGGTCGGGATCAGCGACATCGCCGCGGCGCGGGCGCGGCGCAGGTCGTTGTGCAGCGTGTCGAGCAGGTTCTGGTCGCCGGTATAGGAGTGGATCGTGGTCATGTAGCCGCGCTCGATGCCGATCGCCTGGTGCAGCACATTGGCGACCGGCGCCAGGCAGTTGGTCGTGCACGACGCGTTCGAGACGACCTGTGTGGCCGGGCTTCAGCTCGTCGTGGTTGACGCCTATAGCACGACGGTGATGTCGGCGCCGTCGGCCGGGGCCGAGATGAGACCTTCTTGGCGCCGGCCTCGAGGTGCTTGGCGGCGGCCTCGCGCTTGGTGAAGATGCCGGTGCATTCGAGCACGACATCGACCCCGAGCGCCTTCCACGGCAGCTTGCGCCGGGTCGCGCTCGGCGGTGACGCTGGATCGTTGCCGCGTGCCGGCATCCATCCAGTTGTCGCCGGTCGGTGACCTCGCCGGGAAAGCGGCCGTGCACGCTGTCGTACTGCAGCAGGTGCGCGTTGGTCGCGACCGGTCGCCAGATCGTTGATGCCGACGACCTCGATTCGCTGATCGGCGCTGCTCGAGGATCGCGCGCAGCACCAGCCGGCCGATGCGGCCGAAGCCGTTGATCGCTACCCGTACCGCCATGACGCGTCCTCCTTATGCTGCCGTAGGCTGCGGCCGGTTGCTAGAGCCGTTTGCGGACCAGCTGCGACGATCCGCTTGCGCCGTGATGCCGAAATGGCGGATAGAGCTCCTCGGCCGGCGCCGACGCGCCAAACCGTCATGCCCGACGAAGGCCTCGTCGCGGCCCGACATAGCGGTCCCAGCCCTGGCGCGACGCCGGCCTCGACGCGCGATCCGCAGGCGCCGCGCCGAGCACCGCTTGCGATAGGCCTCGTCCTGGCTGGCTCGAACAGCTCCAAGCACGGCATCGAGACCACGGCGGCGCCGATGCCGTCGGCCTGCAGCGCGTCGCGCGCCGTCGATCGCGAGCGCGACCTCGGAGCCGGTGGCGAGCAGGGTCACCTGCGCGCGCGGCCGTCGGCCTCGCGCCAGCACGTAGGCGCCGCGCGCCGAGCGGTTGTCGTCGTCGCGCCGCGGTGCGCAGCGGCGGCAGGTTCTGGCGGGTCAGCGCCAGCGACCGACGGCGCCCGGCGTGTGCTGCAAGCGCGAGCGCCCAGCACTCGGCGGTCTCGACCGCGTCGGCCGGGCGGAAGACGTGCAGGTTGGGGATCGCCCGCAGCGCCGCCAGATGCTCGACCGGCTGGTGGGTCGGCCCGTCCTCGCCGAGGCCGATCGAATCGTGGGTCATCACGTAGATCACGCGCTAGCTCCATCAGCGCCGCCAGGCGGATCGCCGGCCGGCAGTAGTCGGTGAAGATCAGGAAGGTGCCGCCATAGGGGATCAGCCCGCCATGCAGCGCCATGCCGTTCATCGCCGCCGCCATGCCGTGCTCGCGCATGCCATAATGCATATAGCGCCCGCCGAACTCGCCGGGCGTCATCGGCCGTCAGTCGCCTTGGTCTTGGTGTTGTTCGAGCCGGTGAGGTCGGCCGAGCCGCCGATCAGCTCGGGCACCGCGGCGGTCAGCGCCTCGAGCACCTCCCCGATCGCCTTGCGGGTCGCCGAGCTTGGCGTTCTTGGCGCGGACCATTCGCCGCTAGAGCTTCGCGAGCGCCGGCGTCCAGTCCGCTCGGCAGCTCGCCCGCCTGCCGGCGCTCGAATTCGGCCCGCTTGTCGGGCGTGCATCGCGGCGAGCCGCTGCTGCCCAGGCCGCCCGCAGCGCTCGCGCCGCGCGCGCCGGCGGCGCGCCAGGCGGCGCAGCAGATCGTCGGGGATCTCGAACGGCCGGATTGGGCCAGCCGAGCCTCTCGCGCGGCGCCCTTGATCTCCTCGGCGCCGAGCGGCGAGCCGTGCGCTCGCGGCGGTGCCCGGCCTTGGTCGGCGCGCCGTAGCCGATGATCGTGCGGCAGGCGATCAGGCGTCGGCGCTGGTCGGCTGCGCCTCGGCGAGCGACCGCGGCGGCGATCGCCGCCGGGTCGTGGCCGTCGACGCGCTGCGCCGCCCAGCCATAGGCGCGCGAAGCGCATCAGCATGGTCGGTCGACGATGGCGAGCTCGGTCGGGCCGTCGATCGTGATGCGAGTTGTCGTCGAGCAGAACGATCAGGCTGTCGAGCCTCAGATGCCCGGCGAGCGACAGCGCCTCGTGGCTGATGCCCTCCATCAGGCAGCCGTCGCCGCGATCACGTAGGTGCGGTGATCGACCAGGTCGGCGCCGAAGCTCGGCGCGCAGATGGCGCTCGGCGAGCGCCATGCCGACCGCATTGGCGAGGCCCTGGCCGAGCGGCCCGGTGGTCGTCTCGATGCCGGTCGCCATGGCCGTATTCGGGATGGCCGGCGGTGCGGCTGCCGAGCTGGCGGAAGTGCTTCAGCTCGTCGATCGTCATGTCCGGGTAGCCGGTCAGGTGCAGCAGCGCATAGAGCAGCATCGAGCCGTGCCCGGCCGACAGCACGAAGCGGTCGCGATCGGGCCAGTCGGGGGCTGCGGATCGAACTTGAGGAACTTGCGTGAACAGCACCGTGGCGACGTCGGCCATGCCCATCGGCATGCCCGGATGGCCGGAATTGGCCTGCTGGACGGCGTCCATCGCGAGCGCGCGCATCGCGTTCGCCATGCGGCGCAAGCGAGGGTTGACCGGCGGCGGCAGAGGGGGAGCGGTTTCGGTCATGGCCATCGATCCACTTCCAGATTCCTGTGATTGCCGCCAATCTAGCGCGTAACGCGTATTTCGCAAACGCCGAGCATCGCGCGCGGCTCACCGCACGTCGCGGCGCGCCTCAAGATGCTTGCCGGTATCGAGCAGCACCGCGGTGTATTCGCGGTAGCTGATGCCGAGCGCCTCGGCGCGCGCCAGGCGGGCCAGCGCGATCTCGCGCGGCGGCGTCTTCCAGGCGCTGCGCGTGCGCCCTCTTCCAGCAGAACTGCCGCCACCCCGCATCGGGATCGAGCGGCGGCCCGCCATTATGGCCGATGCCGAAGAGTGCGAAGCCGGTGTGCCGCCGTCGGGCGCCATGACGCCAAAGCGGTCGTTCGAGACGCGCCGCTCCCATGCAACATTTGCACCGGCCTTATGACGTCGTCCGGTATGACGCCCGGGCGAAGCCCTGCCACGGGCGTTACGCAACCAGCCGCGCGACCCTCGATCCGGGCCCTGCCGGTTTACGAATGGGCTTTGCTATGCTTCTCGGCGGTGCGGCGAAACGTTTCGTCGGCGAGCTTCTTCTGCGGCGGCGACATCGTGTTGTAGAGGGCCTCGAACGCCGGCAGCAGCTTTTGCAGGCGCTGCACATGCGCTTCGGCAAGCTGCTCGTAGGATTGCATGTTCTGGACCGCATCCATCGTGGCGAATTGCTCAGCGCGGTGCTTCGCAGCTTCGCCCATCTCGCGAGCATTGCTACGCATGACCTGGGCGAAGGCATTCCACTGCGGCTCCTGCGCCGGGGTAATGCGGAGCTGGCGCTGAAGCTCCTTTATGCGGCCTCTACGCGCATCTGCGCGGCGTCCGGACTTGCGGCCTGCGGGGCCGATGCAGCCGGCGCCGGCGGGTTGGGTGCTCTGTGCCAGCGCCGCCGTCGGGGCCGCCGCCAGCATGGCCATGACGAGGGCGGTACCAACACTACGCATCGATGGGATCGTCATCATCCAATCGCTCCACTCGCAATCTTGGTGCAAACCACGGCTCAATAGCCGTAATAGACGGCTGGCGGCGGCCCATAATAACGGGGCTGCGCCCCGTAATAGACTGGCGGCGGCGCATAGCCACCATTGGCTATCGCTGCGCCGAGCCCAAGTCCGATCAGACCGCCGATGATGGCCGCGCCCGCGGCATTACCGCGGTCATGATGAGATTCGTGGCGGCGGTCGTGGCCGCGCCGTCGCGCGCCTGCACGGCCTGGTGCCAGGGCAAGCGCTGGCCTCTTCGCAAGCGCCGCAGCAACCGTCAAACGCACGGCAGCTCCACTCATTGCATTCATCCGAGTTACCGGCGAGTTACCGGAGATAAACGCACAGCAGGACCGAGTGTTCCACGGTCGAGCCTGATCGGCGCGAACGCGGTCAGGATGGCGGCAACAGGGCTGCCGCGACGCGGCGGTCCTCGGCGAGCAGCACATTGTAGGTGCGGCAGGCGGCGCCGGTATCCATCGCCTCGACCGCGATGCCCGAGGCCCGCAGCACAGCGCGCAGCCCCGACGCGACCGGCACCATGCGGCGGCCGAGCCCGAGCAACAGCAGCTCGACCCCACCATGCTCGATCACGGCGGCGAGCCCCACTTCGCTCACCGCCGCGGCAGCCCAGGCGAGAGTTTGATCAGGAAACACCAGAACCGGCCCCGAATAGATCGTGCCGCTGACGCGAAACCCGCCGGGCCCATAGCGCTCGATGACCTGACGCCCGGGCTGGACGAGGGGAGTCAGCTCCATCGGCTCGCGCCCGGCTCAGCGCGAAGTGCGTTCCGCGCCGGTCGTGCGGGGCGTCGGCGCCTTTGGCGATCGCTCGCCGATTCGGCTGAACGTAATAGAGGATCGGGGCGGCGATAAAGAGCGAGGAGTAGGTGCCGATGACGATGCCCCACAGCATCGCGATGCTGAACCCCTTGAGCACCTCGCCGCCGAAGATCAGCAGCGACAGCACCGCCAGCGCGACCGTGGCTACGGTCAGGATCGTGCGCGACAGCGTCTCGTTGAGCGCCAGGTTGATCAGCTCGCGGAACGGCATCGTGCGGTGCTTGCGCATCGATTCGCGCACCCGGTCGTAAATCACTACCGTGTCGTTGATCGAATACCCGGCGATCGTCAGGATCGCCGCCAAGCGTCGTCAGGTTGAATTCGAGCTGGAAGATCGCGAACAGGCCGATCGTCGTAATCACGTCGTGCAACGTCGCGATCGTGGCACCGACGCCGAACTGCCACTCGAAGCGAAACCAGACGTAGATCATGATCGCAAGGAGCGCGAGCACGGTCGCCAGCACCCCGGCGCGGATCAACTCGCCGCCGACCGTCGGGCCGACCACCTCGATGCGGCGGTATTGGATATTCGGCCCGAGCGACGCCTGCGCCTGCTTGACCGCCTGCATCTGCGCCGTGTCGCCACCGGGCTGCTGCGGCAGCCGGATCAGCACGCAGGAGGGTGGCGAGCTGGCGCATTCGCCGGGACTGTTGAAGGCTTGCAGCGAGGCTTCGCCCAGATGCAGCGAATCGATTTTTGCCCGCATTGCGGCGAGATCGGCGGGCCCGGTTGTCGTCTTCGCCTCGATCAGCGTCCCGCCGACAAAATCGATGCCGTAATTGAGGCCAACGGTAAAGAACAAGCCGATGGTCAACGCCGTGAGTGCCAGCGAAAACGCAAATCCGAAAAAGTGCCAGCGCATGAAATCGATCGTCGGCACATGCCGGATGACGATGAGCGGTCTGATCATAACTCAATCAATCTTGAAGGCCTCTGGCGTGAGGGCAGCGGGCGGAGCACAACAGCGGCAATCACATCGGGATCAGCTTCGGCTTGGTGCGGCGCGCCCAGGTCACGATCTGCAGGCGGGTCACCAGGATCGCCGAGAACAGCGAGGTCAGCACGCCGATACTGAGGGTCACGGCAAACCCTTTCACCGGCCCCGAGCCTAGCCAATAGAGCAGAAGGCCCGCCACCAGCGTCGTGACGTGGCTGTCGAGGATCGTGCCGAAGGCGCGGGTGAAGCCCGCTTCCAGCGACGACAGGATCGTACGTCCGCCGCGCACCTCTTCCTTTATGCGCTCGTAGATCAGCACATTGGCGTCGACCGCCATGCCCATCGTCAGCGCGATCCCGGCGATGCCCGGCAGGGTCAACGTCGCGCCCAGCAGCGACAGCGCGGCGAGCATCAGGCACAGGTTGAAGAACAGCGCGACGTCGGCAAACACGCCGAACAGGCCGTAGAACAACACCATGAACACGATGACGAGAGCCACCCCGACGACGCAGGCGACCGTGCCGGCATGGATCGAATCGGCGCCGAGCTGGGCACCGACCGTGCGCTCTTCAAGGATCTTGATCGGCGCCGGCAGGGCCCCGGCGCGCAGCAGCAGCGCCAGATCGCTCGCCGACTGCACCGTGAAGCTGCCGGAAATGATGCCGCTGCCGCCAAGGATCGGCTCGCGGATGACCGGCGCGCTGATCACTTTGTTGTCGAGCACGATCGCAAACGGCTTGCCGACATTCTCGCGCGTCGCGTCGCCGAACCGCCGCGCCCCGGCGGTGTCGAACTTGAAGCTGACCACCGGCTCGTTGTTCTGAAAGGTGGCCTGGGCGTCGGTCAGCGTGTCGCCGCCGACCATGACGCGCTTGCGCACGACATAGGCGTCGGCGCCGGCGCGACTGCCGCTGCCCTCCTGGGCCGGCAGGATCTCGTCGCCCGGCGGCAGGCGGCCATGCCGCGCCTGTTCCACGGTGATGCCGGGATCGACCAGCTGGAAGGTCAGCTTGGCGGTGCGCCCCAACAGCGCCTTCACATGCTCCGGATTGTCGACGCCTGGCAGCTCGACGATGATGCGCTGCTGCCCCTGGCGCTGGATCGTCGGTTCCTTGGTGCCGGTTTCGTCGATGCGGCGGCGGATGATCTCGATCGACTGCTCGACCGCCTGGGCGCGGCGGGTTTCGGTCGCGACAGCGCTGAACTTCATCGTCCCGGCACCGTCGCCGCCGATCTCAAGGGTGAGTTCAGGGTCGATCTTGCCGAGAACCCGCCGCGCCTCGTCGATCTTGCCGGCGTCGCGGATCGTGAAGCCGATTGCGTCACCCTGGACATTGAGCCCGGTGTAGCCGATCCGGGCGTTGCGCAGCGCGTTGCGCACGTTTTCGACGAGCGAATTGAGCCGGTCGCGCTCGGCAGCCGCAACATCGACCTCGAGCAGCAGATACGACCCGCCGCGCAGGTCGAGGCCGAGCGCGACCTGCTTGTGCGGAATGAAGCGCGGCAGATGCGCGAGCTGCGCCGCGCTGAACAGGTTGGGAATGCTGAGCAGCACGCCGAGCGCGCACACCCCGCAGATCAGCAAGACTTTCCAATTGGCGAAGTAAAGCATCCGGCGTCAAACCTGCCCGCAACAACGAATCGTCGTGGTCACACTTTATCCGCGTCGCCCGCCGCGGCCTGCTTGCCCTTGGCGGAATCCTTGTCCTTGTCACGGGCAGCGGCGCGCGCCGCTGCGGGATCGGGCTTGGCAAGCACGCTGGTGATCGTGCTGCGCACCACGCGCACGCGGACATTCGCGGCGATGTCGATCTCGACCTCCTCGGGGCTGACGACGCGCGAGACCGTCCCGACGATGCCGCCGCCGGTCACCACCCGGTCGCCGCGCCGCAGCGCTTCCAGCATCGTCCGGTGGTCCTTCTGCTTCTTCTGCTGCGGCCGGATCAGCAGGAAGTAGAACACGACGAAGATCAGGACGAGGGGCAGGAACTGCACCAGCGCGCTCTGATCCATGAGGCCCGACATCCCTTGGGCGTAGGCCGGCGAAATCAGCATGGGCATGGACCTCGAAATAGGACGCTCCGCCGCACGGCGCAAGCGACATCGGGACGCCGGCGATTGGCAGAGGCGGCGGGCGCATTGGTACGCGATGGTCAGGGAAAGGGCAATCCTGGGGTCGCTCAGTGACAATTTGCGGACACTTCGCCCGTTTCCGCCGCCGCAGGGCCTGTGTTAGCGTCCGCCGCCCTTCACCTGCCCGGTCAACCGATGCTCGAACCCGACCTCCTCCCGCTGTTGCAGCGCATCGCCGACGCGCTCGACCGTCTCGCGCCGGCCGACGCCGCGGCCAACGACCTCGACGCCGCCGACGCCTTCGTCTGGCATGCCGAGCGCGGGTGGTGCGAGCCGGTGCCGAGCGTCAACCGCGTACCGCTCGGGCTGCTGTGCGGCATCGACCGGGTGCGCGACATTCTGCTGGCAAACACCGAGCGTTTTGCCGTCGGGCTGCCGGCCAATAATGTGCTGCTGTGGGGCGCACGCGGCACCGGCAAGAGCGCGCTCGTCAAGGCGGTCCACGCTTCGGTCAACGCATCCGAGCCGAGCCGGCAGCCGGGAAAGCTGGCGCTGATCGAGATTCACCGCGAGGACATCCCGACCCTGCCGCGCCTGTTGTCGCTGGTGCGCGACAGTAGGCGGCGCTGCCTGCTGTTCTGCGACGATCTGTCGTTCGACCAGAATGATGCGAGCTACAAGTCGCTGAAGGCGGTGCTCGAAGGCGGCATCGAGGGACGGCCCGGGAATGTCGTGCTGTATGCGACCTCGAACCGACGCCACCTGATGCCGCGCGACATGATCGAAAACGAGCGCTCGACCGCAATCAACCCGGCCGAAGCGGTCGAGGAGAAGGTGTCGCTGTCCGACCGCTTCGGGCTATGGCTCGGCTTCCACAACGTCGACCAGGATACCTACCAGGCGATCGTGCGCGGCTATGCGGCACATTACCGGCTCGATCTGGCGGAAGACCAGCTGATGGCCGATGCCAACGAATGGTCGATCACCCGCGGCGCACGCTCCGGCCGCGTCGCCTGGCAGTTCATCCAGGATCTCGCCGGCCGCCTCGGCAAATCGCTCGCCTGAACTTCAGCCCGGACGCACCGCGACAGGGCCTGCCGCGGTTGGCGCCGGGGCGAGGAATTCGCGCGGATCGACCGCCCGCTTGCCGCGCCGCAGTTCGAAATGGAGCTGCGGCTCCTTGACCCCGCCGGTCTCGCCGACCTTGGCGATCACCTGGCCGCGCCTCACCTTCTCGCCGCGCTTGACCAGCAGGTCCTCGCAATGCGCGTAGGCGGAGATCCAGCCATCGGCGTGCTTGACCAGGATCAGGTTGCCATAGCCGCGCAACTGGTTCCCGGCATAGGCGACGATGCCCGCGTCAACCGCCTTGACCGGCGCGCCGCGCGGTGCGGCGATGTTGATCCCGTCATTGTGACGGCCGCCGGCGCCGACGCCATAACCGGCAAGCACACGGCCGCGCACCGGCCAGGGGAACCGTCCGCCATGTGGCGCGGGCGCACGCGGCTGCGCCTCCTCGCGCGCCTCCTGCGCAGCATCGGCACGGGCCTCGGCAGCGGCGCTCGGCTCCTGATGCGGCCGCCCCGCCGCTGCATCGGGCGGCGTCAGGCTCGCAGCGCCCGGCGAACGCTCGGACACGCGCGCCGGCGCGGGACCGTCGAGCGGGATGATCTCGGGCTGCGCATGCCCAGCATGCTCCGGCACCCGCTGGCCGGCCTCCATCGCCATGCCGGACTCGCCGGCGCCGGGGATCACGAGGCGCTGGCCGATTTCGATCTTGTAGGGCGGCGTCAGATGGTTGGCCGCCACGATCGCATGCGCCGACACGTGATAATCACGCGCCAGACCGCCCACCGATTGCCCGGGCCGTACCACGATATGGCGTGCCTCGCGCCCCGGACCGATGGCCGGGGCGACGGCCGATGCCGGCGGCGGCTGTGACGTGGCCCAGGAGCGCCGGGCTGGCGCATATCGGGGCGCCGCCAGCGGCATCGGCGAGACCGCGGCCTCGCGGCCGATGCCCGGCACGTCGCCCCGCAGGAGGACCGGCGCCGCGGTCGGCGGCGCTACGTCGCAGGCCGCGACAAGGGCGGCAAACGCCGCTACGGCCGCAACACGGACAAGGCCGTGCCGCGCGAATCGCTGTTTTTCCATTTTCCCCCTCCTTGCCCGCCCCCCGACGCGCAAGAAATGCCCTAAGGCCGTATCACTCTAGATCATCGAACAGCGGGCGCAAGGCGGCAAGGACGGGAACGTTTGTCAGGTCGAGATAGATCGGGGTGATCGAGACCTTGTGGTCACCCAGCGCGGCGACATCGGTACCGGGCTCGGCGCCGCCGCTCTCGCGCACCGGGCCGATCCAGTAATAGGGCCGGCCGCGCGGATCGACACCCTCGGTCAGATTGTCGGCGATCGCGCGCTTGCCCTGGTTGGTGACCGCGAAGCCGCCCTGCCGCTCCGGCGGCAAAGCCGGGAAATTGATGTTGAACAGCGTGTGCTCGGGCCACGGCAGGCGCAGCAGGCGGCGGATCACCTCGGGCGCGCAGTGCTCGCCGATCGTCCACGGGACCCCTTCGCCGTCGCGATAATGCTGGCTCAGCGCCATCGCCGGGATGCCGAGCAGCGTTGCCTCCATCGCGGCCGCGACGGTGCCCGAGTAGGTCAAATCCTCGCCGACATTGCTGCCGGCGTTGATGCCCGACAGGACAAGGTCGGGCAGCCGGTCGCGCAACAGCCGCTTGACCGCCAGCAGCACGCAGTCGGTCGGGGTGCCGTCGACCGCGAAGCGGCGCGGCGCCACCTCGCGCAGGCGCAACGGCCGCCGCGTCGTCAGCGAATGGCTGGCGCCGCTCTGCTCCGTCTCGGGCGCGACCACCCAGACATCGGGCGACAGCTCGCGCGCGATCTTCTCCAACAGCCTGATGCCGGGCGAATCGAAGCCGTCATCGTTCGAGATCAGCACCCGACATTTGCCGAGTTCGATAGGGCCGTCAGCCATGCTCAGCCATCCGCCGCGATCGCCGTCAGTCCGCCCATATACGGCTGCAACGCCTCGGGGATCGCGACCGTGCCGTCGGATTGCTGATAGTTTTCGAGAACCGCGATCATCGTGCGGCCGACCGCGAGGCCGGAGCCGTTGAGCGTATGCACCGGGCTGGTGCCCTTGCCGCCCGGCCGGGCGATAGCGCGCTTTCATGCGCTGCGCCTGGAACGGGCCGCAATTGGAGCAGCTTGAAATCTCGCGATAGGCCTCCTGCCCCGGCAGCCAGACCTCGAGGTCGTAGGTCTTGCGGGCCGAGAACCCCATGTCGCCGGTCGACAGCAGCATGACGCGATAGGCAAGCCCAAGCCGCTGCAGCACCGCTTCGGCGCAGCCGGTCATGCGCTCGTGCTCGGCCTCCGATTGCTCCGGCGTCGTGATCGACACCAGTCTCGACCTTGTTGAACTGGTGCATGGCGGATCATGCCGCGGGTGTCGCGCCCGGCCGCCCCCGCTTCCGAACGAAAGCACGGCGTCCACGCGACAAAGCGCAGCGGCAATGCCGCCTCGTCGAGGATCTCGCCGGCCACGAGGTTGGTCAGCGGCACCTCGGCGGTCGGGATCAGCCACAGCCCCTCGCGGGTCTGGAACATGTCCTCGGCCGCTTTCGGCAATTGGCCGGTGCCGTACACGACCTCGTCGCGCACCAGATAGCGGCGGCGCGATTTCGGTGTAGCCGAACTCGCCAGTGTGCAGGTCGAGCATGAACTGCGCGATCGCCCGTTCGAGCCGCGCCAGCGCGCCGCGCAGCACGACAAAGCGCGAACCCGACAGGCTGGCGGCGCGGGCGAAATCCATCAGCCCGAGCTTGTCGCCGATCGCCTCGTGCGTCAGCGGTGCTGAAGGCGAAGGATGGCGGCTCGCCGACGCGGCGCAGTTCGCGATTGGCGGTTTCGTCCGGGCCGTCCGGCACATCGAGCGCCGGCAGATTGGGCAGGCCCGCCAGAGCCTCGTCGAGCTGGCGGCGCAACTCCGCGGCCTTGGCAGCGGTCGCGGCCTCGCTGTCCTTGCGTTCCTGAATCTGGCGCAGGACCTCGTCGACCGGCTCGCCGCGCGCTTTCGCGGCGCCGATCTCGCGCGACAGCCGATTGCGCGTCGCCTGCGACTCTTGCGCCGCGGTTTCGAGCGCCCGCCATTCGCGGTCGAGCGCCAAGACCTCGGCGGCGCGCGGCGGCAGGAAGCGGCGGGCGAGGCCGCGGTCGAATTCCTCCGGGTTTTCGCGGATCCAGCGCAGGTCGTGCATCGGCCTCTACTCGCCGGTTGGGGCGTCGTCGCCGGCGAGGCCGGCCGCTTCCGCCGCCTCGCGCTTGGCGCGCGCCCGCTCGACCATGCGGCAGGAGATGATCGAGCCCTCGTAGAGCAGGACCAGCGGCACCGCGAGGCAGGTCTGGCTGACGATGTCGGGCGGCGTCAACACTGCGGCGAGCGCAAACATCCCGACGATCGCATAGCGCCGCTTCGAGGCGAGGCCGGCGGCGGTGACGATCCCGGCCCGTGCCATCAGCGTCAGCAGCACCGGCAGCTGAAAGGCGGCCCCGAAGGCGAACAGCAGGGTCATCACCAGCGACAGGTATTCGTTGACCTTGGGCTCCGAGACGATCGGCAGCATGCCCGGCCCGCCCGGTGTCTCGAAGCTCAGGAAGAATTTGAACGCGAACGGGATCACCACGAAATAGGCGAGCGAGGCGCCCATGATGAACAATACCGGCGTCGCGAACAGATAGGGCAGAAAGGCGTTGCGCTCGTTCTTGTAGAGGCCGGGCGCGACGAACTTCCACAGCTGGATAGCGATGATCGGGAAGGAGATGCAGACCGCCGCCCAGAACGACACCTTGATATAGGTGAAAAAGGCTTCGGTCAGACCGGTGAAGATCATCTTCCGGCCGGGCTCCTGGCCGAGGATCCGGTAAAGCGGATAGGCCAGAAACTCGTAGATGTATCCCTTGACCTGATAGCAGGCGAGAAACGTGATGACGATCGCGCCGAACGACCACATCAGCCGGTTGCGCAGCTCGATCAGGTGATCGAGCAACGGCATCCGGCCCTCCGCGAGCTCGTCGTTCTCGTCTTTGACGTCTTCGGCCATCGACGGATGCTACGGCTTGGCCGGCGCGGCGGGGTCGGCCGCCGGCGGCCGGCTCGGCCTCGCTTGGCGGCGAGGCCGCGGACTCAGACTTTCCTGTCGGTTCGGGCAGGTCGAGCTCGATCTGATCGCTGGCGCCGGCTTCCGCCGCTGCCGCTCCTTCCGGCTCCGCCGCGGCAGGCTCGGAGACCGGATTCGAGTGGTCGAAATAGTCGGGAATTTCCGTCGGCTTGATGCTTTCGGCCAGGCTGCCGTCGGGGTCGACGGTCTTGTGAAATTCGCTCTCGATGCTGAAGTCGGTCGCCTTTTGCAGGTCCTGCCGCACCTCGTCGAGCTCGGCTTCGCGGATCATCTGGTCGATGCTGTTCTGGAACTCGCGCGACAGGGTGCGGGCCTTGCGCATCCAATAGCCGGCGACCCGCATCGCGCGCGGCAAATCCTTCGGCCCGATCACGATAAGCGCGATGACCCCGACCAGCATCAATTCCGGCCAGCCGATATCAAACAGCATCGCTCGATCGGTCCCAGGCTGGCGGGGCGCCGGAAGCGCCCGCCCTTCGGTCATGCAGCATCGGATGGCTCCGCCAAGCGGCGATAATCTCAGAAAGGCGTGGCAGCGGCAATCGCGGGTGCGGCGCCGCGGCGTTCGGCGTCATCCCCGCTCACTCCGCGAACCCGCCGGGCTCCGCCGGCTCCTCCGTCCCGTCCACGGCCTCGCCGAGCGCCGCCGGGCCGATATCGAGGAGCCCGGCGGCGCGCAACTCATCGATCCCGGGCAGCGCGTTGACGTTGTCGAGCCCGAAATGGGCAAGAAACGACGGGGTCGTCGCCCAATTGAGCGGCCTTCCGGGAGCGTCGCGCCGCCCCAGCGGCCGCACCCAGCCGGCCTCCAGCAGCCGGTCGAGCGTGCCGCGCGCCAATGCGACGCCGCGGATCGCCTCGATCTCGGCGCGCGTGACCGGCTGGTGATAGGCGATGATCGCCAGCGTCTCGACCGCGGCGCGCGACAGCTTGCGTGTCACGATCCGCTCGCTGGTCAGAAATGGCGCGAGATCGGGCGCGGTGCGGAAAGTCCAGCCGCCGGCGAGCGCGGACCAGATTGACGCCGCGCTCGGCATAGGTCTCGGCCAGTTCGCGCAACAGTCCCGCGATGTCGGCGTCGCCGCCGAGGTGTTGCGCCAGCTCGGGCTCGCCGAGCGGGTCGGGCGCGGCAAACAGCAGCGCCTCCAACAGCCGCAGTTGATGTTGCCGCGTCGCTCACGCCGCGTCGCCCCGCGATGCTGCCGGACTGCGCAGATAGATCGGGCCGAAGGCGCGGTCCTGGCGCAACTCGATCTGGCCGGCGCGGGTCAGCTCCAGGCTGGCGGCAAAGGTCGCGGCGAGGGCCGAGCGGCGGAACACCCCGCCGCGCAACTCCGCCGGCAGAAACATCGCCAGCTCGCGCCATTCCGGCACATGCCCGACAAACTGTGCGAGGTGGTGCAGCGCTGCGTCGAGCGAGTGGAAAGCCGGCTGCGCAATCGTCAGGACCTGCGCATGCTGCCTGCGATGGCCTTCGCCATAAGCGGCGAGCAACTCGTAGAGGCTCAGTTCGTAAACCGGCCGGTCGATTCGCGGAATGCCCTCCGGCCTGCCGCGCGCGAACACGTCACGCCCCAGCAGCGGCCGCGCCATCAGCGCCGCGCCGGCCCGCTGCATCGCGGCCAGCAGCAGGAGGCGATGGCTCAGCGCGGCGGCCAGCTCCTCGCCGCTCGGGCCGCCGTCGTCGCGCGGCGGTTCGGGCAGCAGCAGGCGCGATTTGAGGTAGGCCAGCCATGCCGCCATGACCAGGTAGTCGGCCGCGATTTCGAGGCGCAGGCGGCGCTGGGCCGCGATGAAGGCGAGATACTGGTCGGCCAGTGCCAGGATCGACAATTTGGCAAGGTCGACCTTCTGCTCGCGCGCCAACGCCAGCAGCAGGTCGATCGGCCCCTCATAGCCTTCGAGATCAAGCACCAGCGCCGGCTCGTCGGCCGCCCGCTCGCCGGCCAAGTGTACGATCTCGCCGCGGCCGCTCACTGAGTAAACCCGGTGATGGTCAGCACCAATTGGTAAAGCGCATTGGCCGGGACGCCGATCAGCCATCCCAGCAGGTTGAAGCCGAGCCCGCTGCGCGCCCCGAGGTAGGATACGAGAAAGATCCCCAGCAGGATCAGCATCCCGTAGGGCTCGACCCGCGCAAGCGGCCGTGCCAGGAAACGCGGCAAAATGCCGACCGCGACCCGGCCGCCGTCGAGCGGCGGAAACGGCAGCATGTTGAAAACGCACAGCACGACATTGATTTCGAGCGAGTTCCGCAGATTGCGCGCCAGCCAGTCGGCTACGCTGTGGGGTGCGTAGGCGACCGCGTAAAACAGCAGCGCCGAGATGATCGCCAGCAATACGTTGGTCGCCGGCCCCGCCAGCGCGACCAGCACGTATCCCAGCGGGGATGGCGCAGCCGGCCGAAATTCACCGGCACCGGCTTCGCATAGCCGAACAGGAACCCCGAGGTAATGAACAGCAGCGCCGGCAATAGCACGGTGCCGAACGGATCGACATGGCTCAGCGGGTTGAGGGTCATGCGCCCGGCCCGGGCCGCCGTGTCGTCGCCGAACCGGTAGGCGACAAAGCCGTGCGCCGCCTCGTGAAACGTGACGGCAAAGATGATCGGCAGTACCCAGGTCGTCGCCTCCTGCAATTGCGCTACCAAGTGCATGGTGGGGTTCATAGGCCGGGTTCGCCCGGGCTTGGTGCCGCCCCGCCCCGCCCCGCCATCAATTCACCAAAGCGCAGCCCGACCGCGCGCCGGTCGATGTCCTCGCGCCGGCGCCGGCGCAGCGCCTCGCCGCGGGCGACCCGGGCCTGGGCTGCCGGCGTGAGCGGCGACGCGGCATCGACGATTTCGGCCATCTCGGCGAGCACTCCGCTGCAATGAAGGACGAGATCGCAGCCCGCATCGAGGGCGCGGCGGGTGCGCTCGCCCAGATTACCGTCGAGCGCGCCCATCGAAATGTCGTCGGACAACAAGACACCGCCAAACCCGATCTCTCCCCGAATTATGGTATCGATCACCGGCCGGGAAAAGGTTGCCGGCGCCGAATCGTCGACCGCCGCGTAGACGATGTGCGCCGTCATCGCCCACGGCATCGCCGACAAGGCGCGGAACGGTGCGAAATCGCTGTACGACATGACGGCGCGAGCGACTTCGACCCGCGGGCAGGCGCGATGGCTGTCGACCTCGCGCCCTTCCGTGCCCGGGGATGTGCTTGATCACCGGCAACACACCGCCGCCAAGCAGGCCCTCGCAGAATGCGCGGCCGAGCTGCGCCACGCGTCCCGCCTCGGTGCCGAAGGCGCGGTCGCCGATCACCGGGTCGGCATCGCGCGCCGGCAGATCGAGCACCGGGGCACAATCGACACTGATGCCGAGCACCGCGAGATCGTCGGCGATCAGGCGGGCGCCGAGCCGGGCCGCCTCCGTGGCCATCGGATCGGGCAACATCGCAATCTGTGCCGCCGCCGGATAGGCGCGCCACTCGGGAGGCGCGAGGCGCGCGACCCGGCCGCCCTCCTGATCGACCAGTACCGGCGCATCGGCCCGGCCGACGCAGTCGCGCAACTCGGCGACGAGCCGCGCGCAACTGCTCGCGCTCGCGGCAATTGCGCCGGAACAGGATGAAGCCGAGCGGGTCGGCGGCGGTGAAAAAGCGCGCTTCCTGCGCGGTCAAGCGCTCGCCGGCGCAGCCCAGGACCACGGCGCGCGGCCCTTTCGGGAAAGGCTCGATCGCGTCATCGGGCAAGGATGCACCCGAGCTTGCGTTGTTTCAGTTCCCTGCACAGCCGCTCGGCGGCCGCCGCGTCTGGCAGCGGCCCGGCCTCGATGCGGTAATAGATGCCCCTTTCGCCGAGATCGGTGCGCACCGCATTGGCCTTCAAATTGCCCAACAGATCGGGGTTGGTGCGCTTGAGCCGCGCCCACTCGACGCGCGCCGCTTCGGGACTACGCATCGAGGCCAACCGGACTTGCACCGGCTTTGCTGCGCCCGCTGTCGGGTGCGCTGCGGCCGGGCTCTGCCGCGTCGGCCGTTTCGCCACCGGCGGCGGCGGCGCTGCGACGGCAGCGGCCGGCGCGGGCGCTGCGGCCGCCGATGGTGCGGGCACGCCGCCGACCGGCGCAGGAGGAGCCGGTGCGGCAAGCTTCTCGGCAGGCAGCGGCCTTGGCATCGGCTTTTCCGGCGGCGGCAACAGCTTTTCGACGGCCGGCAGCCCCGGCTTCTCGCTGTAGATCGAGGCGTTCTGGTCGGGGATTTTCATGCCCCCCGGCTGGGCCGGCTTGACCTTGTCGGGCTCCTTATCGGCGCGGATCAGCGGCACGCCGCCCTGCTGCGCAGTCACCGGCGAATGGCGCGCGCCCATATGGTAGGCAAACCACAGGCCGCCGGCGCATACCGCCATCGCGAGGCCAGCCAGCAGGTATTTCGGCAGCCGCCGATCGGGGGGCACGTAGTCGTCGTCGCGCTCTTCGCCGACCAGTTCAAAGCTGTCGTCGCGCTCGTCACGCTCGTCGAAATTGCCGACCGGCTGCCGCATTCTCACATCTCCTCCGCCGGCTCGACCCCGAACACCGCCAGCCCCGAGGCGACGACGATCGCCACCGCCCGCACCAGCGCCAGACGCGCGCAGGTCAGTTCCGGGTCGGACGCGATCAGGAAGCGCAGCGTCGCCTCGTCCTTGCCCTTGGTCCACAGCAGGTGGAACTGCGCCGCCACATCCTGCAGGAAGAACGCGATGCGATGCGGCTCGTGCGCCTCGGCGGCGCTCTCGACAATGCGCGGCCATCCCGCGAGCAGGCGGATCAGCGCCAGTTCGAGCGGGTCGGCGAGACGGTCGAGCGGGGCGGCCGCGAGGGCTGCATCGGAGAGGCGATCGGCCGGCAGGATCTCGGCCGCATGGCGCATCACCGACGCCGCGCGGGCGTGCGCGTACTGCACATAGAAGACCGGGTTGTCCTTCGACTGCTCGGTGACCTTGGCGAAGTCGAAGTCGAGCGTCTGATCGTTCTTGCGCGTCAGCATGATGAAGCGGAAGGCGTCCTTGCCGACCTCGTCGACCACCTCGCGCAAGCGTGACGAACGTGCCGGCGCGCTTCGACATGCGCACCGGCTCGCCTTTGTCGAACAGATTGACGAGCTGGGTCAGCTTGACGTCGAGCGCCGCCTCGCCCTCGGAGAGCGCCTTCACCGCCGCCTGCATGCGCTTGACGTAGCCGCCGTGATCGGCGCCCCACACGTCGATCAGGTTGCGGAAGCCGCGGCGGAACTTGTCGTGGTGATAGGCGATGTCGGCGGCGAAATAGGTCCACGACCCATCCGACTTCTTGAGCGGCCGATCGACCTCGTCGCCGAATTGGGTGGCGCGGAACAGGGTCTGCGGGCGCGGCTCCCAATCGTCGGGCAGTTTGCCCTTGGGCGGCTCGAGCACGCCTTCATAGATCAGCCCGCGGTCGGCAAGCGCGGCCAGCGCGGCATCGACCGCGCCGCTCGCGACGAGGTCGCGCTCGGAGATGAAGGCGTCAAAGGCGATGCCGAGCGCCGCCAGATCGGAGCGGATCAACGCCAGCATCTCGGCGACGGCGAACTCGCGCACCGGCGCGAGCCAAACCGAAGGCGGCTTATCGAGCCAGCGGTCGCCGTCGCGCTCGAACAGCTTGCGGCCGGTCTCTTTCAGGTATTCGCCGGGATAGAAGCCCTCGGGTTCGCTGCGCGGCGATTGATGAACCATCGAGCTGTGCAGCAAACGGCTGTCGGGCTCCGCCTCGATCACCTCCTGGTAGCGAAGTAGACCGAGCGCGCGAGGGCGTCGACCTGGGCGCCGGCATCGTTGATGTAATACTCGCGATGCACCGCAAACCCGGCCTTGGCGAGCAGCGCGGCGAGCGCGTCGCCGACCACGGCGCCGCGGCCGTGGCCGACATGCATCGGCCCCGTCGGATTGGCCGAGACGAACTCGACATTGACCTTCTCGCCGGCGCCGATCGTCGAATCGCCATAGGCCGGGCCGGCGGCGAGGATCGCGCGCAACTGCGCGTGCCACACCGCCGGCTCCAGCCGGATGTTGAGAAACCCCGGGCGCGCCGCCGCGACGGTAAAGCCGCTGCCACGGTAATCGCCGCTTGCCAGCTCATGCCGGGCGAGCGCCGCGGCGATCTTCTCGGCGAGCGCCATCGGGTTCTGCTTGACGGCGCCGGCCAGCACCATCGCGGCGTTGGTCGCAAGGTCGCCATGCGCCGGGTCGCGCGGCGGCTCGACCGCGACGCGGGCGAAATCGAGGCCGGCCGGCAGCGCCCCAGCGGCCGCCAGATCGTCGAGCGCAGCCAGAACCAGCCGGCGGAAATCGCCGAAGATATTGCTCATCGGATTTTTGTCATACCGCAGCGTAGGTATCGAACAAGCGGCGATGCTCGTCGAGTGCGAATCGGTCGGTCATGCCGGCGAGGTAGTCGGCGACGATTCGGGCGGTCTCGGCCTGGCTGCCGCCGGTCAGCGCGCGCCACTCGCCGGGCAGGCATTCGGGCTCGGCGAGGAACAGCTGGAACAGCTCGCGCACCACCCGGCGCGCTTTTGAACTCATGCGGTTAACGCGATAGTGGCGGTACATCCGCTCGAACAGGAAACGCTTCAAGGTGCGGTCGTGGTCGCGCATTTGCGCCGAAAACGCCGCAACGGGCGCGGCCAGGGCGCGCACCGCGTCGGCGCTCCCAGCCCCGCTCTCCGCCAGCCGCTTTCGGGTTTCGCCTACCAGATCGCGCACCATGCAATCGATCAACCGGCGAATCGCCTCATGGATCAGCCGCGGCTCGTCGATGCCCGGATAGCGCTGCGCGACCTCGGCGAACACCGGGCCGACCAGCGGCACCTCGGCGAGGTCGGCGACGGCGAACAGGCCGGCGCGCAGCCCGTCGTCGATGTCGTGGTTGTTGTAGGCGATGTCGTCGGCCAGCGAAGCGACCTGCGCCTCGGGGCCGGGCCAGGTGTCGAGGCCGAGCGGGTGGCGGGCATCGTATGCGGCGATCGACGGCGGCACCGGCCGCTCGATGCCCGGGCCGACGAGCGGGCCGTTGTGCTTGGCGGTGCCTTCGAGCGTCTCCCAGGTCAGGTTGAGCCCGTCGAACTCGGCGTAGCCGCGTTCGAGGCGGGTCAGGATGCGCAACGTCTGGTCGTTGTGCGAGAAGCCGCCATAGGGCTGCATCCCGGCGTTGAGCGCCTCCTCGCCGGCATGGCCGAACGGGGTGTGGCCGAGGTCATGGGCGAGCGCCAGGGCCTCGGCGAGGTCCTCGTCGAGGCCGAGCGCGCGGGCGATCGTGCGGGCGATCTGCGCCACTTCGAGGCTATGGGTCAGGCGGGTGCGGAAATGGTCGCCCTCATGCGTGACGAACACCTGCGTCTTGTGCATCAGGCGACGAAAGGCGGTCGAGTGGATGATGCGGTCGCGGTCGCGCTGAAACGGCGAGCGCATATCGTGCTCCGGCTCCTGGTGCAGCCGGCCACGGCTCGCTTCGGGATGTGACGCGTAGGGCGCGCGCTTGACCGCCCATGCCATGCCGGCGACCCTACGCCCACCGGGCGCGGGCGTCTAGCCGGCGTCTAGCCGGGTAGTGTCCTAATTTGAACTAGTCTGATCGTCGGACCCCTCGGTCGGGTTTTTGGAAGGCTTTTTCGGTCCTGTGGCTTCTATTTTCGTAAGCCAAAGCGGAAGGGTATAGAGAAATGACATATAACCAAGGAAAATAATACATAAATCGTAATATAAATTTTGTATTCGAACGGAGCGAACCGCATCTATTACCACTTGGTCAGTTAATTTCGTGTTAGACAGGGCTATCTGTGCCCGAATTACCCCAGAATCGAATGACACTAGCACTATTCCTACCATCGTCAGCGTATTTGCTCACCCCTCTGATTGGGGGTGATGACGACGGCAAACGCGCGAGGATCGCGGTCTATTGAGCGACCGGCAGCGGGCGCTGGTTGAGGGTCAGGCGGAGGGCCTGAAGGATCGCGATGCCGCGTCTTCTGGCGGTCTCGAAGACGGACCTGACATCGGCGTAGAGCTTGGCACCCCACTGCGAGCGGAAGCAGTTGGTGATCTTGCGGAAGATGACGCAGGGGCGCAGCGCCTGTTCGGAGCCGTTGTTGGTCGGTGGCACCGCCCGGTTGGTGACGAAGACAAACAGGTTCTGCCGATACCTCTTGATGACCCGGAGCAATTTCTGGCCCTCCCGGTTGGCCGGCTCGATCTGGAGCAGCCGGTCGAGCTTGGCTTCCAGCTTTGCCACATAGACGGCGAGGGTGGCATCGGCGAGGCGGTCGCGCCGGTGGCCGATGGCAATGGCGTGCTTCAGCAGGTTCTTGATGCCGGGGGCAAAGCTGATGTCACCAGCTTCGATGGCGTATTGCACATCGCGCAGGAGATGAGCGAGGCAGGCTTGGTGGCCGCTCTGCGCCCAACCCATCTGCGCGCCGAGCCGGTCCGACACCCAGAAATCCGGGCGCATCGTGCCGAGGAACTCGCCGACCACCGCCTTGCCACGGCTTGGCCGGATCAGGAAGCAGGCGCTGTCGCCATTGTGGAAGACCCAGGTCCACCATGTCTTCTTGCCGACCCGCGCGCTGGTCTCGTCGGATTGCAAGATGGTGCCGGATAACAGCCGGTCACGGATCAGGCTCGTCTGGTGCGCGAAGGCGCTGCCGCTGGCTTCCAGCATGTTGGCGAGGGCACCCTCGCTGATCTCCAACCCGAGCAAATCGGACATCAGCCGCGCCAATCGCTCGAACGGGATCGCCTGGGCGAAACGCAAGTACAGCACGAATGCCCGTAGGTTCGCGCCGAAAGGCGAACCTGGCTCCAGTCCGGCTGGCGGCGTCGCCCGGAACCGATGCCGACAGCACGGGCAGACGCCGCCGTGCAGTGTGACCCGCGTCACATCCGGCACGATCTCAGGGATTTCGATCCGGTCGTAGGCGTGAACCGCCGCTTGCGGGACCGCGCTCACATTGGCGCGACAATGCTCGCAGCGATCAGCCAGGATGTCGCGCCGCCGCGTCGGGTTCGGATGCAGGGGCCGGTGCGAGCCGGCATGGGCTTTGGCCTTCGGCTTCGTCTCACTCTCGCCATCAGCCTTGTGCCCCTGGCTCGGCGGCGTCGAGGAATTGCCCGGCGTCTTCGGCGGCAGGTTCAGCCGCTCACGCAGCGCCGCGTTCTCCGCGATCAGCGCATCGACCCGAGCCAACAGCGTGCGGATCAGCGCATCCTTCTCGGCTGACGACAGCGAGGAAAAGTCCGGCGGCGGAGTCATCGAAGCGTAGAATCACGACCCCAGCCTCATGTCAACATCTTGTGGCAAACACGCGCCTAACCCACTATCACCGCCAGGCGGCTATCCCAGGTGAGCAATTACCCGTCAGCAATATGGACAGAACAATACACAGCTTAGAACAAGCGTCTGGATTTTTGAATGCAAGTATTGTAAGCTCGCCGAGAGGCGTTGCCGCTATTCCCATCGCCTGAGCGAAATTTTCCATCAAAGCAAACCTAAAGCTTAAGTGCGATGCTCGGCGACGATCGCCGCCCGCATCGCCTCTAACGGCGAGTTGAACCGCGCAGCGGCCGCTCGACGAGTTGGTTTAGCGCACGTCAAATTAGGACACTACCTCTAGCCGAGAGCGGTCGGCGCCTGCGGCACGCTCTGCCAGAAATCCGCGTCGTGGCCGAAAAAGATGCGTGCGCCGGCCTGTTCGAGCGCGGCAAGGCGGTCGAGCGAATGGTGCATCGCCTCCTTGTCGAAGGCAAAGCGCGGCAGGCGGCGCTCGCGCAGGGTGCGGCAGAAATAGCAGGAATCGGCGGCAAGCACGATATCGCCGCCGGCAAGCCGCAGCCTCAGCGACTGATGCCCCGGGGTGTGACCGTGGGTCGGCAGGCAGACCACCGCGCCGTCGCCGAACACGTCATGCTCGCCGTCGATCAGGCGCAGCTTGTGGCCGAGATCGAAGTCGCGCGGGTTGAAGCCGCTCTTGGCCGCCCGGTCAGGATCCATGCCGGCATCCCATTCGCGGCGTTGCACAACGAGTGTGGCGTTGGGGATCTGGGCGTTGCCGCCGCAATGGTCGAAATGGAAATGCGAGTTGATGACGAGGTCGATGCGCGCCGGGTCATGGCCGAGCGCGGCGAGCCGCGCGGCGATTTCCTCGCCCGGGTGGTAGTCGAACGCAAACAGGCCGGCCAGCCGGGCGCCGAGCCTGCCGGCAGCATCATGCTGGCAATCCGGGTGCATCCCGGTGTCGAACAGCGCGACGCCCTTCGGATGCTCGATCAGGTAGGCCGGGATCGGCAGCCGGATGCGCCCCTCCCCGCCCTCCATCAGATGGCCGAGATCGCCCTCCAGCCAGCCGCAGGTCAGCGCATAGACGTTGAGGCTCATCGCTCAGGCCGCGTTGGCTTCCTCGAACAGGCGACGGTGCAGCGCGTAGTCGTAGTCGCGCTCGAGCAGCGTCTCGGGGTCCCATTCGCGGCGCTCGCCGCCGTAGAAATCGCCGCCATAGAGGTGGATCGCCGCGGTCAGGCGGCCCAACGGGTTGGTCACCGAGTGGATCACGTCGCGCCCCAAGGGCTCGGCCGAGCGCTCGCTCAATGACTTGGCGCCGGCGGCTTCGACGAGGCCGCCCGTCTCGCCCGGCACGCGGCGCCAGAAGATGTTGTCTTCGCGCCCGGTGTAGACGCCGATCACCGCCCACATGCGATGGTCGTGCGGCATGATCGTCATGCGCTTGCCCCAGACGACGTTGATGACCGTCAGCGTGTCCGATTTGTAAAGCGGGTAGACGCCGGCCCGGGTTGGCTCGCCGAGCGCAGCGAGAATCGCGGCGGGGTCCGTATTGGCGCGGGCCAGCACCTCGCGCGCCGCCTTGTGGCTCGGGTCCTCGCGCACCGCGGCGCGGCAATCCTCGATAAAGCGGTCGAGATCGAACATCGGCGCCTCCCTATTCGGCCGCCGTCGCGACCTGTGCGGCCGCGTCCGAGCGGTGGCCCTTCTGGTGGAAATAATTGGCCCGGTAGAATTCGAGGACGAGGTCGCGATAGACCGCCGGCGGGTAGCGCGCCGGATTGTCGGGCGCCACGCAGCTCGGCAGGCAATCGATCACGGCGTCGACGTTGGGGCTGTGGAAATAGGCGATCGAGTAGCGGTCGGTGCCGCTGTCGTTCAACACGCCGTGCGGCGTCGAGAGGAAGCGGTCGTTCGACCAGCGCCGCATGATGTTGCCGAGGTTGATCAGGAAGGTGCCGGGGATCAGCGGCGGCGCAAACCATTCGCCGGACGGCAGCCGCACCGCAAGGCCCGGCACCTCGGTGCGGGCGAGCGCGGTCATAAAGCTGTTGTCGGTGTGCGGCGCCTGGCCGAACAGATTGTCCTCGCCGCCATCCTGCGGCGGGTAGTGCAGAAAGCGCAGATTGGCATGCCCCTCATTGGCGAAGAACGGCGCGAAGAAATCCGCCGGCATGCCGAGCGTGACGGCGAAAGCCGGCAACATGCGGTCGCACATCGCACCCAAGGCGCGGAAATACGCCACCATGTCGCGGCGCATCTCCGGCGTGTTTTCCGGCCATTGATTGCGCCCGCGCAGCGGCTTGCCGGCGATTACGTCGGGGTGGTCGGGGCCGCGGTCGTGGCTGATGAAGAAGCTCTCGTTCTGGTTGGGCCTCGTGGCCTTGTGTACGGTCGAGGCGCCCTGCACCGAGGCGTTAACCGGCAGGTAGCCGATGTTGTTTTCGTTGAGCCTGAGCGCCAGCTTGGCGGCGAGCGGCAGGGCATGGAAGGCGCGCGAGGCGGCAAAGGCGCGCTCGATCACCGCCTCGTCGACGCCGTGGCCGGCGGCATAGAAGAACCCGACATTCTCGCAGGCGTGGCGCAATTCCGGCACCAGCGCCGCCATGGCGCCCGGCTCGCCGGCAAACGCGCGCGCAAAATCGATGACCGGGATCTGCGCAGCGGCTGCCGCCGCATCCTTGACCCCGAACTCCTTGAACAGATCCATCGTCGCCGCCTCTTGTCGCATCGTGGCCGACTATAGTCCCCCGCGCGCCCGCCGCGCCAGCCGTCGGCGCTACGGTCCGGCCGCCTGTTTCCCCTGATTTTTGCAGGTGGAGAACAGAGGCGCGCCGCGCTCTTCCCGGCTGGCACCACCCTCGGACAGAATTTTGGCGATTTTACCGGCGCTGCGGCTTGTAGGATGCGGCGAGCAGCAGGAAACCCAGCGGAAGGAGCCGCCGATGAGCGTCGTCACGGTCGAGGAGCGCGGTCCGGTTTCGATCATCGGCATCAACCGGCCGGAGAAACTGAACGCGATCAACAAGGCGGTCGCGATCGAGTTGCAGGCGGCCTTTGCCGCGTTCGACCGCGGCGGGCAGCGCGTCGCGATCCTGACCGGCGCGGGCGGGCGCGCCTTTTCCGCCGGCGCCGACGTGACCGACCTGCCCGAATTGTGGCGCTGCGTGCCGACCGTCGGGATCGCGACCGACAAGCCGATCATCGCCGCGGTCGCCGGCTGGTGCATCGGCGGCGGGCTGGTCATGGCGATGATGTGCGATCTGCTGGTCGCCGCCGAGAGCGCAAAGTTCTCCTACCCCGAAGGCAAGGTCGGCATCACCGGCGGGATGATCGCCGGGCTGGCCGCGCGCATCCCGCACAAGATCGCGATGGAGATGATGCTGCTGGGCGAGCCGATGAGCGCGGAGCGCGCCTATCAGGCGGGGCTGGCCAACCGAATTGTTGCTAACGGATCGGAAATCGACGAGGCCGTCGCGCTGGCGCTGAAGATCGTCGACCTCGCGCCACTGGCGCTGGCGACGATGAAGCGGTTCGTCAACGACCACGTGTTGCCGAAAGGGCCGGCCGAGCTGGCGGCGCGCTTCGGGGCCGAACTCGCCGCGGTGCGCAACAGCGCCGATGCGGCCGAGGGGGTGCGCGCCTTCAAGGAACGCCGCAAGCCGCGCTACGAGGGACGCTGACGCGGCCCCGGTCGAAGCAAAACGGGCCGATTACTTGCGATTTACGAGGCGAGCCGCTGCTGGTAACTGCGTAACTTCGCCAGGCGCGCGGCTTCGCGTGCGGCATCGTGGTCGCGCAATGCAGCGCAGTCGGCCTCGGCCACGCTGGCATGGGTCGGCACGACGCAGACGGTCGGGCAGCGCGTCACCCCCTTGCGGCGCATGAACTCGGCGACGGCCCGGCTATATTCAGTGTCGTTGATCATCATCGGGGCTCTCCCCATGGCTGAACGCTGACCTACTTGATAAGGCCCAAATGGTTAACGACGGGTTAGAGCAATTCCGCTCAAAGGCGGTCAAATCGCGGCGGCGACTGTGCGGGGCCTCTTGTCGATTGTTCGTGTGACACATTTTATTTATGGAAGGGCGACGCGGGCGAAGGAGCCGGTTTTGGGCAACCCGGATTTCATGGTGCGGTTCTGGGGTGTACGCGGCAGCATCGCCTGCCCCGGACCGGGCACCGTGCGCTATGGCGGCAACACCTCCTGCGTCGAGGTGCGCTGCGGCGGCCAGCTGTTCATCTTCGACGGCGGCTCCGGCCTGCGCCTCCTCGGCAACGAGCTGATGAAGGGCGGCCACCCGCACGATTTCGACCTGTTCTTCACGCACACCCATCTCGACCATTGCCACGGCCTGCCGTTCTTTGCGCCCTGCTATGACGCGCGCAACCGCATCCGGGTATGGGCCGGTCATCTGAAGCCCGATGCCGGGATCGCCGCGGTGCTCGGCAAGATGATGGCGCCGCCCTTGTTTCCGATCCCGATGGACATTTTCAGCGCGAAAATCGAGTTCAACGACTTCACGGCGGGCGAAACGCTGGTGACGCCGCCTGGGTTCACCCTGCGCACCGGGTCGCTCAACCATCCGAACCGGGCAACCGGCTACCGCCTGGAGCACGACGGCAAGGCGATGGCCTACATCACCGATACCGAGCACGAACTCGGGCGGCTCGACCGCAAGGTGCTAAGGCTGGTCGACCGCGCCGACGTGATGATCTACGACTCCACCTACACCGACGCGGAGTTCCCGACGCACCAGCATTGGGGCCACTCGACCTGGGAAGAGGCCGTGCGCCTGGCAAATGCCGCGGCAGGTCAAGACGCTGGTGCTGTTCCACCACGACCCCGATCATAACGATGCTTTCATGGACTGCGTCCAAGCCGAGGCCGACGCCGCCCGCCCCGGCACGCTGGTCGCGCGCGAAGGCATGGTGCTGGAACTCTGACGAGCCGCCGCCGCCTCAGTGATACGGGTCGGCGGCGTCGCGCAGCCCGTCGCCGAAGAAATTGAAGGCGAGCACGGTCAGGATCACCGGGACGACCGGGATCATCAGCCACGGGTAGAGCGCGACGACGCTGATGTTCTGTGCCTCGTTGAGCAGGACGCCCCAACTGGTGATCGGCGGGCGCAAGCCCAGCCCGAGGAACGACAGCGCGGTCTCGCCGAGGATCATGCCGGGGATCGTCAGCGTCGCCGAGGCGATCAGATGGCTCATAAAGCTCGGCAGCAGGTGCCGCCCGATAATCCGCGCCGGGCTCGCCCCCATCAGCACCGCGGCGGTGCAGAAATCCTCCTCGCGCAATGACAGGAGCTTTGAGCGGACGGCGCGCGCGAGATGGGTCCACTCGATCATGCCCAAGATGATCGTGATGCCGAAATAGACCAGGATCGGGCTCCACGTCACCGGCAGGATCGCCGACAGCGCCATCCACAGCGGCAGATGCGGGAACGACTGGACGACCTCGATGCCGCGCTGGATCAGCATGTCGGTCCAGCCGCCGTAATAGCCGGCGATGCCGCCGATCAGGATGCCCAGGCTGAAGCTGACGACGACGCCGATCAGCCCGACGGTCAGCGAGATGCGCGCGCCGTAGATGATGCGCGACAACAGATCGCGGCCGAGCCGGTCGGTGCCGAACAGAAACAGCTGGCCGCCACGCGCCGGGCAGACCAGGTGCACGTCGCCCGGGACCAGGTCCCAGAACGGAATACGCGTCGCCGCGGCAGAAGAAGCGGATCGTCTCGTGCTTCGCCGGGTTGGGCGTGTAGACCCGGCGCAGGTCGGTCATGTCGAGGCGGTAGTCGTAGCCGTTGACATAGGGCCAGGCGAGACCGCCATCGGCGAAGAAATGCACCCGCTGTGGCGGCGCATAGATAAAGTCGGTGTGGCGGCTGTCGAGCCCGTACGGCGCCAGGAACTCACTGAACAGGATCATCACGTAAAAGGCGAGCAGCAATGCTCCCGACGCCACCGCGACCCGGTGGCGCCGCAGCCGCCACCACATCATCTGGCGGGGCGTGGCGCGGTAATAGCGCTCCTGCGCCGGGGTCATCACGTCGATCGAATAGGGGTCGAACGGCGCCGCCGACACGTAATGCGCCATCGGCTTCTCGGGGATCGCCGGCCCCGTGGCGAGGCCGATTTCGCTCCCCGCTTGGCTCATTGGGCGCGCCCGGCTTGCAGGCGGATGCGTGGATCGAGCATCGCCAGCGCGAGATCCGACACGAACACCCCGATCACGGTCAGGAACGCCAGGAACATCAGAAACGAGCCGGCCAGAAACATGTCCTGGCTGCGCAGCGCCTCCAACAGCATCGGCCCGGTGGTCGGCAGCGACATCACCACCGAGACCACCGCCGCGCCGGAAATGACATGCGGCAGCAGCGAGCCGATATCCGAGATGAACGGGTTGAGCGACATGCGCAGCGGATACTTGAACAGCACCTTGAGCGGGTGCAGCCCCTTGGCGCGCGCCGTGACGACATACTGTTTCTGCAACTCGTCGAGCAGGTTGGCGCGCAGGCGGCGGATCATGCTGGCGGTGCCGGCGGTGCCGATGACGATGACCGGGATCCAGATATGGGCGAACACCGACAATGCCTTCCCCCACGACCACGGCTTGTTCAGATAGGTCGGGTCCATCAGCCCGCCGACCGAGATCCCCATGTAGACGTGCGCCAGGTAGACCAGCACCAGCGCCAGCAGGAAGCTCGGCGTCGCAAGCCCGAGAAAGCCAACCAGGGTCAGCAGGTAATCGGACAGGCTGTACTGGTGCGTCGCCGAATAGACCCCGATCGGAAACGCCACGAAATAGGTGAACAGGATCGTCGTGAACGACACGAAGAAGGTCAAAAGCAAGCGATCGCCGACCACCTTGTTGACCGGCAAATCATACAGGAAGGAATAGCCCAGATCGCCGTGCAGCATCCCCGCGGCCCAATAGATATATTGTTCCCACAGCGGCTTGTCGAAGCCGTATTGAGCTTTGAGGAAAGCGATCTTGGCGAGATTGGCATTCTCGCCCTGGCTCTGCAATTCGGCGATGTAGGTGGAGAAATAATCGCCGGGCGGCAGGTTGATGATGATGAAAATCACGATGCTGATGGCGATCAGCGTCGGGATCATGATCAGGATCCGATGGACGAGATAGCCGAGCATCGAGGCGATTTCTCCTTAGCGCGAGCGCGTCCGGCGACGGCGCGCGCGCAACCCTGTTCGGGCCATTATCCGAAGTTTGCCGGCTCCGAGGCGACAGCAATCTGGCATGCCCGGTCAATGCCCATCGGTCAGTGCGGCGGTCGGCGACGGGGTATTGTCGAACCAGAAGCCGTCCGGCTTATAGATGCCCAATTGAGCGCCGGGATCCCAGTTGTACATCCCGTCGGCCGGCACGTTGCGCAGCCGGTTGCTGACGACGACCGGCTGCTGCACCCCGGCCACGGTGCCGATCGTAAACACCTGATCGGCCCAGATGCCGAGCATTTCGTGCCAGATCCGCGCGTGCTGCTCGGAATCGGTCGCGCCGAGCCACGCGTCGTAAAGCTGCTTCAGGCGGATTGCCGCCGGCAGATCGGGCGGCTCCCCCGCTGTTCCCTTGGTTTCGACGTATTGGCCCCATTTGGGCCATTCGAGCTCCTGCTGGCTCATCGGGGCCAATTCCCACGGCGACATGTCGGCGGTGGCCAGCCCGTTCTCGATTCCCTTGTCGAGAGACATCAGCGTCTCGCCGGCAAACACCCGCCGCCGGAACAGCGTCAGCTGCATCGGCCGGGAAAACAGTCGGATGCCGCATAGCCGCCACGAATCGCGGATCAGCTCGAGCACATCGGATTTCTCGCGCAACTCGCCGGAATCCTCGACGACGATGTCGAGCGTGCGGCCGTCCGGCAACTGGCGCAGGCCGTCGCCGTCGCGCTTCAATCCCATCTCGTCCAGCAGCCGGTTGGCCCGGCCGATATCGAAGGCTTCCCAGGCGGCGCGATATTCCGGGCGAAACAGCGGGCTGCGCGGCAACACCGTGTTCTGCCCCTCGATCGCCAGCCCGAAATAGATCACCTGGTTGATTTCGTGGCGATTGACGGCGAGCGACAGGGCGCGGCGGAACCGCACGTCGCGCACCACCTTGCGCCACACCTCGTCATTGACGTTGAGGTTGGGGTAGAGCGCCAGCTGACTGCCGGGGCCGGTGCGCCACAGCCGTACTTTGTAATGGTTCTCCGGCTCGCCGACCTTGAGGAAGGTGTAGTCATCGAAGGTCAGATAGCGCGCTTGCAGGTCGCTCTCGCCGGCGCCGGTCTTGGCGGCGATGATCCGGCTGTTGGCGATCGTGAACACGATCCGGTCGATATACGGCAGCTGATGGCCGGCGCCGTCGACCCGATAGTAATAAGGGTTGCGATCAAACACGATGCGCTCAGAAGGCGGCGCCGTCTTTAATATCCAAGGCTCCAGCGATGGGAGAGCCGGGTTATCGTTGCGGTACATTGCCCCACGTTTATGGAACAAGGCGGCCCAATTGCGGGCTCTTGCCTGCTTTACCAATTTGGCAAGGGTGGCTTTGTCGGCGTATTTGGCGTGAAACTGCTTCAGGTAATGGGCAGGGCAATAGATGAACAGCGGGTCTGCCCCGGCCAATGCCGGCAAAAACAGCGGGTTGGGATGGCTCCAGCTGTAGCGGACGGTCTCCTTGTCGATAACCTCGAAATGCGGCGCCTCGCCGTTCGGCAGCAGCGCCAGCGGCAGGCCTGACGGCGACAGGGTCTTGTTTTCCGCGTAATCCTCGAACCAGAAGCGGAAATCCTCGGCGGTAAAGGGCTGGCCGTCGGACCATTTATGGCCGGGACGCAGATGCAGCGTGAAGATGCGCCCGTCCTCGACATCGACCTTTTCGAGAATGTCGGGAACGAGCGCCAGCGCCGGCGTGTAGCGCACCAGCCGGGCATAGCCGTAGACGACCATCAGCCGCGTATCCTTGGGGCTCGCCATCAGCATGCGCAATTCGCCGCCGGGACGGCCTATCGTCTCGAGTTCGGCGAGCGACGGCTCGCGCGGCACGCGGCTGGCGACCGGCGGCAGCTCGCCCTTCGCCACCGACGCTGCGAAAAACGGCGTCTCGCGCATCGCCGCGCGCGCCGGACCCGACAATGCCGCCAGCAACAGCGCGGCGATGATCAGCATCGAGCGGGCCATCAGGCCTGCTCCGCCAGGCTCGCTTCGCGCGGTGAGCTGAGGCGCGGCGGGGCACTGGCCTCGACCCAGTGCCCGGGCGCAACCTCGATCAGATGCACCTCCCGCTCCGGCACCCGCCGGAACGGCTCGGGCCACCCGGCCGGATCGGACGCCCGCCCCTGCATCAGCCGCCGGAAATCGAGGCGGTGCGCCGGGTCGGGGGTCGGGATCGCGTCGAGCAATGCCTGGGTGTAGGGGTGCACCGGATCGCGGAACAGGACACCGCGCGGCGCCACCTCGACGATCCGTCCGGCGCACATCACCGCGATCCGGTCGGCGATGTAGTCGACCACCGCCAGATTGTGCGAGATGAACAGGTAGGTCAGGCCGAGCTTTTTCTGCAAATCCATCAAGAGGTTGAGGATCTGCGCCTGAATCGACACGTCGAGCGCCGAGACGGGCTCGTCGCAGATCACCAATTCCGGCCGCAGTGCCAGCGCGCGGGCGATGCCGATGCGCTGGCGCTGGCCGCCCGAAAAGCTGTGCGGGTAGCGCCGCAGGTCGCGCACGCGCAGCCCGACCAGCCCGACCAGCTCCGACACCATCTCCCAGCGCGAGCGCGCATCGCCGATGCCGTGGACGACGAGCGGCTCGGCGATGATGTCGTAGACGCTCATGCGCGGGTTGAGCGAGCCGAACGGGTCCTGGAAGATGAACTGAACCCGGCGGCGAAACGCCTTCAGCGCCTCGCTGTCGAGCGCCAGCACATCGGTCGCCACGCCATGGTCGTTGAAGGTCACACTGCCTGAAATCCGGGGTCAGGGCGCGCAGCAATACCTTGCTCAACGTCGTCTTGCCGCAGCCGCTCTCGCCGACGAGGCCGAGACACTCGCCGCGCGCGATCTTGAGGCTGACGCCGTCGACCGCGACCGACCGCATCGCCACCCCGCTGCGGAACAGACCGCCGCGGCGCAATCCGAAACTCTTGCGGATGTCGGTGCATTCGAGGAGCGGCACCTCTACGCCGGCCGTCCCCGTCGCCGCCTCCTCCGCCTCGCGCTGCGCCATCAGATAGGGCGCATCGCCGGGCGGGATCTCGCGGATCGGCTGCAGGCGCTCGCCCGGCTGCATGTCGAAATGCGGCACGGCCCGCAGCAACGCGCGCAGATAAGGGTGCTGCGCCCGGCTGAACACGTCGTCGAGCGTGCCGCTCTCCATGACCTCGCCGTGATACATCACGACGATCTCCTCGGCGACGTTGGCGACGACCCCGAGATCATGGGTGATCAGCAGCACCGCCATGCCGAGCTCGCGCTGCAATTCGACGATCAGCTTCAGGATCTGCGCCTGGATCGTGACGTCGAGCGCCGTCGTCGGCTCGTCGGCGATCAGCAAAGCCGGGCGGCACACCAGCGCCATCGCGATCATCGCGCGCTGGCGCAAGCCCCCCGACAGCTCGAACGGATAGCTGCGCCAGGCCCGCTCGCCGTCGGGAAAGCCGACGAGGCGCAGCATGTCGATGGTCAGCTCGCGCGCCTCGGCCGCGCTCGCGCTGCGGTGCAGGCGCAGCGCCTCGCCGACCTGGTCGCCGACCGTGTGCACCGGCGACAGCGAGCTCATCGGCTCCTGGAAGATGATCGAGATCTGGCCGCCGCGGATCGCTCGAATGGCCGGGCCGTCGGCCGGCAACTGGACGAGGTCGACCGCCTCGCCGTCGCCGCGCGGATCGGCGAAGCGGATCGAGCCGCGACTGATCTCGCCATTGCGCGGCAGGATGCGCAGAATGCTCTGGCTGACGACCGATTTGCCGGAGCCCGACTCGCCGACGACGGCAACCGTCGAGGCCGGGCGCATGCGGAAGCTGACGCCGCGCACCGCCTCGATGAAGCCGCCCGGCGTGGCAAACCGGACGTGCAGATCCTCAACCCGCAACAGGTCAGTCATCGATCTGGCCTAAAATCCGGCATCGCGATGCCGAGCGCCTGCAGATTGGCGAAGGTCGCGTCATTGAGCGCTATCCGGCGGGCGCCGGCGGCCTCCGCGGCACGCCGCAGCAGCAGGTCGAAGCCGGCGATGCGGCTGTCGAGACGCACCCGGGTGCGGCCGGCGCCGAGCTCGAGCTGCATCCAGCCGCTCTTGCGGTCGCGCCGCGTCGAATAGTAGGCGAGCTTCAGGCGGTCGAGCTCCGCCCAGGTGATCGTTCGCCGCAGGGCGCCGCCGGTGCGCAGCTCGGTGTCGGTCATCTCGAGGCTCGTCCCATGCCGCAGCAGGGTGCGCAAGCCAAAAATCGCAAAGACGACGCCGACGCTCCCGAGCACGGTCGCCGGCACCAGGCTGACCTGGGCGCTGGTGAACACCGCCACCGTCGGCACCAGCCCGGCGGCGGCGCGCAGATAGTCGCCGACCATCGCCGAGGCCGGGTAGACATGCCGGCTTGTCGGCGCGTCGTCCTCGGCGATTTCCGCCATGTCGACCCGGCTCATTGCAGCGTCTCTCCGGGCCAGAAATCGCCGGGGGCGGCCCAGCGCACCGCGCCGTGGCTGTCGGCCCGTTCGATCAGCCGCTCGACAAAGGCAAAGCTCGCACGATCCATGATCCGGTGATGCGTCAGGATGCCGATCGGGCGTCCGGCCGGCCCGGCATCACGCCGCGCCGCTTGCAAACTGGCGACCAGGCCGCCGAGCGCGACGGCCTCGCCAACAAAACCGCCTCCCGCGCGCCACGCGACCAGATCGACATGCACATCGATCCGGGCGAGGCCGTCCGGCATCGCGGCGGCGCCATGGCGCGCCGGCGTCGCCGACAAACCGGCAATGCCGAATTCCGGCAACAGCGGCAGAAATTCCTCGGCGAATCGGTTCCATGGCGGCACCAGGACAGGCCGCGCGCGCGACCCGAACAATGCCCGCAGCCGAGCCCGGCCGGCACCGATCTCAGCGCCGACGGCAGACGCAGCCCGGCCGGGCGGATACTCGCTCTTCTTGCCGTGGACTGCACGATTGGCGTGCTGCCAGCCATGCTGCCAGACCGCGACCTGCGGCATCGCCGACAAGGCCGATGCCAGATCGGGCTCGGCGAGCGCCGGGATCACGGCCAGTGCCAGCGGCACCGCGCCGGCGAGCCGCAACAGCGCCTCCAGCCGCGGCGTCGCTGCGACCGCATCGTCGTCGCGCCACCACAGCGTCGCGACGCGGCCGGCCTCGCCCCAGCGATCGAGCTCGCCGACCAGATCGGACCACGCGGCGGCGCACCCCTGCCCACTCATCGAGCGATAATACCCCGGCTCGCCGGCGTCACAAAACCATCGGAACACAATCAGCGGCCGGGCGCGGCGCGGCGCCGATCATCGCGGCGATCAGCTGGGCCGAGCGGGAAGCGCCCGCGGTGTCGAACGCGACCGCGGCCGGCCGCCGCGACGCGGCACGCTCGATCGCCTTGGCGAGGGCGCCGGGCGTCAAGTCGCTCTCGCGCACCAGCTCCACCGCCCCCAATGCCGCCAGCCGCTCGGCGCGGACCAGTTGCTCGGTTTCGCGTTCCGCCGCAAACGGCACCAGCACGGCGCGGGCGCCGGCGGCGAGGATGTCGAGCACCGTATTGTAGCCGGCCTGGCTGACCGAGACCCGACAGCGGCGCAGCACGCCGACGAAATCGCGCCGGAACCGCTCGACGACGACCCCGTCCGGCGCGGCATGGCACAGCGCGGCGAAATCCTCCTCCGGCAAATGGGTGCCGGCGAGCAGCCGCCACTTCGTGTCGGCAAAGCAGCCGGCGCAGCGGGCAGCGAGCGCCGTATCGAGCAGCCCGCGACCGGCCGCGCCGCCGCCGGCCGAAACGACAACTTCCCCGGCGCCGATTGTCGCGTCGGCGCTGCCCGCGTCATCGGGCGGGCTGACATAGCCGGTATATATCAGACGGTCGGCGATCTCGGGCGCCGCCGGAAAGCTCGCCTCGAACGGCACCAGCGCCGGGTCGCCATGCACCAGCACCGCATCGAACTCCGCGCGCACCCGGGCGACGATCGCGCGGCGGCGCTCCGGGTCGTCGCGCACCGCCACGATGTCGCGCACCGATGCGATCAGCCGCGGCCGCGGCTGCGTCGCGCGGGCGGCGGCGATCAGCGGATCGAGCTCGAAGCGGAAGGCGCGCCGGGCAAACGGGAAGCCCTCGATAACCACCGCGTCGGGCCGCGCCGCCGCAAAGGCTGCCAGCAGCGCCGCCCGCCTTCGCTGGCGCAGCGCGTCGTCGAGCGGCCGGCCGGCGCCGTCGATCAGCTCGAACCGCGCGTCGCGCGCCCGCACCGGCGGCAATTGCACGAAACGGATCGCGGGGTGCACCGGCAGCGCGGCCGGCATGCCGCCGCTCACCAAGGTCACGGCGACGCCGCGCTCGACGAGCGCCTCGGCGATGCGCAGCGAGCGCTGCAGATGCCCGATGCCGAGCAGGTATTGCACATGAAAGAGGACCGAGGCGGTCACGCCGCCCGCTCCGGCGCGAGCTGCCCGATCACCTTGGCGAGCCGCGCGGCGGCGGCCGGCAGGCTGTGCTCGCGCGCGACCTTGGCCCGCGCCGCCGCCGCCATTGCACCGCGCGCCGTCGTATCGCGGATCAGACGGCGCGCCGCCGCGGCGAAGGCCGTCGCATCGCCCGGCGGAACCAGCAGCCCGGTTTCGCCGGCGGCGACGATGCCGGCGACCCCGCCGCTCGCCCCGGCAACGACCGGCACACCACTCGCCTGCGCTTCGAGCAACGCCATGCCGAAGGCTTCATTGATCGCCGGCCATACCAGCAAATCGGCTTCGTCCAGCGCCGCCGCGACGCCGGCATCGCCGCATTCACCCCAATAGCGCACCCGCTCGCCGAGCGGCGCCAGCGCGGCTTCGACATCGGGCCGGGCCGGGCCGTCGCCGACCACGTCGAGCGACCATTCGAGATCGAGCAGCCGCGCCAAGGCCGATGCCGAGCAGCCGGTACGAGGCGAGCTTGTCGCCCGGGCGCATCATCGCCACAGCGATCAGGCGGGGCGGGCCGGCTCGCCGCGGCCGGACGACGCGATATGGCTGGGCGTCGAGAAACGGCGGCACCGCGATCCAGCGCTGCGGGTCGCGCAACAGCGGCACGACGCCGGCGCGGTCGGCCGGGTTGAGCCCTATGACGGCATCGGCCTGGCGCAATGCCGCCACGACCGCGCGATGGCCGATGTCCCACCGCCCCCCTGCCCGCTTCGCCGCGCTGGAGGCCTCGGCGACGACATAGGGGATGCCGAATGCCGCGCTGACCGCCGGGCCGAGCCAATCCGGCGCCTTGTAATAGAGGTGGTAGGTGAACCAGAGGCCCGGGGCATCCTGCGGCGCCCGCTGCCACGCCCGCACCAGACGCGCCGCTTGACGGCGCGCGACGGCGGCGAGCCGCGCCTGGCGCGCCATATCGCCCGCGCCGTCATAGACGCGCAGGTGCGAGGCCAGAAACGGCGTGTGACCGGCCAGGCGCAGGGCGTCGAGAAACAGCCGCGCGATGCGGCGGTCGCCGGACGGAACGGCATGGTCGGGCGGCTTCAGCGGCGCATAGAACGCAATCCGCATGCCCCTAAGTTCACTCCGCGGCCAATGCCGGCGAGGCCGCCGGCAGGCCGAACAATGCCGCGAGCTCGCCGATGCCGCGCTGCATATCGAAGTCGCGCCGCACCCGCGCCTCGCCGGCCGCGCCGAGCACGACACGGCGCGCCGGGTCGGCGATCAGCCCGGCGAGCGCGGCCGCCAGGGAGGCCGGGTCGCTGGGCGGCACCAGCACGCCGGTGCGACCGTTCTCGATCAACTCGGCAATGCCCGGCAGTCGGGTTGCGACGCAGGCGAGGCGCTGGCTCTGCGCCTCCATCAGCACGTTGGGCAGGCCGTCGCGGTCGGCGTCGCGGCCGATCTTGGCAGCCAGCACGAACAGATCGGCCTCGCGATAGGCCGCGAGCACCTCGGGCTGCGGCCGTGCGCCACGCCACTCGATACGGTCGGCGAGGCCGAGCCGCTCCGCCTGCCGCTTGAGCTGCTTGGCGAGCGCGCCACCGCCGATATGGACGAGGCGCCAGGCGAGACCGGAGGGCAGCAACGCAAGGGCGGCGAGCAGATCGTCATAGCCCTTCTTCTCGACCGCACGGCCGACCGACAGCAGCACGACCGGGCGCGCCGGCTCGCTGCCGTCATCGCCGGGGCGCGGCGGGCGCGCGGGCGGCGGCGGGAAGCGGGCGAGATCGAGCCCGTGATACGACAGCACGACCTTGTCCGGCGATGGCGCCAGCGCGGCGAGATGATGCCGGCCGGAATCGGTGCAGGTCACCGCCCAGGCGGCCGATGCCAGCTTCTCGCGCTTCTCCCAGTCGGGGATCGTCCAGATGTCCTTGGCATGCGCCGAGACCGACCAGCGCAGGCCGCGCATCACCGCCGCATAGCGCGCGACCGAGGCCGGCGTGTGCAGGAAATGCGCGTGCAGGTGGGCGGTGGCCGGCGACGCCTCGGCCGCCAGGACCAGCGCCTGGCCGAAGCGGCGGATGCGGTTCGGCGTCGGGTCGCGCACCAGGTCGGCGAGCCAGGCGCGCCGCGCCGCACGATAGCCCGGCAGCCGGCGGACGCGGCGCCAGGCGGCAACGACCCGGCGCGGCGCGTCCTTGAGATATTCCGGCAGGTACAGCACCGGGGCGCGGATCTCGCCATGCACCGGGTGGCTGGTGCGGTCGGTCGGGTGGCGCAGCGAGACGATGTCGATCGTCGAGCCCGCGCTGTTCGAGCGCCCGGATCTCCTGGGCGATGAAGGTCTCCGACAGGCGCGGATAGCCCTTGAGGACAAAGGCGACGCGTCCCGCGGCCGGTGCCGGGTCAGGCATCGTCACGCCTTGCGCCGCGCGCCGAGGCGCACCGCCCCCGGCCGCCCCGGATACAGCCATTTCCGCGCCAGCCGGTTGACGCTCGCCATGCCGTCGAGCAGGCCCGGAATGACCACTGCCGATGGCGGCGGCTGCTGCGCCAGCTGCATCAGCGCCGCGGCCATGATGCGCGGGTCGCGCCCGTCGGTGTCGGACAAGCACCGCGACAAGCCCAAGCTCCGCGGCGCGGCGGGCGCGGATGAATTGCTCGAGGCGCGGCGCCGTGCGCGGCACGATCAGCGCCGGCTTGTCGAACGACAGGATCTCGCAGAAGGTGTTGTAGCCGCCCATCGCGACGATCCCGGCGGCGCGCGCCATCAGCTGCTCGAGGCGAGCGTCAAAGGTCAGCGTGCGCACCTTGGGCAGCAGCGCGGCGCGCGCGGCGAAGGCCGCCTGATGGTCGGGCTGCATGAACGGGCCGAACACCAGGAGCACCGGCGGCAGCCCGCCCGGGTCGTGCTCGTAGGCGGCAAGCACCCAGTCGATCAGACCCTCGCCGTCGCCGCCGCCGCCGCCGGTCACCAGCAGAAACCCGCCGTCGGGCAACTCGGCAACATTGGGCGCCGCCACCGCGGCCGGCACGTTGCGCCGCAGATAGCCGGTATAGACCATGCGCCGGCGCACGGTTGCCGGCAGTTCGAGGCCGGCGAGCGGGATCGCAGATCTGCGGCAGGCCGTAGACCCAGATCTCGTTGTAATATTGGCTGAGCGCCGGGATCGCGTTCTTGCGCGCCCATTCGGTTTCAAGCGCGCCCGGATCGTCCATGACGTCGCGCAGGCCGAGGATCAGCGGCGTGCCGCGCTCGCGCAGCAGGTCGAGCGTCGGTCGCACCTCGCCGCGCAAGCCAAGCGGCTCCTTGTCGACAATCAGCATGTCGGGGTCGAAGATGTCGGCGGTATGGCGGATGATCGAGGAGCGCATGGCGAGCGTCTCCTCGATGTCGATATGCAGGCTGAGCGAGACATATTCGCCGTTGCGCAGCTTGATAACGCCCGGAATCCGCACAAAATCGACACGTGAGCGGAAATCGAAGCTGCCGATGATCGGCGAGCCCGATAAGATCAGGATGGAGAGCGAGGAATCGGCTTCAACAAGGGAGTGGGCAATGGCCCGACAGCGCCGCAGGTGGCCAAGACCGAAGGTGTCATGGCTGTAGATCAGGATGCGCTTGTGGTCGCGGCGCGCGCTCACGCAAAGCCTCCGTCCCTGCCGGCGGCGACTATGCCATGCGGCGCGGGGGCGCGCGAGATGATGTTTTCGATGAATTTTTTCGCGGCCCGGCCGCGATGAAGGGCGTAGCGGCGCTCGCCGCATCGGTCGAGGGGCTCGCCCGCCCGGGGTTCTTCGCGCGGGTGCGGACGCCGCGCGCGCCGGCCGCCGAGTTACCGGCCGCGCCGCCGCCGTCGCCGCCTCCCGAGGCCACCGATCTCGAACCGACGATCTACCGCTTCATCTTCAAGCACAGCATGCCGCAGCAGATCTACCTGCTGGTGTTGACGCTCGCCTCGTTTCCCGCCCTTTATTTTTCGCTCGATCTGCCGAAAACCATTGTCAACCACGCCATTCGCGAAAGCGCCAAGTTTCCGCAAGCGGTCTTCGGCTTCGAATTCGAGCGTGTCCCTTATCTGATACTTCTATGCGTCGCGTTTCTTTTGCTCGTATTGGTCAACGGCATTTTCAAATTCTATATAAACACCTACAAGGGCCGGCTGGGCGAGCGTATGCTGCGGCGTTTTCGCTATCTGCTGTACCAGCGTCTGCTGCGCTTTCCGCTGACCTACTTCCACAAAACGTCGTCGGCGCAGATCATCCCGATGATCACCGCCGAGAGCGAGTCGCTGGGCGGTTTCATCGGCGACGCCGTGGCGCTGCCGGCTTTCCAGGGCGGGACGTTGCTGACGATCGTCTTGTTCATGTTCATACAGGACCCGGTACTCGGCGCCGCCGCGGTCTCGCTCTATCCGATCCAGGCCTATATCATCCCCAAGCTGCAACGCAAGACGAACCAGCTGGGGAAGCAGCGCGTACGCACGGTCCGCGTTGTCGCTGACCGCGTCCAGGAATCGGCAGCCGGTATTGTCGAAATCCACGTCAACGACACGGTCAAGCTGCAGCTTACCGATTTTGCCAACGTGCTGGGCCGGATCTTCGATATCAGGTTCGAGATCTACCAGAGAAAATTTTTCACGAAATTCCTTAACAATTTTATTAATCAGCTTACACCGTTTTTCTTCTACTTGATCGGTGGGTATCTGGTGATCCGCGGCAGTCTGTCGTTCGGCGCGCTGGTGGCGGTGCTGGCGGCCTATAAGGACATGGCGTCGCCGTGGAAGGAGCTGCTCGACTTCTACCAGAACAAGGAAAATACGCGGATCACCTACGAGCAGATTATCGAGCAGTTCGATCCCGCGGGCATGACCGACGAGCAGCTCCTGCTCGCCGAGCCGGACAGCGTGCCGCGGCTCGAGGGGGAGCTGGCCGTCAGCAATCTGTCGCTCGCCGAAGACGATCGCAGCCGCGTCGTCGATGCGGTCAGCTTCAGCCTGAAGCTTGACGAGCATGTCGCGGTCATCGGCCAGAGCGGCGGCGGCAAGAACGAACTGGCGCTGCTGTTGGCGAGGCTGGCCCGGCCGACCAGCGGCCGCATCGCGATCGGCGGACACAATCTGGCAGATCTGCCGGTCGCCGTCGTCGGCCGGCGCATCGGCTACGTCAGTGCAACGCCTTACCTGTTCACCGGGAGCTTGCGCGACAATCTGCTGTTGAGCCTGCGCCACCGCCCGCTCGCGGCGGCCGAGTACGACGAGGCGGAAACTCGGCGCCAGGCGCGCCGGGTCGACGAGGCACGGCGATCGGGCAATATCGATCTCGATTTGCATGCCGATTGGATTGACCTGGCAAGCGCCGGCGTCGCCAATCACGCAGAACTGTCCGCGGCGCATCGCCGAGATCCTGGCGCGGCTCGACTTCGAGGAGGATGTCTACAATTTCGGGCTGCGCGGCCGCATCGACCCGGCCGCCCGCCCCGAACTGACCGCGCAACTGCTCGAGGCGCGCCATGCGCTGGCCGAGCGGCTCGCCGCCGACGGCATCACCAAGCTGGTCGAGACCTACGATGTCGAGCGCTACAACAACAACGCGACGGTCGCCGAAAACCTGCTGTTCGGCACGCCGATCGGCCCGGTCTTCGAGTTCGACGCGCTCGCCGACAATGCCTACGTGCTGCAGGTTCTCGACAAGGTCGGTCTGACCGACGAACTGATCGAGGTTGGCCGGCAGGTCGCCGCGACGATGACCGAGATGTTCGCCGGGCTGCCGCCCGAGCACGAATTCTTCGAGCAGTTCAGCTTTATCGGCGCCGATGAGCTGCCCGAATTCGCCGCCATTCTGGGCGACGATCGACGGCGGCGGGATCGCCGCGCTGGACCCGGCGCAGCGGCGCCGGCTGCTGTCGGTGCCGTTCAAGCTGATCGCCGCGCGCCATCGCCTCGACGTGCTCGACGCCCCGCTGCAGGAGCGGCTGCTCGAAGCGCGCCGCACCTTCCGCCGCGACCTGCCGGCGGAGGCACAGGGGCAGATCGAGTTCTTCGACCGCGAGCGCTACAACGCCGCGGGTTCGCTGCAGGACAACATTCTGGCCGGCAAGATCGCCTACGGCGAGGCGGACGCGGCGGTGCGCGTGCCGGCGGTGCTGCGCGAGGTGCTGGAGGCACTCGGGCTGCGCGCCGCAGTCGTCGATGTCGGGCTCGAATACCAGGTGGGCAGCGGCGGCTCGCGGCTGTCGCTGGCGCAGCGGCAGCGTGCGGCGATCGCGCGCGCGCTGCTGAAGCGCCCCGACCTGATGATCCTCAACGAGGCGACCGCGGCGCTCGACGGCCAGTCGCAGTCCAAGGTTACCGAGGGGTTGCAGCAGGAGATGGCGGGACGCGGCCTGATCTGGGTGTTGCACCGCGCCAGCCTGGCGCGCAGCTTCGACCGCGTGCTGGTCATGAGCGGCGGCAAATTGCAGGAGCAGGGCCGCATGGCCGATCTCGACCGCAAGGATTCATTGACCGGGCTGCTGATGGCAGCCGAATGACAGAGCGCAACAGCGCCGGTGCCGGAACCGGGAGGATCGCAGGGTGAGCTTGCTACAGGAATACGAGCTGCTTCGCCGGATACCGTTTTTCGCGGAGATCGAGCCGGCGCGCCTCAAGCTCCTGGCGTTCATGAGCGAGCGGGTCGCGTTTGATGACGGCACCACGCTGTTTCACCAGGGCGATCAGGCCGACGCAGCGTATCTGATCATCGAGGGCGAGGCGGACATCATCGTCGAAACGCCGAGGGGCCCGCTGACCATCGCGACACTCGGCGCGAACGACATCGTCGGCGAGATGGCGATCCTTGGCGACGTGCCGCGCACCGCCACGGTGCGGGCAAAAACGCGTCTCGTCGCATTGCGCATCGCCAAGGGGCCGTTCATGCGCATGGTGCGCGAGTTTCCGACGATGGCGGTGTCGATCATGCGCGAGCTGGCGCACCGGCTGGAGCTGACCAACAACCAGCTGCGCTCCGCGCTGTCGGAAGTGCGTCACCTGCGCGAGAGCACGGTGCACCGGGCACCGTCGGAAGCGGGCCGGGCGCGACGCCGCCTCCATGAGCCGGCTCGACAGCTTCATCCGGCGGCTCGAGGCGCAGCGCGCCTGCCTCGGTCGCGCCGCCGCGCTGATCGACGGAATTGACGGGATCGTGCTCGAGCTCGGGCTCGGCAACGGCCGCACCTACGACCATCTGCGCGAGCTGTTCCCCGACCGCGACATTTATGTCTGCGAGCGCCGGGTCGCCGCCCACCCCGATTGCGTACCGCCGCCCGAAATGCTGATCCTCGGCGATCTGCGCGAGACGCTGCCGGCGGCGCGCGAGCGGTTCGGGCATCGCGTCGCGCTCGCCCATCTCGATGTCGGCACCGGCGACGCCGCTGCCAACCTCGCACTCGCGGCGGCGTTGACGCCGGACATCGTGGCTTTGCTATGCCCCGGCGGCGGTGCTGGTCAGCGACCCGCCGGTCGAATGCGGCGGAACTTGAGGTGTTGACCCTGCCCGACGGCGTCGCCCCGGGCCGCTATCACCTCTATCGCCGGCTGTAGCCAGTAACGGGTCAGCCGGCGAACTCGACCATCACCGGCACGTGGTCGGAGGTCTTGTCCCAGCCGCGAATATCGCGATGCACCTGCGCCGCAGCGAGCGCGCCCGATCAGCGGCGGCGTCACCCAGACATGGTCGAGCCGGCGACCGCGGTCGCTCGCCGCCCAGTCGCGGTTGCGATAGCTCCACCAGGTATAGAGGCGCTCGTCCGGCGGCACGAAATGGCGCACCGCGTCGACAAACCCGCCGGCCCGCTGCAGCGCTCCGAGGCGCTCGACCTCGACCGGGGTGTGGCTGACCACGCTCAGCAACTGCTTGTGCGACCAGACATCGGTTTCGAGCGGCGCGATGTTGAGGTCGCCGACCGCGATCATCGGGCGGCCGGAATCGCGCTCGGCGGCGAACCATGTCGTCAGCTCGTCGAGAAACTGCAGCTTGTGGGCGAATTTGGGGTTGGCGTCGGGGTCCGGGACGTCGCCCCCGGCCGGCACGTAGATGTTGTGCAATTCGATGCCGCCGGGCAGTTCGACGACGGCATGGCGACAATCGCTGCGGGCGCACCAGGCGCGCGTCGTCGCCGACGCGAAGGGCAGCCGCGACAGCACGGCAACGCCGTTATACCCCTTCATGCCGTGCACCAGCATGTGGCGGTAGCCGAGCGCCGCGAACGCCTCGCGCGGGAACAGTTCGTCCGGGGTCTTGGTCTCCTGCAGGCACAGGACGTCCGGCTGCTGCTCCTCCAGCAGCCGGCACGCCAACGCGACGCGCAGCCGCACCGAGTTGATATTCCAGGTGATCAGACGCAAGGCGGCACCGGGCTGCGGTTCAAGCACGGCGGCCAGAGTGGCGCGCGGCGCCGGCAATGACAAGCAACGCGCAAACAAAACGGCGCCCGGTCGGGGGGGATGACCGGGCGCCTGCTTGTCAGAAGCGCTTGGGGGAAAGCCGGGCCCGCAGGGGAAACGGGGCCGGTGTCAAGAGGATCTTGGCGATCCTCTCCGCTTCTGGAACATTAAGATGGGGATCGAAGGCCACGCAGGAAGATGCGTTTCACGCATGCGACCTCATCGAAAAACGCATGCACGAAGCAGGAACTAAATTTTATTCCCTTACGCTGCGCGGCGCTTTGTCGCATCCGCCGCGATGGCCGTGTGGCAAGCCTGGCCAAAAGCCGCGAACAATGTCCGCGAAAACGGGTTTTCCAGCGCCTTGTGCTCCGGGTGCCACTGGACGCCGACGACGAATTGGGCACCCGGCAGGCTGACGCCTTCTATCTGACCGTCCGGCGCCACCGCCTCGACCAAGAGATCGGGGCCGGGCCGATCGATCCCCTGCCCGTGCAGCGAATTGACCATGATCTCGCTGGCCCCGCCGGCCAACTGCGTCAGCACGCCCCCTGGTGTCAGGGCAACGCTGTGCGCCGGGCCGTAGCGCTCGTCGAGCGTCATCGGTCCCTTGCGGCGGCGGTGGTTGAAGCGCTCGGGCATCTCGAAGATCCGCTGGTGCAGGGTGCCGCCGAGCGCGACGTTGAGTTCCTGAATGCCGCGGCAGATCGCCAGGATCGGCATGTCGCGCCGCACCGCCTCGCGAATCAGCGGCAGCGTCGTGGCATCGCGGTCAGGGTCGTGCAGCGTACCCTCCATGCTCGGCGGCCCGCCGTAATGACCGGGCTCGACGTTGGAGGGGCTGCCGGTCAGCAGCAGCGCGTCGAGGCCGTCGAGCAGCGCGGTGACATCGATCTTCGGCCCGATCGCCGGGATCAGCATCGGCAGGCAGCCGGCGGCATCGATGACGGCGTGCGGGTATCGCTCGCTGGCTGTGTGGAAAATGCGCTCGTTGATCGTGCGCAGGCAGCACGGGATGCCAATGAACGGAAGGTTGCGACCAGACATCACGCTCGCTCTTGTTGGTGCTCTCAGCGGTTGGAGCCGGAGAAGAGATATTGATATTGGAACAGGCGGGGATCGAGCGCCATACCGAATTGCAGGTCGGACAGCGTGACCACGGTTGTCTTGCCCTCCTGGTCGACCACGGTCCATTGCCGCAGGCTGAGCGGGTTCTCGCTGAACGCCAGGGTCAGCGAGCCGGAATCGGGCTGGTCGGTCTCGACCACCGTGACCTCGGCCATGCCCGAGCCGTGCGTGAAGCGGGTGACAACCACATCCGAGCCGAAGCTGATCGGATCGCGCAGGAAGAACCAAGCCGGGGTCGAGCGCAAATCGTATTTCGAGGTTTGGTTGAGCTCTTTGTCCCAGTAATAGACCGAATTGCTGTCGGCCAGCAGCGTGATCGCGTTGGGCGGGGCGTACTCGAAGCGCATGCGGCCCGGGCGCGCCACCCACAACTTGCCGCTGCTGGTCGCGCCGTTATTGGCGACCTGCTGGAAGTGCGCCGTCATCGTGCGGATGCCGTTGAGGTAGGCGGCAATGCGTTGCAGCTCCAGCGTGTCCTGCGGGCTCAGCGGGGCCGGCGTCACCGCGGCCTGTGCAATGCTCGCGCCAAGCAGCAGCAGAAGCGCCGCGGCAACCGCCGAGCAGCGATGCAAAAAGGACCTCATCGGTACGCTATTCTCCACGGCGCAACAACGCGCGTCGCGCAGACATAATCCCCTTGCCGGCCGGGTCAATGCGGCCTGGCGCCCGCCCCGGCCAGTCGCGAGCATCGCTGACCGGCTTGCGCCGGCGCCGCGAGCCATGTCACGCTCGATCAGCAAGACTGACCGGGACGTAGGGAATGGTGAGACGGCTGGGACTGGCTCTCCTGTTCGCCGCGGGGCTGGGGAGCGTCGCATGGGCGCAGCGCGCGGACAGCTTCGACGGCGAATACACCGGAACGCTGACCTTGAAGACGGTCATCGATGGCGACTGCACCCAGCCTCCGCCCGGCGCGGTCTACCCGCTGACAATATCCCGGGGGGAGGTGCGCTTTGCCTATGTCCCGCGGTTCAGCACGACCTTAACCGGACAGGTCGACAAAAACGGAATTTTCAAAGCATCAATGCGCGTGCGAAAAGGCGTCGTGCGCATGACCGGGCACATCGAAGGCAACACCCTCACCGCCGCCATCGTATCGCCCAGCTGCAAATACGCCTTTCGGGCGAAGAACTAGCTCAGCGCCCCGGCGGCGCCAACACTTCGCGCTTGCCGACATGGTTGGCGGCGCTGACGACGCCTTCGCTCTCCATGCGCTCGATCAGCCGCGCCGCACGGTTGTAGCCGATCTGCAGGTGGCGCTGGACAAAGCTGGTCGAAGCCTTGCGCTCGCGGCACACCAGCGCCACCGCCTGATCGTAGAGGCCGTCGCCGGAGCCGCCGTCGTCGTCGCCGCCCAGCGGGTCGAGCGGGGCGCCGTCGTCCTCGGTGATGTCGTCGATATAGTCGGGCTGGCCGCGCGACTTCAGAAACGAGACGACGCGCTCGACCTCGTCGTCGGTGACAAATGGGCCGTGCACGCGGGTGACGCGGCCACCGCCGGCCATGTACAGCATGTCGCCGCGCCCCAGGAGCTGCTCGGCGCCGCCTTCGCCGAGGATCGTGCGGCTGTCGATCTTGGAGGTCACCTGGAAGCTGATGCGGGTCGGGAAATTGGCCTTGATCGTGCCGGTGATGACGTCGACCGAGGGGCGCTGCGTCGCGGTGATGATGTGGATGCCGGCGGCCCGCGCCATCTGCGCCAGGCGCTGGATCGCCGCCTCGATATCCTTGCCGGCGACCAGCATCAGATCGGCCATCTCGTCGACGACGACGACGATCAGCGGCAATTCGCTGGCGTCGAACGGCTGCTCCTCGAACACCGGCTGGCCGGTCTCGGCGTCGAAGCCGGTCTGCACCTTGCGCACCAGGCGCTCGTCCTTCTCCGCCGCCTCGCGGATCCGAGTGTTGAAGCCGTCGATGTTGCGCACGCCGAGCTTCGACATCTTCTGATAGCGGCTCTCCATCTCGCGCACCGTCCATTTGAGCGCGAGCACCGCCTTTTTCGGGTCGGTGACGACCGGCGCCAGCAAATGCGGGATGCCGTCATACACCGACAGTTCCAGCATCTTCGGGTCGACCATGATGAATTTGCAGCGGTCGGGCGGCATCCGGTAGAGGATCGACAGGATCATCGTGTTGATGCCGACGGACTTGCCCGAGCCGGTGGTGCCGGCGATCAGCAGATGCGGCATGCGCGCCAGATCGGCGATGACCGGCTCGCCGCTGATGTCCTTGCCGAGTCCGAGAACCAGCCGCCCGGCGTGCTTCTCATAAGCCGGAGAATCGAGCAGTTCGCGCAGGAACACGGTCTCGGCCTTGAGATTGGGCAATTCGATGCCGATCACGGTGCGGCCGGGCACCACCGCGACGCGCACCGAAATGGCGCTCATCGAGCGGGCGATGTCGTCGGCGAGGCCGATGACCCGCGACGCCTTGATGCCGGGCGCCGGCTCCAACTCATAAAGCGTGACGACCGGCCCGGGGCGCACCTGCACGATCTCGCCGCGCACGCCGTAATCCTCGAGCACCGCCTCAAGCATGCGGGCGTTCTTGGCCAGGGCGTCCTCGTCGACCGAGGTCGTCGGGGCCGCGGGCGGCTTGGCCAGCAGGCCGAGCGGCGGCAGCAACGGCTCCGACTCGTGCCTCAGGTCGAGCGCCGGCTGCAGTTCATCTGCGGCGCGCTTGCCCGAAGCAGCCGGCTTTGTCCGCGGCAGCACCAGTTGGAAGAGCCGGGCGGTCGGCGCCGCGGCCTCCGCGCTCTCGTCCTGCGGCGTCGCGACCCGGCCGAGCTGCGGCTCGCGCCGCTCGGACAGCGGGGTCACCCCGGAGCCCGCCGCCGGCCGGACGCGCGCCGGACGCGCGCCGGTCACCCGCGCCAGCCGGCCGGGCGGCGCCCGCTGCGCCGACCGGGCCTCGCGCCATTGCCGCCACAGGTGCCGGCCGAGCGTCGCCGCGGCAACGGCGCCGCCCCCGGAGACGCGCGCTGAAACGCGTGCGACCCGGTTCGCGCCGCGGCCGACATCGCGCCAGTCGCCCGGCGACAGGCCGACGATCACCAGCAGCAGCAGGCCGACCAGCGCGGCGGCGGTCATCGCCAGCGGCAAAGCGAGGGAGCCGAGCCCGACGCGCTCGACGAGGCGCAACAATGCCCAGCCGATCGCCCCGCCGGGACCGGCCGGCAGCGCCTGGCCCGGATTGAGGATCGAGCAGGATGCCGCCGCGAGGACAAGGGCCAACAGCAACAGGGCGAGGCGGCGCCCCGGATGCCGCAGCGGGCGCTGCAGCATCAGGCCGAACGCCCAGCCGAGCAGCACTGCCGGAATGAGATAGGCGGCAAGGCCGACGCTCTGCACCAGCAGGTCGGCGCAGAGCGCGCCGTCACGGCCGAGGAAATTGCGCGCCGCCGCGCCGGCCGCGGTATCAAGCGAGGTGTCGCGCGGACTGTAGGTCAACAGCGCGAGCAGCAACAAAAAGCTCACCAGCACCAGAACGCCGCCGAGCGCAGCGGAGGCAAACTGCCCGACACCGCCGAACGTCTCGCTCCAGCCGCGGCGGCGATAGCCCCAGCGGTTGCCCCCGCGGTTGCCAAAGCCGCGAGCCGACAGTTGTGCCGATCTCGGCATCCCCCGTGCCCCCTATCTTCTCCGACGCATCATTGCCCGGCTTGCCCCGGGACGACGAAGCTGGAGGTCGCTCCACGCTGCCAACGCCTGCCGGTCGCGGCCCCCCAGCCGCAACCCGCGCGCACGCCGCCACGCGATGGCGGCGACGTGCCACCGCGACATTACGCCATCGCTGCTGCCGGCGAAAGGATGCCCCTCGCCAAGTGCGGCGACAGGTGGAAATGAGGGGCGGCCGGCACTGGACTCGGCGCTGCGCGATGCTCATCCTGCCGCCATGAGCGACGGTGCCGAACTGGTGATCGCGGGCGGCGGGCTGGCCGGGCTGCTGCTCGGCGTCGCCTGCGCCGGGGCCGGGCTGCAGGTCGCGATCGTCGACCCGCAGGAGCCGGCGGCGACGCTCGACCGCGACTTTGACGGCCGCACCTCGGCGATCGCCTACGGCTCGCGCCTCGTGCTCGACGGCATCGGGGTGTGGCCGCAGATCGCCGGCGAGGCGGAGCCGATTCGGGAGATCCGGGTCGCCGACGACGATTCGCCGCTGTTTCTGCATTACGACCACCGCGAGTTGGGTCAACTGGGCACCGGGGCCGAGCCGGCCGCGCCGCTCGGCTATATCGTCGAGAACCGCGTCTTGCGCCGCGCCCTGCTCGACCGGGCAAATGCCCTGCCGACGCTGCGGCTGCTGATGCCGCGGCGCATCGCGGCGATGGAGGCGAGCGACACCGGCGCCGCTGCTCTGCTCGACGACGGCGAACGGCTCACCGCGCGGCTGGTTGTCGCCGCCGACGGCAAGGGGTCGCCGCTGCGCCGGGCCGCTGCAATCCGCACGGTCGAATGGCGCTACCGCCAGACCGGCATCGTCACCACCGTCGCGCACGCAAGGCCGCATGGCGGCATCGCGGTCGAGCATTTCCTCCCGGCCGGGCCGTTCGCGATCCTGCCGATGACCGACGATCCTGCAGATTGGCGCGGCCGCGCCGCGGGCGCTCGTCGATCGTGTGGACCGAGCACAGCGACCTCGCGCCGCGCATCATCGCCCTGCCCGAGGCGGAATTTGCCGCCGAACTGCGCGCCCGTTTCGGCGATTTCCTCGGCGCCCTCGAGCCGGTCGGCCCGCGCTGGGCCTATCCGCTGGCGCTGATGCAGGCCGAACGCTATGTCGCGCGACGCCTGGCGCTCGTCAGCGAGGCCGCCCACGTCATCCACCCGATCGCCGGCCAGGGCCTCAACATCGGCATCCGCGACATCGCCGCGCTGGCCGAGCTCGTCGTCGACGCGCGCCGCCGCGGCCTCGATATCGGCGACGACATGGTGCTGGAGAAATATCAGCGCTGGCGCCGCGCCGACGCGCTGCTGCTTGCGGCGGTGACCGACAGTCTCAACCGCCTCTTTTCCAACACGATCCCGCCGGTGCGCCTCGCCCGCGATCTCGGCCTCGCGATGGTCAACCGGCTGCCGCCCTTGAAGCGCCTGTTGATGCGCCACGCGATGGGCCTGATCGGCGACCGCCCGCGCCTGGCGCGCGGCGAGCCGCTCTAATCGTCGGCGGCGGCGGTGACCGGCTGGCGGCGCGGCACCCGGACCAGCAGCAATAATGGCAAAGACGCCAGGATCACGATCTGCATCAGCGTGAAATCGTCGATGTAGCCGATCATCGCCGCCTGTCGGGTGACCTCGTGATTGAGCGCGGCGATCCCGTGCAGGGTGGTCAGGTCGAAATTCGGCGGCATAAACGGCGCCCGCACCAGCGGATTGTCGGGGCGCAGCCATTCGACCAGGCGGGAATGCACGATCTGGGTGTTCTGCGTCAGCTGGGTTTCCAGCACGGAGATGCCGATGCTGCCGCCGAGCATGCGCATCAGCGCGCGGATCGCCGTCCCCTGGGTCAGGATGTGGTGCGGCAGGCCCGACAGGGCGAGCAGGTTGAGCGGCACAAAGGTACAGCCCAGCCCGAAGCCCTGGGCAAAGTTGGCAAAGATGATCGGCCCGTACCCCATCTGCAGCGAATACCCGGTCATCTGCCACAGCGAGGCCGCGGTCAGCAGGAACCCGACCAGGATGAACATGCGATTGTCGATCCGGTTGATCAGCCGGGCGACGATAAACATCGCCAGCATCGTGCCGAGGCCGCGCGGCGCCATCATCCAGCCGGCGTCGAACACCGGATAGTTCAGCAACACCTGCATCATCGACGGCAATAACGCCAGGGTGCCGCTGAGGATCATGCCGACCCCGAACATCAATAGGCTGCCGGCCACAAAGTTCGGGCTCTTTAATAATTCGCGATTGAGAAACGAGCGCTCTCCCGTCGTCATCGTGTGGACGGTCAGCAGGTAGAAGCACAATATCGCGATCGTCGCCTCGATCCAGATTTCGGTCGAATGGAACCAGTCCTTGACCTGGCCGCGATCGAGCATCAACTGCAGCGCGCCGACGGCAATGCTCAGCATGGCAAAGCCGAACATATCGAACTGGTCGCGCCGCAAGTTGCGGGACGGGCGGATGAACAGCACGATGCCGAGCGCGCACAACGCCCCGACCGGCAGGTTGATGTAGAAGCACCAGCGCCAATCGAAATTCTCGGTCAGCCAGCCGCCCAGAGTCGGGCCGATGATCGGCCCCATCATCGCGCCGGTGCTGAAGATCGCCATCGCATGGCCATGCCGCTCGCGCGGATAGATCGTGAACAGCGTCGCCTGTCCCAATGGCACCAGCCCCGCCCCGAACACGCCTTGCAGGACACGGTAAAGCACCAGTTGCGACAGGCTGGTCGCGGCGCCGCACAGCGCCGAGGCCAGCGTGAACCCGACGACCGAGCCGATGAAGATGTAGCGGATGCCGAAGCGGCCGGCGAGCCAGCCGGTCAGCGGCATCGTAATCGCGGCGGCAACGATGTAGGAGGTCAGGACCCATGAGATCTGGTCCTGCGACGCCGACATGCTGCCCTGGATATGCGGCAGGCAGACATTGGCGATCGTCGTGTCGACCCCCTGCATGACGCAGGCGCAGATCACCGTCGCGGTGGTCATGCCGAGATGGGCAGGCCGGTCCGCGGCTTGCGCGGTGCTCTCTCCCCTCACGGTTCGCGCCTGCGCCGCGATCGCCGCCCGGCGCCCGGTGCGGTCAAATGATCTTCCTCTCCCGGAGATCCTCGATCTGGGTGGGGCTGTAGCCGAGGCCGGCGAGGATCTCGTCGTTGTGCGCGCCGAGTTCCGGCGCGATGCCGATCCGCGCCGGCGTCTCCGAGAACTGCCACGGCGAGCCGTGGACCTTCAGCGTCTTGCCGTGTTTCGGGTACTCGACCTCGCTGACGTAGCCGTTGGCCACGACGTCGGGATCGTTGGAGGCTTCGAGCAATGTGTTGATCGGCGCCGCGACAATGTCGGCGCCGCGCAGGCGCGCCACCCAATCGTCGCGCAAGCCGGTCGCGAACAATTCGTCGAGCCGGCGCAGCAGGCTCGTGCGCCTGTCGTCGGAATTGATGATGACGCCGAGATCGCCGAAGCCGGCCGCCGCAAGCGGCTCGTAAAAGCCGAGCGCCGTCATCGCATTGCGCCAGGGCCGGTTGCCGTTGAGCTGGAACACCAGGGGCTTGCCGTCGCGGTCGTTGAAGCTGGCGCTGATGCCCGGGTGCTCGGGCGTGCCGGTGATGCGGGCCTGGCCGGTGACCGGGTCGCGGTCGCGCCACATCGTCGTCGTCAGGGTCCAGCCCATCAGGCGGATCTGGCCGCCGAGCAGCGAGCAATCGACCTTCTGGCCGATGCCCGTGGCGCGCGCGTGGGTCAATGCCGCCAGCGCGCCGCCAAAGGCGAGGATGGCGCAGGTCTCGTCGGCGACCGAGACGATGCCGGTGCGCAACGGCTGGCCCGGCGTTGCATAGGCCTGCGCGATGCCGCCCAGCGCCTGCGCCATCGAATCGGTTCCCGGCAAATCGGCGTGCGGCCCGTTCGGGCCGTAGCCGGAGACCGAGACGTAGACGAGCTTCGGATTGACCTGGCGCAGTTCGTCGTAGCCGAAGCCGTTTTTCTCGGCGGCGCCGGGGCGAAAATTCTGTCCGAAGATGTCGGCGGTGGCGACCAGCTTCTTCAGGATGCCGCGCGCTTCCGCGGTCTTCAGGTTCAGCGTGACGCTTTTGACGCCGCGATTGTTGGTCTCGAAATAGGTGCTCGGGAAGCCGGGCATCACGGTCGAGCCGCGCGAATTGTCGCCGACCTCCGGCACCTCGATCTTGATCACCTCGGCGCCGAGATCGGCCATCAGCATGTAGGGCACCGTGCCGGCCTGCGCGGTCGAGCAGGCGACGACCCGGACGCCCTGGAGCGGACCATGCGGCTCAGTCATGTCGAACGATCTCCTGTCTTGCGCCAGCGATACTCGCGCGGACGCCGGTTCGCGTCGAGGCGGTTCCGCATTTGACGGCGAGGGTTATACTCCCCGGCAGAGATGCATCAGCAACCGAACCCGACGGATGCCGTCCCGATGGGAAGCAAGGCGCTGATCGACCGCAAGGGGCTCGACGCGCTGTTGCAGGCGTTGCGGGGGCGGGGCTACCGGGTCGTCGGCCCGACGCTGCGCGACCGGGCGATCGTCTACGACGACATCGCCGGGGTTGCCGATCTGCCCGCCGGCTGGACCGACCATCAGGACGGCGGCACCTACCGGCTGGCGCGGCGCGATGACGCGGCATTGTTCGGCTATGCCGCGACGCCGCAGGCCTGGAAGCGCTTTCTCCACCCGCCGACCGCTAGCCTTGTGGCAGGCCACGCGGCACGGCGACGGCTTTACCGTTACGGCGCCGGCGCAGACCCCGCAAAAGCTGGCGCTGATCGGCGCGCGCTCCTGCGACCTGCACGCGATCGCGATCCAGGACCGGGTGCTGCTCGGCGGCGCCTATGCCGACCCCGGCTACCGGGCGCGACGCGGCGCCATCTTCGTCGTCGCGGTCAATTGCGGCACGGCGGGCGGCACCTGCTTTTGCGTGTCGATGCAGACGGGGCCGCGGGTCGACGCCGGCTTCGATCTTGCACTGACCGAACTGATCGACGGCGAGCAGCATCGCTTTCTGGTCGAGGTCGGGTCGGCGGAAGGAGCAGCGCTGCTCGCCGATGTCCCCACCAGCCCGGCGAGCGAGGCGGACGCGGCGGAAGCCGCTGCGGTCGTCGCCCGTACCGCGGCGCAGATGGGCCGCCAGATGCCGGCGAGCGACGCGGTGCCGGACCTGCTGAAGCGCAACCTCGATCACCCGCGCTGGGACGCTGTCGCCGAGCGCTGCCTGACCTGCGGCAACTGCACGATGGTGTGCCCGACCTGCTTCTGCACCACGGTCGAGGATGTGACCGACGCTCGACGGCGCCGCGAGCGAGCGGGTGCAGCGCTGGGATTCCTGCTTTACGATGGATTTCTCCTACCTGCACGGCGGCAGCGTGCGATCGTCGGCGCGGGCGCGCTATCGCCAGTGGATGACGCACAAGCTGTCCACCTGGGTCGACCAGTTCGGCAGCTCGGGCTGCGTCGGCTGCGGCCGCTGCATCACCTGGTGCCCGGTCGGCATCGACATCACCGAGGAGGTCGCCGCGATCCGCAGCAGCGACGGCGGCGGGGCGAAGGGAGGCTAGGATGCGGGTGCACGGGCTGCCGCAGATCATCTGCGAGCATCCGTTCTTCGCCGGCATGGAACGGGAGCACTGCGCGCTGATCGGCGGCTGCGCCCGCAACGTGCGGTTCGACGCCGGGCAGTACCTGTTTCGCGAGGGCGAGCCGGCCGACAATTTCTACCTGATCCGGCACGGCCGGGTTGGGCTCGAGATCATGGCGCCGGCGCGCGGGCCGCTGCGCTTCCTGACCGTCAACCCGGGCGAGATCGCCGGCGTCTCGTGGCTCGTGCCGCCCTATCGCTGGCTGTTCGACGCGCAGGCGCTGGAACTGACGCGGGCCCTGTCGATCGACGCGCGCTGCCTGCGCGACAAGGCCGAGGAGAATCACGAATTCGGCTACCAGATGATGCGCCGCTTTATGACGATGCTGGTGCAGCGCCTGCATGCCGCGCAATTGCAGATACTTGATGTCTACGGCGCCGGCGCCTGAGTTGCTGCCAAAGGTGGCGCGGGTGCGCGCCCGGCGGCGCGAGACCCGCGACACCTGGACGCTGGCGCTCGATGCCGGCGGGCTGGCGTTCCTGCCCGGCCAGTTCAACATGCTCTATGCGTTCGGCATCGGCGAGATCCCGGTCAGCATCAGCGGCGACCCCGCGGCGCCCGCCCCGCTCGTCCACACAGTGCGCGCGGTCGGCGCCGTGTCGCAGGCGATCGCCCGGCTCAAACCCGGCGAGGCGCTGGGCCTGCGCGGCCCGTTCGGCACGGCGTGGCCGGTCGCGGAAAGCGCCGGCAGCGACGTCGTCGTCGTGGCCGGCGGGCTCGGCCTCGCGCCGTTGCGCCCGGCGCTCTACCGGCTGCTGGCCGAGCGCGCGCGCTACGGCCGGATCGCGCTGCTCTACGGCAGCCGCAGCCCCGACGACATCCTCTACCGCCGCGAGATCGAGCGCTGGCGCCGCCGCCTCGATGTCGCGGTCGAGGTTACGGTCGACCACGCGCCGGCAAGCTGGCGCGGCCATGTCGGCGTCGTGACCAAGTTGATCGAGCGGGCCGCCTTCGACCCGGACAACACGGTGGCGATGGTGTGCGGCCCGGAGATCATGATGCGCTTCACCGCCGCGGCGCTGGCCACGGCCGGCGTCTCGCCCGAGCGCATCCATGTGTCGATGGAGCGCAACATGAAATGCGCGGTCGGGCATTGCGGGCATTGCCAGTTCGGCCCGGCCCTGATTTGCCGCGATGGGGCGGTGATGCGCTATGATCGGGTCCGACCGTTCCTGACCGTGCGGGAGCTTTGAGTTCGACGCAGCCGCAGCGCCTGCAAGGCGGCATGAGGGAGGAGCAGCATGGCAACGACGACAGAAGAAGGCGCCGTCCCCGACTTTCTGCGGATGGACCAGCCGGTCAGCTCGGACCCCGCCAACGCCAAGAAGACCGGCAATTGGCACGGCTGGCCGACCAAGGACATCACGCCGGTCACGCTGAGCGACAACGAAGGCCGCACGGTGCGCATCCGCACGCCGATGATGGATCTGGAGGGGCTGATCACACCGACCCCGCTGCACTACACCGTGCAGCATTTCGCCGTGCCGCCGGTGGTCGAGAGCGCCGCCTGGGAATTGAAGATCGGCGGCGAGGTCAAGACCCCGCTGACCCTCAACTTCGAGCAGTTGCGGCGCTTTCCCGGCCGCAGCGTGCGCACCGTCATGGAGTGCTCCGGCAGCGACGCGACGTTTTTCGAGTATTTCAAGGGCGAGGGCGCCAAGCCGTCGCGCACCCAGGAAGGCATGATCCTCAGCGCCAGCGAGTGGACCGGCGTGCCGCTCGCCGCCGTGCTGCACGAGGCCGGGCTCACCGCCAAATCGCTCTACGTGCGCGCCGAGGGCAACGACCAGGGCGTGCCGAACACCGCCGCCGCGGGCACCCAGCCGTTCTATTACGACAAGGGCCTGCCGATCGAAAAGGCGCTGCACCCGGACACCATCCTGGCCTGGGCGCAGAACGGCCAATTGCTGGAGCATTTGCACGGCGCCCCGGTGCGCCTGCTGGTGCCGGGCTGGTCCGGCAACTGGTCGGTCAAGTGGCTGAGCAAATTGGAGGTGATGGAGACCGAGCCGGACTGCTGGTACCACTACCAGTTCTATTACTACGGCAACTCGCCCGATGACCCCAACAAGGAGCTGATCACGACGATCGGGGTCAAGTCGATCATTACCCAACCCAACGACGACACCGACGCGATGTCGCCCGGCGTTCACATGATCCGCGGCTATGCGTGGAGCGGCGCCGGCGCGATCGATCAGGTGGATGTCAGCGTCGACGGCGGCGAGACCTGGAACGCCGCCCATATCGAGCAGCCGCGCGACCGCTTCATGTGGGTGCGCTGGTCGTATCGCTGGGATGTCCGCCAGAAGGGCACCTACACGCTGATGTCGCGCGCCAGTGACGAGGTTGGCCGGGTGCAGTCGCACGAGCCGCGCTACAATCACATGCGCAAGAATTTCAGCGCGATCGTCGGCTACAAGGTCTCGGTCGCGTAGGCCCCGGGAAGCAGATGGCCGCTCGGGGCGCCCGAAAGCCAAAGCTCGCGGTGTGGAAATTCGCCTCGTGCGACGGCTGCCAACTAAGCCTGCTCGATTGCGAGGACGAGTTGCTGGCGGTGGCCGAGGCGGTCGAGATCGCCTATTTCCCCGAGGCGCGGCGCGGCATCGTGCGCGGGCCCTACGATTTGTCATTGGTCGAGGGCTCGATCACGACGGCGCACGATGCCGAGCGGATCAAGGAGGTGCGGCGCGTCTCGAAGCATCTCGTCACGATCGGCGCCTGCGCGACGGCGGGCGGCATCCAGGCGTTGCGTAATTTCGCCGATGTGCGCGAGTTTGCCGCCGCAGTCTACGCCAGCCCGCAATATATCGAGACCCTGGCGACCTCGACCGCGATCGCGCGCCACGTCGCGGTCGATTTCGAGTTGCGCGGCTGCCCGATCGACAAGGGGCAGCTGGTCGAGCTGATCGGCGCCTTTCTCAACGGCAAGAAGCCGAACACGCCGAGGCACAGCGTGTGCATCGAGTGCAAGCGGCGGGGCAATGTCTGCGTCATGGTGGCGCATGGCACGCCGTGCCTCGGCCCGGTCACCCATACCGGCTGCTTTGCGCTGTGCCCGAGCTTCGACCGCGGCTGCTACGGCTGCTTCGGCCCGCAGGAGACCCCGAACACCGCGGCGCTGGCGGATTGGCTGCGGCGGATCGGCATGTCCGAGGCGGAGCTGCTGCGCCTCCACCGCACCTTCAACGCCGACGCCGATGCGTTCCGCGAGGAGAGCGAGCGGCATGGCACGTAAAACGATCAACGTCGGCTATCTCGCACGCGTCGAGGGCGAGGGCGCGCTGCACCTGACGATCCGCGACGATAAGGTCGACAAGGTCGAATTGCGCATCTTCGAGCCGCCACGCTTTTTCGAGGCGTTCCTGCGCGGCCGCGATTTCGCCGAGGCGCCGGACATCACCTCGCGGATCTGCGGCATCTGCCCGGTCGCCTACCAGATGAGCGCGGTGCACGCGATGGAGGCGGCGCTCGGCATCGCGGTCGGCGGCCAGCTGCGCGCATTGCGGCGCCTCCTCTATTGCGGCGAATGGATCGAGAGCCACGTGCTGCACATCTACATGCTGCACGCCCCCGATTTCCTCGGCTACCAGGGCGCGATCGACATGGCGCGCGACCATCGCGCGGCGGTCGAGCGCGGCTTGCAGCTGAAGAAGATCGGCAACGACATCATGCGGGTGTTGGGCGGGCGCGAGATCCACCCGATCAACGTGCGGGTCGGCGGCTTTTATCGGGTGCCGCAGCAGCGCGAGCTGGCGCCCCTCGCCGAGCGCCTCAAATGGGCCGAGGAAGCGGCATTGGAGACCGTGCGCTGGGTCGCCGGCTTCGCGTTTCCGGACTGCACCCGCGACTACGAGTTCGTCGCGCTGCGCCATCCGGACGAATACCCGTTCAACGAGGGGCACATCGTCTCGAACAAGGGGCTCGACATCGCCGCCGCCGAGTACGACGCGCATTTCGAGGAGATCCACGTCCCCTACACCCACGCCTTGCAGGCGCGGATCAAGGCGCGCGGCTCCTACCTCGCCGGGCCGCTGGCGCGCTATGCGCTCAACTTTGACCGGCTGACGCCTTTGGCGCAGGAAGCGGCGGGCGCGGCGGGGCTCGGGCCGGCCTGCATCAACCCGTATCAGAGCATCGTCGTGCGCGCGGTCGAGGTGCTTTACGCCTGCCAGGAGGCGCGCCGGCTGATCGCCGAATACGAGCCGCCGCCGGAGCCGTTTGTCGCCGCGGGAGAGCTGCGCGCGGCGGTCGGGCACGGCGCCACCGAGGCGCCGCGCGGCCTGCTCTATCACCGCTACGCGCTGGCCGCCGACGGCACCATCGCCGACGCGCGCATCGTGCCGCCGACCTCGCAGAACCAGGCCGCGATCGAGGAGGATCTGCGCCAGTTCGTCGGCGGCTGGATCGGGCTGCCCGACGCCGAATTGCGGGCGCGCTGCGAGCAGACGATCCGCAACTACGACCCGTGCATCTCCTGCGCCACCCATTTCCTCGACCTGACAGTCGACCGCCAGCCGGCCGATGCGTGAGGGTCATCGCGTCTGCGTGATCGGAATCGGCAATCCCGAGCGCGGCGACGATGCGGTCGGGCATCTGGTGGCGCGGCGGCTGCGCGACGATGCGTTGCCTGATGTCGATGTCGTCGAACACGACGGCGAGGCGGGCGGGCTCGTCGAGCTGCTGCGCCGGGCCGGCTCGGCGTTGCTCGTCGATGCCGGGGCGTTCGGCGCGGCTCCCGGCACGCTGCGCCGCCTCGATGCCACCTGCGAACAGGTTCCGGCGACGACGAGCGCCTCGAGCCACGGCTTCGGGTTGGCGCACGCGATCGAACTGGCGCGGGCGCTGGATTTGCTGCCGCGACGCTGCCTCGTCTACCTGATCGAGGGAGGCAGCTACGCGCTCGGCGCGCCGCTGTCGTCCGCCGTCGCCGCCGCGATTCCCCAAGCCGCCGCGCAGATACGGCGCGACATCGCGACCGCCGCTAGGTCGGTACGCCGCTCTCGTAGAGGATCGGGTTGCTCAGTTCCGACAGGTGGAACAGGCGAAACGCCCGCTCGCCATTGAAATCGAGCACGCGCAGGTCGTCGCTCTCGTGCAGATCGCGCAGCACGACCTGAAAATGGTTGCCGTAGCGCTGTATGGCGGTGTCGAGCGGGATCTCGTAGGCGATGAACTTGTCGATGCCTTTGGCATGGAGCTTTTCGACCAGCGCGGCATCGGTCAACGAGGCGTGCGAGGTCAGGATCACCACCGGCCCGCTGCCGGTGAACAACAGAGCAGCTTTCATCATTGTTTCCTCGCTCCGCGCGCATGCGTGAAGGCTACGGCGCCTGCCGCGCGGCGAATTGATGTGCATCAAGCCGAGGCCGGTTATCGTAGCGGCGGCCGGCGCGTTCGCCGGGCGCGACCGATGCAAGCGGAGACTGGTCAGCGATGCCGCAACAAGCGCTGCCCGCCCTCAACCTGATCGCCGAGCCCGGCCGCCGCCGCGCCACGCTCGACCTCGCCCGCGAGATCGAGCGGCGCGGCTTTGCCGGCATCTCGATCTCCAGCTCCTACGCCAACATGGCGCAATGCACGGCCTTGGCGCTGGCCACCGAGCGCATCACCTTCGCCACCGCGATCGCGCCGATCTACGCCCAGACCGTCGAGGAATTCGCGCAGACCGCCGCCTATATCCATGAGGTGTCGGGCGGCCGCTTTCAGTTCGGCATCGGCGTCGCGCACGGCCCGAGTCATGTGCGGATGGGGGTGACGCCGGGCAAGCCCTTGGGCGACATCCGCGCCTTCGTCGAGCGCTACCGCGCGCATGACGCTCTGGGCGGGCTGCCGCCGGTCATCCTGGCGACATTGCGCAAGCGGATGATCGCGCTGGCCGCCGAGATCGCCGACGGCATGGTGTTCGCCAACGGCAGCCGGTCGCACATGGCAGCCTCGCTTTCCCTGCTGCCGCCGGCGCGGCGCAACGACCCGGGCTTCTTCATCGGCGACCGCATCCGCACCTGTGTCAGCGACGACGTCGCCGAAGCGAAGGCGGTGCTGCGCCGCACGATGAGCCACTACGCGCACCTGCCGTATTACCGCAACTACTGGAAGGAAGCCGGCTACATCGAGGAGATGACCGCGATCGAAGACGCCATCGCCGCCGGGCGCACCGACGACGTTCCGCGCTACCTGACCGACCGCTGGCTCGCCGACGTGACGTTGTTCGGGCCGGCGGCGCAGATCCGCGACGGCGTCGCAGCCTGGCGCGAGGCCGGGATCCGTACCCCGGTCATCGTGCCATTATCGGCCGACGGCGACCAATTCACCGCGCTGCGCCAGGTGCTGGCCGCCTTCGAATAGCCGGGTCAAAATCCATATGACAAACGCAAAAGATCACTTAATTACGTATTTCTCACGCAATTAAATGGAGTTATAACATATTTATTTGTATGTTGATTGCACGTTACTTCGCTGCAACTGCTGCGATATTGTCGGCCTTTCGCGATACGGCGGAGGGCGGGGCATGGCGGACGGGATGGACCGGTTGCGGGGTTTTCTCGCTGAACTGACCCGGCTGTGCGATGCGGGGGCAGACGAGGCGGCGATCCGCGAGCGCGGCGGCGCGGCATTGCGCGATCTGGTGGCGCAAGATGACTGGCTGATGCCCGAATTCGCCGCGCCCGACCCGGCGCAATACCGGCAATACCTGCTCTATTGCGATCCGTTGGAGCGGTTTTCGGTGGTCAGCTTCGTGTGGGGGCCGGGGCAGAAGACGCCGGTGCACGACCATACCGTCTGGGGCCTGATCGGCATGCTGCGCGGCGCCGAAATCTCGCGCAATTACGTCCGCGATCCGGCCGGACGGCTGCTCCCCGCCGGCGAGGAGACGCTGCTGCCGGGCGCCGTCACAGCGGTGTCGCCGCAGATCGGCGACATCCATTCGGTCGAGAACGCGCTGCCCGACCGGGCGTCGATCAGCATCCATGCCTACGGCGCCAATATCGGCGCGGTCGCGCGGCATGTCTTCGCGCCGGACAGCGGCGAGCAGAAGCCCTTCGTGTCGGGCTACGCCAACACCGTGCTGCCCAATCTGTGGGACCGCTCGGCGGCGACACGCGCGCGGCTCGGGCTCTAGCCGCCGACCTCAGCCCTTGAGCAGCGCCGCCATGACGCGCTCGCGGGTCAGCGGCAGGTCGCGCAGGCGGGCGCCGAGCGCGTGCGCGACGGCGTTGCCGATCGCCGCGACGGTCGGGCCGCCGGACGCCTCGCCGACCCCGAGCGGCGGGTTGTCCGAGACCGGATCGACCAGCTCGACCGTAATCTCCGGCACCTCGCTGAAGCGCAAGACCGGGTAGGTGTCCCAGTCGCGCGAGCTGATGCCGGCGGCGTCGAGCCGCACGCCTTCCTTCAACGCCCAGCTCAGCGCCTGGACGATACCGCCTTCGAGCTGGTTGATCGCGCCGTCCGGGTTGATGACGAGACCGGCATCGGCGGCGCACCACACGCGGCGCACCGCAACGCTTTCGTCGACCGCGACCTCGGCGACGATGGCGGCGTAGGCGGCCATGTTCTTGTAGCGGGCAAAGGCGATGCCGCGGCCCTGCCCCGCCCCGCCCGGCAGGCCCGCCTGCCAGCCGCTCATCTGCGCGACCCGCTCGACGACGGCGCGCGCCCGCGTATCGCCGAGCAGCGACAGCCGGTAGGCGACCGGGTCCTCGCCCGCCGCCTCGGCCAGTTCGTCGACGAACGACTCGATCGCAAAGACGTTGAGCGTCGCGCCGAGGCCGCGCAGCGAGGAGGTGCGCACCGGGGTTTCGGCGATCAGGTGGTGCACGATGCGCTTTGCCGCGAAATCGTAGAGCGGCATGCCGTTGCGGGTGCCGGCGCCGGGCGGGCCGACCGCCTCGTTGGCCGGCGGCGCAGGCGGCGGATCGGGCAGCGCCTCGGCGGCCAACAAATTGCCGCCGCCGCCCGGTCGGTTGGTATGGCGCCCGCTCCAGATCTCGGTGGTCCAGTCCGCCGGGCGGCCGGACCGGTCGAGCGATGCCTGCACCGTCGTGACCATCGCCGGGCTGACCGGCTCGAAGCCGAACTCCTCCTCGCGCCGCCAGCGCACTCGGACCGGCGTGCCCGGCTTGCGCACGGCGAGAACTGCCGCATCGGCCGCCGCGTCGTCGGCGCCGTTATGGCCGTAGCAGCCCGGCCCCTGCATGTGATGGACCGAGATCGCGGCCGGGTCGAGCTTCAACGTGCGGGCGAGCGCGGCGCGCAGCGGGTAGACGCCCTGCGTGTGCGACCACACCTCAAGACGCCCGTCCTTGTAGAGCAGCCATCGCGCAGGAGGGGGCGATCGAGGCGTGCGCGATGTGCATCCGCGTGTAGGTCGCCTCGCTGCGCGCGCGCTCCGGTGCGCCGAATCGGCCGGCGGCGAGCCGAGCGACTGGTCGATCGAGGGCTGCTGCAACAGCCAGCGCGCCTCCTCCTGATAGGGGCTGATCGGCTCGACGCCATCCCACGCGACATGGCCCGGCGCAACGGCGGCGACGGCTTCGACCACGGTCTCGTCGTCCCCGAGGATCGCGAGGAAATTGCCGTCGCGGACGAGCTCGATCGGTCCCTTGGCGGCGCGACGGATTGCCGCCTCGTTGATCGAGGCAATGGTCGCGCCGCGGCGCGGCTGACGCACCACGCGGGCATGCACGGCGCCCGGCAGCGTCATGTCGTGCACGAATGCCGCCTCGCCGAACACCTTCGCCGGCAGATCGACGCGCGGCGCGCGCTGGCCGACGACGCGGTGCTCGCTGGCCTTTTTGATGGCCGCCCGGCCGGTGGCATGGCATGCCAGATCGACCGTGCCGGCGAGCGACCAGTAATCCTGCCCGGTCGGCGCGCCGCGGCAGGTGATCGCACCGTCGACGATCGCGAGATCGCCGCGCGGCTGGCCGAGCGCGGCGGCGGCCTGGTCGAGAAACAGGCGCACGCACTTCGGCGCAGGCGAGGCGCAGCGCGACGCCGCCGAACTGGATCGACTGGCTGCCCGCGGTGTAGCCCTCGTTCGGCGTCAGGTCGGTGTCGCCGGTGTCGAGCCGGATGCGCTCGGGCGACACGTCCAGCTCCTCCGCGGCGATCTGGATCATCGCGGTCAGCACGCCCTGGCCGATCTCGACCCGGCCGGTCGCGACCCGGACACGGCCGGGCTCGGGAAAGCCGACCCACTGGTCGAGGCGCGGGTTCTGCGCCAGCAGCGCGGGCAATGCGGCATCGCTCATCGTTCGGCTCGATCCATCCCTGCGGACGCATCTGCCGCGGCGGCGCGCTCGACGGCGCGCAGGATGCGCACATGGCTGCCGCAGCGGCAGATGTTGTCGTCGAGCGCGCGGGCGATCTCGGCGCGCGGTCGGCGACGGGTTGCGCGTCGAGCAGCGCCTTCGCCGAGATCAGGATGCCGGCGAGGCAATAGCCGCACTGGCCGGCCTGCTCGTCGAGAAACGCCTGCTGCAGCGGGTGCGGGCGGTCGCGGCGTGCCGAGCCCCTCGATCGTGACGACGGCTTTGCCGGCCACCGTGGAGAGCGCCTTGCCGCAGGATTTCTCCGGCTTGCCGTCGATCAGCACCATGCAGCTGCCGCATTGCTCCGCGCCGCAGCCGAACTTGGTGCCGACGAGGCCGAGATGGTTGCGCAGAATGTCGAGCAGCGGCGTGTCGCCGTCGGCGGTCACGCTGACGGCGCGATTGTTCACCGTGAAGCAAGTTGCTGGGAAGGAGGTTGCTGGCATCGGCTCTCTCGCTAGTCGATTTGCGGTCGATTTGCGCAGGTATATATCAGAGCGGCTTCAATGGCGGCAGCAGCTCGGCCGGGTCGAGGCCAAGCTCGTGGATCCCGATGTTGTGGAGGCAGAAATCCGCGGGCGGCGGCTGGATCGGCGCCAGCGCGCCGTCACGAAACAGCTGTTCGAGGCGCGAGCCCTTGAAGATGCCGTGCGCGCCGCCGAGGGTCAGCGCGGTGCGGGTGATATGGCTCGTCGCCTCGCCGACCAGGTATTTGGCGCGGTAGAGCGCGGCGGTGGTTTCCGGGGTCGGGCCTTCGCGTGTCGCTGAGCCAGGCGGAATGGTAGGTGACGAGGCGGGCGGCTTCGAGTTCGGCGCTCATCATCGCCACATGGCGGCGCACGTCGGGGTGCTAGGCCAGCGGCTGGGCATAGCCGGCCGGCTGGCGCGCCTTGACGACGCGGCGCAGCTCGTCATAAGCGGCCTGCGCGACGCCGAGATAGACCGCGGTATACGAGCCCCAGAACCAGTTGAGGTGCGCGAGGCGGAACGGCCGGATGTCGTCGGAGCGGAAGACGACGGCGCTGTCCGGCAGATGGCAGCCGTCGAGGATCAGCGAGTCGCTGCGCGTCGCGCGCATGCCGAGCGTGTCCCAGTTGGCATTAACGCTGCGCCCGGCCGCGTCGCGCGGCACCAGCAGCAGGATGCCGGCGTGCGGGCTGGTCGCCTCCTCGGGATAGGCCATCACCATGCAGTAATCGGCCGCCTCCAGCATCGAGGCGAACATCTTGCGGCCGGTGACGCTATAGCCGCCGTCGATCCGGCGGGCGCGCGCGGCAAGCGGCCGCTCGCCGAGCAGCGAGGTTGTGCCGGGCTCGGAGAAATTGCCGCCGATCAGCTTCTTCCCGCGCACGACGAGATCGGCGATGTGACGCTTTGCGTCGCTGCTCGCCTCGGCGCTGGCGATGATCGGCATGACCACCGAGGCGTGCATGTTGAAGGCGAGCGCGGTCGATGGGCAGCCCTGGCCAAGCGCCTCGAAGGCCAGCGTGTGGCCGAACAGGCCGACCCCTGCCCCGCCCCATTGCGTCGGTAAGTTGAGCGCGAGAAAGCCTGCGTCGGCGAGGCGCCGGTAATTCTCGATCGGATGGCTGCCATCGCGGTCGTGCTCGGCCGAGCGGGTGGCAAACTCCGCCGCCAGCGCCAGGCAGCGCTCGCGCAGTTGCCGATGCTCCTCGGTGATACGGAAATCCACGCCGCGCGCCCCGCCCGCTGTCCTCCTCTGCCGAGCTTACAGGAGACGGGTCAGGTCGTCGCGAACTGCGGTGCCGGCTCCCGATCGGGCCGGCGGCTCGGGCCCGCCGGCGAGGATCTGGACGACCCCGGCGGCGAAGCCGACCAGCGACGCCGATCTTCCAGGCGCCGTCATAGGACCCGGTCGCGGTGAAAATGAGTCCGCCGCCCCAGGCGCCAAGCGACGACCCGACTTGGTGCATGACGAACGAAATGCCGAGCAATGTCGCCATGTAGCGGGTGCCGAACATTTCGGCGACGAGGCCGCTGACCAGCGGCGCGACGCTGAGCCACAGCATCCCCATCGCCGCGGCAAAGAGCAGCGTCGTCGCCGGCGTCGGCGGCACCGCGAAATAGGCCGTGAACACGAACGCGCGCAGGATGTAGAGCAGCCCCAACAGGATGTGCTTCGGGTAGCGCCCGCCGAGCCAGCCGGCGGTCAATGAGCCGACGCAGTTCATGCCGCCGATCACCGCGATCGCCTCGGCGCCGAGCATCGGGCTCTGGCCGCAGATCGCCAGATAGGTCGGCAGATGCGTCGTCAGGAAGACGAGGTTGAGGCCGCACACGAAATAGGCGCCCGACATCACCAGAAACGGGCGATGGCGCGCCGCCTGCCCGACGACCGCGCGCATCGTGACCCGGGAATCGCCGTGCCGCGGGATGCGGTCGGCGCCGCCGGCCCAGAAGCCGGCCGGCAGCATCGCCGCGGCAAGCGCCACGAAGAACAGCGCGGCGATCTGCCAGGCGTGGTTCGCCAGCAGCGTCTGCGTCACCAGCGGCACCATCAGCGTGCCGAGCGAGCCGGCAGCGGACACAATTCCGAGCATCGTGCTGCGGCGCGCCTCGGAGACGGCGCGGGCGCAGGCGGTCAGCGCCAAGGACGACGCGGTGCACGACAATGCCACGCCGATCAGCGCGCCCGACAGGATCAGCATGCCCGCGCCGCCCGCCATCGCGAAGACCCCGAGGCCGAACACATAGACCCCGGCGCCGGCCATGATCGTGACGCGCAGCCCGAAGCGGTCGGCGAGCGCCCCAACCGGCGCCTGCGAGATCCCCCAGACGATGTTCTGCACCGCGACGGCCAGGGTGAAATCGGCCGCGGTCACCCCGAGGTCGCGGGTCACCGGCGTCAGGAACAGGCCGAGGCTCTGGCGCAGCCCCATGCCGAGGCTGAGCAGCACGGCGGCGCCGATCAGGATCAGCCTGGTATGGCGAGGCGGGACGAGATTGGCGATCATCGGGCGCGGCGATTCCCCGTGGCGGCGAAGCGGTCGCACTGTGCCCGACCGACAAGGACGGCCAAACCGCCATCCGCGCAGCCTGTCCCTGCAAAATCATCATGGACACGCCCGCGCCCGCCCGGGCCAGTCCCGCGATCCTCCCCTGGCGTTTACACAGCGGGTAACCATAGACTCATAATGACAGCGGCATTCTGTCGCGATATTGTTGATTTGTTTGGTCGGACAATTGTTATCTAGAAAATCTAGAAAGTAGATTTTGTACAAATCGCAATCGGGTATTGCAGCATATTCGCCAGCGGATAATCACAAGGGCGCACAATGGGCTGGGAAATCTGTATCCGACCGGACCGCTAAAGGAAGCATGCCGATGGATGATCAAAATCTGGGAAACCGATTGCTGGTCATCGATGACGAGCCCGCGATTGGCCGCATCATCACCCTGGTAGCGGAAGCAGCGGGTTTTGAGGTGGTCTTCACTTCCGACCCGCTCAGCTTTACAAAGACCGCCCGGTTTTGGCGGCCTTCCGTGATCTTGCTGGATCTCAAGATCCCGGGCACGGACGGCATTCAGCTGCTGCGCACCCTGGCCAGCGACAACTGCAAGGCGCATGTGGTGATCCACAGCGGCTCGGACGGGAAAGTCATCGAGGCCGCGATGCAGCTCGGCGATGAGCGCGGCCTGACGATGGCCGGCATGTTGCAAAAGCCGGTCCGCGCCGAGACGCTGCGGGAATTGCTGGTCGGGTTACTGCAAATGCCGAAGGAGCAGCTTGCGGCCGATCTCGCCGCGGCGATCTCCGAAAATCAGCTGTACCTTGAGTATCAGCCGAAGTTCAGTTGCGCGGCGGCGCGGCTTACCGGCGTCGAGGCGCTGGCGCGCTGGCGCCACCCGCGGCTCGGCATCATCCCGCCAGACGAATTCATCGCGCTCGCCGAGGAGAGCGAGCTGATCCATCGCTTGACCGATTGGGCGGTGGGAAGCGCGGCGCGGCAGGCGGCGGCATGGCGAGCCGACGGCCTCGACATCGCGGTGGCGGTCAACATATCGGCCCGAGACCTTGAAGACCTCGATCTGCCGGAACGGCTGGTTCAACAAGTCGAGGCGGCCGGCATCGATCCGGACGGGATCATCCTCGAACTGACCGAGACCGGCGCGATGCGTCAGGCGGTGCAGATGATGGATGTCCTGACCCGTCTGCGCCTCAAGGGCTTCCGGCTGTCGATGGACGATTTCGGAACCGGCTATTCCTCGCTGGTCCAGCTGCAGCGAATGCCGTTCTCGGAGGTCAAGATCGACCGATCCTTCGTCGCGCAGATGACAACGAACCAGAGCTGCCGAACGATCGTCGAAATCATCATCATTCTTGCCCAAAAGCTCGGACTGAAGACGGTTGCCGAGGGCGTCGAGGACGCTGCCGCCCTGAAGGCGCTCTCCGAACTGGGCTGTGATACGGCTCAAGGCTACCACCTCGGGCGTCCGATGCCGGCCACCGGGATCCTGGCGATGCATCGCGACAGCGAGGCCGCTCAACTCAGTTCGGTGGCCTGAACTTGGCGGGTTCCATCGACAGCACGCACAGCAGATTTATGGCGGCCCGAGCCCGCGCGCTGCGCATGGCGCCGCTGATCATCCTGGCAGCGGTCGGCGGGATCCTGGCCGTCCTCGTCTATGACGCGGAGGTCAGCGCAGATCGCGCGCGCGTTCGCAGCGCGGCCACCTTTCGAGCGGAATGGCGGGCCGACGATATCGAACACAAGCTCAACGATCTGGAGCGGCCCGCCAGAGGAATGGCAAACCTGATCGGCGCGCAGCCGGCACCCGACCCCGCGCTGTTCCGCCGCTTCGCCGAACGAGCCGGCGAATCGATCGCTCCGCTGCGGCGGCTCGCCTGGGCACCCGGCCTCGCAGAAAATGGCAGCGACAGCTTTCCGATTGAGATCGAGGCGACTTTCCGCGGCAATCGATCCCTGATCGGCCGCGATGCGGCAACCATCGGCTCGCGCGCCCTCATCAATCAGGTGCGAGATTCGGGCGGCCCGCTGTTCACGCTGCCGATGCGTTTCCGCGATGGCTCGACTGGGTTTGTCGCCTTTGTGCCTGTCTATCGCGACGACGCAATTCCTGCCACGGTCGCAGAGCGGCGACGCCAGCTGATGGGCATCGTCATGGCAAGCTTCGAGTTGAAGGCCGCTCTGAGCGCCGCCTTCGACGACACTCCCCCGGCGCCGGAAACGATATCCTTCTTCCTGGGCGAGGTTCATCCGGGCGCCATGCCGGAGGCAACCCATTCGCCCGACACCATCGCCGTTACGGCCGGCGGCAAGCCGCTCGCCGCCGCCGCCGCTCCGGGGGTGATCCAGATCACTCGCCGGATCGATGTCGGCGGGCAGAAATGGACCCTGGTCTCGGAATTCACTCCGGCGGAATTGAGCCCGCTGGATGGATCAGAGGAATGGACCATCCCGATCGGCATCCTGCTGCTGACAGCGCTGCTGCTGGCCCTGTTGGCACGCGAGCAAGGCTATCGCCGGCGCGTCGAGGACCGGGTCGCCGAGCGCACAACCGAGTTGCGCGCCGCCAACGCCGCCTTGGAACGGGAAGCCGAAGCGCGCCACAAGACCCAGGAGCAGCTGGTGCAGGCGCAGAAGATGGAGGCGGTCGGCAGCCTGACCGGCGGGATGGCGCACGATTTCAACAATCTGCTGGGCATCATCATCGGCAACCTCGATCTGCTGCGCGACCGGGAGAACGCCGATCCCGAGGCCGCGGAACTGTCCGGCGAGGCGCTCGACGCGGCGTTGCGCGGCGCCGATTTGACCCGGCGCCTCCTCGCCTTTGCTCGGCGCCAGCCGTTGCAGCCGCGACGGGTCGACGTCAACGAAATGGTCGGCAGCATCACCACGCTGCTGAAGCGCACGCTCGGCGAGCAGATCCAAATCGCGCTCGATCTCGGCGAGGCGATATGGCCGATTGAGGTCGACCCGGCCCAGCTCGAATCGAGCCTGGTCAACATCGCCACCAATGCCGGCCATGCAATGCCCAACGGCGGCCATCTGATCATTGCCACCAGCAACCGGCATCTCGACGAGGACTATGCCTCGCAGCACGCCGAGGTCCGATCCGGCGATTACGCGCTGATCGAGGTCAGCGATACCGGCGCCGGCATGCCGCCCGAAATTGCCGCTCGCATCTTCGAGCCGTTCTTCACAACGAAGGAGCAAGGCAAGGGAACCGGCCTCGGGCTCAGCATGGTGTTCGGCTTCCTCAAGCAGTCGGGCGGCCACATCAACGTCTACAGCGAGCCGGGGATCGGCACCACCTTCCGCCTCTATCTGCCGCGCGCGGAGGTCGGGGAGGCGGCGGCCGGTCTGGTAGCCGCGCCACCGCTGCCGCACGGCCGGGGCGAGCGCGTGCTTGCGGTCGAAGACAACACCAGCCTGCGACGCCTCGTCGCGCGCCAGCTGACCGAACTCGGGTATCGCGTCGTCGAGGCGGAGAATGCCCAGGAGGCCCTCAAAATCCTCGACGATCAGGCGATCCACCTGCTGTTCACCGATGTCGTGATGCCCGGCGGCACCAGCGGCTACGATCTGGCGCGGGCGGCGCTCGCCCGCTGGCCGCAGATCAAGGTCGTGTTGACCTCGGGGTTTCCCGACGCCACCCTCAACGGCCAAGCAACGCTGACCGATTTTCGGCTGCTGAGCAAACCCTACCGGCGCGACGATCTCGCCCGCGCGATCAGCGAGGCGCTCACAAGCGGGGCCTGAGGCGCACCGCTGCGGCAGCAGGCGCGCGCGCCTGCTGCTGCATGCCGCGCTGCCGCCGCCGCGCTAGCGGTAGCCCCACGGCGGCGGCGGGTAGCCCCACGGCGACGGATAGGGCGGCGGCGGCGGATAGCCCCACGGCGCCGCGTAGGGCGGGGCATAAGCCGGCGACGGGTACGCCGGCATGTATCCCGGCGTCGGCGGCGGATAGGGCCCCGCATTGAGCCGCCCCAACTCGGCGGCGTTCAGCTGGTTGGCGACGTGGTCGCTGCCGCTCATGGCGTAGCGCTGGCGCCGGATGCGGCGCTGCGGTATGGCCTTGTGCGCTGCCGTCGCCGGGTGCGAGGGTGCCGCGGCGGCGGGCTGCGGGGTCGCGGGCGTCATCGGCGTCTCTGCCCAGGCCGCGGCGGCAACGGACAGCATCGCGGCAATCGCGACGCCACTCAACAGATGCTTCATGCTCGACCCTCCGGATCGGAGAAGATGGCGGCCAGGGGTCCGATCAGCCGCCAGCAGCGATCTGACGGGCCCCGGGTCCGTCGAGACAACGCTCGGGGCGCTCATACAATCCCCGCGACTTTTCCCGTGCCCCGCCACACCGGCGACGCGTGACGCGAAGCGATGCAATCCGGCGAGCGTGGCGCCGCAATTCCACACCGATTATGCTCGCCCGCGCCCGCGATGCGTCGCCGCGGCGCAACGACAATGCTCGATGGGATGGCAGCCATGCCCGAAAAGCGGCTCGTCACGGTCTATACCGACTACAAGAGCCCCTACGCCTATCTCGCCAAGGATCTCGCCTACGAGCTCGAGCGCGATATGCCGGTGCGGCTCGATTGGCTGCCCTATGTGCTCGACATCCCGAGCTTTCTCGGCTCGGCAACGCTCGACGCGAATGGCCGGGTCGTCGAGGAGCAGCGCAACGCGCATCAGTGGCGCCGGGTGCGCTATTCCTACATGGATTGCCGGCGGCAGGCGCGAAAGCGCGGCCTCGTGATCCGCGGGCCGCAGAAAATCTGGGATTCGACCCTCGCCGCCGCCGGCCTGCTTTACGCCAAACGCCAGGGCGAGGCGGTCTTGCGGCATTACAACGACATGACCTTCGAGCGCTTCTGGAAGCGCGAGCTCGACATCGAGGACCCGGCCGTCATCGCGGCGGTATTGGCCGAGGCCGGGGCCGACATTGCTGCGCTTGCCGACTACCTCGCCGGCGAGGGTCCGCGCGAGGTCGGGCAGATCTCGCGCGCCGCCGAGGAACAGGGGATTTTCGGGGTGCCGACTTTCGTCATCGACGGCGAGCCGTTCTGGGGCCGCGAGCACCTGCCCGACATCCGGGAGGTGCTCGCCGCCGGCTAAGGGCGATCAGCGCGCCGGCTCGACGACGACCGTGCCGATCTTGCCGCCGGCTTCGACCTCGCGATGCGCCGCCGCGGTCTCGTAAAGCGGAAAGCGCGCCGCCACCGACAACACGCGCCCAGGTGAGGCGACCCAATGCGCGATGTCGCGCTGGGCGCGCCGGCGCGCCGCGTGCGGCGAACCCGGCAATGACATCGAGTGCACCGCGATGTTGCGCCCCATCAGGTCGCGCATCGGCACGCGCGGGGTGCGGTCGCCATTGGTGGCATAGACGGCGATGCTGCCATTGGCCCGCACCGCGGCCAGGGTTGCGGCAAGATTGCCGCCGAAATCGACCTCGACGACATGATCGACGCCGTCGCCGCCGGTGATGTCGCGGATGCGGGCGGCGACATCCTCGCTGCGGTAGTTGATCACGTGGTCGGCGCCGCCGGCGCGGGCGCGCGCCGCCTTCGCCTCCGAGCTGGCCGTAGCGATCACCGTCGCGCCGGCCCACTTGGCGAGCTGCACCGCGTAGTGCCCGACCGCCCCGGCGCCGCCGGTCACCAGCACGGTCTGGCCATGCACCGCGCCGGCGATGAAGACACAGCGATGCGCTGTCATGCACGGGACGCCGAGCGTCGCGCCTTCGGCAAACGAAACGTGCGCCGGCAATTCGGTCACCAGGTCGACATCGAGGGAGATGTATTCCGCCGCGGTGCCCTGCCAGCGGCCGTTGCGCTGGCCGTTATAGAGCCAGACCCGCTTGGCGAGCCAATGCCCGGGGACGCCCGGGCCGGTCTGGTCGATGATGCCGGCACCGTCGCTGTTGGGCACGACGCGGGGATATTCCATTGTCGGCGGGCCGCGCCGGCGGTAGGTGTCGGAGGGGTTGACGCCGGAAGCTTCGAGCCGCACCCGCACCTCGCCCGGACCCGCCTCCGGGGTCGGCAATTCGCCGCACACCAGCACCTCGTCGGCTGCTCCCTGCCGATCGTACCAAACGGCGCGCATCGCGTTCCTCCACCGGACCAGAATGCCAGCGTAGCGCGCCGGCGCTCAGCCGGCGAGGCCATTGGCGGTAAAGGCGCAAGACGGCGGGCTGGGTCCGACGGCGAGCGGCCCGAACGCCATCATCACGCTGCCCTGCACGCCGTGCTCGGCCATCGCCACCGCCGCTTCATGCAGGGGAACCTCAAGATCCAGCGTCCCGCCGCACGCCGCCTCGACGACGACCCGCACCGGGATATCGGACGACACCCCGGCGTCCATCAGCTGCCGGGCGGCATCGTGCGCCCGCTTGGCGCGCTCGCCCGCCGGACGGGCGTCGATCAGCTGGACCACTCGCCAGCCGTCGAGCGCAAAGCGCAGGCACCGCGCCAAAATCGGTCGATCGGCGGCGAGCCCGGACGCCGGTGCGGGCTCGGCATAGCCGCCGAGCGGCAGCAATTCCGCCACGAGCGGTGCAAGCGAGCGCTCGTAGATGATGATGTTGGCGTCGAGCAGGACCTGAGTCTCGGCGGCGGTCAGCCCCGCCTCGGCGCCGCAGCGTTCGATCAGCCACAGCCGACCGGGACCGGACGCCGCCGGCCCGCGGCGGCTCGCGCGGCTGTCGTTGCCGGCCGGTGGGGGCACCGTTGCGCTTCTCGGCCCAGCGGGGAATATCGCGCGAAACGGCGACCGTTCGAGTTCCAAGATCGAAGCCTGCGGCACGGCTAACCTCCACCCACGAGCGCCAAGGCCCGCAAGAGCCCGGCAGCGCACCTTCACTTCAAAATACATTTTCACACGATGTAACAAATCTATATTACATTTCTAAAAAGTATTTAACGGCCGGCCGGTTCCCGCGCAGCGCTCTTCAGAATGTGCCCAGGGGCACAAGGCGTTCGCCGCCACGCGATGTGATGGTGCTAGGATCGCCACGACTGGCCACCAAGACCGGCGGTAGCCGGCGTAGCCAGTGAACGCACCCCTGCAGGTGGAGGCAGCATGGGCAAAAACATCGTCTTCTGCGCCGACGGCACGTGGAATGGTCCCGGCGAAGCCGATCACGACGACCAGAACGCGCCCGCCAGCAATGTATACAAACTGTTCCTGGCACTCGCCGGGACGGACGACCCCGGCACCGTCCGGCTGGCCAAGGAGCAGGAACGAACGCTGAAGACCGCAGACGGCGGCATCGTGCAGGTTGCCAAGTACCTGCATGGGGTCGGCAACTCCACCAATCTTCTCGACAAGTTCATCGGCGGCATGTTCGGCGCCGGGCTGATTACCCGGATCGTGCGCGGCTATACGTTTGTGTCACGCAACTACGCTGCGGGCGACAGGATCTACCTCGTCGGCTTCAGTCGCGGCGCCTATACCGCGCGCGCCCTCGCCGGCCTGATTTCGGCCAAGGGGCTGCTCGGCCCCGCCGCGGTCGACTTCGCCGACAAGGGAGCTGCGTACCGGGCCGGCAGCGCGGTCTGGCATGCCTGGCGCCGTGCGCTGCTGACCGGCGATCCGCTCGACCATTTCGGCGACATCATGCTCGATTTGCCGCATTTCTTGAGTGTGGCGCCCCCCGATCCGGCCAGCATGGTGAGGGCTCCGGTCGAGGCCGTCGCGGTGTGGGACACGGTCGGCGCCTTGGGCATCCCGCTGTTCAACAACCAGCATGAAGCGGTCGATGTGTTCCAGTTCGCCGACACCGCGCTCAGCCCCAACGTCGAAAATGGCCGCCACGCGATCTCGATCGACGAGGAGCGCGAGAATTTCGCCCCAACCTTGTGGGACGCCGACCCCGGCCGCATCGTCCAGGTCCTGTTTCCCGGCGCCCATGCCGATGTCGGCGGCGGCTATACCACCAACGGCAACCAGAGCGGCCTTTCCGATGGCGCCCTGCGATGGCTTGGCGGGGAACTGAGGCAACTTGGCGTGAAATTCGCGCCGGCGCCGACGATTGCCTTCAATCCCGATCCCAAGGGGTGCGCGCACCGGCCGTGGTTGTCCCCGCCGTGGCTAGCGTTGCCGCGCGGCACCAGGACGCTGCCGGCCGGGCTCGGCTTTTCGCGATCCGTCCTCGATCAATTCAATGCCGGCCCGGTGGCACCCGATCCCGGCGCGCCTGCCACGCTATACCGCCCGAACAACATCGCCTCCTACCTCGCCGGCAACGCCGCCGCGCCCGGCGTTTCGGTCATCGACGGCGCACCGGGGTGGCCGTGAGGCAAGGGGCGCGTCATCCGCACAGAAAGGACATGCCATGAGCGATGAACTGCCGACCGCCGCGCGGGTGTCGGATCCCGGCATCCGCGCCCTCTATCGCCTGGAAAACCGCTGGCAGGCCTGGCTCGATGTCGAGGCGGCGCTGGCCGCGGCGCAGGCCGAGCTCGGCATCATCCCGCGACGCCGCCGCCGAGGCGATCGCCGCCGCGGCGCACTACGAGCTGCTCGACCGCGCCCGCATCGACGAGGGCTTCGCCCGCACCGGCCACACGATCGTGCCGTTGGTGTGGGAACTCTCGCGGGTGGTCGGAGAGCCGCATGGCGGCTGGGTGCATTGGGGCGCGACGACGCAGAACATCACCCAGACCGGCGACCTCCTGGTGTTGCGCCAGGCGCATCGGGTGTTTCTCGGACTGATCGCCGATGCGCTGCGTGCCGCCGCCGACCTCGCCGAGCGCGGCGCCGACATGCCGATCGCCGGCCGCACGCACGGCCAGCACGCGGTGCCGGCGACGTTCGGCTACAAGGCGGCGGTGTGGATCGACGAGTTGCTGCGCCATGTCGAGCGGCTGCAGCAGGCGGCGCCGCGCATCTTCGTCGCGATGCTGGGCGGCGGCGCCGGCACCTATGCCTCGCTCGGCACGATGGGGCCGCCGGTGCAGCAAGGCATCGCGCGCCGGCTCGGCTTCGGCTCGATGACGGTGCCGGCGCGCACGATCGGCGACCATCTCGCCGAAAACATCTGCATCCTCGGCCTCCTCGCCGCAACCTGCGGCAAGATCGGGCGCGAGATCTACACGCTGATGAAGACCGAATTCGGCGAGGTCGAGGAGCCGGTGCCGCCCGGCACGGTCGGCAGCTCGACGATGCCGCAAAAGCGCAACCCAAAATTGTGCCAGGACATCATCGCCGCCTCGGCCGAGGTGCGCAGCGTCGTGCCGTTGGCGCTCGAAGCGATGCAGACCGAGCACGAGGCCGACCGCACGACGAGCCTGATGTTCGATTCGGCCGATGCGCGCGCCGCGATCGCCACCGGCGACATGCTGGCCCGGCTCGTCGAGGTGTTGCGCGGGCTGCGGCTCGACCCCGCGCGGATGCGCCGCAACCTCGATCTCGGCGGCGGGCTGATCATGGCCGAGGCGGTCATGCTCAACCTCGGCAAGACGATCGGCCGCCAGCACGCGCACGATGTCGTCTACGACGCGGCAATGGAAGCGGCAGTGGAGGGCAAATCGTTCGGCGACCTGCTCGCCGCCGACAAGCGGGTCACGGCGCTCCTCGATCCGCGCGACATCGCCGCGCTGCTCGACCCGACCGCCTATACCGGGCTATGCGCCGACATGGCGCGCGACGGCGCCGCAAGGGCGCGCCGGACGGCGGCGGAGATCGAGGCTCACGCCAGATAGGCGCCGCCGTTGACGTGCAATGTGTGGCCGGTGATGAAGCCGGCATCGTCGGAGGCGAGGAACACCGCGGCACGGGCGATGTCGTCGGGCAATGCGAGGCGGCCGAGCGGGATCATGTGGCCCGCCGCCTCCAGCGCCTCCTCGCTCATGCCGTAGCGCGGCTGCGCGGTGTCGGTCAGGCCGGGCGCGATCGCGTTGACGCGGATCCAGTGCGGCGCCAGCTCCAATGCCATCTGCCGCGTCAACGACAAGACGCCGCCCTTGCTGGCGCAGTAATGCGCGCCCTTCGGCGAGCCGCGATAGGCGGCGCCCGAGGTCAGGTTGATGATCGACCCGGCGCGGCCGGCCGCCGCCATCGCCTTCGCCACCGCCTGGGCGCAGAAGCACAGGCCCTTGAGGTTGACGTCGAGGACATAGTCCCAGTCGCTCTCGGTCAGTTCGAGAAACGGCACGCGCGGGAACACCCCGGCATTGTTGACCAGCACGTCAACGGGCCCGAGCTCGCGCTCGACCCGCGCCACCATGTCCTGCACCCGCGCGATGCGGGCGATGTTGGCCTGCACGGTCAGCGCGCGGCGGCCTTCGGCGCGGATCACCTCGGCAGTCTGCTCGGCCGCTTCGGCGTCATCGAGCCAGTTGACCGCGACATCCGCCCCGGCGGCGGCAAAGGCAAGCGCCATCGCCCGCCCGATCCCCTGTTGCGCCCCGGTAACGAGAACGACCTTGCCCGCGCATCGCATGTTCCGACTCCTCCGGCCTGTCGGGCGCAGTATGCTGCCTCGCGCTGGCAACAGGGAGAGCCGCAATGGGCATGCTGGTCAATGGCACGTGGTTTGACGACGACCCACTCCCGAAGGATGGCGCCGGCCGCTTCATGCGCCCGGATTCGATCTTTCGCGACCGGGTGACGCATGACGGCGCCTCCGGCTTCGAGGCCGAGGCCGGGCGCTATCAGCTCGTCACCGCGCCGTCCTGCCCGTGGGCCCACCGCACGGTGCTGATGCGCAAACTGAAAAAGCTCGACGGCGCGATCCCGCTGCTCGAATCCGACCTGCCGAAGGGCGAAGGCTGGGCCTATTCGCGCGGCTTCGACGACCTCGCGCCGAAAGGGGGGGCGTTTCACGTGCACCAGGTCTACAGCGCGGCGCGGCCCGACTATACCGGCCGTGCCACCGTGCCGGTGCTGTGGGACCGCAAGACGAAGACGATCGTCAACAACGAATTCCTCCGAGATCATCCGCATGTTGAATGCCGAGTTCGGCGGATTGGGCGACGACGGAATCGACCTCTACCCGGCGGCGCTGCGCCCGGACATCGACGCGGTCAACGCCTTCGTCTACGACGCGGTCAACAACGGCGTCTACCGCTGCGGGCTGGCCAAGAGCCAGGCCGCCTACGAGGAAGCTTTTCACAAATTGTTCGCCGGGCTCGACGAGTTGGAGGCCCGGCTCGGGCATCACCGCTGGCTGGTCGGCGACCGGTTTACCGAAGCCGATCTGCGCCTGTTTCCGACGCTGGTGCGGTTCGACACGGTCTATTATGTGCTGTTCAAGTGCAACCTGCGGCGGCTGACCGACTACCCCAATCTGTGGAACTACACGCGCGAGATCTACCAGATGCCGGGGGTCGCCGAGACCGTGGATTTCGCCAAGATCAAGCTCGGCTATTTCGGCGGCATGCGCCACCTCAACAACGGCATCCTGCCCTTGGGTCCATTGCTCGATTTCACGGCTGCCCACGACCGCGGGCGGCTCGGGTAATCATCCGCTGCGCAGCGCGATGCAGGCGCCGCCGAGCGCGCGGATGCGGCTGCACAGCGCGGCGGCGGCGGCGCGCGAGGGCGCCGGCAGGCGAATCTGGTAGAACCGCCGGGTGCCGCGGCTGCGCAGCCGACGCCCGATAATCATCGGCCGCTGGTCGCCGATGACCGCGGCGTAATGCCGGCGCGCGCGCTCGAACGAGGCGAGCGCCACCGCTCTCGAGAAATTGCCGGCGAGCTGCACCCCCCAAGGGGCGAGCGGCGACAGCTCCGGCCCGGCATCGTCGTTGCGGCGCAGCAACGCCGTCAGCGCCAGGCAGGTTTGCGACGGCTCGGCAGCACTGTCGGCGTTTCGCGGTGCCTCGATCGCCGGCGCGGTTGCGAAGCGGACATAGGCGCGGGTTTCGGCCGGCAGCCCGCTTTCGCCACGCAGCCAGCCGGCAACCCGCGCCGGCCCGGCGTTGTAGGCCGCCGCGGCGAAAGCCAGATTGCCGAATTGCTGGCGCAACTCGGCGAGCAATGAGGCAGCCTTGGGGATCGCCTCTTCGGGATCGAACGGGTCAGCGAGCCCGCGCTCGCGCGCCGTTCCCGGCATGAACTGCGCGATCCCCAGCGCGCCGGCGGGACTGACCACGCCGGCGCGGAAGCCGCTCTCCTGCCAGATGATGCGGGTGACGAACCCGACCGGCAGATGGTTGGCGCGCGCCGAATGCTCGATCAGGCGGCAGATTGCATGGTCGAGCGGCTCCATCGCGGGCTGCGCGCGCGCCGCGCCAGCGCTCCACGCGAGGACCACCGCCAGCCACAACCCACCTGCCGCCCGCTTCATCGGGCGCCGCGCGCCCTGCGCCGGATTGCCTCGTGGCCGTCGCATCGTGCTAGGCTCCGGCCGATTTCACGATCACTCCCGGGAGAAGAGGCCATGGCCGTCCGTCTCGTCATCACGATCACTGCCGCGCCGGGCAAGGGCGCCGAATTTGCCCGGGCCTTCAAGCCGCGCTGCGAGGAATCCCGCAAGGATGCCGGCTGCCTGCAGTTCGAGATTTTCCAGAGCGCGTTCGACCCCGACAAGTTCACCCTGCTGGAATTGTGGGAGAGCCCGGAAGCCCTCGCCGCCCACGCCAAACTGCAGGCCGCCCGCCCGCCCCTGCCCGAGGGGCTGCGCCTCGGCGGCGGCGAGCGCGAGGATTACGAATACAACCGCACGCGCTGAGGGTTCCGCGCCGCTGCGCGGTACCCGGGATGACCTGCAACAGCTATCCCAGGCGCCGGCGATAGAGCGCGATCAGGCGCTCCCAGTGGCGCTCGGCGGCAGGCTTGTCGTAGACCCGGCGCTGCGGGAAGGCGAAGCCGTGATGGACGCCGGGATAGAGCTCGACCTCGCCCGCGGTGCCGGCTTGCCGAAACAGGCCGCGCAACTCCTCGACCATCGGCAAGCGGCGCCAGCTCGTCATGCTCGGCGCAGGCGATGTAGGCCTCGCCGCGGATCTTGCCGAGGTTGAGATGCGGGCTCTCCTCGGCGTCGTTGACGAGCCAGGTGCCGTAGAACGAGGCGGCGGCGGTGATGCGGTGCGAGTAGCGCGCCGCCGCCGCGAGCGCGTAGGGGCCGCTCATGCAGTAGCCATGCGCGCCGACCGGGCCGTGCGTCACCGCCTCCTGTGCGTCGATGAAGGCGAGCATCGCCGCGATGTCGTCCATGACGGGCGGGATCGTCATCTTGGTGCGCACGGCGCGCATGCGGGCATGCTCGGCGCTGCCGTGCTCCAGCACGTCGGGCCCGTAGATCGTGTCGCGGCCGGCGCGGTAATAGAGGTTGGGAGCAGCACGTAATACCCGACCGTGCCAAGGCGGCGCGCCATGTCGCGCAATTCCTCGCGGATCCCCGGCGCATCCATCAGCAGAAAAACCGCCGGGTACGGGCCGCCGCGCTCGGGATGGCAGATGAAGGTCTCCATCGCGCCGGCGGCGGTGGCAATATCAAGCGTGTGCTCGATCATCGGTGACTCTCGTCGATTGGTGGGCTTGCCGTTGACATAGGCTGATGCGGCCGATAAGGGCAGCTATGCGCGCGCCTTTCAAGCTCAACTCCGAGGCGGCGGGCGGCGTCATGCTGATGCTGGCTTCGGCCCTCGCCCTGATCCTCGCCAACTCTCCCCTGGCCCCCTATTACGATCTGCTGTTGACCGTCCGCGGCACGGTAAAGCTCGACGGCTTCGGCATTGAAAAGCCGGCGCTGCTGTGGATCAACGACGGGCAGATGGCGATCTTCTTCCTGCTTGTCGGGCTGGAGATCAAGCGCGAGCTGGTCGCGGGCGAATTGTCCGACCGGCGGCGCGCGGTCTTGCCGGTCGTCGCGGCGGTCGGCGGGATGCTGGCGCCGGCGCTGATCTATCTTGCGGTGACGTGGAACGCGCCGTTCGCGCGGCCGGGCTGGGCGGTGCCAGCGGCGACCGACATCGCATTCTCGCTCGGCGTCATGGCATTGCTCGGCCCCCGCGTGCCGGCATCGCTCAAGCTGTTCCTGGCGGCGCTGGCGATCATCGACGACCTTGGCGCGATCGTCATCATCGCGGTCTTTTATACCGGCGAGCTGTCGTGGGTGTCGCTCGGCGTGGCGCTCGCCGCGCTGGCCGTCCTCTTGGCGCTCAACCTGGCCGGCGTCCGGCGAGTCATCTGGTACGTGCTCGTCGGCGTCGTGATGTGGGTGTTCGTGCTGAAATCGGGGGTGCATGCCACCCTGGCTGGCGTCGCGCTGGCGCTCGCCATACCCTATCGGACGCGGCGAGGCGGCGAGTCGCCGCTGCTGCGGGTTGAGCACGAGCTGCGCCCCTGGGTGACGTATGGAATCCTGCCGCTGTTCGGCTTTGCCAATGCCGGGCTGTCCTTTGCCAATCTATCGTTGGGCTCCTTGATCCAGCCGATCCCGCTCGGCGTCGCGCTAGGGCTGTTTCTCGGCAAGCAGGCCGGCGTGTTCGGGGCGGTGAAGCTGGCGGTGCGCGCCGGCTGGGCCCAGTTGCCGATCGGCGTCGGCTGGCGCGCTCTCTACGGCACCAGCGTGTTGACCGGGATCGGCTTCACGATGAGCCTGTTCATCGGCACCCTCGCCTTCGGCCAATCCGACCATGAGAGTGCAATGCGACTTGGCGTGCTGTTCGGCTCGGCGCTGTCGGGCATTGTCGGCGCGGCGCTGCTGGCTTTCGGCGGAGAGCGACCCTCGGACCCGGCGCAAACCGATCCTGCCTGAGCAGCCGATCATGCTACCGTCGCACAGCGATAGGAGGAGGACGCGATGACGCGGATGACGGGCGGGCGGGCTTTGGTCGAGATGCTGTGCCGGCACGGGATCGATACGCTGTTCGCGCTGCCGGGCGTGCAGAACGATGCGCTGTTCGTCGCGCTGTACGATGCCGGCGAGGCGATCCGGGTCATTCATCCGCGCCACGAGCAGGCCGCCGCATACATGGCGTTCGGCTATGCCAGGGCGAGCGGCAGGCCGGGCGCCTTTGCGGTGGTGCCGGGGCCGGGCCTCCTCAACACGACGGCGGCGCTCGCCACCGCCTACGCGACCAACACGCCGGTCCTGTGCATCTCGGGCCAGATCCCGTCGACCCTGATCGGGCGCGGCTTCGGCCTGTTGCACGAGGTGCCGGACCAGCTGGCGATCCTGCGCGGCCTGACCAAATGGGCCGAGCGCATCGACCATCCGACCGAGGCCGGCAAGCTGGTCAACGAGGCGTTCCGCCAGCTCAGCGACGGCCGGCCGCGCCCGGTGGCGCTGGAGATGCCGCTCGACATCATGGCGCTCGACAGCGAGGTCGCGCTGCCGGCGGTCGCGGCGCCGCCGCCCCCACCGCCGCCCGATGCCGACCTGATCGACCAGGCCGCCGCCCTGCTCGCCGCGGCGAAGCAGCCGATGATCTATGTCGGCAGCGGCGCCGCGGCGGCAGGCGCCGAGGTGCTCGCGTTGGCCGAACGGTTGCAGGCGCCGGTCGTCACCTATACCGGCGGCAAGGGGGTCGTCAGCGACCGCCATTACCTGGCGCAGAACCTGCTCGCCGGGCATGCATTGTGGCCCGCCACCGATGTCGTGCTGGCGGTCGGCACCCGCTTCAACCAGCCGCAGACCCGCTGGGGCCTCGACGGCGCCCTCAAGGTGATCCGCATCGACATCGACCCGGTCGAGATCACCCGGGTTGCACGGCCCGCGATCGGCATCGTCGCCGACGCCAAAGAGGCGCTCGCCGCCCTCGCCGCGGCCCTGCCGGCAGCGGGGCACGCCTCGCGCCGCGCCGAACTCGAGGCGCTGAAGGGCAAGACGATGGCCCGGCTGCAGCAGACGCTGGGGCCGCAATGCGAATACCTCGAGGCGATCCGCGCCGAGTTGCCGGATGACGGCATCTATGTCGAGGATCTGACGCAGGTCGGCTATGTCGGCCGGCTCGCCTTCCCGGTCTACGGCCCGCGCACCTACATCCACAGCGGCTATCAGGGGACGCTCGGCTTCAGCTATGCGACGGCCTTGGGCGCCAAGGTTGCCTGCCCCGACCAGGCGGTCGTGTCGGTCTCGGGCGACGGCGGCTTCATGTACAACGTGCAGGAGCTGGCGACCGCCGCCCTGCACGGCATCGACGTCGTCGCGATCGTGTTCGCCGACGGCGCCTACGGCAACGTCCGGCGCATGCAGAAAAACGATTACGGCAACAAGCTGATCGCGACCGAGTTGCTCAATCCGAATTTCCCGAAAATGGCCGACAGCTACGGCATTGCCGGGGTGCGCGCGCTGAGCCCGGAGGAATTGCGCCGCGAATTGGCCGCCGCCTTGAAGCGGCGCGGCCCGACCTTGATCGAGGTGCCGGTCGGCGAGATGCCCGACCCGTGGCCGACCCTGATCATGCCGCGGGTGCGCGGTCGGTAGTGCCGGCCGATCCCGTTGCGGCGACCGCAGCAGCGATCGAGCGCGCCGCCGCCCTGCTGCGCGCCGGCGAACTCGTCGCCTTTCCGACCGAGACGGTTTACGGGCTCGGCGGCGACGCGACGAACGGCGACGCCGTCGCGCGGATCTTTGCGGCAAAGGGACGGCCCCGCTTCAATCCGCTGATCGTGCATGTGCCGAGCCTCGCCGACGCTGAGGCATTGGCGCCGTTCGACCCGCGCGCCCGGCGTGCGGCAGAGCGATTCTGGCCCGGGCCGCTCAGCCTCGTGCTGAAGCGGCGGGCGGATAGCGGGGTATCGCTGCTGGCGAGCGCCGGGCTCGACACCGTGGCATTGCGGGTACCGGCCCATCCGGTCGCGCAGGCGCTCCTGCGCGCCGCCGCACGGCCGATCGCGGCGCCGTCGGCCAACCGCTCGGGTCGGGTCAGCCCGACCGCGGCCGAGCATGTCGCGGCCGAGCTGGGCGACGCGGTCGCGCTGATCCTCGACGCCGGGCCGTGCGCGGTCGGGATCGAGTCGACCGTGCTCGATTTGACCGGCGCGGTGCCCGTATTGCTGCGCCCGGGCGGGCTCGCGCTCGAGGCGCTGGCCGAAATCTTCGGCCGGATCGATGTCCCGGCGGCGGGCGAGAGCGCGCCCCGCGCCCCCGGCCGGCTACCGAGCCACTACGCGCCGAGCCTCTCGGTGCGGCTCGATGCGACGACGGCACGCCCGGGCGAGGCGCTGCTCGCTTTCGGCGCGGCGGCTCCGCCGGGGTTCGCCGAGGTGCTGTTTCTGTCGCGCGCCGGCGATCTCCCGGAGGCGGCGGCCAACCTGTTTGCGATGCTGCGCCGCCTCGACCGCCCGGAATACAGGGCGATTGCCGTAATGCCGATCCCCGAAGAAGGTCTCGGCCGGGCGATCAACGACCGGCTGCGCCGCGCCGCCGCACCGCGCCGCTAGGGCGCCGCGAGCGCCGCCGCGCAGCCGAGGAACGCCGGCAGCTGATGGGTCACGACATAGGTCGGGATCGCGGCCAGGTAGGGCCGCATCCGTCCTTTCGCCTCGAAGCGCTCGCGGAACGTGCTGTCGGAAAAGCGTTTGCCTAGCCGCGGCACGATCCCTCCGGCGACAAAGACCCCGCCCTGCGCCCCGAGGGTCAGCGCGAGGTCGCCGGCGACGGTGCCGAGCATCGCGCAAAACATCGCCGTCGCCTCGCGGCATAGCGGGTCCTCGGCGCCGATGTCGGGGTCGGTGATCTGGGCGGCGGTATATTGCTGCGCCGGCACCTGGTCGAGCGCCGCCAGGCTGTTGTAGAGGTTGACGAGGCCGGGACCGGACAGGCAGCGCTCGGCCGAAACATGGTCGAAGCGGCGGCGCATCAGGCTGAGCACGGCGCTCTCGCGCTCGGTCGCCGGCGCCATCGTCGTATGGCCGCCCTCCCCGGTCAGCGGCGTCCAGTGCGATCCGGCGCGAACGAGGCCGGACACGCCGAGCCCCGATCCTGGCCCGAGCACGGCGAGCGGCGCATTCGGCACGGGCTCGCCGCCGCCGACCGCCATCCGGTCGTTCGCGGTCAGGCGCGGCAGGGCGAGCGCCACCGCGGTGAAGTCGTTGATCACCCGCAGCCGATCGAAGCCGAGCTGGTCGCGCAACGCGGCGACCGAGAAATGCCACGGGTGGTTGGTCATGCGGATCTCGTCGCCGGTGGTCGGCGCGGCGATCGCGAGCGCCCCCTGGCGTGGCATCGCCAAAGCGCCGCGCTGCGCCAGATAGGCATCGATCGCGGTGCCGATATCGGCAAAATCCGCGGCGGCGAAAATGCCCGAATGGAACAGTGTGCCGTCGGGCGAGACCAGCCCGAACCGCGCGTTGGTACCGCCGATATCGCCGACCAGCCAGGTGGTCTGCGGCATCGGCGTCGTCCCCGCTGCCGGCATTACCTGGTCGCCCCGACCGCCAGCAACGCCGCCAGAAAGCGCCGGCGCCAAGCCTCGATGTCGTTTCGCCTCAGGGTTGTCATCATCGCCGCCCATCGCTCCTTGCGCTCGTCCAGCCCCATCTCCAGCCCCTGCAGGATCGCGTCCGCGACTCCCTCGCGGTCGTAGGGGTTGACGATGATTGCCTCACCGAGTTCGTGCACCGCCCCGGCGAAGCACGACAACACCGGCATACCCGGATCGTCCGGCGACTGTGCGGCAAGATATTCCTTCACGACAAGGTTCATCCCATCGCGGAACGGCGTCACCAGAGCAAGCCGCGCCGCGCGGTAAAACCCGGTCAGGATGCGGTGGTTGAAGCTCTTATTGAGGTAGCGCACCGGCGTCCAGTCGAATTCGGCATAGCGGCCGTTGATGGCGCCGGCGGCGGCTTCGAGCGTCCGGCGAATCTCGCGGTACTCCGGCACATCGGAGCGCGACGGCGGCGCGATTTGCATGTACACGGTGCGGCCGCGCGCCTGCGGGTAATGCTCGAGAAAATGGGTGTAGGCGGCGAAGCGCTGCGGCAGGCCCTTCGAGTAGTCGAGCCGGTCGACGCCGATGATCAGCGTGCGCTCGCGGATGCTTTCCTTGAGGCGGCGGTTATAGCGCGAGCGCTCGGCCGCCGCCGCCAGCGACGCGATATGCCCGACATCGACCCCGACCGGGAACACCGCCGCCTGCACCGTGCGGCCAAAGGCGCGAAAGACGCCGCCGCCGCGCTCTTCGGCCCCGCCCAGCCGCACCACATAGTCGCGAAACCCCTGCAAATCGGTTTCGGTCTGAAACCCGACGAGGTCGTAGGCGCACAGCGACGCCATCAGCTCGCGATGGTTGGGGACGAGGCGGATCATCTCCGCGGCGGGAAGCGGCGTATGCAGGAAAAACCCGATCGGATCGGTCCAGCCGAGCCGGCGCAGCGCCTCGGCGAACGGGATCAGGTGGTAGTCCTGCACCCAGACGAGGTCGCCCGGGCGCAACATCGGCAGCAGGGCGCGGGCGAAGGCCTGGTTGACCCGCAGATAGCCCTCGAGGTCGCGGCGCGCATAGCCGACCAGCGAGGGGCGATAGTGAAACAGCGGCCACAGCACGCGGTTGGCATAGCCGATGTAATATTCATCGAAGTCGCGGCGGGTCAGGTCGAGGGTGGCGGCAGTGACGCGTCCGACGTGGGCGATTGTCGGCTCCGCACTCGGCCGCTCGGCCACCGTGCCGCTGAAGCCGAACCACAGCCCGCCCGCCTCCTCGAGCGCCGCCCGCATCGCCACCGCCAGGCCGCCCTGGCTGACCTTGCCCGGCACGATCGGGCCGACCCGGTTGGAGACGACGACCAGCCGGCGGTGGCCACCGAGCACGGACGCCGAAGCCGCGGCGCCGGGGCTGGCCGAATCGCGCGATGTGTCCTCGCGCGGCGCACTGGCCGAACGGCGCCTTTGCTGATTTACCAATGACATCTCCACGTCGCGCCGGGCCGAGCAGCTACTCTCGGTTGAAAGCGGCCTCAACCCAAACCCGTTCCCCGCTTCCGGCATCACCCCGGTTCGCGTCCCGCCAGCCAGGCGAGCACAGCGGCAACCGAAGGCAGGTTGCAGGCGGCCCGCGTCGTTGCACCCGGGTCGCCGACCCGAATCGACAGGCCGCCGCGGCGATTGACCTCGGCAAAACCGTCCTCGTCCGTCGTGTCGTCGCCGAGGAACACCGGGCGGCGCCCGCGAAACGGCGGCTCGTTCATGAAGGCGGCAATCGCACCGTCTTTGCCATGGGTACGGGGCTGCAACTCGATCACCATCTTGCCGGCGATCGTGCGCAGGCTGTCGCCGTCCACATCTAACAGGGTTTCGACGCTCCGCTTGAGCTCGCCGTCGCGGTCGGGTGCCGCGCGGTAATGCAATGCCAGCGTCCGGCCCTTGTCCTCGAGCCAAACCCCCGGAAACCGCTGCGCCAGCGCGGCGAGACCGGGACGCAGCCGATCGAGCGCCGCTGCCGCCGCAACATCGGCGGGGCTTGCAGTGCTCTGCACCGCGCTGCCGTCGGGGCGGCGGCGCTCGGCGCCATGCAGCCCCGCGGCGGCGCCATGCCACGGCCGCAGCAGCCGGTCGAGCTCCGCAATGCGCCGGCCGCTGACCACCGCCAGCGCGCCGCCGCGCTCATGCTCCAGCCGATCGAGCAGTGACGCCAGCTCCGCCGGCACCTGCACCAACTCGGGACGCGGCGCGATTTCAAGCAGCGTGCCGTCGACATCGATGAACAAGGCGGCGGTGCGGTCGAGCGGCGGTGGCCGCCTCATCGTCCCGCCCTGTCGTCGCCGGGCGCGTCGGGGCGTTGCTGCTTGTTGTGCGGCGCACACATCACCGCATACCATACGATGCGCTCAAGCCATGTGGAAATCCCAATCCCGTCAGCATTTTTTGCAAAGGGTCTTGACTCCGGAAGCCGATTCACTAAATTGTGCGGTGCGGCATGGATCACAGTGTGGTTATGCCGTACGTCTTCTAGGCGTTTCCTCCCTAAACTCGGGCCGCGCTCACGCGCGGCCCTTCTTTTTTGTGCCTGCGAAAGCGCGTGCAACCGGCTCGCCGGCCGGTGCGTTCGGCTATTCGGCCGCTTCCCGCTGCGGCTCGAGGCCGAGGTAATCCTGCATGAACTGCCCGAGATGCGCGACCAGCGCCGTCATCTCGGCGGTCAGCCGATCGAACCCCGGCTTCCGCTCGAAGCGGGGCTCATCCATGTAGAGCGCCCGGTTGATCTCGATCTGCAAGGCATGGCGCCCCCGCCGCGGCGCGCCGTAATGCCCGGTCGTGAACCCGCCGGCATAGGGCGTGTTGAGCGCCACCGAGAAATTCCGTCGGACCAGAAATGCGCGCGCCGCCTCGACGATACGCGGCGCGCAAGAAGCGCCGTGGCAGTCGCCGAGCACGATTTCCGCTGCGTCCTGCCCGCCCCCGCTCGCCGCCGACGGCATCGAGTGGCAATCGAGCAGGAGACAGCCGCCGAACGCCGCCTCGGTGTCGCCGACCAGCTGGCGCAGCACACGGTGATAGGGCTGATAGAGCGCCTCGACCCGCTGTCGCGCCTCGGCAAAGCGCAGCTTGCGGGCGTAGATCTCCTCGCCGCTCGCGACCACTCGGGCGATCGTCCCCAGTCCCATGCGAACCCGCGGCGAGCGAACGTTGACGAAGCCCGGGAGCGTGTCCGCGAACATCGCCGGATCGAGTTCCCAGGCCTCGCGATTCGCGTCGAGATAGGCGCGCGGAAAGCGCGCCGCGAGCAACGGCGCACCGAGCTCCGGCGCCGCGGCAAAAATGGCGTCGACAAAGCTGTCCTCGGACCGCCGCAGCGTCAGCGGGTCGAGCCGCGAGGCGGCCAGGAAGTCGTCGGAGTAGGCGATACCGCTATGCGGTGAGGCGACGACGAGCGGCAGAGCCCGCTGCGGCGGGTGCCGCATGTCGAGAACGTCGCTGTTATCACCTGCCGGCTGTTGCCCGCCCGAATCATCCATCTGATAAGAGTAATGAACCGCAACGCTCCTGTCACCAGCGCTACAGACAGACGGCAGCGGCCGGCCCGACGGTCCATTGCTCCGGGCGGCCTCGGCTTTTCCCGGTGCGGCGCCCATGTTAATGCTTGCGTTGTTAACGTTTCCGGGCGGGTTTGGGTGCGATAGGCGATTTCGCGGGCAATGGCGCATATTCTTTTGGCCGAAGATGACGATCAGATGCGCGCCTTCCTGACGCGCGGACTGCGGCGGGCCGGCCATAGGGTCGATGCGGTCGGCGACGGCGAAGCGGCGCTCGAATCGTCGCACAAAGCGGATTACGACCTGCTGCTCGCCGACATCGTGATGCCCGGCATCGACGGGATCGAGCTGGCCCGGCGGATGGCGGCGCGCCAGCCGGGCATCCGCGTCATGTTCATTACCGGCTTTGCCGCAGTGGCATTGCAGGACGACCGCCTGGCGCCACACCGGCCGCGTGTGCTGGCCAAGCCGTTTCACCTGCGCCACCTGATCAGCGAGATCGAGGCGCTGCTGTCGCAGTAGCGAGGCACGCTTCTTGCTGAGACGAGACAAAAAGCGCTGCGCCGCCCTGCCCGCCGCGCGATAGGATGGCCGGGCGCCGCAACAACGGAGCTGCCGTGAGCGATCGCCAACCCCGCACGGGTGCCAGCCGCCGGCGGAACGCCTCGGCGTGGCTCGCGGTCGTCGCCCTGCTGGTCAACGTGCTGCTGCCATCGGCACTGTTCGTGGCCGCCCCCGACACGCCGACCACCAGCATCGGCTTTTGCGGCGCGGCGCACGGCAATTTCGCGCCGGATGGCGGGCCGGCTGTTCCTGCCGCCGGGCATCACTGCATCTTCTGCCTCGTTGCCGGGGTGGCGCCGGGGCCGGCGCCGGCGCCAAACCTGGCAGCGCCGCGCCTCATCGGGGCAGCCGAGCTCCCTGCCCTGCCCGTCCATCGGGCATCGCGTCACGTGTCCTTTGCCGCCGCGCAGCCGCGCGGACCCCCGCTCGCCGCCTGATCGGCACAACTCTCGTCAAACCCGACTGATCACCCGGGCCGATGCCGCATCGCGGCCGGCCCTGCGGTCGTTGCAAAGGACTTCCCAATGCCCAAGATATTGCTCGCTTTTGCCATCACTCTACTGTGCGCCGGCGGCGCTTTGGCGCAGACCGGCTCTGTCGAGGTTACCGGCGCCTGGGCCCGCGCCACGCCGGCCAAGGCCGATAACGGCGGCGCCTACCTGACGCTCGAAGCGGCGACGCCCGACCGCCTGATCGGCGCCTCGACGCCGGTCGCCGCCAAGGCCGAACTGCACCGGATGACGATGACGAACGGGATCATGAAGATGCGGCAGCTCGCTGCGATCGATCTGCCCGCCGGAAAGACGGTGACGCTTAAGCCCGGCGCCATGCACATTATGCTGATCGGGCTGAAAAAGCCGCTGGAGACCGGCCAGACCTTCCCGCTGACGCTGGATTTCGCAAAGGCCGGCAAGCGCGAGGTGACCGTCACGGTCGAGAAGATCGCATCGATGGGCCCGGGCATTGCCGCCGGCAGCGGCATGAAGATGCCGATGCATCACTAACGGGAGAACAGGCATGGCTCGTACCTCTGAAAAGCCAACCGGCGAAAAGCCGACAGGCGAGAAGCAAGCGGGCTCGCCGCGCTTCATCCTGATCGCCGTGTCCTTCGCCGCGCTTCTCGTATTGGCGGCCGGAGCGTTGCTCGGCTACGCCTTCCGCGCCGGCCCGAACGGCGCCGGCGGCGGCATTCTGTCGGCCGCGGTGGGCGGCCCGTTCCATCTCGTCGACCAGAACGGCAAGCCGTTCACCGACGCCGACCTCAAGGGCAAATGGCACCTCGTGTTCTTCGGCTACACCCACTGCCCGGATGTCTGCCCGACGACGCTCAACGAATTGTCATTGGCGCTCGACAAGCTGGACAAGAAGGAGCGCGCCGAGGTCAAGGTCGTGTTCATCTCGGTCGATCCCGAGCGCGACACGCCGGCGGTGATGAAATCCTATGTCGAGGCGTTCGACGCGCCGATCATCGGGCTGACCGGCACGGATGCCGAGGTCAAGCAGGCGGCCAAGGATTATCACGTCTATTACTCGAAGCACCCGCGCCCGGACGGCGGCTACGACATGGACCACAGCGCCTTCGTCTACGTGATGAACCCGCAGGGCAAGTTCAGCGCAATCCTGAGCCCGGAGAACACCGCGGACGAAATCCAGGCGAAATTGCAGAAGCTGGTATCGTAATACCTTCGCGTACGGAGTTGGCAATCTGCGGGAGGCGCCGCATATAGGGAGCTATCCTGCAGCTTCCCGAATGCTTTCATGGCCACGCTTCCCGACGAGATCGCGCGCCGGCGCACCTTCGCGATCATCTCGCACCCCGATGCCGGCAAGACGACGCTGACCGAAAAGCTGCTGCTGTTTGGCGGCGCGATCCAGCTCGCGGGCGAAGTGAAGGCGCGCGGCGAGCGGCGGCGGGCGCGCTCGGACTGGATGGCGATCGAGCGCGAGCGCGGCATCTCGGTGTCGTCGGCGGTGATGACGTTCGAGCATGACGGGGTCGTCTTCAACCTGCTCGACACCCCGGGCCACCAGGATTTCAGCGAGGACACCTATCGCACGCTGACCGCGGTCGACAGCGCCGTCATGGTGATCGACGCGGCGCGCGGCATCGAGGAGCAGACCAGGAAGCTGTTCGAGGTGTGCCGGCTGCGCGACGTGCCGATCATCACCTTCATCAACAAGCTCGACCGCGAGAGCCGCGACCCGTTCGACCTGATCGACGAGATCGAGCAAACCCTGGCGCTCGACGCGACGCCGGCAAGCTGGCCGATCGGCATGGGCCGCGATTTTCTCGGCACCTACGACCTGTCCCACGACGCGCTCTTATTGTTCGAGCGCGGCATGGAGGAGCGCGCGATCGAGCCGATCAGCTGCCGCGGGCTCGACGACCCGGTGCTGGCGGCGCGGCTGCCGGCGCAAGCGATCGCTACATTGCGCGGAGAGGTCGAGATGGCGCGCGGCCTGTGCAAGCCCTTCGACCTGGAATCCTTCCGGCAGGGCCACCTGACGCCGGTGTTCTTCGGCAGCGCGCTCAACAATTTCGGGGTGCGCGAGTTATTGCGCGGGGTCGCCGAGCTGGCGCCGCCGCCGCGGCCGCAGCCGGCCGATCCTCGCCCGGTGATGCCCGACGAGGCGGCGGTCACCGGGTTCGTCTTCAAGGTGCAGGCCAATATCGACCCGCAGCACCGCGACCGCATCGCCTTCGTGCGGCTGTGCTCGGGCCAGTTCCGCCGCGGCATGAAGCTGAAGAATTTGCGCACCGGGCGGCTGATGGCGGTGCAGAACCCGGTGTTCTTTCTGGCGCGCGAGCGCAATCTCGCCGAGGAAGCCTGGCCCGGCGACATCATCGGCATCCCCAATCACGGCAGCCTGCGGGTCGGCGACACGCTGACCGAGGGCGCCGATATCCGCGTCACCGGCCTGCCGAGCTTCGCGCCCGAGATTTTGCGCCGGGTCAAGATCGAGGACCCGATGAAGCAGAAGCACCTGCGCCACGCGCTCGAGCAGCTCGCCGACGAAGGCGTAACGCGCGTCTTCAAGCCGGCCAACGGCAGCGACTGGATCATCGGCGTCGTCGGCGCCTTGCAGCTCGACGTCTTGCAGGCGCGGCTCCAGGCCGAATACGGTCTTGCGACACGGCTCGACGGCGCGCCCTACGAGGCGGCCCGCTGGCTCGACGGCGAGCGCGCCGAACTCGACCGCTTCCGCCTGAAGAACGGCTCGGCATTGGCCGACGACCATGACGGCGTGCCCGTCTTCATGGCCCGCAACGCCTGGGATCTGCGCACGACAATCGACGAATGGCCCGCCCTGCGCTTCCGCGAAACGCGGGAGCAGAATTGATCAAGCGCAGGTCCAGAATCATCTGTAAAAGGTGAGCGGCAGTTACCATCCGCGAGAACAACATGGACGAGATAACGGTTAAGCTCCCCGCCACGTTGCAGGACCGCGTGGATGCGATCGCAGACGCGCACGGTCGGACGAGATCGTGGGTCATCGAGCGTGCGGTCGAGAATTTCGTTGAGATAGAGGGCATCCAACAGGCGCTTGCCGAAGCGGATGCCGGCGATTTTGCCTCCGACGACGAGGTGGCAGAAGTCCTCGCCAAATGGCGTCCCAGCACCCAGGATGCGCGTTAGATGGCTGCGGGCCGCGCTCCGCGATCTCGATAGCCAGTTAGAATATATCGCGGCGCAGAACCCCAATGCAGCGGCGCGGGTTAGCGGGCGCATTGAGGAAGCCATCGAGCGGCTGGCGCAATTTCCGCAATTGGGCCGGGCCGGTCGGGTCGCTGGAACCCGCGAGCTGGTGGTCGCAGGAACGCCGTGGATCGTTGTCTATCGGGTGCGGGCGTTAATCGAAATCCTACGCCTGATCCACGCATCGCAACGCTGGCCGCCACCGCCGCGGTAGATCGCTTCCGAGCCGGCTTAAACCACCCCTTCCTCGCGCAACGCCGCGATATCTCCGGCTGTATAGCCGGCTTCGGCGAGGATTGCGTCGGTGTGCTCGCCGAGCGTCGGCGGCGGGCGGGTGATGCCGCCGCCGTCGTGGTCGAGACGGAAGCCGGAGCCGACCAGGGTCAACTCGCCGTAATCCGCTTCGACATGCTGCATGACTTCGCGGTGGTCGAGTTGCGGGTGGTGGACGATCTCGGAGATCGGCCAGATCGCGGCGCACGGCACGTCGGCTTCGGTCAGCCGCTTCTCCCAATTTTTGGCACTGTCGCCCGCCAGCGCCGCCTCGATGATCGCGCGCAGGGCCGGCTCGTTCGTGGTGCGGCTCAGCCAATCGGCAAAGCGCGGGTCGTCGAGCGCGTCGGCCCGGCCGAGGCCGCGCATCAGCCCGGCGAACTGCTTTTCGGTCATCACCGCCAGCATCAGATCGCCGTCGCCGGCCTTGAAGCGGTTGCCGGTGGCCTTGCCGGTCGAGGACAGGTTGCCGAATTGCCGATGCTTGTGGCCGGTGACGGTATATTCGGCAATCGGCCCCGACAGAAAGCTCAACGCGGCATCGAGCATCGCCACGTCGACGAACTGGCCGGCGCCGGTATGGCTGCGCTGAAACAGGGCGCTGGCGACGGCGAAGGCGGCGGTCATGCCGCCGATCGTGTCGCACAGCGCAAAACCGGCGCGGGTCGGGCCTTTGTCCTCGTGGCCGGTGATCGACATGATGCCGCTCATCGCCTGCAATTTGCCGTCGAAGGCGGCGGTGCCGCGCTCCGGCCCGTTCTGCCCGAACCCCGACACGGCGCAATAGATCAGCCGCGGATTGATCTGGCGCAGCACCTCGTAGCCGAGCCCGAAGCGGGCCATGACGCCGGGGCGGAAATTCTCCCACACGACATCTGCCCGCTCGGTGAGCTTTTTGATGATTTCGACGGCTTTTGGCCGGGTCAGGTCGAGCGTGATGCTGCGCTTGTTCGCGTTGATGCCGAGGAAGGACGGCCCCAGCCCCTTCGCCGCCCATTCCGGCGAGAGCTGCGAAAAGCGCATGTCGTCGCCCGCTTTCGGCTCGATCTTGATCACGTCGGCGCCAAGCAATGCCAGCTGATAGGTGCCGAACGGCCCGGCGAGGTAGCGGGTGAAATCGAGGATGCGGATGCCCGCGAAGGGCTTGTTGGCGGCAGGATCGGTCATCAGGGGTCTCGGTTGGTTGGCACGGTTTTTGATAACGGAGTAGCAGGTCCGGGCCTCGGGGGAGGCCGATCCGGGCCGGGACTGCCGGATCGTACCCGGACCTCATTCCCGGACCAGCCTTTTCACGTCCGCTTTCGCCATCGCCCGCGTGCCACCGATAAAGAGAGCGGCAAGCGTGGCTCGCATAATGGGTCAACTTATAGCCCGGCGGCCCGGCCGGCGGTATGCTGATTGCCGCGCCCCCAACAAACGCACGCAATCGGTGCGCTCCGGTGACCAATGCGGCTCGCTGCTGCTGCTTTTCTGCTCGTTGTCGTCGTTGCCCTGCCGGCGCGGGCGGCATCGGTCGCACTGGTGCTGGCGATCGACGTTTCAGAGAGCGTGTCGAGCGAGCGCTACATGCTGCAGCATGAAGGCATCGCCCGCGCCTTCGAGACGCCGCAGCTGATCGACGCCATCACCGCCCAGCCCGGCGGGATCGAGGCGCTCGTGCTCGAATGGTCGGACCCCGACAAGATCGCCATCACCGTCGGCTGGACGCGCATCATCAACCGCGCCACGGCGCTCGCCTTTGCCGCTTCGGTGCGGGCGACCCACCGCACCTCGGAGGGCCTGACCGCGATCGGCTCGGCGATGCTCGCCGCCGCGGCCGCATTCGACCACATGCCGGAACCGGCCGCGCGGCGGGTCATCGACATCTCCGGCGACGGCATGGCCAATTTCGGCGAGCCGCCGGCCAAGGCACGCGACGAACTCGTCAAGCGCGGCATCACGATCAACGGCCTGGCGATCCTGACCGAGGAACCTTGGCTCGACGAATATTACCGTCACAACGTGATCGGCGGCCCCTCCTCGTTCGTGCTGGTGGCCAAGAACATGGAGAGCTTTGCCGACGCGATCCTGTCGAAGCTGGTGCAGGAGATCGCGAGCGCCCGGCAAGCCCCGGTTTCGGCAGCCAACTAGGGCACCGGCACCTAGGTAATATCCCATAGGGAAAAACCGGATTTCGCACGAGCGGCGGATCGCCGAGCATGCGGGGCATCGAAACTTGATCTCCGACATGGAGGCAGAGATGACGCAGCAAGAGCAGGACGCCGCGGTCGCCGCATTCATTCGCGCCAAGGGCGTCACACGGTGCCCGACCGTATGTGCCGCGCCGACCCAGGCCTCGGTGACCGACGCCGACCGGGCGGCGTTGGAGCAGCGCGACGCGCGGATCGAGGCGCGGCGCGAACAGCGCAAGCATCGCAACGCAGCCTTGTTTCGCTTCGGCGCCGCGGCATAATGCCGGCGCGCCGCGCACCGGCCCCTTGCGGGAGCCGCAACGGTGCCGGAGCGCGGGGATAGGGCATGGAATTCGGCATTTTTCACGAGTTCTGGTCGACCGAAGCACAGTCGCAGGCGGAGGCGTACGCCAACTCGTTCATCCAGATCGAGGCCGCCGAACGCTGGGGCCTCGATGTCGTGTGGCTGGCCGAGATCCACATGAACCCGACGCGCTCGCTGGTAACGGCGCCGCTCACCGTGGCGAGCGCCGTGGCGGCGCGCACGCAGCGCATCAAGGTCGGCACGGCGGTGCAGATCCTGCCGTTGGGCCATCCGCTGCGGCTCGCCGAGGAAACCGCGACGATCGACCAGATCAGCCGCGGCCGGCTGATCTTCGGCGTTGGACGCAGCGCCTTCCCGCGCGCTTATGACGCCTACGGCATCTCCTACGAGGAGAGCCAGGACCGCTTTGCCGAGAGCCTCGACATCATCCGCAAGGCGTGGACCGAGCCGGTCTCGTCGCATCACGGCCGCTATTACAATTTCGACAATTTCACGCTGGTGCCGCGCCCGGTGCAGCAGCCGCACCCGGAAATCCGCATAGCCGCCAGCCAGCACGATACCTATGCGGCGATCGGCCGGCTCGGCTATCCGCTGTTTTCCGCGGTGCGTGCCAGCCCGTTGACCGAGCTTGCCGACCATGCCGCCGCCTACCGCGCCGCCTGGCGCGAGGCCGGCCATCCCGGCCAGGGGCGGCTGTACCTGCAGGTGCCGGTCTATGTCGGCGCGACGCGCGAGGCCGCGCTCGCCGAAGCGGAGGCCGGCATGATGCGATTCACCACCTATCGCGCCGACCTGCTGCGCGGGCCGCTGAGCTACGCCGAGGTGCTGCACGAAAAGGGCATCGTCGGCACCCCGGGGATGGTCGTCGACCGCCTCGAGGAGCTGCGCGAGACGACCGGCCTTGACGGGGTCTCGGCCGAGATCAATCCGGGCAGCATGCTCAGCCACGCGCAGGTCATGAACTCGCTGCGCCTGTGGTGCGAGGAGGTGATGCCGCGCCTCCAATGATTGCGGCCAGCCGGCCTCCGGGTCAGCCGGTGCGTTCGGCCGGAACGGCGTCAAGAATTTCGCGGACGCGCGCGGCGAGATCGGCCGACCGGTAGGGCTTGGCGATCATCGGATACCCGTCGACGCGGGAATTGTCGGCGCTGGCGCTGGCTTGGCGGGCATAGCCCGAGGTCACCAGCACCTTGAGATGCGGCCGCACCCGGCATGCTTCCTGCGCCAGTTCGGTTCCGTTGAGGCCGTTCGGCATCACGTAGTCGGTAAACAACAGATCGAGGTCGCTGCGGGCGTTGAGGATCGTCAGCGCCTCGCGCCCGTCGCGGGCCATGACGGTGTGATAGCCGAGCCGCTGCAGCGTCGACGCGGCGACCTCGCGCACGTCATCCTCGTCCTCGACCACGAGGATCGTCTCCGAGCCGCCCGGCTCCGCCGGCGCCGGATGCTCGATCGCGACGTCGTCGAGCGCCTCCTGCGAGAGCGGCAGGTAAAGCCGGAACGTGGTGCCCCTGCCCGGCTCGCTGTCGACCGTGACCCGTCCGCCGGATTGGGTGACAAACGCCCAGACCTGCGCCAGCCCGAGGCCGCTCCCTTTGCCGACCGGCTTTGTCGTGTAGAACGGCTCGAACACCCGCAAAAGCACTTCCGCTGGCATGCCCGACCCGGTATCGCTGACCGCAAGCACGATCTGCGGCGCCTCCGGCCGGCGCGACGCGGCAGCGCCCGGCGACGGCTCGAGGCTGGTTGCGATCGTCAGCGTGCCGCCGCCGGAGACGGCGTCGTGGGCGTTGATCGCCAGGTTGAGGATCGCCGCCTCGAACTGAGCGGGGTCAAGGCGGCAGTGCCACCGGCCAGGGCCGAGCATCAGCCGCAGCTCGATGGTCTCGCCGATCGCACGCTGAATCAGCGGCGCAAAATCGGCGATCATGGCATTGACCTCGACGTTGCGCGCCTCAAACGGCTCCTGCCGCGACAGCGCCAGCAGCTGCCGCGTCAGCCTCTCGCCGCGGGTCAGGCCGCGTTGCGCCGCCTCGACCAGCCGGCGCAGGCGGTCGCGCGGCACCCCGCCCTCCGGCGGCGTCGTGGCCATGTGCTCGATCAGGTCGAGATTGCCGGCAACCACCGTCAAGAGATTGTTGAAATCGTGCGCCACACCGCCGGTCAGCCGGCCGATCGCCTCCATCTTCTGGCTTTGCCGCAACGCCTCCTCGGCCTTCTCGCGCTCCTCGATCTGCGATCGCAGCTGGCGGTTGGCGCCGGCAAGGTCGACCGCCCGCTTCTCGAGCTCAGTGTTGGCCTTGTTCAGAGCGGAATGCGCCGCCCCGAGCACGCCGACGAGCAGCGCGGCCATCGTGACCAGGACGCCGATCCCGACATAGCGCTGCAGCCGGCTGCTGACCGGCTCGGTAAGCATGTCGAGATAGACGGTGCCGAGCCGCGCCCCGTCCTGGATCACCGGCATCGCCACAAACAGCCGGTTGCGCTTGAAGAAGGCACCTTCGGCGGGCGGCGTCGCGGGCAGCGGCGGCGCGCTCTTGCGGGCATAGCTGGCGAACAGCCCACCCTTGGCATCATAGATCGCCGCCGCCTCGGCTTCTGGATTGGCGTTCAGCGCGTCGAGGTATTCCTGCGCCGCGGCGCGGTCGTTGAAGTCGAGCGCGGCGGTGACGATGACCGCGAGAAAGCGCCCCTCGACCGAGACTTCCTCGATCTTCTGCGCCTGATAGGCGCGCTCGTTGACGACCGCCAGGACGAGGCCGGCGAGCAGCAGGGCGATTGCCGCACCGAGCGCGATGACCGGAGCGCGCTTGCGCAAGCGCGGCGGTCCCTGGCGAATCCGACCCATCTCGAACGCTTCCGATCGGCCCCCTCACATGGCGCGGCCAGCCCTGTCAACCGCAGGTATTCATAAACGGACGTACCTCCTTTGGGGAGAATTATCAGGCCGCCGTGTAACTTATCGCTCGGCTACGATGCGTCGACCGGCAGCGGCGGCGAGGCTTCGAGGCCCGCGCGCGGCTGGCGCGCCAACAGCGCCACCACGACGCTGAGCGCCGCCAGGGCCGCAAAGCAGCGCAGCGCGCCGACATAGCTGCCGGTCAGATCGTGCAAGACCCCGGACAACAGCGGCCCCGCCGCCTGCGACAGCACCTGCGCCGGCAAAGCGATGCCGCGGATCGCGCCGAAATGCGCCCGGCCGAAATAATCGGCCCAGGCGACCGGCAGCAGCGTCAGGATCGCACCGATGCCGAATCCAAACACGCCGGCGGCAACATAGCCCTGCGCGGCGGTGTGAACGCCAAGCATCAGAACGACGCCGAGCGTCAGGATCGCACCGGCCGCGGCCAGCGGATAGCGGATCGGCAGCCCTCGCGGCAACGCGCCGCAAAATACGGTCGCGACCGCCGACATCGCCGAGAACGTGCTGACGATGGTGGCGGCGATCGTCGGGTCGATGCCGCGCTCGATCAGGAACGGCGCCTGATGCAGGCTGACCCCGGCCTGCACCGGGTAGACCAGCACGGTGTAGAGCAAGAGCAGCCAGAACGAGGCGGTGCCGAGCGCCTGGCGGCGCGAGAAGGCCGGCTCGGCCACCGTCGGGCGCGGCATCGCCCGCCGCGCCATGTCCGCCGCCGGTAGGGCCGCGCCGTCGGGCACCAGGCCGAGATCCTCGGGCCGGCGCACCAGCAGCAGCCAGGCCGGGACGAAGCCGACAACCAGCGTCACCGCGCCGATCGCCACCCAGCCGGCGCGCCAGCCCTGGTGCATGATCGCGAATTGCGCGATGAGCGGCATCGCGACCAGCCCGACCTGCTGCGCCAATGTCGCGACCGAGCTGGCGAAGGTGCGCCGCCGCACAAACCAGTTGTTGAGCGCCCCATAAAGGCCGAGATCGAACGGCGCCGCCCAGCTCATCCGCGCGATGCAGAACAGCACGTAGAACACCAGCAGCGAGGGGGTCAGCGCCAGCAGCACCAGCGCGATGCCGTTGGTCAGCACCGCGGCGCACAACACGAGGCGCGAGCCGCGGCGGTCGAGCACCGGACCGATCAGCGGCGCGGCGATCGCCGCCAGCACGCCACCGAGCGACACCGCGCCGGACAGCGCCGTGCGCGACCAGCCGAATTGATGGACCAGCGGCTCGACAAAGATCGACAGCGTGGCGACCGCCGGCCCTTGCCGCGCAAAACCGGCGCAGCACAGGCAGCCAAGCACAACCCAGCCGTAGAACACCGGCAGCCGGGCGTTGAGCAGCGCGGGAACGAACGGCGGCTTTCTCATCCCCGCAGGATAGCCGATACCGGTCTGAACCGCCGCGCTTACCGCGGTGTCGGCGCGGTCTCTGAGTGGGTCAGAACCGGCCGGGGATCATAGGCCGGCGCCGGCCGGCGTTGACCGAACCCGGGGACCCGGCGCACCACCTGCTTGACCTGCTCAGCGGTGATCAGGCGCGTGCATTCGAACTGGCGCGGCGTGTTGGCGTGGCGCGGGCACCACAGGAAATCGTGGTGGTCGAAGCGGTGGCGCGGGTCGTTCCAGCAGCTGTTGCAGGCGTGATAGTTGATGACCCGGTAGGGGGTGGTGAATTCGTTGGTCGGGTGGGTAAAGCCGCTGATCATCACCACCGGCGTGCCAACCGCCCAGGCGAGCCAGGCCAGCCCGCTCGACAGGCCGACGAAGAACTCGGCATGGCGCAGCCAGCGGGCGCGCTCCGCAAGCGGCCGGTCGCCGGTCTCGTCCTCGCAGCCGTGCGGGATGTGGTTCCACACGATGCCCGTGCCGTGCACCGGCTTCTGGTCGATGCAGATGACGCGGTAGCCCGCCTCCTTCAGGAAGTGGACGAGGTCGTGCCAGCCCAGCGGATTGTTCCAGCATTTGCTCTGCGTCGTCGATTGCACCGCGATGCAGACATAGGGCTCGGCGAGCGGCCTGGTGTCGTCGGGCAGCGCGATCTTGGGCGGCATCTCGGTCGGGTCGACACCGAGGATGTAGCCAGCGGTGCGATGCAGCCCGACATGGCGGAAGTCGCAGGGCTGGAACACCAGGTCCTTGTCGTCGAAGAACAGCCCGATGCTGTAGGTCGCGTAATAGCGCTCAGCCTCGACCTGCTCATGCGTGACGAACTCGATCTCGGGATGGGTCGGGCGAAACAGCGGGATCAGCCGCTCCGCCATCGCGCAGGTCAGCCGGCATTGGTGCCGCTCGCGGAACTTCACCACATAGGGGAACCAGCCGAGCGTGTCGCCGAGCGTGCCGACCGGCAGCTGGATCAGCACCGGCTGGCCCTGCGCCGCGTATTCATGAACGAACAGGCTCTCGCCCTGCTGCCACACATCGACCCGGAAGCGCACGTAATAGCGCTTGGTGCTGGCGACCCGCCCGGCCTTCAGCTCGGTCTCGTAGAGGATGTTGCCGGTATCGAGGTCGGAAATCCGCACCCGCCACGGATGGTCGCTTTCCGGCAATACGACCCGGCAGCCTTCGTTGAAATCGAAGCGCACCCCCTTCGGACCGTGCTGCGTCGGCACCGGTGCGGGCGGCGGATAAGCGGGCTTGGGAGAGGCGGCGTCGCCCGATTGCGGCGACGGCGCGACGGCGCTGACCGGCCCCGCCGGTTCGCCGAGGGTAATGACGTTGTCCGAGTTGCCGTCCAAGCGGCTGTCTCCCCAACCTGAAGGAACCGTATCGTGCGGGCTCTAGCCCGGCGTGGGAACCCTCAATTGCTGCACGGCGCAAAAAACCGGTAGCCCGCAAGCCGCTGCCGACCGTTCGGAAGGTTGATCGGAACGTCGAGCCTATGCCACGGTGGGGCGCATTCTGACATTCCGGGCGTTCGACCGGCCGTCGCGCGATGACACGCATCGCCGTCGCACCGGCGGCCTGAACGAGGCGAGGGACGATAATGGGAGAATTCGCGGTTGGCCAGGCAGTGCCGCGCTTCGAGGATCCGCGGCTGTTGCGCGGCGGCGGCCGCTATGTCGACGACATGGTGTTGCCGCGCATGGCGTTCGGCCACGTCTTGCGCTCGCCTTACGCGCACGCCCGGATTCGCGCGATCGACACGAGCCGCGCCAGAGCGGCGCCCGGCGTGCTCGCCGGTGCTGACCGGGGCCGACTGGCAGGCATCCGGCTGGGGCGATTTGCCGGTGGCAGGCGGCATGAAGCGGCGCGGCGGCGCGGCCTCGTACCGGCCGCGCTTTCCGGCGTTGGTGACGGACCGGGTGCGCTGGGTCGGCGACTACGTCGCCTTCGTCGTCGCCGAAACGAAGCACCAGGCTGCCGACGCGGCCGAGCTGATCGAGGTCGAGTACGAGCCGTTGCCGGCGATCGTCTCGACCGAAGGCGCCGTCGCGCCCGGCGCACCCCTGGTGTGGGACGATTGCCCGGACAACATCTGCTTCGTCCACGAGGTCGGCGACAAGGCGGCGGTCGCGGCGGCCTTCGCCGGCGCCGACCGCGTCGTCAAGCGCCGCATCGTCATCAACCGCGTCACCGCCGCGGCGATGGAGCCGCGCGGCGCGATCGGCGAGTTCAACCAATCGGACGGCCGCTTCACGATCTACACGACATTGCAGCGCACCCATGCCTACCGCGCCGACCTCGCGCAGATACTGAAGGTGGCGGAAAGCCGGGTCCGCGTCGTCTGCCGGCGACATCGGCGGCAGCTTCGGCATGAAATCGGCAATCTACAACGAGGTCGCGCTGGTGCTCCTGGGAGCCAAGCTGGTCGGCCGGCCGGTCAAGTGGACCAGCACCCGCTCGGAAGCCTTCCTCTCGGACGCGCAGGCGCGCGACCATGTCACCGAGGCTGAGCTGGCGCTCGACAAGGACGGGCGTTTCCTCGGCTTCCGGGTCAAGACGATTGCCGCGGTCGGCGCCTACGCGCAGCAGGCCTCGAACGTCTTCGTGATGAACCTCGGCACGCTGGCCGGGGTCTACCGTACCCCGGCAATCCATGCCGAGGTGACGGCCGTGTTCAGCAACACCAACCCGATGCGGCCCTATCGCGGCAACGGAAGGCCGGAATTCGCCTATGTCATCGAGCGCATGGTCGAGGAGGCGGCCGACGAACTCGGCATCAGCGGCGTCGAGTTGCGCCGGCGCAACATGATCCCGCCCGAGGCGATGCCGTTCAAGACCGGCCTCATTTTCACCTACGATTGCGGCGAGTTCGCCAAGAACCTCGACCTCGCGCTGACGCTGGCCGACGTGCCCGGGTTCGAGGCGCGCCGCGCGGCGGCAAAGGCGCGCGGGCGGCTGCGCGGGATCGGCCTGTCCAACACGATCGAGCGCGCCGCGGCGGGCGGCTTCGAGGCGGCCGAGATCCGCTTCGACCGCGGCGGCACCGTGACGCTGCTGTCCGGCTCGATCACCCAGGGCATGGGCCACGAGACCATCTACAAGCAGCTGCTGTGCGACCGCCTCGGCATCCACCCCGACCAGGTGCAATACCTGCAGGGCGACACCGACAAGGTGGCGATCGGCGAGGGTAGCGGCGGCTCGCGCTCGGCGACGCTCGGCGGCTCGGCGGTCTACCTCGCCACCGAGAAGATCGTGACGAAGGCGCGCGCGATCGCCGCCCACACGCTCGGCGCCGCGGTCGACGAGGTCAGCTTCGAGGATGGCATGTTCACGGCGCCGCGCTCCAATCGCGCGCTGTCGATCGGCGACATCGCCGGCGAGGCGTGGGAGCCGAAGAACCTGCCGCCCGACATGGAGCCCGGCCTCGTCGCCGGCGCCGCCTTTGCCGCCAAGGAGCAGAACTTCCCGAACGGCGTCCATATCTGCGAATTGGAGATCGACCCCGAGACCGGCACGGTCGAGATCCTGCATTACAGCGTCGTCGACGATGTCGGCACCGTGCTGAACCCGCTCCTGCTCGAAGGCCAGATCCGCGGCGGCATCGCCCAGGGGCATCGGGCAGATCATGATGGAGGACATCCACTTCGACGCCGATTCCGGCCAGCTCGTCACCGGCTCGTTCATGGACTATGCGATGCCGCGCGCCGGCGACATTCCGATGATGCATTGCGAAACGAACCCGGTGCCGACCATGTCCAACCCGCTCGGCGTCAAGGGTGCGGGCGAAGCCGGCGCGGTCGGGGCGATGCCGGCGGTCGGCAACGCGCTGATCGATGCGCTGAAGCCGCTCGGCATCCGCAACGTGCCGATGCCGGCGACCCCCGAGCGCCTGTGGCGCGCGATCCGGGAGGCACAGCCATGCTGAACCGGCGGCGCAATTCTTTTGCGCCGGCCGCGTTTACGACAGGAACTTGTGTAGCGGAGTCACGTCACCATGCTGAAGCTGGCGCTGTTTTTCCTGGTCGTCTCGCTCGTCGCCGCGCTGTTCGGCTTCACCGGCATCGCAGCGGCCGCGGCGGGGATCGCCAAGATCCTGTTCTTTATCTTCTTCGTTATGTTCGTGGTGTTCCTGGCAATCGCCCTGATGGTCGGCGCGGTCCTTTTCTAGCGGACGCGGTAGCGCTCGACAAAGCCCCAATCCGGGTCGAGGCCGAACCCGGGCGCGTCGCCGATGTGGAGCTGGCCGTCGCGCAATTCGGGATGCGCATGGAACAGGCCATACGCCACCGGGTCGGTGTCGGGGCCGCCATGCGACTCGACCCCGAAGACGCAGCGCGGCACCGCGAGCGCGAGATGGGCGTGGATTTCCGGCACGCTGTGCGGCGCCACCATCACGCCGTGCTGCTCGGCGAGTGCGGCGATGCGCAGCGCCTCGGTGAAGCCGGCGGCGCGCGTCGCATCGAACTGCACATAGCCGATGCCGCCGTGCACGATGAAATCGCGCACCGTGAAGCGGGTCAATTCGCGCTCGCCATGCGCCAGCGGGATCGGCGTCGCCGCGGCGAGCCGCGCGAAATCGGCCGGCTGCAGATACCAGTGCAGCGGTTCCTCGAGCCAGAAGATGCGGTGTCGCTCGACCCGGTGCGCGAAGTCGATGCAGTCGGGCAGATCGTAGGGCGCGTTCATGTCGAGCATCAGATCGGGCTCGTCACCGAGCGCGGCGCGCACCGCGCCGACCCGCGCCGCCTCGGCCGCGACATTGCCGGCGCCGGTCTTGAGCTTGACCGCGCGGTAGCCGAGATCGAGAAACCCCGCCATCTCCTCGGCATAGGCCGAATCGGGGGCGCCCGGGCGGTAATAGCCGCCGGTCGCATAGGTGGCGAGCGGGCGGTTGGCGCCCCCGAGCAGCCGCCACACCGGCAGCCCGGCCGCCTTCCCCTTCAGATCCCACAGCGCGATGTCGATGCCGGCGATCGCCGCCATGACCTGGGTCCGCTCGCCGCGCGGCACCGGCCGCATGGCGTTGCCGTCAATCGCGCCGGGACGCGGCGAGGTCAGCGCGAACAGCCGATCCCACACCGCTTCGTGGCCCAGCGCATCCATGCCGCTGACGATCTCGGCGAAGCGCGCGACCCACTCGCAGATCCGCGGCATCGGCCCGCCGTGGATCTCGCCGTAGCCGACCAACCCGTCATCGGTCCTGACCTCGGTCAGGATGACCGACCAGGCCTTCATCTCCTCATGTGCGGTCCACACCGGAACGGGCCGCGGCACCGCGATCGGATAGGTCGCGATCGCAGCGATGCGGGGCATGTTGCTATTCCGCCGCGTCGGGCAACAGCACCGCCTCGGCCGCGTTGTCGGTGACGCAGGCGGTCTCGAAATACTTGATCTGCGGGTCCATGCCGTAGCGCTCGCGGATGCCGTCGAGCCAGGAGCCGCTGTAGAAGGCTTCCGCGTCGGCGCGCGTCTGCCACAGATAGACGCCGCCGGCCCAGCCGTCCTCGGCATAGATGAACTGCTTGCGGATCAGCCCCGGCACCGCCCGAAAGCCAGGCGCGATCTTGCGGAAATGTGCGGCGCAGGCATCGAAATCGATGCTCGGCGGCAGACGGTATTGCACGATCGCGGTGATCATCGTGTCGCCTCCTGTTCCAATCGCTCTGCCCCGCCCCTTACAGCCGCGTGTCGATGATGCGGCCGGAGGCGGTGAAGGCCCGGTTCCATTCGGTCCAGGGCCGCGCCGGGTGCGTCCCCTGCACGGCCTGGGCGGGAAGCGCGCGGCGCCAGCACACATCGGCGCCGGGCGGCGGGTTGATGACGCGGGTGCCGTTGAGCGGCAGCGTGAAATCGCTGGCCGTTTTGCCCGGGCTCGCCGGGCAATCCCGGCCCTTGGTGACCACCGCCTGGACCCGCGCCGTGTCGTAGCTGAAATTGCTCAGCTTCAGCCGACCCGACGGCAGCATCGGCTGCTCGAGCTGCCGCAGCCAGATCAGCCCGAGCGGCCGATAATCGACCGATCCCGGCGGGAACGACGCACCGGCGTTGGCTTGCTGCTGCGGCGGCTCGGCGCACGAGGCGGTCGCCAGCAACAGCGCGACGAGAAGCAGAATGCGCACGCAATCCCCCTTTCCTTGCGATCGCCGGCAGCGCTCTACTTACCGCCGAGGAAATCCTTGGTCCATTGCCGATAGTCGGCGGCTCGCGTCACTTTCTGCATCAATTCGGGCGAGGCGATCCCCTGCAAATCGCTCACTTTGGTGCCGTCGCGCAAGGCCTTCAGCGTGTTGTAGACCGCCTGCACCGCGGCGCTGAAGGGCGCGTGGCCCTGCAGAGCAACCCGGACGCGGCGAGCCGCCATCCATTCGAGATCCGCGAGCGGCCCGGCGCCGCCGCCGGTGATGATCGGGAGCTTGATGGCCGAAGACACCGCCTCGATCCCCGCGGCGGTGACGCCGCCCGCCAGGAAGATCGCATCGACCCCGGCCGCCTCGTAGGCCTTGGCGCGCGCGATCGTGTCGTCGAGATCGGTGATCGCCAGCGCGCTGGTGCGGCCGGCGATCGCGAGGCGCGGATCCTGGCGCGCCGACAGGGCCGCCTTCATCTTGCCGACGCCCTCCTCGATCGGGATCAGAGTCGGATTGCCGGAGGGCCCGTAAGGCCGCGGCAATACGGTGTCCTCGATCGACATCGCGCAGACCCCGGCGGTCTCCAGTTCCTCGACCGTGCGGCGGACGTTGAGCGCATTGCCGTAGCCGTGATCGGCGTCGACCAGAAGGCAGAGATTGCCGGCGCGGCAGACGCGGTTGGCCTGGGCGGCAAACTCGGTCAGCGTCATCACGACGAGGTCGGGCGCGCCCAGCACCGCCATCGAGCCGATCGAGCCGGAAAAGATGCCGACCTCGAAGCCGAGATCCTCGGCGATCCGCGCCGAGATCGCGTCGTAGACGGAGCCGGTGTGGACGCAGCGATTGCCGGCCAGGAGCGCGCGGAAGCGCTCGCGTCGTTCGGTCCAGTTCATGGCTCGCATCCTTTTCTGTCTATCGCGACAGGCTTATGCCGCGCCCTCGATCCAGCTTATCATGCCGCCGGTCGGGTCATAGAGGGAGGATTGCACGATGGACAAGCGCATTGTCGTCGTCGGGGCCGGAGCGATCGGTGGCTACACCGGGGGCAACCTCGCGCATAACGGGTTCGACGTCACGCTGGTCGATCCGTGGCCCGAGCACATCGAGGCGATCCGCCGGGACGGGCTGGCACTCGAGGGCGTGACGCCCGAGGAGTTCGTCCTGGCGCGGCCCAAGACGCTGCACCTGACCGAACTGCAGCACCTTTCGAAGGAGCGGCCGATCGACATCGCGTTCATCTCGGTCAAGTCGTACGACACCGAATGGGCGGCGGCGATGATCCGGCAATACCTGGCGCCGACCGGCTATGTCGTGTCATTGCAGAACTGCATCAACGAGGAGCGCATCGCCGGCATCGTCGGCTGGGGCCGCACGGTCGGCACGATCGCCGCGCTCCTGTCGGCCGAACTCTACGCGCCCGGCAAGATCCGCCGCACCGGCGGCAAGAACCCGCCGGGCCACGAGGTCTACCGGGTCGGCGAGGTGCACGGCCGGGTGACCAGGCGGATCGAGGAATTGGGCGCGATGATCCGCACCATCGACAGCTGCAAGGTGACCGACAATCTGTGGGGCGAGCGCTGGTCGAAACTGTGCGTCAACGGCATGCACAATGGCGTCTCGGCGGCGACCGGGCTGTCGGGCAACGCGATGCGGCAGGACGACCGCATCCGCCGTGTCATCGTCAAACTCGGCGGCGAGGCGGTGCGGATCGGCCAGGCGCAGGGCTACAAGCTCGAAGACATCGCCGGGCAGGACGCCGAGACATTGGCGCGTGCCTCGGAAGGCGACCGCGCCGCGCTCGACGCCGTCGAATCGCTGATGCTGGCGCTCAGGAATTCGCAGCAGCGCAGCGAGGCGCAACGCCCCTCGATGGGCCAGGACATGCAGAAGGGCCGCCGCACCGAGATCGACTTCATCAACGGCGTCATCGTCGAGCGGGGCCGCGAGATCGGCCGCGCCGCACCGACCCACGAGAAGCTGATCGCGGCGGTCAAGCGCGTCGAACTCGGCCAGGCACCGCCCTCGCCGGAGCACATCTACGCGATCGCATAGCGCTGGTCCTGCCTCATACCTGGGGGAATGCGGCAGCCACCCCGGCCGGGCCGTCGCCCACCCGCTCGGCCCAGTGCATAGCGCGCAGCTTGCGGGAAAACCGCCACACGGCGAAGAAATAAAACCCGCATGCCGCCATGTGGATCGATGTCAGCCAGGCGCCGAGGCCGGCCATGTTCTGGATCGTCCAGACGTAGACAGCATACATCATGTGCAGGACGAAGAGGCTGAAACAGATCGTCGTGCCCACCGACATGATCGCCAAACCCCAGCGATCGGCGATCGTCATGACTTCCGGCGTGGGACGTCCTCTCATTTTAAGCCACAGGAACCTGAGGGAACGGCCGTACAAATTCTCCTGATCGAGCAAGGTCTCTAAAATTTATAGCCATAAAGGGGAATTAGCGGGCAACTGCACACCAGGAAGCTGGCGAGCCCCATAAATGCCTCCCAGGCGGCGATCAGCGCAATGGTCGGCCGCGTCGGCCGCAACATCGCCCAGATCAGCATGGGGAACGCATAGCCATCGCTCGCCGTCACTCTGGCATCGCGCAATTTGCGGGCGCGGCCTGCCTTGCCGACCCAGTCGGCGGCCGGGCGCGTCTCGCCGCCGGCATCGGCGACGCGGATATTGCCGCGCAACCGGATGACATAGCCAAACCCCGGATTTTTGAGGAAAGCAAACAGCTTATGGTCGCCGAAGCCGCGGTCGGCGAGGATCGTCACGACAATCCCCGGCGGCAATACCTGTGACAGTCGGGCCAGACAGGCATCTTCATAGTCGTTGCGTCGCTCGCTCAACTCGTCTTGCCAGACGCTCAGCCACACCAGCGGCGTCGCCCGGCCATGCCCCGTCACCAGGGCCAAGGCCAGCGTCGACTGGCCGTCGCGGTCAAAGTCGGCCCAGTCCAGGCGATCGACCTGCTTGATGGTGTGCTTGGTCGCCAGACCGCGCGCCTGCGCCAGGGCCTGCCCGATCATGGCCACCGCCAGCGAGGCGCTCGTCACCACCCCGAGCGTCGCACCGGCCAGGGATGCCACCCGCTTGGCATGCAGGTCATGCCCACCTGTTCGGCAATGAACCCCCGAATATCCTTGAGCTTCCCGCACAGCCACCGCTCAACCTTTGCCATCACATCCTCAGATCACCGCATCCGCCTACATACGGCATGATCTTTAGACATCATGCGCTATATGTGGCTCACAAAAATGAGGGGATTCGTAAGGAGTTATACAGGTCGATAGCGAGTTCACGTAAAGAATGTCTATAATCATTGAATTTTCTTTCAGTAAAAATATAGTCGATGTCGCCACACTAACACATTTTCACTGACGGAAAAAATCTCACGCATTCTGCTATATTCGCCGTCATGGACGACGACCAACCTGGACGATTTCGCGGCTTACCGCGTGAGCAGGCCGCGAAGCCCAGCCTTCGTGCTCAGACATCACGCGTGACGTTGTCCTGCCCGGTCACCTTTCTCGCGTGGAGTGTGGTTTCCAGAAGACGCATATACTGTCGATCCCAGGAGAATGCCTGAAACGTCTTATAGCCGGTTATACGACACATTTGGTCGCGGGTTTCGCTTTGCCGCGCAGGCCGATGTCGCGGCGGCAGAAGCCTTCGGGCCAGTCGATGCGGTCGACGGCGCGGTAGGCGCGCTGGCGCGCTTCGCCGAGGTCGGCTCCCTGGGCGGTGACGCCGAGCACGCGGCCGCCGTCGGCAATCAGATGCCCGGCCTCGCGCCGCGTCCCGGCGTGGAAGATCTTGACGTCGGGGTCGCTCGCGGCGGCGGCGAGGCCGCGGATCTCGCTGCCGCGCTGCGGGTCGTCGGGATAGCCGCGTGCCGCCATCACGACGCACAACGCCGCCGCGTCGTACCAGCGCAGATCCACCTGCCGCAGCACGCCGTCGCGCGACGCGATCAGCGCCGGCAGCAGGTCGCTGCGCAGGCGCATGACCAGCGCCTGGCACTCGGGGTCGCCGAAGCGGACATTGTATTCGAGCAGCTTCGGCCCTTCTTCGGTCAGCATCAGCCCGGCATAGAGGAGGCCCTTGAACGGCCGACCGCCCTGCGCCATCGCCCGCACCGTCGGCAGGATCATCCGTTCCATGACCATGCCCTCGATGGCCGGCGTCACCGAAGGGGCGGGCGAGTAGGCGCCCATGCCGCCGGTGTTGGGGCCGGTATCGCCGTCGCCGACCCGCTTGTGGTCCTGCGCCGCCGCGAGAGGCACGGCGTCGGTGCCGTCGACCAGCGCGAAAAAGCTCGCCTCCTCGCCCCGGAGAAATTCCTCGACGACGATCTCGGCGCCGGCGGTGCCGAAGCGGCCCTGCCCCAGCGCCGCGTCGACCGCCGCGTTGGCCGCTTCGATGTCGGCCGCGACGACGACGCCCTTGCCGGCGGCCAGCCCGTCGGCCTTGACGACGATCGGCGCGCCCTGCTGGGCGATATAGGCTTTCGCCGCGGCGGGGTCGCGAAAGCGGCGGTAGGCCGCGGTGGGAACCCTCTCGCGGGCGCACAGGTCCTTCATAAAGGCCTTCGAGCCTTCGAGCGCAGCCGCCGCCGCAGAGGGACCGAACGCCGCGATTCCCTCCGCTTCGAGCACATCGACGAGGCCGGCGACGAGCGGTGCCTCGGGACCGACCACGACGAAATCGATCGCCGCGCGGCGGCAGAACGCGATGAGGCCCAGCGTGTCGTTCGCCGCGACCGGCACGCATTCGGCGTCCTCGGCGATGCCGGCATTGCCCGGCGCGCAATACACCCGATCGACCAGCGGCGAGCCGGCGATCGACCAGCAGAGCGCATGCTCGCGCCCGCCCGAGCCCACGACGAGGATGCGCATTACGGCACGCGCGTCGCGCTGACCGCGCGCGTCCGGTAATATCGCCCGATGGATGACCTGCCGCTCACCGCTGCCCTCCCGTCCAACCTGCCGGAGTATACCGTCTCCGAGCTGTCGCTGGCATTGAAGCGCTCGATCGAGGACGAGTTCGGCCAGGTGCGGGTGCGCGGCGAGATTTCCGGCTTCAAGCGGGTCGCCTCCGGGCATTGCTATTTCGCGCTAAAGGATTCGGAAGCGGTGCTCGACGCGGTGTGCTGGCGGATGACCGCGCAGCGCCTTGCCTTGAAGCCCGAGGACGGGATGGAGGTCGTGTGCAGCGGCCGGCTGACCACCTATCCCGGCCGCTCGAAATACCAGATCATCGTCGAGCGGGTCGAATTGGCCGGCGTCGGGGCGCTGCTCAAGCTACTGGAGGAGCGCCGCCAACGGCTCGCCGCCGAGGGATTGTTCGCCGCCGAGCGCAAGCGGAGATTGCCGTTTCTGCCGACGGTGATCGGCGTCGTCACCTCGCCGACCGGCGCCGTCATCCGCGACATATTGCACCGCCTCGCCGACCGCTTCCCGCGCCATGTGCTGCTGTGGCCGGTCGCGGTGCAGGGCGAAGGTGCGGCGGCGCAGATCGCGGCGGCGATCGAGGGCTTCAACCGGCTCATCCCCAGCGGTGCCGTGCCGCGCCCCGACCTGATCATCGTTGCGCGCGGCGGCGGCAGCCTCGAAGACCTGATGGCGTTCAACGAGGAGATCGTCGTGCGCGCCGCCGCCGCCTCGGCGATCCCGCTGATTTCCGCGGTCGGCCACGAGACCGACACGACGCTGATCGACCACGCCAGCGATTTGCGCGCGCCGACCCCGACCGCCGCGGCCGAGATGGCGGTGCCGGTGCGGCTCGACCTGATCGCCGATGTCAACGGCAAGACCTCCCGCCTCGCCGGCGCGCTGGCGCGGCTGTTCAGCGAGCGGCGACTGCAGCTCGCCGGCCTGGCGCGCGGCCTGCCCGACCCGCAGGATGTGCTCGGCGCCGCGGCGCAGCGCCTCGACGACCGCAGCGAGCGGCTGCGCCTGGCGATCGGCATGCGCCTCGCCGCCGCCCAGCAACGCCTCGACCTCGCCGCCGCGGGGCTGCGGCCGGCCGTGCTCGCCGCCGATCTCGGCCGCAGCCGCCAGCGCTTCGGCGACATCGCACAGCGGCTCGCAGCGGCGATGGCGCGCTGCCTAGCGGCCAAGCGTGACGCCGCCGACAATTTCGCCGGCCGCCTCGCGACCCATTCCGAGCGCCACGAAAGCCTCCTCGCGCGCGGCTATGTCGTGGTGCGCGACGGGGCCGGCGGGGTCGTCACCGAAGCGGCCAAGGTGCGGCCCGGCGCCGCCCTGGAGCTCGAATTTTACGACGGCAAGGTCGGCGTCGTCGCCGGCGGCTCGCGTCGGCCGGTGCGCCGGTCGGCATCGCCTGCGGGCCAAGGGAGCCTGTTCTAGGACCGACAACCTGTTTTGACGGAGAAATGATCATGCGACCTTCCGGACGCGCCCCCGCGGCGATGCGCCCGGTCAGCCTCGAACCCGGAGTTGGCAAATACGCCGAGGGCTCGTGCCTGGCGCGGTTCGGCGATACCCATGTGCTTGTGCATGGCGACGGTCGAGGAGCGGGTGCCGCCGTTTCTGCGCAACACCGGGCGCGGCTGGGTGACGGCCGAATACGGCATGCTGCCGCGCTCGACCCACACCCGCACCGACCGCGAGGCGGCGCGCGGCAGGCAGAGCGGCCGCACCCAGGAGATCCAGCGCCTGATCGGCCGCGTCCTTGCGCGCCGTCACCGACCTCGCCGCGCTCGGCGAGCGCCAGATCCGCATCGATTGCGACGTCGTGCAGGCCGATGGCGGCACCCGCACCGCGGCGATCACCGGCAGCTATGTCGCGCTCTACCAGGCCTTGGCCAAGCTGGTCGCAGCCGGCCTGTTGCCGGCGGTGCCGCTCGACGACAGCGTCGCCGCCATCTCGTGCGGCATCTTCGAGGGGGTCGCGGTGCTCGATCTCGACTATGCCGAGGATTCGAAGGCAATGACCGACGCCAATTTCGTGCTGACCGGCAGCGGCGGCTTTGTCGAGATCCAGGCGACCGCCGAGGCCGAGCCGTTCGACGAGACCCGGTTCGGCGAGATGCTGGCGCTCGCCCGCCTCGGCGTCGCCGAATTGTCGCGCCAGCAGCGCGTCGCGCTCGGCCTTGCCTAGGTACGCCGGCACCACGGCCAAACAATCGCCCTCTTGTGGTGCTAGCGTGCGGCGTTGCTGGCTTGGCCGCGGCAAACTGATGCCCCGGGCGAGCTGATATGGACCTGCAGAAAACAGGGGAAACAGGACGTGCCTGATCGCTTTGACGAGTCCGGACCTGGCGGGCCGCGCCGACTCGCGCGCGGCGCGCGGCTCGTCGTCGCCAGCCACAATCCCGGCAAGGTCGCCGAGATCGAGGCGTTGCTCGCGCCCTACGGCATCAGCACCGTCGGCGCCGCCGCGCTCGGCCTGGCCGAGCCCGCGGAGACCGGCCGCACGTTCGAGGCAAACGCCGAACTGAAGGCGCGCGCCGCCGCCGAGGCGAGCGGGCTCGTGGCGCTAGCCGACGATTCGGGCCTCGTCGTGCCGGCGCTGGACGGCGCGCCCGGCATCTATTCGGCGCGCTGGGCCGGTGCGGGAAAGGATTTCCACCCCGCCATGGCGCGGGTGCAGCGCGAACTTGCGCAGCGGGACCGGCATGCCCATTTCGTCGCCGTGCTGGCGCTCGCCCGGCCGGATGGCGAGGTCGCGACCTATCGCGGCGAGGCGCACGGGCATCTCGTCTGGCCGCCGCGAGGCGAGCGCGGCTTCGGCTACGACCCCATCTTCGTGCCGGACGGATATGACATGACCTTTGGCGAGATGGACCCCGAGTTGAAGCACCGGATCAGCCACCGCGCCCGCGCCTTCGAGAAGCTGGTCGAGGCGGTTCTTGACCCCCGCTGAACCGCTCGCGGTCTATATCCACTGGCCGTTCTGCGTGTCGAAATGCCCGTATTGCGACTTCAACAGCCATGTCCGCGAGGGCGTTGATTCGGCCCGCTGGACCCGGGCATTGCTTGCCGATCTCGATCACCACGCCGCACTCGCGCCCGACCGCGCGGTCGGCTCGATTTTTTTCGGCGGCGGTACGCCGTCCCTGATGCCGGCCGAGACGGTGGCCGCCCTGATCGCGCGGGTGCGGGCGTTGTGGCCGACCGCGCCCGATCTCGAAATCACGCTGGAGGCCAACCCGAACTCGGCCGAGGCGGAGCGCTTTGCCCGCTATGCCGCGGCCGGGGTCAACCGGCTGTCGCTCGGCATCCAGGCGCTCGATCCGGCGGCATTGCGCTTCCTCGGCCGGCGTCACGACCGCTCAGAAGCGATCGCCGCGATCCGCCTCGCCCGCGACAACTTCCCGCGCACCTCGTTCGACCTGATCTACGCCCGACCCGGCCAGAGCCTCGCCGCCTGGGAGGCAGAACTCGGCGAAGCCCTGAGCCTTGCCGGCGAGCACCTCTCGCTCTACCAGCTGACGATCGAGCCCGGCACGGCGTTCGGCAACCGGGCCTCGCGCGGCGAGCCGCTCGCCGCCGACGAGGAGGACGCGGCCGGCTCTGTTCGAGGCGACCCAGCACCGCCTCGCGGCGGCCGGGCTGCCGGCCTACGAGATCTCCAACCACGCACGGCCCGGCGCCGAGTGCCGCCACAATCTCGCCTATTGGCATTACCACGATTATCTCGGCATCGGCCCGGGCGCGCACGGACGCGTAACGCACGCCGGGACAAAGCTCGCGACCCGCCAGCATCGCGTCCCCGGAAGCCTGGCTCGCCGCGATCGAAAGCAGCGGCAGCGCAATCGAGGAGGCGACCCCGATCGACCGCGAAACCGCGGTCGAGGAGATGGTGATGATGGGGCTGCGCCTCGTTGAGGGCATCGCCCGCCCGCGCCTCGAAGCGCTTGCCGGGCGCGCGGTCGACGATCTGTTCGCCGCGACATTGCCGAATCTTGTCGAGGGCGGGTTTGTCACCGTCGATTCCGACCGCCTGGCCGCGACCGCAGCCGGTCGCCAGCGGCTCAACGCCGTCTTGGCCGCGCTGCTCGGCTGATCGGATCGCTCAGTTGATAAAGTCCTGGAAGGTCTGCGGCGCCGGGCTGATGACGGTGTTGCCCTGAGGTCCCACTTCGAGCACCGCCAGGCCGCGCTGCACCAGCCCCTGTGGCGTGAAGCGGAACAGCCCGTCGACCCCGGTAAAGCCGCTCGGGTTGAGGATCGCCTCGCGCGAAAACGGCGCATTGCCGCCGGCTTGCGCCAGCACCGGGGCGAGCGCGGCGGCGTCGAAGGCGAGCGAGGCGAGCCGTGGCGCCGGGTGGCCGTAGGTTGCCTGAAAGCGGGTGTCGAACTCGTGGCGCGGCCCGGGCGGCGAGGCGGCGAACCAGCCGCCGTACAGCGCCGGCTCGCCGGCAATCGTGGGATCGTCCCACAGGCCGCTGCCGAGCAGCTGCACCTGAGTGGTGTCGAGCCCCGCCGCCTTCAGCTGGCCGGCGATCTGCTTCAGCTGCGTCCCACCTTCGGGCAGCAGCAGCGCGTCGAACACCGCCTTTGCCGCCGGCGGCGGGCCGGCCGGGGGGGTAGCCAGATCGGTCACGGGGGGTGCGCCGGATGACATGAGCCGTTGGATCGCCGCCGTGAGGTCCGAGCCGCTCGGGTCGAACGTTTCGGCCTTGACCACCGTGCCGCCGCCCGCAATCGCCGCATCGCGCAGCGCATCGGTCATCAAGCGGCCGTAGGGCGAGGCCGGCGCCAGGGCAGCGAATCGGCTGTGCTGATGCTCGTGGGCGAAGACAACTTCGCGCGTGACCTCCTGGCGCGGCAGAAAGCCCATCAGGAAGATGTTGCCGCCGGCCAGCTGGGTCGCGGTCGAGAACGCGATGACGTTGATGTGGGCTTCGCTCGCGACCGGCCTGACCGCGCTGACCTCGCCCGCAAGCAGCGGCCCGAGGATCAGCTTTGCCCCTTCGGCGATCGCCGAACGCGCGGCGGCGGCGGCGCCCTCCGGCGTGCCGCCGGTGTCGCGCGGGATCAGCGTCAGGTGCTCGCTCGCGGTGGTGAACAGCGCCAGCTGCGCCGCCTCCAGCATCGACTTGCCGAGCGCGGCATTGGGGCCCGACAGAGGCACCAGCAGCCCGACTTTGATCGGCCCCCCGCCGGCCAGCGGCGGCAGCTTCTGGGACTGCAACGGCGGGCTGGGCCCGCCAAACGGCGATTGCGGCGATTGGACCGGTGCCGGTACCATCGGCCTGCCCCCGCAGGCGGCAAGCACCAGCAGCAGCGCGAAGGCGGCCAGAGTTGAGGCGAACCGAGGAACACACCAGCGCAGCAAGGTCGGCCTCCGGCAAAGGTGCGAGTGGCGGCGCCGACCCTAGCCATCGCGCCGGAGCAAGTAAACCCGGCCCGATGCGATCGGCACCCTCGCCGCAAGGCGATCGCGATCCTGACCTTGATCGTGATCTTGATTTCCAGGCGGACTGGACACCGCGGCACGCGCTGGCGCCGGGCCTCCACCTCGTCGCCACGCCGATCGGCAATCTCGGCGACATCACGTTGCGGGCATTATGGGTGCTGCGCAACGTCGACCGCATTCTGTGCGAGGACACCCGGGTCACCGCGCGCCTGTTGGCCCGCTTCGGCATCGACAAGCCCCTCGACCCCTATCACGACCACAACGCCGATCGGGTGCGCCCGGCGGTGCTCGAGGCGCTGCGCCGCGGCGAGAAGCTCGCGCTGGTTTCCGATGCCGGCACGCCGCTGGTGTCCGATCCCGGCTTCAGGCTGGTACGCGCGGCACTCGCCGAGGATTTGCCGGTCACCGCCGCACCCGGCCCATCGGCGGCGCTGACCGCGCTCATTTTATCGGGATTGCCGCCTGACACGTTCCTGTTCGCCGGCTTCCTGCCGCCTCGCCCGGCCGGTCGCCGACGCGCCCTGGCGGCTTGGCGCGATCTCGCGGCGACGCTAATCTTTTTCGAGGGGCCGTCACGCCTCGCCGCCGCGCTCGGCGACATGGCAGCGGTCCTCGGCGAGCGCAGCGCCGCGGTAGCGCGCGAATTGACCAAGCGCCACGAGGAGATCCGTCGCGACCGGCTCGGCGCGCTGGCGGCGCATTACCGCAGCGCCGGGGCGCCGCGCGGCGAGGCAGTCATCGTGGTCGGCCCGCCGGATGCCGCCGCAGCGCCGGCGGAAAGCGACATCGATGCCCGATTGCTGGCGCTGCTCGGCTCCCACAGCCTGCGCGACGCGGTTGCACAGCTGGCCGGCGAAAGCGGGATCGCACGCCGCACGCTCTACGAACGCGCGCTCGCCTTGCAGCAAGAGAGCAAAGAGCCGCGATGAACAGTGCACGCCAGCGCGCTCAGCGCCATCAGGCGCAACGCCGCGGACGCAGCGGCGAATTTCTCTGCCGCTGGCATTTGCGCCTGCACGGCTGGCGAATTGTCGCGCGCGACTGGCGCTGCCCGTCGGGTGAGATCGACATCCTTGCCCGGCGCGGCGGCATCCTCGCGGTCGTCGAGGTCAAATCACGCGGCGATCTCGACAGCGCCGCCGCCTCCGTGCTGCCACGTCAGCGCCGCCGGATTGCCCGTGCCGCCTCGGCCTTCCTCCTGGCACGACCCGATCTCGCCGGGCTCGGGCTGCGATTCGACGTGATGCTGGTTGCGCCGCTACGACTGCCGCGTCACCTCAGCGACGCATGGCGCCCGGATGCGTGAAATCACCGGTTGCCGGCTCACCCCCGCCATTGCCGCGTGCATGCCCCAAACCCTTGCTGCTGCGCGCGGTTCCGCTACGGCGGGCGATGCAACATGACCGCAACCGGCGGCCCGCCAATGGGATGAGACGGCGGTGCCGCAGCGGTGCTTGCGCAGTGCAGCGAAAATCCGAAACTGTGATGACACTGTCGCCAGGGGGGAACATGGCACGGTTCCACACCATTATGAAATTCGCCTGCGCCGCCGCATTGCCGTTGGCTCTGGGCGGGTGCGCCGGCGTGCTCGTGGTCGGCGGGCTCGCGGCTGCGGCAGGCGGCGGCTACGCCGCGGGGCAGGAACGCGGGATCGACGGTACGGCCAGCGACTTCGCGATCAAGACCGACATTGAGAAGGCGTTCATTCAGACCGACCCGGCGCTGCAGTCCGGCATCACCACCACGGTCTACAACGGCCGCGTGCTGCTGACCGGCCGCGTCGCGACGCCGGCGATAAAAGCGACCGCGGCACGGCTGGCGGGCGGGACGCACGATGTCCGCGCGGTCTACGACGACATCGAGGTCGCACCGTACGAAGGTGCGTGGAACGACGCGAAGGACGCATGGATCGCCACGCGAGTGCGCTCGGAGATGGTGCTCGACCCGGACATCCGGTCGGTCAATTACACGATCGATACGGCGAACGGCTCGGTCTACCTGATCGGCTCGGCACGCTCGCAGGCTGAGCTGAACCGCGTCACGCGGATCGCGCGCTATGTCCCCGGGGTGAAGCGGGTCGTCTCGTACGTCGACATCCGCTACGGTGAGCCGGTTGCCGCCGGCGCGCCGGTCGCGCCAGTCGCCCCGTCCGGCGCGGAGCAACCCAGCGCCCTGCCGCACGCTCCCATCGAGGTGCAAAAGCTGTAATATCCTCGCAGCGATGAGCGAACTGCCCGACATCTTCGATCCCGAGAAATGCGCGCGCTATCTGCGCGAGCTTGCGGAGGCACCCTCCGCGCTGCTGCCGATCGGCGAAGCGGCGCTGGCGCTCGCCTCGATCGAGCGCCCGCGCGTGGGGATCGCCCGTTATCGCCAGCACCTCGCGACGCTCGCACGCGACGTCGGCCGCCATGTCGGCACCGGCGACGATCTGCCGACCCGGGCGCAGGCGCTCAACGACATCATTCTATTGAAGCACGGGTATAGCGGCGACGAATTGACCTATGACGACGTGCAGAATGCCAATTTGATGCGCGTCGTCGATCGCCGCAAAGGTCTGCCGGTCGCGCTCGGCATCCTCTATCTGCATGCCGCGCGCGCCCAAGGATGGGACAGCGTCGGCCTCGCCTTTCCCGGACATTTCCTGATCCGTCTGGCGGAAGGCCCGGAACGGCTGATCCTCGACCCGTTTCACGGCGGCCGCGTGTGCGATGCGGCGAGCCTGCGCGAGCTGCTTAAGGCGATGGCCGGCCAGGAGGTCGAGCTGTCGCCCGCGCATTACGCGCCGGTCGCGGACCGCGACATCCTGTTGCGCCTGCAGAACAATCTCAAATCGCGCCTGTTGCAGGCAGGTGGGCATGAGCGGGCGCTGCGCGTTGTCGAGACAATGCTGTGGTTGGCGCCGGATCTGGCCGAGCTGTGGCATGAGGCCGGATTGCTCAACGCCCGGCTCGGCAACATGCGCGCCTCGGTGCACGCGCTTGAGGAGTTCATCGCCCGCGCGCCCGACGGCACCGCCCGCTACCAAGCAGCTGCAATCCTCCAGCAGCTAAAGTCGAAGCTGAACTAGAGGATCGGTATTCACAAATTCAAAGCGCCGTCGCACGAATGCTGGCCACGAATGCTTCGATGTCTGCCGCGCCAAAGGCAGGTCTCTCCACGACGTCAATATTGGCGCGCAGATGCCGGTCGTCGAGCATCGAGCAGAGGACGACCCCGATATCTTTGAGCGACAGGGCGTAGCCGAGCATCAACGGGTGGATTTCGGCCGGCTCGACGGTGCGCCCGCTCTCCAGCCGAAACACTGCGGGATGGGCAGCCCTCAGGTTGAGCAGACAATCGGCGCCGGCAAACGGGCTGTGCGCGATCGCAGGGCCGGGCAATGGCGGCAAGCGCTCGATGTTGCGCACGCAGAGGCTGTTGGCGAACCTGGTACAGGAGCCTGCCGCCCCGAATCGGGATCAGCCGGCCGATCGCATCGGCGCTGCTCGCGGCTCCGTAGGCGCGGAGCGTGCCGGCGGTAATTTGCGCATCCAGAAAGGCCAGGATTTCGTCGTTCAACTCGTCCGGCCCGCCATCATGCAGGAAAAGGATGTCGAGATAATCGGTCCCGAGCGCTCTCAGGCTTTGGTGGAACGAACTCGGCGACGGTCGCTGCGGTAAGGCGGTCGGCGCGGCGAGCGGTGCCAACAATCGAGCGAACCAGCGGCCGCAGCACCGGCAATCCGGCCACGACCCTTTGCACCAACGGTTTCAGCCCGCGCAACGCCGAGGCGGCACGCGTCGGGACAAGGCCGAACTTGCTGGCAATGACGACGCGATCGCGCCGCCCCCGCAGGGCCTCGCCCAGCACCGCCTCGGCTTCGCCGTAGCCGTAGAGTCGGGCGACATCGAAATGCGTGACGCCGGCGTCCACGGCCGACGCGATGGCGCGCAGCGACTGGGCCCGGCCGACGCGCCCCATCACGCTGCCGCAGCCGAAACCGAGGCGCGACGATAGCGGCAGGTTGGGGGCGAGCCGTACATAGTCCATTCTGATCCAGCCTGCGGACGAGTGAGGCGGCAAAGCTAACACGCCCCACATCCCGGCAACCTGCCTTCTGCCTCCGGCGGAAAATGCGAGGCTGGGCTTCATCGGAAGTTTGCGTCATACCCGACGCCCATGATCCTGCATGAATTGCCGGAGAGCGGCGATATCCAGTGCCCCGTTGTCGTGGTCGGTGCGGGCCCGGCCGGGTTGGTCAGCGCGATGGAATTGCGCCGCCACGGGGTCATTGTGACCGTTCTTGCCGGCGGGCTGGACCATTTCGACAAGCGGTTCCAGGCGCTGGCCGACGCGCAGATCACCGATGCGGGTCGGCACGCGCCGATGCAGCTTGCGGTGCGCCGCGCTCTTGGCGGAACCTCTCTGCTGTGGGGCGGGCGGTGCGTGCCGTTCGACGACATCGACTTTCAGGCCCGACCACACATTCCACTTGGGTTCTGGCCAGTGTCGGCCACCGAGATGCTCCCGTGGTACGAGCGCGCAATCGGCTACCTCGATGCCGGCGCGGCGCGGTTCACGGCACCGCTCGCCGGGCTGGACGGCACCGCCGAATGCCGCCTCGACCGGCTCGAGCGGTGGAGCAAAACGCCCGATCTGCGTCGGCTGCATGCGGCGACATTGCGCGAGGATACCGGGTTGCGCGTCTTGCTGGGGGCCGTCGCAACCGACCTCGGCATCGATCCGGCGAGCGGCCGGATCACCCACGTTGCGGTGCAAACGCCTTCCGGGGTCCGGACGAAATTGCGGCCTCGCGCGGTCGTCCTCGCCTGCGGCGGGCTTGAGACGACCCGGCTGCTGCTGATCGCCCAGCGCGACCGACCGGCGCTGTTCGGCGGGCCGGATGGCGCACTAGGACGCTATTACATGGGGCATCTCGAAGGGCAGATCGCCGAGATCGTGTTTGCTCCGTCCGTACCCGACGCGGCCTTCGACTTCTTTATCGACAGCGCCGGGCGATATGTCAGGCGCCGCATCACGCTCACCGAAGCAGCGCAGCAACGCCACGGTCTGCTGAATCTGGCGATGTGGCCCGATAACCCGCCCCTCGGCCACGCCGCACATCGCAGCTCGATCCTGTCGCTTGCCTATCTGAGCCTTGCGACGCCCGGTCTCGGCGGCTTTCTCGCCCCCGCGGCGATCCGCCGGAAACACCTGGAGCACGGGGTTGCCGACCTGCCGCGTCATCTCGACAACATCGCTCGCGGGCTGCCTCAAGCGGCGCGCGAGGCAGCGAAATTCCTGTTCCACCGCTATGTTTCCCGGCCGCGGGTTCCCGGGTTTTTCATTCGCAACGCGGCGCGGCGCTACGCCGCCTTCTACCATGCCGAGCAGGCGCCGAACCGCGACAGCACCGTCACCCTCGGCAGCGAACATGACGAACTCGGCATGCCCCGCCTGCGCATCGACCTGCGCTACGGCGAAATCGACGCGCGCTCGGTCGTGGCATCGCATGCCGTGATCGCGCGCGAGCTGGAGAAGGCGGGCATCGCCCGGCTCGAGTACTCGGTGCCCGAGGCCGAGCGCGTCGACCGCATCCTGGCGATGGCGTGCGATGGCTACCACCAGATCGGGACAACCCGGATGTCGACCGACCCAGCCGCCGGCGTGGTCGACCGCAATTGCCGGGTGCATGACACACCGAACCTGTTCATCGCCAGCAGTTCGGTATTCCCGACTGCCGGGCAGGCCAATCCGACCTTGTTGGTGGCCGCCTTTGCCGCCCGGTTGGCGGCATATCTGGCGCCGCTGCTTCCCGGCCTGCCGGAACCCTAGCGTGTCGCCGCGTCGAGCCGCCGCCTCTAGCGGTAAAGCCGCAAGTGCAGCCACGGGTGCCAGAGCAGCTTGCCGAGCCCGCCGGCAGCCTTCGCCATCAGGCGCAGCCAGCCGGTCCGGTTGAACAGGCGCAACACCAGCCCGGCCGGGCCATACAGCGCGACCTGGACGAGCCCGCCCGCCATCAGCCGCGCTGCGCGGCGGAGTTCGCGCGGCCGCACGACCGTGCACACGAAGGTCGATGTCTGCGCGCCCCGGAAAGCGCGGCGCAGCAGGTAGCGGGCCGCCAGCCGCTCGCCGGGCACGTCCTCCCACACCACAGCTTCGCCGCACCACACCATTTTGCAGCCGCGACGCGTCAGCTGGCGCAGGAAGACGCTATCCTCGCCGCCCGACAGGCCCAGGCGCGGGTCGAACGGCTCGGGGTCGATGAAGCATCGGCTCTTGCGGAAAATGCTGTTGCCGATCCGCCAGCGCGGCAGCGGCGTTCCGGTCGGCACACCGGCATCGCGCGTATAGACCGCGCGGCGATAGGCATCGACCGGCTCCGCCGCAGCCGGAAAACACGGATAGACCGGGCCGACGACGGCATCGGCGTCAAATTGGCGCATGGTTGCGAGAAAGGTGGCGAGCCAGTCCGGCTCGGCAAATTCGTCATCGTCGAGAAACGCGAGGTAGCGCCCTGTCGCACTCGCCACCCCGGTGTTGCGCGCGTGCGAAATCCCCGGGCGCGGCTCTGCGACATAGCGGATCGGCACCGCGTTGCCGCCCGCCAGCGCCGTCGTGACCGCAAGCGCCGATCCCTCCGGATCGTTGTCGACGACGACGATTTCGAAGGGCGCCGCCGCCATGCCCTCCTGGGCAAGACAGCTGAGAACCGCCTTCTTCAGTCCGTCGGGTCGGCGGTAACTCGGAATTACGATGCTCGTCTCGATCATCACGCCTTGCTTCAACGCGCCGGAACCCGTGCGGCCGCTACACGACGGGCCAAGCTGCCAGATGATCGAGCCGCATCGTTAATTTCTCGACAAGACACCAGTGCTATCCTGGATGTCGAGCGCCTTGAACACAGCTGCGGGAACTGGCGGATGCGGGCAAGTTACGGCGCGCTTGTGGCGCGCAAGGTCGGTTGGTTCATGCGCAGGCGGCCGGGCTGGATCGCCTGGGAAGGGGGTGTTGCCTCGTTCACGTTCGACGATTTCCCCAAATCGGCGCTGACCAACGGCGGCGCGATCCTCGAAAGCCACGGCCTGCGCGGCACCTTCTACGCCGCGCTAAAGCTGGCCGGCACGGAAAATCATCTGGGGCCGATGTTCGAGCCCGCCGACCTGCGGGCCGCGCATGAATCGGGACACGAGATTGCCTGTCATACCTACAGCCATCTCGATTGCTGCCGCGCTTCCGCCGCCGACATCAGCGCCGAGATCGACGAGAACACGGCGGGGATCGCTGCGCTGATCGACGGGGCTGCCCCGATGAACTTCGCCTACCCCTACGGCGCCGTCTCGCTGGCGGCGAAGCGTGCCGTTGCGACACGCTTTGTGTCGTGCCGCGGAACCGGGCAAGGGATCAACCACGCGGCCGTCGACTTCGCCGATCTGCTCGGCGTCAGGGTATACGACCGGTTCTTCGATGCCGACGCGCTGCGCCGGCTCGTCGACGAAAATCGCGCAAAGAATGGCTGGCTGATCTTTTACACGCATGATGTCTCGGAGCAGCCATCCCTTTACGGGTGCACGCCCGGGCAACTCGACACTATCGTCGAATACGCCAAGCAACACATGACCGTGCTGCCGGTGCGCGAGGTTGCCGCCCGCCTGGCGCCCGACACGGCGCGCCGCTTGGCGGCATGAACGCGCCGGCTCCCCGTCTTGCGGCATTCGGGTCGATAACGCATAAACCATTCCTCAATCGTTTGACCGCAAACCTGTGGCAATCCCGCTCGCGATCGGCGCTCGCGCCGAAAGTTGACCGGATGAGCCGTGCAATGCTGACCCAATGGCGGTGGAGCATCGACAACGCCGCTCACGTTTGTTGCAAACACGAGGGACGATGGGAGCCGCAATGAGTGTTTCCGATGTCGTGATTGTCGGCGCCGGCCCGTACGGATTGTCGATCGCCGCCCATCTGCGGGCGCGCGGCGTCGGATTCCGCATATTCGGCACGCCGATGCTCAATTGGCGCGCGAAGATGCCGAAAGGAATGATGCTCAAATCGGATGCGTACGCCTCCAACCTTTCCGATCCGGCAAGCTCCTTCTCGCTGAAGGCGTTTTCGACGCAGCATGGGATCCCCTACGCCGATGAAGGCCTGCCAGTCGCGCTGGAGAATTTCATCGCCTATGGCGAGGCGTTTCAGCGTCGCTTTGTCCCGGAGGTCGAGGAGCGGCGCGTGGTGGCGCTCGACCGCGCGGGCGACGGGTTCGTCGCGCAGCTTGACAACGGTGAGGTCGCACAGGCCCGCAAGGTTGTGCTCGCGATCGGTATCAGCGACTTCCCGTATCTGCCGCCGGCTCTGGCTAACGCCCCGGCCGAGTTTCTCAGCCACAGCTCGCAGCACGGCGACATGGCAGCCTTTCGCGGCCGATCGCTGGCGGTGATCGGCACCGGCTCCTCGGCCATCGACCTCGCCGCGCTGGCCCACGAGCACGGCGCGTCGGTGCAGTTGATCACCCGGCGCGCCGAGCTCAAATTCCATTATCGTACCGAACTCCGGCGCTCGTTGAGCGAGCAGATCCGGGCGCCGAACACCGGCATCGGCCCGGGTTGGCGGAGCGTGTTTTACACCCGCGCGCCGCTGCTGTTTCGGCGGCTGCCCGACCCAGTGCGCATGCGCATCGTGACCACGTCGCACGGTCCGGCCGGCGGGTGGTACATGGTGGACCGGGTCAACGGCCGGGTGCCGGTCGTCGCAGGCTGCACGCCGGAGGGCGTCGAGCTTCACGACGGCTTGATCAACCTGCGGCTGCGCGGCTCCGACGGAGCGCCGCAAACCGTTTCGGTCGAGCATGTCATCGCGGCCACCGGCTACCGGGTCGACCTGCGCATGGTCAGGTTCCTCGCCGACCGGCTGCGCGCCGACATCGCGACGCTTGAGCATACGCCAGTGTTGTCCTCCAACTTCGAGACGTCGGTCGGCGGTTTCTACGTCGTCGGCCCCGCCTCGGCCTACAGCTTTGGTCCGATGTTCCGGTTTGTCTTCGGCGCGCCGTTTACCGCGGCACGATTGGCAAGACATCTGGCAGCATCGGCCACCCGCCATTCGATCGGGAAGGCAATGCCGATCGTCGACCACTCCGCCGCCAAGGAAGCGGCCGATTAGCAGGAACTAAGCCGGCTGGCGATCGAGCCGCCCATATGAGGGTCTCGTGCCCCAGCCGTGCGACCCCAGCAACGAGAACGCCCGCCGTCAATGGTCCCTCATTCCACGATGATCGCGCGGCTGTCGCCACAAATCGGCGCGCTCGTCGCACGCTATCGCTACGCGGTCGCGGCGCTCGATCAGATCGCGCTCAGTCTGTTCGGGTTTGCACTGAACCTGTGCCTGATCCGCGCCTTGTCCGCGACGGATTTCGGCATGGTGTCGTTATGGCTCGGGATCTCGCAGCTGGCGATCGGCGTGCAGAATGCGCTCGTCAGCGGGCCGTTGAACGTGCAGCTGCCGACCACGCCCGATGCTGGCGCCAGGCAGCGGCTCGCCGCGGCGCTGGAAACGATCAACCTGCTGCTGATCATGGCAACGGCGCTCGCCACGGGCGTGGTCGTTTTCGCCGCCGACGCCGAATGGACGCCGAAAGGCGTCCTGGCGGCGATCGCCATTCCGCTGTTCGTCGCGGTAGGGATGTACCGCGAATACTATCGCGCGATGGCATTCGGGCGCAGCGATACGCCAATGCTGCTGTGGACCGACGTGCCTTATTTCATGGTCACCGGCGGTTGCCTGGTCGCGATCCTGCTGCGGCCGGATGAGTTCGCCACTTCCGCCACAGCCTTCGTGGCGATGTCGGCCGGCTGCATCGTCAGCCAGATCTGTCTGCGTGTCGTGTATCGGCATCAACCGCAAGCCCTGTTTCGTGAAGGCTGGATCGCAGCCTATCGCAGCATTGGTCGCGAGGTGTGGTGGTCACTGGTCGGGGTCTTTGCCAGTCATATCGAGACCCGCGGCTACATCTATATCGTGACGAGCCTCGTAGGGTTGGCGGCGCTCGCAGCGATCAATGCGGTCGGCACGCTGTTCAAGCCGGTCAGCGTCCTGATGAACGCCTGGGCCCGCTCGGCGCTTCCCTACCTCGCAACGGCTCTCGCGGGCGGCGAGATTGCCAAGTTCGACCGCGCATTCGGGCGTGCCCTCGGCGCGGCGGGCGTCGGCAGCATTGCGCTGGCCGGCCTGCTTTGGCTGCTCTGGCAACCGCTCAACCACTACCTGCTGGCGGATAAATACGCCGACTCGGCAGCGCTTCTGCTGCCCTGGGCAGCCGCGTCGGGGGCGACAGTGCTACGCTATGTGGCCGGCGTCGCGCTGCAAGCGGCGCGGGAATACAAGTTCCTTGCGCAGGCTTTGTTGTTTTGCGGTGCAATCTCGGTCGTTGCGACGGTGGCCCTGGTCACGCTCGGCGGCTATAGCTGGGCGATGTACGGGATCGCGATCGGCAACGCGGTCTGCTTCGCGCTCGAATTGGACCGGCTTCGGCGCATCCGGCGGCGCGCCTTAGGTGCGGCGCGCGATACCGTGCCGTATTCCCCGACCGTGCCAGCCGGCGAAGGATAGACCAAGCGATGTCGGCGAAAGTCGCGATCCTGCACCATGGCTACATCCCGCACTATCGGGTGCGGTTTTATGAGCTGCTGGCGCGTCAGGGGCGCGCCGATTATGTCGTGTTCCATGGCGATCCGCCCTCCTGGATCGGGGTGCGCGCGGCCGAGGGGCCGTTCGCCTTCCCCGAGCGCCGTGTTCGCAACCACGAGTTCCGTATCGGGCCGGGCAGCGCGGTGTATCAGCCGGTCGTCCGGGAAATTCTGACCGGCGGCTACGACGCGGTGGTGTTGAGCGCCGAGGTCAAATTTCTCTCCAACGCGCTCCTCGCCCTCCTCGCTCCGTTGCGCGGCATTGCGGTATTGTATTGGGGATTCGGCTATCATCCGCAGCGCGGTTTCCGCGACAGCGACGCACCGCATCGCGGGTTGTTCGGCGGCGCGAACCTCCTCAAAAACACCCTGACGAAGCTGGCCGACGGCTACCTTGCCTATACCAGCACCGGGGTCGAGAAGCTGGCCGAGATCGGCTTCCCGCGCGAGCGCGCCTTCGTCATGGGCAACACGATCGACATGACCGAGCAATGCCGGCTGTACGATCAGGTGCGGCTCGAAGACGCGCAGCAGATCCGAGCGCGGCTCGGCCTGCGCCCCGGTTCGACCGTGTTCGTCTATATCGGCCGGCTGGTGCAGTTCAAGCGCGTCGATCTGCTGATCGAGGCGGTGCGCCTGATCAATCGCGAGCGCGCGCCGGAGCGGGCGGTCGAGGCCATCATCATCGGATCGGGGCCGCTCGAAGCTGACCTCAAGGGCCAAGCGGCCGATGTGCCCGGCATCCATTTCCTCGGCGAGCTGCCGCCGAACGAAGAGATTGCACGCTGCCTCAAGATCGCCGCCGGCGTCGCCATCGCCGGCGCGATCGGGTTGCTCGTCAACCACGCCTTCGCGCATGGTCGCCCGGTGATAACCCGCGCCCACGAAGCGCACGGCGCGGAGATCGAATATGTCCATCACGATCTGAACGGTCTCGTCATTCCGGGCGACATCGCGGAGTTTGCGGCGGCACTGGGCCGCTATGCCGATGACCCGGCCTGGCAGGAACGCCTGGCGCAGGGCGCCTTGGCGGCCCGCGAAGAACTGCGCATCGAAACGATGGCCGAGCGGTTTGACGACGCGGTGTGCGCCACAATCGCGCGGCGCCGTACAAAGCGCGGCATCGTCGCAGGCAGCGCCCAGCCGCACGGCGAGTAGGCGATGCGCACGCCGTCGCGACGCGACATTCTGCGCACCGCGGCGCTCGGCGCCGCTGGCTGGCCGATCCTCGCCGGTGCGGCCCCAGCACTCGGCTTGCAGCAGATTGCAGCCGAGCGCGGCCTTCTTTACGGCACGTATGTTCGCGCCGAAATGCTCGGCAGCGACCCCGCCTACACGCACCTCATCGAGCGCGAAGCCGGCCTCGTCACCTGCTCCTGCACGCAATGGAGCCACCTGCAGCCGACGCCGACGCGGTTCGATTTCGCCGAAGTCGAGGCGAACTACGCCTGGGCGCGGGCGCGCGACATGAAGTATCACGGCCACAATCTGATCTGGGGCGAGTCGGCGCCGGGCTGGTTTCGCGATCTGCCGAGCCGAGAAGCGGCGGCCGCGGCTTTGGAGCAGGGGGTGGGTGCCGTCTGCCGGCATTTTGCCGGCCGCTTTGAATCCTGGGAAATCGTCAACGAAGCGATCAAGCTCGGCGACGGCCGGCCCGACGGGCTGCGCCGCAGCGTCTATCTCGACAGGATCGGCCCGGAATATCTCGACATCGCATTTCGCGCCGCGCGCGCCGCCGATCCCAAGACGCCGCTGCTCTACAACGATTTCGGTCTCGAATGCGACATCCCCTACCAGCGCGACAAGCGTCGGGCGTTGCTCGGCCTGCTCGACGGGTTCAAGAAGCGCGGCACGCCGATTGACGCGGTCGGGTTGCAAAGCCATCTCGGCTATCTCGAGATGCAGCATTTTGACGAGAAGCTGTTCAGCCGGTTTCTCGACGAACTCGTCGCTCGCGGCCTCAAACTGATGATCACCGAGCTTGACGTGACCGACAAGGGCGCGCCCTCCGACATCGCGCGGCGCGACGCGGCGGTCGCCGACGTCTACACCCGCTATCTCGACGTCGCGCTTGCCAACACGGCGGTTACGACCGTGATCAGTTGGGGCCTGACCGATCGCAACAGCTGGATCACCTCGGGAGCGGCCGGGCATCCTGAGGTCCTGCGGTCGGACGGGCTGCCCGAGCGCCCCCTGCCGTTCGATACGGATTGCCTGCCCAAGCCCGCCTATGTGGCGATCGCCGAGGCGTTGCACGGCGCGCCAAAGCGTTGAGTAGGCCGCGCGATGGGCTCGGCGTGCGAGCTAACCATCTTTGCCAAGGGCGGCGATTGTGAACCCAATCAATTGCAGGTATTTAGGAAATATTGAAGACTGCATGGTAATTTTTTGTGCTTCCGGCGCTCGCTGCAGCCGGCGACCACAAGATCACGACAACCTCGACGGCTGCACCATCAGTAATCCTTCGTAGGGCCGCCAAAATAATGGACATCACCACACTCATAGAACTCGCCTGGAAGCACACCCAGAATGCGCTGGCCGAGGAGGTTTACCTCAAAACCGGGATTGACAAGACGCGACCGGTGACCTTTTACGGGCTGGTCAATGAGCGCTGCAATGTCAAGTGCCGCTATTGCGAATATTGGCGGCTCGACAAATACAATGATGAGATGAGCATCGACGAGTGGCAACAGGCGCTGCTCAGCATCAAGGAATTTGTCGGAAAATTCTCGATCAATTTCAGTGGCGGCGAGCCGTTCATCAAGCCCGGCTTCATCGATTTGCTGTCCTGGTGTCATGTGAACGGGATATCGGCCGGGGTAACCACCAACGGCTCGGCGTTGACCCGGCGAAACGCCGCGAAGGTGGTCGCAGCCCACCCCTTCAACGTCAACATCTCGGTCGATGCCCCAAATGCGGAAGTCCACGATTACCTGCGCGGCTATCCCGGACTGTTTGACAAGTTGAGCGCCGGCATCCGCTATTTGCTCGAGGAGCGGCAGCGGCAGAACGTCGTGTTCCCGATAACCATCAAGCCGACGATCAACTCAAGCAACTTCCGCTATTTGCCGGCACTCGTCGAATGGGCGCAAGCGATCGGCGCCAGCAGCGTCAGCCCGCAGCCAATGGGCCGCTGGACGCCGGAAACCTATGACGAACTGTGGATCGAAGAGGCCGACCTTCCCGAATTCGAACGGACCATCGACCGCCTTGTTGAGATGAAACGCGCCGGCGCCGCAATTCTGACCCCGGACCATGTGCTGCGCCTGATGCCGGATCATTTCCGCGAGAAGAAGGCCCCGCGCGACGTGATGCCGTGCCGGGTCGGGCTGCGCAACTATTTCATCCGCACCAACGGCGATGTCGAGGTCTGCAATCACGGCTTTCCGACTATTGGCAATGTCAAGACCCAGTCCGCCCGCGACATCTGGTACAGCGCGCAGGCGCGCGCCACCCGGCAGGATACGGTCGCCTGCGAGCGGCTCTGCCTGATCACCTGCCTCTCGCAGAAGACCCTGGGAAACAAGGCGAAAATGGGCGTCGAGCTACTCCGGCGGGCGCGCAAGCTCGATACGGTACCGCAAGCCGCAGAGTGACGAGGAGCTTACCGCGGCCGCTGTCCGACAAGGCCGCCAAATACCGGCTTGCCGCTCGCCACCGTAGCGGCCGCCCCCCGACGGGCCGGATGCGAGGCGAGCAGTTCGTTGCCGAGATAAGTCGACACGGCGACGAACAGCACCCACAGCATGTCGCCTTGCCGCAGGAATTCATACTCCGTCAGGTTCTCGAGAAAAATGCCCGCCAACAGCGCCAGGCAGAGCGCGACATGGATCTGCGACAGGAAGAGGGTTCGCGCCGCGCGGTAGAGTGCGACGATCCAGGCCAGCACCCCACCGGCAATGCCCACCACGCCGAGGCGCAGGCCCAGCTCCAGCCAGGCGTTGTGAGCATGCGGCGTGCGGAACTCGACCAGCGCCCAGAACTCGTTGGCTTCGACGCCATTGTACCGCCAAAAGTCGCCGAAGCCGTAACCGAGCCACGGTCTGTGCGCAATGAACACCAAGGCGTAATGCCAGAGCTTGGTTCGGTTGGTGAATGTCGGGTCGCGCCCGAGCGCCGCCAAGACGGCATCCCAGCCAAGTGCGATGCCCCCGGCACCGATCAGCCCGATCACGATCAGGGCAAAGCCGGTCGCCAGTGCCAGCCCGCTGCGTCGGCGCAGCACGGTCCCGATCATCCCGGCATAGAAGGCCGCCATCAGCACAACCACCGGGGTCTTCGATTCCGAGCCGTAGAGCAGCAGCAAAGAGGATGCGATGGTGAACGCCGACAGCCAGCGCGAACCCTGCCCGGTCGCAAAAGCATAAACCGAGAACAGGATGCCGACCGCGCAGGCCAAGCCTAGCCCGTTCTTGTCGGTAAACGCCCCCTGCCAGGAATGCGCATACATCGCGCCCGCCGCGGTCGTCCCGACCTGCGGCGCGACGACGATCAGGAACAGCGAAGCGAGCGCCGCGGCGGCGTACACCCGGACCAGCATCCGCACCAGCGCCGCCATGTCGCCGCGTGCGACCAGGTAGATCCCGAACAAGGTCGTCATGGTCAACGTGCCGGAGCGGCGAATGACCAGTGCCGGATCGTCAGCCCAAAACGCGCTAAGGAACGCCAGGCCGCACAGTGCGAGAACCGGCCAGGCGGAGCGCGCCAACCGGCCGAGTTCGGCCCGCCGCACAAAAATCACGACCACCAGAAACGCCGCAAGGACGCTGAAGGCCGTAAAGTCATAAGTGTTTGATACCCCCTCGGGAACAGCTTTATCGGACATGAATGCGTTTGGCGGCCAGAAAATTCCGGCAAATATTGCAAGGAATGCAAAAACAAAGAGGCGCTCAATGAAGCTGATAATGATCGTCACTGTCGCTACCCACGAGGGATCGGGAAATTACCGACGATCGGGGACGACGAGTACGGCCGGCCCTGACAGGCGAAGTCAAGCTGTGAAAATTGACCGGCGACGACGCTGTCCTTGACATGGCGCCGAAACCGTTCGTTCAGCCGCCCGATGAGCACCGCGAAATTGGGCTGCCGTACCACGCCGTTGAACAGCCAATGGAGCCGCACCAGATAAAAATCGCCGGAAGCTTCTCTGTCGGCAGCCCGTCGGGCAACCCGTTCGCGCCGACATATCCACGCCAGAAGGCATGCCACAGCCGGGACAGTGTCCGCACCGTCAGCAGCGGCGCCCATTTGCAGGCGCCTTCCACGTTCAGCATCAGAAACGCGACATCGTACCAGCGCCAATTGGGTCGGTATCGCATCGAATCGCTGTCAATCAGGATATCGGTGCCGCAGCGGGTTACCAGAATGTTGCGCAGAATCCAGTCATTGTGGTTGCGCACCGCCGGCAGCCGCAGGATCGAAAGGCGCGCCGCCGCGTCCTCGACATGCCGCAGCACCGCGACCTTCTCCGCCGGCGATAGATACGGCGTGTCCCGGATCGCCACGCCCACCGTCGCCGCGACCTCGTGCGCATAGACCCAATCGGATGCCGGGAAGGCATCGTGGAACGCGCGCATGCTGATACCGTTTGAATGAAAGATCGGTTCGAGGCGCCGGGTTTGTCGCAGAACCGCGCTGCGCAGCAGCGTATCGCGCAGCGAAACGCCGCGGATCACCTCCGAGGCCAGCAGCGACACGCTCTCGTCGTCGGAGTGCCAGCCAAAATAATAAGTTGGAAACACTCGCCCGTCAAGTTGCCGGCGATAGGCATCCAATACCGGAAACAGCCGGTCAAGCCCGGGGCGAAACTTAAGCCATATCGCTTTCGCGTTGGCTTGGCCATCGGTGGAATAATTCACGCTGAGAATACGGTGGAAGCGGTCGTTGTTCAAATACCTGGGAGGGCCGAGCGCCACACCGCGGATCTCGACCGACGAATCCTCCGGAAACAGTCTCGCTTTATTGATCTCAACGAGATCGCCCAAAATCTTCTCAAGGTTCATGCTGATGTCGCTGCGGGGACAAGACCAAACGCGGGCGTCAAAGCCCATGTAACCACAAACCTGCTCGGCTTTCGAGCGACCGCGGGTGCGATCAACCCCTCCCCAGTCGACGAGGAATGTTTAGGGCGACAGGATGAGCTTAGGGCCCATAACGTATGAATGCTGGTCGCCCGTGCCCCAGCGCCGCCAACGGGCGGCTTCGACTGATTGCTGCAGAGGCGACCAGCAGTTTGCCGTTGCCCGAGACACCCGAAGGGGTGATTCTGGGCACGCGATCATCCGGGATCGTATCGGTTGATTGACCCATGATCGAGACGAGCATCGTCATCCCTTCCTATCGCCGACCGGAATCGCTGGCGCGGACTCTGGCCGGCTGCCTCGGCCAGCAGAACGTCGATTCGCCATCCGAGATCATTGTTGTTGACAATGACCCCGCCGGCTCCGCCGAGCCGGTCGTCGCCGCGCTGGCAGCGCAAAGCACGATCCCGTTGCGCTACGTGCTGGAACCCCGCGCCGGCATTTCGCATGCCCGCAACACCGGGGTTGCCTCCGCGACCGGCCGCTATCTCGTCTTTATTGACGACGACGAGGAGCCGAATCCCGGCTGGCTCGCCGCCTTCCTTGCGACGATCCGCAGTAGCGGCGCGGATCTCGCCGTTGGGCCCGTCTATCCACGCTTTCCTGCGTCGATCGATGCCGACGCTTATCGCCGGCGCCGCTATACCCGCGACGCAGCGGCGCCGACCGGGACCGTGCTGCCGCGCTGGACCGGGATTGGCAACACCATCCTCGACAAGGCGCGCTGTTTTGACGGCTCTGAGCCGTTCGATCCGCGCTTCGGGCTGACCGGCGGCGAGGACACACTCTTTCTGAGCCAGATCATGCGCCGCGGCCGCAAGCTGGTGTGGTGCGCCGAGGCCGCGGTGTGGGAGAGCGTCCCGCCCGAGCGGCTCACGGCGCGCTACCTGCTGACGCGCGCCTTCCGCGGTGGCCAAGGGGCAACCTATGTGTGCACCGCCGTCAATCCGCCGGAACTGCTGCGCGCCCTACGGATGATGGTCATGGGCGCCGGGCAGCTTGTCGTCTACGGGTCGGCCGCGTTGGTGCTGCGCCTGTTGCGCAGCGATCGCTGGTTACCCGTGATGGACACGGCCGCCGCCGGCCTCGGCAAGGTGATGTGGCACCCGCGCCTGCACTTCCAGCTCTACCGCCAGAACGGCGCGCCGCCGCCGGCGGCTGCATAAGCCCTGGCGGGCTGCGGCCTGCAAGTGCGGCGTTGACCCCTGGCCACGAACAAGCCGTCAGCAAAGCTTTGGTCAAGGCGGTGTCACAGCAGCACCCTTCTTTGCGGGGCCGATGCCGCCGCACGCGTTTCCGAATTCTTCATGCCTACGGTAGGATTATCAGCACTGCGCGGAATAACAGGAGCGCGGAGGACGTATCGAAAATGAACGGGCTGATGGTCGCGTTCGCCTTTTCGCTGCCGTACCATCTGCTGCGCACGGCTACCGCCGCCGGCGTGCGCGTCCATGTACTCGGAAGCGGGCCATCCCGCGGCCTTCGGACATCACGGTTTTGTGCCTCGTATCAGAAGTCCGCGGCGACCGGCGCCGGCATCGCCGACCACGAGTTGATCCTCGAAGAGATCCGCGAGGTGGTACGGCGCCGACACATCGACGTGGTGTTCCCTTCCGACGACGTCTCCACCCGGCTTCTCGCGGCGATCCGCGATCAGCTCCCGGTGGCGTCGACGCCCCTGCCCGACCTTGCGACCTTCGACCTCCTCAATGACAAATGGAACTTCACCCGCTTTTCGCTGGCTCACGGCGTACGGGTGCCGCAGGGTAGCTTGTACGACAGCGTCAGCGACCTGCGGCGAGACCTTCAGTCCGGATCGCTTGCGTTCCCGGTCACGATCAAACCGATCAACCGTTCCGGCGGGATCGGGGTAATCAACCTTCTCGCGTCGAAGGATATCGATCGGCTGCGCGACGTCGATTATCAGCCGATCCTGGTTCAGCAGCACATCGTCGGCGAGACGATCGGGATTTCTGTGATCTGCCGGTCCGGGCAGATCGTCGCGCACGCGACGCAACGGCGCGACGACCACCGGTTTCGCCTCTTCGCCAATCCAGATCTGGTTCACAACGTCGCAACACTCGCTGCGGCGACAGGGTTGAACGGGCCTGCGAACCTCGATGCGGTGGTCGAGCAAACCACCGGCCTTAGCTACATCGTCGAGTGCAATCCCAGGTTCTGGTTCACGATCTACTTATCGATGATCGCCGGGTTGAATTTCTTCGAGTTCGCGCTCCCAGGCGCCGCGCCCGGCGACGGCAGGATCGCCACCCGGACGAGCGACGACATCCGGCTTTCGAACAGGGCCATTCTGCGCCAACCCTGGAAGGCGACGCGGCAGGATTGGAAGCTGCTCGCCTATAATTACGGCGATCCGCTCGCCTATCTGGCGAAGCGCAGCCGGAGCTTCGACGACAGCGACGTGGCGGTGAGCATAACGCAGATGCGCTCCGCGGAGGCACCCACCCTCGTCGAGTTGCACGCCCCGCGGCCGAAACCGACCATCGCTTCCGCGGCACTCGTCGATCGCCGCTGCGCCGAGATCGACCTGGCTAAGGCTGGTTAAGGAATTCCCGGATCGCGGCGAGCAATTCCGGCGATGCCTCCGGGCGCAGCGCCGGCGCGCCGGCCCACTCGGCTGAGGTCAAGGCTTGCCGCAGATCGTCGACGTCGTCGGCTATCGTGACGCCCGGCAGGCCTTTGAGCCACTTCGCCGTGGCGAGTTGATGGTCGTTGCGATGCTCGTTCAACGCGGCGCGGCGCGGCATCATCACGATCGGCTTGCACGCCTCGAGGGCCAGTAGCAGGTTCCCCGTGCCGGCGTGGGACACGACCAGCCGGGCACTCCGCACCCGTTCGCGAAACATCTCGGGATCGAGAAACCCGGACCAGACCATATGCATCGGCTGATAACCGCCGTTGCCGATCTGGGCGAGCACCTCGACACCGGGATTGTCGGCCGCCCAGCTGTCCACTGCCTTGATAAGACGGTCGAACGGAAGCTGCGTACCCACCGTGACGAAAATCACAGCACATTCCCGCGGTAAAACGGCCCTTCCGGCCGCGCCAAGTGGGGCCACTGCGTCAGCATCAAATCGGCGTAGGGTGCCACCAGTCGGGTCGACAGCGAAAACTCTTCGGCGTTGGCGATGCTCTCGAGCCACAACGTCCGCGCCCCGAGATAATGGCCGAAGCGTACGGCAAAGTAACCCGGCGCGGCGCCGGTCGAGATGACCACGTCTGGGCGCTCGCGGAGCAGGATGACAAACATGTGCGCCAGCAGCCACAGCAGCTTCAACTTGCTTTGAGCGTTGGCGTCGGGGGTGATGTATACGCGATGCTCGGGTACTTGGTGGCGAGCCTCGCGATGTGTCGTCACGAAGACGACCTCGTGCCCCGCAAAAGCCGGGCGCAAGCGCAACAGCTCCGTCCAGTGGCCGCCAGACGAGGCAACCGCCAGAACCCTCTTCCGCTTCCCGCTCATCGCCTCACCGGGTCGTCTCCGCTCGCAAAAGGGCCGGCGTTCAGCCGCCCGTGCTGGCGGCCGGCCCCAACAAACCCTTCTTCAGGTAGATGATCGCGTCGGCCTGCGGCAGCACGTGCGCCTCAAACCCGAAGGCGCCGGGTGTGCGGCGAAACGCTGCCCATTCCGGATCCTGGGTGAAGCGGTTGAACTCGCGCAACCGATCATCGTCGATCACCACCGAGACCGCGTTGGCGTTGAGAAATTTCACGAGCCCATTCGGCTTGTCGAGATTGGAAGTCGACCGGAAATTGGGCCCGACATAAGGGCTGACCCCCGGATCGGTCAATTCGAGCACGGTGACGGCACCGTGCGTCTTGAGGCCGCGCAAGAACCGCGCTTCCGCCAGGGCCGGGCGTGGCGAGGCCGAGACGTCACCGATTGGAAGGTCGACCCGCGCGCCGGCCGATCCGAGGCTCGGCACCAGCGCAAAGAGGAGAAACGGCAACACCACGGCAGCGCGGCCGAGAACCGGCGCGCGCGCTCCGGCGCCCAACACCACCGCGCCAATCGCGAACACAATCGTGCCGACTGCCAGCGCGTAGTGGTAGCGGGGATAGATCACGATAATCATTGCCACGTAGGGCACCAGAAATACGACAAGGCAAATCACGTCGGGAAAATCCGTCGGAATCCTGCGGATGAATTCCCACCCCGTATGCGCCTGCCCGCGTTTATCCCGAAGCAGGCGGCCGCCATAAACCGCGATGGCGGTCACAAATGCGGCGCCGCCGATGACTGCCTCCAACAGCGTGAACGGTAAGAAGCGCGGCAGCAGGATGTTGAAATGGGCCAAAAACACGCCGAAGGCCAACGGCGACCGTATCAGGTTTGTCAGCATGTGATGCAGAAATGCCGACGGATTCGCCATAAAGGCCGCCGGAAGCGACTTCGCGTCACCGAATGTATTATGGTAAATTGTCATGTAATCGGCAGTGAACGGCAAATCGTGCGTATGATTCCACCGCACGTAGTTGGCCGCGAAATGCCAGGCAAGCGCATCGGCGCTGCGTTCGCCGAACAGCGGCACGCCGATCTGCCAAAAGAGCAGGGCGATCACAGGCATAGCGCACACAATCGCGGCGACCAGCTCGCGGTCGCGACCGCGGCTCCGGTATACGAGATATAGGCAATAGGCACCAAGCACCGGGAGCGCGTAGAGCAGCTCCGGCCGGATCAGCGACAGCGCCGCGCAAACCACCAGCATGAAGCCCCATTTCGCCGATCGTTCCGAAAACCTTACGAACAGCGCGAGCGCGAAAAACATGACGATCAGCGCCAGATGCATTGGCTTGGGTCCAACCTGCAACACCGCCGCCGTGATCATCAGGTAAAGCGCGCTCGGAAGCGCAAAGGCAACCGGAACAGCTCGCGTCGCCAGATAGACGAAAAGCGCGACCGGCAGGGCAATGGTCAGTATTGTCTCTTGTACAAAGAAAACTTGGATCGGGCTCGGCCAGAGCCAGTATTCCAACCGATACAGGTCAACGTATAGTGGAGAGTAGTCTGCGGGAGTGCCGCCCGGGTAGTAACCGAGCATATACGCGATGTACATCGTTTCGTGGTGGACGTCGAGGTCCAGCGTGCCGTCGAGCCCGAACGTAAACTTCCAGCCGCACAGCACCAGAAACAGGGCGCCGAAAACGACGCGGTGCATCGTCGCCACATGCAGGCCCGTCCTGAAAAGGCCGACGCTACGCCCGGCCGGAAATACCTGACTGCGCGGCATCATGACCCTATCCCTCAAGTCAACCCGTCGCAAAACAACGCGTCCGACGGCCGGGCGGCCCCGTATGAGACACTACAAACCTTAATGTTCGGTTCGCTCAACGCCCGACCGATGGCAGTCATTGCTGAAAGCGATAGCGGAGATCGTTCGATCCCGCGCGCTGCGGAATGCCGCAGCGAAACAACGCGCCACCCGAACCCTCGCCCCTCGCCCGATGTCATGGCCGCCGTTCCCGTGCAACGAACCACGCGTTATCCCCCGAGCAGCGCCCGTGCCGCCGCGGGTCCGGCCACGTTGTCCCGCCGGCCGAGGTGTTTACCGCCCGGCCGTGACCATAAAGACCTCGCCGCCCCTTGCGACCCCGTCACGGCGAGGTTAGGTAGAGGATTGTCGGAGTAGAGTTCTGCCCCCGCTCCGGCACGGGAGATGACATGAACACTCCCGCGAGCGCGCCACGGGGGTTGCGCGGGTCGACATCAGGACGCCGCGAAGCATCTCAACCCGGCGAAACATGAGGAGATACCGGTCATCGTGAGCGAAAAAGTCACCCTGGAGATTTTCACCGACTACGTCTGACCCTGGTGTTACCTCAGCACCGTGCGTGTTGATAAACTCAAGGCGACGTTCGAGATTGAGACGGTTCTGGTGCACTTTCCGCTGCATCCGGAGACGCCGATCGAAGGGCGCTCGATGGCGGAAGTCTATGCCGGACGCGGCGTCGACCCGGAGGCGATGTATCAGCGCATGAAGGGGCTGATGGACGCCGAGGGGCTGCCCTACGGACGGCGCACCCACACCTACAACAGCCGGCTGGCGCAGGAGCTTGGCAAGTGGGCCGACACGCAGCCCGGCGGCGCGGCGATCCACGACAAGCTCTACAAGGCGTATTTCGTCGAGGCGCGCAACATCGGCGACGTCGATCTGCTGGTCGAGATCGCGGGCTCGGTCGGGCTGCCGGTCGCGGAGGCGCGCGCCGTGCTGGAAGAGCACCGCTTCAAGGATGCGGTCGATGCCGATTGGGCCAAGTCGCACCAATACGGCGTCACCGGGGTGCCGACCTTTGTCGCCGAGCGTTACGGCGTCGTCGGCGCGCAGCCCTACGAGGTCCTCGAGCAGCTCGTCGAAAAGGTCGGCGCGGTCCGCCGCACGTAGCTACAGGAAGCCCACGGCTACAGGAAGACCGCGGGCGGGTCCCCGAGCAAGACCCGCCCGCACGTTTCGAAATGTACGTCGCGCGACTGGATCTGCTGCGACAGCGTGTGGATGTCGCGGAAACGGCGCCCGAACGGGCTGCCTGGAAAGATCGCATCGACGCCGGCCGCCTTGTACGTATAATCGGCGACCGCGACGGCATTGGCGATGGCGTGTGCCGCCGCGAGCCGAACGCGAGCGCGCTCGGGCACGTTGATCGGCGCAATGTCGTCGGCGCCGGCGTGGATCCGGTCCACCGTCTCGATCAGGTAGGCCCGCGCCGCGCCGAGCTTTGCCTCGGCCCGCGCCACCTCCGACTGAATGACCGCATTGTCGGCGAGCCGGGCCATGCCGCGCGGCGTCTTACGGCACGCCAGATCCATAAACGCGTCGAGCATGCCGCGGGCAATCCCGAGCGCGACGCTGGCGATACCGACCGAGTAGAGCGTTTGCTGCGGGAAGGCGTAGAGCCGGCCATGCTCGCGCCTTGCGGCCGGATCCTCGCGGGTCGAGGTGTAGGCGTCCGACACAAACAGATCGGCGACCTCGTAGGAATCGGATGCGGTGCCGCGCAGCCCGATCGGGTTCCAGGTGTCGATCAGCGTCGCCGAACTGGCCGGGAACAGCCAGCTCAGCACGGTCGGGCGGCCGGCCTCGTTGAGCCGCAACGAGCCATCAGGCTCGACAACTACGCCGTGCGCGCCCATCCAGCTGGCGTGGCGGCAGCCGCTGGCAAAATCCCAGTGCCCGCTGACCCGGCAGCCGCCCGGCACAGCAACGGCGCGCGACTCGTTGGGCGGACCCCAGGCTACCGTGGCCCGCGGATCGCCCCAGATCTCGCGCGCCACCGCGCGGTCCATATAGGCCGCGATCAGCCCGGTCGAGTTGGCGATCGAGACGCACCAGCCGACCGAGCCGTCCGCCCGCGCCACTTCCTCGACCGCCCGCACATAGGCGCCGGGCACCACCTCGTCGCCATCGACCGAGCGCGGCAGCAGCATGCGGAAGAGCCGCGCCTCGTGCAGCCCATCGAGCAGAGCCGCCGGCAGCCGGCGGGTCTGCTCGATCGCATCGGCGGCTGCGGCGATTGTCGCCGCGAGGTCGCGGGCGCGGGCGGCGGGGTCGGTGGCGGAATGGATCGGGGCTACGTCGTTCATCGCGGGGCGTTCCGGCAGTTTTCAAGCATGTCATTGCGGCGGGCCGGCGCGCGCCTGTCAATGCACGAGCACGAAACCCTCTCCCGCGCCGCCGTCGCTGCGCGCGGTCAGCTTCCTTCAATCGCCGTAGGCCGGGGCACGGCGGGCCAGGCCGTCGTAGAGACCGAGCATGCGGCCGCGCCAGGCATGCACCGGGTCGTCGGCCGCCAGCAGCTCAAAATCGCTGATCGCGCGCGCCCACTGGAAGGCGCCGAAGACGACGTAGTCGGCATAGGCGGGGGCATCGCCGGCGACGAAATTCTGCCGCTCGACGGTGCGGCGCAGCGGGTCGAGGCTGGCGCGGAAGGCCGGCAACCGCGCTTCGCGGTCCTTAACGACCTCCTCCAGCGTCCTGCCGAAACGGGCCTCGCGCGAGCTGCGGAAATAGTCGCGGTCCTGCGGCGCAACATGGCGGTAGATGTCGAACACGACGAGCGGGACCAGCCCCACCTGCAGCACCGTCTCGGTCCAGTTCTGCACGAAGCGCGTCAGGCCGCGGCTGGCCGCGCAGGCGAACAGTGAGGGCCGGTCGGGGTAATGCTCATCGAGGTAGTCGGCGATCGCCGTCGAAATCGTGGACGACCCGGCCGCCATCGACGACGACCGGCACGCGGCCGGCATTGGGCTGCGGCAGCTTGTCCTTCTCGGTGAAGTGCCACGGTACGGTGTCGACCGCGAGCCCCTTGTGCGCCAGCGCCATCCTGATGCGCCAGCAGAACGGGCTGAAGCGCCGCTCGGCCTCGGCCCCGGCCAGGTCATACATCGTGATCGTCATCGTGCGGCCCTCCGATCTGTCGCCGGCCGCACTATACGATCGCGACGGCGCTGGCGGCGAGGGCGCCGAGGATCACGACCAGCCAGGGCGGCACCCTCCACAGCGCAAGCAGCAGGAACGCCACGACGCCGAGCGCGAAATCGGCCGGGCCGAAGATCGCGCTGGTCCATACCGGCCGGTAGAGCGCCGCGAGCAGCAATCCGACCACCGCCGCGTTGACGCCGCGCAATGCCGATTGCACCGCCGGGCGGCGCCGCAGCAGGTCCCAGAACGGCAGCGCGCCGACCAGCAGCAGGAAGGACGGCAGGAAGATCGCCACGAGGCAGATAAGGCCGCCGACCCAGCCGTTCGGCGCCGGCTGCCATGACCGTGCCGAGATAGGCCGAAAACGTGAAAAGCGGCCCCGGCACCGCCTGCGCTGCGCCATAGCCGGCAAGAAACGCGTCGTTCGTCACCCAGCCCGGCGGCACCACTGCGGCCTGTAACAATGGCAGCACGACATGGCCGCCGCCGAACACCAGCGCCCCCGAGCGGTAGAACGAATCGACCAGCCGGATCGTCTGCAATGGCACGGCTGCGGCGAGCAGCGGCAGCCCGATCAGCAGGCCAAAGAACAGCATCGCCGCGGCGATCGACCAGCGCCGCGGCAGATGGATTGCGAGCGGCGCGCCGGACCCCGGGGCCGCGCGGTTGGGCAGCAGCATCCAGCCGATCAGCCCGCCGGCCGCGATCGCCCCGACCTGCCCTGCCGCCGAGGGCACCGCAAGCGCCAGAATCGCGGCGCCGACCGCGACCGAGGCACGCTCCCTGTCGGGACATAGATTGCGCGCCATGCCCCACACTGCCTGGGCGACGACCGCGACGGCGACGATCATCAACCCGTGCAGCCAGGCGGCGCCGGATAGGTTGCCAAAGCGCGTGACGCCATAACCGAACGCGATCATCGCCAGGGCCGACGGCATCGTGAAGCCGAGCCAGGCGGCCAGCGCGCCCGGCAGGCCGGCGCGCAGGATGCCGAGCGAGATGCTGACCTGACTGCTCGCCGGACCGGGCAGGAACTGGCACAGCGCAACGATATCGGCGAAGGCGTGCTCGTCGAGCCATTTGCGGCGCTCGACCAGCTCGGCGCGGTAATAGCCGAGATGGGCGACCGGCCCGCCGAAACTCGTCAGCCCGAGGCGCAGGAAGACGCGCAGGACTTCAAAGGCTGACCCGCGCGCCGCACTGGCAGAAACCTCGGCGGCCGCGGCAGTTGGGATCATCCGATCAGTCATCGACCAGCGGCAGGGCGCGGCCGTCCATGTCGTCGTGGTCAAGGCGCAGGTGGCGCAGCGCGGTCGGCGCGAGGTCGACGAGCGAGGTCGGCTGGTGCCGCAGCCCGGCAGCAAAGCCGCCGCCCGCGACCATCAGGAACGGCCGCTGCTCGTTGGGGCCGAGCCCGCCATGCTGGCCGAAACCGATCTTGCTTTCGTTGTCGGCGGGGTCCTGCACGATCGGGCAGTAGCCACGCACACCGTGCGGGTTGTCGCGCTCCTCGTTGGCCAATGTCACCGCGACCCGCATCGCGGTATCGCTCGGCAATCCGACCGCGGCAAGCTGCGCGCCGGCAAACACCTGGCCGGCCCAGTTCTCGGCCGCGAGGAAGCGCGCGACCTGCGGCACCCGATCGCTGTCGGGCTCGGCAAAATAGAGCGTCGCAGCGGTGCCGTTCGGTGCGACCACGACATCGCGCGACCCCGGCCCTTCTTTCAACCCTGCCCCGATCAGCAGCGCGTCGAGGTCGATCGCGTGGGCAACGGTCTCCATGCCGTGGTCGGAGCCGGTGATGAACAGGATGTCGTCGCCCGTGGGATCGAGCCGGCGCACCGTCTCGAACACCTGGCGGACGCAGGCATCGGCCCCGGCGATCGCCGCACGGTGCTGCGGCGAGCCGAGCGGCGCATGGTGGCCGGTGTAGTCGGGCTCGGACAGCCACAGGATCGCCAGCGAGGGGGCGCGCTCTTCGAGGATCTCGGCGCAGAACCGCTCGGTCATCGCGCGGTCGCCGCCCAGCCCCTTCTTCAGGGCGGCGCTGGCCGGGTCGTCAATGGGGCGGCGCCCCGGTCCGTAGCTGCCGGCCGCGTGGTAGACATAGCCGTGCCCGTCGGGATCCTGGAAATAGGCCGCGCCCGGCGAGACGTTGGCGCACGAGATCGACACCTCGCCGTGCCACCGCAGCCGCTCGGCCAATGTCGGGACGTGCAACGTGCGGCCGGTCGCGCGGCGCAGCCGGTCCGGAAAATCGGGGTGGCCGGCCGAACGGCAGACGAGCCCCTCCCCTTCGTCGAGCGCCATCGTGTTGCCGAGCAGGCCATGCCGCGCCGGGCGGCAGCCGGTCGCGATCGACGCGGCGCTGGCCCGCGTGGTCGACGGGAAGACGCTGCGATGGGCGGCAAACCATGCCGCGCGCTCGGACAATTCGACAAGGAACGGCGTGTCCGCCGGGGTTATCAGATCCGCGCGCAGGCTGTCGCAGATCACGATGACGACGCTAGATGCTCCCGGCATGGCTCGACCCCGTTCAGCGCAAACTCGAATATATCGAAATTGCGCAGCCGGCGGGACTCCGACAAGGCGCGGTAATCGGCGTTGAGCGGGCGCGACAGCAGAAACGGCACGGTCTGCTCGCTCGCGCCGCCATGCGAGCGCAGCCGATGCCCGGCGAGCGCCGACAGATCGTGCTCTGCCGCGCTGGCGCCGATCACCGTGTTGCGGTCGCCGGTCACCACGAGATCGGCCTCGCGGTCATAGGGCAGCTCATAGCGCGCGGCAGCCTCCTCGCGGGTCAGCACCGCGTCGACGCCGGGTAATGCCCGCACGGCATCCGCCAGCGCGGCGACCGGCGCATCATTCCGGCAGTAGACGCGCACGAACGAGCCGAGCGCGCCGTGATGGCGCACGAACGGGTCGGTGATCGGGCAGATCACGCGCACCGCGCCGGCGCCGAACCGCGCATTCAGAATGTCTTCGAGCAACAGCACATGCGGGCTTCCGTCCGGCAATGCCTTGTCGTTCATGCCGTGATCGGCCGTGACGCCGACGACGCACCCCAAGCGCCTCGAGGCGCGCGAGGCGATCGTCGAGGGCGCGGTGAAACGCGAGCGCCTCGGGCTCGTCGGGCGCGTGGCCGTGCTGCACGTAATCGGACAACGACAGGTAGAGGAGCTGGGCGCGGCGAGTCTCGACGAGGCGGATACCGGCGTCGAGCACGAACAGCGACAAATCGGCCGAATACATATCGGGCGTGGCGCGCCCGACCAATGCCTCGACTGCGTCGATGCCATGCTTCGCGCGGGTGCAGCGATCCGCCTGCTCGGACGAGAAGCAGATTGCCCCGGCGCCGAAGTCAAGGCCGCGCCCCAACATGCCGCGCAACTTGTCCTTGGCGGCAATCGCCGCCGTCGCGACCCCGGCTTGTGACATCAGCGCGAGGATCGTGTCGCCGCGCACCATCGCCGGGTCGGTCATCATCAACTCGGCGCCGCTCGCGCGGTCGAGCGCGAAATTGCCGGCGATGCCGTGCACCGCGGGCGGCGCACCGGTGACGATCGACAGGTTGTTCGGATTGGTAAAGGTCGGCATGACCGCGTCGGCCAGCGCATAAAAGCCGGCCGCCCGCCAGCGCGCGACGGTCGGCAGCACGCCGGCCCGGAGGCCCGCCTCGACGTAAGCCGGGTCGCAGCCGTCGGCGCAGATCACCACGGTCGGCCGCGCCGGGCGACGGTAGCTGCGGCCGTGAAGTGCGATCGTGGTCATCGGATATCAGCCGTCTCTGCGAATACGAATGATGCCAGCGGGGCGCCGTCAAGCCAACAGCAAGGGCTGCTGCCGGTCGCGATCAAAAAAACTCGCGGATCTGTGAACCGGCTCACACCGCGCTCGCTCATTTCGGGTCGACACTCGCCCTATCAAGCGATGGGCGGCGGTTCGCCCGTTCAGCGGAGGGAGAAATGGCCTTCTCCGATTGGCTACTAAAGATGTCGTTGCAGCGGGCGCAGGAAACCGATCGCGCGCGACCGATATCGACGGCTGATTGCGACAGCCTGATCGTGCTTTGGCGCGAGGCAATGGCCAGCGAGCGCACGGTCAACCGGCCGCGCGACTGCGAACTGATCCCGGCACGGGTTCCCGGCGAGTGCCGCCGCGGCTGAGCGGATCAAAGCGTTGCGTCTGATGCGAGCCAGGCGCGCACGATCTCCTCGCCGGTGGCAAACCACACGCCGTCATGCGCGGCGATGTAGGACAGCGCCTCGTCAAGCCCGGCGATGCGGTGCGGCACACCGATCAGGTAAGGGTGCAGGCAGATCGCCATGACCCGACCGGACTGCGCGCCCTCGGCATAGAGCGTGTCGAACTGGCGCTTGATCGCCGCGACGAACTGATCGATATGGCCGTTGCGGGTCTAGAAAAACGGCGAATCGTTGATCTCATAGGAATAGGGGATCGAAACGAGGCGCTTGCCGCCAACATCCATCAGATAGGGCTGGTCGTCGTTGACCCAGTCGGCGACATAGAGGCAGCCCTCGTCGATCAGGTAGTCGAGCGTGTGCCATGTCTCGGCAAGGCCCGAGCCGAGCCAGCCGACCGGCTTCTTCCCCGCCAGCGCGGCGATCTTGGCCAATGCCCGGGCAATCGACCGGCGTTCCTCGTCGGGCTCCATCTGGTTGAGCCAGCGCGAGTTGGTCTCGTTGTGGCCGAGGATCTCCCAGCCGAGTTCGACCGCGGCCTTTACGATCTGCGGGTGGTGGTCGCAGATGTCGCTGTTGAGGGTCGGGCTGGCGCGGACCTTGTGCTTCTCCAGCACCTCCATGATGCGCCAGATTCCGACCCGGTTGCCGTAGTCGCGCTGCGCCCAGGCGCGCACCGAGGGCACGGTCGAGCGACTGTCATAGGGGCTGCCAGCTATGCCCCGCGTCAGCGGGAAGAACTCGATATTGGGGATGATCCACACCGCGAGCCGCGCCCCGCTGGGCCACGCGAGCTTCGGCCGGTCGGTAATCGGCACGTAGGCGAACGGCCCGTAATCGCGCGGTTCCATTGCGGCCTCCATCGCGGCAGGATCGGAGCCGGGACTATAGACCCGATCGCGGGAGGGCGGCGTGGAGATTGGCAACCAAGCAACCCTCGAATGGCTTAGCTTCGGCGATTTTCCGGCAGCGCTGCTCTACGAGGCGCTGCGCTTCCGCCAAGCGATTTTCGTCGTCGAGCAGACCTCGCCCTACCCCGACCTCGACGGGCTCGACCAGCGCGCCCACCACCTGCTGCTGCACCGGGATGGCACGCTCGCCGGATCTCTGCGGCTGATCCCCTACCCCGACGAGCGGCGGGTCGCGATCGGTCGGCTCGCGGTCGCCGCCCCATCGCGCCGCCGCGGATGTGCCCGCGTGCTGATGGCGGAAGCTCTCGCCCGCTGCCGCCGCGACCATCCGGATTGGACGATCACCCTCAGCGCCCAGACCTATCTGACTCCGTTTTACGAGACCCTTGGCTTTCACCCAACTGCGCCGCCCTATGACGATTACGGCGTTCCCCATGTTGATATGGCTTTATAATCGATCGCGGAGCGGCCCCGCAGGCCGCAGCCCAAACCGGAGAGACGCTGCATGGAAACGCGCGCTGCCGTCGCCCACAAGGCGGGACAACCGTTGACGATCGAAACGGTAACGCTCGACGGGCCGCGGGCGGGCGAAGTGCTGGTCGAGGTGAAAGCGACCGGGATCTGCCATACCGACGCCTACACCCTGTCGGGCGCCGACCCGGAGGGGCTGTTCCCGGCGATCCTCGGCCACGAGGGGGCTGGGATTGTCGTCGATGTCGGACCCGGCGTGACCACCCTGAAGAAGGGCGACCACGTCATTCCGCTCTACACGCCGGAATGCCGGCAATGCCCGTCATGCCTGTCGCGCAAGACCAATTTGTGCACCGCGATCCGCGCGACGCAGGGCCAGGGCGTGATGCCCGACGGCACCAGCCGCTTCTCGCTCGGCGGCGAGAAGCTGTTCCATTACATGGGCACCTCGACCTTCGCCAATTTCACGGTGCTGCCGGAGATCGCGGTGGCGAAGATCCGCGAGGACGCGCCGTTCGATAAGGTGTGCTACATCGGCTGCGGCGTCACCACCGGGATCGGCGCCGTCATCAACACCGCCAAGGTCGAGCCCGGCGCTCGGGTCGTCGTGTTCGGGCTGGGCGGCATCGGGCTCAATGTCGTGCAGGGTGCCCGCATGGTCGGCGCCGACATGATCGTCGGGGTCGACACCAACCCGCGCCGCCGCGCGCTCGCCGAAAAATTCGGCATGACCCATTTCGTCAACCCATCCGAGGTGCAGGGCGACCTTGTGCCCTACCTCGTCGACCTGACCAAGGGCGGCGCCGATTACAGCTTCGAGTGCATCGGCAACGTGCAGACGATGCGGCAGGCATTGGAATGCTGCCATCGCGGCTGGGGGGTCAGCGTCATCATCGGCGTCGCCGCGTCAGGCCAGGAGATCAGCACAAGGCCGTTTCAACTCGTCACCGGCCGGGTGTGGAAGGGCACCGCGTTCGGCGGCGCGAGGGGCCGCACCGACGTGCCAAAGATCGTCGACTGGTACATGGAGAAGAAGATCAACATCGACGATTTGATCACCCATACGATGCCGCTCGCCGACATCAACCACGGCTTCGACCTGATGCACGCCGGCGAATCGATCCGCAGCGTCGTCGTCTATTGAAGCAGGTCTGTCGCGACGCCGCTAATCCGTCGCCGCCCGGCGCGGCCCCAACAGGCGGCCGAACCAGCGCGACCACCAGGGCGCGCGCTGCGGCTGCCCTGCGGGCGCCGGCGTGTCCGCGGATCGGCCGCGCTCCGGCGTGCGGGTGATCGCGTCGAGCAGCGTCGTCGTGCCCAGCGCGCCGTGCGCCCGCCCCCGCCAGGTCACGACATAGCGCAGAAAGGCGGTCTGGCTCGCCGTCAAGTCGATGAAGCGGCCGCCGCTGCGCAGCACGTTTGTATAGATGATGCGCGCGCGCATGCGGGTGCGGATCTCGACCCCGTCGATCGACAGGCGCACGACGACCGGCACGACCACGTTCGTCGCAAGCGGGTTTAGGTTCGCCACGGCAAACCCGCCCATCGACAGGTCGATCAGTTTCCCCGCGGCGCCATCGACCTCGAAGTCGGCGTCGAGCCCGACCCGGCGATAGAGCCGCCGGTTGCGGATCGCCGCCTGGTCGCCGGGCGACGCGGCGACCGCCGTGTCCGGGTCTGGCTCGGTCGTCTCGGGCAGATTGACCTGCGGCTCCACGACCGGCGGCAGCTCGGTTGCCGGGAGCCCGGCCGGCGCAGTGCCATCCCCGGCAGGCGCGGCAGGGACCGGCGCGGCCGGTGCCGGTGGCTGCGGCGCGACCAGCGGGCGCTCGGTGCGCAGCTGCTGCGCCGACAGCCGACTTTCGCCGGGGCTGTGCGGCAGGCGCGCGGCCGGCGCGGGCACGTCACCCGTCGCGGGCACCGAAGTTTCCGCCGCGATGCCGCGCCGCAATGCCTCGGCGAGGCTGGCCGACGAGTGGCCTTCATCGCCCTCCGGAACAGCGGTGGCGGCCTCGGCGACGGCTGGAGGGCCGACCGGCGCGACCGCGACACCATCGGCCTTTTCCGCCGCACTCGGCACCGGCGATGCGGCTTCCGGCGACGGTACGGCTGCAGCGGCGGCCACCGGTTGCGTCAGAGGAGTTGCCGGCGGCTCCGATGCCGGGGTCTCGGCGTCGGGGAAGCCAACGGTCACCGGCTCCGACGGGTGCGGCATCGCCGACGGAGCTATGTCCGGCATAGGATGGCCCGCATTGCCGCGGCCGAACGGCGAATCGGGAATAGCGAGCGTCAACGCCTGCGCAACCAGCCAAGCCGGAACCGGCCAAGCCGACGGCGACGACAAGGTCGGCGGCCGCCGCGGTGGCGGCGCGGTCACCCGGGCCGGTTCAGCCGCCGGAAGCGGCGCGGCCGGTGGACCCTCTGCCGCCATAGGGCGGGCAGGCGCGGGGTCGGGTGGCGTCGACGAAGCCGGCGCCGGCGCGGCGCCTGCCGCTTCCAACGTCGCCGCGATCGGAGGTTCGGCGGGTGGGCTCTCAACCGGCCGGATCTCCGGTTGCACGGTCTCCGTCGGCAAAATCTCGGCCGGCAAAATTTTGGCTGGCTCCGCAGCGGCGATCGCGACTGGAACTTCCGCTGCCGCAACCGCCGGCCCTGGTGTCTGGATCGACACCTGCTGCGCTCGTTCCGGCGCCAATTCCGGCGTTGCGGCAACCGCCTCCACAGTCTGCGGTTTTTCCGGAGCTGGTTCCGGCGTCGCAGCAGCGGGCTCCGCAATCGAGGCCTCGGGTGTCGCGGCGGGGAGCGGCATTTTGGGCGCACCTGGCGCCGCCGTGTTCGACGAAGGCGCCGTTTCGCGCGCCGCATTTGCGGCGATCGCGGCACCCGCCCGCGCCAGGATCGCCGCCGCAAGCGAGACCCGCAGCGCTTCCGGCCGCCGCGCCTGCGGGCGCGCGGGCGGGACCAGCACGGGATCGGCAGGCGGGGGCGGCTGCACCGCCGGTGCCGGCGGAGGCTCGGCGGTCGCGGCACGGGGTGGCGGGCCAGCGGGTGGCGGGCCAGCGGGTCGTGAGCCAGCGGGTGTGGCGGATGTGGGGCTAGGGGGCACGGGTGCCGCGGGCTCGCGTCGGCTAGCCGGCGGCGTTCCGGACAAACGGCGAAACACCGCGTTGAGCGGCGTCTGCGTCTCGCCCGACCGATCGTGCGGTCCGGCTGGCGGCTGGTTCAATGTCACGGCGGGTCGGAGTTGCCAATGCCCGTTGCGGCACGCCCCGTCCCGATGGCACGGTGCTAAGCCATTACCCATCATAGCCGACCAGGTTTGCGATGCCAGGACCGATTTGGTGTCCGCGCTGCGTTATGCTTCGAACCTGCCGCAACCGGAAACCGGCGGCGCCGGCCGGGAGATGGATATGACGAGGGCGGGTTACCTGCTGGCGATCGATCAGGGGACGACCAGCACGCGCGCGATGCTGTTCGACGCCGCCGGCGCGGTACATCACACGCGCACGCCGCGAGTTGCGCCAGATCTACCCGCGCCCCGGCTGGGTCGAGCACGATCCGGAGGAGATCTGGCAGGCGGTCGTAGCAACCTGTCGCGAGGCGGTCGCCGCCGCCGATGAGCCCGATCGCCGCGATCGGCATCACCAATCAGCGCGAGACAACGGTGCTGTGGGAGCGCGCAACCGGCCGCCCGGTCCACAACGCGATCGTCTGGCAGGATCGGCGCACCGCTGCGTTGTGCGAGAGCTGGCGCGCCGCCGGGCTGACTGAGACGGTGGCAGCGCGCACCGGCCTTGTCATCGACCCATATTTCTCGGCGTCGAAGGTTCGCTGGCTGCTCGATGCGACCCCCGGCCTGCGCCAACGCGCCGCTTCCGGCGAGATCGCGTTCGGCACGATCGACGCCTTTCTGCTGTGGCGGCTGACCGGCGGCCGGCTGCACGCCACCGACGTGACCAACGCCTCGCGTACGATGCTGTTCGACCTGCACCGCCTTGCCTGGGACGACGAGTTGCTCGACGCCTTCGACATACCGCGCGCGCTGTTGCCCGAGCTGCGCGACACCGGCGACGATTTCGGCAATACCGCAGCGGGACTGTTCGGCGACGCGATCCCGATCGCCGGCGTCGCCGGCGACCAGCAGGCGGCACTGATCGGCCAGGCCTGCTTTCGCCCGGGCATGGTCAAATCGACCTACGGCACCGGCGCCTTCGCGCTGCTCCATACCGGGGCCGCGCCGGCCGTCTCCCACCACCGGCTGGTGACGACGCTGGCCTACCGCCTCGGCGGCGAGACCGCCTACGCGCTCGAAGGCAGCATCTTCATCGCCGGCGCCGCGGTGCAATGGCTGCGCGACCGATTGCGCGCGGTCGCCGCCGCGCCCGAGACGCAGGCCCTCGCCGAGCGTGCCGACCCGCGCCAGCGGCTCGTATTTCGTGCCGGCTTTTGCCGGGCTCGGGGCGCCACACTGGTCGCCCGAGGCGCGCGCCGCGCTGACCGGGCTGACCGCCGAGTGCGGGTTGCCCGAAATCGCGCGAGCGACGCTCGAAGCGGTCGGCTACCAGACGCGCGACCTCGTCGCGGCGATGGCGTTGGATGGCGGGGTCGCGATCGACAGGCTTGCGGGTCGATGGCGGGCTCGCGGCGAGCGATTGGACGATGCAGTTCCTCGCCGACATTCTGCCGGCACGGGTCGAGCGCCCGGCCTCGCTGGAAACGACGGCCTGGGGCGCCGCCTACGCCGCCGGGCTGACGCGCGGCCTCTGCCCCGGACCGGACGCGATGATGGCACGCTGGGCGGCGGCGCGCGCCTTCACCGCGAGCATGGCGGAAGCGGAGCGCGAGGAGCGCTACGCCGGCTGGCGCCGTGCCGTCGCCGGCGTGCTCGCCGCAGCCGCACCATGAACATTCTCGCAGATCTGCCGGATGCGCGCGCCGGTGAGGTCATCGACACGCTGCTCGCCGCGCCGGGGCTGCGCATCGAGCGCATCGTCTCCCTCGGCCAGGCGAGCCCGCCCGGCTTCTGGTACGACCAGGCGGAAGCGGAATGGGTGCTGCTGCTCGCCGGCGCGGCCCGCCTGCGCTTCGATGACGAACCCGAAGCGCGCACCCTTCATCCCGGCGACCGTGTCGAGATCGCCGCCCATCGCCGCCACCGCGTCGAGTGGACCGACCCGGCCACCCCCACCGTCTGGCTCGCCGTGTTTTACGGATAGGGGCCGCTCACAGCCCCGCGGCGTTGCGCGACATCAGAGCGTCGCGCAAGGCGCGGTTGACGTACCAGGCGACGCCGGGCGGCAGGCGGTCGGGGTTGCGGCCGCCGGCGATCCATTGGTCCATGTTGCCGGGACCCCAATTGTAGGCGGCCAATGCGTCCGCCCAGTTGCCGTAGCGGCGGAACATCTGTGCCAGATAGGCCCGGCCCAGCAGCCTGTTCTGCCGTAGATCGAAGCGGTCGCCGCCGCCGACATCGAGCGCTGCGGCGGCGCTGACCTGCATCGGTCCCTGCGGGCCGTTGGGCTCGGGCCGCCACATGCGCAGATCGGCGCCGTGCCGCGATTCGATCCCGTCCACCGCAAAGGCGACGCGGTCGAGTTCGCCACCGTTGGCCGGACCGAACAGGTCGATCGCGAAGGTGTCGCGCGGCGCTGACGGGCCGCGCACGATCGTCACCGCCGCCTCGCGCGGGTCGGCGAAGGTCACTTTTTCGATGCGCCGTTCGAGGTTCGCCTCGGTCGCCGGCATACCGCGAACAATCGTGACCCGGTCGGCAAAGCCGGTGCCGAAACTGACAATTTCGGTGCGCCCCGCCGGAATTGGCAGCGCAGGCGGCAGCGCGGCCGGAGCCGGTCGCGCCAGCCCGCGCACCACCCGTACCGGCGCACGATGCCGGTCGGTAAAGTACACGGTCTCCACGGCCACCCCGCCGCCCGCGATCAGGGCACGCAGCGAGGCCGCCGATGCCGCAGCGCGCGACGCCGCAGCCAGCGACGCGTCCCTGGCGAATGCCGATCCGGCATAGGCGATCGGCAGCGCGGCGAGCATCGCCGCTACCCGCGTCCATGGCGCCGCCAAACCGCGCCTGCCGCTGCTCATCCCGCCGCCAGCCTCGTCCGCCAACCGGTCGTTTCATAATGCCCAATCGCATTGCCGCAGCAAGCGGCTTGGCAGGCGCGGCAACCCGGTGACACGATACGGTCGCCGCCGTCGCGGCCTGTCCATGCCGTCTCAGCCGGGAGCCCGCCATGACCCGACCCTTCGAGGGGATCCGCATCATCGACGTCACGCATGTGCTGGCCGGTCCGTTCGCCGCCTATCAGCTGGCCGTGCTCGGCGCCGATGTTATCAAGGTCGAGCACCCGGACGACCCCGACCAGAGCCGCGGCAGCGGCACCGACCGCGCCCTCAACCGCCGCCAGATGGGTACCTCGTTCCTGACCCAAGGCTCGAACAAGCGCTCGATCACCCTCGATTTGAAGCAGGAGGACGGGCGCGAGATTCTCGAAGAAACTGGTCGCCGGCGCCGATGTGCTGGTCGAGAACTTCCGGCCGGGCGCTTTCGATTCGCTCGGCCTCGGCTACGAGGCGATGGCCAAGGTCAACCCGCGCCTCGTCTACTGCTCGATCTCGGCGTTCGGCCAGGACGGGCCGCGGCGCGAGCAGACCGCCTATGACCATGTGATCCAGGCGACGTCGGGGCTGATGGCGACAACCGGTACCGAGGAGGTCAATCCGATCAAGTTCGGCTCGCCGGCGGTCGATTACGCGACCGGCACGATGGGCGCCTTCGCGCTGGCGAGCGCGCTGTTCCAGCGCGAGCGCACCGGCCGAGGCCAGCGCATCGACCTGGCGATGCTCGACGTCGCGATGATGCTGCTGGGCTCGCACCTGACCGGCTACCTGTGGAACGGGGCGGAGCCAAAGCCGAAAGGCAACAAGCAGCCCTTTGCGACAAACAGCGCCTACGACACGAAAGACGGCCTCGTCATGCTCGGCGCCAGCAACCTCGGCCAGCAGCGCCGGCTGTGGGCGGCGCTGGAGCGGCCCGAAATGGCGAAGGACGACAATGAGGCACGCGAGGACGACCGCGAGCGCGAGGCGGCGGTGCTCGCCGAAATCTTCAAGACGCGCACCGCCGACGAATGGGAGCAGTACCTGCAGGCGCGCCATGTTCCGGCCGCTCGGGTCAGGCCGATGGCGCAGGCACTCGCGGACCCGCACTTGGAGAGCCGTGGCGTCGTCCACCGCCACGCCGGCGCCGCGGGGGTCGAGCACGGGTTCGGGGTGCCGCTTGCCGCGTTCAAATTCGCCCATGGCGGCCCGAGCATCGAGACGCCGCCGCCGGCGATGGGGGCCGACACCGATTCGGTGCTTGCCGAGCTTGGCTACGCAGCCGGCGAGATCGCCGGGCTGCGCGCGGCCCGGGTGATCTGACGACGTTAAAGGAACGGCCGCCGTTCGCTAAGCCGCTGGGGAGCGATTGCAGGTTGCCGCAAAAAATCGTGGACAATACCGGCGATCGGATCAACAGTCGCGACGCAGGATCGCGGCTGCGTAAGGCAGCTCCGGTTTTTCGCGCAAAGGGGATCTACGTCGTCGTGCATTAGAGGCCGGCCGAATAGGCGATGGTCGGCGAGGTTTGGGGCGATGCCGGCAGCAATCTTTGCTGCGGCGGGTTCCGGTTGGTGATCGTTTTCGGCAGTTCGGCTCAGCCTTTGCCGATCCTCTAGGCGGTCAGGCGCGCGTCGGCGCGGCCGGCCGCCACTGACAAGGCGTCGGGGTTTGGGGGTCCAAGAGCGCAATGCCTTCGCTCGTGCGTAACGCCGCGTTGATGCCGTTTTGGCTGGCCCAGGTCTTTACCCAGGAAAAATTCTTCGCGCGCAATCGGGTGATCGGCAACCGCTGGCTTAATGAGCACGGGTTGCACACCGCCCGGGTGCGCGTCGCCTGCCGGCTCGCCGAATCGCGCCGGCGGCGGCTGGCCCGGCTGATCCCGCAGGAGGATCGCCTGCGGTTCGACCGCGACGGATTTATCGTCAAGCGCGACTTTCTGCCATCGGCGGTCTTTGCCGATCTGGTCTCCCAGATTCGCCGATTGCGCGCCCCGGCGCGCGAGATGATCGAGGGCGACACGGTCACCCGGCACATCGCGCTCGACCCGGCGGTGCTCGACCGGGTGCCGGCGGCACGGCATTTGCTTGCCCAGCCGCAGTACCGCAACCTGATCAGCTTTGCGGGGGCCTCGACGGCAGCCCCGATGGTTTACCTTCAGACGATCATCAGCGGCGCGACCGCCGGTCCGGCCGACCCGCAGACCGATCTGCATACCGATACGTTTCACCCGACCGTCAAGGCGTGGCTGTTCCTGAGCGATGTCGAGCCCGATGCGATGCCGTTCGTCTATGTCCCGGGCTCGCACCGCCTGACGCCGCAGCGCCTCGAATGGGAGCGCCAGATGAGCATCGCGGCGAGCCACTGGCCGCCCGAGAACCCGCACCGGCTGGTCCGCGCCATCGCGCCGGCCAGTCTCGGCGAACTCGGCCTGCCGCCGCCCCGCGCGCTCGCGGCGCCGGCCAACACGCTCGTCGTCGCCGATACGTTCGGCTTTCATGCCCGTGGCCCGAGCGCCCAGCCGACCGCCCGCGTCGAGATCTGGGCGTTCGGTCGGCGCAACCCGTTCCTGCCGTGGACCGGGCTCGACCCGTGGTCGATCGCCGAATTCGGGCTGCGCAAGCCGACGCTCTATTGGAAATCGGTCGATCTGCTTGAGACCCTCGGGGTCGGTCGCCAGCGATGGCGCGCCCGCGGCGAGGTCTCGGCGTTCGATCCGGCCTAGGCGGCGCTGGCGCATGGACGGGTATCAGACCTATACCGCCGATGAGATCGGCCGCCCGCTCGTCACCAGTGCCCCGGATGCGCGCTGCGAGCGCGGGCCGCGCTCGTTCCTGTTTCTGCAGGGGCCGATCTCGACGTTTTTTGACCGGCTCGGCCATGCCCTGGTCGATCGCGGCCACCGGGTCCATCGGGTCAATTTCCATCTCGGCGACCAGCTTTTCTGGCACCTGCCGGCGACGCATTTCCGCGGCCGGTTCGAGGATTGGCGCGGGGTAGTCGCCGAGCTGCTGGACCGCCACCAAGTCACCGACCTGGTGTTGCACGGCGACCGGCGCCCCTATCACATCATCGCCGCCGAGGAGGCGCGGGCGCGCGGCATCGCCGTCATCGCGACCGATCTCGGCTATGTGCGGCCCGACTGGATCACGCTCGAATATGACGGGCTGACGACCTATTCGCGGTTTCCGCGCGATCCTGCCATCATCCGCGCGCTCGCCGCCGAGTTTCCCGAGCCCGAGTTCGGACCGCGCTTCAACACGCCGTTCTGGCTGATCGCAGCGCTTGACGTGGCCTATAATCTGGGGCTGGTGCTGGGCCGGCCGCTGTATCGGCATTACCGCTATCACAGCATCTGCCATCCGTTTGCTGAATACGCCGGGTGGCTGCGGTCGCGCCCGAAGAAGCTTCTTGCGGCGCGCGCCACGGTCGCCGCGAAGCGCCGGCTGCAGGATGCTCCGGGGTCGTATTTCCTGGTGCCGCTGCAGCTCGCGACCGACTTCCAGATCCGCGCCCACTCGCGTTACCGCGACGTGCGCGAGGCGGTGCGCGAGATCATTTCCTCGTTCGCCGCCGGCACCAGCCGCCGCGAACTGGTCTTTGTCATTCACCCGCTCGACAACGGGCTGATCGGCTGGCACAAGTTGATCGCGCGGCTCGCCGAGGAGTTTGCAGTCGGCGAGCGGGTGATCGCACTGCATGGCGGCACGCCGGCCGAGTTGCTGTGCAACGCCGCCGGCATCGTCACGATCAACAGCACGGTCGGCGTCACGGCGCTTTATCAGGGCCTGCCGGTCAAGGTGTTGGGCAACGCCGTCTTCGATATCGCCGGGCTGACCTGCCAGGGTCCGCTCGACGAATTCTGGCACAACCCGCAACCGCCCGACCCGGTGTTGCTTGCCGCCTTCCTGCGGGCATTGGTTGGAACGACACAGATCAAGGGTGGATATTACGAGCGCGCGTCGCAGGATTGCGCTATCGCAGGCTTCATCGAGCGCTTCGAGCAGCGGCCGTACCAGCTGCCACCGCTCAGCGCCGCCGCTTTCGCCGCCCGTCCGCCGGGGGTACGCGCCCGCAGCGTGGTCGTGACAGGCGTGTCGGATGCGATCGGGATGGCGCTGGCGCGCGGCCTTGCCGGCCCGGGCGTGCGCCTCTGCCTGATCGGCACGGCAGCGCCGATCCTGGCGCAGGCGGAAGAGGATTGCCGGCACCGCGGCGCGCTGGTCGAGACGGTCTGCCCCGGCGAGCAGGACGCTGATGCTTCCCGGGCCGCTGACCGGATTGCCGCATTTGACCGTCGAACCCCCGTTGATGTGCTGGTGGCGCATGGCAGCGCGGACGAGTTCGGCGGCAATCGCCGTGCCGGGCGACACGCTTTCGGCGCGATGGATGCGGTCGCCGCGATCACCGAGCCGATGCGCCGCCGCGGCTCTGGCGACATCGTGCTGGTTTGCCCTTCCATCGGCCGCGCCACCGAGGACGCGGCGGCAGCGGTGCGCACCCATGGCACGGCCCTGGGCAAGCAGTTGCACACGACGGGCGTTAGAGTAGCGGTTGCCGCGCCCGGCGGCATAGCGATGCGCTTGGCTGCCAGGCTGCGAGAGCCGTTGCTTGTCGCAGTCGGCGCCGACGCCGTCGCCGAGTTGGTGCTTCGCGGGATGCGCCGCCGGCGCGGCGTGATCGCGGTTCCTGGCCTCGCAACCCTCGCGCGGCGCGTGCTGCGGCTCTCTGTGACGAGATTGGGCGAGGCGAGCCGGGCGCTGCTGCCGTCCGTCGATCCGCTGCCCGACCCCCGCGAGGAGACGCCGCTTGCCGGCGAATCGGCCCACGGCGACTGACGAGCGCGATCCCGCTGCGGCGCGCGCGGTGCTATGGTTGGTCCCGATGACAGCGATTGACAATCCGGGATGGTGCGCATGCTGGCGGCGATAGGACGCGCCGCGATGGTCCCGCTATGGACCGCGCAGCTTTTGACCGGGACAAAATCCTTTGAGCGCAACCGCGTTATCGGCAGCCGCTGGCTCAACGAGCGCGGCCTGCACGCGGCACGGGTGGCGCTCGCGCACCGCATGGCCGCATCGCGCCGCCGCCGGCTCGAAGGCCTGGTCACCGCCGCCGATCGTGAGGATTTCGCCCGCGACGGGTTTGTCGTGCGCCGCGATTTCCTGCCAGCCGCCGAGTTTGCCGCGATGCAGGACCAGGTCAAAGCCTACCGCGGGAGGTTGCGCGAGATCGCCGAGGGCGACACGGTCATGCGCAAGATTGCGCTGGGGCCGGAGGTGCGCGAAGCGGTGCCGGCGTTGGACAACGTGCTGCGCTCGCCGCAATGGCGCGGGCTGATTCGCTATGTCGGCAGCCGCGACGCCGAGCCGGTCGTGTGGATCCAGAGCCTTTTGCGCCATGCCTGCGACGGCCCGCCCGACCCGCAGACCGCGCTGCACGCCGACACCTTTCACCCGGCCGTCAAGGCGTGGCTGTTCCTGACCGATGTCGCCGCCGATGCCGGACCCTTCACCTATGTTGCCGGATCACACCGTCTGACACCCGAGCGGCTCGCCTGGGAGCGGCGGATGAGCCTTGCCGCGGGAGGGTCGCCGGCTGCCGAAAACCGACAAGGATCTTTCCGCATCGAGCCGGCCGAACTGATGGCGCTGGGCCTGCCCACGCCGCGGGTTTTCGCGGTGCCGGCCAACACGCTCGTCGTCGCCGACACGTTCGGCTTCCATGCGCGCGGCCCGAGCGCCGGGCGCTCGCTCAGGGTCGAGATCTGGGCCTACGGCCGACGCAGCCCGTTCGTACCGTGGTCCGCGTTCGACCCGTGGACCGGCGCAGCCCTCGCCCGGCGCAGCCTGATCGGCTGGCGGCTCAGCGATCTCTACGAGCGGATCGGCCTCAAGCCGAACGGATGGCAAGCGCGGATCGGCGTATCCGCTTTCGATCCGGTCTGACGCACCTCAAAAACACCTGGAGACGCATCCGCAATGGCCTGGGATCCTGCCCAATATTTGAAATTTGCCGGGCCGCGGCTGCGGCCGGCGCTCGACCTGCTGCAGCGCATCGATGTCGAGACGCCGGCGAGCGTGTACGATCTCGGCGCCGGGGCCGGCAACGTGACGCGCCTCATTGCCGCGCGATGGCCCGCGGCGCGGGTGGTCGGCATCGATTCGTCCGCCGAGATGCTTGCCAAGGCGGCCGCCGAAAACCCGCAAATCGCATGGCGCCAAGCCGATCTCGGAACCTGGCGGCCGGAGCGGCCGGCTGATGTCATTTACTCGAACGCCGCACTGCATTGGCTCGACGGCCACGACACCTTGCTGCCCGGGCTGTTCGCCGGTCTCGCGCCGAAAGGAGTCCTCGCGGTGCAGATGCCGCGCAATTTCGGCGCGCGGTCGCACACCTCGATCACCGAGGCGGCATTGGCCGGGCCGTGGCGGCGCGTGCTCGAGCCGCTGCTGCGTCCCTCGCCGGTCGCCGAACCCGCCTTCTATTACGATCTTCTGGCGCCGCGCGCGGCCAGTCTCGACATCTGGGAGACCGAATATCTGCAGGTGCTCGACGGAGAGAACCCGGTCAAGGAATGGACCAAGGGCACTTGGCTCAGCCCGTTGCTGGCGGCCCTGGACGAGCCCGAACGCAGCCGGTTCGAGGCGGACTATGCGGCCCGCGTCACGGCCGCCTACCCGCCGCGCGGCGACGGGAAGACCCTGTTTCCGTTCCGCCGGATGTTCCTGATCGCAACGGCGGCATGACGCTGTCGCGACCGGGCGCAACGCGACAAATCGGACCACAAGCAGATCGGGCCGGCCGCTTGCGGCGGCCGGCCCGAAAACGGCTAGGCAGCGGCGATCAGTTCGCGCGCGGTCCCGGCATGTTGCCCGAGGGCGCTATCGCCTGGGTCTGCTGCTGACCCGACGGATACCAGCCGCCGCCCGGTTGCGGACCGACGTAGTTCGGTGACGGCTGAACGTTCTCGCTCTGTTGCTTCTCCGAGGGGTACCAGCCGGCGCCGGGGTTCGGGCCGGGCATCGCGACCGACGGGCCGACCGGAGCGGTGGCAGCGGGCGGGGCCGCGGTCGCGCCTGGCGGCAGGGAGGCAATGCCACCCGATTGCGCATGCGCGGCGAACGCAATGCCCGTCACCAGGCTCAGGCTCAAAATCGCTGACTTAGCGAAGGTGGACATGGACTCTCTCCAACGGTTCCGAGTGCACGGGAAACGGCCTCTGTGAAAGGCGATGTGAGCCAAGGGGCAAGATGTTGCAAATGAAGATCGGACAAGATACTAATGAAGTCCGATCATTACGAGGCTGCCAAAGGAGGTTTCCGGTCTAGCTATGCGCGAGGTTCGTTGTGCTATGCACAACGCGCGAGGCTGGGGCTATTGATGCCGGAACGAACGTCGCCGAGCCGACCATTGGTGGCGGTTAGCCCGGCGACGTTTCGGTACGTCTACGAGGCGCCGGTTAATTCGGCGACTTGTCGAAGGCTTCGTCCCTGCCGTAGTAGCCAACGCCGGGCGACGGGCCGACATACTGGGGCGAGGGTTGCTCATCGCCGAGCTGGCTTCCGGCGGAACTCCAGCTCTTGCCCGGGTTCGGGCCAGGATAGGCGACCGAGGGGCCGACCGGAGCAGGCGCCGTTACCGCAGGGCCCGGCGGCAATGCAGCGATGTAGTCCGACTGCGCGTGCGCCGCAACAGTGGCGCCGGTCAACACGCTAAGGCTTAATATTGCCGATTTGACGAGGCTGGACATGGGCTTTCTCCAAGGCATCAAAATCGAGGACGAATTACCTCTGGCCAACCATCTGATCCGAGGATGAAAATCTGCAAATGAACTGTTGTCGCAATCAACATGATCTCTAGTCATTGAGCAGCCAAACTCTGGGGTTACGGGCTCAGCTATGCGTCAAATCCGGTGGGCCATGCGCGACTTGCGAGCCGAAAGCGGCGTGGGCCGCCCGCCCGCGATGGCCGACCCACACTGGCAGGGCCCGGACGGCTCAGTTCGGAGCTGGGCTGGCGCCTTTGTCATAGGGATGCATCGCCGCGTCCGAATCGTACCCGGGCGGCGTCTGGAAATGCGGCGCCACGCCGTAATAGGCCTCACTGGGCGAGGGGCCGGCATAGCGCTGCGAGGGCTCGACCGGCCGGGTCTGCTCCTCGGAGTGATACCAGCCCTTGCCGGGGTTGCAGGCTCACCCGGTCGAGCAGCCATGCGCCTGATGTGCCGCACCATGCGCAACCTGCGAGCCTGACCGTCGCAAACGACACGCGCCAAGTAGCCGGGCGTGATAACCAGATCGTGTAACCGATGCAGTCTCTCCATTTTGAAGCCCTCGATCTGAACCTGTTGCGGGTATTCGAGGCACTCATCGAAGAACGCAGCGCCACCCGCGCCGGCACAAGACTCGGGCTGACCCAGTCGGCGATCAGCCACGCGCTGAACCGCTTGCGCTATGTAATGAAGGACGAATTGTTCGTGCGCGGACCGGATGGCATGCAGCCGACCGAGCGCGCCGCCGAGATCGCGCCGCGGCTGCGCCAGGGCCTCCTGCAATTGCAGCTCGCGCTGGCGCCCAGCGAGTTTGTCCCCGAACGCACCGACCGCCGCTTTACCATCACCTGCACCGAATATGCCGGCGCGGTGCTGCTGCCGGCCTTTATCGCGCGGCTGCGAGCCGAAGCGCCCAACGCCTCGCTGACCATACTGCCGAGCAATCTCGGGGTCGCCGACACGCTGCGCAGCGGGCGCGCCGACCTTGCGGTCGGCAGCTTCAAGCGGGCGCCCGATTGGTTCGCGACCGAGCCGCTAATGCGCGAGACGCGGGTCTGGGTGCTGAGCGCCGACAACCCGGCGGCAAACCAGGAATTGACCCTGGAGCGTCTCGCCGCCTTGCCGCATCTGGTCATCATGGCTACCGGCGAGGACGAGCACGCGATCGACGGGTATGTCGTCGATCATGGGCTCGAGCGTCTGGTAACGCGCAGCGACGCGGGTTTGCTGCAAGGCGCCCTGGCGGGGCGCGGCTTGCGCCGCAACGTCGCGGTGACGACACCGCACTTCCTTGCCGCTGTCGCCGCAGTCAGCCGGTCGGATGTCGCGGCATTGCTGCCGCGCCGCGTCGCCGCGATGTTTATGGGCCCCTATCGGCTCACGATGTTCGAACCGCCTTATCAATCGCCGCCGTTCGAGCTGATGTCCCTATGGCACCGCGAAAACGGCGATCAGCCGGCGATCGCCTGGCTGCGCCAGGTGTTGCGCGAGGTGGCCGCGGAGCTGTGAGGCGGCGCGGTTAACTCAGCCGGCCGCGGACCAACGCTGCGCCGGCGGCCAGCGCTGCCAACTTCGCTTCGGCAAGAGCGCGGTCGAGCGGCGCCATGCCGCAATTGGTGCACGGGTAGAGCCGCTCCGGCGGCACGAAGCGCAGCGCCTGATCGAGGGTCGCGGCGACCACCTCCGGCGTCTCGACCACCTCACTCGCCACGTCGATCGCACCAACCAGCACGTCCTTGCCGGCGAGCAGCGCCAGCAGCTCGATCGGCACATGCGAATTGGCGCATTCGAGCGACACCTGATCGATCCGGCTCGCGGCCAGCGCCGGAAAGATCCGCTCGTACTGGCGCCATTCTGCGCCCAGCCCCGTCTTCCACTCGATATTGGCCGGGATGCCATAGCCATAGCAGATGTGCACCGCGGTCTTGCAGGCCAGCCCCTCGGCTGCGCGATTGAGCGCCGCAACACCCCAGTCGACGACCTGGTCGAGATAGACATTGAAGGCCGGCTCGTCGAACTGGATCACATCGACCCCGAGCGCGGCCAGCTCGCGCGCCTCCTCGTTCAGCAGTTCGGCGAAGGCCATCGCCATCGCAACGCGATCACCGTAATGCGCGTCGGCAACGGTATCGGCGATCGTCATCGGCCCGGGCAGGGTGAATTTGAGCTGCCTTCGCGTATGGCCACGCGCGATCGTCGCTTCCCAGGCGTGCACCGCTTGCCGGCGGCGCAACGGCCCGGCGACCGTCGGCACCAACGCCTCGTAACGGTTGTTGCGGATCCCCATGCGCACGCGGCGGCCGAAATCGATGCCGTCGATCCCTTCGAGAAAACCGTGGACGAAATGCTGCCGCGCCTGCTCGCCGTCAGTGACGATGTCGATGCCGGCATCCTCCTGCAGCTTCAGCGCCAGCAGGGTCGCGTCGCGCTTGCCGTCGCGCAACGTCTCGCCCTCGAGCCGCCACGGCGCCCACAGGGTTTGCGGCTGGGCCAGCCAGGACGGCTTCGGCAGGCTGCCGGCAATCGTCGTTTCGAGCACGGCATTTCCTCGGGTGGTGCGATGTTGCTCTGTGTTAGGCCAGCGGGCGAGGCTCGTCAAACGAAGGCGGCACCCCCCGCCGGCTCTCAGCGCGGATCACAACTCGAGGGCCGCGAGGAAGGTCTCCCGCGCCGCCTCGCTGGCGGCAGCGCGCTTGCAGGCGATGGCGACAAGCTCCTGATTGGGCCGCCGCCGCAGGATGATCTCGGCAAACGGAACCTCCTGCAGCTTTCGCGCCAGCAGGGTCGGCGTAAAGCCGCAACGGTGCGCCATGCCGGTATGGCCGCGCGCCAGAGAAGGGCCAAACCCGAAGATCATGTCGTGGACCGTGACTGGCCCCGCCTGCGATTCGTAAGCCACCTCATGCAGCCGGTCGCCGGCGATGTATTCGGCGATCGCCTGAAGGTCGGGCACGATCAGGCAGAGGAACCCGTCGTCGGCCAGGACCCGATAAATTTCCGCGATCGCGCCGCCGACCTGATGAAGGTAGAGGTGCTCGAGGCAGTGCGCCGACCACACCGCGTCAGCCGCTCCGCTTTCAATGGCTGACAGATCATTGATATTGGCCAGAAGATCGGGCATCACCCTTGGGTCGGCATCGACGCGCAGCTCACGCCATTCGGCAAACATTGCCGGCAGCCACGCACTCCCTTTCGCACCGCTGCCCAGATTGACGAGCAGGCGGGAGCGCGTCCCCTGTTGCTGACCGGGCGGATCACTCATGTGTCAAACGGGTCCTTCGACGCAGGAACGAGCGATCGCGATTTTGCCCGGCGGTGGCACCAGCGGGCAAGTCTAGCCGACACGCCGGTCAGAGAGAAGACGGGACGGCGGCCGGCGCAGGCGGCCCGGCAGCCGCCGTCACCGCGACACGATCGAAATCGCGCGCGGCGCGCACATCGGGAAAGAACCGGGCGGCCTCCGCTGCTACGGCAGCGGGATCGTAGCGGTTCGAGAGATGCGTGAGATAGAGCGTGCCGATCCCCGCTGCGGCGGCCAGCCGCCCCGCCTGCCCGGCCGTCAGATGCCCGCGCTCGGCAGCGAGCGCCGCATCGGCATCGAGAAAGGTCGCCTCGATGACGAGGGCATTGGCCCCACGCACCGCCTCGACCAAGGACGCGGTTTCCTCGACATCGCCGACCACGGCCACGCTTGCGCCCGGCGCCGGCGGCCCTTGTACGTCCTCAGGCGCGACGCGCCTGCCATCGGCGAGCACCACCGCCTCGCCCTGGGCCAGCTGAGCGCGCAATGGGCCCGGCGGCACGCCGAGCGCGGCCAGCCGGTCGGCACGCAGATGCCGGCGCGGCGTCGTCTCGAAGCGATAGCCGAGGCTCGCTGTGCCGCGATGGCGGACCGCGAAGCAGCTGATGCGGTAATCGCTTTCTTCCACGACCGGGCCGGGCGTCAGCGCGACGAAGCGCAGCGGCACCGGAGCACGAGGCAGCGGCCAGATGCCGCCGAGATAGCGCTCGGCGACGCCGACCGTCTCGCGGCTGCCGCAGATCGCCAGCCCGCCGCGCAGTTCGACAAGGCCGAGCGTCGCGATCAGCCCGGCGAGGCCGAGCACATGGTCGAGATCAGCGTGCGTCAGCAGCACATAATCGAGGCGCCGCAGCCCCGTTCCGGCGCGTAGCATCTGGCGCTGCGTCCCCTCGCCGCAGTCGATCAGAAAACGCTGGCTGCCGGCCCCGACCAGCAGCGCCGGCAGGCCGCGCTCGGCCGTCGGCATCGTGGCCGCGGTGCCGAGAAAGGTCAGCTCGAACATCGGCGCGCTCTATCGCCTCCCTCAACCGTGCGACGGTATCTTCACAGCGGCGGACGCTGCCATTAGGTTACGGCTTTCCATACCGGATGCACGACATGCCCTTTCTCGCCGACCGCCTCGCTCGCGTAAAGCCCTCGCCGACCATGGCGATCACCGCCCTCGCCACCGAGCTGAAGGCGGCCGGGCGCGACATCATCAGCCTGTCGGTCGGCGAGCCCGATTTCGACACGCCGCCCAATATCATCGAGGCAGCGATCGCGGCGATGCGGGCCGGCGAGACGCGCTACACCGTGTTCGACGGCCGCATCGAGCTGAAGCGGGCGGTCTGCGCCAAGTTCAAGCGCGAGAACGGGCTCGACTACGAGCCTTCGCAGATCACGGTCAGCAGCGGCGGCAAGCAGGTGCTGTACAACGCCTTTGTCGCGACGCTGAGCCCCGGCGACGAGGTGGTGATCCCGGCGCCCTACTGGGTCTCCTACCCCGAGATGGTGCTGCTGTGCGACGGCGAGCCGATACCGGTCGCCTGCCCGCAAAACAACGGCTTCAAGATGCGGCCGGAGGATCTCGACGCCGCGATCACGCCGAAGACCAAGTGGCTCATCCTGAACTCGCCGTCAAACCCGACCGGCGCCGCCTACACCGAGGCGGACCTGCGCGCCGTCGCCGACGTGCTGCTGAAGCACCCGCATGTCTGGGTGATGACCGACGACATGTACGAGCACCTCGTCTACGACGAATTCCAATACCGTACGATCGCGCAGATCGAGCCGCGGCTCTACGAGCGCACGCTGACGGTCAACGGCGTCTCCAAGGCCTATTGCATGACCGGCTGGCGCATCGGCTACGGCGCCGGCCCGAGGGAGCTGATCCAGGCGATGGGGGCGATCCAGTCGAACTCGACCGCCAACCCGTGCTCGATCAGCCAGGCGGCGGCGATCGAGGCGCTGAACGGACCGCAGGATTTCATCCCGGTGCACAACCGCAGCTTCAAGGAGCGCCGCGACCTCGTCGTCGACAGCCTGAACCGGGTGCCGGGGCTTTACTGCCCGCTTCCCGAGGGCGCCTTCTACGTCTACCCGTCCTGCGCCGGAGTGATCGGGAAGCGCACGCCATCGGGCGAGACGATCGCCAATGACGAGGATTTCGTCAAATACCTGCTGGCGACCGAGGGCGTTGCGGTCGTGCACGGCGCGGCCTTCGGCCTGTCGCCGCATTTCCGCGTCTCCTACGCGACCTCGAACGACGTGTTGAAGGATGCCTGCGCCCGCATCGAGCGCGCCTGCCGCGCCCTGACGTAAGCCCTTACTGCGCGGTAATGCCGCCGTCGATGACGAGGCCGGCGCCGGACATGAAGGCGGCGTCGTCCGAGGCGAGGAAGACGATCCCCTTGGCAATGTCGGTGACCGTGCCCATGCGGCCGATCGCCAGCCGGTCGATGATCTGGCAGCGCGCAGCCTCAATGTCGTTTGTGCCGAGGTTGCGCGCCCTCGCCGCCGCCTGGTTGCCCGTGTCGACCGCGCCGGGATGCATCGAGTTTACCAATGTCTGTCATATGCGCCGCGCCACCGCCCGCTCAACGTAGAATTCGAGGACCCGCCAGAGGCGCTTGTCGGTGACGCCGATGATCGGCGCCGCTGCCGCTGCCGGCATCTCGCACATCAGCAGCAGCGCCGCCTGCTCGAAGAGCAGAGTGAAGCCGCTCTCCGGCCGCGCTCATGGCCCCTTGATCCGCAGCACGCCGTGCTCGGCACACGCGACCCGCGGGAGCCGAGCGGTGATGCAGCAATGGTGCTGGAAGAAGTTGAGGTGGCGCCAAGTGTCCTCCTTCCAGTCGTGCGGCTTGCTCGGCCGCCCGCGGTCGGGCGCGGGAACCGCCCGCGGTCGGGCGCGGGAACCGCTCGCCGGGCGGGGCGGCGATTGCCGGGCGCAGCTCGTGCGGCTGCCGCTCGCTCGCCAGCCGCTGATCACCCCCCCCCCGCCACGGCGGCGTCAGCGTCAGCCCGCCCAGCCCCAAGGTGAAGATGTCGCTGTCGCTCATGCGACCGGCCTCCCTCACGCCGTTGCTTCCAAAGGCAGAGGACGCGCGCCGCTGGGCAGACCCGAAAGCCGGGCTTTGAGGAAGGGTGTCGAGGTCCGGCTTGGTCCGGGCGACCGAGAGCGGCTGGAGGCGGATCGGGAAACAGCGCGCAGAAACATGTGTGGCGCGTGCGGATTGTGCTGCTGAGCGCCGATGGGGTGGGCACGATGTCGATCCAGCGGCAGACCGGCAAAGGCAAGCCGACGATCTGGCGCTGGCAGGCACGGTTTATGGCCGAAGGTGTCGACGGCCTGCTGCATGCGGGCACCCGCCCGGCCGGCAAGCCTGCGCTGGTGCTGTCGGTCGACGAGAAGTCGCAGATTCAGGCGCTCGACCGTACCCGACCCGGCCTGCCGATGAAGAAGGGGTGCTGCGGGACGATGACGCACGACGACAAGCGTCACGGCACCACCACGCTGTTCGCTGCTCTCGATGTGCTGGAGGGCCGGGTTATCGGCCAGTGCATGGCGCGTCATCGGCATCAGGAATTCATCCGCTTTCTCAACAAGATCAACCGCGAGACCCCGACCGGGCGAGAGTTGCACCTGATCCTCGACAACCATGCGACGCACAAGCATCCCAAGGTGCTCGCCTGGCTCGAACGGCATCCGAGGTTCCACTTCCACTTCACTCCGACCTCGGCCGCCCGGCTCAACGCCGTCGAAGGGTTCTTCGCCAAGCTGACCCGGCAACGGCTCAAGCGCGGCGTCTTCAAGGGCATCGTCGACCGCCAGGCCGCCATCAACCGTTTCCTCGCCGAAACCAACGACAACCCTAAGCCTTCCACATGGACCGCCGATCCCGACGCCATCATTGGAAAAGCGCAGCGCGGGAAACAGGCCTTAGAGTCAATCCATTAGAGCGGATTCCGATCAGGTTGCATAACCGGCATGGTTAAAGAAATTGCGGCATTCGCGGGGCGGGAAGGGTCGTGTCCCGAGGGGTGGTGTGGGAGCTGTTGTCTAATCGCACTGCACCAGTCAACTGCTTCCCTTCGTCGATCACCGGAGGGTCGTCTCGCCGGGGTTCATGGTTGTCTCCGCGGTCGCCACCGCAGGCGCCGCATGATGGCGGTCGAGAGCTTGGACTTCCGAGGTGGGTAGCGCGGTCCTATCGATGGCCGCAGGGCTCCTAAGCGGAATATCCTCGCCCACGCCCCCGGCGGGGGACGCCCGGATCCAATCGGCGCCGATCCGGATTGCGTTAGACCATAATGGCAGCGATCACGCTGGAACGGGCATTCGATCGAACGCGGTACCGGAGCGCCACATGGCATGGAGCACAACAGCCATCTTTCTGGCGAGCGCCACGGTGGCGCGCTTGAAGCCGAGGCGCTTCTTGAGCGCCAAGCCCCATCGGCGCAACGCGCTATCGGCGCGGACACGCGTCAGTAGCCTCATGGCGGCCTCGTAAAGAAGCGCCCGCAAACGACCGTCGCCGCGCCGCGAGATATGACCTTCGTAGTCGACCTCGCCCGACTGGTATCGGCGCGGCGTCAGGCCGAGCCAGGCGCCAACATTCCGCGAACTGGCGACGGCGGCGACGAACGACGCCGCGGTGACAGCGCCGATGCTGGGCATGGTGACGTTCCTCTCGAAGACGCCCCCGCTGCCCTTTGGCACGACCAACCCAAAGGTCTTCATGACACCGCGGATCTGGTTCGAGACATCCGTCGCCATGGTCGTGCGCTGGGCGCGGGCGGCGACGAGCGCCTTCGAGAGCATTGCGTCGGGGCCCTTGACGCGCACCTCGCGATACCATCCGGAGCGGACGATATGGGCAAGGCCCTCGGCATCGTTCGCGTCGGTCTTGTTGGGGCGCATGCCGAGCGCACGCTTAGCGTGGCGCGCGTCGAGGCAGACCATCGGCAGGCCGCGGCCCGTGAGCTTGCTCCAGAGCCACGTGGTGAGCGGACCCGTCTCGAGACCGATGCGCTCCGCCTGTGGGGCGCGCTTACGCAAGGCCGCCTCGATGTCGTCGGGATGGCTTCGGCAGCTGCCGCGCCACACGCGATTCCCGTCGCCATCAAGCACGTGGATCTTCGTCTCCTCCATCGCGACATCGAGTCCGACATACTGTCCCATGGCTGCTCCTTTGCGAGACGCCGTTTGCTCTGACGTGAGCTGTGCGGTCCATCACCTTCATGATGACCGCCGGCGCCGGGGAGCGGCCGCTCCCGTCTCCTTTGTTCGATCGGGATCGATCGTCTCCTTCGTCCCGATCGCCTTTCCGAGCCGCGCCGCGCGCAACGGAGGGCAAGGCCGGCCCGAAGGGCCGCCGCGTTAGCGGCATGGCCTTGCCCGCAGAGAGCACGGCGCCACCATGGCGCGAAAGGGACCGCTCCCGGGCGATTACGCCATGTGGGTAAGCAGCCCGCCGCAGCGACCGCCGCGACTGAGGCGGCGGCGGGCTACTTATCCACGGCGGTGGTCATCGCAGGTCTCGGTAGGGTTTTGGTCGCACCCCTCAACGCGAACCAAGGACCCGAGATGACCGACGAGATGATGAGCCTTCAGGCGCTTTTGGAGAAGAGTTCGGACGCCGATCTGCTGCGCGAGATGATCGGGTTCGCCGCGCATCGCCTGATGGAGCTGGAAGTCGAGAACGCGACCGGCGCGGCGCACGGCGCACGCAGCGCCGATCGGATCACGCAGCGCAACGGGTATCGCGACCGCGACTGGGAGACCCGCCCCACGGATCATGTGTGGACGGCCCCGGAGTGCAAGGGGTGACGGGCGAAGAGTCGACGACGGTACGATGTGCGGTCATGTGTCCGGCCTGTTTGCGCGGCACATGCCGCTGGCCCAGATGGGTTCCGCAATCCAGCCCCAAACAAGTCCGCGGCGTCGGGACGCCGGTGATCCGGGCGGGGTGTTCTGGATCGTCGGATCGACCGATCATCATCTCCTCGCGGCACACCTGCACTCCTGGCAGCGACGACCGGTCAGGCAGCGGCCGCGAGCGGAGCTCGCCGATATGCCTCGCCGGTCGTCATCATGGCCCACGCGATGCGGGCCATCTTGTTGGCCAGAGCCACCGCCGCCAGCTTGCGCGGCCGGCGCTCCAGCAAGGACAGCAGCCAGGCCGAGGCGCGGCCCGGCTTGGCGTATCGGATGATCGCCGTGGCCCCGAGCACCAGCAATTGGCGCAGCCGCTCGTCGCCGGCCCGGCTGATGCCACCCATGCGCTGCTTGCCGCCGCTGGAGTGCTCGCGCGGCGTCAGCCCGATCCAGGCGGCCAGGTGGCGGCCGGATTGGAATTGCGTCGGGTCGATCCGTACGGCCGCGTCAACGCGCCGATCGGGCCGATGCCGGGAATCTCGGCCAGCAGCCGGCTGACCGGGTTGGCCTTGTGCTGCGCCATCAGCGCCGTGTCGAGCTTGGCGATCTCGCGGTCGAGATGCGCCACCTGCTGCCCCAGGAAGGCCAGCAGGCGGCGCGCGGCCTGCGGTACCTCGGCATCCTGCGCCACCGCCGCCAGCAGCTCGGCCACCCGGCCGGTGCCGCCGGCCACCACCACGCCAAACTCAGCGGCATGGCCGCGCAGCGCGTTGATGGTCTGGGTGCGCTGGGCCACCAGCAGCTCGCGGGCGCTCAGAGTGAGAGCATCGGCTTGTTGGGTGGCCGACTTGATCGCCACCCGGCGCATCGCTGGCCGGCTGGCGGCCTCGCTGATCGCCTCGGCGTCGTTCCGGTCAGTCTTGCCGCGCTTGACGAACGGCTTGACGTATTGCGGCGGGATCAGCCCCACCCGGTGGCCCAGCTTGCTCAGCGTGCGCGCCCAATGGTGCGAGCCGCCGCACGCTTCCAGCACCACCTCGGTCGGCGCCAGCTTGGCGAAGAATGCGACCAATTGGCCCCGGCGAAGGTCGCGGCGGAGCACCGGACGCTCTTGGGCATCCACCCCGTGCAGGGTGAACACCGACTTGGACGTGTCGATGGCAATGCGTTTAAGCTCCATGGCGGACGGCTCCCTCGTTTCGGTCATACGACCCCGAAACTTTGGCACGCGATGCCGTGGGGCCGTCCACCCCAACAAGTCCGTGGGCTGAAGGCCCGTGGGACGGTCGAGCGGCGCATCCCGAAATTGCGCAAGGGCAGCTATTTTCCCGGCTTCCCGGAGCCGCGCCGGATGGCCGAGCCCTTCGACAAGCTCGGGAGCGCTGACGGCGGTGATCCAGGAAGCCTACGTGCAAGGCGTCTGGATCGCGGTGATCGTCGCGGTCGGCGTCAACGGCGACGGCAGGCGCGAGGTGCCGGGTCTGGCGATCGGCGCGTCGGAGGCCGAAACCTTCCGGACCGACTTCCTGCGCAAGCTGGCGCGGCATGGCCTGCGCGGCGTCAAGCTCGTCGTCTCGGACGCCCATGAGGGGCTGAAGGCCGCCATCGCCAAGGTCCTGAACACCACATGGCAACGACGAGAGCCGCGTCCACTTCATGCGCAACGTGCTCACCTATATGAACTTGCCGCCGGCGCACCGCCCGAAGTTGCACTCGACGAATCCGATCGAGCGCCTGAACGGCGAGATCAAGCGCCGCACCGAGGTCGTCGGCATCTTCCCCAACGACGCGGCCGTGATCCGCCTCGTCGGGGCCATCCTGTTGGAACAAAACGATGTGTATGGACCGCCCCCGCTTTGCAAAGGGTTTCAATTGACGACGGTGAATACGGCGCTTGCTGTCGTGTATCCGGCCTTGAAGCGCGGCGACATTACCGCAGGCCCTGATGGTTTTCGCGAATCGACGGCCGGACAAATGGACGAGCTCGGTAGTAGCTCGCATCGTGTCATTGACCTTTGTCGAACCCGGTCCGACCGGTTCGCCATCATCTCTCGTTACCCTCGCAAGCCAACGCCTCGGCTCAGGCGTCGATCGGGTTACGCTGCCGCCACGACGGCGGCACGCGGGCGATACAATTCGGCGCGGGTCAACATTGCCCAGAGAGCGCGCGCGCCGTCTTGTGGGCAACGGCGGTGGCCGCGACGTTCACCGGTCGCCGTCGCAAAAGCTCCGTCAGCCATGGCTTTGGGCGAACGTCCTTGCGGAACGCGGTGCCGACGACAGCTCGGGCGCCATGGATCAGCAACGTTCGAAGGTATCGGTCGCCGCCCTTGCTGATCCGGCCGATGTGTTCCTTTCCTCCGCTCGCTTGGATGCGCGGCGTCAACCCAAGCCACGCGGCGAAGTGGCGTGATGATTTGAACTGTTTGCCGTCTCCGACCGCGGCAATAATTGCTGTCGCTGTCAGAGGTCCGACACCCGGAGCCGAGGCCAACCGTCGGCTGGCCTCGCTGGCCTTGTGCCAGGCCAATATCCGGGCCTCGATCTTGTCGATCCGCTCCTGCAGGCCATCCGGGTGATCAAACAGAACCCCGATGGCCTCACGCGCCTGGTCGGGCAATAAGGCAGGTTCGGTGCGGCTCATGCGCTGCCGCAGTTCTTCAACGCGTCGAATGCCCTTGGCCGCCACGACGCCGAACTCGCTCAGCAGGCCACGCATCGCGTTGACGGCCGACGTCCGTTGCCGCACCAGCAACGCGCGCACCCGATGCAGGGCAAGAATGCTCTGCTGCTCGATGGTCTTGATGGGCACGAAGCGCATGTTTGGTCTACCCACGCCCTCGCAGATTGCCTCCGCATCGGCCGCATCGGTCTTATTGCGCTTGACCTAGGGCTTCACGTATTGCGGCGGAATGAGCCGGACGTGGTGCCCGAGCCTGCTCAGCTCCCGCGCCCAGTGGTGGGCGCTCGAGCACGCCTCCATCCCGATTACACATGCCGGCTGCTTCGCGAAGAAAGGCAGCAGATCGGTCCGGCCCAGACGACGACGCAGCACGGTATCGCCGGCAGCCTCAACACCGTGCACCTGGAACACGGACTTGGCGATATCAAGGCCAATTGTGACGACGGACATGGCAACGGCTCCCTTGCGGCTGTGCAGACTGCGCACGCTCCCACATTCGGAACCCGAACGGGGGCGGTCCATGCCATCAAATGGGCCGTGCAACGGGCCCGCTACATGACCCTGGAAACCAGGCCTCCGTTGAGCGACGATCCCTTCGTCAAGCTGCCCCGCTCCTACACCACGCTGAGGGCCACGATCGAGCGCGGGTCGTCGAGAAACCCGCGCGCCGACGCGACTCAATCCGCATGGCCGTCCGCAACGATCGCTTCTGCCTGCTGCGGGTCGACGATCATGCCGACAGCCTGAACCGTCATGCCGCTGGCCCTTTTGACGGCAACGGCGAGCGTTACCTGTTAGCCCGGCGCGACGGTAGACCGCGCGGCCGGACTGATGCCGCCGGAAGAGACGCAGACGTAGTCGAAGCCGATATCTCTCAGCTTGTCGGCAAATCTCCCGGCCGTCCGCCCAATAGGCGGTGAGCGCGGGTCAGCCTTTAAGCTCAGCCAGGATCGGCAGCAGGTACTCGGCGAAGCGTTTGGGATTCTCCGCGAAGGGGAAGTGTCCGATGCCTTTCATCGCCTGGAATCGGACGCCGGGGATCTTGGCCGCCGTCGCCTCAGACAATTCCACCGTGCAGGAGTAGTCGTATTCACCTGTCAGCATAAACAGCCGGCACCGATTGGTATCGATGCGGCCAACGCGTTCCCGGGCATCCCACTCGCCAGAATAGAAGGCGATGTCGCCGAAGAAGACCTGGGGGCCGCCCTGGCCATAGTGCCATGCGATCTGTTCCACGTATTCAGCAGGGCTTTGCGGGGCGCTAAGGGCGCGTATCCACTCCGGCACGAACTGCGCCTGGTTGACGTGCGGGTGCGCCGCCCAAATGCTTTGCCGCTGGTTGATCTTGTCGCAGGCCTCGCAGGCGATGATGCCGGCGAAGGCCTCGGGGTGCCGGTAGGCCAATTCCAGACAGATCTCCCCCGACATCGACGCCCCCAGCGCCACCGGCTTCTGCAGTCCCGCGGCGGCGACGAAGCCCATGATGAGCGCGACGTACAAATCGGTATTCAGCCGCCAGGAGCCGTGGATCGCGCCCTCCGGCGGCGGCGATTTGCCGTGCCAGGGCAGGTCGAACGAGACCAGCCGGTGATGTTCGACGATGCGCGGGTCGGCCATCAAGCCATGGAATTGCCGCCCGTCCGCGCCGGCCGTGTGCATGCACAACACGTCCTGCCCCGACCCCGCGGACTCGCTATAGATCTGATAGGTCACGCCGCCGACGGACACGGGCACATAGCGGCCGGTGACTGCGGGCACCGCCCGGGCACCTTCTCGGGGATGCAGCGACACCGGCACCGGCAGCGCCCGACCCAAGGCCAGCCACTTCCCGACTTCGAGTACGCGGCGCACGACATGGGCGTGCTGCATAAACGCGAGTTCGTCACCTTGAATGGAGAATTCCGGCAATCGGTACATCATCGCGAAGATGCCGTGATGGTGACGCGGCGGTACGGCTTCGAGAAACCGAGCCCACGTCAGCTCGGGTGCCGCCAGGGCAAAAGCAGGGGTGCCTGAATCGGCGGCGACCTGTCCTTCGACGAAATTGAAAATCGTCGTGTCGCTTCCCGACATGACCGCGAAACAACTGGCCCACGGTCCGGCCCAGGTGCCGAGGACTGCATCCGCGGTACAAGCCTTTCGCCACGCGGCGGCGCCGGGGAACCGGGTCATTGCAGGTACATCACTTCGAGAACGACGGGATAGTATTGGTTGCAATCTATTGGAAACACGGCACGATCTGCTCGGCGAAGATTTTCATGTAGTGGATCTGGCGGTCGAGGTCGCCGGCTTCCGTGCTTAACCACAGCCGTGAGGCTCCGAATTCTGCGAGTTCGCCAATACGCTCGATCCAGTCCTTGACGTCTCCGGCGAGGGCGAATCGCTCGAGCCCGTATTCGGTCAGCCCAAGCTCGGCCATTCGCTTCGGGTTGCGCCCGGCCTGGAGCACGTGGTCGTACAGTTCGTAGCCCTCGACGTACTCGGCGATCTTGGCCCTGAACTGGCTTGGCACATTCTTGCCTTCGAGACCGAACCGCATCGAATGGTTGAGGATCGAGGACACCGAGGCATGGATGCGTTCAATCGCCTTATTTCGGTCAGCGTCGAGCGACGAGCGGGTCGTGAACCAGACCTCGACCTCGGACGGATCGCGACCCGCGGCCGTGGCACCCGCCGCGACCCGCTCGATGGTGTCTGAGATCACCTCGGGCAGCAGGCCGGTACCGGCAATCACGCCATCGCAGATCCGTCCACCGAGATGCAAGGTCTTGGGTCCTTCGGCACAGAGCGTGATCGGGATCCGCTTGCGCACCGCCTCGCCTTGCCAGCGGACACGCTGTGGCCGACCGTCATACGTGCCCTCGCCGGTCGCGAGCAGATCCCGCACGCAGGTGACGTAGTCAGCCATCCTGGCGCGGCTCGCTGGTGCCAAGCCGATGTTGTAGACCGCGCTGTCTCCGCTGCCGATATCCAGAAAGGCTCGGCCCTCGGTCATGGCGTCGATCGACCCGAGAAAAGCCGCCATGATCTGCGGTTCGCGGGTCAGCGGATTAGTCGGATGGATGCCGACCTGGGCGTTTGTCGCGGTCTGCGCAATCAGCGTCGCGCGAACATAGGCGTCGCCACCGATGAAGCTGGTGTCATTGGTGCCGATCAGTTCGACCCCGGAGCCGTCGATGATCCGGATCAACTCGGTAAATTTCTCCAGGTCCCGCCGATGTGGGAAGGCTGTCCCGCTCAACACCGACACGCCAAAGCGAACCTTCATCATAGCTCCTTGCGCCGCACAGCTGCATGATCAGCCGGGCGCGACGTCTGGACGACACGGTAGCCGCGCTCCGGCGTGGCGACAACGCTTGCCCCGCCCTGAAGAACCGCTGGTTCAGCGGTAGCCTCGTCGCGCGCTGGAAAGCTCTGTGTGCCACGTTGAGCCCAACATTGCCGGAGGTGAGCCATGGGCCGGATCGAGGTTGCCGACGATTACGTGGCGGACGCGGAGAGTGCTTCGTCGGCCTATGTGCCGCCGCGCCGCGGCGGTTCCCGCATCGCCGTCCCGGTCGAACGCCATGTAGGACAGGCCGCCTTGCGCCGCGATGGGCGGCGGCTGCCCTTCCGTGCGGCTGGAGCGTGGAGATAAACGGCGTCGCCGCCGAGGACGCGGGCGGTCTCGCGGCCCTTCTCGTCGAGCACGTCGCCGATCGCTACACGGGCGCCGGCTTCCAGCATCAGCCGCGCCGTCTCGGCGCGGATGCCGCGGGCCGCGCCGGAGATCACCTTGCCGTCGAGCCGGTTCATCGCGATCCCTCCCCGTCTGCTGGGAAACGCCGCGGACAGAGGGTCAGCCCGCCATCTCGCGTTGGCGCAGGAACTGGAAGAACTCGACGCCCTCGCGCAGGCGCCGGCGCATCATCTGTGGGCTCTTGATCATCTCCGCGACCAGGGACGCGATCTTCGCCCGTCGGAAATAGAAGCGCTTATAAAAGGTTTCCAGCGACTCGAAGATCTCGGTATGGCTCAGATGCGGGTAGTGCAACGGCGCGATCTGCACGCCGTGATCGTCGATCAGCTCGGCGTGGGTGATATCGAGCCAGCCCTCGCTGACCGCCTGCCGGTAGAGTTCGGTGCCGGGATAGGGCGCGGCGAGCGACACCTGGATCGTGTGCGGGTTGATCTCGGCGGCGAAGCGGATCGTCTCCTCGATCGTCTCCCTTGTCTCGCCGGGCAGGCCCAGGATGAAGGTACCGTGGATCGTGACGCCGAGCTCGTGGCAGTCCTTCGTGAAGCGCCGGGCGACATCGACCCGCATGCCCTTCTTGATGTTGTGGAGGATCTGCTGGTTGCCGCTTTCGTAGCCGACCAACAGCAGGCGGAGGCCGTTGTCGCGCAAGACTTCGAGCGTCGCCCGCGGCACGTTGGCTTTGGCGTTGCACGACCAGGTGACCCCGAGCTTGCCGAGCTCGCGGGCGATCGCCTCGGCGCGCGGCAGGTTGTCGGTGAAGGTGTCGTCGTCGAAGAAGAACTCCTTGACCTGCGGGAAATAGCTGCGAGCGAGCCGGATCTCCTCGATCACATGCTCGACGCTGCGCACCCGGTAGCGGTGGCCGCCGACGGTCTGCGGCCACAGGCAGAAGGTGCACCGCGACTTGCACCCGCGCCCGGTATAGAGCGACAGATACGGGTGCTTCAAATAGCCGATGAAATAATCCTCGACCTTCAGGTCACGCTTGTAGACCTCGGTGACGAAGGGCAGGCGATCCATCTCTTCAAGCACCGGGCGCGCCCGGTTGTGGACGATCGCGCCGGAGCCGTCGCGCCAGCTGAGCCCGTCAATGTCGGCAAAGCCGCGTCCCTCGGCGACTTCCTTGATCGTGAAATCGAATTCCTCGCGGGCGACGAAATCGACGGCGCGCGAGGCGGCGAGGCAGGCATCCGGCTCGACCGCCGCCTTGGCGCCGACCAGGCCGATCTTGAGCCGGGGGTTGGTGTCCTTGAGCGCCTCCGCCACCTTGATATCGGCCGCGAAGGACGGGGTCGAGGTGTGCAACACCGTCAGCTCGTAATCGCGCACGACCGGCAGCACCTGGTCGAGCCGCAACCGCGCCGGCGGCGCGTCGATTAGCCGGCTGCCGGGCACGAGCGCCGCCGGCTGAGCGAGCCAAGTCGGATACCAGAACGAGCGGATCTCCCGCCGCGCCTGGTAGCGCGAGCCCGCCCCGCCGTCGAACCCATCAAACGACGGCGGTTGCAGGAACAGGGTTTTCATCATACCGGCTTATCCCCTTCGACGCGCATCATCCGCCCGCTCGGCTCGACCCGGAACAGCTGGTCGCGCCACGACACGTTGCGGCCGCAGAAGCTACCGAGAAACACCGCAAAGGACAAAGCATCCCGCAGCGGCAACAGCCACAGCCCTGTTCGCGGCAGGTCGAGGTGGCGCGCGACGATCCCGGCCGATGCCCAGCGCAGCACCAGCGACAGCAGCACCAGACCGCAGCCCGCCGCGGTCGATGTCCACGCTGCGGCGGCAAGCGCCGTCAGCGCCACGGTGTGGGTGATCACCGAACCGGCAACGCCGACCGGCGCCATCGCCCGCGAGGTACGCGCCCAGCGCAGCTCATGCCGCCACAGGCTGGCAAGTGACGTTTCGCCGACGCGATTTTCGACGATATGGGGCGACAGCACGGTCTTGAGGCCAAGCTGCCGCACCAGGGCGCCCATGCGGTGATCGTCGGCAAGCTCGTCGCGCAGCCGCCCGAACCCTCCGATCCGCTCGAATACGTCGCGCCGCAGCGCGATCGTGGCGCCGAAGCAGCCGCCGCCTATGTCGAGCGCGGCGCCGGCGAGGGCGCTCGGCAGGAAGCCGAAATTGATGTGCAGCGCCGCCAATTGCGACCACAGCCCGCCAGTCGGCACTGCCTTATACGCGCACGTCACAAGCCCGATCGCCGGATGTGCCAGCGGCGCGGTGATGACGGACAAATAATCCGGCGTCACCCGCATGTCGCTGTCGGCGATGACGATCACATCGTGCTGCGCCGCGGTTATCATGTTCTCGAGGTTCGCCACCTTGAGATTGCTGCCGCCGACGCGCGGATCGATGACGAGCTCGATGTTGCGGAAAGGCCGGTCGGCGATCAGCCCGCGAGCCACCGGCAAGGCACCGTCGGTGCGGTCGCGCACGCCGAGCACGATCTGAAAATCGGGATAATCCTGGTCTGTAAACGAACGCAAATTATCGTAGAGTCCCGGCTCCGTCCCATATAGCGGCTTCAGGACGGAAATCGGCGGCCGGTCCCCGGGTTCGCCCACATCTTCACGCGCGGGCGCGACGATCGGTCGCCGCGGGAAGCGCAGCACCGCAAGGGTGCTGCCGAGCAGGTAGGCCCATACCAGAGCGAGCACCACCGCGAGGCCGAGCGACATCATCGCACGCCACCCGCCATCGGACGCCGGCGAATCGGGCGGTGTTTTCCCGTTGCGTTGGGCAGCGCGATTGTCGACGATGTCCCTGCCGTCGGCACTGCCCCCCCGCACCGATCAGCCAAACCTTCGGATCGCTTCGTGAAAATTGCCGCCTCCCCCCGCGGTATCGTGTGCTGCGCCGCCGGCCTGCTGTTGGCCGCCCTCCTCGCCGGTTGCGCGACGCCGCCCAAGGACCCCGCCGAGCGCGCCGTTTTCGAGCAGACCAACGATCCGCTCGAGCCGCTCAATCGCAAAATCCTCGACGCCAATCTGCTTCTCGACCGCATCCTGCTCAAGCCGGCAACCAAGGTCTATATCGCAATCGTGCCGGAACAGGGGCGGGACGCGCTACGGCGCGCCCTCGACAACATGAAGGAGCCGGTCGTCGTCATCAACAACGTGCTGCAAGGGGACCCGAAGGGCGCCGGCATCGCGGCGGGTCGCTTCGTTGTCAACACGACGGCGGGCCTTGCCGGCTTGTTCGACGTTGCCAGGAAGTGGGGCCTCGACAAGCAGAGCGGCGATTTCGGGCAGACCCTGTACGTCTGGGGCCTGCCGAATGGACCATATCTCGTCGTCCCGGTCCTCGGCCCGTCGAGCCCGCGTGATCTGATTGGGATGGGCATCGACGCCTACTTCGACCCGTTCAGCTACATGGCGACCGCGCTGGACCTCGATAACGTCGAGATCGTGCGTTTTGTTCTCGGGGGCATCGACGAGCGCGCCCAGGCGATTGATGTCCTCGACGATTTGCAGAAGAACTCGCTCGATTTCTATGCCCAGCTGCGCAGCCTCGTACAGCAGCGCCGCGCCGCCGAGCTACACCATGGCGCAGCACCGCAGCCGGGACCCAATTTCTATGAGGACCCGAGCAAGAAGCCGGCCGGACCCGCCGCGCCACCGCAAGCGGGCGTCCGCCCGCCGGCGAACGGGCAACACGCTGCGCCATCGCACTCACCCGGTTCGTAGCGCAGCAATGCGCTTTTCGAGCATCCGGACAAGGCCTTCTGCCCCGTCCCGCTGGAGTACCGCGAGGAATTCCGAGCGCCGCGTCGCCAGTTCGCTGACGGTGCCGCTGAGATACACGTCTATGACCTTCCAGGCGCCGCCCCCCTCCTGCCGCAACAGGTAGTTGAGGGCCACCGGCTCGCCGTTCGACTTGACGAGCCGGCTGTGGACGATGACGCCGCTGGGGTTCGGGCTGGCGTCCGGCGTCACCTCGAAGCGCTCGCCGCCATAATCGTCGAAGCGGTTTGCGTACATCGAGATGGTATAGCGCGAGAAGGCCCCGGCAAGCTGCTGCTGCTGGGCGGCTGCGATCTGCGACCAGATCGGCCCGACCGCGATCCGGGTCATCAGCCCGAGGTCGAAGGCTTGCACGATGGCCGGCGCCAGGCGGTTGTAGCGCTCGTCGAAGCTGAGCCGTTTGGCCTGCTTCATGACCCCCAGCAGCACGTCGTAGAAGCGCTCGATCACCGCCGCCGGCGCACTGGGAGCGGCAGCAGCGGCAGTGCCGGACCGGCCGGCCACCATGGCCGCCAGCGGCGCTCCCAGCAGAAGGCGTCGAGAAAGGTGCATCAGCGGCCCGTCAATTGGCGTCGCGCGGGCGTTAGTGATAGCAAACGCGCCGCCATAGCACAGGCGCAAAATATCGGCCGCGACAAATCCGGCCGTCTTGCGGCCTCCTGCCGCAGCATTGCGCGGGATGCGCGAAGTGTGGCAGGGATATCCGACAGACCTACTTGCCGCACGGCTGCGCCCGCCGTCGGCAGCACGGCTCACTGAGGCGACGAGGCGGGATGATGCGAGTGGTGCTGGCTCAACCTCGCGGGTTTTGTGCCGGGGTCGAACGAGCGATCGAGATTGTCGAGCGCGCGATCGAGAAATACGGCCCGCCGATCTATGTCCGTCACGAGATCGTGCACAACCGCCATGTCGTCGAGCGGTTGCGCGCCAAGGGCGCCCAGTTTGTCGACGAGATCGACGAGGTGCCGCCCGGTTCGGTGACGATCTTCAGCGCCCACGGCGTGGCGAGCGAGATCGAGCGCCGCGCCGCCGAGAGCGGCCTGCCGGTCATCGACGCCACCTGCCCGCTCGTCTCCAAAGTGCATATCGAGGGCCAGCGCTATGCCAACCAGGGGCGCGAGATCATTCTCATAGGCCACGCTGGCCATCCCGAGATCGAGGGCACGATGGGGCGGATCACCGGCCGAGTCCACCTGATCTCGCGGCCCGAAGAAGTGGCGCGACTCGAAGTCGGCAACCCCGACAAGCTCGCCTTTATCACCCAGACGACGTTGAGCGTCGACGATACCCGCGCGGTCATCGAGGCGCTGAAAGCGCGCTTCCCCTCGATCGTCGGGCCTGACACCAAGGACATCTGCTACGCTACGCAGAATCGCCAGCGCGCGGCGCGGGAACTGGCCAGAATCGTCGACGTTGTTCTCGTGGTCGGGGCGCCCAACAGCTCAAACTCGAACCGGCTGCGTGAGATCGCGGCGGAGTGCGGCGTGCCGAGCTATCTGATCGAAGACGCACGCGCGCTCGACCCGGCTTGGCTGGTGGGCGCATCCTCGGTCGGCATCACTGCCGGCGCCTCCGCCCCGGACGCGCTGGTTGAGGATCTGATCGAACGGCTGCGCGAAGCGACCACGATCGAACTCGAAGTGCTTCCCGGGGTCACTGAGAACGTCCGCTTCCGCATGCCGAAACAACTCGCCGACATCCCCTCGCGCGCCTGATGCGCCTCTGACAAGGATTTGCCGTGGCCATTTCGCTGCACCAGAAGATCCGCGTCGGCGCCTATGTCGTAGGGCGCCATCTGCGCGGCGTTCAGCGCTACCCGCTCGTGCTTATGCTCGAGCCCTTGTTCCGCTGCAACCTCGCCTGCGCCGGCTGCGGCAAGATCGACTACCCGGACGCGATCCTGAACCAGCGGCTCAGCGTCGCCGAATGCCTCGAAGCGGTCGAGGAATGCGGCGCCCCGATTGTCGTCGTCGCCGGCGGCGAGCCGCTGCTGCACCACGAGATCGACCAGGTCGTGCGCGCGATCACCGCCAAGAAGAAATTTGTCTATCTGTGCACCAACGCACTGCTGCTCGAAAAGAAGATCGACCTGTTCAAGCCCAACCCGTTCTTTGCCTGGACGGTCCACCTCGACGGCGACCGTGAGGATCACGACCGCTCGGTGTGCCAAAGCGGCACCTATGACCGCGCGGTCGAAGCGATCCGAGTCGCCAAATCGCGCGGCTTCCGCGTCAACATCAACGCGACGCTGTTCGACAACAACGAGCCGGAACGGATCGCGCGGTTCTTCGACGCGGTGACCGAGATGGGCGTCGACGGGATCACCGTGTCGCCCGGCTACGCCTATGAGCGCGCCCCCGACCAGGAGCATTTCCTCAACCGCCGTCGCACCAAGGAGCTGTTTCGCGCCATCTTCCGATATGGCGCGCGGGGCAAGGGCGGGCGGCGCTGGTCGTTCAACCAATCCGGCCTGTTCCTCGATTTTCTCGCCGGCAACCAGTCCTACCACTGCACCCCGTGGGGCAATCCGACGCGCAACTACTTCGGCTGGCAGCGGCCCTGCTATCTGCTGGGCGAAGGCTATGCCCAGACCTTCAAGGAGTTGATGGAGGAGACCGACTGGGATTCCTACGGCACCGGCAACTACGAGAAATGCGCCGACTGCATGGTGCACAGCGGCTATGAAGCGACCGCGGTGGTCGATTCGGTGCGCCACCCGCTGAAAGCGGCGATGGCGGCGCTGAGGGGGGTGCGCACCGAGGGTGAGATGGCGCCGGAAATCCCGCTCGCCCAGCAGCGCCCTGCCGAATACGTCTTTTCCCGCCACGTCGAGGAGGCGATGACCCGGCTAGGAGGCACCCAGCGCCAAGCCCAGCGCGTGCGCCGGGCCAGCTAACGCGCCAAGCGCCCGGCGCGTCTCGCGGGCGAGGCCGAGCAGCGCGCCGATCTGCTGCGGGCGGCGCAGCATCTCGACGGCCACACGGCGCAGGTCGGGCGTCCCGTCCGGGGTGAGCGGGATCAAGGCCGCCGGCGGCAAAGCGCGGGTCGCCGGGTCGGCGATCGTGCGCAGCGCCAGAAACGGTATCCCGGCGGCTTCGGCAGCGGCGGCGACGACCGCGCTTTCGAGATCGACCGCAAGCGCGCCGGTATCGCGCCAAGCGAGCCGCTTGTCTCGCTCGGCCGCAAGGATGGCGCGCGCCCCGAGGACCGGCCCGGCGCTTGCCCCGAGGCGCCGGGCCAGATCGGCGATAGCGTCAGCGAAGCGCGGCTCGCCGCGCCAGCGCCGCCCCTCTGCGATAATTTCGGTGGACAGGATCACATCGCCCGGGCGCAAATGCGGGGCCAAGCCGCCGGCGATACCGAAGCTGACAAGGCAGGTCGCCTGCCGCGCCGCAGCGGCGACCAGAGCCGCGGTGCGCGCGGGGTCGCCAGCTCCGACAACGGCCTGAAATCCCGCTTGCCGTGCGACGCGCGCCTCCGCGGCAAGCCCGCAGGCGCACACTACCGACGCCGCCCCGCGCATGACCAAGCCTCCGCGCCAGCGCCGCCCGCCGCTATAGGCCGAACGTCACCTGCCGTGAATTGGCAACCGACAGACGCCGGTAACGGGCCAGCGCCCACAGAGGAAAAAACGCGCGATAGCCGTGATAGCGCAGGTAGAACACGCGCGGAAAGCCGACCGCGGTGTACCATGGCTCGTCCCAGTTGCCGTCGCCGTCCTGGCTCGCGATCAGGTATCCGATGCCGCGCGCCACCGCCGGATTGTCAATCTCGCCGGCCGCCATAAGGGCAAGCAGCGCCCAGGCAGTCTGCGATGCAGTGCTATAGGACGCATCACCGCGCGGCCCGTCCGGCCAATAGCTCTCACCGGCCTCGCCCCAGCCACCGTCCTGATGCTGGTGCGCGACCAGCCAGGCGACGGCGCGGCGCATCTCGGGCGCCTCCGGGGCGACACCGGCCGCGCTGAGCGCCGCCAGCACCGACCAGGTGCCGTAAATGTAATTGGTGCCCCAGCGGCCGAACCAGCTGCCATCGGTCTCCTGCTCGGCGCGCAGATAGGCGAGCGCCCGCGCCATCGCCGGGTCATCGGGCGGGGTGCCGCGCTGCGCCAGGAAGCCGAGGCAGCGGGCGCTGACATCGGCGCTCGGCGGATCGAGCAGCGCGCCGTGGTCGGCGAACGGAATATGGTTGAGGTAGTAATGGGTGTTGTCGGCGTCGAACGAGCCCCAGCCGCCGTTGCGGCTCTGCATGCCGACCACCCATTCGGCGGCGCGGTCGATCGCGTTGCCGTAGCGCGAGGCGTCGAAACGATCGAGCGCCAGCGCGACGGCGGCGGTGTCGTCGAGGTCCGGGTAATGCGCGTTGGCGTACTGGAAGGCCCAGCCGCCCGGCCGCAAGCCCGGGCGCATCCTCGCCCAGTCGCCGACCGTATCGAGCACCTGCTTGCCCTCGAGCCAGTCCGTCGCGTGCCGGATGGCCGGGGTCAGCCGCTCGTCGCCGACCTCCATCAGCGCATGGCAGGCAAGCGCGGTGTCCCATACCGGCGATACACAGGGCTGGCAGTAGCTGCTGTCGCCATCGAAGACGAGCAGCTTGCGCAGGGCCGCGGTCGCCGTGACGCGGTCCGGATGGTCCGGCGCATAGCCGAGGCAGTCGAACATCATCAGCGCGTTGGCCATCGCCGGGAAGATGCCGCCGAGCCCGTCCTCGCCGTTGAGCCGCTCGGTGACGAAGGCGATCGCCCGCTCGACCGCGCGGCGCCGCGGGTCCGCCGGAAACACCGGCTCGGCCAGCCGCAGCAGACGGTCGAGCAATGCGAAAGCGTGGCCGACCGGCGAGGCGGTCGGCGGCGCGATCCAGCCGCGCACGCTCTCCGGCGGCTCGACAAACAATTCGGCGATCGTCACGCCGCGCGGGTTGCGGGCGCGCGGCCGCATCGCCATCAGCACCAGGAGCGGCACCAGCACCGTGCGCGACCAGTACGAGATCTTGTCGATATGAAACGGAAACCAGCCGGGCAGCAGCATGATCTCGACCGGCATGACCGGCACCGCCCGCCACGGCACCTCGCCCCACAAGGCGAGCATGATCCGCGTGAACACGTTGCAACGACGCGCCCCGCCACGCGCCAGAATCGCCGCGCGCGCCCGCGCCATGTGCGGTGCGTCCATCGGGTCGCCCGTCGCCTTCAGCGCGAAATACGCCTTGACCGAGGCGCTGAGGTCCATTGCGCCGCCAAAAAACAGCGGCCAACCGCCATCGGGCCCCTGCACCTGCCGCAGATAGCGCGCAATGCGCTGCTCGAGGTCGGGCTCGATGGCCGTGCCGAGATAATGCTGCAGCAGGATGTATTCGGCCGGGATCGTGGCGTCGGCTTCGAGCTCGAACACCCAATGGCCGTCCTCGTGCTGCGCGACCAGCAGCGACTCGACCGACTGGGCAATCGCGGTGTCGAGGCCGGCAACGGCCGCAGCCTCTCCGAGCCCCGGCCCGTTCTTTGTCTTCGCCGACATTCCGCTCATCATGGCAGCGCGCGCTGGCGATTCTCGATGGGGTTGGGGGGCGGTGTCGGCGAGGCCGAGCCGGAGCTCGTCACCGGCATCGGAGAGCGGGGCGACAGCAGGCGTGACGCTGCCGCAAAGCCGGAGCGAATAGCGCCTTCGATCGTGGCAGGCAAGCCGGTTTCGACATAATCGCCGGCGAGGTGGAGATTGCGCCACGCCGTCGCCGCTGCGGGTCGGCGCGCCAGCTGGGCCGGGGTGGCGCGAAACGTGGCGCGACGCTCCTTGACGATGCGTCCGGGCGGCAGCGGCCTGGCAGGCACGCCGAGAGCGCGCGCGACATCGCGCCAGAGCACCTCGCGCAGCTCGTCGGCGGGCCGGCCGACGATAGGATCGGCGGCGCTGACCGTCACCGAGACGACCTCGCGCTTGCAGAACACCCATTCCGCGACGCCGCCGACAACGCCGACGAACAGGGGCGCCGCGGCCGGCGCCTTGACGCGGAAATGGGCGTTGACGATCGGCGCGTAATCATCGGGCACAACGAGCCCGGGCACGATCCGCGCCGCCACCGCGGCCGGCACGGCAAGAATCACCTGATCTGCCGGGGACAGCGTTTCCGCTCCCTCGTCGAACACCAGCTCGTCGAGCAGCCCCCGGCCGAGTCCGAGCGCCTTCAGGCGGGAGCCGAAGCGGATATCAGCGCCGTGACGCCGCAGGAACGCGAGCCCCGGATCGACGAGGCTCTCCGACAGCCCCTCGCGCGCCACCAGCGGCCGGCACGATGCGGCGCCGCGCCCGAGTGTCTCGGTAAGGATGCGCCACAACAGCCGGGCCGAGGCGTCCTCCGCCGATGTGTTCAGCGCTGCCACGGTCAGCGGCTGCCACAGGCGGCGGAACAGCACGGTGTCGTGCGCCAGCACGCCGGCCACCGTGTCGTCGGCCCCTGCTCGCCATAGCCGCCACGCCGCAAAGTAGTCGCAGGGCCGCGTGCCCGGGATCCGCCGCGCCGCGCTCAGCACCCACCACGGCACAGCACCGCGCCCCGGCTGCAACATCCAGCGTTCGCTGCTGGCCAGGTCGACGAACGGGATCGCCGCCTCGCCCGGGCGCTCAAAAGTCTCCAACGCGCCGATCCGCTCGATATAGGCGAGCGCCGCAGTGTTGCCGGACAGCAGCAGGTGGTTGCCGTTGTCGATGCGAACGCCCAGCTCGCCGTCGAAAAACGAGCGGCAACGGCCGCCGGCCTGCGGCCCCGCTTCATGGAGGACGACCGGATAGCCGGCGCCGGCGACCTCGACCGCGGCGGCCAGCCCGGCAAGCCCCGCGCCGACCACATGCACCCGACCGACCGACGGCGCCGCCCTCATAGCAACCCGTGGCGCAGCACCAGCCACAGCTTCCGCGGCTTTGACAGGCTCACCCGGTCGGCCGGGTCGCGCCATCCGGCGCGCAGCAGCGCCATCAGCATCGCGCGATAGAAGGCACCCATCACGGCAGCCGGCCGCATCGCCCGGCGCGAGCAGCGCGCCATCGCCCGGTCGGCCTCGGCAAAGTGCCGCTCCGCGAGCGCCGCGAGGTCGCGACAGGCCGCCGGCAATGCCGGGTGACGCAGCACGTCGAGCGGCTCGGCGCTGCGGATGCCGTGCCGATCAAGGATCTCGCGCGGCAGATAGAGCCGGCCGCGCTGGGCGTCCTCGTCGAGGTCCCGCAGGATGTTGGTCAGCTGCAGGGCGCGGCCGAGAGCGTCGGCGACCTCGTGCGCATCCGGGCTCGGGTCGCCGAAGATATGGACCGACAGATGCCCGACCGCGCCGGCGACGCGGCCGCAATAGAGATCGAGCGCCGCCAGGTCGGGGGCGCAGATGTCTTGCGCCGCATCCATCTCCATGCCGTCGATTACGGCGTGGAAGTCATCGCGGCGCAACTGGAAGCGCGTCACCGGGTCGCATAGCGCACGCGCAATCAGGTGTCGCGGATGTCCGGCATACAGCGCGTCGATCTCCGCGTGCCAGTCGGCCAGAGCTTCTTTCTTACGCTCCGGCGGGCTGGCGACGTCGTCGGCGATGTCGTCGACCTCGCGGCAGAACGCATAAACCGCATACATGCCGTCGCGCCGGTCCTGCGGCAGCAGCCGCATCGCCCAATAGAACGACGTGCCGGCCGCCTCGACCCGCTGACGAATGGTCTCGCGCAGCGCCGCGCCGTCGGGAACGGGCCCGACGCTGTCCAACATCGTCCCGGTCATCGCCGCCGGCGTGCGAGGATGCCCGCGAGGAACGCCGCCGCGAAATCGCTCTTGCCGAGCTGGACGCGGCCCGCCAGCGGGTCGCCGCGGCGCAGCCGCCGCGCCAGCCTTGCGGCGAGCGCGACGATGACCGCCGATTCGCAGCGCAGCCCGCGCGCCGTAACACCAGGCGGCAGGCCGCGCGCGGTCGCGATCAGCGCGTCGGTGCGGTCGAGCAGAACGTCCAGCACATGCCGCAAGCCCGCGCTCGCAGCCGGCGCCGTCAGCGCCTCGACCCCGATCCCCGCCGCTGCGAGATCGGCCAGCGGCAGGTAGACCCGATCGAGCGCGCGGTAGTCGTCGGCGCAATCCTGCAGATGGTTGAGCACCTGCAACGCAGCGCACAGCGCGTCCGAGGCCGGCCAAGCGGCGCGGCTTTCGCCATGCAGGTCGAGCAATTGCCGCCCGACCGGCGCCGCCGAATAGCGGCAATACGCCATCAGATCGTCCCAGTCGCGGTAGCGCAGCTTGACCGCATCCTGGCGGAAGGCATGCAGCACATCGTTGCAATGCTGCGCCGTGACGCCGGTCGCGGCGAGGCTCGCGCGCATCGCCACGGCGGCGGGCGAGTCGCCCCCCGAGGCCCCGTCCAGCACCGCCGCCATACGGTCCAGGCGGCGCAATTTATCATCGGCGGTGAGGGTCGGGCTGTCGGCGATGTCGTCGGCGTTGCGGGCAAAGCGGTAGAAGGCGTGGACATGGACGCGCAGATCGCGGCGGATCAGCCACGACCCGACCGGGAAATTCTCGTCGCCGCGCCCCTTGCCGGAGGGCGCCTCGATGCTTGACGATGCCGCGGCGGCTTCGGGCGGCGGCGTGCCGGCGACCAGCGTGGTCATCTCACATATCCGTTAGCCCTGAACCAGGCGATCGCATCGGCGATCGCCTGCTCGACCGGCCGCGGCGCATAGCCGAGTTCCTCGATGGCGCGGGCCGAGGTGAAAAACATCTTCTTCCTCGACATCCGAACGCCGTCCACCGTGGCGAACGGCTCGCGCCGGGTCAAGCGCGCCATGGTTTCGGCGCCAGCCGCAAACGGCAGCGCCGCCACGTAGGGGATCTTCAGCGGCGGCGGGCGCCGCCCGGTAATCCGGTTGATTTCGGCGAGGATCTCCGCGAACCCGAGATTCTCGCCGCCGAGAATGTAGCGTCGGCCGATCTGCCCGGAGCGCGCGGCGAGCAAATGGCCGAGCGCTACATCGTCGACATGCGCGAGGTTGAGCCCGGTGTCCACAAAGCCGGGCATGCGGCCGCGCGCCGCCTCGACGATCAGCCGCCCGGTCGGCGTCGGCTTGACGTCGCGCGGGCCGACCGGAGTTGATGGGTTGACGATCACTGCCGGCAGGCCGCGCCCGGCGATCAGCTCGCGGACCGCCGCTTCTGCCTGGAACTTCGAAAGCTTGTAAGGGCCGATCATATCTTCGGCCCGGCTCGGTGTCTCCTCGTCGGCCACGCCGCCGTTGACGACGCCGAGGACCGCGACGCTGCTGGTGTAGACGATGCGCTCGACCCCGGCTGCCAACGCGGCGAGCATCAGCGCCCTTGTGCCTTCGACATTCACCCGGAACATCGTCGCCGGGTCCGGCACCCACAGCCGGTAGTCAGCCGCGACATGAAACAGATAACGGCAGCCCTCGACCGCCTTGGCGAGCGAATCCGGCTCGTCGAGCGAGCCTTCCGCGACGTCGACCGTGAGCCCGGCGAGGTTGCGGCGGTCGCCGTTTGGCCGCGCCAGGACTCGCACCTTCTGGCCGCTGCGCACGAGCACCCGCGCCACGGCCGAGCCGACAAACCCGGTCGCTCCCGTAACCAGCGCGAGGCCCGACTCCAACGCCATCAATATGAACCCTGAACCACCTCGCCGGGCCGCCGGCCCGGCTTCGCTCGACCAAGCCTACCCTAAAACGCGGCACACGAGTTCGTGCGTGATGACGCCGACCGATTGCTGATGAAAGCGTGCCTTGTACGCGTCGATCACGGCCGCGAGCCGGCCCGCGAGATCGGGGGCGCGCCTGACCGCGACCAGAAGGACCTTGGTCGGCTCGCGGGCAATCGCGTGGGTTGCCGGATTTTGCCATTGTCCATCGCCATCGAACACGGTGAAGCCGGCCGGAAAATTCGGCGCGACGACGGCGGCGGCGAAGCCGGCCCACTCCGCATCGGTCAGCGGCCCCCGACCGCGGATGTTGCGGCCGAAAAACAGCTCGGCAACGAGCATCCGCTGTTCCGACGGCAGCAGGCACCGATACGGAAGTGGCGGCTCGGCCGTCGCGGCACATCCGGCAAGCGCCAGCAGCAGCAGCGCCCACCGCATCGCGGCTCGCCGAGTCGCAGCAGCTATTTCGCCGCCGCGTGCGCTGCGGTCGGCTCGACCCGGGCGGCGCAGAACTTGAACTCCGGGATCTTGCCGAACGGGTCGAGCTGCGGGTTGGTCAGCACGTTCGCGGCCGCCTCGGCATAGCAGAACGGGATGAACACCATGCCGGGCGCGACATTACTGTCGGCCCGCGCCTTCAATTCGATATGGCCGCGCCGGGTCGTCACCCGAACCGGATCGCCGGCGGCAAGGCCGAGCCGGCGCAGCTCGACGGGCGCCAAGCTCGCCGCGGCCTCCGGCTCGATCTCGTCGAGCACGCTGGCCCGCCTCGTCATCGCTCCGGTATGCCAATGCTCGAGCTGGCGGCCGGTGGTCAGCACCATCGGGTATTCGGCATCGGGCTCCTCGGCCGGCGGGATGATCGCCGCCGGCACCAGCTTGGCGCGACCGGAAGGGGTCGGGAAACCCGAGGCCGAAGACGATCTCGTTGCCGGGCTTGTCCTCGGCATCGCAGGGGTAGGTGACCGAATCCTCGCGCAGGAGCCGCTCCCAGGTGATGTTGTTGAGCGACGGCATCGCCAGTTTCATCTCCGCGAACACGTCGCGCGGGCCGCGGTAATGCCAGTCGAGGCCCATGTGCCGGGCGATCTCCTGGATCGTCTCGAGGTCGAGCCGGGCGTTGCCGGGCAGCGGCAGCGCGGCGCGGCCCATCTGCACCTGGCGGTTGGTGTTGGAGACGGTGCCGTCCTTCTCCGGCCAAGCCGATGCGGGCAGCACGACGTCGGCATACTTCGCGGTCTCGGTCAGGAAGATATCCTGCACGACGAGGTGCTCGAGATGGGCCAGCGCCTCGCGGGCGTGCTGCACGTCGGGGTCGGACATCGCCGGGTTCTCGCCCATGATGTACATGCCCTTGATCTCGTCGCGATGCACCGCGTCCATGATCTCGACGACGGTGAGGCCGGCCTTGTCGTCGAGCGGTGTCTGCCACAGCGCCTCGAATTTGGCGCGGACCGCCGGGTTAGCCACCGATTGGTAGTCGGGATAGACCATCGGAATGAGGCCGGCATCGGAGGCGCCCTGCACGTTGTTCTGGCCGCGCAGCGGATGCAGCCCGGTGCCCGGCCGGCCGATATGGCCGGTCACCATCGCCAGCGCGATCAGGCAGCGCGCGTTGTCGGTGCCGTGGGTGTGCTGCGAAATCCCCATACCCCAGAAGATGATGCCGCGCTCGGCGCGGGCGTAGGCGCGCGCGACATGCCGCAAGATCGCCGCGTCGATGCCGCAGATCGGCGCCATCTTCTCCGGCGAATAGTCGCGGATGTGCTCGCGCAGCTTCTCGTAATCCTCGGTGTGCGCCTGGATGTATTGGCGGTCGGTCAACCCCTCCTCGATGATCGTATGCAGGAAGGCGTTCAGCATCGCCACGTCGCGGCCGGGGCTGAAGCGCAGGGTCTGTGCCGCGTGCCGCACCAGCGAGTGGCCGCGCGGGTCCATCACAAAGACTTGCGCGCCGCGCTTCGCAGCCTGCTTGAAGAAGGTGGCCGCAACCGGATGATTCTCCGTCGGGCGCGCGCCGATGACGATGATGACGTCGGCGTCCGCGGCGGCGGTGAACGGCGCCGTGACGGCGCCCGAGCCGATCCCCTCCATCAGCGCAGCGACCGAGGAGGCGTGGCAGAGGCGCGTACAGTGGTCGACATTGTTGCTGCCGAAGCCGGTGCGCACCAGCTTCTGGAACAGATAGGCCTCCTCGTTCGACCCCTTGGCCGAGCCGAACCCGGCCAATGCCCGCTTGCCGTCGCGGTCGCGGATATTGACGAGCCCCTGCGCGGCGCGGTCGAGCGCCTCCTCCCAGGTCGCCTTGCGGAAATGGCTGAACGGGTTGGCCGGATCGATGTTGACATCGTGCTTCGAGACGCCGTCCTTGCGGATCAAGGGCTCGGTCAGGCGGTCGGGGTGGTGCACATAGTCGAAGCCGAAGCGGCCTTTGACGCATAGCCGGTTATGATTGGCCGGCCCGTCCTTGCCCTTCACGGCGACGATATGATCGTCCTTGATCTGATAGGTCAGCTGGCAGCCGACCCCGCAATAGGGGCAGACGCTGTCGACCTCGCGATCGGGGGCGTTGGTGTAGGCGCCGTTGCCGTCGACCAGGGTGGCCGGCATCAAGGCGCCGGTCGGGCACGCCTGCACGCATTCGCCGCAGGCGACGCAGGTCGAGTTGCCCATCGGGTCGTCGAAATCGAACACGATCTTCTCGTTGTGACCGCGCCCGGCCATGCCGATCACGTCGTTGACCTGCACCTCGCGGCAGGCGCGCACGCACAGATTGCAGTGGATGCACGCGTCGAGCTGCACCGCCATCGCCGGATGGCTGCGGTCGGGCGCCGCGGGCGCGCGCTGCGGAAACCGGCTGTCGCTGATGTCGAGCGCATCGGCCCATTGCCACAGGCGCGAATCCGGGTCGTGCGCGGCGGCGCGCTCGGGCTGGTCGCCGACCAGCAACTCGAAGACGAGCTTGCGCGACGCTTTCGCCCGCTCGCTGGCGCTCTTCACCTTCATGCCCGCGCTCGGCTGGCGGATGCACGAGGCGGCGAGCACCCGCTCGCCCTCGACTTCGACCATGCAGGCGCGGCAATTGCCGTCGGCGCGATAGCCGGGCTTCGGCAGCCAGCACAGATGCGGGATCTCGACGCCCTGCCGCGCCGCCACCTGCCAGATCGTCTCGCCCGGCTGCGCCTCGACCTCGACGCCATCGAGCGTAAAGCGGATCGGATCGGTCATGTGAGATCCTATGATTTCAGGTCTTCCGGGAAATGCTTCAGCACCATCCGTACCGGGTTCATCGCCGCCTGGCCGAGACCGCAGATCGAGGCGTCGCCCATCACCCGCGTCAGGTCGTTGAGCAGGCCCTCGTCCCAGCGCGGCTGGTGCATCAGCGCGACCGCCTTCTCGGTGCCGACCCGGCACGGAGTGCATTGGCCGCAGCTCTCATCCTCGAAGAAACGCAACAGGTTGAGCGCCACCGCCTTCATGTCGTCCTGGTCGCTCAGCACGACAACCGCGGCCGAGCCGATGAAGCAGCCCTCGCCTTCGAGCGTGCCGAAATCCAAGGGAATGTCGGCCTTTGACGCCGGCAGGATGCCGCCCGAGGCGCCGCCCGGCAGATAGGCCTTGAAGAGGTGCCCGTCGGCCATGCCGCCGCAGAATTCGTCGATCAACTGGCGCGCGGTAATGCCGGCCGGCGCCAGCTTGACCCCGGGATCCTTGACGCGGCCCGACACCGAGAAGGTGTGCATACCCTGGCGCCCGTTGCGGCCCTGGCCGGTGACCCACTGCGGCCCCTTCTCGACGATGTCGCGCACCCAGTAGAGGGTCTCGACATTGTTGATCAGCGTCGGGCGGCCGAACAGCCCGACCTGCGCCGGAAAGGGCGGCTTGTGGCGCGGCAGGCCGCGCTTGCCCTCGATGCTTTCGAGCATCGCCGATTCCTCGCCGCAGATATAGGCGCCGGCGCCGCGCCGCAGGTGGATCCGGGTGTGCGGCGCCAGCCCCGCCGCTTCGAACGCCGCGATCTCCCGCAGCAGGATCTCCCGGCATTGCGGGTATTCGTCGCGCAGGTAGATGTAGGAATCGGCCGCCTCCATCACCCAGGCGGCGATCAGCATCCCTTCGAGAAAGCGGTGCGGGTCGGTCTCGAGGAAGTAGCGGTCCTTGAAGGTGCCGGGCTCGCCCTCGTCGGCATTGACCGCGAGCAGCCGCGGCGCCGCCTCCTGGCGCACGAGGCGCCATTTGCGGCCGGTCGGAAAGCCGGCGCCGCCGAGCCCGCGCATCCCCGACTGCTCCAGCGCGGCGATCACCGCCTCGACCTGGCGCGCGCCCGACAGGCAGGCTTGCAACAGCCCGTATCCACCGCCGGCGCGGTATTCGTCGAGCCCGATACAGGCCGGGACCGCCGGATGCGTGTCGCGCGCCTTGACCGCCGCGGCGACGCTGTCCGGCGCTGGCGTGCTCGTGCAGCGCGTGGCCGACCGCGACGACCGGCGCCTTGTCGCAGCCGCCCATGCACGGCGCCCGCACGACCCGCACCCCGTCGCCGAGGCGCTGGCGCAGCTCGCCGAGCAGCGCGTCGGCGCCCGAGAGGGCGCAGGACAGGCTGTCGCATACCCGCACGGTTATCGGCGGCGGCGCCTCGTCGTCCATGACGATGTCGAAATGGGCGTAGAACGAGGCGACCTCGTAGATTTCTGCCAGCGCCAGCCGCATCTCCTCGGCCAGCGCGACGAGATGGCGCGCGTGCAGGCAGCCGAACTGGTCCTGCAACAGATGCAGGTGCTCGATCAACAGGTCGCGGCGCCGCTCGCGCTCCCCGAGCAATGCCTGCACCTCGGCAAGCGCCGTCGGGTCGAGCTGGCGGCCCTTCGGCTGGTTCGGGCCGCGCCGCCTCCCGGAGCCGGGATGGATGCGGCGATCGTGGGCTGGCTGCGAACGCATAAGGCTATTCCAATACACTCTCAGGACGGGTTGAGCGCAGCGAAACCCATCCCGGCCGCGCCGATCGCGGGTGGGTCTCGCGCTGCTCGACCCAGACCCATCCTACGACGACCGGGATCGCCCTGGAAATTACACCGCGCCGTCGTCGTGCAGCTGCTTGATATCAGCCGCGCCGTAGCCGAGCCAGCCCAGCACCTCGTCGGTGTGCTCGCCGAGCAAGGGCGAACGCTCCACCACAGCCGGCGAGTTCGGAAAGCTTGATCGGCATCCCGACCTGGACGTAGCGGCCGCGGGTCGGATGGTCGAGTTCGACCAGCATGCCGCGTTCGTAGAGCTCCTTGTCCTCGTAGATGTCCTTCATCGACAGGATCGGGCCGCACGGCACGTCGACCGCGTTGAGCGCCGCCATGACCTCGAACTTGGTCTTGGTCATCGTCCATTTCTCGATGATCGAGAAACATTCCGGGATATGCGACAGGCGCGCTTCGGGGGTCGCGTAATGCGAGTCCTCGATCAGCTCCTCGCGCCCGACGATCTTCATCAACGGCGCCCATGAGGGCGGCTGGATGATCACATAGACGTAATCGTTCTGGCCACCCGGGGCGCAGCGCAGGGCCGAGCCGGGCTGGCCGCCGCCCGAGGCGTTGCCGGCGCGCGGCACCGCGTCGCCGAAGCTCTCGTTCGGGTATTCCGGCAACGGGCCTTTCATGATGCGCTGCTGGTCGCGCATCTTGACGCGGCACAAATTGAGGACCGAATCGACCATCGCGACCTCGACGCGCTGGCCCTTGCCGCTGCGCTCGCGCTGGAAGAGCGCACCCAGGATGCCGGTGACGAGGTGCACGCCGGTGCCGCTGTCGCCGATCTGGGCGCCCGTCACGGTCGGCGGGCCGTCGTCCCAGCCGGTCGTGCTGGACGCCCCGCCCATGCATTGCGCGACGTTCTCATAGGCCTTGAAGTCGGCGTAGCGGCCGGGGCCGAAGCCCTTGATCGAGGCATAGATGATGCGCGGGTTGACCTCCTGGATGTGTTCCCAGGTGAAGCCCGCGCGGTCTAGCACGCCGGGGCCGAAATTCTCGACCATGACGTCGCAGCGGCGGATCATCTCTTCGAGGATCTTTTTGCCGGCGGGCGCCTTCAGGTTGATCGTGATGCTGCGCTTGTTCGAATTCAGCATCGTGAAATAGAGGCTGTCCGCCCCCTTCACGTCGCGCAGCTGGCCGCGGGTGATGTCGCCGCGCCCGGGCATCTCGACCTTGATCACATCGGCGCCCATCCAGGCCAGCAGCTGGGTCGCGGTCGGCGCGGCCTGGACATGGCCCATGTCGAGAATGCGCACCCCTTCGAGAGCTTTGCTCATTGACTGATCTCCACCTCAATCTGCTGTCCCGCCACTGGCCGACCCGGTTCTCAGTCCGCTCGTCGCAGAAGAGCGGAACCCGGCTTGCGCCACGCGCGTGGGCGAACATTTGTAAGACCCGAACGTGGCATTTGTATATGGTATATCAGAGGTCGGAGCAAGCCCTTCCGCAGCTCGGCGCAAGCGCGATCGGCTTGTCCCGCGACGGCGCAATCAGCCCGAAGCCGGCGGTGCGAAGCGGCGGTAGAAATAGCCGGTCGATGCCCCGAGAGTCGCCCAGAACAGGAAACTGACGAGCGTCGCCATCACGGCAAAGCGGTGCGCCAGCGCGGCCGGTGCCGCTGCGGCCGGCGCGGCCGGCTGCGGCGCGCCATAAAGCTGCGGCAGGACGATCAGCAGCACGGCGAGGACTGCGTAAGCGGGCCGCCGGGTAAACGCGAGCAGCGCCAGCCCGCCGCCGGTCATCGCGGCGGTGGCCAGCCACCACAGTTGGCGAGCCGGGAGCGGCGCGGCGGCCGTCCCCGGCACCTCCGGCGGCAACCCGATCCCCGGCGCCAGGGTGAAGACGGCGAAGCCAGCGAGGCCCCAGAACAGTCCTTCGCGCCAGCCGCCCTCGCCGCCGCGCAGGCTGAGCCCGGCCGCCAGCATCAGGGCAAACCCGATCGCGGCCAACAGGTCGGCGACAAGTGTGAAGCCGGCCCGCTCAACCCCGTTCTCGGGCGCCCAGGCCGGGGCGGCCTCGTAATGCGCCGCTCCCGGCGAATGGACGTAAGCAGGGCTGGCGTGCTGCGCTGCCGCCTCGTACACCTCGGCCTTCAGGATCAGCGGCACTGTCGCGATCTGATGCGCAGCCGCGGCAAGAAGCCCTGACAGGAGCCCGGCGCATAACGCCGCGCAGACGAGGCGGCGGAATGCGCCCATCGCGCCCGGCGTCAGTGGCAGATCAGTGGCAGGGGAACGCCAGCGAATGCCGCGTGTCGTGCGCCGCGTTGTGCAGCACGGCGATCGGCGAGAAGCCGACCCCCCAGACCAAGAATGCGCCGAGCAGGGCGGCCATCACGGCCGCGACAAGCGTCTCCGACCGCGATCCGCTTTGCGTTGCGGCCCGCCGCCGTGCGCCGATGGTCTGCGCCTGCATCAAGCTCCTCCCCCCGCCAACCGCAAATTACCGAGTTACGGTCGGCAATCTAGCGACGACGGCGTGCCCTGCCTAGCGCGGCGCTAGAAGGCAGCGCGGCGCAGCATGCCGAGCCCGCCCACCGCCAGGATGCACAGCACCAGCGCGCGAAACAGGGCGGGCGGAAAGCGCCCCCGCAACCAGCGCCCGATCACCACGCCGAGCTGGATCGGCAGCATCGCAGCGGCCGACACCGCAACGTCCGCCGCCGACAGCGTGCCGCTGCCGCCGAGCGCCAAAAGCAGCGTACCGCTCGCCGCCAGGAACAGGATCGCGATGTACTTGACGAAGAGTTCCGGGCGCAGGCCGAGCCCGACCAGATAGGCAATGACCGGCGGGCCGAACATCCCCGACAGGCCGCCGAGCACACCCGCCGCGAGGCCGACTAGCGGTCCGGCCCAGCCCTCGACCGAGCGGCTCAACACGAGGCGCGGCTGGCACAGCAGCCATCCGGCCAGCACCAACAGGATTGTGCCGACAATCGCGTTGAGCAATGCCCGGTCGATGCTGAGCAACAGATGGACACCGCCCAAGGTGCCGCACACGATCGCCAGCAGCATCGGCCACAGGCGGCGCAACGCCTCCCCGGTGCCGCCCGTTTCCATCGCCTGGCCAATATTGGTCGCGATGATCGGCACGGTTAGGAGCCCGATCACCGCCGGCAGATCGAGGAATTGCGCGGACAACGGCACCGAAACGAGCGGCAGCCCGATGCCGAGCGCGCCCTTTGTCGAGCCACCGAGGATCAACACGGCGATGAGAGCGAGCGCCGCCAGTGGCGACAAGTGCAGGATGGCCTGGAGCAGCATCGGCGCAGGATATACAGGGGCGCGGCCGGATGGGCAGTGTTGTGGCGCGACCGATCGCTACGGCTTGAACAGCGTGCCGGCGGCCAACGCGTCCTGAAGCTGAACCTGCGTCACGCCGAGCAGCAGCATGACCGTGCCATCCGGCAGGGTGATTTGCGTGCCGATGCCGGTCGACTGCGATGTCGCCACGATCTGCTGGTTCGTCGCCGCGCTCTCGTTCGGATAAAAGAAGAAGTCGTTTGCCGCATCGAACGTGCCGGCCGCACCGCCGAGCGTCACCCGCGCCGAAGAACTGCCGGCAACCGAATCGTTTGTGCCGAACCCGATCGTGGCGCCGGCGATCGAAGTCGAGTGACCGAACAGGTGGGCTCCGCCGGCGCTCGTGCTATTGCCGACGCCGATCCGGTCGCTGCTGCCGCCCCACACCGAATCGGCGCCGTTGCCAGCGACGATCGTGTCCGCAACCGCGAACTGTGCCGCGCCGGCGCTGAAGGCGTTGATCGTCGCGTTACTGGTCGTGCCCGACAAATCGATCAGGTCGCCGCCGGCAAGGTTCGGGTTGTAACTCAGGCTTGAGGTCCCGCCGACGATCGTGTCGCCGCTGCCCGCCTCCGCAGAGCCGATGATGATATCGGTGGGCCCAGCCGCGCCGCCCGAGCCGAGCTGTATCTTCGACCCGCCGCCCGACCCGTCTGCGTACTGTGCGCCGCTGCCGAGGCCGATCGAATCGCCGGCGCCGCCATAGACCGACGCGGCGCCGGCGCCGAGCGTCACCGCGATGTTGCCGGCGGTTGCGTTGATCGTGGCGTTGCCGGTCTGCGCCGCGAAGTCGACGACATCTCCCTTGCCAAGCGCCTGGACCTGCACCGAAGCCGCGCCGCCGCCGAGCGTGTCGAGCGCAGTCCCGCCCGACGCAATCGAGCCGATGATCGTGTCGGTGCCGCCGGACCCGACAACGATCCGCGCGCCGCCCGCCGTGCCGTCGACATATTGGCTGACCGTGCCAAAGCTGACCGTGGCGCCGGCCGCGGCGTAAACGGTTGCCCCGCCGCCGCCGAGGGTCAGTTGGACGCTGCCCGCTGTCGCGTTGATCGTCGCATTGCCGGTCTGTGCCGCGAAATCGACCTGGTCGCCGCGGCCCAGCGCCTGGATCTGCACCGCCGCCGCGCCGCCCCGAAGAGTGTCGGTGCCGGTCCCGGAGATGGCGCCGATGAGCGTGTCGGTCCCGCCCGATCCGACCCCTATCACCATGTTGCCGGCGCTGCCGTCGACATAGGTGCTGCCGGCGCCCGCGACGATCGCATCGCCCGGCCCGCCGAACACCGTCGTGGCGCCGCTGCCGCCGACGACCAACTCCGAGCCGGCAAGGGTATTGATCACCGCCGAACCCGAGCCGCCGACGATCGTGTCGCCAGCGGCGCCAAGCACCGTCGACGGGGTCGCGCTGAGGACGATCAGCTGGTTGCCGGATGCCGCCGACGCGTAGCCGAGGACGTCCATCACCGTGAAATCGCCGGCCGTGAACGGGTCGTTCGGCCCGCCGAACGCGTTGAAGGCGTCGGGGGTCGCACCGGCCCAGTCGCCCGGATCGCTGGTGCTGTCGAAAGTGTTGATCGCGGTCTTGCCGCCGTCGATCGAGAAATAGGCGCCGTATGCCGCAGACGGGGCGAGGACTCCGGGAGCGGTGTAGCGAAACAGGTCGAGCACCGAGAATTCGCTGAAATTGGCGGGATCGCCCATATACGCGACGCGGCCCATCGCGTGGGTCAGCTCGTGCTCGATCACGCCGACGCCGACGTTGCCCCGAAACCCGACGTTGCCATCGGTGATCGAGGCATTGGCGGCAATCAGGCCCAAGGCCTTTTCCTCGGCGCCTCCGATAAAGAACGTGCCGCCGCCGGTCGGGTCGGTCGCCGGCAGGTTTGCCACCGCCATTGCATCGGCCGCCGAGCTTATGTTGCCGGCAAGCGCCGCCTTCACTTGCGCGTAGGTGTAGGTTTTGCCCGCCAACGGCCCGCCTTCGCCGGTCACGTCGAACGGCAGCGGCGCGCCGCCGATCTCCCCCCAGCCGAGCTGGATATTGACCGTGATCGGGTTGGCAAAATTCTGATCCAGAAATTGCACCGCCTGGTTCACCATACTGGTGAAACCCAGCGGCGCGTTCGAAACGCTCAAGTCATAACTGATATTGATCTGCACGACCTGCCCTCACCGCCGGCAAACGGACACGCCGGCGGTTCAAAAAATACGCGGCGCGCAATTGGCACGAATTTTACCACGAGTCCAGCGCAGTTCTTGAACGCTCGAGGGCGGCGAAATGTTCAGCGGTTCGCGCCTTACCCGGCGGACAGATCACCCCAGTCGGTCGCCCGCGCGATCCGCAGCGCGATGACCGGCAGCTCGGCCAACTTCATCGCGCGATATTGCGGGTAGCGCGCCGACAGCAGGGCCTGAGCGTGATCGTGTTCCGCTCCGGCGGAAAGAATCTCGGCACGGCCGCGCAGCATGACCCAGCCGAGCCGGGTCCAGTCTTCGTCCCAGCGGTCGGCGACAAAGGTAGCCTGCGGATTGTCGAGGATATTGCGCACCCGCCTCAGCGGCACGTCACGCCGCTTCGGCTTCTCGTCCACCGTGATATAGAGCGCGCTGCCCGTCACGGCATAGCAGACCGGAACCACGTGCGGCGCGCCGCTGCGGTCGGCGGTGGCGAGGTGCCCGACCCGGGCGTGGTCGAGAAAGCGGCGCTGGCGCTCGCTGAGCATCACGGGATCTTGTGTGATCGCGCTCCGGTTGCCTAGCGCTTTGCCGCGGTCGTACGATGCTGCGTTCTGCCGCAGGAGACGCCCGTGAGTGACGCATCCACTGTTGCCCTCAGCCCCGAAACCGTGCTCCAGCAGATGAAGGCGAACGGCGTCACCGATATCGTGTGGCTGCCCGACAGCGAAACCAACTGGCTCTATCTGCTGATGCAATCGGAGCCGTCGCTGCGCCTTGTCGGGGTCAGCCGCGAGGGTCACGCCTGCTCGATCGCGGCCGGGCTCGCTGCCGGCGGCAAGAAGCCGCTGATCCTCATTCAGAACACCGGCATGATGGAATCGGGCGATTCGATCCGCGGCTGGCTGCTGGGCCTCAACGTGCCGGTGGTGATGATGGTCGGCTATCGCGGCTGGACCCGCCACGGCAACACCACCGACACTGCCGCGACCTATACCGAGCGCTTCCTGATGGCGTTCGGCCTCAACTACTACCTGGTCGAGAGCGACGCCGACGCGCCGCGCATCACCTCGGCCTTCGAGGAGGCGGCGCGCACCCAGCGGCCGGTCGTCGTGCTAGTCGGCGACGAATACCACGGCTTCAACCGGTAATTGGGAGCGCCGCCATGATGCGCATTGCCGAAGCACTCGCCGCCTTCCGCCCCCATCGCGGCGACGCGATCGTCGTGCCCGGCCGCGGCGGCCGCTACTGGGTCGACCTGAGCGACCGGCAGACCCTCGACGTGCCGTTGGGCGACCCGGCGATGGGCGGCCATGCCGGCTTTGCGCTGGGCCTCGCGCTGGCCCGCCCCGAGCGCAAGCTGGTGCTGTTCGACAGCGAGGGCGACATATTGATGAGCCTGGGCATGCTGGCGACGATCGCCGAGCAGATGCCCGCGAATTTCTACCATTTCCTCCTCGACAACGAGGTCTACGCGACGACCGGCGGCCAGCCGGTGCCCAACGCCAAGAACATCGCCTATGACAAGATGGCTTTGGCGGCCGGCTATCCGCAGGCCCACGCCTTCGATGACGTCGCCGACCTGACGCGCGAGTTGCCGGCGATCCTCGGCCGTCCCGGCCCGGTGTTTGTCGCACTAAAGGTCTACCCCGAGGTCGAAAACGCGCCGATCGGCAGCCGCCGGCGCTGGCAGACCCGCTCGCGCGACCAGGTGCTCGCCGATCTGCGCGGCGCGCTCGGCGGGACCGGGTCATGACCGCCAGCGCCGCCGCGACCAACGCCGGCACGTTCGACTACATCGTAACCGGCGCCGGCTCGGCCGGCTGCTGCGTCGCGGCGCGGCTCAGCGAGAACGGCCGCTACCGGGTGCTGCTGCTCGAAGCCGGCCCCGACGACCGCAACTTCTGGGTGCATGTGCCGGCCGGCTACAGCCGTCTCTTTGCCAACCCGCGCGTCAACTGGATGTTCGAGAGCGAGCCGGAGCCCGAACTCGAAGGGCGCCGGATGTACCAGCCGCGCGGCAAGCTGTTGGGCGGCACCAGTTCGATCAACGGCATGGTCTACATGCGCGGCAATCCGGCCGATTATGATCTGTGGCGGCAGCGCGGCTGCACCGGCTGGGACTGGGACAGCGTGCTGCCCTATTTCCGCAAGGCCGAGGACCAGGAGCGCGGCGCCGACCCGGCGCATGGCGTCGGCGGGCCGCTGCGCGTCTCCGACCAGGCGGTTCACTGGGAGTTGGGCGACCATTTCATCGCCGCCGCGCTCGAAGCAGGCCTGCCGGCGAACAACGATTTCAACAACGGCGAGCAGGAAGGCGCCGGCCCGTTCCAGAGCACCACCAACCGCAAGCGGCGCTGGAGCACCGCGACTGCCTACATCAAGCCGGCGCGCAGCCGCCCCAACCTGGCGATCCGCACCGGCGCGCACGCCACCCGCCTCGTCGTCGAGGACGGCAGGGCGAGCGGCATCGAGTTCCTGTGCGACGGGACCCTCAATGTCGCGCGGGCGACGGGCGAGATCATCGTGTGCGGCGGCGTTTACGGCTCGCCGCAGCTGTTGCAACTGTCCGGGATTGGCCCGGGCGACATGCTGCGCGAATTCGGCATCCCGGTGGTGCGCGACATGCCGGCGGTCGGCGCCGATCTGCAGGACCATTTCTATGTCCGGCTGGCGTATCGCTGCACCCGGCCGATAACTCTCAACGACGTCGCCAACAGCCCGGTCAAAAAACTCGTCGCCGGGTTGCAATATGTCCTGTTTCACACGGGCCCGTTGACCAGCAACGGCATCTGCGCCGGCGGCTTCGCGAAAAGCGACCCGCGCCTCGATCGGCCCGACATCCAGCTCAATTTCAGCGTCTGGAGCTTTGCCGAGCGTACTCTCCGCGGCGTGGTGCCGCATCCCTTCCCTGGCTTCACGATCAGCGCGGTGCATCTGCGGCCCGACGCGCGCGGCAGCGTGCGGCTGAAAAGCGCCGACCCGCAGGCCGCGCCGGCGATCCGCTTCAACTTCCTGCGCACCCCGTACGATCTTGCAGGCGCTGACCGAGGGCATGCGGCTGGCGCGCCGGATCACCCGGCAGCCCGCACTCGCGGCCTATGTCGCCGAGGAGTTGCTGCCCGGCGCGCAAGTCGAGAGCGACGCCGATTTCGAGGCAACGATTCGCCGCAACGCCGTTTCCAACCTGCATCCGGTCGGCACCTGCCGCATGGGCGCGGACCCCGTCGCAGTGTGCGATGCGCGGCTGCGGGTCAACGGCATCCGGGGGTTGCGGGTCGTCGACGCCTCGGTGATGCCGAGCGTGCCGGCCGGCAATACCAACGCGCCGACCATCATGATCGCCGAAAAAGCCTCGGAGATGATCCTCGCGGACGCCCGCGCCGCGTAGGAAGCCACGTCCCACCGCAGCGATCCCGGTGCCGGGCATGGTTCGCGTGCGCACGCTTGTCTTGCGATGTAACTGGATGTAACAAGATCGCTTGGGGTTTAACTGAAATCCGGATTGTTACGCCAAATTAAGCGGCTTTGTCGGAGCGAGGATTGGCGCATGGCTATCGCCATGAGCGGTGTACAACGTTTCGTCGGAAGCTGGCCGATCCGGTTCAAGCTGATGGCGATCGCCGTGGCAACCGGGGCGCTGTCGCTGCTCATTCTTGGGGCAGCATTTCTTGTCTTTCAGACCTATACGGCCCGCGTCGCATTCCGGAATGAACTCGCCGCGGTGGCCGAAATCGTCGGCAGCAACGCCAATTCGGCATTGCAGCACGGCAATGGCGAGGCCGTGCAGCAAGTCCTTGGCGCCTTGCGCGCCCGGCCCGACATCGTCGCCGCCCGCATCGAAACCACTCGGGGTGAGCCTGTCGCCGCGATCGGCAATCCGCAACAAGCCCACGACGCCGGCAGTAATCTGATCACCGCGAAGGTGCCGGTCGCCGGCGAGGACGGCAAACCGACCGGATGGATTCAGCTTTGGGCGAGCCTTGATCGGCTCAACGCCTGCCGGCAGGCGTTTGCGCTGGTGGCGCTCGCCGCTGCCGGCGGCGCCGGGCTTGCCGGGATCGCGCTCTTTGCCCTGCTGCAAGGCCTGGTAACCCAGCCGCTCGGTCGGTTGACCGGGATCATGCGGCAAGTGTCCGGCCGCCGGGATTACACGCTGCGAGTGCCGCAGACGAGCGGCGACGAACTCGGCATGCTAACCAGCGACGTGAACTTCCTGCTGCGCGAGCTCGAGCGCTACCGCACCACCCTGCAGCAGCAAATCAGCGATCGGACGGCCGAACTCAGGCAGCAGATCGACACTCTGAAGGCCGCCAAGGCCGAAGCCGAGGCCGCGAGTTGCGTGAAATCCGAATTCCTCGCCAATATGAGCCACGAATTGCGCACGCCGCTCAACGCGATCATCGGCTTCTCCGATCTGATGCGCGCGCAGATGCTGGGGCCGCTCGGCAACCCTAGCTATCTCGAATATGCCGCCGACATCAACTTCAGCGGCATGCACCTGCTCGAGATCATCAACGACATCCTCGACGTGGTCCGCTACGAAGCCGGCCGGATGGAGCTCAATGAAGAGCCCGTCGACATCGGCGCGGTCGTCGATCAAGCGCTGCGTCTGGTGGCGCCTCAGGCCCTCCAGGGCAAAGTGGACCTCGTCTGGGAGCCGGTGCCGTCGCTGCCGCCGCTTTATGGGGACCGGGTGCGCCTGCGCCAGATCCTGCTCAACCTACTGTCCAACGCCGTAAAGTTCACCGGCCCGGGCGGCTCGGTCGAGGTCACTGCCGAATTGCGCGACGGGCTGCAACTGGCCGTGCGCGACAGCGGGATCGGCATCAAGCCCGAAGATATCGGGCGCATCATGACCCCGTTCGGCCAGATCGCCTCGGTCAATTCGCGCAACCATCAGGGCACCGGCCTCGGCCTGATGCTGACCAAGGCGCTGACCGAGCGGCATGGCGGCCATTTGAGCCTCGACAGCGCCCCCGGGGTCGGCACGACGGTGCGCGTGTCATTCCCCGCCGAGCGGGTGATGCGGACGCCCGTCGCACCGGATGGCGCATCCGGCACCACCCAAGACAGCGCGCCTCGGCGCGACGTCTCGAGCTGACCGCCCGCAGGGCGCGCCTGCATTGTTTCCGGATGATCTTGTGCCGCCGATTCTCGGCGCATGCGTCGGCAGCTTCATTCTGGTGGTCGTGCTGCGCTACCCCGCGATGCAGGGCATTTTGCGCGGGCGCTCGGTCTGTCCCGCCTGCCATCGCCCGATCGCGACGCGCGACCTCGTGCCGATCGTGAGCTGGGTGTTGCTGAAAGGCCGCTGCCGCGCGTGCGCGGCGCCGATCGGCTGGCATTACCCCGTCGTCGAGCTGGCCGCCGCGGCGCTTGCGGCCTGGGCGGCGATGCTCTACTCGGGCTGGCAGCTGTGGACAAGCTGCGGGCTCGGCTGGGCATTGCTGGCGCTCAGTCTGATCGATCTACGCTCTTTCAGCCTGCCCGATTTTCTGACCCTGCCGATCCTGGCCGCCGGGCTCGCGGTGACGGCGTGGACTTGGCCGCCCGCCCTGCCCGCCCATCTCCTCGGCGCCGCGCTCGGCTATACCGCGCTCGCCGGGATCAGCTGGCTCTACCGCCGCCTGCGCGGTCGCGACGGGCTTGGGCTCGGCGACGCGAAGCTGCTGGCGGCGGGCGGCGCGTGGCTCTCCTGGCAGTCGCTGCCGGACGTCGTGCTGATCGCCGCAGTGTTGGCGCTGGCGGTCGCGATCGGGGCGAGCCTTGTGCGGCATTTGCCGCTGTCAGCCACGACGCGGGTGCCGTTCGGGCCGTTTCTCGCGGCGGCGATCTGGCTGGTGTGGTTGTACGGGCCTCTGCCGCTGTGAGCTGAGCCCCGGCTCAGTCGAGCAGCCAGGGTGCGGCGCTGGCCTGCGCGATCTGGCGGATCTGGCCGAGCAGCCCGGCGCCGACCGGGATCCCCTCCTGCATGCGCTTTACCGCATTGTGCCACTGCGGGTCGCCCGCCACCATCACCGGCTGCGCCGGGTCGACCGGCGTTGTCGCCCGCAGATCGTTGCAGAAGCGCGAGACGTCGGCGGCAAACTCCTCGGGCGCGCGGAACAGGCCCGGGTCGATCGCGATAAAGCAATGGCCGATATCGTTGCCTTGCGGCTTCTTCGTGTGCATCGGGTCGGTGATCAGCGTCGCGCCCGACAGGCAGGCGCCGAGGATGTTGACCATCACCGACAGGCCATAGCCCTTGTAGCTGGAGTTTTCCGGCGAGCCGCCGAGTGAGGTCAGAAACCCGCCCTTCTCGCGTGCCTCCAGCGGATCGGTGCTGGGCAGCCCGTCCCTGTTGAGGACCCAGCCGGGCGGGCATTCGAGCCCCTCGTTGGACTTGTTGCGGATGCGCCCGGCGGCCACCGTCGTCGTCGCCATGTCCAACAGGAACGGCTTGCCGTCGGCGGTCGGCGCGGCAAACGACCAGGGATCGGTGCCGAGCTTAGCTTCCTTGCCGAAGGTCGGCGCGACCTGGATCGAGGAGGCGCTGGTGCACGCCATGCCAATCAGCCCTGCCTCTGCCGCCATCAGCGTATAGTAGCCGGTGGCGCCGAAATGCGCCGAGTTGCGCACGGCCGTGATCGCCATGCCGATCTCTTTCGCCTTGGCGATCGCCACCTGCATCGCGAACCGCGCCGGCACATGGCCGAGCCCACCGTCACCGTCCACCAGCGCGGAAACCGGCGTCTCCTTGATGATGCGCGGCAGCGCCCGCATGTTGGCGCGGCCGCTGCGGCGCAGCCGGTCGTAGCCCGGGATCATCGACATGCCGTGGCTGTCGACGCCGTGCAGGTCGGCCCAGGCCAGGATGTCGGCGGTGGCGTCGGCGTTCTCGTCCGGCATCCCCCACGACGACAGGATGGCTTTGAGCTGGGCGCGATGGGTCTCGTAGGATGCGGGCATACAAATCTCCTTTACGCGTGAGAGCCCTATGCCTCCGCCAGCGCCGGCTCGCGGGCGGGCTCGTCGAAGGCGCTGTTGGGCCGCGGCAGGCCGTAATGCTCGCGCAGCGTCGTGCCTTCGTATTCCGTGCGGAACAGGCCGCGGCGCTGCAGCAGCGGGATCACCTCGCCGGCGAACGCATCGAGCATCGGCGGCAACAGCGGCGGCATGACGTTGAAGCCGTCCGCGGCACCGCTCTTGAACCAGTCCTCGATCAGATCGGCGATCTGCTCCGGCGTGCCGGCGGTGACGAAATGGCCGCGCGCGCCGGCGAGATAGCCGAGCAATTGCCGCAAGGTGAGCTTGTCGCGCCGCACCAGGTTGATGATGACCTCGGTGCGGCTGCGCGCCGCCTCGACCGTGTCGGGATCGGGGAAGTCCTCGGGCGACAACGGCCGATCAAGCGGCAGATGCGAGAAATCGTAGCCCGCCGAAGCGGCCCGACAGCCGCTTGCGCCCGACTTCAGGGTCGGTCAGCTCGTTGGTCTCGCGCGCCAGGCGCTGCGCCTCGGCCTCGGTGCCGGCGATCATCGGGCTGAGACCCGGCAGGATCAGGATATGCTCCGGCCGGCGTCCTTCGGCCACCGCCAGCCGCTTCAGATCGGCATAGAATTCCTGCGCCGTCTCCTTCGCCATGTGGGCGGTGAACACCGCCTCGGCGTGGCGCGCCGCAAAGCGCCGCCCGGTGTCCGATGATCCCGCCTGCACCAATACCGGCCGTCCCTGCGGGCAGCGCGGCATGTTGAGCGGCCCGGCGACCTGGTAGAATTCGCCCTTGTGGTTGATCGGACGGACGCGGTCGGGCCGCGCGTAGCGCCCGCCTTCACGGTCGTCAACGACGGCGTCGTCGGCCCAGCTGTCCCACAGCCCCTTGACCACTTCCATGAACTCTTCGCCGCGGGCATAGCGGTCTTCGTGGCTGACCTGGCCGGCATCGCCGAAATTGCGCGCCGCCGTCGCCAGCCATGACGTAACGATGTTCCACGCCGCCCGCCCGTTGCTCATATGGTCGATCGAGGCGAACTGGCGCGCCAGGTTGAACGGCTCGGTATAGGTGGTCGAGGCGGTGGCGATCAGCCCGATCCGGCTGGTCGAGACGGCCAATGCCGCCAGCACGGTGATCGGCTCGAGCCAGGTGCGCGCCGCCTGCGCTGCGTCCTCGCCGAGCGCCAGCTGGTCGGCCAGAAAGACCGAGTCGAATTTGGCCGCCTCGGCCCGCCGCGCCAGATCCTGGTAATAGCGGATGTCGGTCAGCGGCAATTTCGAGGTATCGGGGTGCCGCCACGACGCTTCGTGATGGCCGCGGCTGTGAAAGAACAGGTTCAGGTGCAACTGCCGCGTCATGGCTCATCCTCGCTGTGTGCCGGCGTGGCCTCGGCGTCCCGGCCTTGCCGGGGTGAAGCGTAGGCGCCGCCGGGCCGGCCGGGCAAGATGCTACCGCGCCGGTTGCGGCGAAATCACGCCGGCGCAACAATACCGCGGAAACCGACACGGTATTGCGCCATGGATACGATTACCGACGCCGCGGCCGGCGTGCACGCTATGCAGACCATGGTGCCGATGCGCGACGGCACTCGCCTCAACACCTTCGTGTTCCTCCCGGCTGAAGGCGGGGCGCGCTTTCCGGTGATCCTGCACCGCACGCCCTATGGCATCGCCGCCGCCGACGCGCGCGACCGGTTCGACCTGAGCCATGCCTGGCTGCCGAGCGCCGCGGAGCCGATGCGCGGCTCGATCCTGCGCGGCTGGCGCGCCATCGTCGCGCACGGCTATGCCGCGGTCTACCAGGATTGCCGCGGCCGGCACGGCTCGGAGGGCGAGGACCGCGTCTACGCCGACGACGCCGCGGACGGCCACGACACGCTGGAATGGATCGCCGGCCAGCCGTGGACCAACGGCCGGGTCGGCATGTCGGGCTCTTCGGCCGGCGCGACGACGACCTTCGCCGCCGCCTCGACCCGCCACCCGAGCCTGCGCGCCTTCTTCGCGCAGGCGGGCGGCTCCAGCATCTATGACGACGTCGTGTGCGAGGGCGGGTCGATCGAGATGGAGCGACTGTGGCTGTGGGTGGCGAAAAACATCCCCGGCCTGTCGGCGGCGCATCGCGACGCGGTCATGCGGCGCTTCGGCATCGGCGCCGCCGAACTCGATGCCGCCGCCGAACGGGCGGCGGCGCGCTACACAAGGCTCGATGCGGCACGCACCGCCGATCCGCCGTTCATCAATTCGCCGGACTGGATGCACCTGCCCCTCGCCGGCACGCCCGATTTCGCCACCTGGCAGCCCTTCCTCGACGAGATCATCAGCCACCCGGCCGCCGACGCCTTCCGCGCCCGGCACAATTTCCGCGCGACGATCGACATCCCCGGGTTTCACGTCACCAGCTGGTTCGACATCTTCCAGACCAGCGTCATCGCCGCCTTCCAGGACATCCAGGCGCGCACCGGCACCCAGAAATTATGGATCGGACCCAACGAGCATTATTTCGTCTACGCCGACAATTTCTGGCCGCGCGACCCCTATTTCGACTGGTTCGGCTACTGGCTGAAGGATGAGCCGACCGGCTTGATTAAAGAGCAGCCGGTGTTCTATTCGCCGCGCGCCTGGGTCGATGACCGCGCCGCCTATCGCCCCGACGACTGGCGCCATGCCGAGCGCTGGCCGCCGCCCGGCGTCATGCCGCGACGCCTCCACCTGCGCGGCGACGGCAGCCTCGCCGACGAAGCGGGCGGCGCGCCGCGCGGCTTCACCTACGACCCGCGCCATCCGGTGCCGAGCTTTGGCGGGCGCAACATGCTGATCGACCCCGGGCCGCTCGATCAGCGCCCGGCCCAGGCGCTGCCCGACTACGGCCTGATCTACCGCGGCGAAGCGTTGCGCGAGGATCTGACGATCGCCGGCAATGTCCGCGTCACGCTCAATGTGCAGTCGGATTGCCCCGACACCGATTTCGTCGCCAAGCTGATCGAGCTCCACCCCGATGGGCGCGCGCTGCTGCTGATGGATGGAGTCGTCCGCGCGATGCTCCGCGAGCCGGCCGCCGGGGTGCAGAGGCTGGCGCCGGAGCGGGTCTACCGGGTGACGATCGGCCTCGGCGACATCCACCACACCTTCGCCGCGGGCAGCCGCATCGAAATCGACGTCACCAGCAGCAACTTCCCGCGCCGCGCCCGCAACACCAACAGCGGCAACCCGATGCTGGCGCGGGACGGCGACGACGCGATCCGGGTCGCGACCAACACGGTCCATCACGCCGCGGCGACGCCATCCTTCGTCGAACTGCCGGTGTTGCCGGGTTAGAAGCGGCCGAAACGGCGCAGCAACGCGGGCAGTTCGGCGACGCTGGTCCATTCCTCGCAGCGATCGACCGCGCGCTCCACATCGGCGGCGCCCTCCGGTGTCAGCACGGTGGCGGCGAGTTCGCGGAATTTGCCGCGGATCTCGGCTTCGGCGAACGGCTCCGTGAAATCGCCGCGGTGGCTGTCGCGGGCGTGCGTCGCCTGCCGCCCGTCGCTCAGCGTCACCGTGACCCGCGCCGGGCGCAGGCGCGGCGCCAGCGCGCTCATTGCCGGGTCTTCCGTCACCTGCACGCAGCGGCGCAGCGCGGCGATCGCCGGGTCGGCGAGTGCCGTGTCGTCGAGCTCGGCAAAGCCGGCGCCGCCACGCACCACCATCGCCGCGGCGGCATGCGGCAGCGAGTATTTCGAGGCGAAATAGTTGGACGGATCGGCGTTGCGCATGACCGAGGCAAAACGATACGTCGCGATGTCGATCCGCTCGACCTGTTCGGGGCGCGGCCGCAATTCTGCGAGGACCGCCGCGAGGCAATCGAGCGCCGGGTGGATCGGGTTGCAGCAGGCGTAGAGGCGGAAATAGTTGCGGGTGATCTCCCAGCGCACGCCGAGCGCGTCGAGCAGATTGTCCGGCGTGAAGCCGCCACCGACCAATTGCCCGAGCGCCTCCTCGACCGCGTCCGGCTGCGCCACGAACCCAGCCAGCGCCAGCTCGGGCGCCAGCGCGCCGGCAAAGCCGCTCATCCCGCCGGCCACGTTGAGCGCCGTCGCGCCGGCAACCGCGTTGGTATAGCTCGGCGTCAGCAGCAGCGTCGTGGCGATGCGCATGGCGCGGCTCACTCCGTCCGCGTCGAGCCCGCGCAATCGCGCCCCGGCCGCCGCCGCCGCAAGCAATGACACCTGGCCGTTCTGGTGCGCCAGCGGGCGCGGCGTGAAGCCGCCGGCGAGCCGCCCGACGACATCGTAGCCGAGGATGAACGCCGCCAGCATGTCGCGGCCCGAGCATTGCGCCGCTTCGCCGACCGCCAGCACCGCCGGCAATACCTGCATCGCCGCCTGGCCCGAGACGAGGCGCAACCCCTCGCACAGCTCGATCGAGCGGCCGGCGATGCCGTTCAGCAAGGCCGCGGTGCGCGGGTCGTGCGCCGGCCAGGAGCGGGCGTAGACCGTCGTCCCGCTGCCGGCGCCGGCGCCAAGCCGCTCGCGCAACGCACCCACCTCCGGCCGCTCGCTGCCGGCGAGGATCACGCCGAGCGTGTCGAGCAGCACCAGCCGCGCATGGCGCCGCACCGGCTCCGGGATAGAATTCGCAGCGCGTCTCGGCGACAAACCGCGCCAGTTCCTCGATCTGCCGGCCCATGCGCTCCTCCTCCGCTCAGCGATAGATCAAGCCGCGCCGCGCGAGCCACTTCTCGGCCTCGATAATGACGAACGTCGCGCTCGACAGCGCCAGACACACCATCAGCTCCGGCGCGGTCAACGGGTCGGTCCTGAAGATCGGGTTCAGCGCCGGCACGTAGACCACCATCAGCTGCAACGCGGCGGTCAGCAGCACCGCGCCGAGCAGCGGCCGGTTCGACAACAGGCCCTGCGCAAACAGCGACTCGCGCTCCGAGCGGATCGCCAGCACGTTGCCCATCTGCGACAGCGTCAGCACGGTGAACACCATCGTCTGCCAATGGCTCGAGCCGAGATAGAGGGCGCCGGCCTGCGTGGCAAGCGAGATGCCGGCCATCGCAAGGCCGACCCACAGGATGTGCTGCCACATGCCGTGGGCAAAGATGCTTTCGCCCGGCGGCCGCGGCGGGCGCTGCATGACCGAGCGCTCGGCCGGCTCGGCGGCGAGCGCCAGCCCCGGCAGCCCGTCGGTCACGAGGTTGATCCACAGGATGTGGATCGGCAGGAGCGGGATCGGCAGGCCGAGAAACGGCGCCAGGAAGATCGTCCAGATTTCCGCGGCGTTGCAGGTCAGGACATAGCTGATGAATTTGCGGATGTTGTCGAAGATCCGCCGCCCTTCGGCGACGGCCGCGACGATCGTCGCGAAATTGTCGTCGAGCAGCACGAGGCTTGCCGCCTCGCGCGCGACGTCGGTGCCGCTCCGCCCCATCGCGATGCCGATATCGGCCCGCGCCAATGCCGGGGCGTCGTTGACCCCGTCGCCGGTCATCGCGACGAATTCGCCGCGCGCCTGCACCGCGGCGACGATGCGGATCTTCTGCTCCGGGTCGACCCGGGCATAGACGCGGGCATGGCCGATCGCGGCGGCGAGCTCCGCGTCGGAAAGCCGGCGCAGTTCCTGTCCTGTCAGCACAACATCGCCTGGCTCGAACATGCCGAGCGCGGCGGCGATGGCGCGCCCGGTGACCGGATGATCGCCGGTGATCATCACCGGCGTGATGCCGGCGGCGCGGCAGGTCGCGACGGCTTCCTTCGCCTCGGGGCGCGGCGGATCGATCAGGCCGACGAGACCGTAAAAGGCGAGGTCGCGCTCGAGCTTGTCGGGATCGCCGTCGCCCGGCAGCACGTCCCAGCGGCGCCCGGCGACGGCGAGAACGCGCAACCCGTCGCCCGCCATCGCCTCGGCAACCGCGAGCGCCTGCGCCAACTCCGCGCGCAGCATCGTACAGCGGTCGAGCACCGTTTCGGGTGCGCCCTTGGTGTAGGCGATGAAGCCGGCGCCATCGCGGTGGAACGTCGTCATGCGCTTGCGGTCGGAGTCGAACGGCAGCTCCAGCGCACGCGGCGCCTTGCGTTCGAGCGCCTCCTTGTCGAAGCCGCGTTCGGCGGCGATGCGCCATAGTGCGATCTCCGTCGGATCGCCGACGACCTCGCCCGCCTCGCCGCGCCCGGCATCGTTGCACAGCGCGAGAGCCACGAGCAGCCGCCGCACCGGCGGCTCGCCGGGATCGAGCGCCGCCGCGCCGCGCCGCTCGCCGGAGACGTACGCCTCCGCCACGTGCATCTCGTTGAGGGTCAGCGTGCCGGTCTTGTCGGTGCAGATGCAGCTGACCGACCCCAGCGTCTCGACCGCCGGCAGGCGCCGCACCAATGCGTTGTGCCGCACCATCGTGCGCGCGCCCAAGGCCAGCATCACCGTCACCACCGCCGGCAGCGCCTCGGGGATCGCGGCGACGGCGAGGCTTAGCGCGGTCAGCAGCATCAGCAGCGCCGGCTCGCCGCGCAGCATCCCGAAGGCAAAGACCACGGCGCAGATCGCCAGCACCGCGATCGCCAACTGCCGGCCGAAACGGGCGAGGCGGCGCTGCAGCGGCGTGTCGGTCGCCGGCATCGCCTCCAGCAGGCCGGCGATCTTGCCGAGCTCGGTCGCCATGCCGGTGGCGACCGCGATGCCGCGGCCCCTTCCATAGGTGACGATCGTGCCCTTGAAGGCCATGTCGACCCGGTCGGCCAGCGCCAGCGTTGGATCAACAAGAGGGTCGGGGCGCTTGTCGACCGGCACCGCTTCGCCGGTCAGCGCCGCCTCGGTGATTTTGAGGCGCGGCGTCTCGATCAGCCGCAGATCGGCGGGCACCGCACTGCCCGCCTCGAGCAGCACGATGTCGCCCGCGACGATCTCGGCGGCGGCGATCGTGTGCCGATATCCGTCGCGCACCACGGTCGCCTTCAGCGCGGCCAGGCGTTTAAGCGCGGCCATCGCACGCTCGGCGCGGAAATCCTGCACGAAGCCGACCGCGGCGTTGAGCAGCACGATCGCCAGGATCACGATTGTGTCTTCGACGTCGCCAACGACGCCCGAGACGACCGCCGCGGCGATCAGCACGAGGATCATGAAGTCGGTGAACTGGGCGGCGACCATGCCCAGCAGGCTGCGCCGCGCCTGCTCGCGGATCTCGTTGGGTCCGTCCCGCGCGAGGCGTCGCGCCGCCGCGTCGGCCGCAAGGCCGCGGTCAAGATCGCTGCCCAGCCGGGTGGCCGCGTCGGCAGCGCTCAGCGTATGCCACGGCGCAGCCTCGGTATCTGGCCTGACCGCCGTCATTCGCCGTGAATGTAGAGGACGTAGGAGTTGAGCAGATACATGATGAACAGCCCCAGGCTGACCCATCCGACGGTGCGCAACACGCGCACCCGCGGTCGATAGAGCAGGCCGACGATGACGATGCCGGTCATCACCACCGCCGACATCGCAGAGACGGCATGGATCGGCGACACGCGCGACAGGATCGGCCCCTTTACGTAAAGCAGATCGTCGATGGCGACGACCGCCATGTCGAACAGGTTGCTGCCGAGCAGGTTGGCGATCGCCATGTCGAGGGCGCCGAGCCGCACCGCTGCGATGGTCACGACAAGTTCCGGCAGCGAGGTCGCCCCGGCGACGAACAATGTGCCGACAAAGGTCGTCCGCCAGCCCATGATGTCGGCCAGCCGGGCCGCGACAAACGGCAGCCAGATGCCGGCCCCGACGATGAGCGCCGCCCCCACCGCGTAGCGCAGCATTGCGCCGCGCAGAGTGAGCCGGGGATAGCGCTCGGCAACCGCCTCGGCAAATTCTTCGCGGTGCTCCCGCTCGTAGGTGAACACCGCGCGCATCGCCAGGACGTAGAGCAGCAGGATGACCGGCGTGTAGCTGCCGACATGACCGAACGACAGGCCCAGGCCGCGGCCATGCAGCTCTATGTTCATCCCGGCGAAGCCGATCAGCACGACGCCGAACCCCGCCGAGACGACATGCCCCTGCCGCACCCGGCGGTAGACGCTCTCGCCACGCTGCAGAAAGTCGAGCACTACGAGCATCATCAGGTTGAAGACGCAGCTGCCGAACGCGTCGCCGATCGCGATGTCGGGCGCGCCGGCGATCGTGACCGAGGTGGCCCCAATGACCAATTCCGGCAGCGAGGTCACCGAAGCGAGCAGCACGAGGCCGATCCAGCTGCCCGACAGGCCGGTTTTCTCGGCGATCACGTCCCCGCTGCGGCACAGTTCCGGCCCGGCCAGCCCGATCAGGAGGACGCACAAGGCGAACTCCAGCCATGTCAAGACAGCTAGGCTCAACCCGCCGGCACCTGGTCAGCCGCGGGGCGGTTCTGCCGTAACGCTGTGGTCGCGGTCAACGTGCTCCGGGAATCGAGCGGCTACAGGCGACCGATCTCGTAATCCTCGATCGAATAGCCGAGCTGCGACAAGCCCTCTTCGAGAAAGTCGGCAAGCAGCGGCGTCTCGACCAAATAGGTGGTCTCCCGCTCGTCGTGCACCCGGCGCGCTTCCTTGAGGGCATCGCGCCATTCCTCCTTACCGTAATCGCCGCGCCCGAGCCAGGTCAGCGCCAGCACCTCGACCCGCTCAATGTCGCTCAGCGCGTCGAGTGCGCCAACCAGCTCCTGATAGGTCGGGTTGCCGGGCGTGTCTTCAAGCACGCCGCGATCGGCGTCGTCTGCCGGATTGGACCCGGAATCCTCGTCGACCGGCGGCACCTCGGCGTCGTATTCGCGCGCCTTGACGATGATGTAGGCCAGCTTTTCGAGCGGAATTGTCAGCATCGTCTTCTCCGAGGCTTTAATCGAGGCGGCGGCGAGGCAGGTGCGTGCGTGCGCGCCTCACCAAATCACGAGGACGGGGCACGGCGCGTGCGCCACGACCTTCTGAGCAACGCTGCCGAGCAGCAGCCCGACGAGCTGGCCGTGGCCGCGGCTACCGATCACGATCAGGTCGGCGTGCTGGTCGGCGGCGCAGGCGATGATCTGGTGGGCCGGGTCGCCCAGCGGGGTCTGCGTCGAGACCCGGGCCGCCCCCTTCTCCTGCGCCGTCAACCGCGCTCCGGCGAGCACGTTCTCGGCATGCTCGACCCCGATTTCGGCAAACGGCGCGGTCACATTCTCCAGCCGCGCATAGGCGGCGAGGTCGGCGCTGACGACCGGTGCAAAATCCCGCACCGCGGCGAGCAGGATCAGTTCCGCGTCGTATTTGATCGCCAGGTCGACGGCCATCTCGACCGCCTTCAGAGAGGAGGCCGAGCCGTCGATCGCCGCCACAATGCGCTTCATGGTTCACCTCCGCCGGGGTAGATCGGACAGGCGAGATTGCCAAGCATTCCTATTATCCAATTTTGCGCCTTTCGTGATTGATCTGGCGCAACCCATCTGTTGCAGTGGATCGACGGCGCACCGCCACCATGTGCGATACAAACGCCGAGCGCTAGAGAGGGACGTGCGGCAGCAAGGGGGCGAAAGGTGAAATTATCCTTCCACGGCGCCGACCGCAGCGTCACCGGGTCGTGCCATATGGTCGAATGCGCCGGAAAGCGCGTCCTGATCGATTGCGGCATGGTCCAGGGCGGCCGCGACCTTGACGAAGAAAACGCCGCCGATTTCGGCTTCGACCCGGCCGGGATCGACATCGTTTTATTGACCCACGCGCATCTCGACCACAGTGGGCGCCTCCCATTGCTCGTCAAGCGCGGCTTTCGCGGCGAGATCGTCACGACCGGCGCCACCCGCGACCTGACGCGGCTGGTGCTGCTCGACGCCGCGCACCTGCAGGAGGAGGAAACGCGCCACCGGCAGTATCATGCTCGGCGCCACGGCCGGGACAGCGAGCCGGGGCCTCTCTATTCGCTGATCGATGCGCTCGACAGCCTCGACCGGTTCGGCCGGCTGGCGCTGTACGACACGCCGCTCGACCTGGCGTCGGGGCTGCGCGCGACGTTCTACGATGCCGGCCACATCCTCGGCTCGGCCAGCATCCTGCTCGAGATGACCGAGCACGGAAAGCGCCGCCGGGTGGTGTTTTCCGGCGATATCGGCAATGCCGGGCGGCCGCTCCTGGCGCCGCCGGCTGTGCCGCAGGCCGCCGACATCGTGGTGATGGAAGCGACCTACGGCAACCGCCGCCACCGTCCGTTTGCCGAATCGGCCGAGGAATTGCTGGCGGCGATCGGCGAGACCTTTGGCCGCGGCGGCAACGTCGTGATCCCGACCTTCGCGCTCGAACGCGCCCAGGAAATCCTCTACGTGCTGCGCCAGGGCATCGTGCAGAGCCGGTTGCCGCCGTCGATGGCGGTATTTCTCGAGTTCGCCGATGGCGATCGGCGCGACCGAGATCTTCGAGCGCCACCCCGAATGCTTCAGCACAACCCTCGCCCGGATGTTTGCCGAGAAGACCGACCCGTTCGGCTTTGCCGGGCTGCGCTTCACCCGCGAGACGGCAGATTCGATCGCGATCAACCGGATCGGCGGCGGCGCGGTCATCATGGCCGGCTCGGGAATGTGCACCGGCGGCCGGGTCAGGCACCATTTGCGGCACAATCTGTGGCGCCCCGAGGCCAGCATCATCTTTGTCGGCTATGCCGCCGAGGGGACGCTGGCCCGCCGGATCATCGACGGCGCCCGCGAGATCGAACTGTACGGCGAGACGATCCCGGTGCGCGCCCAGATCCACACGATCAACGGCTTTTCCGCCCATGCCGACCAGCCGGAACTGATCGACTGGCAGCACCGGATCACGCAGGTCGAGACGACGTTCCTGGTACATGGCGAGGTGGTGGTGATGGACGCGCTGGCGCCGCACCTCGCCGGCCATGTCGTGATGCCGGGCCTGCACCAGTCGTTCGCACTGTAGAACCGCGGCCGAATTGCGCTGGATCAAACTCGGCGGGCGCCAGAGCGTTAGTGTATGGGCGTATAGCTCAGGAGAGACATGATGCAGTTGCCACTGCAGATCACATTCCGCCACATGGACCCCTCGCCGGCGCTCGACGCGCGCATCCGGGAGCGGGTCGAGGAGCTCGACCATCTGTTCGATCGGATCACCTCCTGCCGCGTCGTGGTCGAGAGCAGCCACCGCCATCACCAACAAGGCAATCTGTTCGAGGTCCACGTCGACCTCATCGTCCCAGGCCGCGAGATCGTCGTCGGGCGCGAGCGCGGCGGGAACCACGCGCATGAGGATGCGCATGTCGCGGTGCGCGACGCCTTCGACGCGGCGCGGCGCCAGCTCGAAGACTACGTGCGCGGCCGGCGCGGCGACGTAAAGCTGCATACCGTGCCCGAGCACGGCCGCATCGCGCGCCTCCTGCCCGACCGCGACGGCGGCTTCATCATGACCCCGGGCGGCGACGAGATTTATTTTCACCGCAACAGCGTCGCCAATGGCAGCTTCGACACGCTGGAAGTCGGCGCCGAGGTGCGCTTTGTCGCACAGCATTCGGAAAGCGCCGCGGGCCCGCAGGCGAGCACGGTCGTGCCGCTCGGCAAGCATCACCTGCCGCCGGCGGAAGCCGTGCGCGGCTGAGCCCGGGTTGCGGGGCCCGGCGAGCGCCTCGCGTGGACCCCGCCGAACTCGACGCGCTGGCGCGGCTGAGCCCGTTCGAGCTGAAGAACCGGCTGGTCGCGCTGGCCGCGAGCCACGCCGAGCGGGTCATGCTGAACGCCGGGCGCGGCAACCCGAATTTCCTGGCGCGCGAGCCACGCCACGCCTTTTTCCAACTCGGCCTGTTCGCGATGAGCGAGGCCGAGCGCTGCGGCGCCCTTCTGCCGGCCGAGGTCGCCGGGGTGCCGCGGCCGGACGGTATCGCGACGCGGTTCGCGGCCTTCGCACAAGAACGGCGCGAGGTTCCCGGCATCGCTTTCCTGACCGCTGCCGTGTCCTATACGCAGAACCGGCTCGGCTTCTCCGGTGATGAATTCCTGCACGAACTGACGCAAGGCGTGCTGGGGTGCCAGTACCCCGAGCCGGTGCGGATGCTGCGCCATGCCGAGACGATCATGGCGCGCTATTTGGCGCGGGAGGTGCTCGGGGGCGTACCGCCGGCAGGCGGCATCGACCTGTTCGCCGTCGAGGGCGGCACCGCCGGCATCACCTATGTTTTCAATACGCTGCGGGAGAACCGGCTGCTCAATCCGGGCGACACGATCGCGATCGGCATGCCGATCTTCACGCCTTACATCGAAATCCCTTTGCTCGGCGACTACCAACTCGCCGAACTGGCGATCCATGCCGACCCGGAAGCCGGTTGGCAATACCCCGCACACGAGCTCGACAAGCTGCTTGATCCCCGCGTCAAGGCGCTGCTCCTCGTCAACCCGGGCAACCCGACCTCGGTCAAGATCGACGATGCCGGCCTCGCCCATATCGCCCGCATCGTTGCGACTCACCGGCCCGACCTGATCATCCTGACCGATGACGTTTACGCGACCTTCGCCGACGATTTCGTGTCGCTGTTCGCGCGCTGCCCGGCCAACACGATCCTCGTCTATTCGTTCTCGAAGTATTTCGGGACGACCGGCTGGCGCCTCGGCGTCGTCGCCACCGCCCGCGCGAATGTGCTCGACGGCATGATAGCGGCGCTGCCCGAGGGCGAACTCGGCCCGCTCGACATGCGCTATAGCTCGCTCGTCGTCGAGCCGCGGAAGCTGAAGTTCATCGACCGGCTGGCGGCGGACAGCCGCGCCGTCGCGCTCAACCACACCGCCGGGCTGTCGACGCCGCAGCAGGTCCAGATGGCGCTGTTTGCGCTGTTCGGGCTGATCGACGAGGCCGGCGGCTACAAAAGCGCGTTGCAGCGCCTGATCCGCGCCCGCCACCGCACCCTCTATGAGGCGCTCGGCATCGACCTCGCCCAGGACCCCAACGCAGTCGATTACTACGCGGTTCTCGACCTCGAAATCCTCGGCACCCAGGTCTACGGGCGCGGCTTCGTCGATTGGCTGCTGGCCACCCGCAACCCGCTCGAAATCCTGCTCCGCCTCGCCGACGAGGCCGGTATCGTGCTGTTGCCGGGCCGCGGCTTCGGCACGCCGCACCCCTCGGCCCGGGTGTCGCTCGCCAACCTCGACGACGAAGATTACGCGCGGCTCGGCCGCATCGTCCGCTCGCTGATGGCGGAGTATTTCGCCGCCTACGCCGCGGCAGCCTCGCCGGACGGCCTCAGCGCAGCCGGCGCTGGACCTCGAGCCAGCCCAACATGATGCGGTTGAACGCGTCCGGCCGCTCGACATTGGGGAAGTGCAGGCACCCCGCCATCTCCTCGTAGCGCGCGTCGGGCACGAGGCCGGCGAGGCGACGGTTCTCGCTGGCCGGGGTGCCGGCATCCTCGGCGCCGCATAGAACGAGGGTTGGCACCCGCACCGATGGGAGGCGCGGCACGAAATCGAAATCGAGGATCGCAGCGCAGCAGCCGAGATAACCGGCCGGCGTCGTACCGACCACGGTATCACGAATCTGCCGCCAGCGGCCGGGGTGCTGCGCCTTGAACGCCCCGGTCAGCCAGCGCTCGACCGTCATATCGGCAAGCGGCAGCAGCGAACCCGCGCCGCGCACCGTGTTAATGCGCTGCGCCCAGATCTCGTCGGCGCCCTTGGGGCTCGCCGGCAGGGTGTCGCACCACATCGCCGAGATCAGCCGCTCGCCATGCGCCAGCGCAAACGCCTGGCCGATCATCCCGCCGATCGACAGGCCGATGTAATGCACCCGCGGGATCCCCAGCGCCGCCAGCGCCGCGGCGACATCGTCGGCGAGCGCCGCCATCGAATAATCGCCGCTGACCGGATCGCTGCCGCCATGACCGCGCATGTCGAGCCGCAACACGCGGAAGCCGCTCTGGAGCAATGCCGGCACCTGCTCGGCCCAGCTGCCGCCGTCGGAAGCGAGCGAGTGGGTGATACACACGGTCGGCGCGTCCTCGGCGCCGAGCAGGTCGTAGGCGATCCGGCGCCCGTGCAGCGGCAACAGCATCGACGTCCTCCCATTGCGAGAAATGGCTTGCGACGTATCCCCGCACTCTAGGCTAGCTTTGCGATGCGACAAAGGGAGAGCGGCGATGCTTCGGTCGGCGGCAACCGTGCGCATCGGGGTTGCGGCGGCTCTGCTGTGGCTGCTGCCGGTTGCCGGCGTCGGCGCACAGCCGACCGGCGTGCCGACGGTGGCAGACCTAGCGGTCCCGTCCTGGGGCCGCGAGCGCATCCTGTTCATCGCCGTGCCGCAGCCGCGCGCGACGGTCATTCTGCTGTCGGGCGGCAGAGGCATGCTTGCGATCGACGATGCCGGCACGATTCGGCCGGACGGAAATTTCCTCGTCCGGACCCGCGCATTATGGGCTGCGCAAGGGTTCGACGTTGTGGTGGCGGGGCCGCCCAACGGCGGCTCGCTACTCGGGCAGCGGCATCTGCCGGCCTATCGCGCCGCGCTCGATGTCATCGTCGGCTATGCCCGCACGCGCGCAGCCGCCCCGGTATGGATCATTGGCACCAGCCAGGGCGCGATCGGAGCGGTCAACGGCGGACACCTTGCGCCGAAAGCCGCCGGCATCGTGCTGACCTCCGCGGTCAGCGCGCCGAACCATTCGGGCGAAACCGTGTTCGATGCCGACCCGGGCACAATCACGGTGCCGGCGCTGATCGTCGGCAATACGGGCGACAGTTGCATCGCCAGCCCGCCGGCTAACGCCCCGCGGATTCTGGCCGCCCTGGCGCAGTCGCCGCGCAAAGAGGTGATGCTGGTCGAGAGCCACGAATTCCGCTCCGCTCCCTGCCAGGGATCCTCGCCGCACGGCTATCTCGGCATCGAGGCCGAGGTGGTGCGGCGGATCGCCGAGTGGATCAGGTCGTCGCCCGGACGCTGATTTCATCCCCTCGGCAATGCCGCGACAATGGCGGCGAGCCGCTTCAGCAAGACCGTGCATGTCGCCGGCGACATGCACGGTCTTGCTGCGGCTCTTGAGGCCGCCGACGATCGCAAGATCGCTTCGCGGCACACCCCATTCCTTTGCCAGGAGCCGCAGCAGCGCCTCGTTGGCGCGCCCCTCCGCCGGCGGCGCGGTAACGGCGACCTTCAATACCGGGGCGCCGTCGGCGAGGCGAGCCAGCCCGTCCACCCGCTCGGCCCGGGCGCGCGGCGAGAGGCGCACCGCCACGCGAACCCCGCCCTTCGCCGCGGCGAAGGGCAGCTCACATGACGTAGTAGAGGATGAACCGCTCAAGAAACATCAGGAGAAGGATCAGGATGACCGGGGAGATGTCGACCCCGCCGAAATTCGGCAGGACGCGGCGAATGGGGCGCAGCGCCGGCTCGGTCACCCGATACAGGAAATCGCCGATCACCGCGACGGCCCGGTTGTAGCGGTTGACGACGCCAAAGGCGAGCAGCCAGCTCAACACCGCCTGCGCGATCAACAGCCAAATAAAGACGGTGATCAGGGTCTGGATCAGCCAAACGAACGGATTACCATACATGCGCCCAAATCCCCGCCCAACGCGCGCGCGACGTTAGCGGGGCAGGAGCGCGCCCGCAAGCGCCAGGGAGGAAGCGGCGCGGGCGACGGCCCTTGACGCCCCCTCGCTCCCCTATCATTCCCGCGAGAGCGGGAATCGAGGGGCACATGGCCGCTCGACTTTGTTGCTTTGATAGGCGCATTCTACGCAGAGTAGAAGGCGAGTTCCGGGAGGCACCCCATGAGATCAGCCGCAGCTCTCGCGCTAGCGATGATCCTCGTCACGTTCGCCGGGCCGGCCGGCGCGCAGTCAGGCGGCGTGAAAATGCCGATGGCGATGCCGGAGGGGCCCGCACATTTCGCGCCGACCCGACAAGCCTATACCGAAAACCACCGGTTCCTGGTCAAGCTCCTGACGCTGCCGAAGCCGATCCCCTACGAGAAATACTTCGACCTGCGCTTTGCCGTCTACGACGGCCATGATCCAAAAAGGCAGCTGACCGACGCCAAGCTCGAGGTAGAGTTCGGCATGCGGCACGGCTTGAAGCACGGCTTCGCCCACGGCATGCAATCAGCGCCGAAAGAAACGGAGACGAACGGCCAATTCACGTTGTCCGGTGTGTATTTCCACATGATGGGCCCGTGGGTCATCAAACTCACCGTGAACGAAGGCGGCAAGCAAGGGACCGCGTATTTCCGCCTTCCCTGCTGCGGCACGTGATCGGGCACCGGCCGCACCGCCTGCTCGGCGCCATGGCGCTCGCCGCTCTGGCGATCGCCCTTGCCGCCGCCGCCCCACCGCCGGCGAGGCTCGGCGCGTCCGACCGCTACAGTCAGGCCGAGTTGGCGGCGATCGAACGCCATTCGCCGCTCGGCAAACTGCCGCTCGGCGCGACCGATGGCGTCGCCGACAGCGCACCGGCCGCGATTTTCGGCCAGTACCTGTTCTTCGACACGGCGTTCTCCGCCGACGGTAACGTTTCTTGTGCCACGTGTCACAAGCCGACGCTCGCCTTTACCGACGGGCGAGCCCTCGCCAAGGGACTTGCGGTCGGCACGCGCAACACGCCAACCCTCATCGACGCTGTCTTCAATCACTGGTTTTTTCTCGACGGTCGGACCAATTCGTTGTGGTCGCAGGCCTTGCAGCCGTTGGAGAACGTCCACGAATTCGGCAGTGATAGGCTCAGCGTCGCCCACCGGATCGCCGGCGACCCGCCGTTGCGCGCGGCGTACCGCGGGGTCTTCGGCGCACTGCCAGCGCTCGACGACAAGGCGCGTTTTCCGGCGCATGCCCGCCCGGATCCCGATCCGCAGAATGCACCCGACCGCGCTTGGCGCGCGATGGCGCCGGCCGACCGCACCTCGGTCAACCGGCTGTTCAGCAATCTCGGCAAGGCCATCGAGGCTTACGAGCGCAAGCTCGTGGGCGGCGCCTCGCCGTTCGATACCTATGTCGCGGGGCTGCGCGAGACAGACCCCGCCAAGCTGAAGGCGATCTCCCCGGCGGCCAAGCGCGGGCTGCGACTGTTCGTCGGCGCTGGCAATTGCGAGCTGTGCCATGCCGGCCCGACCTTCAGCGACGGCCAGTTCCACAATCTCGGCCTGCCGCTGCTGCCGGGCGAGACCCCCGATCGCGGCCGCGCCGACGGCATCGGCGCCGTGCGCGCCGACATCTTCAATGCCGCCGGGCCCTTCAGCGACAACCCGCACGCGGAAGCAAAACAGCAGCTCGAATTCCTGCCCGCGCCGGCCTCCCAGCTCGGCGCCTTCAAGACCCCGACCCTGCGCAACGTGGCCTTGACCGCGCCCTATATGCGCGACGGAAGGTTCGCTACGCTGGCGGAGGTGATGCGCTTCTACGCGCAAGGTGCGGCGGCGAGCAGCGGCCGCCTGGTCGGCACCCGCGAGGCAACCGCCAACCTCGTCCCACATCTCACTGCCGCTCAGCAGGCCGACCTGATTTCCTTCCTCGAGACGCTGACCGGCCCACCCCCGCCCGCCTCGCTGACCGGACCACACTCTCATCCCTGAGAGAACGGCGCCCGGCACCGACCGCTCCGCTTGGGCATATAGTGCCGCAAATGTCGGAATTGAGTCGGCTCCCGCCCCCATTCGACACCTTTCTGCTCCCCTCGGAGCTTGCCAAAGGTGTCCACCAATTCGGGAGGCCCAACCTTGAAAAAGTCGTCGGTCGACGTCAGCCAGATGTCGAGCTCAGGTGCGATGACGGGACCGCCATGACCGGCTTTCCTCTGCCTCCGGCCCGAACCTGTGGTAAGAGCAGGCTGAACCACGCCTTGTGGGAGGCCGCAGCTTGTCTGATGGATCGGTCGAAGCCGATAGGCGGGGGCGCGATGCTTGGCTGCGCGCCCTGCAATTAACGGCGCAGATCAGCCAGAATCCGACGGTCACCTTGCCGATCGTCATCGACCAGGCCGCGGAAGCGTTTCCGGCGCAGCCGGCGTTGCTTGGCGAACCGGTGTCCTTGACCTACCGGGCACTTGCAGACCGCGCCCATCGATATGCGGCTTGGGCGTCGCGGCAGAACGTCGGCCGTGGCGATGTGATCTGCCTGCTGATGCACAATTGCCCCGAATATATGGCGGTTTGGCTCGGAATAACGCGCATCGGTGGTGTTGTTGCGCTGGTCAACGCGCATCTGGCCGGGGATGCGTTAATCCACGCGATCGACACCGTCGCGCCAAAGCACGTCATTGTCGGGTCAGGCCTCGTCGAGGCGGTCGATGCGGTGCTGCCGCGCCTCGTCTCGCAGCCCTCCATTTGGGTCCACGGCGACGATCACGCCCGTCACTCGCGGATCGAGGATGAGTTCCAGCAGGATGGGACCGATCGGCTCTGCGGCGCGCCACCCGCGATCGCGACCCTGACCGACCGGGCTCTGTGCATCTACACCTCCGGAACCACCGGCTTTCCCAAGGCGGCCAATGTCAGCCACTTTCGGATAATGCAATGGAGCAGGTGGTTTGCCGGGATGATGGACGCGCGCCCGAGCGACCGGATGTACAACTGCCTGCCGATGTATCACAGCGTCGGCGGTGTCGTGGCCACCGGCGCGATGCTCGTCAGCGGCGCCTCGGTGGTCATCCGCGAGCGGTTCTCGGCGAGCCGCTTCTGGGACGACGTCGTATCGTCCGACTGCACGGTGTTCCAGTATATCGGCGAATTGTGCCGCTATCTCGTCAACAGCCCCCCACACCCGCGCGAGACCGTCCACCGGCTGCGGCTGAGCTGCGGCAACGGCCTGCGGCCCGATGTGTGGGGCGAATTTCGCCGCCGCTTCCGCATTCCGCAGAACCTCGAATTCTATGCCGCGACCGAAGCCAATTTTTCGCTGTTCAACTGCGAGGGCGAACCCGGCTCGATCGGCCGCATCCCGGGCTTTTTGGCGCACCGCTTCCCGGTGGTGCTGGTGAGGTTCGATGTCGAAAGCGGCGAGCCGGTGCGCAACGCGGAGGGGTTCTGCTCGCGCTGCGCCGCGGACGAGGTCGGCGAGGCAATCAGCAAGATCCCTGACAACACCGCGAAGACCGGCAGCCCGTTCGAGGGTTATACCGACGCGGCGGCATCCGCAAAAAAGGTGCTGCGCAACGTCTTCACGGCGGGCGACGCATGGTTTCGCTCGGGCGACCTGATGCGCAAGGACGCGCGCGGCTATTTCTATTTTGTCGACCGCATCGGCGACACCTTCCGCTGGAAGGGGGAGAACGTCTCGACGACCGAGGTGGCGGAAGCCATCTCCCTCTGCCCCGGCGTCAGCGAGGCGGTCGTGTACGGTGTGGCGCTGCCCGGTGCGGACGGCCGCGCCGGCATGGCGGCGATCGTCATCGGCCCCGGCTTCGATCTCGCCGCCTTGCGGAGGCATCTTGCCGCCTGCCTGCCCGAATACGCGCGCCCCTTGTTCGTGCGGCTGCTCGACGCGATTGAAGTGACGGCGACGTTCAAGCAAAGAAAGCAGGAACTCGTCAGCGAAGGCTACGACCCGAGGGCCACCGCGGACGCCGTCTACCTCGATGACCGCAGCGCGGGCGCCTTCGTCCGGGTCGACGCCGCGCGTCACACCAGGATCGAGGCCGGCGAGATCAGATTCTGAGCCGGCCAGGTCGGCAGGGTCAGGCCGTATTCCCCGCGTCCACGGTCAACACCGTGCCGGTGATGTTGCGCGCCTTGCTGCTCATCAGGAACGCGACGGCATTGGCGATGTCATCGACATCGGCCAGCCGATTGAGCGCACTGCGCCGGGCGATCCGGTCGCGCTGGCCCGGGGTCAGGGTGTGGGTCATCTCGGTATCGACAAACCCGGGCGCGACGGCATTGACCGTTATGCCAAGCTTGCCGACCTCGCGGGCCAGCGACCGGGTGAAGCCGAGCAGCGACGCCTTGGTCGCGCTGTAGGCGGACAGCCCGCTGTATCCGGTAAAGCCGACGATCGAGGCAATATTGACGATGCGCCCCTCGCCATGCGCCATCATCGACCGGACGGCGTATTTTGTCAGGAGCATCGGCGACAGGGTGTTGAGGCGGACGAGGCGCTCGATCTCCGCGTCGCGCATCATCGCTAGCACACCGCTGGTGCCCAGCCCGGCGTTGTTGACGAGGCCGAAGACCGGCCCGAATTCCTTGCGGATCCGCGCGACGAGATCGGGGATCTCCGCGACATTCGCGAGATCGAACGGCAGGAAGCGGAGTGCGCCTCCGGGTATGTCGGAAGCTTCGCGCATCGCCGCGGCCAGCATCTCGCTCTCGCTGCGGGCGATTGCAACGACGCCGTAGCCGGCATCGCACAGCGCGCGGGCGATACCGAGGCCGAGCCCTCGGCTCCCCCCGGTGACGATGACATTACGCCCTGGGGACATTTTAGGTATCGAGGCGCGCCAGTTTGCCGGCGGCGCCGACGTTCAGGGCGGCAACGAACCGGATCGAAGCGGGCACTTTATGGGGCGCCAAGGTGCGGCGGCAGGCCTCGAGGATGTCGCGCTGGAGCGCCGCTGTCGGAGCACCGGCCGCGCCACCGGCCGGATCGGGCCGCACGACCACATCGGCAACGACAACCGCACCGGTAAACGGATTTTTCCGGGCCTTCACCAGCGACATCTGCACCGCGGGGTGATGGTTGATCACCGCCTCGACTTCCTCCGGGTGGACCTTCAGACCCCCGACGTTGATGATGCCGCCGCGGCGTCCGACGAAATAGTAGCGCTCGTCGCGCCGCTCGAGGATGTCGCCGGTGTCGACGAAACCGTCTTCGTCGCGCAGGGCACCGCCTGCGTCACCGAGATAGCGCGTGGCGGTCCGCCCCGATCGGATGCGCAGCGACCCGTCCTCGATCTTCAGCTCGACCGGCGCGCCCGCCCGCCCGATAAAGCTCGCGGGGAAGCCCGCAAGGCCGTCGTTGACCTCGAACGCAACCCCGGCTTCGGTCGAAGCAAAGGCGTGCCCGACACCGGCCTCGCGGTAGAACGCCTGCAAATCGTCGAGGATCGCCTGGTCTGCGATCTCGCCGGACAGGCGGACATATTTCGGCGCCAGCCGGCCGGCCGCCGGGCTCATCAACGCGCGCCGCCAATGTGACGGCGTGCCCGAGATGTGTGTGACGCCCTGGCCGCCGGCGCGGGCCAGGAAGTCTGCGGTGGCCTCGCGCGCGCTCGACAGCACCAGCGACCCGCCCCCCAGCACCGCCCGAAAAAAGATCTGCAGGCCGCCGTAGCGGCGGATGTCGTAGAACGTGCTCCACACCGCAGGGGCGGTCGGCGTGGCCCCGCCCGGCCTGATTGCCCCGGTCAGGCTCGACAGTGTGTGAACCACCAGCTTCGGCAACCCGGTCGTGCCTGATGTCAGCAGGATCCACTCGGTCCGGCAACGCCCCGCCCGCACCGGATTGGCGGGCGAGATGTGCGGGTTGCACAGAACCAGGCGCGCGCGATCCGGAATGGCGCCGCGCGACATGGTCCCGTCGGAGACGATGGCGTCGATGTCCGCCGCCGCAATGATCTGGGGAATATGCTCGGCCGGCACGTCGGGCGGGCACAGGACGAGCCGGCGCGCGACCCCGTCAAGCTCGATGACCGCCAGCGCGGCGGTGAGCTGATCGGCCGTCGCCACAAGGACCGCGCTGCCCGCGAGCTCGGCGAGCGAGCCATCGAGGCTCGACCCCACGACCAGTTTGTCCAGGGCAACGCGGTGGGCGGCTCCGTGCAAGAGCCGGCCGGGCAGGTTGCCGCCGCGCGCGATCAGGTCCCACAGCGACGCGTCACCTTGCGGCATTTTCATAGAACTTCACAAAGTCCCCGACCGTCATCGGAAATTTCTCGTCCTCTGCGGTCTGGAACGGATCGACCCCCAGCGCGTCTTCGAGCCGCGCCACGATGATCGCGAAGCACAGCGAGTTGAGGCCCGACTCCAACAGCATCGTGTCGTCGGCCAACGCGATCAATGGCTTGTTTTGCTCGCGCGCGACCTGCTCAAACTCGGAAAAAATGGTCGACTTTACGGACATTGTCGGGATTCCCTTTCAGAGAGCGCCGGGAGGGCTGGGCCGCGATAGCAGCGCTTGTGTCAGGCGTTCGCTGATCGGCGCCGCAGTGTCCGCCGCGCCCGCTTCGACCATGTCGAGGTGCGAGCCCGGCACCCTGCAGACATCCAAATCGGTCAGGAATTTCCGCCAGACCGTTGCCGACTCGCGCGGCATCAGGGGCGGGACCAACTCCGGCTGCACGAGAACGACCCTTCCCGAATAGCGCGACGGGCGATACGCCTCGCCGGCGTTGTAGGTCGCGATGTGCACCCGGCGCGACGCCGGGCCGACCCCCTCGGGCACGAGCGGCGGCAGCGGCAACGCTGTCATCCCGCTCTCTGCCAGATAGCCCGCAAGGCTGCCGAGGCGACGCTTTGCCTCGCGCACTGCCTGCCACGGCGAATATCGCAGCAACGACCACAGGGCGTTGACCGTCCGGCGGCCCAGAATGTCCGCGTGGCTGCTGAGCGGCCAGTTTTGCCTGCTCGGATACGTATCGACCAGCACCACAAGAGCAACATCTTCCCCTGCCGCAGAGAGTTGCTGCGCCATCTCCAGCGCTACCAGCCCACCGGCCGAATAGCCGACGAGCAGATATGGCCCCGTCGGCCGCACTGCCTTGATCACGCCGATGCTGTATTGCGCCATCTCCGCGAGGCTATGGCAGGGGATTTCACCTTCCTCCAGGCCGCGCGGCTTGATCGCGTAAACCGGCATGGAAACCTGCAACGCCGTGGCGAGGGGACCAAGCTGCAGGATGCTCCCCGGGGCGCCCGGGACCATGAACACCGGCGGCTCGTCGTTGCCCGGCTTCATCGCAACGCAGCCGGCGACCTGCGGCGCCGCAACCGTGTGTTCACGGGCGCGCAGCCACGATCGGCCGGCGCGGACGCTGCGGAACAGGCGCGCCGTTGCCTCCTGCGCCAGCTCAGCACTCATCGCCGGCTGTTGGCTTTCTGCCGCGGGGGCAGCGCCGCGGGATCCCGCCGTTTCAATGGTCAGATCCACCGATCCTCCCCGCTCTCGCCCCCTCCAGCGCTTCCACCAGCGCCATGACGTCATCCGGCGTGGTCTCGCCATGGGTGACACAGGCACGAATGACCGGCCGGCCCTCGAAATCGGCCACCGACACCCAGGCTCGCCCCGATGCAAGGACCCGGCCGACGATCGACTTGACGTCGGCAGACCCGCGTGGCGGCTCGACGCACAGCACCGCGAGCGACGACCGGTTGGCAACCGACCAGCCGCGCGCCGCCAACGCCGCTTCGATAAGCGCGGCAAGTTCGACCGCTCGCTCGACATGCCGAGCATAACCGGCCCATCCGGCCGCTGCCAGCGACAGGAACAGGCGCAGGCCGAGAAAGCGCCGCGACCACTGAACCGAGGTCACATACGGGTCGAGCCCGCCGATATTGGACGGCATGTAGCCGGTCGAAACCTGGAAGGCGGTGGATAACGCATCGGCGTGCGGGGTGAAGAACATGCCGCAGCCCATTGTCGTCGCGAACCATTTGTGGGCGTCGATGGTGACCGAATCGGCCTGTTCGATGCCGGCCAGCGCGTCCCGCAGTGCCTCCGATGCGATCAGCGCCCCGCCCCAGGCGGCATCGACGTGATACCAAAGACCCTCTTTCCGGGCGATCGCGGCGCAGGCGGCGAGCGGGTCGATCATTCCGGCGTTGGTGGTCCCGGCGGTCGCGGCGATCATCACCGGCACCTGGCCGGCGGCACGATCCCGCGCTATCGCGGCGGCCAAGGCATCGGCGTCCAACCGCCCCGTGCCATCGGTTTCGATCAGCCGCACGGCGTCGCGGCCGATGCCCGACTGGTGCGCGATCTTGAACCAGGCAAGGTGGCTTTCCCGCGAGACGTAGAACGCCGGCGGGCCGGCGAAGGCGCGGGCGCCCTTGGTTGCAAAATCGCTGTGCGCCCGGGTCAGAGCGCAGATCAACGCGGTGTAGTTCGCCTCCGCCCCGCCGGTCGTGAAGTGGCCGGTCGTTGCCGCGGGAAGCCCGGCGCGCTGCGCGACAGCGCCGATCACGTGGGCCTCGATCGCGACCGCCGCCGGCGAGGTCGTCGACGTTGCCAGTTGCGGATTGAATGCTGCGACGATCCGATCGGCGCACTGCGCCGGGAAGGTCGGCGCCGGATTGAACAGCCCAAAATACCGCGGATGCGTCACATGGGTGACGCCGTGCTCGAGTTGCGCAATGACCCAGGAAAACAGCGCTTCTGTCGGCTGCGGCGCGGCAAAATCGAACCGGGCGAGGTCGCGGCGAAAGCGGTCCCGGTCGAAGGTCGGGGTAACCGCCCCGTCGGCGACCCGTGCGGCGGCGGCGAGGAGCATCTGCGTCAACAGATCCTCCCGGTGCTCGCGCTCGTCCCGCGCGGGAAAGAGCGCGACAACCGGACACAGCGCGGTGTCGTCGCCCCAATCGGATGGAGGAGCAGTGGCCCGCGTGGCCACCGGCGGCGTCGGGTCGAGTTCACCCATAAGCTGGCACCGTCGGCAGTTGGGCGCCATTCGCCGCGCAGGCATCGATCGACGCGGCAAACGGCAATTTTCGGTGCGCCAGGGAGGACAGCCAGCTGGCGTAGAGGTGGCTTGCCGCCGCCTGCCACGAGCCGAGCAGATTGCGCTGCGCCAAGTCCATCGGGAACTCGGCGATCAGTGCTTTCTCGCGTCGCTGCAGCGCCTTTGCCCGGAACGCCAGCAGCGCCGCGCTCGCGGCCTCTCCGAAGTAGTCGCAGGGCATTTCCGGGTATTCAGCGCTGATGCCGCCGAGAAAGCGGCTGACATCGCGGCGATATTCCCGCAACAGCGCGTCGGCTTCGTATTCCGGGTGGCCCTGCATGAACAGGAACGGGGCGCTGAATTGCTTGATGAACAGATCGGCGCCGGCGACCGGGGACCGCACCAGGATCTCGTAGCCGCGCGATGCCAGTTCCTGTTCGGGCAAGTCGTTGTAGCGGGAATGCGGCGTGCGCCAGCATGCCGGGCCATTGCTGACCAGGGGGTGATCGGCTGTCTTGACGCATTCGAAGACGCCGGACAGCTTGACGGTGCGGGTAATGCGCCGGATGCCGTCAAGGTGATGCACGGCGGCATGAGCGGCGAGGCAGGACCAGATGCTGGGAACCGCATGTTCCACCGTCCAGTCCACCAGCCTGGCCAGCGTCGGCCAGTAGGGTTCGTCGGTCAGATCGGCGGCGCGCGGCTCGGTCCCGGTGACGATCAGGCCATCCAGATCGGCGTCCCACAGTGTCTCGACAGGCTCGGCATGATCGCGCGCATACTGCCGGCCGGCATCGGAGCGGGGAATGCTGCCAATCGAGAACACGCGCAGCACAACCGGCAGATTGCCGGCCGCCTTGCTCAGCAGTTCGCGAAATTGCCGCTCGGTGCTGGCTAGCGCCAGGTCCGGCATGTTGTTGACGAGGCCGATGATGATCGGACGGACGCCATCGCCGTGCGACACTTCACCTCGATTTGGATGCGTCGACAAGACAGCCATCGTGCGTTCCCCGCGAGTGCTAAGGCCGCTATTGGGCAGCAATCGGCGCGGCATCCTTCTGCGCCCGGTCCAGCGCCTGATCGAGGTCGGCGATGATGTCGTCGGCGTGTTCGATGCCGACGCTCACCCGGATCATTTCCGGGCTGACACCCGCCTTGAGTTGCTCCGCCGGCGGCATCTGCCGGTGCGTCGTCGACGCCGGGTGGCAGGCCAGCGTCTTCGCGTCTCCCAGATTGACCAGGCGCTTGATCAGACCCAGGGCGTTGTAAAAGCGGGTGCCGCCGACGTAGCCGCCGCGCACGCCAAAGGTCAGCAGCGAACAGGCCCGGCCGCCGAGGTATTTCTGCGCCAGCGCGTGATAGGGATTGTCCGGGAAGCCGACGTAGTTGACCCATTCGACGCGGCCGTCACCGCGCAAGAACTCCGCGACGCGCCGGGCATTGGCGACATGCCGCTCGACGCGCAGCGCAATGGTCTCGATGCCCTGCAACAGCAGGAACGCGCTCATCGGCGCCAGGACGGAACCGGTGGTCCGCTGAAAGACGCTGCGGCAGCGCGCGATGTAGGCCGCCGGACCGAAATGCTCGGTGTAAACGAGGCCGTGGTAGGATTCGTCGGGCTCGTTGAACATCGGGAACCGGCCGGCGTGCCGGTCCCACGGAAATTTGCCGCTATCGACAATCGCACCGCCCAGTGTCGTGCCGTGCCCGCCCATGAACTTGGTCAGGGAATGCACGACGATGTCGGCGCCGAACTCGATCGGGCGCAGCAGGATCGGCGTCGCGACCGTGTTGTCGACGATCAGCGGCACGCCATGCGCGTGCGCCCGGTCGGCGATCGCTTCGATATCGCAGATGTTGCCCGCCGGGTTGCCGACGCTCTCGCAGAACACCGCGCTCGTGTCCGCGTCGATCAGCGCCTCGATATCGGCCGGATGATCCGATTTGGCAAAGCGAACCTTGACCCCGAGGCTCGGCAGCAGGTGAGCGAACAGGGTGTGGGTGGTGCCGTAAAGCTGCGGCACCGAGACGATATTGCTGCCCATCCGGCTGAGGTTGAGCACCGCATAGTGCAGCGCCGCCTGGCCCGAACTGACGCTGAGCGCCTGCACCCCGCCCTCCAGCGCGGCGACCCGCCGATCGAGCACGTCCACCGTCGGGTTGTTGATCCGGCTATAGCGGAACCCCTCCTGCTCCAGATTGAACAGCGCCGCGCCGTGCTCGGCGCTGTCAAACGCATAGGCCGCCGTCTGATAAATCGGTACCGCTACCGCCCCCGTCGTCGGATCCGCAACAAAACCCCCATGCACCGCAATGGTTTCGTTTCGCACCTGATGCCCCTTCCGTGTCGCGTCCGCCGCGGCGGGATTCCGAATTGTCGGCCGGGAAGGTTAATTTCGCATTGTCTGCCGCCAAGGCTTGCGCTCGCCCGCTGCCGCTATAGCGTGCCGGCCGCTACTCAGCGGCCACCGCACACAGTTCGGCTCCCTCGCTCGCGACGTTCGCCAGATCGGCCGATGCCTGCCAAAACCGCGGCACCGCGGCAACCAGCAATTCTCTGAAGGCAATCCAGAGCGGCAGGATGCGGTCATCCGGTTTCAGATGACGGCTCAAAGCACCGTGGCCCCCGTCGTCATCCGTATCGAACCGGATGTGTTCCTCCAAGAAGAATCTGAAGGCGCTCGGTCCGGCCCCCCGCCAATCGGGCGCCCGGAGCATCGCCGCGAAGACCCGGCTCAGGCCGCCATCCTCGTAGCTGGCGATGCTTGTCGCGCGGGTGACATCGTCGATCTCGCGGATGCGGCCCAAATAGGCCTGGCCGACCTGAGACAAATAATCATCCCGCTCAACCCCCTCCAGCGCAAGCAACCGCTTGACGAATTCGTCGTGGTTAAGTCTTTCGCCAACCGCAGCGACCCCGGGCCAGGGCGACAGATTAGCGGTGTCGCATTCTCCCTCACGGAGCTTTGTCAGCTTCTCGTCGTGCGGGTAAAGCCGACAGGCAACCTCGAGATTCTCGCGAAACTGGATCGAGAAATAATAATACGATTTGGCAATCTGCATTACTTCATGGAGGTTAATATTTTCCCAATTTAGCCGGCAGATCTCGTCGATCACTGTCTCAAACTCAAACGGGCGGCGGCCGTTCACCGGCGACGGTACGCTCACATTTTCATCCATTACATGCCTCACGGAAACGTCCATCTTCATGACACGTCATGGCGTGCGATAGCCGCCCACGTGCCTCATTTCAGTAAAACAGCAGGAAAAATCTGGGCTCCATTTTCTCTGCACGAGGCGACGGACGCCCAGAATTTGATGGCCTAGGAGTATCGGTCGATCAACCACAAATCAAGGATAAAAAGAGTTAAAATTTTATCCATCTCCATTCGCAAATAATGGTTAACGTCGGCATGCGGATTCCCAAGTCGGCTCTTGCGACCCATCGACTATTCCGCGAGCAGGAATGAGCAACGGCCTATATCGATCCTCCCGGAGGCTGCCATAGTCGAGTTTACCCGCTCCTTGATCGCGTTCCGACGACGTCGCTTCCCGGATAAGGTAGCCTGCGCGAAGTACCTCTTTGCGGCGCGCGGTGGCGTCTCGGTCGGATTCAAACTGAGACAACCCATTCCGCAAAGCTCGGGATCTCGGGCAAGCCACAAATACGGCCCTGGATTGCCACTTTCGCGGGAATGACGCTGAGTTGTAGCCTCTTCGATAATCCTGCGTCGGAGCTCTGTCATGGACGATGCGCTCGGGCTGCCATCAGGCGCCTTTTCGAAGATCGACGGCGACGACGACGCGCTGTTCTACGACGAGCCGCGCCTCGTCTATCATATCGACGAACGGGCGGTCGCCGCGCTGACCGGCTTTTACCGCGAGGTATTGCCGGCGGGTGGCGTCCTCCTTGACCTGATGAGCAGCTGGGTCAGCCACCTGCCGCCCGAGACCGAATACGGCGAAGTCATCGGCCTTGGCATGAACGCGGCCGAGCTTGCCGCCAACCCCCGGCTTGCCCGCTGGTTCGTGCAGGACCTCAACCGCGATCCCGCGCTACTGCTCCCCGACGCCAGCGTCGACGCGGCGATGATCTGCGTCTCGATCCAGTATCTGCAGCAGCCGGTCGCAGTCTTGCGCGAGGTGGTGCGGGTACTGCGCCCCGGCTCCCCGATTGTCATCAGCTTCTCGAACCGCTGCTTTCCAACGAAGGCGGTCGCGATCTGGCATCGGCTCGACGACGACGGCCACGCCAAACTCGTCGAGGCATATTTGCGTCATGCCGGTTTCGACCAGATCGAAATCCGCCGGTTGGCGCATTGGGTCGAGGATTTCAGCGATCCGCTGATCGCGGTGGTCGGTCGAACGGCTTGACCGGCGGGCAAGCCGGGAAGCAGTGTCTCGCGCGGGAGGAAACATGGCGGGGCGAAACGCCCGGCCATGTAACCCTACATCATTCGTTGTCTGGCCTTTGGCGCGCACGCGGTGGTCGGCGTCGCGATTTTCGGCATGGCGGGCGGGCGTCACCAGCTCGGTGTGGACGCTTACCGAGCCCGGTGAGCCGCCGGCGGCTCAATGGCGCGGGGCAGGCGGTCGCGCTGGAGGCGGAGATAGCCGAAGCGACAGGAGAACGGGAATGACCGGAACGAACGGCAACGCGGTCGATTATTTTGTCGACCGGCATGTGCGCGAGGGGCGCGGCGGGCGGCTCGCGTTTGCCGATCCGTGGCGCAGCCTGACTTATGGGGAGCTGGCGGCAGCCTCGGCGCGGTTTGCGGTCGCGCTATGGGCCGCCGGCGTCCAGCGAGAGCAGCGCATTGCGCTGGTCATGCTCGACACGGTCGATTTCCCGATCGCGTTCTGGGGCGCCATCCGTGCCGGGGTCGTGCCGGTGCCGATCAACACGCTGTTGCCGGCCGACATCACCGGCTACATCCTTGAAGACAGCCGCGCCGCCGCCGTCTTCGTCTCGGCGCCGCTGCTCGCGCCATTAGCTCCCGCCATCGAGCGGCTCGGCTTGGGCCGGACCGTCGCCAGCGTGCCTGACGGAAACGGCAGCGCCTTCGACGCGTTCCTGGCCGGCGGCGCGCCGGATGCCCGGCCGGCCGCGTGCTCGCCCGATGAGTGCGCGTTTTGGCTCTATTCGTCGGGCTCGACCGGCAACCCGAAGGGCGTGCGCCATGCTCATTCGAGCCTCGGGGCCACCGCCGACACCTATGGCGCGCAGGTGCTCGGCATCGCCCCCGACGATGTGATGTTCTCGGCGGCAAAGCTGTTTTTCGCCTACGGGCTGGGCAATTCGATGACGTTTCCGATGGCGGTCGGCGCCGCCGCGGTGCTGCTGCCCGACCGGCCGACGCCGGAGGCGGTATTGGCGACGATGCGGCGCTTCCGCCCGACGATGTTCGGCGGCGTGCCGACCCTGTATGCAGCCCTCCTAGCCCATCCCGAGCTTGGCCCGGGCGCCGGCTCCGACCGGCTGCGCCGCTGCATCTCGGCCGGCGAGCCGCTGCCCGAGCATATCGGGCTGCGTTGGCGCGAGCGGGTCGGCAGCGACATTCTCGACGGCATCGGCTCGACCGAAATGCTGCACATCTTCCTGTCGAACCGACCGGACGACATCCGCTACGGCACCACCGGCAAACCGGTGCCGGGCTATGACGTCCGCATCCTCGAAGCCGGCGGCGAGGTCGGGACCGGCGAGCCGGGCGAACTGGTGGTGCGCGGGCCCAGCGCCGCCGAGAGCTACTGGAACCAGCGCGACAAGTCGCGCCACACGTTCCGTGGCGAATGGACCCATACCGGCGACACCTACATGCGCGACGAGGACGGCTATTACCGCTATTGCGGGCGCAGCGACGACATGCTGAAGGTCGGCGGCATCTGGGTCTCGCCGTTCGAGGTCGAAGAGGCGCTGATCGGCCATCCCGCGGTGCTCGAGGCGGGCGTCGTCGGCCATCCCGATTCCGACGCGCTGATCAAGCCGAAGGCGTTCGTCGTGCTGCAAGAAGGTGCGCCGCGCGACGATCCCGCCGCCCTCGCCGTAGCCCTGCAAAACCACGTCAAGGAGCGGATCGGGGTGTGGAAATACCCACGCTGGATCACGTTCTGCGACACCTTGCCAAAGACCGCCACCGGCAAGATCCAGCGCTACAAATTGCGCGAATAGCCCTGCGCTGTCGGCACGGCTCTTGCTGCGCCCGACGCGAGCATAGGAGCGAACGATGCCGCAGAGCCGCAAGCGGAGCGCGCAGGCAATCCGGGCAGTCGAGGACGCCGAAGCCGGCAACCTGCCGAACGCCGCCGTCGAATCCGACAAGGATCGGCCGTTGTGGGAGGACACGCGGCTGCTCGGCCGGGTACTCGGCGACACGGTGCGCGAGCAGCACGGCGAGCGCGTGTTCGATGTCATCGAGCGCATCCGCCAGACCTCGGTCCGCTTCCGGCGCGACGAGGACGAAGTCGCCCGCCGCGAACTCGGCGAATTGATGGACGGGCTGGGGCGCGGCGTCGCGCTGCAGATCATCCGCGCGTTCGGCTTCTTTTCGCACCTCGCCAATATCGCCGAGGACCAGCACCGCATCCGCCGCACCCGGGCGCACGCGCGCGCCAATTCGCCACCGCGCGACGGCTCGATGGCGCACGCGCTTGGGCGCGCCCGCGAGGCTGGCATTACCGGCGCGCAGCTGCGCGAGTTTCTGGCGACCGCCTCGATCAGCCCGGTATTGACCGCGCATCCGACCGAGGTGCGCCGGCGCAGCACGATCGACCGCGAGATGGAGGTCGCCCACCTGCTGGCCGAGCGCGACCGCACCGATTTGACGCCGGAGGAGCTGGCGGTCAACGAGGAGGCATTGCGCCGCGCCGTCCTGACCCTGTGGCAGACCAGCCTGTTGCGGCGCACCCGATTGCGCGTCATCGACGAGGTCGTCAATGGGCTGGCCTATTACGACTTCACGTTTCTGCGCGAGCTGCCCCGGCTCTACGCGACGCTGGAGGACGCGCTCGCCGCCGCCGGCGAAGGCGACGACAGCCTTCCCTCGTTCCTGCGCATGGGCAGCTGGATCGGCGGCGACCGCGACGGCAATCCGTTCGTCACCGCCGAGGTGTTGCGCCGTGCCCTGTTGGTGCAAAGCGGGCGGGCCTTGCGCTTCTATCTCGACGAGTTGCGGCTGCTTGAAGGCGAGTTGTCGCTCGACACCCGCATCGTCGACGTGTCGGAGGCGTTGCGCGAACTCGCCGACCGCGCGCCCGAGGTGCTGCACCGCGCCGACGAACCGTATCGCCGGGCGATCTCGCATATTCATGCGCGGCTGGCCGCGACCGCGCAGCGCCTCGCCGAGCCGTGGCAAGGCGAGCCGGCGCCCGGTGTGGCGCCGCCCTATCAGGCTGCTGCGGAACTCGGCGCGGATCTCGACATCCTGCATCGCTCACTGGTGGCTAACGGCTCGATGGCGTTGGCGCGCGGCCGCCTGCGCCGCCTGCGCCGGGCGGTCGACCTATTCGGATTTCACCTCGCCGCGCTCGACATGCGGCAGGGCTCGGAGGTGCATCGCCGCACCGTTACCGAGCTGTTCGACACCGCGCTGCCCACCGCCTATGCCGAGCTTGAGGAAAACCCGCGCATCGAGCTGTTGCGGGCGGAATTGCGCTCGGCGCGGCCGCTCGCGTCGCGCTTCCTCACCTACTCGCCGGAAACTTCGTCAGAATTGGCAATCCTCGACGCGGCCGCCGAGGCGCAAAGGCGTTACGGCGTGGCCGCGCTGCCGCATTACGTGATCTCGCAATGCGCCAGCGTCTCGCACATTCTCGAAGTCGCGCTGCTGCTCAAGGAAGCCGGGCTGATGCGCACGCGCGACGGCGCGCTGGCGCTCGACATCGTGCCGCTGTTCGAGACGATCGCCGATTTGCGCGCCTGCGACCGCATCATGGACCGGCTGTTCCAGGTGCCGGAATATGCCAGGCTGCTCGACAGTCGCGGCCGGTCGCAGGAGGTCATGCTCGGCTATTCCGACAGTAACAAGGACGGCGGCTTCCTGACCTCGGGCTGGGAGCTTTATCAGGCGGAAATCGCGCTGGTTGAGGTGTTTCGCCGCCACAACGTCAAACTGCGGCTGTTCCACGGCCGCGGCGGCTCGGTCGGGCGCGGCGGCGGCCCGAGCTACCAGGCGATCCTGGCGCAGCCCGGCGGCGCGGTGCAGGGCGCGATCCGCATCACCGAGCAGGGCGAGGTCATCGCCAGCAAATATTCCAACGCCGAGATCGGCCGGCGCAATCTCGAAATCCTGTTTGCCGCGACCCTCGAAGCGACATTGCTGCATACCGGCGAAGCGGCGCCGCACACCGTCTATCTCGACGCGATGGCGGAATTGTCCGATCTCGCCTACCGCGCCTACCGCAGCCTGGTCTAGCGACACGCCGGGGTTCGACCAGTATTTCCGCGAATCGACGGTGATCGGCGAGATCGCCAACCTCAACATCGGCAGCCGCCCGGCCTCGCGCAAGCCGTCGACCCGGCTCGAAGATCTGCGCGCCATTCCCTGGGTGTTCAGCTGGGCGCAGTGCCGCCTGATGCTGCCCGGCTGGTACGGCTTCGGCACGGCGGTCGAGGGCTGGCTCGCGGCCCATCCCGACACCGGCATGGGTTTGCTGCACGCGATGTATCGCGAGTGGCCGTTCTTTCGTTCCCTGTTGTCGAACATGGACATGGTGCTGGCCAAGAGCGATATCGGCATCGCCTCGCGCTATGCAGAGCTGGTCGCCGAGCCGGCGGTGCGCGAGCCGATCTTTGCGCGGCTGCGCGGCGAGCGCGAAGCGACGATCGACGCGCTGCTGGCGATCACCGGGCAGCGCACGCTGATCGAAGGCAACCCGCTGCTGGCGCGCTCGATCCGCAACCGCTTCCCCTATCTCGATCCGCTCAACCATATGCAGATCGAGCTGCTGAAGCGCTACCGCGCCGGCGACACGGCCGAGGATGTCGTCGCCGGCATCCACCTGACGATCAACGGGATCGCGGCCGGCCTGCGCAACAGCGGCTGACCGTGCACTGCCGGGCGCCTGCCGCCGTGTCTTACTTGCTGGTCCAGATCATTTGGCGCACCTGCGGATAGATCTCGCTCGCCCAACGCCGGCCGCTGAACACGCCGTAATGGCCGACCCCGGTCTGCAGGTGGTGGCGTTTGCGCATCGGGTGCAGCCCGGTGCACAGTTCCTGCGCGGCAAGGGTTTGGCCGAGCCCGCAGATATCGTCGTTCTCGCCTTCGACGGTCATCAGCGCGGTGCGCCGGATCACCGCCGGATCGACGACGCGGCCGCGCGAGACGAGCGTGCCGCGCGCCAATTCCTGTTGCTGGAAGATGCGGCTCACCGTTTCGAGATAGAATTCCGCCGGCAGGTCCATCACCGCGAAATACTCGTCGTAGAAGGCGCGGTGCAGCGCCGTCTTGGCATCGTCCTGTTCGGCGAGGCTGGCGAAATGATCGGCATGGGCGCGGACATGCCGGTCGAAATTCATCATCATGAACGCGCCGATCTGCAGAAAGCCGGGATAGACGCGGCGGAAAACCCCGCGGTTGCCGGGCGGCACAAGGCTGATCAGACGGCTCTCGAACCATTCGATCGGGTGGCTGGTGGCCAGCCGGTTGACCTCGGTCGGGCTGATCCTGGTGTCGATCGGCCCGGCCATCAGGATCATGCTGGGCGGCTGCGCCGGGTTTCCTTCCGCCGCCATGATCGCGACGGCGGCGAGCACCGCGACGGTCGGCTGGCACACCGCGATGACATGCGTGCCCGGCCCCAGCGCCTCGATAAAGCCGATCACGTAGTCGATGAAATCGTCGAAGCCGAAGCCGCCGGCCGCCAGCGGCACGTCGCGCGCGTTATGCCAATCGGTCAGATAGACGTCATGGTCGGGGAGCATCGTGCGCACCGTGCCGCGCAGCAAGGTCGCGAAGTGGCCCGACATCGGCGAGACCAGCAGCACCCGCGGCTGCGCCACCGGCGTTTCCTTGGCGAAATGCAGCAATGTGCCGAATGGCCGCGTGAGCATCGGCTCCTCGCGGATCGCAACGCTGCGGCCGCCGACCACCACCCGGTCGATCCCGAAGGGCGGTCGCTGATGCGTCAATCGCCATCCGGCCATCAATTCGCACGCCGCGGCAAACTGGCGCAGCCATGCGTTGGCCGGCAGGCCTGGCCACGGCGTGCGCAATTGCCCGGCAGCGGTGCCGGCCGCCGCCTGCAGCGGCAGCATCATCTCGGCGAGCGCCTGATAGGCGTGGTAGAGCACGGGCTGCTAAGGCTGACGACGATGGCGGAGCGGCAAGGCGGGGCCCGTGGGATTATGGAACGACGCGACGGTCACAGCATATTCCGGTTGCGCGTGGCTGCAAGCACCACAGGAGGAGCGCATGGCCAAAGCCAGGCTTGTCATCAGTAGCAAGAACTATTCCTCCTGGTCGCTGCGCGGCTGGCTGCTGACGAAATGGTCGGGGCTCGATTTTGTCGAGGAGATCGCCTCGCCCGACGATCCCGATGTGCGGGCCGAATTGCTGCTGCGCTCGTCCTCGATCCTGGTGCCGTGCCTGATCCACGAGGGGCGCTCGGTGTGGGACACCCTGGCGATCGCTGAATATCTCAACGAGATCCGGCCGCAGGCGGCGCTGCTGCCGGCGGATCAGACAGCGCGCGCCCGCTGCCGCTCGATTTCCGGCGAGATGCATTCCGGTTTTGTCGCGCTGCGCTCGGCATTGCCGATGAACCTGAAAGCCCACAAGCCGGGCTTTGTGATCTGGTCGGAGGCACAGGCAGACATCGACCGGATCCTCAAGATCTGGGGCGATTGCCTAGCGACTTGGCACGGCCCCTATCTGTTCGGCGAGTACCTGAGCATCGCCGACGCGATGTACGCCCCGGTGTGCACCCGCTTTAAGACCTACAATGTGACGTTGACCGGCGCGGCGGCTGCCTATTGCGCGCGGATCATGGAGCTGCCGTCGATGGGCGAGTGGATCGCCGACGCGCTGGCCGAGCCGGACGCCGTGCCAGAACTCGACTTCGAGTTCTGACCGGCGCCGGCCGCCCCAACCCGGTATCCCGCCGACTTAGCCGTGGTGGAACGGATGGTCGATGATCTCCTTCTGCTCGGGGCTCAGCGCCTTATAGAGCTGCTCCAGCACCGGGCGCGCCTGCTGCAACGTCTGCAGGTGGGTGCTGAGGAATTTTTCGCGCCGGTCGACCCGGTCGAGGACGGTCTGCTGTCCGGCCGGCGTTCCCGCCGTCTTCAGCGCGGCGCACAGTTGCTGCTCCTTCGCGCTCCCCGCTTCGATGATCGCGTTCAGCTTGTCCCAGATCGGGCGCTGCTCGGCGGTCAGGTCGAGCTTGGCGACGGTGTAGGCGACCATGCCGGCGCGCCGTGCGACCCGCTCGGTGCAGCGCTCGGCTGGCGTGCGGTGCGCCTTCCCCTCACGCATCATCCCCCAGCCGTGGCCCATCGGGCCCCTGCCCCAATGGTGTTCCCGCATCATGCCCGGGCCGCCCATCATGCCGCCCATTCCCATGCGACCCATGCCCTCGTCGTCGCCCGGCGTGCCGTGTCCGCGCATGCCGCCGCCCATTCCGGTCGGACCCATGCCCGGATGGTCGCCCATCCTGCCTTGGCCCATCTGCGGCATGCTCTGCGGCGCCGGCGCCGGCGCCGGCGTGGCCTGAGCGGCGGGCGGCGGGCTCGGGTTGTCGGCCGACCAGGCGACCATCGGTGACGCGATCGCGATGCCGCCAATCAACGCGACACAAGCTATTACTGATACTGACCTGTTCATCGCACGCTCTCCATCGGTGTTCCTGAACTACAGTAGGCGGGCAATCGGCCATCGCTCCCCGCGCGGCCGGCCGGACGCGGGTTAATTCGCTGACAGGTTTGTTAGAGGACGGAGGGCACGAATGCTGAAAATCGATGGCGAACGGGTCGTCGCCGACTTGAAGCGCCTCGCTGAATTCGGGCGTTACAAAACGGGCGTGCACCGCCCGACCTACTCGCCCGAGGACCGCGCATCGCGCCAGTGGCTGGCCGAGCGATTTGCCGAAGCCGGGCTTGACCCGGTCATCGACGGCATCGGCAACGTGCTCGGTCGCAACCCGCGCGCGTCGCGCCGGCTGCTGGTCGGCTCGCACAGCGAGACGCAGCCGCATGGCGGCTGGCTCGACGGCGCACTGGGCGTCGTCTACGCACTCGAGGCGGCACGCGCCATCGCCGCCGACCCGACGCTCGCCGGGCTTGGCGTCGAGGCGGTCGCCTGGGCCGACGAGGAGGGGCATTACGGCAACATGCTCGGCAGCCGCTCGTTTACCGAGGGCCTCGATGATGCCGAGATCGACACCGCGGCCAGCCGCGACGGCACCCCCCTGCGCGCCGCCCTGGCCGCCGCCGGCTATGCCGGAAGGCCCTGCGAGCGGCTCGATCCGGCGCGCTATGTCGGCTATCTGGAGGCCCATATCGAGCAGGGCGCGACGCTCGAATCGACCGGCGACCGGATCGGCATCGTCGAGGCGATCATCGGCAGCTGGAACTACTGGGTCACCGTCATCGGCGAGCAGAACCATGCCGGCACGACCGAGATGACGCGGCGCAAGGATGCCGGGGTCGCGCTGGTGCGGCTGGCGACAGCCATCCATGACCGCTTTGCCGGGATCGCCGGTCAACGGACCGGTTCACGCACCGTGTGGACGATCGGGCGCATTCTGCTCGACCCGAACGCGCCGAGCATCGTGCCGGGCCGGGCCGAGATGCAGGTGCAGTTCCGCGATACCGATCCTGACATCCTGGCGCGATTCGAGCGCAGCCTGCACGAGCTGGTTGCCGCGGCGGACCATGCCGGCCCGTGCGCGGTCGCGCTCGTGCCCCTGTCGAAAAGCGAGCCGGCAGCGATGGATCCCGGCTTTCAGGCGGCAATCGAGGCGGTAGCGGAGCGCCACGCGCCGGGGCGGCATCGGCGGATGCCGAGTGGCGCCGGACATGATGCGCAGATCCTGGCACGCCGGGTGCGCTCCGCTATGATGTTCGTCCCGAGCGTCGGCGGCGTCAGCCACCACTGGTCGGAGGACACCACGGAGGCGGACATCATGCTCGGCGCGCAGGTCTTCGCCGACGCCGCGGCAGCAATTCTTCAGGAGGGCTGAGGGCCGTGGCGCTGGTTGTGCAGGAATCGTTGCGCGCGCTGTTTTATGCGCCCTATTACGCGGCGCTGGCGTTGCGTGCCTATGACCAGGAGGGCGTCGAGGTGCGCTTTACCAGCGCGCCGCGCCCGGGGCAGGCGGCCGACGGATTGTTTCACGGCACGGTCGACGTGACGTGGGGCGGGCCGATGCGGGTCAACCAAATCTACGACCTGCGGGCGCATTGCGATCTCGTGTGCTTCGGCGAAGCGGTGACGCGCGACCCGTTCGTGCTGATCGGCCGCGTTCCGCGGCCGAATTTCCGCCTCGCCGTGCTGACCGCGATGCGGATCGCCACGGTCAGCGAGGTGCCGACCCCCTGGCTGTGCCTGCAGGAGGATTTGCGCCGCGCCGGGATCGACCCGGACAACATCGACCGAATCGGCGATTGGTCGATGGCCGAGAACATGGACGCGCTGCACCGCGGCGACGTCGATGCAATCCAGCTGTTCCAGCCTCAGGCCGAGGAGCTGATCACCTCGGGGATGGGCCATTTGTGGTATGCCGCAGCGACGCGCGGACCGTGCTCGTATACAACCTTCTACGCGCGCCACAGCACGCTGGTCGCCAAGCGCGACGAGTTCCTCAGGCTGGTGCGCGCCCTTTACCGCACGCAGAAATGGCTGCATCGCGCCTCTGACGAGGCGCTCGCGGCGGTTGTCGAACCCTATTTCCCGGCTGTGCCGTCACCGCTGCTGCGGGCCGCGCTGGCGCGCTACCGCACGCTCGGCATCTGGAGCCGCACTCCAATCCTGCCGCGCGACGGCTACCAGCGCCTGGTTGCCGGACTCGTCTCCGGCGGCTTCGCCAAGGGGACGGCCTACGAAACCGCGGTCGACAACAGCCTCGCCGGAGAGGTGGTGGACGAGAATCCGCCGAGTCTGTAGAAGAAACGAATTATATTAGCACTTTAATTTGTAACCTCGCGCGGTTCTGAATTCAATTTTTTCCAGAAAGCCGATTTTGCGGCTTCGGATGTCCTTTCTCCCCTCGGCTATCCGGAAGAGGAGCGGCTAGATTTCGATCTGGCCGCCGAGTTCGACGACGCGGTTGGGCGGGATGCGGAAAAACTCGGTCGCGTCGAGCGCCAGCTTGGTCAACAGGATGAACAACCGGTCGCGCCAGCGCCAGAACAGCATGCGCCGGGCGCGCGGCCGCACCTTTTCGCGCCCGATGAAGAACGAGGTATCCATCAGATTGACGTGGAAATGTTGGACCCGGCATTGCGCCAGCGCGCGCATCACGTTGGGCTCGTCCATGAAGCCGTAGCGCACGCGCATCGTGTAGAAGCCCTTGCCGATCTCGGCGATCTCCAGCCGCCCGTCGTCGGGCACGTGCGGCACCCCCTCGGTGTCGACCTGCATGATGACGACGCGCTCGTGCAATGCCTTGGTGTGCTTCAGCGCGTGCAGCATCGCGACCGGGACCTGGGTCAGGTCGCGGGTCAGGAAGATCGCGGTTCCGGGCACCCGCACCGGCCGCTCCGGGTTGAGCGCCGCGACAAACGTATCGAGCGGCATCGCGTCGCGGCTGCGCTGCTCGGTGATCAGCCGGCGGCCGCGCCACCACGTTCCCATGATCGCGAACACCAGCCCGCCGACGGTCAGCGGGAACCAGCCGCCCTCGGCGATCTTCAGCATATTCGCCCCGAAAAACGACAGATCGACCGTCGCGAACACCAGGAACAGCGGCACCAGTCCCCATAGCGGCCAGCGCGCCCCCAGCGCCAGATAGGTGAAGCCGAGGATCGTATCGACCGTCATCGTGCCGGTGACCGCGATCCCGTAGGCCGAGCCCAGCGCGTCCGACGAGCGGAAACCGAGCACCGTGACGATAACCGCAACCAGCAGGATCGTGTTGACGTCGGGCACGAAGACCTGGCCCACCTCGTGCTCCGAGGTGTGCTGCACCTGCATGCGCGGCAGGTAGCCGAGTTGCACCGCCTGACGGGTCAGCGAAAACGCCCCGGAGATCACCGCCTGCGAGGCGATTACGGTTGCCGCCGAGGCGAGGATGACGAGCGGATAGACCGCCCAAGTCGGCGCGAGGTGGTAGAACGGGTTCTGCAAGGCGGCCGGGTTGGCGAGCAGCAGCGCGCCTTGTCCGAAATAGTTCAGCAACAGCGCCGGGAAGACGAAGTAGAGCCAGGCGCGCCGGATCGGCAGGCGTCCGAAATGGCCCATATCGGCGTAAAGCGCCTCGGCGCCGGTCACGGCGAGCACCACCGAGCCGAGCAAGACGAATCCCGCGGCGGGGTCGCCGACCACCAGTTCGACCCCGTAAAGCGGGTCGAGCGCCTTGAGGATGGCCGGATTGCGGACGATTTCATTGAGCCCGAGGATGCCGAGCGTCCCGAACCAGACGATGATGACCGGCCCGAAAAACCCGCCGACGCGGCCGGTGCCGCGCCGCTGCACGAAAAACAGAAAGACCAGCAGCGCCAGCGTCAACGGCAGCACGAAGGGATGCAATGCCGGCGTCTTGACCTCGAGCCCCTCGACCGCACTGATCACCGAGATCGCCGGCGTCAACACGCTGTCGCCGAAAAACAGCGAGCCGCCGATCATCCCGGCCAGCAGAATCCAGCGGTGATACCGGCGCGACGTTGCACGTAGCGCCAGAACGGTCAGCGCGAAGATGCCGCCTTCGCCGCGATTGTCGGCCCGCATCAGCACAAGCACGTATTTGATCGTGACGACAATGGTCAGCGACCAGACGATCAGCGACAGCACCCCGAAGATCCGCGGCGCGGTGAGCGAGGCAGCGTTCGGAAAGCACTGCTTGATCGCATAAAGCGGCGACGTGCCGATATCGCCATAGACGACGCCGAGCGCCGCGATCATCAGGCTGCGTGTCGAGACAGGGGCGTGCGCCGCTGCTCCCTGGCCGGAGCCGCTCGCACGTGCGGCGGGATCGGGCATGACGCCGGTGTCCCGCTCAGCGGCGCGTGGCGAGCGGAGCGGGGTCACGGATGCCGAGTATTACCATAGGCCATATCACCGAAACGGGGTTCGAACTCCGGGTCGCGAGCGCCGGCCGGGCTGCGGCTGGCGGGAAACCCGGTTGGATCGGCGGACCAATCACGCCCCCGATGCGAAGAGAATGTCATTTCTACCGCGGCACCTGAGCTTGCCCGCAACCAACGCGATCGTCCAACATTTCCTGCTGCGCCGCCGCACCGGGCCTCGGCGCGGCGACATCGCCAGCATCGCGTCTAACGTGATCCGACGGCGCGCGCAACCGTGCAGCACCGGAGCCAATGCCACCCGACGCCACCGCCGCCGACCGCTATTGCGAGCGCTCGTCTGTGCCGACCGGCGCTGCTATGCTCGATATCGCGGCATCGAGGACAAGGGAATGAGCGAGCGCGTGTTTCGCAGCGGGATGCTGGTCTTTCCGAACCTGACGCAGCTCGACCTGACCGGGCCCTACGAGATCCTTGCCCGGCTGCCCGGCAGCGAGGTTTCGCTGATCTGGAAAACGCGCGATGCGGTCCGCACCGAGCATGGACTGACGATCCTGCCGGACGCGACCTTCGACAGCTGCGGGCCGCTCGATCTGCTGCTCGTCCCGGGCGGCGGCGGCATGAACCCGCTGCTCGAGGACGCCGAGACGCTGGACTTTGTACGTCGCGCCGCCGCCACGGCACGCTACGTCGTCGGCATCTGCACCGGCTCGCTCGTGCTCGGCGCCGCCGGGTTGCTGCGCGGACGCCGGGCCGGGACGCACTGGACGGCGCGCGAGTTCCTCGCCGCATTCGGCGCCGTGCCGGTGGCCGAGCGGGTCGTCGTCGACGGCAACATCTTCACTGGCGGCGGCGTCACCGCCGGCATCGATGTCGCGCTGCGCGTCGCCGAAGCGGTCGCCGGCCGCGCCGTGGCGGAGGCGATCCAGCTCTCCGTTGAGTACGATCCCGCGCCGCCGTTTGCCGCCGGCTCGCCGGAAACGGCGCCGACCGCGGTGCGCGAGGCGGTGGTGGCGCGCGGCGCGGCGCGGCAGCAGGACCGCGCCGCGCGGGTCGCCCGCGCCGCGGCGGCGTTAGTTACGCGATGACCGATCTCGACACCGACATCCTGATCGTCGGCGCCGGCGGGGCCGGCATGTACGCCGCGATCGCCGCGGCACGAAGCGGCGCCGAGCGGGTCTTGCTCGCCGACAAGAGCCTCATCGGGCGCGGCGGTGCCACAGTGATGGCGCAGATGACGGTCGCCGCGGCGCTCGGCGAGGAATGCGCCGACGACTGGACGGCGCATTTCGACGACACGCTAAAGGCCGGCCGCGGCTTGTGCGACGAGGCGCTGGCGGTGGCGTTATGTCGCGAGGCACCCGATCGCATCCGCGAGATGGAGGGGTGGCGCATCGGCTGGGCGCGCCGGGCTGACGGTCGGATCGCCCAGGTGATGGCGCCGGGCCATTCACGGCCGCGCTGCTGCTATGTCGATTTCCTCAATACCGGTCCCGCCGTCGCTGCCACCCTGCGCCGCCGGGTGGCGGCGATCGACCGGATCCGCCGCATCAGCAACCTGACCGTCACCGACATCGTCACCGACGGCGGCGTGGCGGTCGGCGCGGTGGCCCTCGACACCGCAGCCGGCGCGCCGGTGACGATCGCCGCCAAGGCGGTCATCATCGCCACCGGGGGACTGACGCGGATCTACCGGCGCAACAGCGCATCGGCCAACATGGGCGGCGACGGCTATGCGCTGGCGCTGGCCGCCGGCGCCGAGCTCGTCGACATGGAGTTTGTGCAGTTCTTTCCGATCGGCCATCTCGCGCCGCGCCTCGTCGGCATGGACCCGATCATGTGGGACCCGTTTCGCTACAAGCTCGGCGGACGGCTGCTTGACGGCAATGGGCGCGAGTTTCTCGGCGATTACGGCAGCGACGAAACGGCGGGCTACACGACGCCACGCGACATCGCGACCTATGCCATCCACAAGGAGGTTGCTGCCGGGCGCGGCTCGCCCCACGGCGGCGTCTATCTGTCGTTCGCGCATGTGCCCCGCGCGGCACTGGAAGTGGCGTTTGGCCCGGTCATCGCGCGGCTGGCGAAGAACGGCATCGATCTCGGGCAGATGGCGGTCGAGGTCGCGCCGATCGCGCACTACCACATGGGCGGCATCGCGGTCGACGAGCGGATGGCGAGCCGGGTGCCCGGCCTTTACGCGGCGGGCGAGGCGGCGGGTGGCGCCAACGGCGCCAACCGGCTGTCCGGAAACGCCATCCCCGAGGCGCTGGTGTTCGGCGAGCGGGCCGGGCGCTTTGCCGCCGAATACGCCGCGACGCGACGGTCGGGCTTCGCCGCGCGCGCCGCGGCAGGCGGCGGTCGAACGCATCCGCGAACTCGCCGAGGGGCGCCGCGGTGATGTCGCCCCAGTGGCAATGCTCGACGAATTGCGCGGGCTGATGGAGCGCGAGGTCGGGCCGTTCCGCACGGAAGCCGGGCTCGGCCGTGCCCTCGCCCGGCTCGCCGCGATGCGCGCCGCCATGCCCGATCTGGCGATCGCGCCGGGCCGCGCGTTCAATCCGACGCTGGCGGATTGGTTCGAGCTGCGTGGCAGCCTCCTGGCCGCCGAGTCGGTAACTCGCGCGGCCCTGGCGCGGCGGGAGAGCCGCGGGGCGCACCAGCGCGAGGATTTCCCCGCAGCCGACCCCGCCGCGGCGCGCCGCCGGCACGTGCGCATGATCAGCGACGGCACGCTCGCCGCCGGCGTCGCGTGACGGCAATGCACACCGCGCGGCTGCGCATCCGGCGCGGCACCGCCAGCGAACAGGCGCGCTTACCGGCGCGCTACGACGAATTCGCGGTGGACTTCGAAGACGGCGCGACGGTGCTCGATGCGCTGATCGGCATCCGCTGCGAGCGCGACGCGTCGCTTGCCATCCGCTACAGCTGCATCAACGGCAATGTCTGCAAGGAATGCACGCTCGCGATCGACGGCGTCGTCGCCTATGCCTGCACCACCCGGCTGCGCGCCGATGCGGTGATGACGCTCGAGCCATTGCCCGGCAAACCGGTGCTGCGCGACCTGGTCAGCGAGACCCGGCCACCGCGCGAGCGGCTGACATAACCGCAGCGGCAGCGACTCGGCCTAAACTCCGGCTGCCGGCGTCTATTGCAAAAATTGTCTTTGTGCTCAATGCTCAGAGCTTCTCTTGGGAGGCAAGACAAGCATGGCAAAAACGGCCCTGACGCAACTGCAGGAACAGATCGAAGCGGTGCGCCGCGAAGCCTTTGCCGCGGGGTATGCGGCGGCGATGCAATCGGTTCGCGAGTTCACCGCGACGCCGGCACCGGAGGCCGAGCCGGAGGCTGCCCCGCCGCCGCGGCGGCAACCGTCCGCCGCGCCGGCTCCGTCTGCGCCGCGCGCGGGTCGACGCGCGACGCCGCCGGCGCCACAACGCAGCGCCCGCCCGCGGGCGCTGCGGCCGCTACGCGGCACCAACGCCCAGCTCGTCGAGGAGGTGCTGCAATCGAATGCCCCGCGCGCCTTGCGGCCGGCCGAGATCCGCAGCGCGATCCAGCGCGACAAGGGGGTGGCAATCGCCTTCACCTCGATCCGCCACGCGCTCGGCCAGCTGGAGGCCCGCCATCTCGCGGCGCCGGCCGAAGACAGCAAGAGCTGGCGCTACGGCGAGGGTGCGGACACCGCCGCCGCATCGGCTTGATCGGAACCGCCGCTATCACCGCCGCAAAGGCAACCGGCCAAGGCAAGCGCCCCCGTCAGGCCGCCGCAATCTGACGGGGGAGGTAGATTGCGGTGTGGGCGATATGGGCGACAGGCTTTGTCCCGCCGGCAACCACGAGTGCGTCGATCTCAACGAATTTGTGCCCCTTGTGCACATAGTTGGCGGTGACATGGGCGCGCGCTGACAGCGTGCTGCCGACCGCGACCGCAGCGAAATGCTGGATCCGGCTGCCGGTATGGATCCACGGGCCGAACACGACGTTGCGGCTCAGCACGAAATTGCCGCTGCGCAGGATGTCGCGCGGGTGCAGCAGGCCTTCTTCGGCATAGATCGTCGCGCTCTCGTGCGAGTCGGCGAGATAGCGCGCCGCCATTTCGGGAGTGACCTCGTAGGGCGCGAGGCCGAGCCAAGTGCCCACGGCGAGCGAGGCTTCGTCGGCCGGCGGGCGCCGGGCGCGCTGCGGCACCTGGCGGAACCGCTCGAGCGCGGGGCTCGGCGGCGCTGCATCGGGCAATCTGGCGCGGCCACTGGCGCAGACGACGCCGCGGCTCTCGACGACGATGTCGAGCCCGTCCGCGTCCTCGGTCGCCGTGACGGTTGCGGTGTCGCCGTCATAGACCGGCTTGAAGAAGCGGCACTCGGCGGCGCCGCGTTCGAGCCAGGCGCGGCCCCAGCGCATGACCGGCAGGTGCGAGATGTAGCCGTACACGTCGACCCCCGGCACGAGACCGCCGCCGAAGCCGAAGCGGCGGGCGGTGGCATCGTCGTGGATCTTGTTTTCCGAATCGTGCGCGGTGTTGAAGGCGGCGACCCGGTAGGGGGCGAGATCGGCGGCACTCATCTTTTCCTCAGCAAACGGGTTTTCCTCAGCAAACGGGGTGATGCACCCACAAATTGGGCTCGACATAGACGGCGTGGTCGTCTTCGCACGACACGTGCACCGGCGACAGCGCGCCCGGTACGACGATAGCGCCGCTGCGGTCGAAATTCATCCCGGTCCAGCGCGACCACTCGGCCAGCGTGCCGGCGATCACCATGCTGCGGGGCGCGACCTGCATGATCCGCCCGCCGGCGCGGACATGCGCGCGCAGCCAGGAATCATCGGGTAACCCATCCGCCCGTCGGCGGGCGATGTAGTCGGCGAACGGCACGTGCGGCTCGCGGTGCTTGTCGCTCGGGCGCAGCGGCGCGTAGAGATCGGCGAACCCCTTGTCCCAGGTGTTGGCGATCAGCGCCGCCAGCATCAGTTGCGCGATGCCGCGCCCGCGATAGGGCGGCAGCACGATGATCTCCAGCGCACCGACGGCGGTGGGCCGCCGCCCGGCGCGCCAATCCTCGTCGGTCCAGCGGATCACCGCATCCCAGCCGCCCGGCGGCAGCGCCTTGCGTCCCGAAGTGGCGTCGCGAAACGCGAACGGCACGCTGACGGCGCGGGCGATCACCCGGTCGGGCTCCTCGCGGTCGACCGCCGCGAGGACGAAGTCGACATAGCGGTCGAGCGCCCGGTCGCCATAGTACAGCGCGGCGGTGGGGTCGTGCCGCAGAAACTCCGGCACCGCAGCGGCAAACTCGGCGGAAAACAGCTGCGCGCGCAGCTCCGGCCGCTCGCGCAGCGTCGCGACGGCAAGCCGCTCGGGCGGGAAAGGCGCCGCCATAGGGTCGCCGCTCAGCGCGTCATCCCCGGCTCGACCCGGCCGCTATTTCTTGTCGGCGTCGAGCACCGCCTGCACCTTGGCGGGGTCGACGTTGGGCGGCGTGATGCCCGAGCGCTCGACCTGCAACAGGCCCGGGACCCGGCTGTCGCGCTGCGCCCAGCCGCGGTTCATCGCCTCGGTCAGTTCCTCGAGCGCGAGATTGGCGAGCCGCATCGGCACCGCCACCTCCTTGCCGAGCCCGACCGCCAGCGAGACGTCCTTGTGCAGCAGGCGCAGCGCGAAATCGGCGGGGTCGTAGGTGCCCGAGAGGAACTTGCCGAGACGGTCGAAGGTGCGCTGGCGCCCGGTTGCGCCCTGGCGCACCGCCTCCCACAATTCGAGCGGCTCGACGCCGGCCTTGATGCCCATCGTCATGACCTCGGCGAGCGCGACGCCGACGACGGCGCTGGTGCAGTTGTGCACCAGCTTGGCGATCGTGCCGGCGCCGATCGGGCCGATATAGCGGGCCTGGTCGCCCATCGCGTCGAGCACGCTCTTGTGCCGGTTGAACTGCTGCTCGTCGCCGCCGATCCAGATCGCCATCTTGCCGCTGGCGGCGCCGCCCGGGCCGCCGCTGACCGGCGAATCCAGCATATAGAGGTTCTTTTCGGCGAAGATCGCGTTGATCTTGCGCACGATTGCGACCGAATTGGTCGACATGTCGAAAAATGCGGTGTCGGGCTTCATGCCCTCGATCAGCCCGTTCGGGCCGAGCGCCACCGCCTCGACATCGGCCGGAACGGGGAGCGAGGTGAACACCACCTCGACCTGCTCGGCGAGTGCTTTCGGGCTGTCGGCCCATACGGCGCCCTTGGCCAGATACGGCTCGGCCGCGGCGCGACGCAAATCATGCACGACCAGCTGGTGGCCGGCCTTCTGCAGATTGGCCGCCATGCCCTTGCCCATCATGCCGAGCCCGATAAACCCGATGCGCATCACTCCCTCCACTTGCGACGATCTCGTTCGCGGGGAGTTTCGTCGGGCCGGGCGGTGCAGCGCAAGCGGCGCGGCGGGCGGGCGGGCGCTTTTGTTGGCGGACGCTGTTATTCGACGAGCCGGCCGCCGGTCAGGCTGACCGAGCGCGTGCCGGTGCCGGTGCAGTTGTTCTGAAACGTCGAGCTGCCGGTGAACGCGATGGTCCAGGCGATCAGCTGGGTGCACTGGGCGCCGCCGGTCGGGCTGCCGCCCGAATAACTGAGCGGCTCGCCGGGGAAGTAGATCGCACCGACAATGTTCTGCGATGCCCCGCCGGTCAGCGAATTGCTCGCGCTGGTATCCGTGCAGGCGCGGTCCTGATAGATCGCGATGCCGGATAGCGCGCCCGAACTCGGCGCGGTCAGCGTGACGACGGCACCGCCGTCGATCTTGGTGGTGGCGCAGCTTTTGCTAGGGCTGCTCGTGGTCAGGATGATCGTCGTGCCGTTCGTCGCGGTCAGCGTCGAGCCGCCGCCGATGCTCACCTGCCCGCGGTCGATGATGAATGTGCCGGCCCCGAGTGTCAGGCTCGAATTGCCAGTCAGCGTCAGGCCGTTGCAAAACACATAGACGCCCGACGCGCCGACGGCTTTCGTGTCGCTGGCGCCGCCGGCCAGCTTGTAGTTGTTCGCGTCGCAGCCGGAATAGCCCGGGACCGCGGCGTTGAGATAAGGGTCGACCAGCGGATCGACGCCGGTATAGGTGCCGCTCACCGTCGTCAGCCCGCTACCGCTCATGCCGCCGACGAAATAGGCCACCGCGGCGTTGATCGTGGCGCCGCCGGTCATCGTCAAGGCGTTGGACGAGGTGGAATTGAGATACAGCGAGCAGCCGGGAAAGCTGAGCGCCGTCGAGCCGGACGTCGTTACCGTCGTGGCGTTGTTGGGGTTGAGGGCGACGACGCAGGCTTGGCCGGTCAGGCTGGTGTTGGCGAGAGCGACCGCGCGCACCGAGATCGTCGGCCCGGTCGGCAGAAACAGCCCCGAGATCAGGGCCGGCTGCGGCTGGCTGATCAGCACTTCGACGGCGGGGCTGCTCTGGTAATCGCCGGATTTAGGCGGATAGTTGACCGTGATGGTGGTGCCGTTGATGCCATTGATGAATTTGTAGGCAGCCGCGACGCTTTTCGCCTCCGCGGCAAAGGTCGAGGACGGTGCACCCGAGGCTAGCGCGGTTGCCGCCGTGGACGCTGCGGAAGTCGGCAGCCCCCTGCATCGTGCGCTTGGTCAGATACCATTTCGCCGCTTCAGTGCCGAGCCCGGCAAAGCCGGCGACAGCAAACAGCGATACCGCCAACGCAACCGCCGTCGCACCGCCGCGGTCGTTGCGCAATCGGTCGAAGTGGCCGGCGAGCTGCTGTAGCGCAGATCCTATGGATAAAAACCGGGAAAACACGCGGCTGATCCGATCAGGTTGGATAGCAGGCTTGTGCGGTCAGGTTCAGAGAGGACGGCAGAAACGGCAACGTCAGAGCCAAGCGATAGCTCGCCGAGACCTTGTTGCCGCACCCGGCCGTGGTGACCGCGAAGATTGAACTGTCGAAGCCGGCCCCCGTTTGACGGGCGGCATAGGTCTGGATCTGGCTTAGCGTGCCGCACAGCGTCGGGTTGACGCTGGCGCAGCGTGCCGCTTCTGCGACAGACGCGTCGAGCGCCGTTTGCAGCCAAACGGCTTGTCCGACGGCGATAATCGTGAACAGAAACAGAAACAAGGGGGTCGCCGTCAACGCCATTTCGATGGCGACATTGCCGCTCGCCTCGCGCGCAACGCGGCGCGCCGCAAACCGCTGCCACACCGCCATTATGGGTTGCATCCGGCCCACCGTCGATCAGTGGATGCGAACGGTCGACTGCGCGGTCAACATCAGCGAGTGGCCGAGCACCGAATAGGGCAGCTTCGGCTTGTAGAGTCGCTGTGCGTTGACCACCACGTAGTAGCCTGCGTTCTGGCCGTTGGTGCAGGTGCTGGTGCAGATCGCCATGGCAACCATCGTGCCGGTCGGGCAGCCGCACACCTGGCTTGGCGCCGGCGTGGCGGTAATCCCGGAGAGCGCGGCGGCCGCCGTTACCGCGTTGGCGATCTGGGTCGGGGAATTCGTGTTCCAGGGGTGGGATCCAGCGTATTGCGCACCGGCCTGCGCCGCCTGCTGCACCTGGATGCGTTGGGAAAAGGCGATGCCGAGGTCACCGACCGGCAGGAGCAGCCCCACCAGGATCGGCGCCGCCAACGCGAACTCGACCGCCGCGACGCCGCGCTTGGCGCGCATTAAAGCGGACAGTGTGCTCGCCGCCCGTCGCAGTGTCGTCTCCCGATTTTGGAAGTCGCGAGGCATGTCGTGTATTGGTTTGTCGGTCAACGTCTGTTCCAAATTAACTCGGCGAGCGTGCCAAATAGAGCCCAAAAATGTTAACTGATCGTGCATGAATCTTCCCGTGTCCGAAAGTCGGTTTGTTCCTACCGTAGTATTACTTAGTGCAGCGGCGCCTTGGGTCCCTGCCCTGCGCCAGCGGCCGCGGTCAGACCGCGCGCTCGATCCGCTGTCGCAACCGCCGATGGTGCCGAGCCATGGATCAATCCCGAGCGCGTATCGTATACTTCGCTGGCGCCGTATGGCCGGCGGCTCGACACGCGGCGGGAAGACCAAGCGCGGCTTTGGCGGGGAGCGTAGCGAATGAGCGCACTGCCGAGAGTTTACGTCGTTGACGACGACGAAACGATGCGCAGGTTATTGACCCGTCTGTTGCGGGACGAATACGACGTCATGTGCTTTGCGGCAGCCGGCCACTTCCTGGAAGTGGCGCCGGCGCTCGCAGCGGGGTGCCTGATCCTCGACGTGCACATGCCCGAGATCGACGGGCTCGAGGTGCAGCGCCGCCTCGCGGCGGCGGGCAACCTAACGTTCCCGACGATCATGATCACCGGGCTGGGAGAGGTCAGCGTCGCGGTGCAGGCGATGAAAGCGGGCGCCATCGATTTCGTCGAAAAGCCGTTCCGGCGCGACACCATCATCGCAAGCGTCCGGTTGGCGCAGCAGCGTTGCGCCCCGACAAGCGCCGCGCACGAAAGCGCTGCCAATGCCGATGTGGCGAAGGCGCACCTCGCGACCCTCTCGGCGCGCGAGGTGCAGGTATTGGACGGGCTGGTTGCCGGCCTGCCCAACAAGACCATCGGCTACGACCTCGGGGTCAGCCCGCGCACGGTCGAGATGCACCGCGCCAATGTCATGCGAAAAATGCACGCCGGCAGCCTGTCCGAACTGGTACGCAGCGCCCTGGCGGCCGGGATTCGCGGCAAGTCGTGATGGGATGCCGCCGATGTGGGTTGGCATCCCCGCCGGCGATCGAAGGATTTAAGGATTCCCCTTTATCCCTTGTGTTTGCGCTGCGCGTAATTACGAAATACTTCGTCGGCTGTCTTCTTTTGTGCATCCGACATCGCGTTGTAAAGCGTCTGGAAGGCTGCCGTCAGACGCTTCATGTTTTCTGCATGTTGCTCGGCGGCGTCAGCATATGATTGCATGTTCTCGATGGCATTCAGCGAACTGAATTTTTCCGCGCGCTCGGCGGCGATGTGTTCCATCTTGGCGGCATTGTCGCGCATTACGCCAGCGAATTGTTGCCATTGTTGGTCTTCGGTGGAGGTGATGTGCAGCTTGGCATGAAGATCGGCGATTCGCTGCTCAACCCGCTTGAGCATTTCATGGGTGGGCGCCTGTTCTGTCGCCGAACCGGCATTTGGGGCGGAGGAAGTGCTCGAAGCGCCTTGCGCCATGGCGCCGACCGGCATCGCAAGGACTATCGCAAGCACGACCGGTTTGATGCGGCTTGCCAGAAACGGTCTCATGAGCATTCCCTCTCGCGTCAGGAGGTTGCAGATGCTTGTGGGCAGGGATCAATCGCAGATCGACGAACCGATCAGTAAGGCGCTCCGTAATAGACCGTGGGTGGTGGCGGCGGCGGATAATAGCGATAGGGTGGATAGTAGGCCGGTGGCGGCGGATAATAGTAGGCGGGCGGCGGCTGCACCGACCCGAGTATTGCCGCGCTCAACCCAAGCCCGATAATGCCGCCGATTATCGCCGCCGTGTTGTTGTTGTTGTGCGTCCGGCCGCTGTATCCGTGGTAATCGCCGCGATGCCGTTGCGCCTGCGCAGGCGATGCAGCAACGACACTTGCCATCAGGATGGCTGCGGTCAGGACGCGTAGCGTGGCCCGCGCCCGCCGCGCTGCGGGGGATCGGCCGTCGCGACATGGCCGCTCGGGCCGGGCAACGCACCCATTGCCGGTCGCAAGGCCCGCCCGATGCGGCATCAGCCTCATCGGCACTCCGAAAATCGTTGATTTGGGGATGGTCACGACCGACCTCCGTGAGGTTTTCGCTTGACGGGACAGCAGTGATCAATGGGTCCAAAATTATGATATGCTGTCTCGATCGCGATCCGCATTGATCGAAATCAACGCCCTTTTGCGATCAGCGTCCCCTTTGAAAGACAGATTTGAAGGATGGCGCGGTGATCGGCCGGCGGAATCGCGGGCCCTCCAGGTTGCAGGCGACCAATGCCGTTGCCGCGAGGCAAGGGCGTGCCGCAATCTGATTTAAAGCTGCGTCTAGCCCGGATGGCCGAGCCGGCGCGGGCTCGTCACGCTTCGCGGTGCCGCAGCTCGTTGTTGACCCGGCGGTCGCCGGCCAGCCAGCGCACCAGCTCGCTGTGCGCATCGGCGCGGCGGATCGCGTCGATCTCGGCCGCGTCCGGCGGGTCGCAGGTGAATTCGAGGATCATCCCGTCGGGCGTCGTCGTATAGATCGACTTGCAATAGCCGTGATCGGTCTCGCGGAATTTTTCGCCGGCCCGGTTGAGCCGGGTCTTCAGCTCGTCATAGGTCGCATCGCCGACCTTGAGCGCGATGTGGTAGTGGCTGGCGACTTTGGGCGGCGCCGCCGCCTGGGTCAGCGCATACATCTCCGGGTCGGCAAACTGAAAGAAGGCGAGCGCGCTGCCGTCCTCCAGCCCGAAAAAGGTGTGGCAGTATTCGACCTCGCGGCCGAGATCGGCGCGGTAGGATTTTTCGCACCAAGTCGCCACCAGCGGCAGGCCGAGCAGGTCTTCGAGAAAGCGGCGATTGGCCTCGTGGTCCTTCACGACATAGGCATGATGGTGCAGGCGCTGCGGCAGCGTCGCGAGCAGCCCGGCTTGATTGTGCTGACCCCGTTCGATCGTATCCATGGCGGCTCCTCCCCGGGATGACGCTAATGGCCAAGCCCCTTGGCCAGAGCATAGCGCATCCCGGGCCGGCGTGCATCGAGCATCACGCGATGCACCGGCCGCCCCGCTGTCGCTCGCGGGGGGCGCAACAGCCTCAGTGCCGCCACAGCCTCGCGTTCGGGCAGCGCGGATCGCCGCCGTAACTCCACAGGCCGGTACGCATCCACCGCTTGCACGGCGCGCGGGAGTCGCAGCGGACGCATTTCCACGTCGCCTCGCGCAACGCCCCCGCGTCAACCTGGGCGAGATCGACCCCCTCGAGTTTGGCCATCACTTCAAATTGCCGCCCGGCATCGGCCGGCGCCGCCATCAACTCGTCCATCTCGGCCCGGGTGATGCCGATATCGTCCAGGACCTCGTCGAGCCGGCCGAGCGCCTGCGCATCCTTCAGTTCGCGGACCCAGCGACGCTTGCGGCGCCAGGCGCGAAACCGCTCGGCGCAGCGCGCGGCAAGCCCGGGCGACGACACGGCAGGGGCCGGGTTGATTGCGGCAAGATCGAGCGCAATGGCATCAATCGCGGCTTGGCTTGGCATAACGCACCTCTTGGTCTTGTTCGTGCGTCCAAAATAAGGGGCCGGCTTACCGCCGCGTTGATCTAGGTCAAATTCAGCTCGCCGAGGCCACCGCCCCGACGCGGTGCAAGGCGGCGATCTCGGCGGCGGCGAAACCCCAGTCGCGCAGCACCGGATCGGTGTGCTCGCCGACCCGTGCCGGCGGGCACTGCACCCGGGTCGGCGTGCCGAGAAAGCGCGGCGCCGGCCCCGGCTGCGCGATGCCGTCGATCTCGACAAAGCTCTCGCGGTGGCGGTTGTGTGGGTGCTCGAACGCCTCCGACATGCGCAGCACCGGGGCGAAGCAGATGTCGGTCTGCTCCATGATCGCGGTCCATTCGGCGCGGGTTTTCGTCTTGAAGATGCGCGCCAGGCGCTGCTGCATGTCGGGCCAGGCGGCGCGGTCGGTCTGCGGCGGCAGGCGCTCGCCCTCGAGCCCGGTATGCTGCAAGAGCAGCGCATAGAATTGCGGCTCGATCGAGCCGATCGCGACATGCTCGCCGTCCTTCGTCTCATAGACGTGATAATAGGGCGCGCCGCCGTCGGTGCGGTTGCTGCCGCGCTGCTCCTTCCAGGCGCCGGCGGCGAGTGCGCCGTACATCATCATCATCAGCGAGGCCGAGCCCTCGACCATCGAGCAGTCGATGACCTGGCCCTTGCCCGTCGCGCGCGCGCTGATGACGCCCGCCAGGACGCCCATCGCCAGATAGAGCGCGCCGCCGCCGAAATCGCCGATCAGGTTCAACGGCGGCACCGGCGGCCCGCCCGCGTCGCCGATCGAATAGAGCGCGCCCGACAGCGCGATATAGTTGATGTCGTGGCCGGCGGTGTGGGCGATCGGGCCGTCCTGGCCCCAGCCGGTCATCCGGCCGTAGACCAGCTTCGGGTTGCGCGGCAGGCAGATGTCGGGGCCAAGCCCGAGCCGCTCCATGACGCCGGGGCGGAAGCCCTCGATCAGCGCGTCGGCGCGGTCGATCAGGCGCAACACCGCCGCGACGCCGGCCGGGTTTTTCAGATCGACCGCGATGTTGCGGCGGCCGCGCTGCAGGAGGCCGAAGCGCGGGTCCTCGCCCTCGCGCCCGACATCATGGCCGACATTGGCGGCGCGATCGACCCGGATCACCTCGGCGCCCATGTCCGACAGCAGCATCGCGCAGAACGGCGCCGGCCCGATCCCGGCCAATTCGACAATCCTGACCCCCTCAAGCGGTCCCATGGCGCTTTCCTCATTGTCCAGCTTCGTCCAGCTTAGCAGGATTAGCGGGAACGGCGGGAGGTGTGGACATGGATGCGACGGCATTGCGCGAGCTGCAGGCGCCCTTGAAGGCGAAATACCGCGAGAGCCCGGACGCAGCGCTCGTCACGCTGCGGGCCGAAGGCGACCTCGCAGAGGGCCGGGTCGCCTGCAAGGTCGCGACCGGGCGGGCGCTCGTCGAGGCCGGCCTGCACCCGGCCACCGGCGGCAGCGGGCTCGACGCGTGCTCCGGCGACATGCTGCTGGAGGCGCTCGTCGCCTGCGCCGGGGTCACGCTGAAGGCCGTCGCCACGGCGCTCGGGTTTCGCCTCGCGGGCGGCCATGTGCGCGCCGAGGGCGATCTCGACTTCCGCGGCACGCTCGGGGTCGAGCGCTCGGCGCCGGTCGGCTTCCGGGCGATTCGCCTCGCCTTCGATCTTGACACCGACGAGCCGCCGGAGCGGATCGACACGCTGCTGAAGCTGACCGAGCGCTATTGCGTCGTGCTGCAGACGCTGCGCGGCCAGCCTCCGATCGACACCGCCATCGGGCCGCGCCCCGGCTGATCGAAAAAGCAGCAGCACTGACCTATCGGCGGGCGAAAATATTGGTGTTGCAGCGCACGCTCGATTCGCGTTCCGCAGTTTAGTCATGCATACTGGCGATACGGCGCATCGCGACCTGCCTGCGCCGAATGGGAGCGCGCGGCCGGGGGCCGCCTGGGTGAAAGAGCAGTCAAGGATGGCATTGCGACGCGATAGAGGGCTCTACGATCCGCGCAACGAGCACGACGCGTGCGGCGTCGGCTTTGTGGCCGACATCAAGGGCCGAAAATCGCACGACATCATCACCCGCGGGTTGCAGATCCTGGTCAACCTCGACCATCGCGGCGCGGTCGGCGCCGACCCGCTGATGGGCGACGGCGCCGGCGTGATGATCCAGATGCCGGACGCGTTGTTGCGCCACTGGACCGGGGAGCGCGGTCTCGAATTGCCGCCGCCGGGCCGCTATGCCGTGGCGATGTGCTTCCTGCCGATGGACGAGGAGGCGCGCGCGATCGCGCTGGCGCATTTCGAGGAGTTCGTCGGCGCCGAGGGCCAGCGCCTGGTTGCCTGGCGCGATGTCGGCATCGACACGACCGGGCTCGGCGCTGCGGTAATCGAGTCGATGCCGTGGATCGCCCAGGCGATCGTCGCGGCGAGCCCCGACATTCCCGACCAGGACGCCTTCGAGCGCAAGATCCTGACGATCCGGAAGCAGGTGCTGAACCGCGTCACCCAGCTTGCGCTCGAGACCGGGATGCCGGCGTTGCGCGACCTCTACATCCCCTCCTTCTCGACCCGCACGGTGGTCTACAAGGGGCTGCTGCTGGCGCCGCAGGTCGAGAGCTTCTACGACGATCTGCGCAACCCGCTGACCGTGTCGGCGCTGGCGCTGGTGCATCAGCGCTTTTCGACCAACACCTTCCCCTCCTGGCGGCTGGCGCACCCCTATCGGTTCATCTGCCATAACGGCGAGATCAACACGGTGCGCGGCAACGTCAACTGGATGGCGGCGCGCCGCCAGGCGATGTCGTCGGACCTGTTGGGCGCCGATCTGGCCAAGATGGTGCCGCTGATCGGCCCCGGCCAATCGGATACGGCGTGCATCGACAACGCGCTCGAACTCCTGGTCGTCGGCGGCGGCTATTCCCTGGCGCACGCGATGATGATGCTGATCCCGGAGGCGTGGTCGGACCCGCTGATGGAGCCCGAGCGCCGCGCCTTCTACGAGTATCATGCGGCGCTGATGGAGCCGTGGGATGGGCCGGCAGCGATCGCCTTCACCGACGGCCGCCAGATCGGCGCGACCCTCGACCGCAACGGCTTGCGCCCGGCGCGCTACATCATCACCGACGACGACCAGCTGATCATGGCTTCGGAATCCGGCGTGCTGCCGGTGCCGGAGGAGAAAATCATCCGGAAATGGCGCCTCCAGCCGGGCAAGATGCTGCTGATCGACCTGGAGGAAGGCCGCATCATCGACGACGGTGAGATCAAGGCAAAGCTCGCCGCGGAGCATCCCTACGAGCAGTGGCTGAAAGAGACGCAGTACAAGCTCGAGGAACTGCCCGAAGCGCCCGAGGCGGCGGTGCCGGCGGTCTCCAACGACCCCTCGACCCGGCTCGACCTGCAGCAGGCGTTCGGCTACACCCAGGAGGATATCCAGTTCTTCCTCGAGCCGATGGCGCGCGAGGGCGACGACCCGGTCGGCTCGATGGGCACCGACACGCCGATCGCCGCGTTCTCCAACCGGCCGAAGCTGCTCTACAACTACTTCAAGCAGAATTTCGCGCAGGTCACCAACCCGCCGATCGACCCGATCCGCGAGGAATTGGTGATGTCGCTGATCTCGATGATCGGGCCGCGGCCGAACCTGCTCGGTCACGAGGTCGGCACGCATCATCGGCTCGAGGTCGCGCAGCCGATCCTGACCGACGGCGATCTCGCCAAGATCCGCAACATCGAGCACCTGGTCGACCGGCGTTCCAAGACCGACACGCTCGACATCACCTGGCCGGCGGCGGCAGGGGCCGACGGCATCGCGCCGGCGCTCGATCGCCTGTGCTACGAGGCAACCATCGCGGTCGAGGCCGGGCACAACATCCTGATCCTGTCCGACCGCGCGGTATCGGCCGAACGCGTGCCGATCCCGGCATTGCTCGCCACCTCGGCGGTGCACCATCACCTGATCCGCGAGGGGCTGCGCACCAAGACCGGCATCGTCGTCGAGACCGGCGAGGCGCGCGAGGTGCATCATTTCTGCGCGCTGGCCGGCTATGGCGCCGAGGCGATCAACCCCTATCTCGCCTTCGCGACGATCGAGCAGATCCGCACCGAGAACGGGCTACCGCTGTCGGCCGAGCAGGTCCAGAAGAACTATTCGAAGGCGCTCAGCAAGGGCATCCTCAAGGTGATGTCCAAGATGGGCATCTCGACCTACCAGTCCTATTGCGGCGCGCAGATTTTCGACGCCGTCGGGCCTAGAGAGCGAGTTTGTCGAGAAGTATTTCACCGGCACGGCAACAACGATCGAAGGCGCCGATCTGAAGGCGATTGCCGAGGAGGCGCTGGTGCGCCACGCGCGCGCCTATGGCGACGATCCGCTCTACCGCGAGATGCTCGATCTCGGCGGCGATTATACCTTCCGCCTGCGCGGCGAGGCGCATGCCTGGACGCCGCAATCGGTCGCCAAACTGCAGCACGCGGTGCGCGGCAACTCATTGCCCGACTACAAGGCGTTCGCCGCCACGCTCAACGATCAGAGCGAGCGGCTCCTGACGATCCGCGGGCTGATGCGCTTCCGCATGGCCGAAGAGCCGGTGCCGCTCGACGAAGTCGAGCCGGTTGCCGAGATCGTCAAGCGGTTTGCCACCGGCGCGATGAGCTTCGGCTCGATCAGCCGGGAGGCGCACACGACGCTGGCGGTCGCGATGAACCGCATCGGCGGCAAGTCGAACACCGGCGAGGGCGGCGAGGAAACGTCGCGCTTCCAGCCGCTGCCCAACGGCGATTCGATGCGCTCGGCGATCAAGCAGGTCGCCTCGGGCCGGTTCGGCGTGACGACCGAGTACCTCGTCAACGCCGACATGCTGCAGATCAAGATGGCGCAGGGCGCCAAGCCCGGCGAGGGCGGCCAATTGCCTGGCCGCAAGGTCGACAAGGTCATCGCCAGCGTGCGCTATTCGACCCCCGGCGTCGGCCTGATCTCGCCGCCGCCGCACCACGACATCTACTCGATCGAGGATCTGGCGCAGCTGATCCACGATTTGAAGAACGCCAACCCGAGAGCCGCGATCTCGGTCAAGCTGGTCTCAGAGGTCGGGGTCGGCACGGTGGCGGCCGGCGTCTCCAAGGCGCGTGCCGACCATGTGACGATCTCCGGCTACGAGGGCGGCACCGGGGCGAGCCCCCTGACCTCGCTGACCCATGCCGGCTCGCCGTGGGAAATCGGCCTCGCCGAGACGCAGCAGACGCTGGTGCGCAACGGCTTGCGCGGCCGCATTGCGGTGCAGGTCGACGGCGGCTTGCGCACCGGCCGCGATGTCGTGGTCGGCGCGCTCTTGGGGGCCGACGAGTTCGGCTTTGCCACGGCGCCGCTGATTGCCGCCGGCTGCATCATGATGCGCAAGTGCCACCTCAACACCTGCCCGGTCGGCATCGCGACGCAGGACCCGGTATTGCGCCAGCGCTTCACCGGCACACCCGAGCACGTCATCAACTATTTCTTCTTCGTCGCCGAGGAAGTGCGCGAGTTGATGGCGCAACTGGGCTTCCGCACTGTCGACGAGATGATCGGCCGGGTCGATCGGCTCGACATGGCGCCGGCAATCAACCATTGGAAGGCGAAAGGGGTCGATCTCTCGCGCCTGCTCTACCAGGAGAAGGCCAAGCCCAGGGTCGCAATCTACCATTGCGAAGTGCAGAACCATGGCCTCGACAAGGCGCTCGACAACGAGCTGATCGCGCTGTGCGAGCCGGCGCTCGATCGGCGCGAGGCGGTCCGCATCGAGCGGCCGATCCGCAACATCCACCGTACCGTGGGCGCGATGCTGTCGGGCGAGGTGGCGAAGCGCTACGGCCATGCCGGGCTGCCCGAGGATACGATTTGGGCGCGCTTCGACGGCACCGCCGGGCAGAGCTTTGGCGCCTTCCTGGCGCACGGCGTGACGCTCGAACTCTACGGCGACGCCAACGACTACACCGGCAAGGGGATGTCCGGCGGACGCCTGATCGTGCGCCAGCCGCCGCAGGCCCATCGCGAGCCGACCGAGAACATCATCGTCGGCAACACCGTGCTCTATGGCGCGATCGCCGGCGACGCGTATTTCGAGGGCGTCGCGGGCGAACGCTTTGCGGTGCGCAATTCGGGCGCCGTGGCGGTCGTCGAAGGGACGGGCGACCACGGCTGCGAATACATGACCGGCGGGGTTGTCGTCGTGCTCGGCGAGACCGGGCGCAACTTCGCGGCCGGCATGTCCGGCGGCATCGCCTATGTGTGGGACCCCGACCGGCGCTTCGCCAGCCTGTGCAACCAGGCCGGCGTCGATCTCGAAGCGATCGGCGAGGCTGGCGGCGAGGCTGACGGCGCGGCCCCTGCCGATGACCGCCCGCGCCAGCGTGCCCCGAGCGTCGTCGATAACGGCATGGGCGACCCGCTCCGTTTCGATGCCGAGCGGCTGCGCATCCTGATCGAGCGCCACCACCTGTTCACCGGCAGCGCCCGCGCCCGCACGCTGCTCGAAGATTGGGACAACACGCTCGCCGCCTTCGTCAAGGTGACGCCGAAGGACTATCGCCGCGCGCTGCTGGAACTCAAGGCCGAACGCGAGGCCGAGGCGGCGCGCATGGCCGCCGCCGAGTGAGGCGCCGCCCTCCGAGGCCGTTGGCTCGATAGAGCAAGCGAGCTGATGGTCGACGGGATCCTCGCATCGACCCCGGTCGGGAGCACCGCCTACAACCTGTCGGCGCACGGGCCGATCATCCCGCTCGGCGCCGAAATCATGACCCTGACCCCGATCAGCGCCTTCCGCCCGCGGCGCTGGCGCGGTGCACTCTTGCCGCACGGCGCGCGGGTCAAGATCGAGGCCTTGGAAACCGCCAAGCGCCCGGTCAGCGCCGTCACCGACTTCACTGAGGTGCACGAAATCGTCTCGGTCGCGATCCACGAGAACCGCGACATCGCGATGACCGTGCTGTTCAATCACGAAGCCAAACTTGAGGAACGCGTCTTCAAGGAACAGTTCCTGAACTGAAACATCCGCCAGAATGACGAACTCACCGGCCTGATGGCGCCGCCATATTCCCAAGAGCGGTGAAATATGGGTAATGTCCAAGTTTGAATGTAACAGCCCTAGCCGACGAGTTGATCTGCCAGCTTCGGAGCGGCGCGCTTATAAAAATGAGACCCTCCATCGAAACTGATTGTGCGCCACCGCGGTACCCCCGAAAATTCGGCGCCGGCTTAGAATTTCGCGGGATGCCTGACAATGTCGTGCAGCATCGGTTTCGTTTTGCTTACCCACGCGAAGCCACGGCAGACTTTTCGGCTGGTCAATCGAATCAATCGAACTTTCAATTACCCCCCAATCGTAAACCACCACGATTTTTCGCAATGTCCGCTCAACGTAACTGAATTCCCGAATAATGTATCCTTCGTAATCCCCTCGTTGGAGACCGAATGGGGAGGGTTCGGTGCAGTCGAAGCGGTCGTGACCGCGATTTGGCGATTGTACGCTTCGAACGCTGCGCCGGACTGGTTCGTGCTGCTTAGCGGTTCCGATTATCCGATAAAGCCCGCCGCACAGGTCCGCCGGGATTTCGTGAAATCGCCCTTCGACGCCCATATTTCCCATGAATTGATCCAACCGGAATGCTTCGAAAGAGAATGGCAACGCCTCTGCTATACCCGATATTACCGAAATACCCCCGAAATGCCATCGCCATTTACCAATGATTTTCGATGTTATGCGGGCGAATTCTGGTTCTCAGCAAACAGAAAATCCGCAGAATACATATTAAATTTCCATGACACTCACGCGGATTTTTCATCTTACTATTCGGTCGCCCCACATCCAGATGAGTCTTATTTCCAGTGTATCCTATTAAATAATAAATCACTTAGGCTTAGCAACAATAACCTGAGGTATATCGAGTGGCCTGACGACGGGAGTTGGCACCCAAAGACTCTTTCCCTGCCCGATTTACCAAAACTTATGGCCTCAGACGCTCATTTTGCGCGTAAATTCGATATTGATCATGACCCAACGGTAATGGACGCGATCGATTCGTTTATTGATGATGCGCCATAGGTGGGCGCAAAAAGACCAAGCTCCGAGGGCAGCACCATGAAGATTGCCGACGTCAGGGTCTACGTCCTCGACGCAGCGCTGGCCGAGCCGTTTGCCTATTCGCAGGCGTGGTACGAGCGGCGTGGCGCCTGCCTCGTCGAGATCGTCGGCGACGACGGCAACAGCGGCTGGGGCGAAGCGTTTGGCCCGGCGCGCCTCACGGCACCGGTCGTCGAATTCTACAAGCCCCTGCTGCTCGCCTCCGACGCGCTCGCCACCGAGGCGATCTGGCAAATGCTTTACAACCGGCTGCGCGACCACGGCCAGAAGGGCCTGGCGATCGAGGCGCTGAGCGCCATCGACATCGCGCTGTGGGACCTCAAGGCGCGCCATCTGGGATTGCCGGTCCATCGACTCCTGGGCGGGCCACTGCGCTCGCGGGTCGAGGCCTACGCTACCGGCTTCTATCGCAAGCGCGGCGGCGACCCGTTGGCCTATCTTGTCGAGGAAGCACACCAGCGCATCGCCGAAGGGTTCGCGGCGATCAAGTTGAAGCTCGGCTTCGGGTTGGACGAGGATGCGCGGTTGTGCGAGGCGGTGCGGCATGCCGTCGGCGACGGCATCCGGATCATGGTCGACGCCAATCACGCCTATGACGCCACCGCGGCCATCCGCCTCGGCCGCCGGATCGAGGCGCTCGACATCGCCTGGTTCGAGGAGCCGGTGCCTCCCGAAGACCTCGCCGGCTACCGCGAAGTCAAGGCGGCGCTCCCGATCCCGATTGCCGGCGGCGAGGCCGAGTTCACCCGCTGGGGCTTCCGGCCGTTGATCGCCGAGCGGCTGGTCGACATCCTGCAGCCGGATATCTGCGCCGCCGGGGGCATTTCCGAGTGCAAGAAAATCGCCGACATGGCAAATGCTTTCGGCGTTCGGGTCAACCCGCATGTCTGGGGCACCGGGGTGGCGCTGGCCGCCTCGCTGCAGCTCCTGGCGGCGTTGCCGCACAACCCGCCCGGGTTGCACGCGATCGAACCGCTCCTCGAATTCGACCGCTCCGAGCACCCGGTTCGCATGGCTGTGCTGACCGCGCCGGTCGAGCAGCGTGGCGGCTGGGTCGAGATCCCGCAGGGACCGGGCCTCGGCATCGAGATCGATCGTGCGGCGCTGGCGCGGTTTGCCGTCTGAGCGTGTGACGGGCGCTCAGTCAGCCGCTTCGGCGAGGCTGGCCGGGAGCGACCGCCCGGCGGCGGCCAGCCGGCTGGCCGGAAGCGTGACGATCGCGGTGGTGCCACGACCCACCTCGCTTTCCAGTCGGATCGTCCCGCCGTGCAATCCGACCAGCCCGCGCGTGATCGAGAGCCCGAGGCCGGTACCCTCGACCTCGGGGCTGGCGGCGGAATGCAGGCGCTCAAATGGGGCAAATACGCGTTCGAGCTTTTCAGCCGGGATGCCAACCCCGGTATCGTGCACCAGCAGCACGAGTTCGCCAGCGGGGCCGCGCCGAGCGGCGACATCGATGCTGCCCCCGGGCGGGGTGAATTTGATGGCGTTGCCGCCCAGGTTGATCAGGATTTGGCGTAATGCCTTGGCGTCGGCGTAGACGTTGTCGATATCGGGCGCGATTTCCGCGGACAGCGCCACCGATTTTTCCTGTGCCTGGAACCGCAGCAAGGCAAGCGCTTCCTCGACCACCGCGGCAACCAAGACAGGCTCCTCGGCCAACGGGAACTGGCCTGCCTCGATCTTGGCAAGGTCGAGCAGACCGTTGATCAGGCTGAGCAGGTGCTCGCCGGCCGAGTGGATCATCCGCGCGTAATCGGTGTATTTCGGATTCTCGATCGGGCCGACGGCTTGGCTGTCGATCATCGACGCAAACCCGATGATCGCGTTGAGCGGATTGCGCAATTCGTGGCTCGTGGTGGCCAGGAACATGGATTTGACGCGGTTCTCGTTTTGCGCCTCGTGCAATTCGCTGACCAGCGCGACGGTGGTCAACACGTCCATCGCAAGGAGCAGAACGAGCGTTCCGACCATCCGCATCGGGTTGGCGACCCCGGGCGCGTGGAACGCTCCGACCCCGGCGACGGTGCCGGCGGCGGCGATCACCGCAACCACCGAGATCAGCGTGTAGGCAGAGCGCAGCGAGACGCGCAACGCCACCCACGATAACGGCACCACCAGGAGGAAGGGCAGCACCGGCCGCACAGGATCGCCCGCCAATTGCGGCGTCAGGAACAGCATCGCGCCGAGCACGGCGGTCGCGACCCAAACAAAGAAGCTTTCCCGGTCAGGCCATCGCGTGGCGGCGGTCGGGGCCCCCGATTGCTCCAAGCCAAGCCACATCAGCAAAGCCGGGGCGAGATAAAGCGTGCCGCCGCCGTCGCACAGCCACCAGCCGAACCACAGCGAATAAATCTTCCCCAACACGACCGGGTGGCCGATCGTCATCGCGACGACACCGCCCGTCGCGCTGATCGCCGGGCTCAGTAGCGTCGTGCACAGCAGAAAGCGAACCACCCCGGAAAACGAGGTGAATGCGCCCTTGGCGGGGCGCAGATGGCGCAGTGCGATCGCCCCTGCCACCGGCCCGAGGGCGTTGGTCAGCGAAATGATCGTCGTGACGTGGAGCGGCGCTGCGAGCAGCACCGCATTGGTCGCGAAGGATCCGAGAAAGATGCCGGGAAACAGCCGGAACTCGCCGGCAATTCCGGCGACCATTGCAATCGCCACTGGCAGCCAGATCGGCGCCGGAAACATACCGTAGGCCGCGAAAAACCAGCTGACGACAGCGCCCAGCGCAAAGTACAGCAGGGCGGTGACGAGATTGGCCAGCGCCCAAAACAGCCAGCCGCCGGCATTGAGCCGAGCCTGCACAGACCGCCTCGCTCCAGCCGCCGCAATTTCCGATATACCCGACACCGGGGTCCTCACTGCTGGTTGTGCAAGTCTAGCGAGACTTTATTAAAAATACTCTTAATGCGACCAAGCTGCTACACATTCCACAGTGCTGAAAATCGCCCCATCTCGGCGCAGAGCGGATCAACGCGGCGATTCCGCACGGAACAGCAAGCGGGTAGATTAATCGGCGATGACAGACGCGCGCGCTTTCTTCCCGGCGCCCTATCCGGCGAGCGAGCGCCAGTCGTGGCGCGCGGTTGCCTCGAGCTTGCGCAATAACGCGCTGGCCGGGTTTCCGCCACGCGCCTTTGAGGAAATGGCGGTGGCCCGCAGCTTTGTCGGGCGCCAGCAGATCATCCTTAGCGACCCGGCCGGCATCCGCCATGTGCTGATCGAAAACGCCGACAATTACCGGCGCACGGCGTCGATCCCGCGCCTGCTCGGGCCGGTGATTGGCAACGGCTTGTTCCTCGCCGAGGGAGAGGAATGGCGCCGTCAGCGCCGGGTCGCGGCGCCGGCGTTTGCGCCCCGCATGATGCCGGCCGTCGCTGCTCACGCCGGCCGCGCTGCCGACCGCCTCGTGGGCGACTTGGCGGCTCTCGGCGGCGCGGAACTCGACCTGTTTGCTCGGGTGCAATTGCTGGCGCTGGAAGTCGCCGCCGCGGCGCTGTTCTCGCTCGACATCCGGGCCGAGGGGCCGCAGCTGCGCGCCGCGCTGCAGGAGTATGCCGCCGGCATCGGCCGCCCCGGCCTGTTGGATTTTCTGCTGCCACGCGGGCTCCCGACGCCGCGCTCATGGGCCCGCTGGCGCTTCCGCCGACGCTGGATGGCCCGAATCGACGCGCTTCTCGCAGCGCGTCGGGCGGAAGGCGCAACCGACCCACCGCGCGACCTGTTCGACATGATGCAAGCCGCCGCCGGGCCCGACAGCCGGCTGGTCGAGCAGGCCGCGACGATGCTGGCGGCAGGCCATGAGACGACAGCGGTGGCGCTGTTCTGGGCGCTTTACCTCGTGGCCTCGCTGCCCGACGTCCAGCAGCGCATTGCCGCCGAAACGGCGCCGCTCGATCTCGGCCCGGAAGGCGCCGCTGCCGCCCTGCCGAAACTCCCCTACACTCGCGCTGTGGTCGACGAGACGCTGCGCCTCTATCCGCCGGCCTTCTCGCTGGTACGCCAGGCGCGGGCCGCGGACAGCGCCGCCGGCGTGGCGATCCCGAAACGCGCGGTCGTGCTGATCGTGCCGTGGGTCTTGCATCGGCATCGCCTCCTGTGGCGCGACCCCGATATGTTCGATCCCGGTCGGTTCCTGCCCGATGCCGAGCCGCCCGCGCGGTTTTCCTACCTGCCGTTCGGTGCCGGCCCGCGCGCCTGCATCGGCGCGCAATTCGCGCTGACCGAGGCGGTGGTAGTGCTGGCGCGGCTGGTCCAGGCGTTCCGGATCAAACTGACCGACGACCGGCCAGTCCTGCCACTCGCGACGATCACGCTACAGCCGGACCACCCGCCGCCGTTCCGGATGTTGCCGCGCCAAGTCTAGCGGGCGAACCCCGCTCAATGTTTGACGCTTGAGTACGGCAGGATCGGCTCTCCGGCCTTGTATTGCGGCGGCCACAGGACTGTCTCGCCCTTGCCGTCCCGGAAATCGTCGACGCTGGTGCCTCTGATGTTCTGGAACTGCACGGTCAGGATGCGCGAATTGGCCCATTCGCCCTTCTTGCCGAATTTGACGTCGCCGACCACGGTCTTGAAGGTGTGGGTGCGGATGTAGTCGGCGATCTTGTCCTGGTCGAGCCCTTTGGTGGCCTCGACCGCTTCGGCCAGCACCTGCATGCGGGCATAAGCCCACGGACCCAGATAATAGCCCAGCGGATCGACGCCCTCCTTGCCGGCGCGCGACTGGTAGGTCTTCAGGAACTCCATCACCCCCGGAAAGCGCAATGCCGGCGCCGGCAGCCACCAATCGAAGGTGATGATGCCGTTCAGCATCGGGCCGAGCGAGGTTTTGAGGACGGTGCTTTGCGGCCCGGTCAGATTGCCGCCGAACACCTTGGTCTTCAGCCCGAGTTCGTTGGCGCTGCGGATTATGCCGACGCTGTCCGCGGGGTAGGAGGAGATGTAGACGACATCCGCGTTGGTCGCCTGCAAGGCGCGGATGACCGGGCTGAAATCGGTCGTCGTCAGCGGGTAGGTCTTGTCGTAAACGACCTGGAGACCGGCCTTCTTCAGGTTGGCGCGGGCGCCGTCGGTGCTGTTGCGCGTCGCCTCGCCGTCGCCGGTCGCCAGCGCGATCGTCTTCAGCCCGAGTTTTTCCTTGTTTTGCTTAATGATGTCGAAGAAGCCCTCGGATATCGCGGGCCGCGGATCCGGGCCGACCGGAAGCATCGAGAAGTAATTCGGGTATTTGAACTCCTCGTTGATGTCGAGTGCAAAAAGGCTGATGAACGCCATTTTGTGCTGAATCACTATCGGCATCGCCGGTGCGGCGATATTGGTGCCATAGCCCGACAGGACGAGATCGACCTTGTCGACGTCGAGCAGCTTTGTATAGATGCCGGGCACCAGCGACGAATTGGTCTGGTCGTCATAGAAGACGAGTTTGACCGGGCGGCCCAGCAGCCCGCCTTTCTTGTTCTGGTCCTCGGCCCAGATTTGCGTTGCGAGCAGGCCGCTCTTGCCATTGACCGCGAGCGAGCCGGTTAACGCCATCGAAAAGCCGATCGTGATCGGCTTTCCGCTTGGCGCCTGCTGCGCCGATGCGGCAGGCATCGCGAACAGCAGCGCGGCGAGCATCGCCGCAAACCGCCCGAGCCAAGCCCGCTGCCGCCGGGCCGCCATGTGTTTCACTGCGATCTCCCCCCGATGCGCTTGTGCTGCGGCAAGCATATCAGCCTGGCGGAGCAGGGGAACGGCTGATCGCCCAACACAGCCCTGCGCCGGGGGCGATCCTCCCGCTGACGGGTCGCTCTTGCGGCGGCTGGACGGTGCGTTACCCTCGCCGCCAGGCCCCGCGGCAGCGACCGATGATTTTCGAGGAGAGAGGCGAATGAACGGCAGCGACGACGCACACATCAAGATTCACCGCAAGGGCAGCGGCCCGGCGCTGGTGCTGCTGCACTGCCTCGGCGTCGACCACCGTTTGTGGGACATCGCGGCAGCTGGGCTGGAGCGCGATTTCACGCTGGTGACGTACGACTTCCCGGGGCATGGCATGACGCCGGTGCCAGGCGAGGGCTACGGCATCGCCGAATTGTCGGCACAGCTCGCCCGTCTTCTGCAGCGCGAGGGCATCGCCCGCGCCCATCTCGGCGGCATCTCGTTGGGCGGGCTGGTCGCCCAGCATTTTGCCGCGACCCATCCCGGGCAGGTCGATCGCCTGATGCTGCTCGACACGACGCCGCGCTATACCGACGAGATGCGCCAGATGTGGGTGGTGCGCGCCCGGCAGGCGCGCGAACAGGGCGTCGCCTCGCTGCTCGACGGCCTCTTACCGGTGTGGTTCACCCCCGATTTCGTCGCCGCCGACCCGCCGGCGGTGCGCTATGTGCGCGACTGCTTCGCCGCCGATTCGGGCGAGGGCTATGCGCTGGCCTGCGCCGCGCTGGGCGCCGCCGATCTGCGCCCGCTGGCAACCAATATCGCCGCGCCGACCCTCGTCGTCTGCGGCGACCAGGAAAGCGCCGCCTTCCAGGACGCGGCGCGGTGGCTCGAAAGCAACATCGAGAACGCACGACTGATCTGGATGTCACCGGCGCGCCATGCCTCGGTGCTGCAGCAGCCGACGGCGTTTGTCGCCGCCGCCCGCGCGTTTCTCGGCTCGCCATAGCGCTCCGCCGGCTCGCACCACGCTACCGGCCATCGTCCCGATCGCCGTCTCCCGAGACAAAGTAGCTCCTGATTGGCGGGAAGCCGTTGAATGCGACCGCAGCGGCGCTGGCGGTATATGCACCCGCCGATAGGAAGTCGACCGGGTCGCCGATCGCCAGGTCGAGCGGCAATTGGTAAGGATGGCGGCGGTAGATGATATCGGCGCTGTCGCAGGTCGGCCCGGCGAGGATCACCGGGCCGCTGATGCCGCCATCGCGCGGCGTGCGGATGCGATAATGAATCCGCTCATCGAGCGTCTCATCGAGACCGTTATAGGTTCCGGCGTCGAGATACACCCAGCGCTCGCGCTCGCCGGCCGATTTGCGCGAGATCAGCAAGACCTCGGTACGCAACAGGCCGGCATCGCCGACCAGGTAGCGGCCGGGCTCGATCAGGAGATGCGGCCGGGCGGCGCCGAACTCCCGGGCGAACGCCGTCTCGATCGCCTCGGCGTAGGCGGCGAGCGGTGGGATCGGCGCGCGATACTGCGCCGGCAATCCGCCGCCCAGATTGAGCAGGTCAAGGGCGACGCCGCGCCGCGCGCAGGCCCGGAAAATCCACGCGGCATGCGTGATCGCGCCGCTCCACGCCTGCGGGTCGGTCTGCTGCGAGCCGACGTGAAACGAGACGCCGACCGGGTCGAGCCCGAGCCCCTTCGCCGCAACCAGCAGATCGGCCGCCATATGCGAGCGGCAGCCGAACTTGTCGGTTAGCGGCCACTCCGCGCCCGTGTTCTCGACCAGCATCCGGCAGAAGACGCGGGCGCCGGGGGCGTGGCGCGCCAGCTTGGCAAGCTCGGCGGCGCTGTCGAAGGCGAACAGGTCGACCCCCGCCGCCACCGCGGTCGCGATGGCTTGCTCGCGCTTGATCGTGTTGCCGAACGACAGGAGCGGCCCCGCAATCCCCAATCCGCGACAGATGTCGAGCTCGCCAGTGCTTGCCAGATCGAACCTGGCTCCGAGCTGCGCCAATGCGGCGACGATCTCGGCGGCCGGGTTGGCCTTGACGGCGTAATAAATGTCCGCTGCCGGCAACGCTTCGCGCAACGCCGTGTAGCGGGCCCGGACAATGTCGAGATCGACGACCAGACAGGGTGTCGGCGGGCAGGTTGCGGCAAGAAACCGGTCGAGCCGCACTGTCGGCGCGCCAATCGCGGCCTGGTCGGGTGCCATGCTCAGCGGCCCGGGAACAGCGAATAGGCGGCCAGCACCAACTCGGCGACAATCAACAGCACGATATACCACTCCACCCTGATGCTGCTGCGGGTCTGCACCAGGCCGAGCAGCGTTTCGACCGTGCGCGAAATGATGTCGAACTTGCGGTCCAGCGCCCGGTCTGCGGTCGCGCAGATCGTATTCGTCGGCAAGCCGCATATAGAGCCGTTCGAGTTCGGGATGCTCCCACAGCAGCTCGGGCTTCTCGCTGGTCTCGACCCAGCCGACCATCCTGTGCTGCATGCCGAGGACATTGCCGATGTGGTGCAGCAATACGCGGCTGCTCGCGCCGGCGCGGCCCTTTTTCCTAAGGGTCGCGGCAAGCGGCTCGATCTGGTCGAAAATTGCGGTGATTCCGGTTTCGTAATGCGCGAGGACCAGGCTCTTCGCCAGGATGTCGCCCACGAGTTGCAATCGCTCGATCGTCCATTCGCGCAGAACGATGTTGCCGGCGGCGTCGACATGCTGCTGGTCGGAATCGGCGCTGACCACCACCTGCGCCTGCTCGTGTGTTCCGGGACCGCGAAGGGGTCCGTCACAAACGGCCGCAGCGAGCCGAGGAAGCGCTCGATCGCGTCCGGCATCGGGAAGGGTTTCGGTTGCCGGCCGGGCGCGAGCAGTGGATGCGGTATAGGGGCCGGCGTCCGAAAGCCTCCGAAGAACGAACCCGCGGGAGAGCGGCGAGCGGTTGGCCGTCTATGGGGATTTGGTCGCGCAGCGGCGTTGGCAGGAGATGGTTTTGGGGAGATTGGCGAGAGCTGAAAGCCACTGATGACTGCGGACCGGGCCTTGCCAGCGCCGCTGAGGGCCTGATCGGGGACTGATCAGTGATGTCCTGCCAACGCTTGCCGATGCCAGAATAAAACGGGCACGGCGCCGGGAACGAGAAGTTCCGGCGGATGGGTGCTGCAACCAGACGACAGGGATTGTCATCGCTTCAAATCCCGCTCCCGGCGCCGGAGGGCGGGCCGCGCGGTGCGCCGCCGCGCCCAAATACCTCGATGATCATCATACGGCCACCGCAGCAAGGGCATGGCGGGCGATGATCGGGCGCGGCGCCCGGATCGGCTGTGTCCTGTGTTGCTGTCGGCGCGTCCTCTGGGATCGGGGCGGCGATCAGCTCCCTGGCGCGTGCAATGTTGGCCTTGCAGCCGGGGCTGGCGAGCAGCCCGTAGTGGCGGATGCGGTGAAAGCCTTTCGGTAGCACGTGGAGCAGGAAGCGCCTGATGAACTCGTCGGCGGCGAGGGTCATGGTGCGATACCGGGCCTGCCCGTTGCGGCGGTAATCCTTGTACCGGAAGGTCACGTCGCGCTCGTCGAGAGCCACGAGACGGCGGTTCGCGATGGCGACGCGGTGGGTGTAGCGGGCGAGATAGGCGAGCACCGCTTCCGGCCCGGAGAAGGGCGGCTTGGCATAGACGAACCAGTTCTTTTTCTTGAGCGGTGCGAGATGAGCGGCGAAAGCCTGGCGACGACGCAGGCCTTCGATCTCGCCAAAGAACGCCAGCCGGCCTGCGGCGTGAGCGTCGGTGAGCGCGGACAGATAGAGCCGTCGGAACAGGCGGGAAAGCACCCGCACCGGCAAGAGGAACCCGGGCTTGCAGCGTACCCAGCGCGTGCCGTCGAGCGATATCCCGCCGCCCGGCACGATCATGTGGACGTGCGGATGGTGAGTCATTGCCGAGCCCCAGCTGTGGAGCACGGCGGTGGCGCCGATGCGAGCGCCGAGATGCCGGGGATCGGCAGCGATCGTCAGCAGCGTCTCGGCGGCTGTGCGGAACAGCAGGTCGTAGATCACTGCCTTGTTCTGGTAGGCGATCGGGGCGATCTCGGCGGGCAGCGTGAAGACCACGTGGAAATAGCCGACCGGCAGCAGATCGGCCTCGCGCGCCGCAAGCCAGTCCGTCGCCGCCGCGCCCTGACACTTGGGGCAATGGCGATTGCGGCACGAGTTGTAGGCGATGCGGCTGTGACCGCAATCCTCGCAGCGCTCGACATGCCCGCCGAGCGCGGCCGAGCGGCACTGCTCGATCGCCGACATGACCTGGAGCTGACCCAGGCTCACATGCCCGGCATTGGCGCGGCGCCAGTCGGCCCCATGGCGATGAAAGACGTCCGCGACCTCCAGCCTCGGGCGGCGCACGGCCGCCGGCTACGCCTCGGGTCGCGGCCCCTCGATCAACGGTGCGAGCCGGTCGAGCGGGCTGGTGACGGCCCGGATCGTGGTGTTGGCGACGCGGGTGTAAAGCGCCGTGGTGTCGAGCTTGGCATGACCCAGGAGCGTCTGGATCACGCGAATATCGACGCCTTGCTCGAGAAGGTGGGTGGCAAAGCTATGCCGCAGCGTGTGCGGCGAGACGCGCTTCGTGATCCCCGCGGCCTGGGCGGCGGCGCGGACAACGCGGCAGAGTTGGCGGGCCGACAGCGGCTCGACCGGGTTGCGGCCGGGGAACAGCCAGCCTCCCGGCAGCAGCAGGCTGCGCCGCCGCCCCTCCCGCCACCAGACGCGCAGCAGCCCGAGCAGCTGCGGCGACAGCATCGCGTGGCGGTCCTTGCCCCCCTTGCCGCGCTCGACGCGCAGCAGCATGCGCTCGGAATCGATATCGCCGACCTTGAGCGCGACAACTTCCGAGACGCGCAGCCCGGCGCCGTACGCGGTGGCGAATGCCGCCTTGTACTTCGGCGCTGATGCCGCCTGCAGCAGCAACGTCACCTCCTCGACGCTGAGCACCGTCGGGATGCGCCGCGGGTACGGCACGACGGTGAGCCGCCGCGCCAGATCCGGGCGGTCGAGCGTCACCGTGAAGAAGAAGCGCAGGGCCGAGACCGCGCCGTTGATGCTCGGCGGCTGTACGCCGCTGCGCGTCTGGTGCAGCTGGAAGAGGCGCAGCTCTTCCGCCGTCGCCGTGTCGGGTGACCGGCCGATGAAGGCCGCGAATGCCCGCACCTGGCGGACATAATCGCGCCGCGTGTCCTCCTTGAAGCCGCGCACGCTCATGTCTTCGATCATGCGCGCCCGCAGCGGGCTGATGGGCTGAGGTGAAGTATCGGAGGTCATCGGGGCTCTCCCAAGCTGAAGGTTGCTGGACCTTCGATGCTCGGGATCGGATGCCCCGACCGTCACGCGCTACTGCGCATCACCTCGTCGAATTTGCGCCGACCGCGACGCGTGCTCCCCTCCCCGCGCGAGCGGGTTCGTTCTTCGCCCCGAACACGACAACCGCGCCATAGCGGAACAGCACCGCGGTGCCGCCGCCGGGGACCGCCACTGCCAGCGGCGCGGTCGCGAGTGGCGCGGTCTTTTCAAGCCCGCGCGTATCAAGCCGCTCACCCAGCAACAAGGCGCGCACGCCGATCGGATTGGCCGCGCTCCCGGCTGGCAGGGCGAAGGTCGGGTCGGCTGGTTCTGTCGTGCCCGTTGCGACGGCATCCCGTCGCGAGGGCGAGGTGTCGGTCACCGTGGCGCGCTCGCGGCGGCGCACCGCCGTAAACGGCTCCTCGCTTTCTGAGAAAAGGAAGCGCGCATCCGGTAATGATCATCGTCGCGGCCGACGCTGCGTTGATGCAAGTCAACCAATCGGCAGGTCCGAGTGTGAAAGTCGTTCTCGATTGATCCAACTCAAGGATACCAGATCCGCTCTTAGCGGAGAATGGCCCGGCCGCCGAGGGGAGCATTGACCGCTATGGTGCAGCCGGCATCGAACCCGCGGCGCGTCGTCATCCTTGGCGCGGCCGGACGCGACTTTCACAATTTCAACGTGGTCTACCGCGGCGACCGCCACGTCGTCGTGGTCGCTTTCACCGCGACCCAGATCCCGGGGATTGCCGGCCGCACCTATCCGGCGGCGTTGGCCGGCGCGCTCTATCCCGACGGGATTCCGATTTGCGAGGAAACAGAGTTCGAAGCGCTGTGTTGTCGCCAAGGCGTTGACGAAGTGGTTTTCGCCTACAGCGACGTACCCCACGCCCATGTCATGCATGTCGCCTCGCGCGCGCTGGCCGCTGGCGCCGATTTTACGCTGCTGGGGCCACGCCGCACGATGCTGCAATCGGCACTGCCGGTCATCGCCGTCACCGCGGTGCGGACCGGCTGCGGCAAGTCGGCGATCGCGCGGTGGCTGTCGGCGCGGCTGCGCCGGCTTGGCCGCAAGGTTGCGGTATTGCGCCATCCGATGCCTTACGGCGACCTGCTGAAAGAGCGCGTTCAGCGCTTCGCCACGCTGGCGGACTTGGCAACCGCCGGCTGCACCGTCGAGGAGCGCGAGGAATACGAGCCGCATATCGCCCTCGGCAACACCGTATTCGCCGGTGTCGACTATGCCGCGATCCTGAGTGCGGCCGAACAGGAAGCTGACATCATCGTGTGGGACGGCGGCAATAACGATTTCCCGTTCATTCGGCCCAGCCTGCATATCGCGGTGGCGGATGCGCTGCGGCCGAACCAAATCGCCACCCACCATCCGGGCGAGACGGTCGCCCGGATGGCCGACCTGCTGGTGGTCAACAAGGTCGATGCCGCCTCGCCGGCGCAGGTGCAGACCGCGATCGACGGTTTGCGGGCCGTCAATCCGACCGCACCGATCCTGCGGGCGCGCTCGCCGGTGCGTCTTGACGACCCCGCCGCAATTGCCGGGCGCCGGGTTCTCGTGGTCGAGGACGGACCGACGATAACCCACGGCGGGATGGAATTTGGCGCAGGCTACGCCGCCGCTGTCGCTGCCGGCGCGGCTCAGATTATCGACCCGCGGCTATCCGCGGTTTCCGAGATCGCGGCGGTGTACAGCGCCTATCCGCATATCGGCCGGGTTCTCCCGGCCGTCGGCTACGGCCCGGCCCAGCTCGCCGCGCTGGCCGCCACAATCAACCACAGCGCGGCCGAGATCGTCGTCTCGGCAACACCGGTCGACCTGGCGCGCCTGACCCGCATCGACAAGCCCGTGATCCGCGCCCGCTATGAATACGCCGAAGACGGCACGCCGGCTCTGTCGACCTTCATCGACGAATTCGTCACCGATCGAGCCCGAGCGAACCCGGCTGTCTAATACCGACCTGAATAGGGCTGACACGTTGACGCTAGACCGGGCGCGCCTCTCGAAAACAAGCGCAGAGTCGTCCTCAAATCAGGCCGGTATAACGCGCATAGTCGCTGCTCGTGGGGGCGCCCGCACCAGCCTGCCGCCCGCTAGCGCCCGCCCGCGCCGCCTGGCGGCGGGTCAGGCGATGTGGAAGTTGCCGGGGGCGAGGCTGGTTTGGGCGACGCCGCTGAGCAGGATCGACTGCGACGGGTTGAGGGTGATCAGCGTGCCGCCGGCGACGGCGGCGGTGTCGCTGGTCAGGGTGGCGAGATCGGGGACGAGTGCCGGCGACAGCTGGATCGTGTCGCGGCTCGGGTCGAACCCGGCGATCGTGTCGTGGCCGAAGGTGATGTCGTCGAACACGAACAGCGTCGGGGTGCCCGGCTGCGCCGTCAGGGCGGCATCGCCGGAGCCGGCGGTCAGCGTCGCAAAGCCCCCGGCCGAGCCGCTGCTCGACAAGGCGCCCTGCAGCGTCTGCTGCGTCTGGCCGTTGCCCAGCAAATCCTCCATGCCGACCAGTTCGGCGGTGTCGGGGGCGCGGCCGATGATCGTCGCGAACAGGCTGGTCAGGTCGTTCTGCGCCTCGGGCGAATGCGCGACGATGTCGCGCACGCCGGCGATGCTGGTGCCCTGGGCCAGCGAGGCCATGTAGGTGGTCAACCCGCCGCCGTCGGCGGGGCGCCCCAGCACCTCGGTGTAGATCTGCCCCAGGTCGCTCTGCGCCTCCGGCGATTGCGCCAGCAGCAGCAGGACCGCGTTGAGGCTCGACCCGTCGGTCAGCTCGCCGGTGTAGGTGGCCAGCCCGCCAGCATCCGCGTTGCGCCCGAACACCTGGTTATAGAGCCCGTTGAGGTCGTTCTGCGCCTCGGGCGATTGCGCCAGGATCTGGCGGATCGAGGCGAGGCTGGTGCCGTTGGCGATCTCCATACTGTAGGTGGCCAACCCGCTGCTGTCGGCGTTGCGGCCCAGCACCTCGCGGTAGAGCTCGTTCAATTCGGCCGTGATCACGTCCGACATGCTCGGCGGCGGCGTCGTCGGCACCGTCGGGATGGTGAGCGAAACCGCCGCCTCCATCTGGTCGCTGAAGCTCGCCGTCACGCCGTCGACGCTCAGCGTGGCAACCTCCGAGCCGAGGCCCTGGGTGCCGTCGACCCCCGACATGCTGCCCGGGTCGGGGATCACCGACATGCCGCCGGTGGTGTAGCGGTCGATCACCACGGTGCCGGGAGCGCGCGTCGTCACCCCGCTGTTGAAGATCGTATAGGTGCCGAAGGTGCCGGCGGCGCCGCCGACCACCTTGGTGATCGTCGCGCCCGGCGCAACCGACAGGCTGCCGTCATCCGCCACCGTCCCCGAGTAGAACGCCCGCCCGTCCGCGTAGGTATAGACAAAGCCGAACAGCGCGATCGTCGGGAAGCTCGCCTCGAGCGTGCTGCTGAACGCATGCGCCTGCCCGTCGGTGCCCAGCACCGCGTCGCTTTCGCTGCCCAGCCCCTGCAGGCCGTCGAGGATGTGCGCGGCGGTGTCGAGCGGCACGCTCGAGGCCTGGCCAGGCCCGCCATGCGAATAGTCGTAGACCGTGATGGTTCCGACCCCCGCGCTCGTCGCCCCCTCGTTTGCATAGATCAGGTATTGCCCGGCCGTGGCGTTGATCGTTTCGCCGACCTGGTAGCCGTAGGTGCCGTCGTCGGAAACCTTGCCGTAGTAGTAGTCCTTGCCGTCGTTGTAGAGGAACACGAAGTCGAACAGCTGCGCCGTCGCCGCGGCGGCCACCGTCAGCGTGGCGTTGCCGGTGGCCGTGTTGCCGGCGGGATCGGTGACGGTGTAGCCGAAACTGCCGCTGGTGCCGGCCTGGTTCGCCCCCGCGGTGAAGTCGAGCCCGGTCAGCTGCGCCACCGTCAATGTCTCGCCGAGGCTGACCGCGGTGGTCCCGTCGGCCAGCGTCACGGTGCCGTCGCCGGGCAAGGCCGTGACCATGACCGTCAGCGCGCCGGCGGGATTGTCGGGGTCGCTCGGCGCCGCGATGCCGATCGGCGTCGGCCCCGCGCCCGGATTGACCGTCAGCGCGGCCGCCGTCGCGACCGGCGCGGTCAGGTCGATCACCAATGACAACGCCGCCGACAGCGCGCTGACATTGCCGGCGCCGTCCTGCTGGCTCGCGGTCAGGCTGTGCGTGCCGCCCGACAGCGCGCTCGCGCCCACCGCCCACGACCCGTCCGCCAGCACCGTGCCGCTGCCGACCGGCGTATTGCCGTCGAACAGCGTCACCGTGTCGCCCGCGACGCCGGTGCCGGTGATCACCGGAATCGTCACGTTGGTGATGTCGTCGCCGGCCACGCCGCTATCCGAGGCCGCCGCCAGCGCCAGGTTCGCCGGCGCCGCCAGCGCCACCTCCTCGATCAGCGTGCCGCCCTGGCCGTCGGCGGCCAGCGAAAAGCCGGTCCCCGCCGCAATCCCCGTCAGGATCAGCGTATCCACCGTGCCGCCGCCGCCGACCGTCAGCGTCCCGCTCGCCGGGTCAAAGCTGACCGTGTTGCCGGCACTCGGCATCAGGCTGCGCAGGTCGATCACATCGCCGAACACAAAGCCGGCGATCGGCACCCCCGGCGCCGCGCCGTCGATCTCCAACACGCCGCCGGTGCCGGCAAACGCGATCGTGCCGCCGGTGTCGGCGCCGACCGCCAGCGCCAGCGTGCCCGCCGCGATCGTCGTGTCGATCGTCAGCCCGCCCGACAGCACGATCTCGCTGCCGCCGCTGCTTATCGTCGTGCCGCTGGCGGTGCCGCCCGACTCGACGATCTGGGTGTCGCTGGCGCTCACCACCGTGCCGCCGGCAAAGCCGAACACGTCCTGCACCGCGGCGTCGTCGAGCACCGTGCCGCTCGCCGTGCCGCCCGGCTCCACGGTCTGGCTGCCGCCGGCGATGATCACCGTCCCGCTCGCCGTCCCGAACAGGTCCTGGAAGCCGCCGCTCGCCACCGTCGCGCCGATGTCCACCCCGCCCGACCCGACGGTCTCGTTGCCGCCGCTCTCAACCACCACCCCGCTCGCCGTCGCCCCCGACCCGACCTGCAGCGTGCCGCCCGGCAGCACCGTCAGGTTGCTGACCGTCTGCCCGGCCGACAGCACCAGCGTCTGGCCCGGCCCCACCACCGCCGAGCCATAGAGGACGATGTCGGTGCCGCCCGATCCGTCGTCGAGGACGACAAACGTCTCGCCCGCATAATTCTGCGCCGGATCGAGCTGCAGCGCGAAGGTGCTGCCGCCCTCGTGCACGCTCAGAACATTGCCGGCATCGAGGCTGACGCTGCCGCCGCTGCCGCCGGCGATCCCCGGCAGCGCGACAATGTCGCCCGGCACAAACCCCGCGATGACCGCCCCCGGCATCGCCGTGCCGTCGATCTGCAACACCCCGCCAACGCCGGCAAACCCGATCGTCCCGCCCGCACTCGCCCCCGCCGCCAGCTCCAACGTGCCGCCGCTGATTGTCGCGTCGACTTCGCTGCCGCCCGAACTGACCAGGGCGCTGCCGCCGCTTGCGATCACCGTGCCGCTCGCCGTGCCCGTGGACAGGACGAACTCGAAGCCGCCCGCCAGCACCGTCGTGGCGAGCGTCACGCCGCCCAGGGCAATGTCGTCCTGGCCGCCGCTCGCGATGATCGTGCCGCTCGCCGTGCCGAAAACGTCCTGCACGCCCGACAGGCCGCCGCCGCCCACCGTCGTCGCCACCGCCAAGCCGCCCGCCTCGACCACCTGCACGCCGCCCGCGCCGAGCATGGCACCCGTCGCCGTGCCGTACACATCCTGCACGGCGGCGCCCGAGGCAAACGAGAGGCCGCTGACCATCGCGCCAAAATCATTGCCGCCGGCGCTGACGATCTCGGTGCCGCTGCTGTCGATGACCGTGCCGCGCGCCGTCCCGCCGGCAGAGACCACAGCGAGCCCGCCGCCCAATACCGTCGTCGCCGACGTCGCGCCGCCCGCCTCGACATACTGAAAGCCGCCGCCATTTACCGTCGCGCCACTCGCCGCGCCGCCCGACGACACCACCTCGACGCCGCCCGAAACCACCGTGCCGGCCGTCACCCCGCCGTCAAGCACAAGCTGCCGGCCGCCCGACGACACCGTGGTCCCCGACGCCACCCCGCCCGACGACACCGTCTCCTGCGCCGCTACCGCCCCGCTCATCGTCGGGCCGTTGCCAATCAGCGTCGCCGAGACCGTGCTGCCGCCCGACAGCACGATCGCCAGCCCGCCGCTCGCCACCATCGTTGTCGAGGCGACGCCGCCGCCCGAGACCTGGAGAACGCCGCCGCTCGCCACCGCTCCGCCGATGTCGCGCCCGCCCGACAGCACCTCCAGCCCGCTATCCGCCGTGTTGACCGCGATGCCGCCCGACAGCGCGATCAGCGTGCCGCCGTTCAGCACCGTGACGCCGCTCTCGCTCTCGCCGCCCGATATCGTGAAAATCTGCCCGTTCGACACCACGATCGGGCCGCTCGTCACGCTGGTGAACACCAGCGTCACGTCGGTGCCGCCAAACCCGTCAGCCGCCACCGGAAACGCCGCCATGAACCCCTGCGGAACCGCCACAAACACCGACAGCTGCTCGCTCACCCCGCCGCTCGTCACCGTCAGCAGGTTGTTGCTGAACGTCGCCGATACGCTCGAATCAAACCCCAACGACCGCAGGTCGATCGTATCCCCAGGCTGAAACCCGCTGATCCCAACCGTCGGAACCACCCCGTCAACCTGCAACACCCCACCGCCGCCGGCAAACGTGATCGCCCCGCCGCCGGACGCTGCATCGGCCAATGTCAGCGTCGCGCCCGCCCCGATGTCGATGACGCCCTCGTCGTCGAGACTGCCGGCGAAGGTCAGCGTGCCCGCGTCCGACAGCGTCGTGCCGGCGCCGAGCGTGCTCGACCCGGTCAGCTGCCACACCGCCGAGAGGTCGACCGCGACCTGGTCAAACCCGACAACGCTCGTCCCGAGCCCGGCGAGCACGCCGCTGCCGCCGGCGGCCAGCTCGAGGACGTCGCCGGTGCCGCCGCCACCGTTGACGCCGCCGGCAAACACCGCGCCCGGATCGACCACCAGCCGGTTGCCGCCGCCGTTGAACGTGACCGCCGTGCCGCCGCCGATGATCGTCCCGGCATTGGTCAGCGTGCTGCCGGCGGCAAACACCGCCCCGCTGCCGGCGCTGCCGGTCGCGGCAATCGTGCCGGTGTTCACCACCGTGTTGGCGAGCGGGGTCGCGGTCCCGCTGATCTGAATGTTGACCCCCTCGAAAAAATTGTCGTTCGAGGTAAACACGACACTGAGCGTATTGACGCCCGGCAGGAAGAACCCGCTCGATCCATCGACCGAGAATGGCGTGAGGCTGGCCCAATCGCTGCCCTGGGTGCTCAAGCTGGCGATGACGTGGCCGTTGAGCTCGAGCAGTCCCTGGTCGTCGACCCCCCAGTTGCCGCTGAGGGTTGCCGTCGTCGGGTCGAACCCGGTCAAGTCGAACGTCGTGGAAAAGCTTAGCGGATCGCCCCGCTCTGCGACCCGGCGGTGTTGTCGACGACCCACGAACTCGCCGTCGTATCCGGTGTCCAGGGCGGACTGCCGTTAAAAACATCGACGCCCGGGTTGTTCGCCACCAGGGCCTGCCCGGAAACGTTGCTGCTGTTGGTGAAGATCCAGTGCGGATCGGCATAGCCGTCGGTCGTCGAGCCGTTGCCGGTGCTGAATACCGCGATCTGCCCCGTCCCCGGCGCGATCTGCAGCCCCGCCGCGGCACCGCTGATCAGCCCGCTATTGCTGACGTCGCCGCCGGCCAGATAGAGGCCGGTGCCACCCGTGCCGGTCGCCGAGATCACTCCGGCATTGACCACCGATGCGCCCGGCGCGCGCCCCAGTACGCTGGCGTCGCCGCCGACGATCGTGCCCGCATTGGTCAGCGTATCGCCGCTGCCGCCCAAGTAAACACCGTAATGCCCGCCGCCGATTGATCCGGCGCCGCCGGACAGCACGCCGTTCACCAGCGTCCCGCCGCCGTTGTGAAAGTTAACGCCGATGCCGCTCGTACCCGCCGCGTCGATTGTGCCGTAATTCACCGCCAATCCGCCGCCCGGCATATACAGGCCGCCGCCGTAGCCGGTGCCGGTGCCGTGGATTGCGCCATAGTTGATCGCGGTGCCGGCGCCGAGCATGACCACACCGGTATAGCCGGCGATCATCCCGTGATTGACAACCTGCGTGGCGCTGTCGAGAAAGACGCCGACGCTGGTGCCGTCGATCGTCCCGCTATTGTCGACGGCGCCGCCGGCGGCGAGGCGCAGCCCGAGGCTGCCACTGCCGGTGTCCGCAATTATGCCGGCGTTGACGACGGTGCCAACCGCTCCCCCGATGACCGCACCCGCATACCCGCCGGTGATCAGCCCACCTGCCGAATTGACCAGCAGCCCGCCGTATAATGACAACCCGGTGCCGCCGGCGGCGGTGCCCGCAATCGTGCCGGAATTGTCCACCGTTACCGCGACGTAGGCGGCGACAACCCCCTTGTATCCCGCGATCAGGCCGGTCGCGGTGTTGGTGACTTCGCCACCCGCGGTGAAAAAGATGCCATATCTGCCGGGGCCGGAGATCGTGCCGGCATTGAACACCGTGGCGCCGGGGGATCCGAGCACGACCCCGTCGCTGCCGCCCACCACCGTCCCATAATTCGTGACGCTGCCGGCACCGATGCTGGTGCCGCCGATGTCGATGCCGCGGTTCGCGCCGGTCAGCAGCCCGCCGCTCGCGTTGACCACCATGCCACCGTAGTTGAGGCTGACCGCGGCGCCATCGCTGCCGGTCGCGTCGACGGTGCCGAAATTCGCGACCAGGCCACCCGCACCGAGGCTGACGCCACCGCCGTAGACCCCCGTCGCGACGACCGTGCCATAGTTGGTGACGGTGCCGCCCGACGAGATGCCGATGCCGCTCTGCCCGCCTTCGATCAGCCCGGTCGGCTGATTGATGACGCTGCCGCCGTAGAGCAGCAGCACGCCGTCGGCAGAGGTGGCGCTCGCGGCGATCGTGCCGTAATTGCTCACGGTACCTGCGGCGTGTTCGATGCGGACACCGGCATACAGGCCGCCGATCACGGCGCCGACCGCGCTCGTCGCGCCATTCGTGACGCTGCCACCGGAGCCGAAATAGACGCCCTCGCCCGTCGTGCCGCTGATGGCGCCGAGATTGGTAACGGTCCCGCCAGCGCCGAGCACGACGCCCCGCTCGCCGCCGGCGATCGTGCCGCTATTGGTCAGCGTGCCGGGTTGATAGCGGATGACGGCGGCGTAGTCCGCTGCGATGAGCCCGCTCGACGCGTTGCTGACAGTTCCTCCCGCCCCCAGGTAGACGCCGCCCGAACCGCCCGACGTGCCGGTGCGAAGGATCGTGCCGTAGTTGGTCACCGTGCCGGCGGCCAAGTCTACCGCGACGCCGTTCGAATAACCGGAAATCAGCGCCGTCGCCGCATCCACCGCGCCGTTGACGACAACGCCGCCCTGGTCGAGAAAAGCGCCGGTGCCGTACCCACCGGTCCCGGCGATCGTGCCGTAATTGACCACCGTGCCGCTGGCGCGGAGCACGAAGATGCCGTGGTAAGCGCCGGCGATCTCGCCGACCGCGCCGTTCTGGACGATGCCGCCATAGAGCAGCGCGACGCCGCTTTGCCCACCGGCATGGATCGTGCCGGAATTGACCACCGTGCCGGCGACATTATCAATATGGACGCCGTCGAACGCGCCCGTGATCAACCCGCCGGCCGCGTTGCCGACGCTGCCCCCGTCCTGCAGATTGATCCCGCTGGCATAGAAGCCGCTGGCCGCGATCGTGCCGTAATTTACGACGCTGCCGACGCCAAAGATCACATATACCGCGTCACCGCCGGCCATGATCAACCCGCCCGCACCGCCGCTCTGTCCGTTCGTCAAGCTGCCGCTGATGCCGAACCGGACGCCCGCGCCGGCGGTGCCGACTTCCACTATCGTGCCGTAATTGCTGACCGTGCCGCCGTCGCTGAGAACTGCGCCGAAGCCATAGGCGCCAGTGGCCGCGATCGTCGCGAAATTGATGACGGTGCCGGGGCCGAAAAACATCGCAACCGCATTCGACGCGCCCGTGATCAAACCGGACGCAGACCCGCTCGCGCCGTTGGTGACAAGGCCGCCATCGGCGAGATAAACGCTGGCGCCATATGTGGCGGTCGCGCTGATCGTTCCGAAATTCGCGAGAGTCCCGACGCTGCGGATGTAGACCCCGTCCGACCCGGTTATCAGCGCCGCCGCAGAGTCGGTCGCGCCGTTGGTGATGCTGCCGCCGCCGAACAACGCTGCGCCGGCGTAGAACGTGCCGCTGATCGTGCCGTAATTGATGATGGTGCCGACGCTGCCGTCGATGTAGAGCCCGTATCCGCCGGTGATCAACGCCCCGGTAAGTCCGCTCGCGCCGTTGACGACGCTGCCGCTTTGCAGGTAAACGGCGGTGCCCTGCGAACTCGTGCCCGCAATCGTGCCGATATTGTTGACCGTGCCGGCCCCACCGCGGATGAAGACGCCGTGGAAATATCCGGAGACCAGCGCGCTGGTGGCGGCGTTAGCCACATAACCGCCGCTTCCAAGGTAAATCCCCTCGCTGCTTGCCCCCGTGATCGTCCCGCCATTGCCGACGTATCCGGGCCCGCCCCTGATGCCGACCCCGGACAGACCGCCGCTCAGCGTCCCAGCGTTCTGCACCGTCCCGGCGCCTTGCATTCCGACCGCGGAAAAAGCGCCGGTAACGAGGCCGGTCGACGCGTTGGTGACGGACCCGCCGACGCTGTAGAAAAAGATCCCGTCGGAACCCGTCCCGGTATTGGCGATCGTACCGAAATTGATGACGGTCCCGGTGCCATCCAGCTCGATGCCGTTGAGATCGCCCTGAATCAGCCCACCAGAAGCGTTGAGGACATCCCCACCGGCGACCAAATCAACGCCGTCGCTGTACGTCCCGAAGCTGGCGATGGTGCCGTAATTGACAAGCGTGCCAATGCCGTCGAACGCCACGCCGTCGTAGCCGCCGAAGATGCCGGCCCCGGGAGCATTCGCGACGGTCCCGCCGGCGACCAGGCGAATGCCGGCGGCGTGGGTTCCGGTGCCGACGATCGTGCCGTAATTGTTGACCGTGCCGGCCCCGCCGCCGATCAAGACACCGTTCGCATAACCTTGGATAAGGGCGCTGGAGGACCCGTTCGTAACGGTGCCGCCGGCAACGAGTTCCACGCCGCTGCTTGCCGCTCCCGCCGCGACGATCGCGCCGTAATTATAGAAGTTCCACGCCGCGGCACTCTTGCCGTAGACCGCGTCGCCGTTATAGGCGGCGGTCGTGTTGGTCACGTAGGCACCGGCGGCGACCATCGCCGGGTTTTGCGTCGTCGGGTTCGACAGGACGATCCCGCTGGTGTAGGTGCCGGCGTAGATCACGCCGTTCTGCACGACGCCGACGAGGCTGCCATTGCCGCTGGGCGACAGCGTGAACGAGTCGAAGCTCAATTTCTGGGCGGGATCGAGGCTGATGTCGACAGTACCACCATTCTCGACGATCTCGAGGACGTTGCCGGGTTGCAGCGTTACCGTACCCGCGCTGCTGTATGGCAGGAACGGTAGATCGAACGTATCGCCGGGATGTACGTTGGCGACGGCGCCCTGCAGGGTCGAGCCCGCCTCGACGACCAGCTCGTCATCGCCGGCGCCGAGATGGACCGCGATGCCGCCGGTACCCGCAATCGTGCCGTAATTGACGATCGTGTTGGCGCCGGTATTGGCTAGGCCGATATACACGCCGATCGAACCGGTCAGCAGGCCGAAATTGCTCACGGTCGCCGCCACGCTTGTCGTCCCGGTGAGGCTTATCGCGTTGCGCTGGGCGGTGATCGTGGCGCCTGCTTCGTTGGCGATCAGTCCCCCGGCGCCGAGGTAGGCTCCGGCGCCGGCCGTGAACGCGGTGAGCGCCGTGCTGACGATAGTGCCGAAATTGTCGATCGCCCCGGCCACGTTATGGAAGGCGATCCCGGTTCGTGCGCTCGATATCAACCCCAGGTTCAGCGCTGTGCCGCCGGATACAAGCGAAATCGCGGCGTTGGAGCTGCTGGTGTTTGCAATCGTCCCGTAATTGATGACGGTGCCGACCGCCCCGGGACTGGGTACACCGGCCGTCCCGCCGATGTACAGCGCGGTATGGGGCGCGCTGATCGTCGCTGAGGTCGCTTTGCCCGAGCCGTTTACCAGCAACCCTCCGTCCAGAAGATTGATTCCATTGCTGTTGTTGGGGTTCGTGATCGTCCCGAAATTGACGATGGTGACCGGCTGATTTCTTGCCGATATGACCCCCGGATACCCCCCCGTGCCGCCGACAACAGGGCTGCCCGGATGAGCCCCGCTGAGCAGCCCATAATTCGTCACCAGGCCGCCGGCACCCAAGTATATGGCCTGGCCGCTGGTGCCCATTCCGGTGTGGTGAATCGTACCGAAATTGATCACCGTGCCAGCAACCGTGCCTTTGATGCGCACAGCGTCGCTGTCGACACTTTCGATGATGCCGTGATTGGTGATCGTGCCGCCCGCCACCAGTTCGGCGGCGGCTGCAGCGAGCGTGCCGCTGGCGATGCTCGCGATCGTGCCGTAATTGACGAGGGTGCTGACCGCGCCCGCGGCCGGGACACCGATATGGCCCCCCAGGTAAAGGCCAAACTCGTACCCCTGGATCAGCGCACCGGGAGCCCCGCCACCGCCATTGATGACGAGGCCGCCGTCGTCGAGAATGACGCCGACGCCCTTGAACCCCGACGTCGTAATGAAGTTCGCCGTGCTTACGATCGTGCCCGAATTGACGACGGTGCCGGGCGATCCCGTTCCGAACGCGATGCCGACCCAGCCGCTCGCGATCAACCCGTCATTGGTCACAACGCCGCCGGACCCGACGTAGACGGCCGAATACGTAAGTGTCGTATTGGTGCTCGCGATCGTGCCGTAATTGGTCACCGCGCCGGTACCGCCGTTGATCGATACCCCGGTCTGGTACGCTTCGATTACGCCGATCGTTGCGCCACTCGCGCCATTGGTGATACCTCCTCCCGCCACCAGCACCACACCACCGTAGACGCCGGTAATCGTTCCGTAATTGGTTACGTTTCCAACCGCCCCCGGCGTCGGAACGCCCAACTCTCCCCCGATGTAGACGCCTAACGGATCGCCGGAAATCAGCGCCCTCGTCGCATCCGTTGCGCCATTGACGATGGTTCCGCCGACCGAGATGAAGTCGATGCCATTCAATCGGTTGGTGCTGAGAATCGTGCCGAGATTGTGCACCGATCCCGCTGCGCCCTGCACGAGTACAACACCGCCGTATCCGTTTGTGCTGTTCCCCGCTCCAGCACTCCAGATCGTTCCGTAATTGGTTATAGTGCCGCCCGCTTCGAAAACAACCGCGTCCAGATTTGTCCCGGTCCCCGTACTGTGGATAACCCCGTAATTGGCAAGGCTGCTGGGGCCGCTGCTGCCCGTGGCGTAGACGCCGAAGCGATAGCCGGTGATCAGTCCGGTGGCCCGGTTGGTGACGAAGCCGCCGCCGAACAACCCGACCGCACCTCCGCTCGTGCCGGTGTCTGCGATCGTGCCGTAATTGCTGACCGTACCCGCCGCACCAGTGATCAGCACGCCATCCGATAAGCCGCTGATGAGGCTGGTAGATATACCGTTCGCGCCGTTCGTGACGGTGCCGCCCACCATCAAGTAGACGCCGCGGCCAGCCGAGCCGACGATTGTACCGAGGTTAGTCACGCTCCCGATGGCGCCGTTGGGCGAGCCAAATACCCTGACCGCATCACTGCCCTCGATCAGCCCGCTGGCGGCATTGGCGATCAGGCCGGTTGAAAAGTAGATGCCAAAACCGCCGGCGCTGATCGTTCCGAAATTCTCGATCGTGCCGCCGGAGGCCATCACGACGCCGGTTAATATGTCCGCCGCGATCGTGCCGTAATTGACAATCGTACCAGTTGCGGAATAGGTCTGACGGAAGTTGCCGGTATAGACCCCCTGCGAGTATGCGGCACCATCGATCAATGCGCCGGTAGCGCCGGGCGCCCCGTTGATGACAAGCCCGCCGCGTTGCATGAATACGGTTTGCGACCGATTGAGATCCTGGACCGCGTGGTTGGCGACGATCGTGCCAAAATTGGCGACTGTGCCGGGTGCCACAACAATTGCGATGCCGTGATAGCCGGCGGTGATGAATCCCTCACCCGAGCCGCTCGCACCGTTGGTGACGGTGCCGCCGTCACCGAGGTAGATGCCGTCGCTGTACGCCTGCGATCCGACAATCGTCCCGAAATTGCTGACCGTGCCGGCCGAACCACTGATTGCAACGCCGTTATGGCCTCCGGCGATCAGCGCCGTGGCCGCGGCGTTATTGACGTCGCCACCGTAGCCGAGGCGGATACCGTCGCCCAGAGTACCGATCAGCGTGCCGTAATTGCTGAGGCTGCCGGAATTGCCAAAGTCGATGCCGTAGAGCCCGCCTCTGATCACTGCTCCGGTCGCACCGCTCGGCCCGTTGACGACCAGTCCGCCGCCAAACAGGCGAGCACCCGCGCCGTTGCCGTACCCGCCGCGTCCGTCGATCACGCCATAGTTGACCACCGTGCCGGCGGAATACATTGAACTCCGTAGTACCCGACGAGCAGGGCGCTACTGATGCCATTCCCACCGTTGGTAACCATTCCGAATTGATCCAGCCGGACGCCGCTTCCGTAACTGCCGGTGTTCGCGATCGTAGCGGCATTAACGACATAGCCGGCGCTGCCCTTAACATGAACGCCGTTGGTGGAGCCGGTGATCAAGCCGCCCTGCGCGTTGACGACGGAGCCGCCGGCGACCAGGTACACCCCTTGGCTGCCGGAAATGGTGCCGCTGTTGGCGACCGTGTTGGGGCTGCTCCTGCCGTAGACGCCAGGGCTGACGTTGGAGACAATCGTGCCGGTGTTGTCGAGATAGTAGCCACCGGTCAGGGTGACGCTTCCGTATAGATAGCCGCTGTTGGTGATGCTTGCGCTCATTGCGGGGCCCGGTCGCAGCGCGGCAGGGCGCGGTTCGCCGAGCGATTATTCGCGATCCGCTGCCGATTTCGGGTCGGGGCACGGAGCGGCCTGTCGGGGGGCATCCGCCGCCGCTGATTTGGTCGTCGTGCCGCCAATGTTCCGCCGGACATGGGTTCAGCCCCGGATCGACCGGCGCTATGCGCTCGCCGGCATGCGCCACGACGCGCCAAGCCGAAGCCGGGTGAAACGACAGCAATCAGGAACCGTCGGTCGAGCAACGGACTAGCCATTGCGGTCTCCCCCAACAAAGACGCGCTCGCCGTTCAATACCGGTTGCGAGCGACTTTTGTACCCCTTTAATGATAAGTGGGCGAAGGTCAATCAGGCAAGCCTCGGACCTCCCACGACCTCGGAAGGCCACCGGTAAAGCGGCTTGCGGAGCAACCTGTTGCAGCGGCAAACTTCCGTCTGCGGCGCCCTAGTCCGATGACGCCCCGAATTTATAGCGCGAGCGACATGCAGACCTTTGACTACATCGTTGTCGGCGCAGGCTCGGCCGGCGCGGCGGTTGCGAACCGGCTTTCGGCTGACCCGCGCAACAAGGTGCTGTTGCTGGAAGCGGGTGCGGCGAGCCACCCGTGGTCCTTCATCCCGGTCGGTTCCGCCCGGTTGATCACCAACCCCGCGGCCAACTGGCTCTATTCCGCCGAGCCCGAGGCAAACACCAATGGCCGCCGGATTCCGGTGCCGCGCGGCAAATTGCTTGGCGGCTCCAGCGCGATCAACGGCATGGCCTTCGTGCGCGGCCAGGCGCAGGATTTCGACACCTGGGCACAGATGGGCAACCAGGGCTGGAGCTACGAGGACGTCCTGCCCTTTTTCAAGCGGATGGAAAGCTACCAGGGCGGCGGCGACGATGCTTTGCGCGGCCGCGACGGTCCGCTACGGGTCACCAACCCGGAGCCGCGCGACCCGATCTTCGCCACGCTGATCAAGGCGGCGGGGGAGGTCGGCATCCCGCACAACCCGGATTACAACGGCGCCAGCCAGGAAGGCATCGCGATGAGCCAGGCGACGATCGCCGCCGGCCGCCGGATGAGCACCGCTCGCTGCTACCTGGACCCGATCCGCAGCCGGCAGAACTTGCACATCGAGACCGGCGCGTTGACGGAGGCTGTCGTGCTCGACGGCAAGCGCTGCACGGGCGTCCGCTATTCCGTCGGCAGCGACATGCGCGAAGCCGCCGCGGCACGCGAAATCGTGGTCTGCGGCGGCACGATCAACTCGCCGCAACTGCTGGAACTGTCGGGCATCGGTCAGCCTGAGCGCCTGCGCAATCTCGGGATCGAGGTGCGCCACGCCCTGCCCGGGGTCGGCGAAAACCTGCGCGACCATTACGCCCCGCGCACGCGCTGGCTCGTCGGCAAAAAGGGGGTCACCTTCAACGATCGCGCCCGCGGCATCGGCATGGTGCATCAGGCGTTGCGCTACGCGCTGTTCCGGAAGGGCTTTCTTGCCAGCGTCGGGGCGCCGATGCGGGCATTCGTTTGCTCGCGCGAGGGCTTGGAGGCGCCGGATCTGCTGCTCGGCTGGGTGCCGATGCTGACCCAACCCGGCCCCAAAGGGCCACGGATAGCCAAGCAATCCGGCTTCACCTGCTACGCCCACCCGATGCGTCCGGAGAGCAAGGGGCACATCCACATCACCGCGGCCGATCCGCGCCGGCCGCCGGGGATCAATTTCAACTTCCTGTCATCGCCGCCCGACGCGGAGTTGACCGTGCGCGCCATCCGCATCGCCCGCGCCATCATGACCGCGCCCGCGATGGCGCCGTTTCAGGTAACCGAAATCGCCCCCGGGCCTGACAGGACCACCGACGCCGAAATACTGGACTGGGTCAAGTCAGCGGCCGAGACGACCTACCACCCGGTCGGGACCTGCAAGATGGGCTCTGACGCGATGGCGGTGGTCGACGCTCAGCTCCGCGTGCACGGCATCGACGGGCTGCGAGTCGCCGACGCCTCGATCATGCCGACGCTAACATCGGGCAACACCAACGCGCCATCGATCATGATCGGCGAAAAGGCGGCGGACATGGTGCTGCGCCACGCCGCCGCCTGAGTGTCGCGCACGCATCCAGCACATTCAGCGCCGCGTCGTATGACACGGCGGGCTGGCTTGTCCCAATTTGCCGTCAGGCGCGGGCCGGCTGCTCGGCGATTTCACGGCCGAGTGCGGCCAGTGCGGTCGCGACGATGTGGCGGGCGTTGAGCCCGGCAGTATCGTATTGCGCGGCGGGGGCGTCGTGTTCGAGGAAGACGTCGGGCAGCACCATCGTGCGGATCTTGAGCCCGTGGTCGAGTTGCCCGCTCGTCGCGAGGTGGTGCAGCACGTGGCTGGCGAAGCCGCCGATCGAGCCTTCCTCGATCGTGATCACGACCTCGTGGTGGCGCACCAAGCGGTTGATCAGGTCGGTGTCGAGCGGCTTGGCAAAGCGCGCGTCGGCGACCGTCGTCGATAGCCCATAGGCGCCCAGCTCCTGCGCCGCCTTCAGGCACTCGCCGAGCCGCCCGCCGAAGTTCAACAGCGCGATGGAGGTGCCCTCGCGCACGATGCGGCCGCGCCCGATCTCGAGCGGCACGCCGACTTCCGGCATCGCCACGCCGATGCCGTCGCCGCGCGGGAAGCGTACCGCCGAGGGCGCGTCGTCGATCGCGGCGCAGGTCGCCACCATGTGGATGAGTTCGGCCTCGTCGCCCGCGGCCATGACGATAAAGCCGGGCAGAACGCCGAGATAGGCGACGTCGAACGAACCGGCGTGGGTCTGGCCGTCGGCGCCGACCAGGCCGGCGCGATCGATCGCAAAGCGCACCGGCAGTTTCTGGATCGCGACATCGTGCACGACCTGGTCGTAGGCGCGCTGCAGGAAGGTCGAGTAGATCGCCGCAAACGGCTTCATGCCCTCGGCGGCGAGCCCGGCGGCAAAGGTCACCGCGTGCTGTTCGGCGATGCCGACATCGAAGGTGCGCTTGGGGAACCTGTCGCCGAACAGGTTGAGCCCGGTGCCTGACGGCATCGCCGCAGTGATCGCGACGATGCGCTCGTCCTTCTCGGCCTCCTTGATCAGCGACTTTGCGAAGACGCTGGTGTAGGAGGGCGCCTTCGAGCTCGATTTGGCCTGGGCGCCGGTCACCACGTCGAATTTGGCGACGCTGTGCCACTTGTCGTCGGCCTGCTCGGCCGACAGGTAGCCGTGGCCTTTCTCCGTCACGGCATGGATCAGCACCGGCCCCGGCTCTTTGCTGTCGCGGATGTTTTTCAGGACCGGCAGCAGGTGGTCGATATTATGGCCGTCGATCGGGCCGACGTAATAGAAGCCGAGTTCCTCGAACAGGGTGCCCCCGGTCACGAAGCTGCGCGCCAGTTCCTCGGCGCGCCGCGCCATCTGTTCGAGGCGCTTCGGCAGGTGGCGGGCCACCTCATGGCCGAGATGGCGCAGCGACAGGAACGATTTCGACGACAGGACGCGCGACAAATACGCGCTCATCGCACCGACCGGCGGAGCGATCGACATGTCGTTGTCGTTGAGGATCACGATCAGGCGCGAATCCATCGAGCCGGCGTTGTTCATCGCCTCGTAGGCCATGCCGGCGCTCATCGCACCGTCGCCGATCACCGCGATGACGTTGCGGTGGTCGCCCTTGAAATCGCGCGCCACCGCCATGCCGAGCCCGGCCGAGATCGAGGTCGAGCTGTGCGCCGTGCCGAACGGGTCGTATTCGCTCTCCGAGCGCTTGGTGAAGCCGCTGAGACCACCGCCCTGGCGGATCGTGCGGATGCGGTCGCGCCGTCCGGTCAGGATCTTGTGCGGATAGGCCTGGTGGCCAACATCCCAGATCAGCCGGTCGTCCGGCGTCTCGAACACGTAATGCAGCGCCACGGTCAATTCGACGACGCCGAGCCCGGCTCCGAAATGGCCGCCGGTGATCGACACCGAGTTCGATCAGTTCCGCCCGCAACTCGTCGGCAACCTGCCGCAGATCGGATTCCGGCAGCCGCCGCAGATCAGCGGGAACATTGATCCGGTCGAGCAGAGGCGTCCGGTTGGAAATATGGAGGGGCTTCGAATCCAAGAGCAGGCTCCTCACGTGCGGCGGGTTACGACGACCGAGTTATGACAAACCGAGCCACTTGTCGCAGAAGTTCTGCCCGTTCTCCAAACAAATCAAGATGGGCGACTGCCTGGTCGACCAACAGCTCGGCCTGGCCGCGGGCCCGTTCAGTGCCGAGAATCGAGACAAAGGTGGCCTTGCCGGCCGCCGCGTCGGCGCCGACCGGCTTGCCGGTCTCGGCCGCCGAGCCCTCGACGTCGAGCAGATCGTCGGCGATCTGAAAGGCGAGGCCGAGATCGTGGGCGTAGCCGCGCAGCGCGGTGCGCGGCTCGCTGGCCGCCTTCGCCAACACGGCGCCGGCTTCGCAGGCAAAGGCGATCAATGCCCCGGTCTTCATGCGCTGCAGGCGGGTGATGGCGCCGATATCGAGCGTCTGGCGCTCGGCAATCAGGTCGATCATCTGGCCGCCGACCATGCCGCCGGCGCCAGCCGCGGCGGCGAGTGTAGCGACAAGCTCACAGCGCACCGCCGGGTCGCCATGCGTGTCGGAGTGGGCCAAGACCTCGAAGGCCATCGTCAACAGCCCGTCGCCGGCCAGCACCGCGGTCGCATCGTCGAACTGTTTGTGGCAGGTCGGCCGGCCACGCCGCAGGTCGCTGTTGTCCATTGCCGGCAGGTCGTCGTGGATCAGCGAATAGGCGTGGATCATCTCGATCGCGGCGGCGACCTGCGCCGCGCTGCGCCGCGCGACGCCGAACAGCCGCGCCCCGGCGATAACCAGCAGCGGCCGCAGCCGCTTGCCCGGAGCCAGCGCCGAGTAGCGCATCGCCTCGTAGACGCGGGCTTCGAGGTCGGGCGGCACGACGAGCAGCCGCTCGATCATCGCGTCGGTCAACCGCGTTGCGACCGATGTCGCTTCGGCAACCGATACGTCGTCGGGCCACAGGGTTTCGGTCACGGCGCCCCTCGATCCATTACCCGAGCCTCATCGCGAGCCGTGTCCTCTCAACTCTCATTCGAGCCCAGCCGGCTCGGCGGTGATGGCGCCGTCGGGGCCGACCACGATGCGATCGACGCGCTGCTGCGCTTCGTTCAGCTTCTGCTCGCAATGGCGCTTGAGCTGAGCTCCGCGCTCGTAGGATTGGATCGCGTCGTCGAGCTTGACCTGGCCGGCCTCCAGTCGCCGCACGATCTGCTCCAGTTCGGCAAGCGCGTCCTCAAAGCTCATCGTCGCGATGTCGGCGGCCAGGGCCGGGTCGCTGGTCGGATCACTCATCTGCGCCCTGATGCACCATACGGGGACGGGAGGCGGTGGGAAGGGAAGCGCCGCGGGACTCGATGCCCGGCCGCGCGAATACCGCGTCTCGTGGCCGAATTACAACAGCCTTGCTCATACCGACATCAGCACGCGGACATGCGCCGCCGCGCTGGAGGCGAGCGCCGCCAGATCGTAACCGCCTTCGAGCGTCGAGACCACACGGCCGCCGGCGTGGTGCCGGGCGATCTCCAACAGCTGCTCGGTGATCCAGGTATAATCCGCTTCGTCCAGCAACAGTTGCGCGAGCGGGTCGCTCTTGTGGGCGTCGAACCCGGCCGAGATCAGCACCATCTCCGGGCGAAACGCGTCGAGCGCCGGCAGGATCTCGCGGGTCATCCCGAGGCGGAACTCGCGCGACCCGCTCATCGGCCGCAACGGCACGTTGACGATGTTGCCGACGCCGGTCTCGGCCCGGCCGCCGGTGCCGGGATAGAGCGGGTATTGGTGGGTCGAGGCATAGAACAGGGTCGAATCGGCGGCAAAGCGCGCCTGCGTGCCGTTGCCGTGGTGCACGTCGAAATCGATGACCGCGACGCGCGCCAAGCCGTGCGCCTCGCGCGCCCTCAGCGCGCCGATCGCGACGTTGTTGAACAGGCAGAACCCCATCGCCCGCCCGGGCTCGGCGTGATGGCCCGGCGGGCGCACCGCACAGAACGCGTTGTCCGCCTCGCCCGCGACCACGGCATCGACCGCCGCAACGACGGCGCCGGCGGCGCGCAGCGCGGCGCGGCCCGAGGCGGGCGACAGGATCGTGTCGGCGTCGATGCCGGCATGACCCGCCGCCGGGACCGCCGCCAGCATCCGCTCGACAAAGCGGCGCGGGTGGACCCGGGCGATGTCGTCGAGGTCGGCTTCCGGCGCCTCGCGGCGGTCGAGTCGGGCGAACTCGGGCGCGTCGAGCGCTTCAAGCACGGCCCGTAGCCGGGCCGGCGATTCGGGATGGTATTGGCCCGGATCGTGTTCGAGGCAGGCCGGATGGGTGTAAAGCAGCGTGGTCATCGCGGACGCTCGTCACAAGGGTGTCAGGCGGCTCGGCATGAGTGTCGCACAATGCCCGCCCGGCCCGAATGGCGCGTGGCGTTCATCGCCGGCGCACCGCGAGTGATGCCAGCGCAACCCAGCCCAGGATCAGCGCGACCCCGCCGAACGGCGTCACCCAGCCAAGCCAGGTCGCCCCGCTGGCGGCCAGCGCGAACAGGCTGCCGCTGAACAGCACAATGCCGGCGGCAAAGCCCCATCCGGCCAAGAAAGCCGCGCCGCGGCGCGGCTCCCGGCCTTGCGCCAGGGCGATCAGCGCCACCAGCGCGGCCGCATGCACCATGCCGTAAAGCGAGCCGGTGTGCAGCAGCTCGGCGGCTTTTGGCCCTTCGGCAAGATGGGCGGCGAGGGCCCCCGCCACCACCGAGGCCGCCCCGCCAAGTCCGGCAATCGCAAGCCACAGTCGGATCATCGCGCCGCGCTCCGTTCGCGCAAAATGGCCTGATACAGCGCCAGGGTTTCGCGCGCTACAAGTGCGTCGCCAAATTCGCGCTCGACGAGCGTCCTTCCGGCGCGGCCCATCGCGGTGCGGCGCGCTGCGTCGCCGGCGAGCGCGGCGAGCGCGTCGGCCAGCGCGTCGACGTCATGCGGTGGCACGAGCATGCCGGTCGTTCCCGATTGAACCACCTCGCGGCAGCCCGGCATGTCGGCAGCGACGATCGGCCGAGCGCAGGCGGCGGCTTCGAGCAGCGCCTTGGGCACCCCCTCGCCGTAGGTCGACGGCAACACCGCGATCGCGGCGCGGCGCCACACGGCGCGCACGTCGTCGACCCGGCCGAGCCAGGCGACGCCGGGCTCGGCGGTGAGCGCCGCCAGCGCCGCCGCGTCAAGCGAGTCGCGGTTGTCGGGGTCGGTCGGGCCGGCCAGCAGCAGCTCGATTGACAGGCCCTTCGCCCGCAACCGGCGCACCGCAGCGACAGCGTCCAGCACGCCCTTGCTGCGCAGCATGCGGGCCACCAGAGCCACCGTCACGCCAGGCCCGGGCGGGGCGGGCAGCGCGGCGAAATGGTCGATATCGACCCCCGAGCCGCGAATCAGCCGGAGCCGCTCCGACGCGACGCCGAGCCGGACAAGCGCGACGCCGTCCTCGGGGTTCTGCACGATGACCCGCCCGGGATCAGCGGCGCGGCGCACCGCCCAGGCGAGGGCCGGCCGCAACAGGCGCGACAGCCCACCTTCCGGCGCTAGGCCGATGCCGAGCCCCGTCACCGCGGCGATCGTCGCCGGCCGGGCGGCGCGGTGCGGGAAGGCAAGACGCGCAGCAAGATCACCGAACAGCACAGGCTTCAATGCGACATGGTGCACGATGTCGGGCCGTTCGCGGCGATAGAGCCGGGCGATGGCGGCGACGGCGCGACCGGCTCCGACAATCCCGTCGCCGCGCCGCCGCCACGGCAGGGGATGGAGCCGGAACCCCTCGGCGCGAATCGCCGCGCCATGCTCCTGCACCCGCGTCGCGACCACCACATCGAACCCGGCATCGCGCGCCGCGCGTGCCACCGGCAGGCGGTGGGACCAGAAATACCAATCCTCGGTGACCAGGAAGACGAGCTTTGGCCGACGCGCCGCGATCGGCCATGCAGCATCGGCGATCGGGAGGGTCGGGGACAACAACACGCACGGGTTCCGATCGACGGTTCGCCGGGTACCGACGCATGGTTGCCCCAGCCCGTCCTTCTCTTTAATCCATTGTCAGCACGATCGCTTGCGGAAATGCCACCGAAACGCGACCTCGGCGTTCCAGGGCAGGGTCAAGGCGAGCCTCTGAAACGGAGTGCATGGTTGGCGCGCATCCTGGTGACCGGAGCGGCCGGGTTCATTGGCCGCGCGCTGTGCCCAGGCTTGGCGGCGCGGGGCCACCGGGTGATCGCCGGCATCCGCGCCGAGCGGGCTCCGGGCGCGCCGGCCATTGCAGGCGCCGAGCTGCGCCTCCTTGGCGAGATTGCACCCGGTCGCGACTGGTCGGACGAGCTGCGCGACGCGGAAATCGTCATCCATTTGGCGCAACGGGCGCATCGCCGCGCCACCGCGGGCGCCCTCGCCGGCGAGCCGGAGGCTGCCACCGCCCTCGCCCGCAGCGCCGCGCGAGCCGGCGCGCGGCGGCTGGTTTACCTGAGCTCGATCAAGGCGATGGCGGAGGCGACCCGGGCCGGCCGACCGCTTCGAGCGACTGACCCGCCGAAGCCCGAAGACGCTTATGGCCGGACAAAGCTGGCGACCGAGCGGGCATTGACGGAGGTTGCCGCCGATACCGGTCTCGAACTGGTCATCCTGCGCCCGCCGCTGGTCTACGGCCCGGGGGTCGGCGCCAATTTCCGCGCCTTGATGCGCCTCGCCGGCAGCGGGCTGCCATTGCCCTTCGCTGCCCTCGACAATCGTCGCAGCCTCCTGTTCCTCGATAACCTCGTCGATATCGTCTCGGCGACGGCGCTGCATCCCGCCGCCGCGGGGCGGGTGCTGCTCGCGTCCGACGGGGAGGCTTTTTCCACGCCGGCGCTGATCGCTATCCTTGCGGAGGCGCAGGGCCGTGCGGCGCGGCTTTTCGCGCTGCCCGATGCGATGCTTGCCCTGTTGCGCGCCCTGCCGGGGCTGGGCCCGGCAGTCTCGCGCCTGACGCTGTCGTTGCAGGTCGACGATGGCGCGACCCGAGCCGCGCTCGGCTGGACGCCGCCGGTTGACGCCGCAACCGGCTTGCGGCTGACAGTGCGCGCACGGTCGGGCCGTTAAGTGCGAGCTGGCGGTCTGTGATCGACGGCTATCACATCCTATATCGCGCCTGTTGCTATAGCGATTGCGCAAAGGATCTGTGTCGTGCCGAGTTTCGATATCGTCTCCCGGATCGACCTCGCCGAGGTCGACAACGCCGTCGCCGGCATCACCCGCGAGATCGCCACCCGCTTCGATTTCAAGGGCAGCAAGTGCACGATCGAGCGCAAGGAGAGCGAGCTTGCGCTGGTCGCCGACGACGAGCTGAAGCTCAAGCAGATGCACGAGCTGTTGAAGGTGCATCTGACCCGGCGCAAGGTCGAGGCGGGCGCACTTGACTACCAGACGCCGGAAAAGGCCGCCGGCAACACGCTGCGCCAGGCGATCAAGCTGCGCCAGGGCATCGACGCCGATCTGGCCCGCCAGCTGGTGCGCGAGATCAAGGACGCCAAGCTCAAGGTGCAGGCTGCGGTGCAGGGCGGCGAATTGCGCGTCACCGGCAAGAAGCGCGACGATCTGCAGGCGGCGATCACCGCGATCCGCGGCCTCAAGATCGAGCAGCCGCTGCAATACGTTAATTTTCGCGAATAGCCCGGTTTCGCAAATGGCTGGGCCGCGTGGGCTGCGGGCCGCGCGACGCTTGATCGCGCCCGTCGCAACGGCTATCTAGGCAACAGGCGACCAGACGTCCCCTTCGTCTAGAGGCCCAGGACACCGCCCTCTCACGGCGGCAACACCGGTTCGAATCCGGTAGGGGACGCCAATTATTTCATAAGGTTAGGGGAAAAATATTCCCACCAATCGCCCCCATACGGAAAATATACGGAATAGGCGTTCCCGCACGAACGCTGATGGGGCGAGCCGAGAGTGACGAACGAGGCATTTGCCCGGGTCAAGATTAACCAGCTTCTCAGGGATACGGATTGGCGGCTGACGGACGGCCGAAGTGTGCGGTTTGAATATGTCCTCGATGACGGCGGGAAAGCGGACTATGCCCTGTTTGACCGTCAAGGGCGGGCGCTCGCGGTTCTCGAAGCCAAGCGGACCAGCGTCAACCTGAGCATCGGGGAAACCCAGGGACGCCGGTATGCGGATCAGCTCGGCGTGCCATTCATCTTTCTGTCCAACGGCGAGGAAGTGTGGTTCTGCGACACGGAGCTGGACGCCCATTTCCGCAAAGTCGAGACGGTGTTTAGCCAAGACGATCTGATCCGCCGCGGGGCCGCCAGGGGCATCCGGCGGAGTCCACTCGACATTCGGATTGATCCCCGGATCGCTGGCGGCGGCGGGCGCGTCTATCAAACCGCCTGCATCGAGACCCTATGCCACGAGATGGTTAACGGCCGCCGCAAGATGCTGGTCGAGATGGCAACCGGCACTGGCAAGACCCGCACCGCCGCCGCCCTATTGAAACGCCTGTTTGAGGCGAATTGGGTTACGCGCGCGCTTTTTGTCGTTGATCGCAACACGCTTGCCATTCAGGCCGAAGACGCCTTCGCCGAACTCTTGCCCAATCTGCCGTGCTATCGCGTGCCGCGCACCGGCCGCCGCTTCCAGGACGAGAAGCGGATCACCATCGTCACCCTGCAAACCTTGGTGAACGAGTATGACAAATACTCGTCGGGCTACTTCGACCTGATCGTCGTCGACGAGTGCCACCGAAGCATTTACGGCCAGTGGCGGCGTGCGCTCGACCATTTCGACGGATTCAAGATCGGCCTAACCGCGACGCCGTGCATCATGCGGGACGCACCGGACGTGGACGAGGAAGACCGACGGGCGATCCGCGACACCTTGCGCTTCTTCGTGCTTGACCGTCCGACCTACAGCTACGGTCTGTTAGAGGCCATCGCGGACGGGCACTTGGTTCCTTACGAGATTTATCGCGCCATGACGGCGCGGACGGCTGCGACCGAGGGTTTCTCCGTCGCCCGCGGCGAGATCGATTGGGACGCCCTGGACGAACCGCCGCGCGCCGAACTGGAGATCCTATTCGCCGAAAATGATCCGCTGATCGTTGACCCCACTGCGCTCGAACGGAAATTTACCATCCCTGAGCGCAATCGGGCGATGGTCCGCGAATTCCGCGAGGTTCTGGAAAACGGTTACACCGGCCCGAACGGCATCCGGCGCGCGCCGGATTGGGGCAAGACCCTCGTGTTTGCGGTCATCAAGCAACACGCCGAAACCCTGGCCCGCCTGCTCGATCAGGAATTCGCCGACAAAAAGCCGAGCCCGACGACGCGCTACGCGGATTTCGTGGTCTCTGGCAAGGGGCTGGAAGACACCGTAGACGGCGCCGCCAAGATCAGGCGCTTCAAGAAAGAGGAATTTCCGCAAATCCTGGTCAGCGTCAACATGCTGGACACCGGCTTCGACTGCCCGGAAGTCCGCAATCTGGTCATGGCGCGCTTCACCCACAGCTCGATCCTCTATCAGCAGATGCGCGGACGCGGCACCCGCCTGTCGCCTGGCAAACACCGCTTCACGATGTTCGATTTCACGGGCGTGACCTTGCGTCATGGCGACGACGAAACCCCCGGCGAAGGTGGCATTGTCGTCGTGCGCCCGACGCCCCTGCCGCCGGAGCAGCCGCGCCGTTTGCTCACGCTCGATGTGCATGACGAGATCGACCCGGCGACCCGCGAGTGGATCACGATCGACGAAACCGGCCGTGCCTTCATGGATGCGGACGAAGCTATTGCCGAGGCACGCGGAGCGGCCTTCGAGACCTGGTTGAGCGGGCACACCTTCAATTCCGATCAGCTTCGCCTCCTGCACCTCATCAAGGAGCAGATCAAGGCCAACGCCGCCGAACTGACCGTGTTCGAGAGCTGGCGCTTCGACATGCCGCCGCTCTCGATGAACGGCGGCTTCGAGCGCGCCCGTGCGGTGTTCGGCGGCGAAGCCGAGCTTGAGCGCGTCCTCGCCGACATGAACCTTGCCGTCTTCGACAGCGTGTCATCCGGTGTCCCCGAGGGCGACGCTCCCCGCCCCTACAAACCGCTGCAAGACGCCCGCGGCGCGCTGCGCCGTATCAAGCCCGAGTTCTTTATCGGCGGCAAGGTTATTGCGCTTCTTTTTTCGGACGTGCACGAAGAGCTTCAGGAATACGAAAACCCGGAGCTGTCGGATTACTACTCGAACCAACTCGGGCGCTTCTTGACGAGCCACACTCTCCCCTACCGACTGAACCTTGCGCCGTTCAAGCTGACGCCGCTTCTTCACGGAGGTCCCCCGCATCACGGTTGATTGGGACACCTCGCAAGCGGACGATTTCCGCACGAGAGGTGGGTGTCATGGCCGATCAAGCGAACGACGTTGGAGCGCGGCCGAGCGCTGCGGAGCGACCGCAAGAGTTTGGCGCAGCGGCGCTCGGGCGCGGTGGCAGGATGTCGCGACAGCGCAAGAGCGCGGCGGTGCTGCGGCTGTTGCGTGGAGAAGACCTGGAGACTGTCTCACGCGAGCTCGGCGTCACGGCGGCGACGCTGACCGGCTGGCACGGCGCCTTCCTGGCCGCCGGTGAAGCCGCCCTGGCGACCCGTGCCGCCACCGGCGACGAGCTGGCGAGCGAGCGGCTGAAGGCCAGGCTCGGGGCGGCGCTGATCGAGCGCAACCTCTTGAACGAGAAGATCGCGATCCTGGAGGCCGACCGCCCTTTTGCCCGACGCAGGCGCACGCCATGAGCCGCGCCCTCTCGCCGGTCACCGGCAAGCCGTACGGCCTGGCCGCGGTCTGCCGCGTGTGGCGGCTCGCCCGCTCGGGGGTTTATCGCCGTCTGTCGGTGCCACCGACGGCGCAGCGGCGCGGGCCGCTCGGCGCGATGTCGGACGCCGCGCTGACGACCGCGATCCCCGGGGCGATCGAGGGCATCCTTGCCGCCAGCCCGTTCCATGGCGAGGGGCATCGCAAGGTCCGGGCACGGTTGCGTCATGCCGGGACCCGCACCTCGTTGCGCCGGGTGCTGCGGTTGATGCGCCAGCACAACCTGCTCGCGCCGACCCGGGTTGGCTCGCCGCGGGGACCGCGCAACCACGACGGCACCATCATCCCCGACACGCTCGACGCGATGTGGGGCACCGACTTGACGACGACGACTACCGGCGAAGGCCAGGCCGCGGTGTTTGTGCAGGCGACCCGCTTCCAGGCCCTGGAACCGATCCGCCAGGGCGTGCGGCAGCGCTTCGGCGGGTTCGCCAAGGCGCTCGCCCGCGGTCTGGCGGTGCGCCACGATCACGGCTCGCAATACATGTCCCACCAGTTCCAGAAAGAGATCGCCTTCCTCGGCATCGAGAGTTCGCCCGCCTTTGTCCGCGCGCCGGAGGGCAATGGCTGTGCCGAGCGGTTCATCCGCACCCTCAAGGAAAACCTGCTCTGGGTGCGGACCTTCGACACCACCGAGGAGCTGCGCCAAGCATTGCTTGCGTTCCGCGAGACCTACAACACGACCTGGCTGATCGAGCGCCACGGCTTCCTCACGCCAGCCCAATTCCGCGAAAAGCAGCTTCAAACTGCCGCCATCGCCGCGTAGGCTTTAATCCGGTGTCCTAAAAACCGCAGGCGGTACAAACTGTTTTATCAATCTGGCGTCGAGCACCTGGAGTACCAACCAGACTTCGTCGCGGAAACCGATGAGCGGATCTACATGCTTGAGCCTAAGGCATCGAATCAGATGGCGGATCAGGATGTTCTCGCCAAGCGAGATGTTGCCATCGAATGGTGCCGCCGAGCGACGGATCACGCCGCGAGTTACGACGGCAAACCTTGGACCTACGTACTCGTCCCTCACGATGCCATCGCCGAGAATATGACGGTTGAAGGGCTCGCCCGTCAGTTTGCGGTGAAGGGAGCATTCGTATCATAGAGCGGAAATCTAGAGCCTGATGGTCCAACTTAGTGCAAAAAGCGACTTTTGTACTCAGTCGTAGGCGATTCTGCTTCGCTTCAGCAGCCCTGCTGTTGTGGAGAACTCGCTCCGGTACGTTCAACCTCATCAGCCCGGTCTGCCAGCGCGTCGCACTGACGGCGTTAGCGCTGGGGCAGACCGGCCTCGAACACCTGAAGCAGCTCCGAAGACGTGCAGTCACGTTCGATGCACCCTGCGTCTGACGAGCCTTGCGAAAGGCTCCCTCAGCGAGAACAATGAGCGTTGGAGTGACAAGATCGCGGCCCGCTCCGACCAGGGAGAGAATGCCATGGACCTCGGATTGCAGGACAAGCATGCGATTGTGACTGGCGGTAGCCGGGGCATTGGCAAAGCCATTGCGCGGGAACTCGCTCGCGAAGGGGCCGATGTGGCGATCGTGGCGCGGAACAAGGCGGATCTGGAGGCGACGGCGCGGGAGTTGGCTGCCGAGACAAACCGGCGCATCCTTCCCCTCGCAGCCGATGTCACCAGCAGGGAGCAGGTGGACCGCATGGTCGCCGAGGCGGCCCAGCAGCTGGGCGGCCTGCACATCCTGGTCAACAGCGGCTCCGCGCCAGGGGGCTCGACCACTGCGACCGGCCCGATCGAAACCGTCATCGACGAGGATTTGATCGAGGATTTCAACGTGAAGTATGTGGGAGCGCTGCGCTGCTCCCGTGCTGTCATCCCGTTCATGAAGAATGCGGGCTGGGGCCGCATCATCAACATCAGCGGCGGCAACGCCCGCAACGCCGGCAACCTCAGCGGCGGCGCCCGCAATGCCGCCCTGGTGCACATGACAAAAACGCTGGCAGTCCAACTGGGCCGTCATGGGATCACGGCCAATTGCATCCATCCCGGCACGACCCGCACCGAGCGCACGCCGAGCCTGCTCGCCGCCCGCGCCGCACAGCTGGGCGTATCCCCGGAAGAGGCGGAGCGGCAGGACTTCGCTCCGGACTCGCCGCGGGGCAATTCCATCTGCCGCATGGTGGACGCTTCGGAGGTCGCGTTCGTCGCGGTCTTCCTGGCCTCGGAAAAGGCCTGGGCGGTCTCCGGCGAGCTGGTGGCGGCAGGCGGCGGGGCCGGGCGGTCGGTATATTACTGAGCAGAGAAGGCAGGCCGCAGGTCGGGTGTCAGCGCAAAACCAGCCGCTCACATGCGTGCCGGATGCGCGATCAATTTCCCCTGGAGCTGCTCGCCGCGGCAGCCCTGGCGTCTTCGGCTCGTGCCCCAAAGGAGACCCTCCGCGCTGGGTGGGACGATCAGAGGGGTTGCGCTGAAGCGGTCATTGCCGCCGGATCATGTGAACTGTTCGAGCCGCCCGAACCGGATCTCGACCGTTTTCGGCGCCGCCGCGTTTATCTCCTCTTTATTCGGCCGCAATGGGATTCGGCTCGAAATTTTATCCGCTGCCGCCTTCCTATAAGCGCGCCAAAAAGGCGAGCGGGCTACCCCAATGCACATGTTCCGAACCAGCCGGGAGTTGTCGCCGATGTCGGCGCAGCCGGTCCCTGGCCTCGACTTTACCGATCACCCGTTCATTGCGCTGCTTTGCGACATTTCCGGCGCGCTGATGGTATTGCTCGGGCCAACGTTCTGGGCGGCATTGGTCGTCCTGTTCATCCAGGCAGAGCTATTCACAAGCTGAGGCATGCAGCAATCCGGTTAATTCAGGTAGATTCCGGTCGAGCGCGACTGAAATATTTGTGGAAATTCATAATATTCTCTACGGTCTCAAGGAGAACATCGTGTCGGACATGATTTTCCTTGTAATTTGCCTTTCCGCTGCCGCCGGGATCGTGTTGTCGATTGTGCTCATTCGCGGCTTTGCCCGGCGCTCGGTCCAGACGATTGGGAACTTCTGGGTCGATATGACCCGCTGTGTGCTCTACATCCTGCTGCCGATCTCGATTATCGGCGCACAAAATCGCTGGCACCGGCACCCTCGACGATTTGCTCTGGGCGACCGTCTATCAGGTTTCCTCGATGCTCCGGGTCAGCACCGTTATGCTGCTCCCCGAGGAAGATCGGACGAGCCTTGCGCTCGCTTCCGCCTATCCGCCGGAAGACAGCCTGGACGACGCTGACATGGCGGCGGCGCGGTGGTGTTGGGAACACAGCGATCCCACCGGACGCGGCTCCGATACGCTGCCCGGCGGCAGGTGGCTGTTCCTGACGCTGCGAACCGGTAGCGGCACGGTTGGCGTGATCGGCATAGAGCGCGATACACCGGGCCCGCTGCTGACCCCGGATGACCGCCGGCTGCTGGATGCGCTCGCCGACCAGGTGGCAGTTGCCATCGAACGCATCTCGCTGGCGCGGGGACTTGCTGAGACCCGAGTGCTGGCTGAGACGGAGCGGCTGCGGGCGGCATTGCTGACCTCGATCTCACACGACCTGCGCACGCCCCTTGCCTCGATCCTGGGGACGGTTTCCAGCCTCCGCAGTTATGCCGACAAATACGACGCAAACGACCGCGACGAGTTGCTGGCGACTTTGGAAAGCGAGGCCGAGCGCCTAAACCGCTTTGTCGGCAACCTGCTCGACATGACGCGCCTAGAATCGGGCGCGATCGACATGAGGCTCGATTTGATCGATGTTGCGGAGATCGTTGGGGCCGCGTTGGAGCGCGCCGGCAGCGTATTGGTGCAACATCGCATCGAAGTCGAGATCGCAGCGGAACTGCCGATGCTGCGCCTCGATGCCATCCTGTTCGAGCAGGTCTTGTTCAATCTCCTCGACAACGCTGCCAAATATGCCCCGCCCGGCAGCCGCATCGACCTGCGCGCTCATCGAGACAACGATCTGGTGGCAATCGAGGTCATCGACGAGGGACCGGGAATCCCATCGGGCGATCTCGAACGGGTCTTCGACAAGTTCTTTCGTGTCCAGGCACAGGATCGCCGACGCGCGGGGACCGGATTGGGTCTGGCAATCTGCCGGGGCTTTGTCGAGGCACAAGGCGGTCGCATCGAAGCGACAAACCGCCAAGATTGCTCGGGCGCGGTTGTGACAATTCGGTTCCCGGTGCCGGAAACCAGCGAGATTGCAGAGCCGATCGCAGCACATGGCTAATGCCTACACCGTGCTCGTCATCGACGACGAGCCACCCATCGTTCGTTTTCTGCGCACCAGCCTTACCGCTGTCGGCCATCGGGTCGTCACCGCCGAAGACGCCACCGGCGCGCTCGCGGCGGTCGCCGCCCACAAACCCGATGTCGTGATCCTCGATCTCGGACTGCCCGATCGAAGCGGGTTCGAGGTCATCACCGAAATACGCAAGCAGTCGCCGGTGCCGATCATTGTGCTGTCGGCGCGCAGCGACGAGCGGTCGAAGGTCCAGGCACTCGATCTCGGGGCTGACGACTACATCGGCAAGCCGTTCGGCATGGCCGAGTTGACAGCCCGCATACGCGCGGCGCTGCGCCACAGGTTCCAGGCGCAGGGCGAGTTGCCGAATTTCGTGTCGGGCGACCTGTCGGTCGATCTCGTCCGCCGCCACGTCAGCCGCGCCGGCCATGAGGTCAAGCTCTCGCCGAAGGAGTTTGAGCTACTGCGGCATCTCGTGGCCCACGCCGGCAAGGTGCTGACCCATCGGCATCTGCTGCGCGAGGTATGGGGACCGGCGCACGCCGATGAGGTCCAATACCTTCGGGTGTTCATTCGAGGTCTTCGGCAGAAACTCAAAGACGATCCGACCCGTCCCAAGCATATTCTGACCGAGCTTGGAGTTGGCTATCGCCTACAACTGCCGCCGGAGCAGCGCGCATGATCCGGCGCCGACGAGCGCAGTTCGGATAGACCCTCTTGTGGAAATTACCGATCTCATCGCCCCCTACCGGGTGATCATTGACCTCCAGGCCAGCACCAAGACGCAATTGTTGGCCGAGCTTGCTCGCCGGGCCGCAACCGCGACCGGACTTCCCCAGAAGCAGATCGGCGATGCGCTGCAAGCGCGGGAGACTTTGGGTTCGACCGGCGTCGGGGCCGGGATCGCCATTCCGCACGCCCAGATCACCGAGCTTGATGGCTTTTACGGTCTGTTCGTGCGCCTCCGCCGGCCCATAGACTACGACGCGATCGACGGACACCCCGTCGATTTAATGTTCTTGTTGCCCAGCGAATTCGAAGGAGCACCTACAGGCGCTCGCCTGCGTTCCCCGCCGACTGCGGGATCAGAGGGTGGTGGCTGCTGGACTGCACAAGGCAGAGAGGGCTCATGACGCTTACGCCACGCTAACAAGGTCTTCTTATATTAGCGATCGAGCGCGAATACCTGTCCGGCTCCGGTCTTCAATCGCCTCTCTACTGATGCGGTCGCGCGATCACAAACGCCCGCTTTGGGCCGACCGTTGCGAAACGATCGCAGCACCGAAACGGCCCGGAATCGGCGCATGATTCGTGCGGGGTGGCCCCGGTCTTTCACCCGGACGGGCCCGGGCGGCGAGGTCGCGCTGATGTCGGACGGGCACTACTCGTAGCGCAGCGCATCGATCGGGTCGAGGCGGGCCGCCTTGCGCGCCGGGTAATAGCCGAAAAAGATCCCGACCCCGGCGGAAAAGGCGAACCCTCCGAGGATGGCGGTCGGCGAAATCGGGGTCGGCCAGCCGGCGACGACGGAGATCGTCTCCGACACGGCAATGCCGAAGACGATGCCGGCGACGCCGCCGATCAGGCTGAGAAATACGGCTTCGGCGAGGAACTGCAACAGCACATGCAGGCGGCGCGCGCCGATCGCCATGCGCAATCCGATCTCGCGGGTCCGCTCGGTTACCGAAACCAGGAGGATGTTCATGATGCCGATGCCGCCGACGAGCAGCGAGATCGAGGCCACCGACGCCAGCAGCAACGCCATGACCTGACTGCTGCCCTCGCGCGCGCTGGCAATCTGGCTGAGGTTGCGCACGGAGAAGTCGTTGGGGTTCCCGGGCCGTATGTGGTGCCGGCGCACCAGTGTCGCGGTAGCCTGATCGATCGCCGCCTGAACCAGGGATTCGCTTTCGGCCTGAACGTAGATCTGGTTGACGAAGCCGGTCATGCGGGGCTGGATGCCGTAGGGGTTGGGCTGTGGCGTAAAGATCGCGCTCGTCGTCGTCGGTTGCGTCGGCGCCGCGACGCCGAGCACCTTGGCCTCGGCAGTGCTGAATGGCACCATGACCAGATCGTCCTGATCCTGGCCATAGGTCGATTGGCCCTTCGCCACGAGCATGCCGACGACGCGCAGCGGCACGCCCTTGACCAGGATGACGGCGCCGAGCGGATTGTCCGAGGGCGCGAAGAGCTGGCGGTAGACGGTCTGGCCGATCACCACGACGAGCGCCGCGCTGCTCTCGTCTTCGGCGGTGATGAAACGGCCGGCGGCGATCTGCCAATTGGTGATCGGCGGATAGTTGGCGGTAACTCCCTGGATATTGGTCATCCAGTTGTGGTCGGCGTATTGGGTCTGGCCCATCTGCCGGATCAGGTAGGCAACCTCTCCGACCGCCGGGGCCTCGCGCCGGATCGCCTGAGCATCGCTGACGGTCAGGGTCGATGCGCTGCCCGCGCCGCCGCGGGCGCCCATGCTCGTCACCGCGCCCGGCACGACGACAACCAGGTTGGTGCCGAGGCTCTCGATCTGCTTCTTCACCGCCTCGTTGGCGCCTTGACCGACCGCGACCATCGCGATCAAAGCGGCGACGCCGACAAAGACGCCGAGCATGGTCAGCGCCGAGCGCATCTTGTTGCGCAGCAGCGCCTGCACCGCCGCGGCTAGGATCATTCGACCGAAGGCCCAGGAAAGCGGCGCCCCGATCTTTGTTGCCGAAGGTGCATGCGGGCGGAAGATGGAGAGATCCGTCGCCGCCGAAGGCGAGGTCCCGCCGATGCTCGACTTCCGGCGCTCGTCGTTGACGATGCGGCCATCGCGCATCGTCACCGTACGATCGGCATAGGCGGCAATGTCCGCCTCGTGCGTCACCAGGACGATCGTGACCCCCTCGTCACGATTGAGCTGCTTCAGCGTCTGCATGATCTCGTGCGAGGTGCGCGTGTCGAGATTGCCGGTCGGCTCGTCGGCGAGGAGCAGGCTTGGGGAGTTTATCAAGGCTCGCGCGATTGCAACCCGCTGCTGCTGTCCGCCGGAGAGTTGACCCGGCGTGTTCGCCCCGCGATCGCCGAGCCCGAGGCGGGTCAATGCCTCCTGCGCGCGGGCAAAACGCCCCTTGCGCCCGGACCTTCCCTCGTCCGAATAAAGCAGTGGCAAGGCAACGTTTTCCACCGCGCTGGTGCGCGACAACAGATTGAAGCTCTGAAAAACAAAGCCGAGCCGTTCGCTGCGGATACGGGCAAGGTCGGGTTCCGGGAGGCTGGCGACATCGATGCCGTCAAGCAGATAGCGCCCGCTCGATGGGCGATCGAGGCAGCCGAGGATCGACATCAGGGTCGATTTACCGGAGCCCGACGAACCCATGATGGCGACGAACTCGCCGCGCTCGATCGTCAGGCTGACGCTGGCGAGCGCGTGGACGTCGATGTCGCCGACGTGATAAGTCCGCGTCACGTCTTCGATCTGGATGACCGCGTCGGCCATTCGCGGTGCCGTCACGCTACAGCCGTGGCAGCGAAATGGCCGACTTTCCGCTCCCGCTGGCTTGTTCCGACAGGATGACCTGAGCGTCGGGCTTCAGGTCGCCGCCCACAATCTCCGTATAACTGTCGTCGTCGAGCCCGAGCGTCACGGCGACGCGGACGGGCTTGCCGCTGGCCAAGACCCAGACTTGTCCCGGCCGGGTCTGCGTGCCCGGAGCCTCCTTCGACGCCGTGGCCGCCGCAGTCCGCGCCGGCGCGCTGGCGACCGCAGCGGCAGGCACGTACCGCAGCGCTTGATCGGGCACGCGAATGACGTTGTTGCGCTGATCGGTGACGATCTTGGTCGTGGCCGTCATCCCCGGCTTGAGCAGCAGGTCGGGATTGGCGACGCCGACGACGACATCATAGGTGACGACGTTCTGGATGGTTTGCGGCGCTTGCCGCACCTGAACGACGCTGCCCGCGAACGACCGCCCGGGATAGGCATCGACAGTGAATGTCGCGGGATTGGCTTCCCTGATGGCGCCGATGTCGCTCTCGCTGACGTTGGTGTCGACTTCCATCTTGGTGAGATCGCTGGCAATCAGAAACAATGTCGGCGTCTGGAGGCTCGCCGCGACCGTCTGCCCCTGCGTGACGTTGCGCGACACCACGGTACCGTCCACCGGCGAAGTGATATTGGTGTAGCCAAGGTTGACCTGCGCGGTCGCCAGCTCGGCCTCGCGCTGCTGGATCGCCGCCTCGTCGACCATGACCTGCGCCTGCGCCTGGTGGTAGACACTCTTTGCCTGGTCAACGGTATCGAGCGCGATGGATTTTTGCTGCGCCAGTAACGTATTGCGCCCGAAATTGACCTTCGCGTACTCGAGGTTTGCCTTGTCCTTCTCGAGCTGTGCCTTGGCCACCGCCACGATCGCCTTGTCCTGATCGACGATGGTTTGATAGGGGCGGGGATCGATCTTGGCGCAGATCTGGCCTTTTTTCACCTGGGTGTTGTAGTCGCAATAGAGCTCCTGAATGACGCCGGACACATAAGTGCCGACGATGATCGTCAGGACCGGGTTGATGGTGCCCGTCGCGGTGACCGCTCGCACGACGGCACCGCGGGCCACCGGCGTTGTTGTGTAATGCACCGGCCCGCTGCGACCGGCGGTCCACCAGGCGGCGCTGGCGGCGGCCAGGAGCACGCTCAAGACACCGGCGGCCAGATATGGCCGGCGGCCGCCGAAATATCCCGGTGTCGCCGGCCGACCAATCTTCGAAGGCTCTGCCGCCACCACCCCGCTGCGCATTCACCGGCTCCTGAAAACATGCGCAACATTGGCGCAACGCGAGCCGGTGTGAATTGATCGGGATCAAGGGCAGCGTGTGTTGCCAATATCGCCGCCGGCCTCACAGCCCCTCGGATCCCGAAACCTGCCGATCTTCCAATCCAAACAACCAACGCACCTTCGGCCCATCATCAACCTAAAGACCAACAAGGTGCTTGGCCTCACTGTGCCACACGACCTCTCCTCGCCTGCGGCGATGAGATTAAGGTAGTTCGAATGGCTGCTTCGGATCGATCTGACCCGTTGATCGACACACGTTCGACTGGCCGGAATCGGCGCTCTGCTGTCGGTTACCCAGCGTCGCGGCGGCGAACAGGTGTTGCGCCGATCGAGCCCATCAGCACCGGCGGCTCAACGACCGAAACCCGACCTTGGCCATCGGCAGGCGGCGGCCCGGGCTGGCGCTCGTAGGGGCTGACCCGGGGCGGGCGGCAGCTGCCCCTAACCGGACCACGATGGCAGGTCCGAAGAACCGCAACCGCAACCCGGTAACCGCGCCTAACGCCATGGCTCGGGGGCCTGTTGCCACGACATCGGCCAGCAGGGGCGCAACAGCTCGGCCAACACGCCACGATACAGCGCAATGGCGCCTTGTAGGGTCAGCGCGCTTACGTTCCGTGCCGCGTTTTGGTTCTGCGGCTGCTGAAGAGGAACGCCCGCTGCGGCGAGATGGCCGTGAGCTACGACCAATGCGGCAGTTAAATGCGCGGCGATCGTCGCGTGCTCAAATTCCGTATCTTTCTCCCTCTCGCTGAGTGCCGGCGATACTCGCCGTCCAATTTTCGCAGCCTCCCTACACGCCTGCCATGTGTGCAGATTGTTCATTTATAGAACCGACAGCATGCGATGCTAGGCTGCCCATCCGCAACGGGGACGCCCCGTTGTGAGTACGAACTTAGCCGGCGACGACGCAGTTTCTTCCCGATTGTTTGGCTGCGAAGAGCGCTTTGTCGACCCGGCGCATAATCGCATCGGGCTGCTCGCCAGCTCCCAACTCGGCCACTCCAAAGCTTGCCGTGACCGGCTTTAACATCGGCTTGATGCTGGAGGACGCCACCGCCACCCTGATCCGTTCGGCGGTGGCAAGACCGTGCGCGATATCCGTATTTGGCAGCAGTCCGACGAACTCCTCGCCGCCGAACCGAGCCACGATATCGGTCGCCCGCGCTTGTCGCCGCAGCAGTTCGCCAAAGGCGACGAGTACCTGATCCCCAGCCTCGTGCCCATAGGTGTCGTTCACAAGCTTGAAGTGGTCGAGGTCCGCCATAAAAACGCAAAGACCCTCATGCGTGCGCTGCGCGCGGCTGATTTCGATGGCGAGCGCCTGGTCCAAGCGCCGCCGATTACCCACGCCGGTGAGTGGATCGGTAAGCGATTCGACGACGATTTCCGCCTCACGCTGCCGTAATTGAAGATTGGCCTGGGTAAGCCGAAGCTGAGCGTCAGAGGAATCAAGATTGAGTTTCAGAACGAGCTCATTCAGCCGCTCGAACTCTTCGATGTCGTATTCCGCCAGCACTCGAAGGTGCGCCTCGAAGCGCCAAACGCGGCCACGCAGGGTGCGCGTGTGCCCGAGATATACGCCGATCGTCAACAACCCTCGGTAAAGTTCACCGGCAGAGTCGGCGGGCGCACACGTCAATGCCGCAAAATTCGGCTGAACAAAAAAGCGTGTGGCCAGCGCACCAATCGGCTGCCGCCCTTCGATTTCAATCAGCCGCAGAAAACCGGCATTCGCCTCGATCAACGTGCCGTTCTGATCGAGCATCGCCGCTGCGACCGCTAGCAAAGGCTCCAGTTCCGGCGCGAACCAGGGCATTAAGATCGATCCCTACCGGCAGACGAGCCGGCTGGCGCAGGTGACGGCGCTCTCCGCGTCAGCGCTCCAGGCATCGGCGCCCACCACATCAACCAGCTGGGCAAAGCGATTGATGGCGAGGCCTCCGATGATTATAGACGGTTTCGCATTGTGAAGTCGCTCGCCGATCTGAGCGATGACCTCCTTGACCTTTCGCAACTGCTGCGCGAAAGACACGGATAGCCCGACGAGATCGGGTTTCCATTCTGTTACCTGTTGCACGAGTGCCCGGGTGGGTACGTTCGCACAAAGATACTGCACGTCCCAGCCGGCGAGCTGAAACGCATCCGCCACCATGCGAAGCCCAACGACATGGTTATTGCCCTCGACGCCGGCGAGCAGCACCTTTTTACCGATCGATGCTGGCGGTATCGTACGCATCAGGCCCAGCGTCATTACTGACTGCGCGATTGCCGTCGCCATATGCTCCTGCGCAACCGTCACCTGATTCGCCTGCCATTTCTCTCCGATCTGGTAAAGAGCGGGCTGGATGACATGCATCTCGACTTCTATCAGGCTGTGCCCGCCGGCAAGACACCGGTCCACAATCGCCAGTGCGTCCCTCTGATTGCCAGCCAGCAAGGCCATTTCAAACACTGCCGTCTCCGGCCAGGGTTTCTGCAACTTCAGCGGCGAAATGCTCACTCCGCGCGCGTCGAGAAATTTCGTGCGCGCGGACATCAGCGCGGTGCTTACAGCAGCGCCATCTCCTGCATCCATCTTCTCACTGAAGAATTCCGCCAGCCATTCGAGTGATAGTGCTAAATGCTCGACCGGAATCGCACGAGCGGCCAGCACGCTTTCCAGCCAGCACAGATAATCCACCAGCGGCTCTACCGCACCGAACTCCAATACGGGCCGCAGAAATCCCAAATGAAACCCAAGGTCTTCCCGGCATGCTTCCCGACCGCGCGGACCGAACTGCTCATAAACTGATCCGTGAGTTGCATAAAAACGCTCAGCGACCGCGCCTACGGCGTCGGGCTGAAGCGCCTGAAACCGCCGCAATCCCGCCGCATCCAGCGTGCGCTGCATATTCTTCGAGACCAATTACCGCCTCCGCTAATCCGAAAAAACTTCGAAAAGCCGCACTTCGGCGCTGCCGCGCACCAGCTTCAGTCCTTTGGGAATGCCCTTGTGCGCCTCGTGGTAGGCATGCCCACGGTGCCAGCTACGGTAGCTCTGCTCATCGCGCCAGCGTGTCACAAGCCAGATTTCGGCCGGGCAATCCACCGGACTCATGACCTCCATACCCAGGAACCCCGGTGCATCGTCAACAAAGTGAGGCCGAGCGCGAAAAGCTACGCGCACCTCATCCGTCATATCATTGGCAATCGTAAATCGGCTCAAGGCGACCAGCATCCAACCAAGCTCCTCAACGTTGCTATGTCGGCGGAGTACCTCATGCTGCTTCGAGGTCAGAACTAACACCGCCGGGCGCTGAAAAAGGGATGCCTGTTCTGAGAAGCACCGCGAACTCCTCGGCAGGCACCGGTTTGCTGAAATAATATCCCTGCCCCTCATCACATTGGTGCGCTTTGAGAAACGCCAACTCTTCCGGCGTTTCCACGCCCTCGGCGACTACCTGCAGGTTGAGACTGCGGGCCATGGCCAGTATCGCAGTCACGATCGGCGCATCGCCCGCATGGGTGGTGATCCGCCGGACGAACGACTGGTCAATCTTGAGGACATCGACTGGAAATCGTCGAAGATAGCTCAAGCTGGAGTAACCCGTGCCGAAATCGTCGACCGCTACTTTCACCCCGGTAATTCGGAGGGCTTTGAGGAGGGACGCCGCAGAATCGGCATGCCTCATTAGGACGCCCTCGGTCAACTCCAACTCCAAAAATGTTGGGTCGAGGCCGCTTTCGGAGAGGATTGCAAACACATTTTTGCTAAAATTTTCCTCGCGAAACTCCAGGGCAGAGATGTCAACGGCTACGGTCGCCCCCGACAGGCCGGCATCGCTCGACGCTCGGGCCTGCCGGCAGGCCTCACGCAGAACCGAGGCTCCGATCGGGATAATCAGGCCGCAATCCTCCGCGACCGGGATAAACTCAGCCGGAGAAACCGACCCACCAGTGGGATGGGTCCAGCGCAGCAAAGCTTCCGCGCCGGTAATTACTCTCGTCGTTAGATCGAGCTTCGGCTGATAATGCAGCGCAAATTCGTGCCGTTCCAGGGCGCGCCGCAGATCTCTTCGGTAGCTTGCCGTTCAACCGCTCGGACATTCATGGCCGGCGTGAAGAACCGGTAACACTGGCGCCCCCCTTCTTTTGCCTGGTACATCGCGGTATCTGCGTTCTTATCAGGGTCACCGCATTCGCGCCATCGTCGGGATAAACGCTCACGCCAATGCTGGTGGTGATATGAAGATCATGGTTATCGATGAGGTGAAGCTGCGCCACTGCGCGCA
>CAVVDM010000012.1:0-86828 GCA_963746885.1 uncultured Alphaproteobacteria bacterium
ATTGCGCAGCAGATACTGGTTGAGATCGAACACCGTGATGTCGAACGCGTCGCTCAACTGCCGCTGCAAGGCGGCGGTATAGGCGGCGATGCCGCACAGCTTGCTGCTGGTCGAGACGATGGCGAGGGTTTCCTTGCGCAGCGGCGGCGCGACGACCGGCGCGATCGGGTGGGGATGGATCGCAGCGGGGGAGCGGAAAGCGAACATCGTCAATTGTGCTCTCCTCAACGTAAGGGGACGACTGGCGGCACCGTCACGAGAGGTGCTCGCGCACCGATTGCATGACGAGCCCGCCGATGGCCCAGAATGCGAACGCCATCAGCGCCACCGTGCCGAGCGAGCGCCAGCGGCGCGGATAGAGCGCTTCCTGCGGCAGGCTCGGCGGCACGAAACCGGCGACAAAGACGTGCTGGCGGTCGGCATCGGCGCGGGCCTGGTCGAGCCCGAGCAGGGCATGCTGGTAGGCGGCCTCGGCAAATTTGTGCTGGCTCTCCAGCTCGTCGTAGGTGGCAAGGATGCCCGACAGCGCGTCGGGATGACCGGCGTGCCGGCCGGTCAGTTCATCGGCGAGCGAGCGCTCTTGGGTCTCGAGCGACCTGATCCGGGCGGTGAGCACGTTGACCGTGGGGGAGCCGTCGCGCATATAGGCTCGCAGCGTCGCCAGCTCGGACTTCGCCTGAAGCAACTCGTCGCGCAGCCGGGTCGCGAGAGCGCCGTTCGTCGCGGCCGCGCGCGCCGGGTCGATCAGGCCCTCGCGGTCGCGGAATTCGCGAATGTTGCCGAGCGCGGCGCTGAGCCGGGCTTGCGCCTGTGCCACGTCCGCCTTGGCCCGCTGCAGCGTGTCATGCCGCGCCCGCGCCGACAGCTCGTTGACCAGGGCCTCGCAAGCGGCAACGATCGCTTGGGCGAGACGCAGCGCATCCTGTGGCGCAAAGGCCCGCACCCGCACCGAAACCGTGCCGGTGGCCGGATCGTAAAACGGATCGACCTGGCCCTTCCAGTAACGCACCAGCACCTCGATCGGAGCATCTTGCGGCAGGCGCGACCACCAATCGGCGTGCGGCGGCGAGAACAGCCGGCGAAGATCGAGCGAGGTGCCGATATCGTCGACGATCGCCCGGCTGGCGATGTATTGGACGAGGATCTGCGACTCTAGGCTCGCCGGTGACGGGATTGCCGTGCCCCCGAGCAGCGCCAGCCGGTCGACGTGGGGTGTGTCGACGGTGCTTAGCGTGAAGCGGAGCTCGGCGACGTATTGGTCGGTGGCAATGACAAAATAATAGTCGGCCGCCGCCGCGATCGGCAGCAGCACCAGCACGACGAACGACATCGCGCGCAGCGATAGATGCGCGCGCCGCGCCACTCGGGCCGGGCGGGCCGGCCGAGATCCATTGGTGCGAGCGGCCCGCCTGCCGGCGCCGACCCGGCGACCGGCGCCGCCGCCCGCTCACCGGCCGGTAAGCGCGGCCCGGCGAGTTCCGGCGCGCGCCTCAGGCGGTGAACAAGTCGCATCGATCTGGCTCGGCCAGCAGGCGCCGGTAGTTCTCGAACGCGCTCGCCACGTCGTCGAACAATACGAGGCGGCCGTCGGCGAGGACGGCGCCGCGGTCGCAATATTGGCGGATCGTATGGTGATTGTGGGTCGCCAGGATGATATCCGAGCGCTGCAGCCGCTCACGAAACGCGGCCGCGCATTTCCGGCGGAAGCGGTCGTCGCCGATCTCGGTGACCTCGTCGATCAGGTAGACGTCGAAATCGATAGCCAGGCAGCTGCCGAAGGCGAGCCGCGCCCGCATCCCGGCCGAATAGGTGTTGACCGGCATCGCGAAATAGTCGTCGAGCTCGGCGAACTCCTCGACGAAGCGAACGGTGCGCCGCACGCTGGCGCCGTAAACCCTGGCGAGGAACGCGACGTTTTCGCGGCCTGACAGGGCGCCGTGAAAGGTGCCGCCGAAGCCGAGCGGGAACGACACCCGCGCATCGCGGCGAATGGTGCCGCGGTCGGGCATTTCCGAGCCCGCCAGCAGCCGGATCAGGGTCGATTTGCCGGTGCCGTTGGCGCCGAGGATGCCGAAATTGTGTCCCGAGTGGAATTCGGCCGTCGCATCGTCGAGCAGCCGCTTGTGCCCGGTCGGGGTCGGGTAGGCCTTGGCGACCCTTCGAGCGCGATCACAGCGGCAGGCTCAGCTTGCGCCGCAGCGCCCGGTGCAGGCCCAGCCCGCCCAGCAGCGACAGCGTTGCGAACGCGACGAGATAGCGAGCGGTCGAGCCAATGCGGCTGGTAGCTGGCGAAGAACCCCGCGCGGAACCAGTCGATCGCGTGCAATAGCGGGTTCCACGCCAGTGCGTCGCGCGCCCAGTCCGGCATCATGCCCGGCACGTAAAAGATGCCGGAGATGAAGTAGAGCACGCGGGTCAGCTGGCTATAAGCCTTCTCCCATGACGGCCAGAGCGCGGTCAGGACGGCGTTGGCGAAGCCGAACCCGCAGCCGAGAGCGGCGGTGGCGAGGAGGGCCACCGACGGCCCCCACAAATCGTCGGGCATGCCGGCCACGCCGATCGCCCCGAAGGCGGCGAGCAGGATGACCGCGACGATCACGTCGGTCATGATTTCCAACAGGCCGCGTGCGGCGATCACGTCGAAGCTGGTGACCGGCGGTAGTTGCAGCAGCGGCGCGTTGCCGGTGACGGCATGGCTCATCCCGCCGCTGGTGTGGATGAACATGTGATAGGGGATGAGCCCGGTATAATAGAAGATGAAGAAATGGCCGCCGATCGGCGGCCGACCATGCATCAGCACCGCGAACATTACCGACAGCAGGCTGATGTGCAGGATCGGCTCGATCAATGCCCAGCCATAGCCGAGCCGGAACTCGGCAAACCGGGTGCGTGTCTCGCGCAGGATCAGGGCGCGGATCACCCGGCGCTGGCTGCGCAGGCGGTCGAGCGGCGTTGGGGGCGAGCGCATTACTCGGGGCGCCCGGGCGGTGCCGCCGCCGAGCACGACATACTCGCCGTCGATCGTGCCGAACCGGTGATTGAGCAAATGCAAGACCGCTTCCGCCGAGCCTTTGTCGTCGGGAAAGCGATGCAGTAGCTCGCCGCCCGCGGCGGTTGCCTCGCTCACGAGGCCGTTGGCGAGAAACAGGCTAAGCTGCGCGCGCTTGACGTCGCGACTGGTCGGATCGAGCACGGCGGCGCGGTCGAGCGCCGCAGCAGCGCCCGCAATATCGCCGAGCTGCCACAGCAGATGCCCGCGATGGAGATGGTATTCGGCATTATCCGGTGCGCCGGCAAGGGCCCGGTCGATCGCCTCGATCGCTGCGTCGGGGTGCCCGCGCACCATTTCTGCTGCGGACAGGACGCGGAACAGGCGGGGGGCGGTGATCCCGTTCGCCGTGCGCGCGAGCAACTCGGCCGCTGCGCCCGCCCGCCCGCAGCGCATCGCCGCCTCCGCCGCGTCGACCGCGATGTGCGGGTCGTCGGGCGCCAGTGATGCGGCGCGGGCGAGATAGGATGCCGCCATCTCGTGGCGTTGTGCGGCGAGCAACAGGGATCCGGCGTGCCGTGCAAATTCGGGGTTGTCGGGGGCGCCGTCGCACGCAGCCTCGGCCTGCCCGATCGCCTCGTCGATCCGCCCGGCCGCGGCCAGCGCGCCGCTCAAATGGCGATGGCCGTCGATCCAGTCCGGGGAAAGCTCGATCAGACGCGCGTAGGCCGCGGCGGCCTCATCGTGACAGGCGTCGTTGCTGAACACCCAGGCGCAAATCCGCAGCATTGCCGCGTCTGTTGCAACCCATGGCAGGGCGCGCCGACAGCATTCGACGGCATCCTCACGCCGGCTCCGATGCAGCAGCGCCTCGGCGAGCCGGCAATTCTTCTCGGCGTCCGGTTCTGTGCCGCCCTCGGGTCGCCGAAGGTAGTCAAGAGACGCATCGAGCGCCCCAGCGCGAAGCGCCGACCAGAAGGTCTCGGCATCATTTGCCGAAAAGGCGAGGTGGGAATTATTACTCAATTATAGCGCGTATAGCAAGGGAAACCAGAAACTCTTCGGCGAACGATAGCGCGCCGCCGTGGCGACCCTCAACGGTTTAATTCTTCTGACATCTGCGGCGATCTTACGCCACAGCAGTCGTGCCGGCGCGCCATTGCAACGATACCCGGCGCACGACATTGCTCGGCCCCCCAGGGCCGGGCTTTCTTCTCGCCTTGATGCGGTTTCGCCCGTAATCTTCGGAGAACGGCAATCGCCGTGCCGGATCGGCGAGGCGCGCGGAAGACGGAGGAGCACGATGGCGTTCGAGTTCGGCATGTTTCACGAGTTTCAGCGAACCGCCGGGATGACCGAGGAGGCGGCGTTCGCCGGCTCGTTCGAGCAGATCGACGCGGCCGAGCGCTGGGGCCTCGACGCGATGTGGCTGGCCGAGATCCACGTCAACCCGGAGCGCTCGGTATGCTCCGCCCCGCTGACCCTCGCCAGCGCGATCGCCGCCCGCACCAAGCGGATGAAGATCGGCACCGCGGTGCAGGTGCTGCCGCTCTGTCATCCGCTGCGCCTTGCCGAAGAAGTCGCCACGGTCGACCAGGTCAGCCACGGCCGGCTGATTTTCGGGGTTGGGCGCAGCGGCTTCCCGCGCACCTACGAAGCCTATGGCGTCCCCTATGGCGAGAGCCGCGAGCGCTTTGCCGAGACGCTGGAAATCCTGAAGCGCGCGTGGACCGAGCCGTCCTTCTCGTACCAGGGCAAGTATTACAGCTTCGACAATGTCAGCCTGACGCCGAAGCCCTATCAGAAGCCGTGGCCCGAAATCCGCGTCGCCGCCAACAGCGCCGACACGTTCCCGCAGATCGCCAAGCTCGGCCATGCGGTGTTCGTCGCGGTGCGGCTCGGCACGCTCGAGGAACTCGAGCCCAACATCACGGCCTACCGCAAGGCGTGGAAGGAAGCCGGCCACCCCGGCGAGGGCAAGGTGTTTCTGCGGGCGCCGGTCTACGTCGCCGAGACCGACGCGGCGGCGCTCGCCGAGCCGGAAGAAAGCATCATGTATTTCTATCGCTATCTCGGCGAACGGCTCGAAGACTCGGCGACCCGGTCCGGGGTGCGCCAGGTCGAGGACCGCGCGGCGCGCGGCCGGCGGCTGCAGGAGATCAGCTACGAGGATGCGCTGCGCGAGAAGATCATCGTCGGCTCGCCCGAACGGGTCACCGACCGGCTGATGGGCCTCAAGGAGACGCTGGGGCTCGACGGCATCCTGTGCGAGATGAACTGCGGCACCAAAATCCCGCATGACCGGGTCATGAAGTCGCTGCAATTGCTGTGCGAAAAGGTCAGCCCGCGTTTCAACTGATCGGCGGCCGGCACGGCGTCGCGCCCGCGTGAAGAGCACGATGCCGTCCGCCGGCATTTTCCATCCCGATTTTGCGCCGGAGCCGTATTGGTGGGAGGCGTACCGGCCGGTTGCCGGCGAACTTGCCGAGGTGCCGCATGCGGCGCGGGTCGCGATCGTTGGCGGCGGCTATGCCGGGCTCGCCGCGGCGCTTGAGTTGGCCCGGCACGGCGTCGACGCGGTCGTGCTCGAAAAGGGCCTGCTCGGCGTCGGCGCCAGCACCCGCAACGGCGGCTCGGTCAGCGGCGGGGTCAATATCGGCAAGGGTTTCAGCGGCCGCGCCGCCGAGGTCGATGCCGAGCGCAGCCAGCGCCTCCTGTCGGACGCCGCCGACGCCTTCTCGCTGATCGAGCGGTTGATCGCCGAGGAAGCGATCGAATGCTTCTGGCGGAAGCGCGGCCGCTTTGTCGGGGCGTGGACGCCCAAGCATTACGCATCCCAGGAAAAGCGGCTGCAAGTCTTAACGATGACGCGCAATCCGGCGCCTGCATGGTGCCGCGCGAGCGGCAGCGCGACGAGATCGCCAGCGATTACTATTATGGCGGCATGGTGGTCGAGCGCTCGGCGAGCCTCCATCCGGCGCTCTATTACAAGGGCCTGCTCGATGCCTGCCGGCGCCGCGGCATCGCGATCTGCGCCGGGGCCGGGGTCGAACGCATCAGCGCGAGCGGCTCCGGCTGGCGGCTTGAGACCGGCCGCGGCACGGTCGTCGCCGGCGACGTAGTGATCGCGACAAACGGCTATACCGGCGCGCTGACGCCGGACCTGCGCCGCCGCGTCGTGCCTATCGCCAGCCACATCATCGCGACCGAGCCGTTGCCGCCCGACCTTGCCGCGTCGCTGATCCCGCACGGGCGCAGCATCTCCGATACCAAGCGTGTCCTGTGCTACTATCGGATGTCGCCTGACGGTAGCCGCATGGTGTTCGGCGGCCGCGCCCGCTTTACCGCGGCCGACCCGAAGCTCTGCGCGCGGGTCCTCCACGGCTACATGACCGAGCGCTTTCCGCAGCTCCGGGGCGTGCGGGTGACGCATAGCTGGACCGGCAACACCGCCTTCACCCTCGATGCGTTGCCGCATATGGGCGAGGAGGGCGGGCTGCATTATTGCCTCGGCTGCAACGGCAGCGGCGTCGCGATGATGACCTATCTCGGTACCCAGATTGCGCGCAAGATCGCCCGGGTGGCCAATGCACCCTGCGCCTTCGACGCGCCCGAGTTCCCCGGCCACCCGCTCTACACCGGCAACCCGTGGTTCTTGCCAGTCGTCGGCGGCTATTACCGGATGCGCGACCGGCTCGATCGCCTGCTCGCCTGAGCCGGGTGGATCGCGCTATTATTGGCGCCAATTCTTACCAGGGAGGACGGTCATGCAATTCGAGACGTTCAAATCGTCGCTCGCCGGCGCCGCCCCGCCGGCCGACGCCAGCCTGCCGGCGCAGGCCTTGTGGTGGCAGGCCAAGGGCGATTGGCACAAGGCGCATCGCTGCGCCCAGGAATCGCCCGGCGAGAAGGGCGCCTGGGCGCACGCCTATCTGCACCGCGTCGAGGGCGACGAGATGAACGCCGGCGGCTGGTACAAACGCGCCGGCAAGACCCCGTCTACCGCCTCGCTCGACAGCGAGTGGGAGGAGATCGCGAAGGCGCTGCTGGCGTCCTGAGCTACTCCGCCGCGGCGGCCGCCCGCTCGTACTTCCGGGCCGGGGTGTTGACCGGCTCGGACAAGGGCGCGGCGCCGAACGAGGCGGCAATCCGCTCGGCTGGCGCGTCGCGGTAGAGCGTCGTGCGCTGCTTCGGCATGCGGCCCAATGAGCGGATCAGCGCCTCCATGTCCTCCGGCGGCATCTCCTGGCCGAAGCTGGCGCCGGCGGCGCGCGAAATGCTCTCGTTCATCAACGTGCCGCCCATGTCGTTGCAGCCGGCGTTGAGGCAGGCCGCCGCGCCCTCGGGGCCGAGCTTGACCCACGAGCACTGGATGTTGGCGATGACCGGGTGCAGGGCGAGGCGCCCGATGGCGTGCATCAGCACCGCCTCGCGCCAGGTCGGCCCGAGCCGCGAGCGGCCCTTCAGCGAGATCGGCGTTTCCATCGGCACGAACGGCAGCGGCACGAACTCGGTGAAGCCGCCGGTCCTCTGCTGCAAGGCGCGCAGGCGCAGCAGGTGCCGCGCCCAGTGCTCGTAGCGCTCGACATGGCCGAACATGATCGTCGTCGTGGCACGCAGGCCGACCCCGTGCGCCGCCTCCATGACCTGCAGCCACTCGGCGGTCTTGACCTTGTCCGGGCAGATGATCGCGCGGACCTCGTCGTCGAGGATCTCGGCGGCGGTGCCGGGCAATGATCCGAGCCCGGCCTCGCGCAATTCGCCGAGGAAATCCGGCAAGGTGCGCCCGAGCGTCTTCGCCCCCTGCCATACTTCGAGCGGCGAGAAGGCGTGGACATGCATCCCCGGCACCGCCGCCTTGATCGCGCGGCACACCCCGAGATAGGTGGCGCCGGTGTATTCGGGGTGGATGCCGCCCTGCAGGCACACCTCGGTGGCGCCGCGCTCCCACGCCTCCTCGACGCGGCGGACGATCTCGTCCATGTCGAGGTTGTAGGGCTTGCCGCGCAGATTCTCGCTGAGCTTGCCCTTCGAGAAGGCGCAGAACTGGCAGCGGAAATAGCAGATGTTGGTGTAGTTGATGTTGCGGGTGACGACATAGCTGACGGTGTCGCCGGAGACGCGACGGCGCAGCCGGTCGGCGGCGTCGCACACGAGGGCGAAGTCGTCGCCGCGCGCCGCGAACAGGCGGACGATGTCGGTTTCGGCGAGAGTTTCGCCGGAAGCGGCGCGGTCGAGTATGTCGCCAAGCGCCGTGCTCGCAGGCGGGCAGTGGCATGCGCCCGCGGGCGGGGCGATGCCGGCGCCGGGGGTCCACGGGTCGGTGCGCGCCAAGCCCTGGCCGTCGATTGCCCGCAAAACCGGCGTGCGTAATTTGGCGTCGAGCCAGCGCGCCGGCTGCTGCGCGTAGGCCGGATAGATCGCGAGGCGCTCGACGAGCAGCTTGCCGGCGCCGGCGGTGCGCCGCGCCAGCCGGTCGAGCGCCGGCCACGGCGCTTCCGGGTTGACGTGGTCAGGGGTCACCGGCGACACGCCGCCCCAGTCGTTGATCCCGGCGGCGACCATCTCTTCGAGCGCGTCAGGCATCAGGTTGGGCGGCGCCTGCAGGTTCATTGCCGGCCCGAAGATCAGCCGGGCGACCGCGATCGTCCACAGATGGTCGGCCAGGTCGGGCTCCGGCGCCGCCGCCATGCGGGTATCCGGCTTGGCGCGGAAATTCTGGACGATGATTTCCTGGATGTGGCCATAGCGGTCGTGGATGTCGCGCAAGGCGAGCAGCGCTTCGATGCGCTCGGCCCGCGTTTCGCCGATGCCGATCAGGATGCCCGAGGTGAACGGCACGGCTGCCTCGCCGGCCGCCGCGATCGCCGCGAGGCGGCGTGCCGGCATCTTGTCGGGCGAGCCGAAATGCGGCCCGCCGCGGCGCGACAGGCGCTCGGCGGCGCTCTCCAGCATGATGCCCTGCGACACCGAGACGGCGCGCAGCCGCTCTGCTTCCTCGCGGCTCATCACGCCAGGGTTGAGGTGCGGCAGGAGCCCGGTTTCCTTCAGTACCAGCGCCGCCATTGCGCCGAGATAGGACAGCGTCGTGTCGTGGCCGAGCCGGGCGAGCGCCTCGCGCGCCGCGCGGTAGCGCAGTTCCGGCTTGTCGCCCAGCGTGAACAGCGCCTCCTTGCAGCCGGCCTCGGCGCCGGCGCGGGCGATCGCAAGCACCTCCTCGGCGTCCAGATACGCCGCTTCGCCACGCCGCGGCGGGTGCGCGAAGGTGCAGTAATGGCACACGTCGCGGCACAGCCGGGTCAGCGGGATGAACACCTTCCTCGAGTAGGATACGAGATTGCCGTGGCCCGCGTCGCGCGACGCGGCGGCGGCCTGCATCAGCGTCGTCAGGTCGCCTGCCGCGGCGAGCGCCAGCGCATCGGCGTGGGATACCCGCGCGCCCGAGGCGGCGCGGTCGAGAATTGCCGTGATCGTCACTAGCTCACCCCTCCGGGCCGCACGCGGCCGCGTTCGTCTGCCAGGATATGATCCCGCTCGCGGGGGCATCGCGCGACGCCGGCTGTTTCGTCCCTACGCAGGCCGCCGTCCGGTAGCGGCGGCGGCGAGCGCGGTTTGGTTGTGCGCGAGCCACAGGCCCGCTCGCGTGCGCGATCCGAGTTGCGCAAAATGGCCGAGATCTTCCGGGTTGTCGATATCCAAGGCGATGCCCGGAAGCCGAACGACGGTCGGCCGGATGCCGCGCGCCTCGGCGGCGGCGAGATGCGGGAAGAAGCTGTCGTCGCCAAAGCGCAGAGGCACCGCGTCGGGCGGCGACATCAGGATCGCATTCGAGCCCTGCTCGTCGTGCGACGGGGCAATCGTGAAGGATGGCGCCGGGCGGTGTGCGGCGATCAGGCGGCCGATCTCCGCGGCGGTGACCAGCGGGACGTCGCCCGGCAGGGTCAGCATGGCAGCGTGCCCTGCGGCGGCGAGGCGGCGCGCTGCAGCGGTGACGGCGCCCGTGTGGCCGTCGCCGGCGCCTTCCGCCTGACATTGCGCGCCGTAGCGGGCGGCCAGCCGCATCGCCGCCGGGTCGGTCGTCACGAGGAGCCGCCCGGCGAGGCCGGGGGCCCCGGCCAGCGCCGCCAGCACGTCTTCGAGCATCGCCAGCGCCAGCGCCTGGCGCAATGCCGGCGGCAGCGCCGGGGCGAGGCGCTGCTTCGCGGCGGCGGTGTCCTTGACTGGGACCACCGCCCAGATCGCTTGCGCGCCGCTCATTTTCGCACGCCCGCGGCGGCGGCGAGGACAATGCGGGCGAGCGCGTCGCGGTCGGCGAGCGTCTGCATCAGCGTGTGGGCCAGCACGACCGGCAGGTCGAGCCCGGCGACCGCGGCGGCGTCCTCCGCGTCGGCGACGTAGAGGTCGATCAGGCCGCGGTAGTGCCGCGCCACTGCGGTCGCATCGACCGGCAGGCCCAGCTCGGCCATCATCTTCGCGGTCGGGCCCTTGACCGCCTGGCCGCCGATGATCGGCGATACCGCGACGACCGGCGCTCGGCAGTCGCGCAAGGCGGCGCGCACGCCGGGGAGGGCGAGGATCGGGTCGATGCTGATGAACGGGTTCGATGGGCAGATCACGACGACACGCAGACTCGGATCGGCGAGCGTCGCCAGAAAATCGGGGTGGGGCTGCGCTGTCTCGGCGCCGGCAAAGGACAGCTCGGAGATCGCCGGCGCGCAGCGCAGCCGCACGAAATAATCCTGGAAGTCGAGCCAGCCTTCTGCCGTGCGCAACCGGGTGCGCACCCGATCGTCCGACATCGGCAGGAGGCGCGCGGCGATACCGAGGCGGCGGCGGAAATCGTCCGTAACCGATGACAGGCTCTCGCCGGCTTTGCGGCGTCTGGTGCGCTCGACATGGGTGGCGAGGTCGCCATCGCCGAGGCGGAACCAAGTCTCACCGCCCAGCGCTTCAAGCGCCGCCATAAAGGTCCAGGTCTCGCCGCGTCTGCCCCAGCCAAGCTCCGGGTTGTCCTGGCCCGACAGCGTGTAGAGCAGCGTGTCGAGATCGGGCGAAATCGCCAGCCCGAGATGCTCGAAATCGTCGCCGGTATTGGCGACGACGGTCAGCGCGTCGGCGGGCAGAATGCGGTAGAGGCCGAGCGCCAGCTTCGCGCCGCCGACCCCGCCCGACAATGCGAGCACCGGCCCGTCACGTGTCGTCATCGGAACAGATCATGCTCCGCCGGGCGGATCAGCGCGGCGGCGGGTGCTTCGGGCGCCGACCAGGCCAGCCCGCGCACCAGCACGATCGGCGTCGCCTCGTCGGCCTGCCCCTGCACCAGCGAGGCGGCGGCGGCGATCTCGTCGGCAAAGCCGGTCTCGGTGACTTCGAGCGTGCGGCCGAACAGGTCGGGGTGGCCGCGCCAGTCGATCACCGCCGGCAATCCGGCGGCGCCCAAGGCGATGCCGACCGTGCCGCGGCGGAACGGCCGGCCGAAGCTGTCGCTGACGATGATCGCGATACGCTTGCCGGTGGCCGTCGCGAGCTGCTGCCGCAGGGCTTCGGCCGAGCCGTCCGGGTCGATGGGCAGAAGCAATATGCGCTCGGTGCCGTCGGCGGGTGCGACGTTGGAATGGTCGATCCCGGCATTCGCCATGACATAGCCGAGGCGGTGCTCGGCGATCATCAGGTTCGGGCGGTGACGCACGATGCGCCGCGACTCCGACAGGACGACCTCGACGAAGCGCGGGTCTTTCTCCACCTCGGCGGCAAGCGCGACCGCCTTCGGGGACGGCTCGACGGTCGCGACATCAACCATCCGCCCTTCGGCCTTCGATACGATTTTCTGCGCGACCACCAGCACATCACCGTTTGCCGGCGCGAGCCCCGTCGCCTCATAGGCGGCGAGCACGATCACGGCAAGGTCGTCACCAGACTGCACCATCGGCACGCCCCTGAGGCCGGTGATCGTCAGCTGTGCAGCCATCGCAACATCCCCACGCGACGAGTACCGTCGGCGGCACGTCCTTCGGTTATGGTTTGCTTAATCCCTGCGTCCTCTTTCCGCAATGGGCGGCGTGTCTGGGGGACGGCGCGCGCGACAATAACCGCCGTGAAGGGGCCCCAGGCCATCAGCCGGTCGGTATCGCTCGTGATGAGACAGATGCTCCAGGTGGCGGCGATGGCGAACGCCACGACGGCGCCGGCGCGCCCACCCGCCCGACGCCAGACATCCGCGACGATCGCAATGCATGGCAACCCCGAGAACACACCGATCCGCCACGCCGGCGTCGTGCACGTCTGGCATGGCGGCCAGTAGAAATGCGGCGACTGGCCGAGGAACAACGCGATCCATTTGGGCATTCCCGGATCGTCGCGCAGTTCCGGCGGCATTCCGGCGGGCCAGCTGAATTGGGTGGTGGAAAACAGCCAAAGCGCGGCGGCGGCCAGCAGCGCAGCGGCGCCGGCGAGGCCGGCTCGCCGGCGCAGTTCCGGCCGCAGCCGCCAGATCCCACCGAGCATCGGCAGGAGCAGCCAGAGGCCGCCTTCGTGGATTAGCGGAACGATGACACACAGCAACGGCGCGATCACAGGAACCTTGCGACGCCCCGTAGCCGCCGCTGCGTTCGGACGGTCGATTGCCTCGATCGCCGCGAGCACCGCGAACGTCACCCACGTATCGAGATTGCCGAGGTTCCGGGCGAGCCACGGCAGCGCATCCGATACGACGAAGGCGAACAGCGTCAGGCGCGGCATCCCCTGCAGTTGCCATGTCAGCAGCAGCAGCAGCGCGAATGCCGCGAGCAGCGCCGATTGCCGGACAAGCGCTTCCGCCTGCGCAAGCGGCAGGCCGACGACGAACGGCATGATAAACGTGCCGACAAAGGCGCGCCGCAGAAAGCCCTCGGTATAGGAGAGATACCAGAGCGGCATCCACACCAGCAGCCAACTGGCGCCGACAAAGCCGGTCGCCCAGCGGCCGACCAGTAGCAATCCGATGACGACGCCGTTTATCCAGCCGCGGCCGGCGAACGTCGCCGTGGGCACATCTCGCCCGATCGCAGGCTCTACCCGAAGGCCTTGCGCAGGCGCGGCAGAACCTCCTCGGCGTAAAGCTTCAGGAAGCGTGCCTGGTCGGGGCCGGGGGCGTGGAAGACGAGATGGCGGAAGCCAAGCTCGACATAGGGGCGGATCCTCTCGACCTGCTCGTCCGGGTCGCTCGACACGATCCAGCGGCTGGCGGCGCGATCGAGCGGCAGCGCATCGGCGAGGCGCTCCATCTCGACCGGGTCCTCGACCCCCGTCTTCTCCTCGGGAGAGAGGGCGAGGGCTGCCCAATGCCGTGTCAGTTCCTTGGCTTCCCGCGGGTCCTTGTCGAACGAAACCTTGACCTCGATCATCCGCTCGACGTCGGAGGCGTTGCGGCTGGCCCTGCCGGCGCCTTCCTCGACCTTGCCGGTCAGGTCGGTGTAAAGCTGCGGGTTCTTGCCGCTGGTGCAGATGAAGCCTTCCGCGACCTGTCCTGCCATCACCGCGGCCAGCGGCCCCGATGCCGCGACCCAGATCGGTACCTTGTCCTTCGGCTTGTCGTAGATCGTCGCGCTTTCGGTGCGGTAGAACTGGCCCTCGAAGCTGACCCGGTCCTCGGTCCACAATTTGTTGATCAGCCGGATCGCCTCGCGCAACCGATCCCGCCGCTCCTTGGCGCCCGGCCAGGTGATGCCGCTCGATGGCACCTCGTTCAGCGACTCGCCGGTGCCGACGCCGAGCACGATGCGTCCCGGAAACATCGATCCGAGCGTGCCGAAGACCTGCGCCACGACCGAGGGATGATAGCGGAAGGTCGGAGTTAAGACGCTGGTGCCGATTACCGCCCGTCGCGTCCGGGCGCCGATCGCGCCGAGCCAGGCGAGCGCCGACGGCGCATGACCGCCGGTGTGCTTCCACGGCTGGAAATGGTCGCTGACGAAGATCGAATCGAACCCGACTTCCTCGGCGAGGCAGGAAAAATCGAGCAATTCACGCGGGCCGAATTGCTCGGCCGAGGCCTTGTATCCGAGTTTCAGCACCTGTCGCTCCTATTCAAACCTTGGCCAGCACATCCTCGCGGAAGCGCCGCATGTTGGCGAGCACCGCGTCGGCGGTGGCGCCGCCGAAGCTGAAATCGACCGCGCTGACGCCGAGCCCGCGAATGGCCCGCAGATCCGCCACGACCGCGGCGTTGTCACCGGAAAACAGCCGGCGGTCGCCGTTGTCGGCGCGCTCGGGGATCGCGGCGCCAAGCTGCGTCACGCGATAGGCGAGGCCGACCGCGGCGGGATCGCGCCCGGCCTCGCGCGCCATCTTGCGCAGCCGCTCGACATTGGCCGAGAAGCGGGCCAGCGTATCGAGCCGGTTGCGCGGGTTGGTGCCGATCGGATACCACGCATCACCGAGCCTGGCAGTGCGCCGCATCGCCGGGCCGCTCTCGCCGCCGACCCAGATCGGGAGCCGCTTCTGCGCCGGGCGCGGCTCGAAGGATACATTGGAAAACTTGGCGTATTTGCCGCTGAAGCTGGGATTTTCGTTGGTCCAAAGCTCGCGGCACACGGCAATCGTCTCGTCGGTCACGGCGCCGCGCTCCTCGAACGGCTCGGTGCCGATCGCCTCGAATTCCTCCTTGCACCAGCCGACGCCGATACCCCAGGTCAGGCGCCCTTCCGACAGCACGTCGATCGTCGCCAGGATCTTGGCGGTCAACACCGGCGGGCGGTGCGGCACGACCGTGACCGAGGTCACGAGCCGCAGCTTCGAGGTTTTCGCGGCAACAAAGGTAACCGCGGTCAGCTGCTCGTGCCGGTCGCCACCGGCCCGGCCGGGAAACTCGCCGGTGTCGGAATAGGGGTATTTCGCCTCCAGCTCGCGCGGGATCACGACGTGGTCCGAAATCGTGCAGTAATCGTAGCCCATCGCCTCGCCGTCGCTGGCGATGCGGGCGAGGTCACGCGGTCCCGATAGCGGACCGCTGACCGGCGCGCCGAACCCGTACTGCATCTCTGCCTCCGCCCAGGGTGGGTGTTTGCGCCTAGCCTAGTTCACCGACCACCGGGCGCGCTACTCCCTTTGGCGATGGGGGCGGCTAGGCAAACAGGCGCTCCTTTTCGAGGCCTTTGTACATGTCGGCGACGAACTCGCCATAGCCGTTCCAGATCAGGGTCGGGCGCCGCTCGTCGGTGCCGAGCACGCGCTCGGTCGCCTGGCTCCAGCGCGGATGCGGCACCGCCGGGTTCACATTGGCCCAGAAGCCGTATTCGCTCGATTGCAGCTGCTCCCAGTAGGACACCGGGCGCTTGTCGGTGAATTCGAAATGCACGATCGATTTGACCGACTTGAAGCCGTATTTCCAGGGGACCGCGAGGCGCAATGGCGCGCCATCCTGTTTGGGCACCGGCTTGCCGTACATGCCGGTGACGAGAAAGGCGAGGTCGTTCTTGGCCTCGAACATCGTCAGCCCTTCGACATAGGGCCAGGGATAGAAGAACTTGCGCTGGCCGGGCGCCACCGCCGGGTCCATGAAGGTTTCCATGCGCAGGTATTTTGCCGAGCCCAGCGGCCGGGCGAAATCGACCAGCTTGGCCATCGGGAAGCCGGTCCACGGCACCGCCATCGACCAGGCCTCGACGCAGCGATGCCGGTAGAGCCGCTCCTCCAGCGTCACCTTCTTCAAGAGATCGTCAAAGCTGAGCGTGATCGGCTTTTCGACCATGCCGTCGATCTTGATCGTCCAGGGCTCAACCTTGAGCGCCTGGGCTTCCTGCCAGATCGACTTGTCCATGCCGAATTCGTAGAAATTATTGTAAGTCGTCGAGTATTTCTCGGCGGTGATCGGCCGGTCGAGCTTGTACTTGTCGTCGCGCTTCGCCGGGTAAAGCCCCGCCGGCGGCCCGGCATCTGCCGCCAGCGCCGCGTTGCCGAGCCCGGCAGCCAGAATCGGCCCCGCCGCCAAGCCCTGCAGAAAGCGGCGCCGGTCGCGGAACACCGCCTCGCTGGTTGCCTCGCTCTCCGGAACCTCCCAACCACGTTTCTTTCGGATCAGCATTGCGCCGCCTCCTTGCTCGCTCGCCCTGCTCGATGTGGGCACGCGTCGCGCGGGCGCCAAGTCGGGAGGGCGGCGAGCGGTGGTTTGTCGCGCTGCGCGTCCCGTTACTGCGCTGCCTCTTGCGCCCGGTCGGCGATGACCTTTTCGGCCGGCCGGCCGGTCAGCTCCGCCATGTGGTCGAACTGGTGCGCGAAACTGCCGATCCCGAGGGTCAGGGAGCGTAATTCGACGATCAGATCGTGCAGTTCGCTGCGCGGCAGCAGCGCCTTGACGACGTCCCAGCCTGGCCAGTCTGCCTTCGCGTCGTAACCGAGGATCTGGCCACGCCGGCCGGAAACCAGCCGCTGCACCCGGGCGGTGAAGCCGTTCGGCACCGAGATGTCGACCGAGTTCGACCGGCTCCAACAGGACAGGATCGCATTTCGGCAGCGCTTCCTGGATGGCCTGCCTGCCGGCAGTCTTGAACGCCATGTCCGAGCTGTCGACCGCGTGGAACTGGCCGGTTAGCAGGGTGACCTCGAGGTCGACCACCGGGAAGCCGAGCGGCCCGTGCACCAGCGCTTCGATAGCGCCTTCCTCGACCGCCGGGATGTAGTTGCGGGGGATTGCCCCGCCGACGACTTTGTCGATAAAGGCGAAGCCCGAGCCGCGCGGCAGCGGCTTCACGTCGATCGTGCAGTCAGCGAACTGGCCGTGTCCGCCCGATTGCCGCTTGAAGCGCGAGTGCTGCTGGGTGGCGCGCTTGATCGTCTCCTTGTAGGGCACCGCGGCGTGGTGTCCGACCACCGCGAGATTGTGCCGGTTGCGCAGCCGGTCGAGCGCGATCTGGATATGCACGTCGCCCTGACCCCACAGCACCATCTCGCGCAATTCGGCGTTCTGCTCGAGTTCGAGGGTCGGGTCCTCGTCGATCAGCTTGGCGATCGAGCCGGTCAGCTTGACGTCGTCGCCGCGCTTTTCGGCATGGACCGCGAGGCCATAGACCGGCTGCGGCTTTTCCGGTTGCGGCAGCTTCTCGGCCTTGCCCGACGGGGTCAGCACCGCGCCCGTCGCGATCTCCTCCATCCGGGTCAGCCCGACGACCTCGCCCATCTGGCCCGAATTGGCCTTCTCGTGCTGGGCGCCCAACAGGCGGACCACGCCGGCGACGCGCACGCCGTTCAGCACGTTGCCTTCCGACACCGCGCCGCGCCATACGCGCGATAGCGACAACTTGCCGGTGTGCGGCAGGTGGTAGGTCTTGAAGACCTGCGCCAATGGCTCGCCGTCAGGCGCGATGCCGAGGCGCGCCGCCGTCTCGCTCGGCCCCGCCGTCTCGTGGCGCAGCGCCTTCCACAGCCGGCGCACCCCGTGGTCCTGCCCCGCCGCACCGACAAACACCGGCACGATAAGGCTCTTCTGAAAATCCTGCGTCAGGTGCTTGTAGATTTCCTCCTTCGAGGGCTGCACGTCTTCGAGGAGCTGCTCGAGCAGCGCGTCATCGAAATCGGCGAGCTTTTCAAGGAGGCTGGTGCGGGTCTCGGCCTCGCGATCCCAGAAATCGTCGGGCAGCGGCACCAGGTCGGAGGGTTGGCCCGGGCGGTAGTGGTAGGCGCGCTCGCTGACCAGGTCGACATAGCCGGTAACCTCGGTCTCGCCGCCGCGCAGCGGCACCTGGCGCAGCACCAGCGGGCGCTCCGATACCGACTGCAATGCCGCCAGCACGTCGCGCACCCGGGCATTGGCGGCGTCGAGCTTGTTGATGAACAGCATGTGCGGGATGTTGTGGCGGCTGAGGAAGTGCAACAGCGCGCTGACCGTGATCGCGCGCTCGACCTCGGGCTCGCACACCACGACGACAACGTCGGCGACCAGCATCGCCTGTTGCGCCTCGTAGAACAGCTCGACCGAGCCCGGGCAGTCGAGGATCGTCCACGGGTCGTCGAGAAAGGTCGCGTTGGCGACGTTGATCTCGGTCGACATCTGCCGCGCGCGCGCCTCGGCGACATGATCGCCGACCGAATTGCCGTCGCGCACGCTGCCGCGGCGGCTGGTCGTGCCGCTGGTGAACAGCAACGATTCAAGGAGCGTTGTCTTGCCCGACAGATACGGGCCGACGAGGGCGACACAGCGGGGGGCGCTAGGCATCAAGATCCTCCACACAGCTTGGGGCGCGGCCGGCCGGCTCGTGCGACCGTTCTGTATGACAGGATCGTGGCGTGCCGGCCTGATCGAGGCAAGTCGGAATTCGGCGCGCGGCCGCGCGGGGCTCTACAGCAGCACGCCATCGACCTCGCGCATCACCGCCGGCGGCGTCAGCCCTCAGCCGGGGCGGCGTCGTCGATGACGAGCTGCACCGCATCGCCGCCGCGATAGGTGTCGCGGCGCAGATGGCCGGCGACATGGCATGCGCGGCCGCGCATGCCCGCGAGAAACTGGCCCAACGGCGCGTCGGCGACGCGGAAGGCGATCGCCTTCAGGCGCGCCGGCCCGACCGGATCGGCGAAGGCCGCGCGCAGATGGGCGCCGTTGCCGACCGGTTCGACATGCGCGACGAGCACTCTGGGAAAGACGAAGCGCGGCTCGGGGTTGGCGGCGCCGAACGGCGCCAGCGCGTCGAGATGGTCGATCAGCCCGCTGACGGCGCCGGCGACCGACAGCGCGCCGTCGATCGCCAACTCGGGCGTCAGGCGCTCGCCGCCCCGCCCGTCGCCGAGGCGTTCGGCGAGGAATTCGCGCAAATTGTCGAGCCGCTCGGCGGCAACCGTAAATCCGGCCGCCATCGCGTGCCCGCCGCCGTTGAGCAATAGCCCCGCTTGGCGCGCCGCAATGACCGCGGGGCCGAGCGCCACCCCGGGCACCGAGCGGCCCGAGCCCTTGCCGATGCCGTCGCCAATGGAGCTATCGAGCGCGACAACGCAGGCCGGGCACTCGTAGCGCTCCTTGAGCCGCGCTGCGACGATGCCGATGACCCCGGGATGCCAGCCTTCGGAAGCGGCGAACACCAGCGCCGGCGATTGCGGCTCGGCCTCGACCTTCGCGATCGCCGCCTCCAGCGTCTGCGCCTCGATCTCGCGCCGCTCGCGGTTGTAGCTCGTCGAGCCGGCTCGCCAGCTCGGCGGCCAGCGCCGGGTCGTCGGTGGCAAGCAGCCGCGCCCCGAGATCGGCGGCGCCGACCCGGCCGCCGGCGTTGACCCGCGGGCCTAGCACGAAGCCGAGATGGTAGGCGTCGAGCGGCGAATTCACGGCGCCCACCGCGGCCAGTGCCCTGATGCCCGGGTTGGCGCCCTGGCGCGCCACCCTGATGCCCTGTGCGACAAAGGCCCGGTTGACGCCGGTTAGCGGCACCACGTCGCATACTGTGCCGAGCGCGACGAGGTCGAGCCATTGCAGAAGGTCGGGCTCGGCCCGCCCGTCATACCAGCCGGCTTTGCGCAGCGCGCGATTGAGAGCGACGACAAGCAGGAAGGCGACGCCCACCGCGGCGAGCGCTCCGTGCGGGCTCGCCTCGTCGAGCCGGTTGGGGTTGATCAAGGCGATGGCATGCGGCAGCAGTGGCTCGGTGACGTGATGGTCGACGACGATGACGTCGAGCCCGGCGTCGGCCGCAGCCGCCAGCGGCTCGTGCGCGGTCGTGCCGCAATCGACCGTGACGACCACCGCCGCGCCCGCTGCCTTGAGGCGCAACAAGGCCGGCGCGTTGGGGCCGTAGCCTTCGCGCAGCCGGTCGGGGACATAGACCGAGGCATGGCCGCCGACTGCCGCAAAAAAGCGCAGCAGCAGAGCCGCCGAGGTCGCGCCGTCGACATCGTAATCGCCGAACACGACGATCTTCTCGCCGTCGCGGATGGCGCACCGCAGACGTTCGACCGCCGGCGCCATGTCGCGCAGATGCGCCGGGTCGGGCAGCTGGTCGCGCAGGCGCGGCGCGAGGAAGGCGGGCGCTTCGGCAACGCCGATCCCGCGCTGCGCCAACAGTCGGGCGACGATCTCGGGCAGACCGAACCGCTCGGCGATCAGCGTCGCCGTGCCGTCATCGACGCCGCGCGCCCGCCAGCGCCGGCCGGAGGCCGACCGCTCGACCCCGAGGAAGGATGCCGATACCTGATGCGTGTCCATCGCGGCATCGTCACCCCCGCGACTGCGGCGGTCCAGGGCCGGCGACAGGGCCTTGCAATCCCTGGATTCCCGCTTTCGCGGGAACGACGGGCGCTAAGGGAAAACGACGGAATTGTCGCCTCCTAGCTGCGGTGCTGTGCGAATTGCTGCTTGCGGGTGAAGTCGTGCTTCGCCTCGACGTAGCGCACCGTGCCGGTCTTCGAGCGCATCACGACCGAATGGGTGAAGGCGCCGCCGGGAAAGCGCCGCACGCCCCTCAGCATGCTGCCGTTGGTGACGCCGGTGGCGGCGAACATCACGTCGCCATGGGCAAGGTCCAAAAGGCCGTATTTGCGGTTGAGGTCGGTGATGCCGATCCGGCGAGCGCGGCCGCGCTCGTCGTCGTTGCGGAACAACAGCCGTCCCTGCATCTGCCCGCCGATCGCGCGCAACGCGGCCGCGGCAAGCACGCCCTCGGGCGCGCCGCCCGACCCCATATAGATGTCGATGCCGGTCTCGGGGTCCGAGGTGGCCATGACGCCGCTGACGTCGCCGTCGCCGATCAGCATGATCCGAGCACCGGCCTCGCGCACCTTGGCGATCAGCTCGGCATGGCGCGGCCGGTCGAGGATGCAGACGACGAGGTCGGCAATATCTCCCTTTTTGGCCAGCGCCAGGTTCTTGAGGTTGGTCGCCGGCGTTTCGTCGAGATCGACGACACCGTCCGGCAGGCCGCCGCCGACCGCAATCTTTTCCATGTAGACGTCGGGCGCATTGAGAAAGCCGCCGTGATCGGCCATCGCCAGCACCGCGAGCGCGTTGCCGCCGCCTTTGGCGGTGATCGTCGTGCCCTCGAGCGGGTCGAGCGCGATGTCGATCTTGGGGCCGTGGCCGCTGCCGACCTTCTCGCCGATATAGAGCATCGGCGCCTCGTCGCGCTCGCCTTCGCCGATCACGACCGTGCCGTCGATCGGAAGGCTGTTGAGCGCCGTCACGCATCGCATCGACCGCGGCCTGGTCGGCCGCCTTCTCGTCGCCGCGGCCCATCAGCCGCGAGGCGGAGAGCGCCGCCGCCTCGGTCACCCGCACCGCCTCCAGCGCGAGATTGCGATCCATCATCGATGTTTCCGGCACGCTCTCCTCCCTCGGTTTGCTTAGAAATCCTCGATACGGATCATGCGCGGCGGCTCGAGCACCGTGTCGAGTTCGGCGATGCGGTCGAGCGCCTGGCGCATCGCCGCCTCGATCGTCGCATGCGTCGTCAGCACCACCGGCACCGCCTCGCCCGGCGCACGACCGCGCTGGATCATCGATTCCATCGAGACGTGCTCGTCGCGCAACGCCGCCGCGACATCGGCGATGACCCCGGGCTGATCGACCACCATCAGGCGAATGTAATACGCCCCTTGATGGCGCTCCATCGCCGCGCCGGGCAGCGCGGCAAGCGCGGCGGCGGGCACGCCGAACGGCGCGGCGTGCCGTCCGGCGGCGATGTCGACCAGGTCGGCGACGACCGCCGAGGCGGTCGGAAAGGCGCCGGCGCCGCGCCCTTCGAGCACCACGCGGCCGACGAAATCGCCCTCGGCGACGACCGCGTTGAAGACGCCCTCGACCGCGGCGATCGGCGTGCCGCGCGCGCACCATGCAGGGATGGACGCGCTGCTCGAGCCCGTTCTCGGTCAGCCGCGCGATGCCGAGCAGCTTGATGCGGTAGCCGAGCTCCTCGGCGAAATCGATGTCGAGCCGCGAGACATGGCGGATGCCCTCGGTGTAGACGCCGGCCGGGTCGACCGGCCGGCCGAACGCGACGCTCGCCAGGATCGCCAGCTTGTGCGCGGCGTCGACGCCGTCGATGTCGAAGCTCGGATCGGCCTCGGCATAGCCGAGCTTCTGCGCCTCGGCGAGCACCTCGGCGAACTCGCGCCCGCTCTCGCGCATCGTCGTCAGGATGTAGTTCGAGGTGCCGTTGAGGATGCCGTAGACGCGCGACGAGGCGGTTGCCGGCGAGGCTCTCGCGCAGCGTCTTGATGATCGGGATGCCGCCGGCGACCGCCGCCTCGAAGGCGAGCGCCACCCCGGCCGCCTCGGCCTGCGCCGCGAGCGCGGTGCCGTGCTGCGGCGATCAGCGCCTTGTTGGCGGTGACGACATGCTTCTTGTGGGCGAGCGCCGCTTCGACAACGTCGAGCGCAACGCCCTCGGCGCCGCCGATCAGCTCGACGACGACGTCGATCTCGGGGTCGGCGGCCATCGCGACGGCATCCTCGTACCAGCGCACGGCCGACAGGTCGACGCCGCGGTCGCGCCGCCGGTCGCGCGCCGAAACCGCGGCGACGACGATGCGGCGGCCGGCGCGCAGTGCCAACAGCTCGGCTTGCCGCTCGAGCAGCTGCAACGTTCCGGCGCCGACCGTGCCGAGCCCGGCGACGGCGATTTTGAGGGCAGGTTTCATCGGCGGGATCCGGTGCTCACAAGAGGCTCACAGGTGCTCAGGGGGCGAATTGTATCTCGATCCGCTCTGCTTTGGCGGCGGCGGCGGGCGTCGCCTCGCTGTGGATCTTGCGCGCGGGGATGCCGGCCTGGGCCAGCGCCTTGGCGACCTGCTGGGCGCGGTCGAGGGCGGCGTGGTAGCTGGCGAGCGGGTCGCCAGCGCCGGCTGGTGCAGCGGCATAGGCAATGACCCGCACCGTCCCCGGATGCTCCTTGTAAAGCGCTGCGACCCGTTCGATCTCGGCGTGGTCCCGGCCGTCGCGAGCGGCCGCGGTGCCATGCAAGTCGAGCGTCGCGACGGTTGTCTCGGCCGGCGTCTGGGGCCGCATCGCGGCCGGAGCCGGCGGCGGCATCACCGGAGCCAGCAATGGTGGCGGCGGCGGCGGCTCGGGCGTCGCGCTGGCGAGAGCGCCGGGGGGCGGTTCGACAATCGGCGCCGGCATCGGTGCGGCAGCCAAGGCTGGGGCAGGCGGGGCCGGCCGCGCCGCCTCGGGCGTCGGTAGCGACGGTATCATCGGTATCGTCAAGGTCGAGTTGCGCGGCGCCACATCGGGGGGCTCGCGGCGGTGCTCTGGGGTGGTGTTGGGCGCCAATTTGTGCGGTCCCGGCGCGGCGCTTCGGCCCGTCGCTGCGGGTGTTGTCGGCGGCGCGCCGGGAGCGGCTGGCGGGGCCGCCATCGCCGCGACGATTCGAGCCGGCGGCTGCTTGGTAGGCGGCTGGCTGGCAGGCGGCTGGCTGGCAGGCGGCTGGCTGGCCGGCGGCGGGTTGGCCGGCGGCGGGTTGGCTGCGCCTGCGGCTGCCGCAGTCGGGGGCGGCGGTCCGGCTTGCGCAGCCGTCGTAGCGCGGTCGCTGAGCAGGCTCTGGGTGAGCTTCTGCCGCTCGGCCGCAGTGGTTTCGCGCGTCGGCGGCGGCGGGACGGTCGCGAGGTTCGGGTAGGGCTCGGCCTCGGCGGCGGCGAGATTCTTGTTGTACAGGGCGGTTGCCGGGTCGGGATCGTTCTTGGCGATGCCGGACATCGAGCGATAGGTCTCGATCGGGTTGCAGCCGGCAAGCCCGACCGCCAGCACAAGTCCGCAGGCCCCCGCCATTCGCCGGAAGGGCCGGCTGCCCGGCCGAAACCAGACTCTGCGCCATGCCATCCGCGAGATCCACTCTCTTCGCCAGCCGCCGCTCGCGGTACAATCCAACCGCTGTGTATTAGATCCCGCTGCGCGCGTCACTACATTTGATCCGCCGGTAACGGGCAAGGACCTCGCGATGAACGATACGCAGGACGGCAAGCGCACACCCCGCGGTACGCCCTCCCCAGGGTCCGCGGGCGGGCTGCCGCCGCACCCGGACGCTCTTCCCGACCCGGCCGAGCTGTCGCGGCAGATGGCGGAGATCGCCGAGAAGAGCCAGCGGCTGGTCGCCGATTTCCTGGCGCGCCAGGAGCGCGGCGGCGAGGAGGCCGGCGGCGTCGGCATGGCCAACCCGACAGCGATCGGCGCCGCGTTCTTGGAGATGACGGCGCGTATGATGTCGGATCCGGCGCGCCTCGTCGAAGCGCAGATGTCGCTGTGGAACGACTACCTGCGGCTGTGGCAGCACACCGCGCAACGTTTCGTCGGCGGTCAGGCCGAGCCGGTCGTCGAGCCCTCCGCCGAGGATCGCCGCTTTCGCGACCAGGCGTGGAGCGACAACACCCTGTTCGACTATATCAAGCAGAGCTATCTGCTGACGGCACGCTGGCTGCAATGCGCGGTTCGCAATGTCGAGGGGCTCGACGAGCGCACCGCGCGCAAGGTCGATTTCTACACGCGGCAATTCGTCGACGCGATCGCGCCCTCAAATTTCGTGCTGACCAACCCCGAGGTATTGCGCGCTACGATCGAGAGCCATGGCGAGAATTTGGTCAACGGGCTCAAGAACCTGCTCGACGACCTCGATCGCGGCAAGGGCCACCTCGCGATCAGCATGACCGACATGACGGCGTTCAAGCTCGGCGAAAATGTCGCCGCGACGCCGGGCAAGGTCGTTTTACAGAACGATTTGATGCAATTGATCCAGTACGCGCCGACCACCGAGACCGTGAAGCGCCGGCCGTTGCTGATCATGCCGCCGTGGATCAACAAGTTCTATATTCTCGACCTGCGGCCGCGGAACTCGTTCATCCGCTGGGCGGTCGGAGCAGGGGCACACGGTCTTCGTGATTTCCTGGGTCAACCCGGACGAGCGGCTCGCCGGCAAGACCTTCGAGGACTACATGCGCGAGGGGCCGCTGGCCGCGCTCGACGCGATGGCCGAGGCGACTGGCGAGCGCAACGCCAACGTGATCGGCTATTGCCTCGGCGGCACCCTGCTCGCCGCCACCCTCGCCTACATGGCCGCGAAGCGCGACAACCGCATCAAGAGCGCGACCTATTTCGTGACGATGACCGATTTCAAGGAGGCCGGCGAGCTCAGCGTCTTTATCGACGAGGAGCAATTGCAGGCGCTCGAACAGCGTATGAGCAAGAAGGGCTATCTCGAAGCCCGCGACATGCACACGACCTTCAACATGCTGCGTGCCAACGACCTGATCTGGTCGTTTGTCGTCAACAACTACCTGCTCGGCAAGCAGCCGTTCCCGTTCGACCTGCTGTATTGGAACGCCGATTCGACCCGCATGCCGGCGGCGATGCACAGCTTCTACCTGCGCAAGATGTACCAGGAGAACCTGCTGGTGCAGCCCGGCGGCATCACGCTCGGCGGGGTGCCGATCGATCTGCGGCAGGATCAAGACGCCGTCGTTTCTGCTGTCGACGCGCGAGGACCACATTGCGCCGTGGCGCTCGACCTATGCGGCGACGCAGCTCTATGCCGGGCCGGTCAAGTTCGTGCTGTCGGCCTCGGGGCATATCGCCGGCGTGGTCAACCCGCCGGGCAGCAAATACGGCCATTGGGAAAACGACAACAATCCGCCGACGCCCGAGGAATGGCTCGCCGGCGCGACGCAGGTGGCGGATTCCTGGTGGCCGGTGTGGGAGCGCTGGGTCGCCCAATACGCCGGCGGCACGGTGCCGGCGCGCCAGCCCGGCGACGGCAAGCTGGCGCCGATCGAGGATGCGCCGGGCGCCTACGTCAAATCGCGCGCCGAGGAGTGAAGCTCACCGCGGGACGCAGTCGTAATAGGCGACGTTGTCGCCGTAATCGGTCCGGCGCGGGGCGCGGTCGAACTGGGCGCAGTATTTGCGCGCCACCGGCAGCGCATCTGCGACGTCGGTGCCGTAGCCGACCTGTACCGACTTCGCATCGCCCTTCAGGATGAACGGGTGCTGCCTCACGCAGCCGGACAGGATGGCGCCGGCAATGCCCAATGCCAGAATAGGCGCAAGGACGGCAATCGGCTTGCTCATAGTGTGGTTGTTTCAAAATCGTGCCGCCCGCGCAAGCGGAGAGCTGTCGCCGGTCGGCCGTCCGAAGCACTTTCGCCCCCGCGCGGTCTTCCCTAAGATTGGCGGCCTCGCAAGATTGGCGCAACAGGGGTTGGGTCGGTGACGCTGCGCACTCCGTATCTGCTGTTTATCGGCGACGCGCCTGACCAGCTCGCCGCCAAGACCGCCGACGGCATTGCGGTCTGGCGTCCCGACATCTCGGTCGGGCAGTTCCGCCTGCCCGGCTGCAATGCCGATCTCGGCATCCCCGACATGACGATCGAAGAGGCCGCCGCCGCCGGGGTCGGTACGGTCATTGTCGGCACCACCAATCGCGGCGGCGTTCTCGGCGAGGGCTGGGAGGCGCTGCTGGTGCGCGCTCTCGAACTCGGCATGGACCTGGCGAGCGGCCTCCACCATCGCCTGTCCGACATCGCGGCGTTGCGCGAGGCGGCGGCACTGCATGGCCGGCAGATCGCCGATGTGCGCCACCCGACGCGCGAGTTCGCGGTCGGCAACGGGCTCAGGCGGCCGGGCAAGCGGCTGCTGACGGTCGGCACCGACTGCTCGATCGGCAAGATGTTCACGGCGCTGGCGTGCGCGAAGGAGATGCGCTCGCGCGGCCTCGACGCCGATTTTCGCGCCACCGGCCAGACCGGCATCCTGATCGCCGGCGACGGCGTGTCGATCGACGCGGTGGTGTCCGATTTCGTTTCGGGCGCGGTCGAATGGCTGTGTCCGGCCAACGACCCCGACCACTGGGACGTGATCGAGGGCCAGGGCTCGCTGTTCCACGCCTCCTATGCGGGGGTGACGCTGGCGCTGATCCACGGTGCCCAGCCCGATGCGCTGGTCATGTGCCACGAGCCGACCCGCCAGCACATGCGCGGATTGCCGAGCTACAAATTGCCCGATCTCGGTCTGTGCATCGCGCGCAACGTCGAGGCGGCGCAGCTGACCAACCCGCTGGCGCGGTGCATCGGGGTCAGCGTCAACACCGCGGCGCTCGACGCGGTGGCGGCGCGCGACTATCTGCGCCGCACCGAGGACGCGCTTGGCCTGCCGTGCGTCGATCCGGTGCGCAGCGGGGTCGGCGCGATCGTCGACCGGCTGCTCTCCTGAGGCCATATGGCACCGCACCCGCAGCGCCTCAGCGTGACCCGGCGGGCGTGGCCGCTGGCCCGGCCGTTCGCGATCTCGCGCGGCAGCAAGACCACCGCCGAGGTGGTGGTGGCCGAGGTTTCCGACGGCGAATTCCGCGGCCGCGGCGAATGCGTGCCGTATCCGCGCTACGGCGAGACCGTCGACAGCGTCGTCCAGGCCCTGGAGGCGATGAAAGCGGCGGTGTTTTCCGGCCTCGACCGCAATGAGCTGCAGCGGGCGATGCCGCCGGGGGCGGCGCGCAATGCGCTCGATTGCGCTTTCTGGCATCTCGACGCCCAGCGCGACGACCGGCGCGTCGCCGATATGGCGGGCATCGGCACCGCTGCGCCCGCTGGTCACTGCCTACACGCTGAGCCTCGACACCCCCGAGCGGATGGCCGAGGCGGCGGCGGCCGAGCGCAGCCGGCCGCTCCTCAAGCTGAAGCTGAGCGGCGACGGCGACCTCGCGCGGGTGCGGGCGGTGCGCCGCGCCGCGCCGGCATCGCGGCTGATCGTCGATGCCAATGAGGGCTGGAGCGAGCGCCACCTCGTCGAAATCATGCCGGAACTGGCCGCGTTCGGCGTCGAATTGATCGAGCAGCCCCTGCCGGCCGGCGCCGACGATGCGCTCGCGCAGGTGCCGCATCCGATCCCGATCTGCGCCGACGAATCCTGCCACACCGCGCGCCGATCTCGACCGGCTCGCCGGCAGATACGACGCGGTCAACATCAAGCTCGACAAAACCGGCGGGCTGACCGAGGCGCTGCTGCTAGCCGCGGCGGCCGAGGCGCACGGCTTCACGATCATGGTCGGCTGCATGATCGGCACCTCGCTGGCGATGGCGCCGGCGATGCTGGTGGCCCAGCGCGCCCAGTTCGTCGATCTCGACGCGCCGCTGCTGCTCGCTTCCGACCGGGCGCTTGGGCTGCGCTACGACGGCAGCACGGTCTACCCGCCCGAGCCCGCCCTCTGGGGCTGACCGCCTTGGGGACGATCTACGCGCCGCAGGGACTCGACGAGGGGATCGCGGCACTTTCCGGCGAGCCGGTGTTTCGCGCCATCCTGGGGGGCGCAGGCGCGCCGCAGTTTCGCCGCCGGCGCAACGGCTTTGCGACATTGCTGCACATCATCCTCGAACAGCAGGTGTCGATCGACGCGGCGGCGGCGATGCACCGCCGGCTGGCCGGGCTGTGCCGGCCGCTCGCCCCCGCGCCGTTCCTCGCGCTCGACGACCCGACATTGCGCAGCTGCGGCTTCAGCCGCCAGAAGATGGGCTATGGCCGCGGGCTGGCCGCAGCGGTGGCGGAGGGCAGCCTCGATTTCGCCGCGCTCGCTGCGGCATCCGATGCCGACGCGCACGCCGCGCTGGTCAGCCTGAAGGGCATCGGACGGTGGAGCGCCGAGATCTACCTGATCTTCGCGCTCGGCCGGCCTGATGTGTGGCCCGCCGCCGATCTCGGGTTGCAGGTCGCGGTCGGCGAATGCCTGAGCCTCGACGGCCGCCCCGGCGAGGCGGCATTGCGCGAGATCGGCGATTCGTGGCGGCCCTGGCGCTCGGTCGCGGCGTGCCTGTTCTGGCAGTCGTACCTGCACGCGCGCGGCCGCGCCGCCCCGGTTCTGCCCGCCGAGCTCTATGCCGCGGAAAGCGGCGGCTAGGGTTTCGGGAGCTGCAAGCGCTGCCCCGGATAGATCAGGTTGGGATCGTGGATCTCTGCGTGGTTGGCTGCGTAGATCGCCGTATAGCGCGTGCCCTCGCCGTAGATTTCGCGGGCGATCAACCACAGGCTGTTGCCGCGCCGGACGATATAGGTTCCCTCGCGTGCTGCGGTCGGGGCGCTCGGCGGCTCGAACAACTGCGCGTCGCGGCGCCCGACGCTGCCATTGGCGGTAAGCTCATCGACGCGCAATTCGACGCTGGCCGCCGGCAGCCGGTGCGGCGCGGTGAACGACCATTTCCCGGCCTGGTCCGCCGTCGCCGTACCGAGGAGCCGGTCGCCGCCGTAGATATTGAGACGAGCGCCGGGCCGGGCCTGTCCGGACAGCACCAGCCGGTCATCCGTGCCCAGTTCCGCGGTGTCGAGCGACAGGTTCTGGCCGGGCGCCTGCGCTTCCGGCCGCTGCAGGATGCGCGCCGGCCGGCTCGCGTCGCCCGGCAGCAGCACGGCAAGGGTTGACGCGGCCTTGCCGGCGGACGGCGACGGCGCAACCGACAGCGCCACGACATCCTTCGAGCGACGGACGGCGCCGCCCTCCTTGCCGGTAGCCTCGAGGGTGAGCTGCTGGTTGCCGGCAGCGATCGGCTTGTCCGGCACCAGCACCCATTCGCCGCGCTGGTCGGCGGTGACCTCGCCGATCACCTTGCCGCCGTTGAGCACGCGCACCCGGTCGCCGGGGGCGGCGCGGCCGGCGATCACCGCTTGGCCGTGGGGATCGACCGTCACGACGTCAAAGCTCGGCGGCGGCGTGGCCGGGGTTGCGCTCAAATGCGGCGGCTTGGCCGGTGGCCTTGCCCGGACGATAGAGTTGGCCGTCGGCGGTGCCGCAGGGACACGCGCCACCCCCGCCGGCCGTGCCGGCCAGTATGGCGCGGTGCCGCGCAGCACGATGATTGCTGCGACGACGATCACCAATGCCGCCGCGGCCAATGCCGGCCAGCCGATGCGTCGCATGTTTTCCGTCGCTGGTCCCAATGTCGCGACTGTATGTCGGGGCGGGCGTGCTTGCAATCGTCGCGCGATCGGAGGAAGAGGGATGGATCATGTCTGAGCGCAAGCCCCGATGAAGCCCATCCGTCGACTATGCGTCTATTGTGGCTCGGCGGGCGCGGTCGATCCGCGCTACCGCGAGGCGGCGCGGGAACTGGGCGAGAGCTTGGCGAATGCCGGCATCGAGCTGGTTTTTGGCGGCGGCGGGATCGGGTTGATGGGGATTGCGGCCGATGCGGCGCTTGCTGCCGGTGGCCGCGTCGTCGGCATCATCCCCGGGCTGTTGCGCGATGCCGAGCTGGCGCACCAGGGGGTCAGCGAACTCGTGATCGCGGGCAGCATGCATGACCGCAAGCGGTTGATGGCAGAGCGTGCCGACGCGTTTGCCGTGCTGCCGGGCGGTATCGGCACCCTCGACGAGATGTTCGAGATTGTCACCTGGCGACATCTCGGCCTGCACGACAAGCCGATTGTGCTCGTCGATGTCGGCGGGTACTGGCAACCTTTGCGCGATCTCCTCGAACATCTTGCGGCACAGGGTTTCGCGGCGCCGCTGGTGCCGCGGTTACTGAGCGTCGTGCCAAGCGTCGCCGAGCTGATGCGCTCGCTGGAGCATGCTCACACGGGTGGGCTGACCCGCCCTGAATTGCTATGAGCGTGCAAGTTGAGACCCAACCTCTTGAGCTTTCGTGATAATCCGCGACGAAACCGCTGCTATCCACGAAATCGGTGGACAAGTTTGTGGATAACCCGCGGTTTGCCGCATCGAAGGCGCGGTCTTCCGGACAAAAAGGATTTTGCCTAAAAATAGGGCAATTTGGTTATGTTTTATAAAATCAACTACTTAGGGACAAGAGCCGACTTCGGTCTGTCAGCGATAAGTAATGCAACGATCATAAACATGTCATTTCAGCGGCCGGTCGCCAAACGGCGACAGCTGTTAATAACCGGCAGCCTCGGGCGCAGCGGATGGCCGGGGCAGCGAGGCGCGAGGTGGGCGATCGGCGCTGAACGCGGCGTCGTCGGCTTGCCTCGCGGCGTCGCGCCCATTATGGTCGCGCCCTTCCAAAAGCTGGCGGGCCGCACGCAAGGGTGACAGAAATGGCGAAGATAAAGGTTGCGAACCCCATCGTCGAACTCGACGGCGACGAAATGGCCCGCATCATGGGGAGCTTCATCAAGAACAAGCCGATCTAGCCGTATCTCGAAGTCGACCTGAAATACGACGATCTCGGCATGGCGAGCCACGCCGCCCTCACGTCGGTGCGACAAGACAGGCCATAATCGTCAATCGATCAACTCAGCCGAAACGGAAGCGGCGCGCGGAGGTGCAAGCATGTCAGATCTCGAAATCGTTTGGACGAAAGTTGATGAAGCACCTGCGCTTGCTACGTTGTCCCTTCTGCCGATCGTCCAAGCCTTCGTCGGGGCGGCCGGCGTGAAGATGAAGCTGAAGGACATTTCGCTGACTGGCCGCATCATCGCCAACTTCCCCGACAAACTGACGCCAGCGCAAAAGATTAACGACGAGCTCGCCGAACTTGGCCAACTTGCGATGCGCCCCGAGGCCAACATCATCAAGCTGCCCAACATCTCCGCCTCGATCCCGCAGCTGAAGGCTGCGATCAAGGAGTTGCAGAGCAAGGGTTACGACGTGCCGGATTATCCGGACAGCGACGCGACGCCAGCGGATAAGGAAATCCGCGCCCGCTACGGCAAGGTGCTCGGCAGCGCCGTCAATCCGGTGCTGCGCGAGGGCAATTCCGACCGCCGCGCCGCCGGCGCCGTGAAGCAGTACGCGCGCAACAATCCGCACAAGATGGGCGCCTGGACCAAGGACTCGAAAACCCGCGTGGCGCACATGTCGGGCGGCGATTTCTACGGTTCGGAGGTCGCGACGACCCTTGCGGCGCCGACCAATGCCCGTATCGAGTTGGTCGGCAGCGACGGCGCGGTCACGGTGCTGAAGGCGAAGACGCCGCTTAAGACCGGCGAGATCATCGACGCGGCGGTGATGAACCGTAAGGCGTTGCGCGCCTTCTTCGCCGCGCAGATCGACGCCGCGAAGAAGGACGGCGTCCTGTTCTCGCTGCACGTCAAGACGACCATGATGAAGATCTCTGATCCCATCATCTTCGGTCATTGCGTTTCCGTGTTCTTCGCCGATGTGTTCGAGAAGCATGGCGCCACACTGACGCGCCTGGGCGTCGATCCCGACAACGGCGTGGCCGACATGCTGACCCGGATCGAGAATTTGCCGGAGGCTGAAAAGGCGGCGATCAAGGCCGATATCCAGGCCACCTATGCGAAGCAGCCCGGCCTGGCCATGGTCAATTCCGACCGGGGAATCACCAATCTGCACGTGCCGAGCGACGTGATCATCGATGCAGCGATGCCGGCGATGATTCGCGAATCCGGGCGCATGTGGGGCGCTGACGGCAAGCTGCACGACGTGATCGCCGCGATCCCCGATCGTTGCTACGCGCCGCTGTTCCAGGCCGTCATCGAGGACTGCAAGGCGCATGGCGCCTTCGACCCGAAGACGATGGGCTCTGTGCCGAACGTTGGGTTGATGGCGCAGCAAGCCGAGGAGTATGGCTCGCACGACAAGACGTTTGAGGTCGCCACGGGCGGAACGGTGCGCGTGGTCGCCGATGACGGCACGGTTCTGCTGTCACAGCCGGTCGAGACCGGTGACATCTTCCGGATGTGCCAGGTGAAGGACGCGCCGATCCAGGACTGGGTCAAGCTTGGGGTGCGCCGCGCGCGCCTGACCAGCACCCCAGCGGTGTTCTGGCTCGACGCCAAACGCGCGCACGACGCGCAGTTGATCGCCAAGGTCGAGACATACCTGAAGAACGAGGACACATCGGGTCTCGACATCCGCATCCTGGCGCCGGTCGAGGCCATCAAGTTCTCGCTCGATCGCATCCGCAAGGGGCTCGACACCATCTCCGTCACGGGCAATGTGCTGCGCGACTACTTGACCGATCTTTTCCCGATCATGGAACTGGGCACGTCGGCCAAGATGCTGTCGATCGTTCCGCTGCTGGCGGGCGGCGGGTTGTTCGAGACCGGGGCCGGCGGTTCGGCGCCCAAGCATGTGGAGCAGTTCCAGCACGAAGGCTATCTGCGCTGGGATTCGCTCGGCGAGTTCCTGGCGCTTGGCGCTTCGCTCGAACATCTGGCGCAGACAAGTGGCAATGAGGACGTGAAGATTCTGGCCGAGACGCTCGATGAAGCCAACGGCGAGATCCTTGAGCACAACCGTTCGCCGGCGCGCAGAGTTGGCGAACTGGATAATCGTGGCAGCCATTTCTACCTGGCGCTGTATTGGGCACAGGCGCTGGCCCGGCGGGACAACAGCTCGGCGATGGCAGCCCGCTTCAAACCAGTGGCGGAAGCGCTGGCGGCCCATGAGGCCAAGATCAATGCCGAGCTGATCGCCGCGCAGGGTAAGACGGTGGAGACTGGCGGCTATTATCTGCCCGATCAGGCCAAGACATCGGCGGCGATGCGGCCGAGTGCGACGCTGAACGCTGACCTCGCCGCCATCCACGAGTAGTTGCCGTGGGATCGTCCCCGGGACAAGCCCGGGGATGACGATGCGAGAGTGCGGCTTCCGGGTTTGCTACAGCCCGAGGTAGAATTTGCGGACGAGCTCGTTGTTGTTGAGTTCGTCGGCGTCGCGGCCCTCGAAGGCGATCTGGCCGTGCACGATGACATAGCCGCGGTCGGCAATGCGGACGGCCTGGTTGAAGTTCTGCTCGGCCATCAGCACGGTCAACTGGAAGCGGTCCTTCAGCTCCTTGATCTTGTCGATCGTGCGGCTGACCAGGATCGGCGCCAACCCGACCGACGGCTCGTCGATCAACAGGATGCGCGGCGCCGACATCAGCGCCCGCGCCAATGCCAGCATCTGCTGCTCGCCGCCCGACAGGCTGCCGGCGAGCTGGCGGCGGCGCTCGAGCAGCCGCGGAAACGTCTCGTAGGACGACGCAAGATTGGCGTCGATCGCGCTGCGGGCGGACGGGCGGAACGCGCCGAGCAGCAGGTTTTCCTCAACCGTCAGCTTGGGAAACAGACGGCGCCCCTCCGGCACCAGGGCGATGCCGAGATCGACGATCTCCTCGGTCGAGCGCCCCACCAGATCGTGCCGCACCCCGTCGATCTCGGCGATGATGCTGCCCGAAGACGGGCGCAGCATCCCCATGATGCATTTCATCAGGGTGCTCTTGCCGTTGCCGTTGGTGCCGAGCAATACCACCGTCTCGGCGTGCGACACCGAAACCGAGATGTCCTCGATCACTCGCACCAGGCCATAGCCGGCGTTAAGGCCGGTGATCGCCAGGCTGTTCCGGGAAGACGAACTATTCGCCAAGATAGGCCCTTTCGACTTCCGGGTTGCGTACGACCTCCTGCGGCGGGCCGTCGGCGATCTTCTGGCCGGCGACCAGCACGACGAGACGGGTCGAGAAGCTCATCACCGCGCGCATGATGTGCTCGATCAACACGATCGTGATGCCGTCCTCGTTGAGGCGGAACAGGACGGCGAGAATCTCCTCGACCTCGGAGGGGGACAGGCCGGCCATCGCCTCGTCGGCGAACAGCAGGCGCGGCTGGGTCGCGACGGCGCGCGCCAGTTCGAGCTTGCGCATCTCGACCTGGGTCAGGTCGCGCGGCAGGCGGCGCGCCTTGTCGGCCAATCCGACCTGTTGCAGCAGGTCGAGGCAGCGGGTTTCGACCTGGGAGGGCGACAGGTGACGGCCGCGCCGCGCGTTGACCGTGTAGAGCAGCGGCACTCGCAAATTGTCGACGAGGTTGAGGGTGTGGAACGGCTTCGGCAGCTGGAAGCTGCGGGCAAGGCCGAGCCGGGTGCGCTGATGCGCGATCAGGCCGTCGAGCGGCTGCCCGTCGAACATGACGCTGCCGGTTTCGTTGTGCAACGTGCCGCACAGGCAATTGACGAGGGTGCTCTTGCCCGAGCCGTTCGGCCCGATCAGGCCGAGCCGCTCGCCGGTCGCGATCGTCAGCTCGATATTGTCGAGCGCGACAAAGCCGCCGAACCGCTTGCCGAGACCGCTGACCGTGAGGATCGGATGCTCGCTCATATGGTGTTCCGCGCGGCGAGCGCCTCGGCCGCCCCGGCCCGCTTGCGGCGCCGCGCCCGAACCAGTCCCACGATGCCGTTCGGCGCAATGATCACGAAGGCGATCAGCAGCAGCCCGACGATCAACAGGTTGAGTGCCGAGGAGATCGTCACCGTGGCGAGCTGCTGGATCGTGCCGAGCAGGACCGAGCCGATGATCGGCCCGACCCAGCTCGTCATGCCGCCGATCACCGGCATCGCGACGCTGTTGACCGCATAGGCGAGGTTGAAGCTCGAGGTCGGGTCGAGATAGGTCACATAGTAGGGCAACGGCGCGCCGGCCATGCCCATCAGCGCACCCGACAGCGTCGTGGCGATCAGCTTCAGCCGCAAGGTCGGCACCCCGCCGGCCTCGGCCGCCAACTCGTCGTCGCGGATCGCTGCGAACCCGAGGCCGAGCGTCGAGCGCTCGATCGTGCGGGCGATACCGACCGCGATCACCGCCAGGATAATCATCAGCGAGTAGAGATATTGGATGTAGCTGCCGAGCAGCAGCGGACCCTGCGCCGGCCGGATGATATAGATGCCGCGCGAGCCGCCGACATAGTCCCAGTTGACGATCAGCGTCTGCACCACGACCGTCAGCGCCAGGGTCGCGATCGCGAAGAACACGCCGCGCAGGCGCAGCGAAAGATAGCCGGTGCCGAGGCCGAGCAGCCCCGAGACGATGCCGCCGACCAGGATCATAACTGGCAGTGGGACTGCCGGGAACGTGATCCCGAGCAGGCCCTGCACCAGCTCGGGCTTGCTGTGCAGATTGTGCAACACCGCCGTGCTATAGGCGCCGACCGCGAAGAACGCGCCGGTGCCGAAATTGATGTAGCCGGTGTAGCCGCCGAGGATGTTCCAGGCGGTCGACAGCACGACGTATTGCAGCACGACATAGGCGGCGAAGAAGAAGTACTCGTTGGTGAAGAACACCCGGGTCAGCACCAACAGCGCGATGCCGACCGCGGCGGCGGCGATCCAGAAGGTTCCGGTGTTTAACTCGGGCAATTTCGAAGCGATATCCTCAACGTCGGCCGTTAGGAGTGCAATCACACCAGCGACCGCCAGCAACAATACGGTCGTCATGCTGAGGAAATTAAAACCAAGAACGGCACCTACCCCTATTGAGGAGCCTATGAGAAGTAGTGCGCCGCTGAGAGGGTAATTTAACACGACTGCAGCACCAAGCAGGGCGGCAATGGGGAGAATGACGCTGATTGCTTTGGTCAATGCGCCAAAGCCCCCACCACTTACAACTCCAAAGAGGCTGCTGACCGCGTATCCATAGGGGCCTAGCGCTAGCGCACTAAGGCCTCCTATGATGCCCAGTATGAGCGCAGCTATTCTCATTTGTCAGTCTCAGCGCCGCAATAATATTGCCCTCTCCCGCATTGCGGGAGAGGGAGGGACCCACGCCGAAGGCGTGGGAGGGTGAGGGTCTCACGTGCTTTCAGCGCTTCCAAAATGGCCTCTTTAATCCCCTCGATATTAGTCAATATCTCGTTGTCCCAAAAGCGTAGTACGCTCCATCCATAGCTTTCAAGCCAAGCTGCTCGGTCAAGATCTCCTTGGTTCTGGTAGTGTCGACTGCCATCCGCCTCAATAACTAGTAGGTACTTGGTGCATGCAAAATCCGCGATGTATTTGCCAATTGGAACCTGGCGACGAAATTTGTAACCACGGAGTCGGCGGTCACGCAAAGCGGCCCAAAGCGTGCGTTCGGTATGCGTCGAGTTGCGCCGCAAGGCTCGCGCGTATGTCGTCAGTTTCGGCGATGCTTGCGTTCTGGGGGCGGCGTGACCCTCACCCGCCTCGCTGCGCTCGGCACCCTCTCCCGCACTGCGGGAGAGGGATAATTTGCCGCCGTCGCCGGGAACCCGCATCGCTAGCGTCCCGCCAGACCGGCCGGCCGCACGGCCAGCACCGCCAACAGGAAGCCGAACGCGACCGCCGGCGCCCATGACGGCCCGTAGAACGTCGCCGTGATGCTTTCGACGATCCCAATCAGCATCGCCGCCACCACCATGCCGGGAAAACTGGTCATGCCGCCGAGGACGCAGATCGCGAAGATGCGGCCGATGTAATCCCGCCCGATCGACGGCTCGACCGGCTGGATGATGATCAGGAAGGTTCCGGCCAGCGCGCAGGTCGCGATCGAGATGCCGAAGGCGATCTGCTTGATCTTGGTCGGGCTCGCCGCCATCAGCTGCAGCGCCAGCCCATCCTGCGACACCGCAAGAATGGCGCGGCCGATGAAGCTGCGCGTCAGGTAGCGCTGCAACAGGCCGATCATCAACAGCGAGATCACGCACGGGATCAGCATCCGCAACGGCAGGTCGAAGATGCCGAAATGCAGGCTCGGCCCGATATACCGCGCTTCGACAAAGCGATAGTCGACGCCGAAGATCAGCACTAGCGACACCTCGCCGACGAACAACAGGCCGAAAAAGAACGCGAGGCCCTGGATCGCCTGCTCGCCGCGGCTCTCGAACGCGTAGTAGTAGAGCCGGTAGACCACCATGCCGATCACGTAAAAGACCGGCGTCATGACGAATCCGATCAGGATCGGATCGATGCCGAAATTGGAATTGAGGATGTACGCGGCATAGGCGCCGAGCAGGATGAAGGCCGGCTGCGCGATATTGGCGATGTCGAGCATCCCGAACGAGATCGTGATGCCGACCGTCACCGCCGCATAAAAGCCGCCGAGCAGGATGCCGGCGACGATCGCGTTGATCAGCAGATCGAGGGAAACGACCATGATGAGGCGCGGTCAGCGCTGCGGTCGGGCGCAGCGTAACGATCGCGTCGGTGGCGCCGTCCGACAGCGCGCAGACATCGGCAACATGCTTCGTTCCCCCCCCGGCTAGTCTCGCGCAGCAGCGCCGACGCGAGTGCGGCGGCATTAGACCAGCATCGGCGGGCGCTGAGAAGCGCTATGGTCAACATGTCGCAACCGCGAAATCCGCCGGTCTCGCGCGCCGATGCCGGCCTCCGCCGCGCCGCATGGCGCCCGGGCAAATCCGCTTTGACGCTGGCCGCGGCGGCGGCTATGGGAACGCAGCGGGGTTGAGGGGAGTGATCAGCGGATGAGCCTGCCATTCGAGCCGCGCGACGAGGACCGCCGGCTGCTGACCGGCGCCGGCCGGTTCTGCGACGACGAGCGACAACCCGGCGAAGCGCACGCCGTCTTTGTCCGCTCGCCGCACGCCTTCGCCGCGATCCGCGGGGTCGAAGCCGCTGCCGCCCGCGCGCTCCCAGGCGTGCTCGCGGTCCTGACCGCCGCAGATTTGGCGCGAGCTGGACTCGGCAATGTATCGAGCATCACGCCGGTGCCGAACGGCGCCGGGCTTGTCGTGCCGCCGCGCCCTGCGCTGGCCGGCGATATGGTGCGGCATGTCGGCGACCCGGTGGCGCTGGTGGTGGCCGAAACCGACGCGACCGCGCGCGATGCTGCCGAGCGGGTGCTGGTGGATTATGACGTGCGCGCGGCGGTGACCGATGTCGCCGCCGCGGTCCGGCCGCAGGCGCCGCAGATCTGGCCCGAGGCGCCGGGCAATGTCGCGCTCGACTGGCCGGGCTTTGCCGGCGCCGACCGGCATAACGTCGAGGAGGCGTTTGCCGGCGCCGCGCACGTTGCGCGGGTGCGGCTCGTCAACCAGCGCATCGTCATGGCGCCGATGGAGCCGCGCGGCGCGCTGGCCCGCTACGACGGCGCCAGCGATCGCTACATTCTCGCCTGCGCCTCGCAGAGCGCCTTCGTGTTGCGCCAGCACGTCGCGCAATGCCTCGGCGTGACGCCCGAGCGGGTGCGCGTCATGAGCGGCGATGTCGGCGGCGGCTTTGGCATGCGCGCCACCGGCTACCCCGAATACCCGGCGCTGCTCGTTGCCGCGAAAGAGGTCGGGCGGCCGGTGCGCTGGCTGGCCAGCCGCTCCGAGTGCTTCCTTACCGACAACCAGGCGCGCGACACGATTATCGAGGCGGCCTTGGCGCTCGACGAGGCCGGCAAATTTCTCGCGCTCGACATCGACGTGCTCGCCAGCATGGGCGCCTATCAGACCTCGCACGGCGCGTTCATCGCAACCGCCAATTTCGCGCGCTGCCTGCCTTGCATGTACGACATTCCGCAGATCGGGCTGCATTTCCGCTGCGTCTTCACCAATACCGTTCCGACCGGGCCCTATCGCGGCGCCGGCCGGCCCGAGGCGAATTACTGCCTCGAGCGCCTGGTCGACGCGGCGGCGGTGGTATGCGGCATCGAGCGGGTCGAACTGCGCCGCCGCAACCTGATTCCCGCCGACCGGATGCCCTACAAGACGCCGGTCGGCACGACCTATGACAGCGGCGACTTTCCGCTGCTGTTCGAGAGCGCACTCGCAACATGCCGATGTCGCACATTTCAAACAACGCGCCGAGGCGTCGGCCAAGGCCGGCAAGCGTCGCGGGCTCGGCGTTGCGTGCTTTCTCGAAATCGCCGGCGGCCAGCCCGGCGAGGGCGCCGCCATCGGCTTTCCCGGACAAAGCAAGCTGTTGCTGGCGATCGGCGTGCAGGCCAGCGGGCAGGGCCACAACACGCTCTACCGCCGGCTCGCCGCCGCGCGCCTCGGCATCCCGGCCGACGCGATCGAGGTCGAGCACGGCGACAGCGACGACGGCGTGCCGAGCGCCGGCGCGGTTGCCTCGCGCTCGACGATGTCGGTCGGCGGCGCCGTCGTCGCGGCGATCGACGCGGTGATCGAGAAGGGCAGGCGGGTCGCGGCCTATGTCCTCGAGGCCGCCGAGGCCGACATCGCCTACCGCAACGGCGTCTTCGAGATCGCCGGCACCGACCGGGGCATCCCGCTGTTCGAGCTGGCCGAGCGGGCCCGCGCGCTGGTTCGGGAAGGGGTCATCCCCGAGGATTTGGACACCAGGCGCACCGCCGATGTGCCGCCGACTTTCCCCAACGGCGTGCACGTCGCCGAGGTCGAGATCGAGCCCGACAGCGGGCAGGTGACGCTGGCCTCCTATACGGCGGTCGACGATTGCGGCGTCGTGTTGCAGCCGGTGCTGGTCGAGGGGCAGGTGCAGGGCGGCGTCGCGCAGGGCGTCGGGCAGGCGCTGCTCGAAAGCGGCGTCTATGACAGCGCGAGCGGGCAGCTGCTCGCCGGCTCGTTCATGGATTACGCGATGCCGCGCGCCGACGACCTGCCGGATATTGCGAGCGCCTTGCGTCCGGTGCCGTCGACGACCAACGCGCTCGGGGTCAAGGGAGTGGGCGAGGCCGGCACGACCGCCTCGCTCGGTGCGGTTATGAACGCAATCGCCGACGCCCTGCCCGAGGCCCCCGGCATCGACATGCCGGCCACCCCGGAACGGGTGTGGCGGGCGTTGCACAAAGCCCGAAAACAAGGAGGAGCCTAGTCATGCTGTTCACCTGCCGGCCGCCGGGGGCTCCGATCCCGGGCCGCTTTCCCGGCCCGGCGCACGCCCGCGGCAAATGGTTTTCGGTCGATATTCATTGCCATGTCGAGACCCCGAAAGCGACCGAGACGCTGCGTGCCGCCGGCTCGCCCGGCGCCGATCGGCTGGCGCAATTCGCCAGCGCCGAATCGCGGCGCGTCGCCGCCGAAATGCAGGAGCGGGTGCGCTCGCAATTGACCTCGCTCGAAACCCGGCTCGCCGACATGGATGCGATGGGCATCGACGTGCAGGCGGTCTCGCCGGCGCCCTACCAGATGTATTACTGGACCGACCCCGACACCGGCATCGCCACGTCGCGCCAGATCAACGACAACATCGCCGACATCTGCGGGCGCCACCCCGACCGCTTCGCCGGGCTCGGCACGGTGCCGTTCCAGGCACCCGAACTGGCTGTCGCCGAACTCGTCCGGCTGCACAAATCCTTGGGCCTGCGCGGCATCGAGATCGCCGGCAGCGTGCAGGGCGAGGACCTCTCGGCCGAGCGCTTCCGCCCGATCTTCGCCAAATGCGAGGAGCTGGGGCTGCTTATTTTCATGCACCCGACCGGCTTCACCGACGCGCGCCGCCTGGGTCCGTGGCATCTCGGCAACCTGATCGGCAACCCGCTCGAATCGACGGTCGCGGTGCATCACCTGATCTTCGGCGGGGTGCTCGACGCCTATCCGGGGCTGAAGCTGGTGATCGCCCATGGCGGCGGCTTTCTGCCGGCCTATTCCGGGCGGATCGACCACGGCGCCGCGGCGCGCCCCGATACCTGCGAGCATCTCCACCACGACCCGACGCACTATCTGCGGCGGCTCTATTTCGACACGATGGTGTTCACCGACCATCAGCTCGAATATCTCGTCGAGCAATGGGGCGCCGATCACGTGCTGATGGGCACCGACTATCCCTACGACATGGGCGAGATTGACCCGATCGGCTTTGTCGAGCGGGCGGCGCGACTGTCGGAGGGCGACCGCAAGGCAATCCTCGGCGGCAACGCCGCCCGGCTTCTCAACATCCCGATGAAGGTACACCAGCCATGACCGCACTGACCCTCGACCAGGCGTCGACGATCGTCGACCAGGCGCTCGCCAAGGGGCGCGAACTGAAGCTGCATCCGCTGACCGTCGTGGTGCTCGACGCCGGCGGCCAGTTGAAGGCGATGAAGCGCGAGGACCGCTCCAGCCTGTTGCGCCCGGAAATCGCGATGGGCAAGGCATGGGGGACGCTCGGCATGGGGTTTGGCGGGCGCGAATTCGCCCGCCGCATGGCATCGGGCGGCGGCGGCTTCCTCCAGGCGCTGGCGGTCGCCTCGGGCGGGCGCATCGTGCCGGTGCCGGGCGGCGTTCTGATCCGCGACGCGGCCGGCGAGATCATCGGCGCGGTCGGGATCAGCGGCGACACCTCGGACAAGGACGAGGCCTGCGCCGTGCACGGCATCCGTTCGGCCGGCCTCGCCCCGGATACCGGCGATCCCGGCTGATCCGAGATCAGTGCGGCGATGGAGGCGGTGGGGGCGGCGGCGGCATAGCGTAAACGGCGTCAGAAGCAGCCAACGCGATGTATTCGCCGGTGATGCCGTCATATTGCAGGACGGCGGCGTCCCGACCGGATGCGGTAGCTCTGCACCCCGCGGACCGGCGGCGTTGGCGGATAGCCCGGCTCGGCGACGTACATGCCGCTCACCGCCGGACTGCGCAGGTGCAGCACCATCGCGCGGTCGTAGGCGGTGTCCTCGGGGCTGGGGATCGCCGCATTGTAGTAGGGTGCGACACGTGGCGGCGGCATCATCGCAATCGGTATCGGCCGCCGGTATCGGCGATGGTGGCGGTGATAGCGCACGTGGCGCACAGGGCGATGGTGGACCTGCGGGCAATGGCACACTGGCGCGGCGGGCTTGGCAGCCGGGGTGGCGCCCTCGGTGCTTGCCGCATGACCCACCACCGGCGACGCAAAGGTGATCAGCAGGGCGGCGGTAATCGCGCTGAATGCTCGCATCGTTCTCTCCTCGGCAACCGCGGCTCGTTATGATCCAGAAGCGCGAAGCAGCCTTGAGAATTCCTTAATCGCGACGCGAAATCTACCCCCGGCTGCAGGCGCCGCCGCCGAGCACGCAGAATTTGGCGCAATGCGGGTGGTTGAGCGCGACCTGCCCGAGCGCACCGGCCAGCGTCGGGCCGAGGTCGAAGCGCGGATCGTAGGGCAATAGCGTGCAGGCGATCACGCTCGGGCGCGCCGCCCCGTTGAATTTGACGACCATGCGCGAGCTGGCGCACATCACATCCGCTGGCGATTTCCCGAGAATGCCCCAGCACGCCTCGGTGATCTCCGGCACCTCGGCGGTTTCGTCCATCTCGGGAAAGATCGTCAGCGCCACCGGGTCGTCCGCGTCGATCGCCACGCCGAGCCCCGCAAACAGCGCCGCAAAGCCGCAACGCAGCTCGGCCTCGCTCTCACCGGAGAGCCGCCGGCCGGCGACCGACGGGGCAAACCCGTTGGCGGCCAGCCACAACAGCCCGTCGATCGTCGGCTGCCAGCTCTGCCGGCCGCGCTCGGCCTCATGCACCGCCCGGCCGTAATGGTCGAGGGAGACGCGGATCTGCAGCCGCCCGCCAAAGCGCGCGCGCAGCGCCAGCAGCGCCGGCTTCATCTTGTGCATCGGCTTCATCGCGTTGGTCAGGACCAGCGCCCGAAAGCCGCGCGCCAGCGCCAGGTCGAGCATCGCCGGCAATGCCGGGTTGAGGAACGGCTCGCCGCCGGTGAAGCCGATCAAGCTGGTGCCGAGCCGCAGCGCCGCGATCTCGTCGAGATAGGCCGCGACTTCGGCGGTGCTCAGATAAACCAGCCGGTCGTTTGTCGGCGACGATTCGATGTAGCAGTGCCGGCAGGCCAAATTGCACAGTGTTCCCGTGTTGAACCACAACGTGTCGAGCGAAGCGAGCATAACCTGCGCCCGCCGCGCGCCTGTAGCGGTGACGAACGGGTCGTGAAACTTGCGCACGTCGCGCCGCGCGCCGATCGCGGCGACCGCTTCGGCCATGGCCGCTCCTGCGGGAAGCATTCCGAACCCTCATCATACCCGAACGCAAGGCGCGTCGGCGTACCCTCGGACAACGAGTGGACAACGAATGGGCGCCGTGCTTGCGGGGAGCCGGCGCGCTCGCTACCCTCCTAAACTGCGGGAGTGTTTTTTGCGAGTCCCGATGGCGCACGTCATCCCACGGCACATCCGGTTGACCTCCCATCCCGGCGGCTCCGGCCAGGGCGGTGTCCCGCTGCGCTGGGGCGCTGCGACTGCCGAGTTGCGCGGCCCGGTCGCGGCGAGTTCGGCGCAGCCCCGCCAGCGCAACGCGATCGGCTCGCATAGCGGATCCTACGCGGTCTATCGGGCTTTGGCCGTGGCGACCGGGGCGTTGGCGCCGGATCATCGCCCCGACCTGACCGACACCGCGCCGGCCGCTCCTGTCGGGCCGTGGCCGCAATGGGCCGACCCGGCGAAGATCGTTTCGCTCGATCCCTGGGGGCACCTGGTCGGCGAGGTGTTTGCCGAGCAGATCCGGGCCGGGATCGACGCCCGCCCGACGATCGCGATCACCACGGCCCGCATCAACCTGCCCGAAATCAGCCAGCGCATCGCCGCCGGAGACCTGATCCCGGACGGAAAGGTGGTACTGGAAAGCGGCGAAATCCGCGTGACCAAGGCAGCGATCGACCCGGTGTGGTACCTGCCCGGGATCGCCGCAAGGTTCGGCGTTGCCGAGCCCGAGCTGCGCCGCCGGCTGTTCGAGGAAACCGGCGGCATGTTCTCCGAGCTGGTGACCCGGCCGGATCTTGAACTGTTCCTGCCGCCGATCGGCGGCACCACCGTCTATCTGATGGGCGACGTCGCGCGGATCGGCCAGCCCGACACGGTGATCGCCTGCCGCGTCCATGACGAGTGCAACGGCTCGGATGTGTTCGGCTCCGACATCTGCACCTGCCGGCCCTATCTCGCGCACGGCGTCGAGGTGTGTGCGGCGACGGCGCAGCAGGGCGGGGTCGGCATCGTCGTCTACAACCGCAAGGAGGGGCGCGCCCTCGGCGAGGTGACCAAGTTCCTCGTCTACAATGCGCGCAAGCGGCAGGAAGGCGGCGACCGCGCCGAGACCTATTTCCGCCGCACCGAATGCATCGCCGGCGTGCCGGACATGCGCTTCCAGGAGCTGATGCCGGATGTGTTCCATTGGCTCGGCGTCGCCCGCATCGACCGCTGGGTGTCGATGTCGAACATGAAGCACGACGCGTTGCGCGCCCAGGGCATCGAGGTGGTGGAGCAGGTCGCCATCCCCGAAGGGCTGGTGCCGGGCGATGCCCAGGTCGAGATCGCGGCGAAGAAGGCGGCCGGCTATTTCGCCCCGGCCGGCGCCCCGAGCGCGCGCCAACTCCGCCGCACCAAGGGCCGCGCGTTCGGCGCGTGAGCGCTGCCGATTATCTGCTCAGCGCCGCCGCGGTGCGCGAGCGCTGCGCGGTTGTCTTTTCCGCGGCCGAGCGCGGCGACGCCCGGCATTTCAGGCTGGTGCCGGAGCGTCTCGATGACGCGGTCGCGCGGGTCGTCGCGGTGACCCGGCGGCGCTATCCCGATCTCGCCGTGCCGTTCCACAGCCGCTGGCGGCATTTCGGCGTCGGCGGCATCGACCGTGCGGCTTTTGTCGCGCCCGGCGCCGACCGGGCGGAGAGCGCGCGGGCGCGACTCGATCTGGCGATCGTCTCGGTATTGCTCGACGCTGGTGCCGGGCCGGGCTGGCATTATCGCGAGGCCGCGACCGGGCTGACCCTGGCGCGCTCCGAGGGACTGGCGGTCGCCAGCGTCCGGGCGATGCAGGCGGGGCTGTTCTCCGCCGACCCGGCGCAGCCGTGGCGTGCCGATGCGGCGGCGCTGGCGGCATTGGCGGCCGAGCGGCTCGGCCAGGCGTTCCAGCACGGCGCCGACAATCCGCTCGCCGGGCTGGAGGGCAGGGCGCTCCTGTTGCGCCGCCTCGGCGAGGTCGTGGCGGCACAGCCGGACGTATTCGGCTCGCCGGCGCGGCCCGGCAACCTGCATGACTACTGGGCACGGCGGCGAGCCGGATTGCCAGCGCCGGACATGCTGCACTTGATCCTGTGCGCATTCGGGCCGATCTGGCCGGGCCGGTTGTCGCTCGCCGGGGTGCCGCTCGGCGATTGCGGCCGTCACGCCGCAGTGCCGGGCGACGGCCTCGTGCCGTTTCACAAGCTGAGCCAATGGCTGGTCTATTCGCTGATCGAGCCGCTCGCCGAGGCGGGCTTCACGATCACCGACATCGACGGCCTCACCGGCCTTGCGGAATACCGCAACGGCGGGCTTTTTCTCGATTGCGGCGTGATCGCCGCGCGCAACGGCGATTTGTTGCGTCGGCCGCTCGACCCGTTTGCCGAGGTGGTGGTCGAGTGGCGCGCGTTGACTGTCGCGCTGCTCGACCTGCTGGCCGAACGGGTGCGCGAGCGTCTGGGCGTTGCCGCCGCCGAATTCCCGCTGGCCAAGGTGCTGGAAGGCGGCAGCTGGGCCGCCGGCCGCGAGATCGCCGCCGAGCGCCGGCCGGGCGGCGGCCCGCCGCTGCCGATCGCCAGCGATGGAACCTTGTTCTGAGGAAGCGCGCGATGACAGGCACGGTCACTCTCGTCGATCACCCGCTGGTGCGGCACAAGCTGTCGCTGATGCGGCGGCATGACACCAGCACCTCGAAATTCCGCGACTTGATGCGCGAGGTGAGCCTGCTGCTCGGCTACGAGGCGACCCGCGACCTGGCGCTCGAAGAGACCGAGATCGCGACGCCGCTCGAACATGCGCGGGTTCCGGTGCTGGCGGGCAAGAAATTGTGCCTGGTGTCGATCCTGCGGGCCGGCAACGGCATCCTCGACGGGATGCTCGACCTCGTGCCGTCGGCGCGGGTCGGCCATATCGGGATCTACCGCGAGCCACGCACGCTGCAGGCGGTCGAATATTACCTGAAACTGCCGGACGATTTGCCGGAACGCGACGTGATCCTGGTCGACCCGATGCTGGCGACCGGCAACTCGGCAGTGGCGGCGATCTCCCGCCTGGTCGAGTTGCGGGCGCGCGCGATCAAGTTCGTCTGCCTCGTCGCGGCGCCCGAGGGGATCGACAAGCTGCACCGCGTCTTTCCCGATGTGGCGATCGTGACGGCGGCGATCGACCGCTGCCTCGACGCTCACGGCTACATACTGCCCGGCCTCGGCGACGCCGGCGATCGGTTGTTCGGCACGAAATAGTCAGTGGCGGCGCAGCAGAATTTCGATCCGGCGGTTTTGCGCGCGGCCTTCCGGATTGTCCGAGCCGTCCGACTTGTGATTCGGCGCGACCGGCCGGGTGCGGCCGAAGCCTTCCTCGACGAACTGCGGGCGGTCTTGTTGTACATGCGCCGAGAGCCAGGCGGCGATGACATGCGCCCGCTCCTTCGACAAGGCGAGGTTGGTAGCGTCGCTGCCCACCGAATCGGTGTGCGAATTTATCACGACCTCGCGCAGGCGCATCGCCGCAATCAACTCGGTGAGGTCGGCCATCAGCGGCTCGGCCGATGCATCGAGCGCGCTTTGCTTCGAGCCGAACAGCGAATCCGCCGGCACGACGAGGCGAAAACCGCGATCGGTCTTCTCGGCGTGCAGAGCGGCTTCGAGCTGCGCGAGGGTTTTCGGCGAGCGTCTTTGTGCCGGGGCCGGTTGCGGCAGAGCGCGTGACGGTGTTGTCGGGGCGGTAGGCGTCGCAGGTGGCGGTGGCGTGACTGCCGGGGCTGGAGCGGGTGTAGGGGCGGGTGCGGCAGCTGCGACGGCTTCCGGCGCTGACAATTGCGAGCGGGCGATTGGCGTGACCGAGGCCCGCGACACCGGCGGGCCCGGGCTGTCGGCCGCCTTCTCGACCGGTACCTTGAGCGTGATGACCGGCAATGTGTCGTAGGGGTTGTCCGGTGTGCCGGCGGTGCCGCGATTGGTGACAAGCGTCAGCGTCGCGCCGGCATCGATTCGGCTGCAATCGAAGGCGAGATCGGCATCGAGGCGGGCGCCGGGCGGCACCACCAGCTCGCGGTTTTCGGCCGGCGGCTCGACCGGCGCGGCGGCGCCGCGGTCGTCGGTCAGCACCAGGCCGTTATCCTGATTGAGCACGATCGTGCGATCGTTGCCATTGGTGGCAACCAGCGTGACATGACAGACGCGTGGGCCGACGACAGTCGAGCGCACCCGCAGGGCCGCGCCGTCCGGATGGGTGGCGACCGATCCGGCGGTCCGGGCGGGTTGATCCTCTACCGGCAGCGTCACGGTGAATATCGGCGCGTCGTCGAAAGGGTTGTCGCGCGTGCCCACCCCCACATTGCTCGACAGCGTGAGCTGGCGCGTCGTCGGGGCGAGCGGGCCGATGAACACCAGATCGCCGCTGATCTCCGCGTGCGGCGGGACGGTCAGTTCCGGGTTCTCGGGCGGAGCGTTGAGGCGATAGACGTCATGCGCGCCATCGTCGAGCACCAGGCTGCGCCCCCTGTTGATGTGGATCGCGCGCTCGCCCGGATTGCTGATGGTCGCCACAAGCACGATCGAATCCGGCTTGAACTCGATTGACTTGACGAGGATCGAGGCGCCGTCGGGATGGGTCATGCGGCGCTCGACCGGCACCGGCTTGGCGAGGGCCGGCAGGCAAGCGAGCGCGGTAAACGCGAAGATTAGGGCGAGGCGACAGCGCATTGTGTGCGGCGGCTTTCGGGCAGCATCTGGATCGCGCTGACATAGCACGCTTGCCGGCATGTTTGCCGCGCTTGCGCAGCGGCAAAGCGGTCAGCCGAGGTTGTCAGCGCTGCTGCAGGTGCCGGTGCAACCGTGATGCCCGCCGCTCGCCGGCGATCGCGATGAATTTGCTGCGCTGCGTGGGCGCCAGAAGCGACAGGAAATTCAGCGTCTGAGTGGCAACGTCCCGCTGAAAGCCCAGCCGCTTCTCGGCCGCTTCCGCGAACAGATGCTGGACTTGCGCTGGATTTGCCCCGGGTTTGGCCATCTCTTGCCAGGCGGCAGCGATCAGCGGCTCGGTTTGCCGATGCATCGTCTCGACCCTGGTGCGCATCGCCGCGAGGTAGTGGTCGAAGCCGGCAACCTGTTGCGGCGTGAGATCAAGCTCCGTGCGCATCTCGCGAAAGCGTTCCTGCCAAGTCGGAATGCTCGGCGGCGGATGCATGCGGGTCCACACCGCGCCGGCGACAAAGCATAGGTTGAGTGCCGCTGAGACCGCCAGAGCGGCGAGCCAAACCCGCGGGCGCCACCAGCCGCTCGTTGTGGTGGAGCCGACCGCCGCCATGCTCACGTGCGTGCGCCCTCGGCCGGGTCGTGCGAGAAGACGTTCGTCGGCGCAAGCAGGTCTTGCAGGGGGCTCTCTTCGGCGGTCTGGTGGCCCTGGGTGAAGGAAAGCGAGGCATCCACGCCGAGCGTGAACCCGAGCCAGCCCGCTACCGCCACGGCGGCGACGAGGCTGCCCCACCGCGCCATGCCCTGCACGCGCATCGACACCCGTGCCTGAACCCGCGGCCTGAAGATCAGGATCTTGCCGCTTTCCGGCGCGCCGCCGGAGACCAGCCCGCAAGCGCGCGCCAGGATTGTCTCGGGGATAGCCTCGGGTACGGCCGCGGCGGCGAGCGCGCGCGCCGCGGCAACGTCGCCGGCTGCAACCGGATCGCGGGCAAGCCGGTCGGCGACCCGGTCCCGCTCGTCGGGATCGAGGCAGCCGTCGGCGAAGCCTGCCAAATCGAGAAAGTGCGCCGCCTCGTCCGCCGCCGCATCCATCATGCAGCTGACGCGCCACAACGCCTCGTCGGGCAGGTCCGCCAGCGTCGTTCGCCTGGTGTCGTCGCTTGGCATCAATCTACTGAGCTTTCCTAACATCCGTTCTACGACGAAAGAAACCCTGCCATCCCCGCAACTTATCGGCTATCGAGCCTGCTCCAGATCCGCCTTGAAGTGAGCCCGCAGCTTGATCATCGCCTTATGGTGCGCGCTGCGCACCGTTTGCGGATCGATCCCCAGCGCGACCGCGATTTCGGCGACGTCCATTTCCTTGTCGTAGAGCATCGCCAGGATCTCGCGCTGGCGCGGCGAGAGCAAGGCTTCCGGCAGTTTCAGCTTCTCCACCGGTTCGACCGGGTCGACCGCCAGCTGCGCCTCGGGGACCGCGTCGATCGGCACGGAATCTGCCCGCCGCCGGCGCGCCGCATCGCGCGCGGTGCTGCGGGCGACGATGGTCAGCCAAGTCGACAGCGCTGCGCGTTCGGGATCATAGCTGCGCAACAGGCGGAAATCGTCCTTGCACAGCCGGACAAAGACCTCCTGCGTCAGGTCCTCGATGTCGCCGCGTCCGGCCATGACGCCGCGCACCGCGGCGACGATCAGCCCGCCATAGCGGCGCACAAACCCCGCCCAGGCGCCGCCGTCGCCAGCGAGTAGCGCCTCCGGCAGGGCATCGCGTGCCAATCAGCCCGTTCCTGCGTTCATGACAGGGCGGCGAAGAAATCGTTGCCCTTGTCGTCGACGACGATGAAGGCGGGGAAATCCGCCACCTCGATGCGCCAGATCGCCTCCATGCCGAGCTCTGGGTATTCGAGAAGCTCGACTTTCTTGATGCAATCCTGGGCGAGACGCGCCGCCGGTCCGCCGACCGAACCGAGATAGAACCCGTGGTATTGCTTGCAGGCGGCGCGCACCTCGGGGCCGCGATTGCCCTTGGCCAGCGTGATGAGGCTGCCGCCCGCCGCCATGAACGGGCCGACATAGCTGTCCATGCGCCCCGCTGTCGTTGGCCCGAACGAGCCCGAGGCGTAGCCCGAGGGCGTCTTGGCCGGGCCGGCATAATAGATCGGATGGTCCTTGACGTATTGCGGCAGGCCCTCGCCGCGGTCGAGCCGCTCCTGCAACTTGGCGTGCGCGATATCGCGCGCGACGATCAGCGTGCCGTTGAGGCTGAGGCGGGTCTTGATCGGGTATTGCGACAACGTGCGGCGGATCTCGTCCATCGGCCGCGACAGATCGATCTGCACGACCTCGCCGCCCAGGCTCGCGCCGTCGATCTCCGGCAGGAAGCGCGACGGGTTCTCTTCCAGCTCCTCGAGGAAGACGCCCTCGGCGGTGATCTTGCCGAGGATCTGGCGGTCGGCGGAGCACGAGACGCCGATGCCGATCGGCAGGCTGGCGCCGTGGCGCGGCAGCCGGATCACCCGCACATCGTGGCAGAAATACTTGCCGCCGAACTGGGCGCCGATGCCGAGGCCGCGGGTCAATTCCAGCACCTCGGCCTCGAAATCCCGGTCGCGGTAGGCCTGCCCGTATTTGTTGCCGGTGGCGGGCAAGGTGTCGAGATAGCGGCAGCTCGCGAGCTTGACGGTTTTCAGATTCATCTCGGCCGAGGTGCCGCCGATCACGATCGCCAAGTGATAGGGCGGGCAGGCGGCGGTGCCGAGGGTGCGAACCCGCTCGTCGACGAATTTCAACAGTGATTTGGGGTTCAGCACCGCCTTGGTCTGCTGATACAGAAAACTCTTATTGGCCGAGCCGCCGCCCTTGGCGACGAACAGGAAATGGTATTCGTCGCCCGGCTCGGCGTAGAGGTCGATCTGCGCCGGCAGGTTGTCGCCGGTGTTGACCTCGTCATACATCGACAAGGGCGCGACCTGGCTGTAGCGCAGATTGGTCTCGGTGTAGGTGCGGCGGATGCCTTCCGACAGCGCCGCCGCGTCGTCGGCGCCGGTCCACACCCGCTCGCCCTTCTTGCCCATGACGATCGCGGTGCCGGTGTCCTGGCACATCGGCAACACCTTGCCGGCCGCGATATTGGCGTTTTTCAGCAGGTCGAAGGCGACGAACCTGTCGTTCGCTGATGCCTCGGGGTCGTCGAGGATCGTGCGCAATTGCGCCAGATGCCCCGGGCGCAACAAGTGCTGGCAATCGACAAAAGCCTGGCGCGCGAGCAGCGTCAGCGCCTCGGGCATCACCTTGACGACGCGCTCGCCATCAAACGAGGCGACGGCGACATGATCGCCGCTGAGCTTCTTGTAGGGCGTCGCATCCTCGCCCAGCGGAAATAGCTCATGAAAAGCGGCCTCGCTCATACAACACTCCCTAACGGATCAGGGCGGTAGAATCTTCCTTCTGAGCCGGCGGTCAAGCCACGCGCCTCGGCCAGGACCTCCCGGTCGTTCGTCTGGCCTGGATGCCCGCTTTTGCGGGCATGACGTGGCTGGGAAGACGAGCGCTAGACGCCGAAGATGGCGCGGCGGACCTCAACGTGATCGCCCTCGGCGGCGCCGGAGGTGGTGTCGGCACTCGGTCCGACCGCCTCCTTGACGGTGAACGGCGTATCGCGGATCTCCCAGTATTTGCCCTGGCCCCAGATCGCGACGCCGCCGCCGGTGCCGTCTTCGTAATAGCCGTCGTGCAGGTCGACGACGGCCGCGCCGGCCGCGCGCAAGGCCGCGACCGCCTCGGCCTCGCCGACGCAGAAGAAATCGGTCTTGCCGGCCGCAGTCCGGCACAATGGCCGGCGTTGGGCGGCTGAGCTTGACCCGGATCCCGGCGGCCTCGGGCCGCGCGCCGCTGCTGCGGACGATGAACATCATGCTCGCTATCCTAGAAACCGGACGACATGGTCAACGAAGGCGCGCGGCTGCTCCAGCTCGGGGTGGTGACCGGCCTGCGCGATCACCGCGAATTGCGCGCCGGGGATGAGCGCGCTGTAGGCGCGGCCGTAATCGGGGGTGACGATGCGGTCGCTGGCGCCCCACAGGGCGAGCGTCGGCACGGATATGCGGCGCAGCCAGTGTTTGAGCTGCGGGTTGTACATATGCGGCCGCCAGCCGTAGAGGCACAGCGAATCCCAGTTGCGCGCGAGCGTCACCAGTTCGGCGTCACTGATCGTGTCGTCGATCGCCGCCTGCCAGCCGAGGCCGTAATTGCCGGCCGGGCGCCGCGCCGGGTCGTGCCAGCTTCGCCGGTTCAGTTCTGTCGGATTGGTGTTGAAGAAATGGACGATGTCACGCTCCTCGCGGCCGCCCAGCTTGATCCCGACCGGATCGACGAGAATAAGGCGGTCGAGTTTCGGATGGCCGGCGACCGCGACCTCGGCCGCGATCCAGCCGCCGAACGAGAAGCCGATCATCGTCACATGGTCGGGCAGCGCGTCGAGCACGTCGCGATAGAGATGCACCAGGTCGTACATCGTGTCGAAATCCTCGGGCAGCGGCGAGGCGCCAAAGCCGGGATGCGACGGCGCGATAACCTCGCCGTGCTCGGCAAGCGGGCCGAGGAACGGCGCCTTCGGGCTGACCGGGTTGATGCCGTGGACGAGCAGGATCGGCCGGCCGCTTCCCTGCCGCAGCATTTCGAGAGCGAGCGGCCCTGCCTGCAAGCGCTGGCTCATTTCGCTGCCGCGTGCTGCGCCCGCCAGGCGGTCTCGTCGGCGTCGATCGGCGGCAGGTCCTGCAATTGCGGCAGGACTTCCTTGGCCGCCAGCGTGAAGCTCTTTTCCGCCTCGGCGTGGGTCACCAGACCCTGCCTGGTCATCATGATGATGTGCTCGACGCCGCCGACCCGCTTGCGGAAATCCTTGATCTGGCGCGCCACCGTGTCGGGGTTGCCGGCAAACATCTGGCCCTGGCCGATCAGCACCTCGGCGTCGAGATTGGTCGGGCGCGGGCGTCGCGAGGCGCCGGCCCGCCACGCCGCCGGTGCCATCTCGGGCGCCACCGCGGCGGGCTGGAACTTGGCGAATTGCGGCGCGCTCTTGATGCTGACGGTCAGGAACCAGGCGATCTTCTGGCCGATGCGCTGCGCCTCCTCGTCGGTGTCGCCGACATAGGCAAACGCCATGTAGGAAAAGCGGTCCTCGCCGGGCGCCGGCAATGCCGCCTCGGCGCGCGCCTTCTTGTAGGCGTCGAACGCTTGGCGGGTGCGGTCGTAGCCGCCAAACAGCAGCGTGTTGATGATGCCGCGACGGCCGAGTTCGGCGCAGGTCGGCAGGTCGCTGGTCGCCGCCCAGAATTCGGGGCGCGGCTGCTGGTAGGGGCGCGGCCAGATGTTGACGTGCGGGTGGGTGAAGAACTTGCCCTCCCAGCTGAACGGCCCGTCATGCGTCGTCAGCGCTTTCTCGATCAGGTCGATCGCCTCCCATTCGCGCTCGCGGATGCGCATCGGGTTGGCGTCGCCCGACACCATCTCGGTGGCGCCCGACTTGACGAAGCCGATCTCCAGGCGGCCCTTCGAGATGACGTCGATCGTCGCGTATTCCTCGGCGACCCGCACCGGGTCGGGGCGCACCGTCACCAGCGTGCCGAGCGACAGGATGCGCGCCTTGCGGGTCATCTGCGCCACGACGCCGGTGATGACCGGGCTCGCCGCCCACATGTTGTTGATGCCGGAATGATGCTCGTTGGTGACGATATGGAGGCCGATGTCGTCGCACAGCCGGTATTCGTCGAAGATCTCGTCATAGAGCCGCGCCGCGATCTTCGGGTCGCAATACTTGTTGGGCAGGCTGGCCCGCACCGACTCGGCCTGGTCGAGCACCTCGGCCGGGACGAACGGGTAGGGGTTCTCGCAATGGTTCCACAATTCCATGCCGCCGCCCTCCGGGGTTCATCGCCGCGCATATCTTAGGGTTCCGACCCGGGCGGCGCCACCCCCACCCGGGCATACCAGGGCGCGGCTATCGGCCGCGAGCCGCGATCGCCACCGCGGGATCTGCCGGTTGGATCAGCGCTTGCGGAAGCTGTCGAGGGTGACGACCTCGGCGGTCGTCTTTTCCGCCGGCTTGGCGGGCGCCTTCGGGCGGCGCTTCGAGCGGCAGCGCCGGCTTCTCCGCGTCGGCCGGCTCGATCTCGGGCGTCGCGAATTCGAGCGCGAAATTGACCGACGGGTCGGCAAAGCTGCGGATCGCGGCGAACGGCACGGTCAGCCGCTCGAGCTGTTTCTGGAAGCTGAGGGTGACCGAGAAGCTGTCCTTGCCGACCGCCAGGTCCCAATACTGGTGCTGCAGCACGATTGTCATCTCGGCCGGAAACCGGGTGCGCAGCGAATCCGGAATGTCGACGCCGGGTGCCGCGGTGGCGAAGCCGATATAGAAATGGTGGGCGCCGCGCAGCCCCTCGCGCGCCGCCCGGTCGATCGCCTCGCGCACCACGCCGCGCAGCGCGCGCTCGACCATCTGCTCGTAGTGGTACAGATCCTGCGCCATCACCCCTCGCCGTTCGCAGCGAGCCCCACGGAAAATGAAGTGAGGGGCTTCTGTTGCCCGGTGCCCCTCGAACCGCGAGTTTCCTGCGTAGCTTCTCCCCGTTAAGGGTTAGGCCGCAAGAGCCTCTGTTGCGAAGTTATCGTTCGCAGCTGAGTTATGACCCGATAACGGTGGTATCATGCCGAGCGACGGTTCTTACCTTTACTACGCGCGTCGAGCCTATTTCGCCCCCATGGAGCCGCCGGCCATGACCGATTTGCCGAACCGGTCAACCTGCCGGCGGAAATTGGTGGAGGCGCCGGGTACCGCCCCCGGGTCCGCAACGCCTATTCCGCAAGCCGTGTATCGCCATAGTTGGTTGCCCAACGGGGGAGATATAGGGTGCCGCGGGCGCGGGCGCAATCGCCCGCTGCGTCACGCGGGAGGCGGGGCATGCAGCTGACCCCGGAGCAAGCAGGAGGAGATCGCCGCCGAGCGCGCCATCGCCCGGACGACCCGCCGCGCCACCGTGCCGGCGCTTGGAGGAAATCCTCTACGAGGCGCTGCCGGTGCTCGACCACGGCTTTGTCCGGGTGATCGACTACATGGGCGACGACGGCGCGATCGTGCAGGCGGCGCGCGTCTCCTACGGCCGCGGCACGCGAAGGGTCAGCGAGGACCGCGGCCTCATCAACTACCTGATGCGGCATCGCCACACGACACCGTTCGAGATGTGCGAGATCAAGTACCACGTCAAATTGCCGATCTTCGTGGCGCGGCAATGGATCCGCCACCGCACCGCCAACGTCAACGAATACTCGGCGCGCTATTCGATCCTCGACAACGAGTTCTATATCCCCGCGCCGGACAAGCTGGCGGCGCAGGCGACGGTCAACCGTCAGGGGCGCGGCGACGTACTCGAAGGCGCGGCGGCGCGCCATGTCCTCGACCTGCTGCGCGCCGACGCCGAGCGCGCCTATGCCGGCTATGCCGAAATGCTCAACGAGGACGCCGCCGGCGAGCCGCGCGACCCGTCCTGGCCGGGCCTCGCGCGCGAGTTGGCGCGGATGAACCTGTCGCTCAACTTCTACACCCAATGGTACTGGAAGACCGACCTGCACAACCTCTTGCATTTCCTCAGCCTGCGCGCCGACCCGCACGCGCAATACGAGATCCGCGCCTACGCCGAGGCGATGCTGGATACCGTCAAGCGCTGGGTGCCGCTCGCCCACGCCGCCTTCCTCGAATACCGCCTCAACGCCGCGACGATCTCCGCTGCCGGCCTCGCCGCCATCCGCCGCCTCATCGCCGGCGAGAAGCTCGACCAGGCGTCGAGCGGCCTCTCGGCCCGCGAATGGCGCGAGCTGATGGCGCTGCTCGACCGATAAGCATGGTGTCTTAATGGCAATCCCTTTCCCAGACAAGAAAATTCCCCTTACCGATGATTTCCCTCAATACGAGGACTGGTTTTCTCTGCATCCGGTCGAGGTGTCTATTTCTATTGCCGTGCGCTCTGCTTTGCGTGTTCTGCCCCTTATAGGTGAAAGACGTAATACCGAAAATTTATTCTCTGGTCTAATGCTAACGGTCTTTCGGGCTCTAGCCGTTTCCTGGGCTGTTGCAAGGTACGGCAAGTCTCACCTCTTATCAGAGGCAGCCGAAGGGGCAGCGGCCGCAATTAGAAAGACAGCTGATGGAAATTTCTTCTCCGCGTTTTCCAGTTATGGCGCCGTTCACGCCGTCACTGACGGCTATGGCATCTCCGGCAACGCCACGGTCGCGGTCACTAACTCTATTAGTGCGTTCATTCAGGAATCTGAGGAAGCGCGGGAGACAGGGGCCCTCGCAAATGCGGCAGCGATCGCAGACGCGGAGGTCGTTGGGCAGGCGAGCCCGGAGTTGCTGTCGGCACTCTGCCTTAGCTTAGCCAGCTCCGCCCTGTGGCCCAGGGAACCGCCGCCAGTCGTCCAAAAAGCATGGGCGGATCTGAAGGATGCTCTGCTGACTGCTGAAGACTACTGGGAGGTTTGGGTAAACTGGTATGAAAATCGGCTCTACGGTCGCGTATCGATCGGCGAGGGCTTCGACCTTGCAGTCGCTACCCTGCCCGACGAGCTGTGGGAAGCAGGCCCCGCCGCCGTCAACGCCCGTATCAAGGAGCTGATCGCCGAGCACACCCCGCCCGAGCCCATCCCGGCCCAGGGCGCCGGCCCGCATTTCGCGCTCAGCCCCGACCTAAAGATCGCTCTGGCACCGCCCGGCGAGATCGATGCGGCCGGCAACAATATGGCGCGTATCGGCAATCTGCTGCCGGTCGTGCGGCAGGTGGCCGGCGACCTCGCCGGCCATCTAAACCCCAATACCCAGCCGGAAATCAGCCGGATCGTCGGCGATTACCGCGCCGCAATCGCCGGCGAACCGGAAAGGATCGCCTGGGGAAGCGTTTTCGGCATTGGCGTGCGGCTCGAAAACGCCGCCGCCGCGTCCCGCCGCGAGATCGCCGACCGGCTGTGCGACCCGCTCGAAGACGCGCCGCAGGAAGCGCTCGACAGCCTGCTGGCACTGCACGGCCCGCTGATGCTGGCAACCGCCGAAGGCCGCGAATTCGCCGATGACGCCGACCGCTTCAGCCAGACCCGCGAACAGCAGGCCGAATTGCGGCGGGACGCCCAGTTCATCACGGAGAACCTGAAGGATTCGCCGGAAATCATTGAGGCGCCGGCAGCACGGCTTGGCGAGGAAGCCGCCGCCTCCATCGGCGAAGGCCCGCATCCCGAGCGTGGCACCGTCTTCGGCCTGGCGACGGTGAAGCATGCCGCCACGATCTTCATTCCGGCCGCAACGCTGGCGGGCTTCGTCCCGGCCGGAGCCGCCGCTGCCGGACTGCTCGGCGCCGCGGTCGGCGGCGGGATCGCCTGGGCCGGCTACGAAACGCTCAAGAGAAGCAAAATGTACTCGACGGCAACGGCGGCGCTCGGGCCGGTGTGGGACCAGCTTCTGCAGGGCGGCGAGGCGCAAGCCCTTCGCGTCCTGGTTCGCCTCGCGCCGTTTCGCACCTTCGTGGCGCGGAACGAAGAGTTGCTCCGCCGCATCGCCGAGAATACAACGCAGCTGCGGTGGACCTTACGCTATATTGATTTCATCCTCCGGACGAACTCGTCGAGGAACGATTAATGCGGATCGGGTTTATCGGGATGGGCACGATGGGGACGCCGATCGCCGAGTGCCTGGTCGCGGCCGGGCACCGGCTGACCGTCTATGATGCGCGGCCCGCGGCGATGGGCGCGCTGATCGGGCATGGCGCGACCACCGCCGACAACCCGGCCGAGGCCGCCTATGCCGCCGAGATCGTGTTCACCTCGCTGCCCGGGCCGCAGGAGGTCGAGGCCGTCGCGCTCGACCCCGAGCTTGGCATCTTCGCCGGGCTGCGCCGCGGCGGCACCTATATCGACCTGACGACCAACGCCCCGGCGAGCGTGCGGCGCGTCGCCGAGGCCGCCCGCAAGCGCGACATAAAGTTTCTCGACGCGCCGGTCAGCGGCCGGCCGCCCGGCATGACCGTGATGGTCGGCGGGCGCGAGGCCGATTTCGCGCATTGCCGGCCGTTGTTCGAGGCGATCGCGAAGAACGTCTTTTATGTCGGCCCCAGCGGCGCCGGCGCTACCGCCAAGCTCGTCACGCAATATCTCGGCTACACCAATTTCATCGCCGCGCTCGAAGGCATGCTGGTGGCGGCGAAGGCCGGCATCGACCTCGGCGTGCTGGCGCAGATCGTGCCGGTCAGCGCCGGCCAGAGCCGCACCTTCGACAACGCCGCGCGGCTCGTGCTGACCGGCACCTTCGCCGCGGGCGGCACGCTCGACATCGTCGCCAAGGACATCGACCTGGCGGTGGCGCTGGCGCGCGAGGTCGGCGCCCCGGCGGCGCTCGGCGCGCTTGCCTCCGACGCCTACAAGCGGGCCCAGGCGCAGGGCTGGGGCCAGGAGGGCTTCCCGGTCGTCGCCCGCATCCTGGAGGCGATGGCCGGGGTGGCGCTGAGATCGGAGTCGCGCGATGAGCAATGATCGGCTCGACCGCCTGCTGCTGGTGCAGGAGGTGGCGGAGTTCCTCTACCGCGAGGCCGAACTGCTCGACGAGCGGCGCTACCAGGAATGGCTCGGGCTGCTCGCCGACGACATCCGCTATTGGATGCCGATGCGGCGCAACATCAAATACGGCGAGGGCGCGCGCGAGTTCACCCGCAGCGTGACCGACATCAACTGGTTCGACGAGGGCAAGGAGACGCTGGCGCGCCGCGTCAAGCAGATCGAGACCGGCATCCATTGGGCCGAGGAGCCGGTGTCGCGCATCTCGCATCTGGTGTCGAACGTGCAGCTGGTCGAAGCGACGCCCTCGGTCGCCGAGGCGCGCGAGGTCGCGGTCAAATGCCGCTTCCTGATCTACCGCAACCGGGTCGAGACCGAGACCGACCTGCTGGTCGGCAAGCGCGAAGACCTGCTGCGGCGGCCAGAGGGCTCGAAAAACGGCGACGGCTGGCAGATCGCGCGGCGCAAGATCATCCTCGACCAGAACGTATTGCTGAGCAAAAACCTGACGTTCTTCTTCTGACCCGACTTCTGACCCCGACCGCGGGAGGCACGCATGGCGACGGCACGCACGACCGGCTTTCACCCGGGCCTTGTCGATCTCGCGACGGCGCAGGTCAGCCGCGAAATCTTTGTCAACGCGGAGATCTACGCCGAGGAGCAGGAGAAGATCTTCGCCCGCGCCTGGCTGTTCGTCGGGCATGAGAGCCAGATCCCCAACCCCGGCGACTATTTCGTGTCGTCGATGGGCGAGGAAGCGGTGATCCTGTGCCGCGACCGCGCCGGGGCGATCCACGTGTTTCTCAATTCGTGCCGGCATCGCGGCATGAAGGTGTGCCGCTACGACGAGGGCAACACGGCGGTCTTCACCTGCCCGTACCACGGCTGGAGCTACGGCACCGACGGCCGCCTCGTCGGCGTGCCCTATTTCCGCGAGGCGTATCACTCGCAGCTCGACCGCTCGCAATGGGGCCTCGTCGAGGTCGCGCAGTTGTGCAACTACAAGGGCGCGATCTGGGCCACCTGGGACGCGGCGGCGCCCTCCTTCCAGGAATACCTGGGCGACTTCACCCGCTATCTCGACCTGCAGCTCGACGGCTGGGACGGCCGCGAGGGTCAGGCCGAGCTGCTGTGCGGCGTGCAGAAATGGCTGGTGCCGTGCAACTGGAAATTCCCGGCCGAGAATTTCAGCGGCGACACCTACCACAACATCAGCCATCGCTCGGTCGACCTCGCCGGCATCGGTCCGTCCGGCCGGAGCCGGCGCGACCTCGGCGAGCGCGATGTCAGCCGCAAGTTGCACGTCTGCATCCCCGACCGCGGCCACCAAACGATCCTCTACGTCATGCCGCAGGGCCAACAGACGCCGGTCGCCTACCAGAACGCGCCGGTGGTGTCGGAGTATTTCCGCCATTGCGAGGAGGAGAAGCGCCGCCGCCTCGGCGACATGGCCCGCCTGGTCGGCGCGCCCGGCGAGATCTTCCCGAACACGGCGCTGTTGTCGCGCCAGCCGCGCACGATGGCGGTTTGGCATCCGCGCGGCCCCAACCAGACCGAATGCTGGCGTTATTTCTTTGTCGACCGCGACGCGCCGCAGGAGGTCAAGGATTTCCTGCGCGACTATTACATCCGCTATTCCGGCCCGGCCGGCATGACCGAGCAGGACGACATGGAAAACTGGAACTACGCGCACGCCGCCAGCCGCGGCACGATCGCGCGGCGCTATCCCTACACCTACGAGCAGGGCATCGGGACGGCGGTACAGGATTACGAGTTCCAGGGCATCCGGGTGCCGGGCGACGTGATCGACATCACCGAGGTGCAATCGAGCGAGCAGCCGATGCGCAACCTCTATCGCCGCTGGGCCGAGTTCATGGCCGCCGACAGTTGGGACCAGCTCGCCACTTGGCGCCATAACGACCGCGCCGCGGCGGAGTGAAATGAGCGATCCGATCAACGTCCGCACGCTGGCGCCCGGCACGCAGGTAACGCTGACGGACGGCGCCGTCGCCGAGGTGGTGGCGAACCCAGAGGACGGCGTGTGGCTGTTCGCGCGCTATGTGTCCTCGCCGCGCGACCCGGCCCTGGTCGGCCAGGAAGACATGATCTTCGCGCAGGATGTCGTCGCGGCGCGCGCGCCGGGCTGACGCGAGGGGCGGCCCGAGGCTCAGGCGAAGGCGGCGGCGCGCGCCTTTTCGCGCCGTTGCCGCAGCCAGTCGTACCATGGTGCCATGCCGGCGCCGGTGCGGGCGGAGACCTGCAACAGCGCGGCGGCGGGGTTGATCGCGCGGAGACTGGCGACGGCACGGTCCACCGCGAAATCGAGATGCGGCAACAGGTCGATCTTGTTGAGCAGCACGAGGTCGGCGGCGCGGAACATGTGCGGATATTTGACCGGCTTGTCCTCGCCCTCGGTGACCGAGAAGACGACCACGCGGGCATGCTCGCCGAGGTCGAACAGCGCGGGGCAGACGAGGTTGCCGACATTCTCGATGATGATCACGGCGCCGACCGGCGGGCGCAACTCGGCGAGCGCGCGCGCCATCATCTCCGCGTCGAGATGGCAGCCGGCGCCGGTGTTGATCTGTACGACCGGGGCTCCGGCGGCGCGGATGCGCTCGGAATCGTTGGCGCTCGCCTGGTCGCCCTCGATGATTTGGAGCGGCAATTCGCCGCCAAAATCGGCAATCGTGCGTTCGATCAGGCTGGTTTTGCCGGCCCCCGGCGCGCTCATCAGGTTGAGTGCGAGGATCTCGCGGCCGGCGAACCAGGCGCGGTTGCGCTCGGCCAGCGCGTCGTTCCTGGCGAGCAGGCGCGCCTCGATGTCGATGACATTCGGCACCCGGGGCGGATGGTCGTGATCGTGATCGTGATCGTGATCGTGATCGTGGTCGTGGCGATGGAGCATGGTGCCGCGCTCGTTGCCGCAGCCGCAGATCGCGCACATCAGCCTGCCTCCGCCAGTTCGATGCTTTGGACCAGCAATTCCTCCCCCGCCAGCCGCGTCAACGCATAGGAGCCGCAGGCGCAGCGGGTCAACAGGTCGGGCGTGGCGAATTCCGCGCCGCATTCGTCGCAGCGGGCATGGCCCGCGGGCTCGACGATGTCGAGCGCCGCGCCGGCGAGGGCGGTGCCGGGCGCCACCGCGTCAAACGCGAAGGAGACTGCCGCGGCCGAGACCCCCGACAGGGCGCCGATGACCAGCGTCACGCGCGCGACGCGCTGCCCTCGCGCCGCCTCGGCGGCGGTCGCGATGATGGTGCGCGTCAGCGCCAGTTCGTGCATCCCCCGGCCTTAACAGATACGCGGCAACTGCTCGCCGACCAGCATGTCGACGATACGCTGGCCGCCGAACGCGGTGCGCATCGTCACTCGGCCGGGCTCGCCGCACCTGACCCGGCCGATGACCGCGGCGTGACGCCCGAGCGGGTCGCCGCGCAGCGCGGCGAGCGCGGCCTCGCTTTGCGCGGGCGGAACGACCGCGACGATCTTGCCCTCGTTGGCGAGATAGAGCGGGTCGAGCCCGAGGATTTCGCAAAAGCCCCGAACCGCCTCGCGCAGCGGCGTCGCGTTCTCGTCGATCTCGATCGCGACCTGCGACGCCAGCGCAATCTCGTTGAGCACGGTCGCGACCCCGCCGCGCGTCGGGTCGCGGATGAAGCGCGTATCGGGCGCGGCTTCGAGCAGGCGAGCGACCAGCCGATGGAGCGCGGCGCAATCGCTGGCGATCGGGGTGTCGAGCGCGAATTCGCCGCGCGCCGCGAGGATCGCCGCGCCGTGGTCGCCGAGCCAGCCATTGACCAGCACCGCGTCGTCGGGCGCGGCGCGGTGCGCACCGAGGTCGACGCCGGGCGCAATGACCCCGACCCCGGCGGTGGTGACGAACAGCTTGTCGCAGGCGCCCTTTGGCACGACCTTGGTGTCGCCGGTAGCGATCGCGACGCCGGCCTCGCGCGCCGCCCGCGCCATCGATAACGCCACCTCGCGCAGCCGCTCGATCGCGAAGCCCTCCTCGATGATGACGGCGCAGGACAGATAAAGTGGCAGCGCGCCGCCGACTGCGAGGTCGTTGACCGTGCCGTTGACCGCGAGCGTGCCGATGTCGCCGCCGGGGAAGAACAGCGGATCGACGACGTAGGAATCGGTCGTGAAGGCGAGGCGGTCGCCGTGCGCGGCGAGCGCCGCCATGTTGAGCCGGGCCTGGTCGTCGAGCGGCATCAGCGCCGGGTTGTCGAAGGCGCGGACAAAGATCTCCTCGATCAAATCCTTCATGGCCTTGCCGCCGCCGCCATGGGCCAGCGTCACGACCGGGCCGCTCATGCCGCGCCCGCCTTCTTCGGCCGCATGCCGCCATAGCGGTAATGCGCGGCGCAGGCGCCCTCCGACGACACCATCAGCGCGCCGATCGGCTGCTCGGGCGTGCAGGATATGCCGAACAGCTTGCACTGCCACGGCTTGAGGACGCCCTTCAGGACTTCACCGCACTGGCAGGAGGTGGGGTCGGCGATGCGGGCGCCCGGCATGGCGAATTTGCGCTCGGCGTCGAAGGCGGCATAGCGCTCGCGGATGCGAATGCCGGAATGGTCGATCGAGCCGAGGCCGCGCCACTCGAAGAATTCGCGCAATTCGTAGACCTGCGCGACGGCGCGCAGGGCCGGCGTGTTGCCGGCGTCGGGCACCACCCGAGCGTACTGGTTTTCAACTTCGCAGCGCCCCTCGTCGAGCTGGCGCAGCACCATCCACAGCGATTGCAGGATGTCCAACGGCTCAAAGCCCGAGATGACCAGCGGCTTCCGGTAACGCTCGGCAATGAAGCGGAACGGTGCGGCGCCGACCACCATCGACACGTGCCCGGGACCCAAAAATCCGTCGATCTGCATGTCCGGGCTGTCGAGCACCGCCTTGATGGTCGGCACGATCGTGATGTGGTTGCAGAATACCGAGAAGTTGCGCAGCCCCTCGGCCTCGGCGTGCAGGATGGTCAGCGCGGTTGCCGGCATCGTCGTCTCGAAGCCGAGCGCGAAAAACACCACCGCGCGCTCCGGGTTGGCGCGCGCGAGGGCCAGCGCATCGAGCGGCGAATAGACCATGCGTATGTCGGCGCCGTCAGCCCTCGCCTGCAACAGGCTCTTGCGCGAGCCCGGCACGCGCATCGCGTCGCCGAACGTCGCGAAGATCACCTCGGGCCGCTCGGCAATCGCCAGGGCATCGTCGACCCGCCCGATCGGCAAGACGCAGACCGGGCAGCCGGGGCCGTGGATCAGCTCGACCGCGTCGGGCAACATATCCTCGATGCCGTAGCGGAAGATCGCATGGGTGTGGCCGCCGCATACCTCCATGACGCGCAACGCCCGCGCGCCGCGGCGCCGCGCCAGCAGCCGCTCGATCTCGGCGATCAGCGCCTCGGCTTTGCCGCGGTCGCGGAATTCGTCGGCATATTTCACGGGTTGCGCCCGCTCGCCGCGGCGCCGCGATCGTCAGCCGGCAGCGTGTGCACGAGGTCCCACAACGCGGGCGCGGTGAACCCGCACCAGCGACCCGAACAGCAGTCGCCGGAATGCCGCTGGCACGCCGGGGCAGCGAGCCCTACGCCGCCGGTGGCCACACCATTGGTGCGCTGGGGGGCGCGATACAATGCAGCGGTTGTAGACGCGGCCTCCGTTGCTTTGGCAAAATGAAGCATATTTTACAGTTGCGGTCGCGGCGGTAGGCGGGGGGCGGTCATTGACGTCTGCAATGTCTGTTGATTCGCGCTATGGCGCCGGGGATGACGATCACGGTGCAATACCACGATAAGGGTTATCGGAAAGATGCTTAATTTTTGCTCGTTCATGCAGGTCGAGCGGCTCGCGCGACGGGTCCGGCCCGGCCGTCGCTGCGCCGCCCGGCTGCGTCCATCCAGGTCGGGCTCGCAACCCGGCCTCGCGCGCGTGCGGGCTCTGAGGTAGCGACTCACTACCTTGGAAGGGGTGCCTTTTAATCGTTTTTTAAAGTAGCCCGTCTAAATTCTCAACGATGCGATGGGGTGGTTTGGATGTTGGTGGCAGCGATCGAAAGGGGGTGCCGAGCCTGGCCATGGTCACGAAGCTGTCTCGGCTCGGCCGATGATCCGGATATGGGCTTGCCATCTGAGGGGCGCACGTCGTGCCGGCCATGAAGCGCCTGATGATCAATCTGGTGAAGGACCGGGGCGGCGCCACCGCAATCGAATTCGCCTTCGTCGCACCGCTGCTGCTGCTGATGATTGTCGGTGCGGCGCAGTTTGGCATCACGTTGAACAATTACATCGAGCTGACCGAGGCTGTCAGCAGCGGTGCGCGCACCCTTTCCGTCAGTCGTGGCAGCACGGCCCCCTACAGCACCACCGTAACCCAGATGCAGTCCTCGGCATCAGCTCTGGCCTCGAAGAATCTGAAGATCACGATAACCGTCAATGGCACGGCCTGCACCAGCGACTCGACCTGCTCGACAGCATTGACCAGCGCGGCGGGACAACCCGCGGCGGTGGCGGCGACATACCCGTGCAAACTCGTCGTGATGGGACACGATTTCGCACCCAATTGCACCCTGTCATCGACAACCACGGAGCGCGTCGAATGAGTTCGCACATGAAATCGTTTTTGCGCCGCTTGCATGGCGATCGGCGCGGCGCTGCGGCCGTCCTGGTGGCGATCGCGTCGACGGCGATCATCGGCTTTGGCGCGGCCGTCGTCGATATCGGCTACGTCTATCACGTTCGCCAGAAGCTGCAGGCGGCGGTCGACGTGGCGGCATTGGCCGGCGCCATGGACATCAACAACGGCACGAAGGGCCAGGCGATCACCACCGCGACCACGTACAGCTCGGTGAAGGGCGGCTTGAACGCCGACCCGAACGTGACGGCGACGATGGTGAGCGGCTACCCTGTGCTGAAATGCTTCTCGAGCACCGGGATCTCCTGCACCGGGGCGGATTCGGCGAACGCCATCATCGTCAAGGAGCAGGCGACCGTCTCGTTGTTCTTTGCGCGCATCTTCGGCCGGAAGTCGCTGACCGTCACGGCGACTGCGGTGGCGGGGAGCGGCGGCGGCAAGGCCCCGAGCACCGACATCATGGTCATCCTCGATGCGACCGGCTCGATGGGTCAGACTGACAGCGACGCGAGCGATCCCGCCTGCAAAAACCAGACCCGGGAGCAATGCGCGCTGCTCGGCGTCCAGAATTTGCTGGCCGGGTTCACCCCGCCGACACAGCAGGTCGGTCTGATGACGTTCCCGGGCTATACGTCGGCCAAAACCGCGGCGCATCAATATTGCCACGGCGGTTCCCCGTCACGGAGTGATCTCCAGAACTACAGCAAATCGCCCGTCTATCAGATTGTCGGGCTGTCGAACGACTACAAGACCGGCTCGGGTAGCGTCAACCAGGGCTCCGACCTGGCCAAGGCCGCTGGCGAAATCAACGGCTGCATCGGCATCAAGGCCTTCGGCGGCGAGTCGGCACGTATTACGCCGACGCCATAACGGCCGCAAACACCTATCTGACGGCCAACGCAACCGGCGCCAACAAGATGATCATTCTGCTGAGCGACGGCGACGCGAACCGCTTGGCGAACATGGGCAGTGGCGAATGCCAGGCGGGGGTGAACGCCGCGGCCGCTGCCCAGAAGGCCGGCATAACCGTCGTCGCGATCGCCTATGGCTCGCCGACCTCGGGCACCTGCGACACGGACAGCGGGTTGCAGGCCTGCACGGCGATGCAGCAAATGGCGCGCGACGCCAACGGCACGGGCCCCTCGTCGAAATGGTTCTATTCGGACGACCAGGGAAAGGGCGCGTGCCTCTCGGGAACGAATACCGTGACCGATTTGAGTGGCATCTTCGGAAAGATTGGCGGCAGCGTCACGAGCGGCGGGGCGCGCCTGCTGCCGTTGAACACGACCTGACCCGCCGCGGCGCGATCAGCCCCCGGAGCAGCCCCCCGACGGGCCGTTCCGGGGGCTGTCCCGTTGCGGCAACAGCCGGGCGGTGCCGACGACAGCTCGGCCGTAAACCCGATGGCCCCGACCGCCGGCATGGTTTCCGGCAGAAGGCGGCCGCTCCCCATACCGTAAGTCCCGGCGGCCACGTCGCCGGATCGGAGTCCGCGGCTGCAACCCCCTTGAAATCATGGTGCGGGTGAAGGGACTTGAACCCCCACTCCGTTGCCGGAAGCAGATTTTGAGTTTGCCGCGTCTGCCATTCCGCCACACCCGCATCGATAACTTGGCCGCGTATCTCCGATCTTCGCTGCCGCTCCGCCGCGCCCGCTTATGCGCTGGGGGATTTTGCCGAGATGGTGCGGCCGGCGCAAGCCCGGCGGCAGCACCGCGGCAAGCGTCAGCCGTCGGCTGCCGCGGCGGCGGTCAGCAGCGCGCGGAACCAGGTCTGCGCGGGCTCGCCGGCGGCGCGGCGGTGCCAGGCCATCGAGACGGTCATCGCGAAGTCGATCGGCAGCGGCAGGATCGCGATCTCGGCGGTGGCGGCGATCTGACGCGCGGTACGGCTCGGCACGGTGGCGACGAGGTCGCTGGCGGCTAGCGCGGCCGGCACTGCGAGATAGGTCGCGACCAGCAGCGCGAGGCGCCGCTTCAGCCCGAAATCGACGAGGATGCGGTCGAGCGCGCCCGATGTCGCGCCGCGCGGCGAGACCAGCACATGGTGCTGCGCCGCATAGGCTTCGAGCGATAGGGGGCGCGAAGCGGCGGGATGGCTCCGGCGCATGACCACGACGAACGGGTCGCGCAGCAACACCGCCTGCTCGATATGCGCCGGCAGGTTGCCGACATGGGCGACCGCAACATCGATCGCGCCGCGGTCGAGCTGCTCGGTAATGTCGGTGCCGCTCGCCGGCAGCAGCCGCAGGGTTGCCCCGGGCGCCTCGCGGGCAAACGCGCGGGCGAGCTGGCCGACCAGCGCGATCTCGGCGTACTCGGCCATGCCGGCGGTGAAGATCGCAGGGCTGCGGGCCGGGTCGAACCCGGCGCCGAGGTTGAGGGCGGCCTCGATATGTTCGATCGCCGCGGTGATCAGCGGCGCGATCTCGCGGGCTCGCGCAGTTGGCTCCATGTGGGTCTGGGTGCGCACGAACAAATCGTCGGCGAAGAGGCTTCTGAGACGCGACAAGGCGTGGCTCATCGCGGGCTGTGACAAGCCGATGCGGCCGGCAGCGCGAGTGACGGCCCGCTCGTGCATCAGCGCGTCGAATGCCTTCAGGAGGTTGAGGTCGACCGCTCGAATATCCATGGCCCGAATGGATGCCATATTATCAATCGATTTGATAGATGGCGGCGCGCGCCTCACTATCACCGGCATCGACCCAGTCACGGAGCGAAGTACCATGCCGCAAGAAGTAGCGCCGCGCCTCAGCCATGTCGGGCTCTATGTCACCGACGTGCCGAAGATGATCGATTTCTACACCAAGGTTCTCGGCTTCGTGGTCAGCGACGGGGCACCGGACGGCCGCATCACCTTCCTGTCGCGCAACCCCAGCGATCATCACCAGGTCGTGCTGGTGCGCGGCCGCGAAACCGAGATCGAAACGCCGATGGTGCAGCAGGTCTCGTTCAACATCGGCACCCTCGCCAATGTCCAGCGCGCCTACAAGAAGGTCGTCGGGGCCGGCTGCGAGGGCATTCGCCCAACCAGCCACGGCAATGCGTGGTCGGTCTATTTCCGCGATCCGGAGGGCAATCAGATCGAGATGTTCTGCGACACGCCGTGGTATGTGCCGCAGCCGTGCGGCTTCAAGATCGACCTCGACCAGAGCGAGGACGAGGTCTACCGCGCCACCGAATCGTATTGCCGCGAGCAGCCCGGCTTCAAGTCGATGGAGGAATGGCGCGCCGAGATCAGCAAGAAGATCGCGGCCCAGCTCGACGCATAATTGAACGGGGAACAGGAGGACGTCAGATGAGCGAGAACAAGGGCTATCACGCCCATGTCTACTACAGCGCCGCGACCAAGCCGGCCGCGGCGAAGCTGCGCGACGCGATTATCGCCAAATTCAACGTGGAGCCGGGCGGGTTCAGCGACGCACCGCAAGGCCCGCACCCGATCTCGCAGTTCAACGTGATGTTCGAGACGCCCGAGTTCCAGAACATCGTGCCGTGGCTGATGCTGAACCGCGAGGGGCTCGACGTCCTCGTGCACCCGTTGACCGAGAGCTCCTACAACGACCACACGGCGAATGTGATGTGGCTCGGGACGCCGGTCGCGCTGAAGACCGACATTCTCCGCCACGCGCCCGTTCCGGATCGGCTGCTGCCGAGCGCCCAGCGGGCATAGGCTTCAGCCTACTACCCGTCGGCATGCCCGGATTTGTTCCGGCATCCACGGAAAAGGGGTAAGGCGGTGCCGTCAAGCGTGGATGGCCGGGACCAGCTCGGCCATGACGCATATGACGGCAGATTTGTCGGATGCGAGGGAAGCGATGGCCGAGATCCTGGGGGTGGGCTGCACGCATCGCCCGTTGATGCTGCGCCCGGATGACGACTGGACCTTTATGATGCGCACCGCGCTCGATGATCCGGCGATGCCGCCCGAGATGAAGGACCCGGCGCGCTGGCCCGAGAAATTGCGCCAGGAGCTCGGCAACGATTGGGGCGCGGCCTCGGCGGCGCGCGGCCGCGAGGTCTACCGCGCGCATTTCGCCGAGGCGCGCCGCGAGCTCGACGACTTCAAGCCCGATCTGATCGTCATGTGGGGCGACGACCAGTACGAGAACTTCAAGGAAGACATCGTCCCGCCTTTCGCGGTGCTGGCCTATGACGACCAGGATCTGCAGCCCTGGGCGCATCGCCGCTCGCCGTGGAACCCGTGGAACGAGCCGGTCGACAAGTCGTTCCGGGTCAAGGGTCACCGCGAGGCCGGAAAATATCTCGCCTCGGGGCTGATCGAGGCCGGAATCGATGTCGGCTATGCCTATAAGCCACTGCACCACTCGATGGGCCACGCCTTTCTGAATACGGTGCTGCTACTCGATGACGAGCGGCGCGGCTTCGACTATCCGGTGGTGCAGTTCAGCGTCAATTGCTACGGCCGCCGGGTCAACGCCGCGCGCGGGCTGCGCCTGCCGTTGGCGATGAAGGACCAGATCCGCGACCTTGACCCGCCCTCGCCCAATCCGCATCGCTGCATGGAGGTGGGCGCCGCGGCGGCGCGGATCATGGCGGCGAGCCCGTGGCGCGTCGCGTTTATGGCGTCGTCCTCCTGGTCGCACTCATTCCTGACCGAGAAGAACTACCAGCTGTGGCCCGACGTCGCCGCTGACCGCCGGCTTTACGACGCGCTGGAGACCGGCGACTACGCGACGTGGCACCGCTATACGACCGACCAGATCGAGGACAGCGGCCAGCACGAGGTGCTGAACTGGTTCTGCCTGTTGGGCGCGATGGAGGCGCTGGGCCGCAAGCCCGACAAGGCCACCTTCATCGAGACCTGGGCCTTCGTCTCACCGGTCGTCTTCGCCTATTACCGGGCGTAAGATTGATCGCTTGCATTACTAGAATGGCGGGAGCCAGACTTGAAGATGCGATATGCTCATCGACATTGTTGAGATTAGCCACGACAAGTACGTTGATCTGCCCGCGCGGGGAGGCTGGCCTACGAAAGGCATTTCGTACCGTTGTCCTGGCGCTGGAGCGGGATCGCAAGATCGCGCCGGGCCTGACTTTGCATGGCCGCCGGTATACCCTCGGCGACGAATCGACAAACCTCAGCGCCGATCCTCGCATGATCCAAGCGGTTCTGGGACATCGGAGCATGGCCGCCTCGTTTCACTATAGCGCCGGGGCGGATCGTCGCCGGGCGGCGTCGGCCGCTGTCGAACTGCTCAAAAAGCGGCCTCGGAAGTGAACGAAGGATGGGCACTTTTGGCAAAAATTTTCGATTTTGCTAAAACGGCTCTGTGAGCCTCGCGGAAATCGAAGTAATATCAATATGGAAGAGTACCGCTCCCGGTGGGGCGCGCGGGCTTCAAAGCCGGGCGAAACGCTGACAAATCAAGGCCGTTTTGGCAAACTGGCTACCTTGCGCCGAAATCGATATCAATGGGTTACGCTGGATTTGGCAAACCAAATCCTCGCCCGCAGCACTGCTACGGTGCTTGACACCCTACCTCGCGACCGGCCGGGTCCGCCTGTTCAGCGGATTCGGTTTGGATGGACGGCGAAACAGCGCCAGGTTGTCGTGCTGAATCGCGTCGGCTACGAGGGGCGAAGGATCGTCCGATCCGCCAGTTCGTTGGATTGTGAATGAGGAAGCGGACCATGAAAGCTGGCGTCGTTTATCCGCAGATCGAGCTTGGCGGTGATACGGGGGCGGTCAAAGCGTTCGCCCAGGCGGCGGAAGACTTGGGATACGACCACATCGTGATCTACGACCATGTGCTCGGCGCTGAGCATGCCGGCCGGGAACCGAAATTGACCGGCCCGTATAAGGAAACCGACCGTCCGTTCCACGAGCCGCTGGTCACCTACGCCTACCTCGCCGGCCTGACCAAGAGGCTCGAATTGGTGACAGGCGTAATCATTTTGCCTCAGCGACAGAGCTGTTCGCCAAGCAGGCTGCGGATGTCGATCTGTTTTCAGATGGCCGGCTTCGGCTGGGCGTCGGAGTCGGCTGGAACTGGGTGGAATTCGACGGCCTCGAAATGTCGCGACATTTCCGCCGTCGCGGCAAGCGGCAAGAGCAGCAGATCGCTTTGATCCGCAAGCTGTGGCAAGAGCCGGTGGTTGAGTACGAGGACTCCGACCACCGGATCGACAGAGCCGGAATATTGCCGAGACCGAAGCGGCAAATTCCGATTTGGCTCGGCGGTTCGAGCGAGGCCGCGTTCGACCGAGCGGCCCGGATCGGGGACGGGTTTCTGTTCGGAGGCCGGACCCAAACCCAGGCGGTCCAGATCAAGGCGAAGATCGAAGCCAAACTGACCGCCCTCGGGCGAGACCACAACCAATTCGGCTTCGAGTTCGATCCAGCAATACAGTCGCGGCGACAACCAATGGCCCGGCGACATTGCGGCGTGGCGCGAAGCTGGGGGCAGCCATATATCTGTTGTGACGATGGGCGCAAACCTCACCACGGTGGACGGCCACATCAACGCGATCAAGCGCTGGCGCGAGGTCTACGCGTCGGTCGGTTAGAACTCTCTACCGCGGAAGGCCGAAACTGCGGAGCGCTTGATGCCTTACGTCGATACCGGCCAGGTCAGCCTGTTCTTCGAGGAAGCCGGAAGCGGGGGCATTCCGGTCTTGCTGCTGCACGAGTTGGGCGGCAGCAGCGAAAGCTGGCGAGAGGTGATCCCGCTGTTAGCGCCCGACCGCGGGGTGCTTGCCGTTGACTTCCGGTGTGCTGGCCGGTCGGAGAAACCAATCGGCTCCTTCGAGCTATCCGACATTGCCGACGATATTGAGGCTCTGCTGCAATCGCTGGGCATCGCCGACGCCGTGGACGTGATCGGCGCCGCACTCGGTTCGCTGGTTGGCGCCCTGCTGGCGATCCGCCACCCTGCGCGACTGCGCCGGTTAATGTTGTGCGCCGTTGCCCCCGACATGGCCGGGCCAACTCGTGCTTATTTGGCCGAGCGCGCCGAGAAGGTGCGGGTTGTCGGGATGCGCGGAGTAGCGGAAGCAAGCCTGGCCAACTCGTTTCCGGCCAGTCATCCCGAGCAGCGGGCTGCGTACGGGGCGATCTATCTCGGCAACGACCCGGCTGCATATGCCGAACTATCGCTGGCGCTGGCGCGGCTAGAGATGACAGGGGCCGACTGGGCAGCGATCCGCGCACCGACCCTCGTCGCGTCCGGCGCGCATGATTTCCTATGGCCGCCCGAGATCGGTCGGCAAGTCGCCGATCTAATTCCGGGGGCCAGGTTCGTGACCATGGAAGATGCCGGGCATTTCCCCCACTTGCAGGCACCGCAAACGTTGCTCCGGCTGGCGCGCGGCTTTCTCGGGGGGTAAGTCTTCAGCGCGTCTTTGGCATCTCGAAGCCGGCGTCGCGTTCGATGTGTTTGACGATGGCGGTCAGGTCCTTCCTCGCTGCGCCCTTGTGTATCGCGTGCTTGAACACCAGCCGCGCCGCCTCGCACACCCACATCGGCACGCCCAGCTCCTCGCCCTGGGCAATCGCGAGATCGATGTCCTTCATCAGGATGTGCATCTCGGCGCCGTAATCGAAGCTGCGGGTCAGCACGGCGCGGGGGAATTTGTCCTCGGTGGCGCTGTTGCGGCCACTGCCGGCGTTGATCGCCGCCAGCATGACCTCAGGGTCAAGCCCACCTTTGGCACCCATCACGAATGCCTCGGCCGTCGCCGCGAGCGCGACCGCCGACAGGATGTTGTTGGTCAGCTTCAGCACCTGTGCTGCCCCGGGCTTGTCGCCGGCAATTGTCAACGTGCGGCCCCATAGCGAGATCATTGGCCGGACCAACTCCACCGCCGCGGGATCGCCGGAGACCATCACCGATAACGTGCCGGCACGAGCGCCCGGTGGCCCACCGGAGATCGGGCAATCCACCACCGAAACGCCGCGTTGAGCCATCGCCAGCTCGATCTCGCGCACGAACGGCACGCCGACCGTGCAGGTGTTGACCAGTAGCTTGATCGCCTGGCCGTAAATCAGCCCATCAGCGCCGAACGCGACCTCACGAAACGCGGCAAGCGTCGGCAACGACACGAATACGATTTCGCAGCGGTCAGCTAAATCGCGGGGCGAGACGCCTCGGCGCGCCTGGCGTTCGAGCAACGGCTGCATCGCCGCTTCATTGATGTCGTAGATCGTCAGGCTGTGGCCTGCGTCCAGCAGCTTCTGTGCCATCGGCTGGCCCATCGCGCCGACGCCGAGATATCCGGCTTCCATGCTTGATTGTCTCCTTGGCCGAGTGGTGATCTTTCGGCATGGAGGAAATACGCCACAATAGGAAGAACACCAATCGGCGCGGCCTTGTCGTTCAAGGCGTCACGGCCTTATCGTTTCACTCGACTTCAAACGGACGCGCTGGCATTCATGAGCACAATCGAACTTGTCGATCCCGAATTGCGCGATGCGCTCGCGCAGCCGCTACCGCCCCTGACCGCCGAGGCTTTGATGCAGCGCCGCGCCAATGCGCTGGAGCTGGCCGGGGCCGTACCGAAACCGAAACCGAAACTGCCCGACATCGCCACCGACGAAATCCATATCGAGAGTGCGTTTGGCGCAAAGCCGATCCGGGTTCTGACGTATCGCCCGATCAGGTTCCACGACCCACTGCCCGCCATCGTACATACTCATGGCGGTGGCTTCGTGATGGGCGCTCCGGAAATGAAGGATGTGGAAAATAGGCTCTTCGCGTCAGAGGTGAGATGCGCGATCTATTCCGTGGATCATCGCCTCGCCCCGGAATCACCGCACCCGGCCCCCAGTCAAGGACATCTACTCGGTCTTCGCTTGGCTCCACGCGAATGCAGGCCAGCTCGGACTTGTTGGGGTGGACGGCCCCACGGCATCGCGTGCCAAAGTTTCGGGGTCGTATGACCGAAACGAGGGAGCCGTCCGCCATGGAGCTTAAACGCATTGCCATCGACACGTCCAAGTCGGTGTTCACCCTGCACGGGGTGGATGCCCAAGAGCGTCCGGTGCTCCGCCGCGACCTTCGCCGGGGCCAATTGGTCGCATTCTTCGCCAAGCTGGCGCCGACCGAGGTGGTGCTGGAAGCGTGCGGCGGCTCGCACCATTGGGCGCGCACGCTGAGCAAGCTGGGCCACCGGGTGGGGCTGATCCCGCCGCAATACGTCAAGCCGTTCGTCAAGCGCGGCAAGACTGACCGGAACGACGCCGAGGCGATCAGCGAGGCCGCCAGCCGGCCAGCGATGCGCCGGGTGGCGATCAAGTCGGCCACCCAACAAGCCGATGCTCTCACTCTGAGCGCCCGCGAGCTGCTGGTGGCCCAGCGCACCCAGACCATCAACGCGCTGCGCGGCCATGCCGCTGAGTTTGGCGTGGTGGTGGCCGGCGGCACCGGCCGGGTGGCCGAGCTGCTGGCGGCGGTGGCGCAGGATGCCGAGGTACCGCAGGCCGCGCGCCGCCTGCTGGCCTTCCTGGGGCAGCAGGTGGCGCATCTCGACCGCGAGATCGCCAAGCTCGACACGGCGCTGATGGCGCAGCACAAGGCCAACCCGGTCAGCCGGCTGCTGGCCGAGATTCCCGGCATCGGCCCGATCGGCGCGTTGACGCTGGCCGTACGGATCGACCCGACGCAATTCCAATCCGGCCGCCACCTGGCCGCCTGGATCGGGCTGACGCCGCGCGAGCACTCCAGCGGCGGCAAGCAGCGCATGGGCGGCATCAGCCGGGCCGGCGACGAGCGGCTGCGCCAATTGCTGGTGCTCGGGGCCACGGCGATCATCCGATACGCCAAGCCGGGCCGCGCCTCGGCCTGGCTGCTGTCCTTGCTGGAGCGCCGGCCGCGCAAGCTGGCGGCGGTGGCTCTGGCCAACAAGATGGCCCGCATCGCGTGGGCCATGATGACGACCGGCGAGGCATATCGGCGAGCTCCGCTCGCGGCCGCTGCCTGACCGGTCGTCGCTGCCAGGAGTGCAGGTGTGCCGCGAGGAGATGATGATCGGTCGATCCGACGATCCAGAACACCCCGCCCGGATCACCGGCGTCCCGACGCCGCGGACTTGTTTGGGGCTGGATTGCGGAACCCATCTGGGCCAGCGGCATGTGCCGCGCAAACAGGCCGGACACATGACCGCACATCGTACCGTCGTCGACTCTTCGCCCGTCACCCCTTGCACTCCGGGGCCGTCCACACATGATCCCGCTCGCATCGATATCAAGGACGAAAGCGGCGGCGGTGGTTTTGCGGCAGCCGCCGCACTTTACGCGCGCGACCGGCAGGGACCGAAATTCGCCTTTCAGCATCTGATCTATCCGATGATCGACGACCACACGGCGGTGCGCAAAGACCTGCATCCCTACGTCGGCGAGTTCATTTGGACGCAAGCGAACAACTATTTCGGCTGGCGTTCGCTGCTCCGCCAAGAGCCGGGCTCGGCCAACGTTTCACCTTATGCTGCGGCTGCACGAGCAGCGGATGTGTCGGGCTTGCCGCCGACCTACATTTCGGTCGGCGTTCTTGATCTCTTCCTCGAAGAAAACATGATCTATGCGGATCGATTGAGCCGCGCCGGGGTGCCGGTCGAGTTCCACGTATACCCGGGTGCGTATCACGGCTTCTACCGGGTGACGAACGCCCGCGTGACCAAGCAGGCCGAGCACGACACTCGCGAGGCGCTGCGACGATTCCTGCACGGATAGGATCGTGCCCCGCGTTCTGTCAGCTTTCGTGCCCGCAGCCTGAGCGAGCAAATCCGAAAGACGTGTCCCGACATAGCGAACGGTGTTTGCGGTCGGCGGCCTGCTAGCGCCGCCGAGCACGCGCCGAGCTTCAGGGCGTGCAGCGGCTGAACCGCGGAAATTTACATGTACGCAGCCCTAATTTGAGCCTGAACGAGACTCCTGCGCCTTGTCATCAAGCCGCTGCACATCACGTTTGGCGGACTTATAGGCTTCCTCCGCCGCTTCTAGGGCGGCTCGTACACGGCTTATCTGCTGTTGCCCGCCGCGAAGTGTGGCCGTCTCATATTCATGCTGTCGTGCCCGCTGAGCCTCGGCAGCCTCGCGCTTCTTTTGACGCGCGCGTAGAGCTTCCCCATGGCCGCATACATCTGCGATTGCAGGTCGCTCATACTCGTCGAAATGGAAACGCGGCGCGGTCAGTACAAGGGTGCCGAGAAAGCGACCGGGAGGGCTCAGATCGACTCCAGTTCTTCTTCGCCGCGCCGACCTTTGACAGGACTATTTGGCAGCCAGTTACGGTTGGTCATTGGCTGTTCGATGAACGTCAAACTCGCAACTAACGCCCACGAGCACCCATCGAGCGAACCAAGTTGCTCGGCAGCATCTGCCAAATCGCCGGGGCATGGACGCTCGATGATGACGCCTGGCTGGTCCGACACGGGGTAATCACGGCGGTTCAGCGTCGTGACACGCCCGCTGTCTTCAACTAGCTGATCGATGCGCTGAGCTACCAAAACCTGTCGCTTAACTCGCCGTGGCTTGTTGCCAGCAACAACAAAATGCACAATGTCCTAGCCTGCGTTCTCGTAGAGCTTGAGGTTGTCGCTGGTCATCCACTCTTTGTGACGGTCGAGATTTATGCGCTCCGTCTTCGCGGCGCGATTTTCCTTGCAGACGATCTGAAGGATCTCAAGATCATCGTTCCCCACCTTTTCAAACGAGTAGCGCGAGCCGCCGGGCAGCACGAGCCCCTCGTTCGGTCCGAATTCGCCGATGAGCTTGTCGCCGACGCCGTAGAACCGCGCGGAGCCGCGTATCACCATCCAGCAATTGTCGCCGCCGGTATGATAGTGGAGATTGTTCTCTCCCCCTTCCGTGACGATTTGCACGTTGAGGCTGACAAGATCGCTGCGCACCAGGTTCGCGATCTGCTTGACTTGGCCGTTTTCCGGCGGCCGCTTATAACTGAAGGTCCGGATGCGTGATTCCGCCTCGCGGTGAAATGCCTCTTTCGCCTCGGGATTTATCGGAGCTTTTGTCGCTTCGGCCATAGTTCGATGCCTTGCGTTGCGGTGGCGACCATGTTGGTCCGCGCCCACGGCATTTACAAGTGCTCTACCCGATTGCGTTGCCGGCTTGGAGGGGGAGGGGAAAGGGGCTGCGCCGTTCAACGACGTAACTACGCAATCTATCGAGCTTGATGACGCGCTCAGCATCTCGGGGCAGAATGAAGCTCGGACCGAAGTGTGCACTACGGTCCTGGCAACCAGGGCTTCAGGATCAGCACCACCGCAGATGGAGCGTCACATGGAGCTGCAAGGGCAAGTCGCGATAATCACCGGCGCCGGCCGCGGCATCGGCCGTGCCACCGCGCTTGGGCTGGCGCGGATGGGCGCAGACATCGTCGTCGCCGAGCTTGATGCGGCGACCGCTGAACGCACAGCGTCTGAGGTGCGCGACCTTGGCCGTCGTGCGTTGGTGGCGCGGACGGATGTCACGTCCCGCAACGACCTTGGTGCGATGGTCGAGCAGACGCGCGCCGAGTTGGGCCGGATCGATGTGCTTGTGAACAACGCCGGCATTTACCGCGCCGCCGCGACGCTCGATGTGACCGAGGAGCACTGGGACGCGATCATGAACATCAACGCCAAGGGCGTGTTCTTCGCCTCTCAGGCGGTGCTGCCGACGATGATCGCGCAGAAGCGCGGCGTCATCGTCAATTTGGCCTCAATGGCCGGCAAGATCGGCAGCCGGGCCAACCTGCCGTACAATGCCAGCAAGGCGGCGGTCATCAGCATGACCAAGAGCTTGGCGCTCGCCCATGCCGCTGAGGGCGTCCGGGTAAATTGCGTGTGCCCCGGCTTTGTCGAGACGGACATGTGGGCATCTCTCGCCCAGCAACAGGGTGCAATGCTGAACCAGTCGCCCGAAGAATTCACCCGTCAGCGTCTGCGTCAAATCCCCCTGGGACGCATAGAGCGTCCGGAAGACGTCGCCAACGTGATCGGGTTCCTCGCGTCGTCGCGCTCGGAGTACATGACGGGCCAGGCCCTGAGCGTTGATGGCGGTCTCGTTATGCACGGCTGAGTCTCATCGATCTCATTCCTGCCAACACACGGACGGTCAGCTTTCGCCGCGCTTGACAGGACTATTTCTCGGTTCGGTACCGTCGCGTGCGTGCCACGTGCCGGTGCAGATGAGAACACAATCGCCTCCGAAGCTTCGACGAAGTGTCTGCCTGCTACGTCGCATCTGCCAAGTTGCCGGCGCGCATAACCTGATCGACGACAGCCGTGTCGGTCTAGCCCGAGTCGGTGTAATCGCCGCAGTGCAGCGGCACGACACCGCCGTGATCTTCGACTGGCTGATCGACGCCCTGAGCTACCAGGGCATCTCCGACAGCATCGCCTACGGCTACATGGAGCGGCATGGCCGAGTGCGCTGGGCGGATATCGCCGATGCCCTGAAAGAGACGCCGAGTTGCTCGAAGATCAGTTGCTATTGGACCTTTCGAAAGCTGCGGGTATCGAAAAGGCGCCCGCTCGTGCGCGTACCCGGGGCACCAGCCGGGATGCCCCTTGCCGCGGCATGACTTGCGCAACGGCCGGCTCAACCAAACCGCCTACAGCCTCTTCATGTTCCTGCGCGATCTCGCCGATGGCGACATCGTGAGCTGGATCGACGGCCGGGTCGCCGCCGTCAGCCCGGAGCCGACAACCGACCGCCCGGCGCGGCTGCGCCTGGCGTTGCTCGCGCCGCTTGGGAATGTCTACGGCGTGTCGAACAAGCTGCTGGCGATGGCGCTGTCGGAGTTGCTGCTCGCCGGCGACGCGAAGCGGCCGCTCTGGATCGAGGCCGGCACGGTGATGATCGCGGTTGATACGCTGGTACACAATTTCCTGCACCGCACCGGCATTCTCCGCGATTTCGCCGCCGAGCACCCCTACGGCCCTCGCTGCTACGCCCCCGGCGGCTGTGCCGACATAATCGAGCGCATCGCTGCCAAGATCGACGCCCGCCGCTTCAACCCGGCTTCCCGGCGAACTACCCGCGCTTTGTCCAGCACGCCATCTGGCGGTTTTGCGCCGAGGCGGGGCTCCACCGCTGCAATGGCTGCCGCATCGACGACCGGCTGGCGTGCGAGCAGGCCGAATGCCCGTTGTTTGCCGGTTGCGCTCGCGTGGCGCTCAAGCCGGCGTAAGTACCTGCCGCGAAGCCTCCGTCGTCAATCACCGATCGCTACGGACTGCTTTCGGATCGAACACCGGCCGTCCAACCTTGGCCGCAGGAACCGCTGAATCTGCCCCGAAGCTGCCATTGACCGGCTCCGAGATAGCTTCGACGCAGCCGTCCGGCTGACCCGCGAGATCGGCCGTGCGTCGCCCGGCGCCAAACATTTCCTCGTTGTCGGGTTGTCGCCGCGTTCTGCAGTTCACCTGCCGGTCGTGCGAGAAGATCACCCAGCCGCCAGCGCCCCTAGGTGTTTTCCGAGGCTGCTCGGCGAGGCTCTGGGCTGCGATAGTCGTTCGTAGCAGCAGCCGATCGGTCGGACGTTGGACTCGGAGCGAACCGGTTAAAATGCGCTATGGGCCGATGCATCAATGGGGTTATTCCACGCCAATGCGAGAGTCTGGCGTCGTCTGGAACGACACGACGCTCGATCAGTACATTGCGGCGCCGCAGAGCTACATCGCCGGCAACACCATGCCGTTCCCGGGTATAGCAAGACCGTGCGGGAGCGCTTGGTCGCTTACTTACGGGAGGCAACCAGGTAACAGGCGAATTGTCATACTCTTCGCGCGGCGAACGGAGATCTACAGTTCCGCCCGGGCCGCCGTCATCCTGACGCTCGCAACCTTGGGAGATACCTCATGTGGGGTCACGGATCGTACTGGATGATGGGCAACGGTTGGGACGGGACGGGTTCGATGATGATCTTTGGTGGACTGTTCTGGCTGGTTCTTCTCGCTCTCGGCGTTGCCGGGGCCGTGTGGTTTTTCGGCGCCTCGCGGCGTCGTGGCCCTGATGTGCCGACTGCGGAACGGAATTTTCCGGCACCGGAGATTCTCGAGCAACGCTACGCCCGTGGCGAAATCAACCGCGAGGAATATCTCGAGAAAAAGAAAGATATGCTTCGGCCGGGCGGGGCCGCCCCGGCGCCATGAGCGACCAGACGTATCGAACTGCGCAAGAATGAGGGTCATCTACGGCTCGGTTGATCGAAGACAGGGACAGCCCGTCGATGACGGCCTTGCCCTTAGCCTGGGCGACGAAAGCGAGCGCGAACACAGCGACCGATAAGATGGTCATCCAAGCGATCTGCTTGGGTGAAACCTTGGCGTGGTCCGCATGGCCTGCATTTGACGAGGCGAGCACTGGTGGGGGCGTGGCATGTGACGGAACGCCCGCGTCGTGCGCGGCCTCGGGATGACGCACCGTCATCATCCCGTGTTTCAGTCCCTGGGCGACCAGCCACCAATTGATTGGATAGGCAGTGAGGAAGCCGGAAAGCAGCGCCATGCTCATGACAAACCAGAATTCCGGCGTCAACGGGCTGAAACTTCCGCCGATCGCGATCCGCCCCAACGATGCAATCAACATCATCCCCGTCATGACCAGATTCATCGAAAGGAACTCAGGCAAGAAGGTGGTTGCGAGCGCGCGTCGGTAAGAGCCACCGGCCATGTCGCGCATGAATAGCGCCTGAAAGATCGTCCAGCCGAACCCGAACCCCAGCCCGTATTCGAGCGCGATTTCGAGCGGGCGATTCAGCGTCAAATACGAAGCGACCACCGCGCCAGCAAGTATGCCGACGCCATCGCCCGCGACGCAGTGCATGGTGGAGCCGAGCACCTGGCGCCAGCGCGTGGCGATATAGCGCTCATGGAGACCGGGTAACGGTTCCCGGCATCCCAGGACGTAAAGGAATGCACCAATCGGCCCGGTGTAGGCGGTCAGAAGAACAAACCCCCATTTCATTACCGGCGCTACCGGCGCTGCGCGTATGTCGATCGCGACAAACCCGAGAGCCATCGCCGTCAATAAAAACCAAAGGAGCATGACCCCGCTTAACATCGCGTTCCTTCCGATCACCGGGGCCCGGCTGCAAGCGCGCTGGGCACGCGCGAAAGCCGTTACGGTCCAGGTCTCACAAACGGGTCGCCTTCAGCCGCAGCGCGTTGCCGATAACCGATACGGAGCTCAGTGACATCGCCAGCGCGGCCACAATCGGGCTCAGCAGGATGCCGAAATTAGGATAGAGCACCCCGGCCGCCACCGGGATTCCGATCGCGTTGTAGGCAAAGGCGAATACCAGGTTCTCGCGGATATTGCCCATCGTCGCGCGGCTGAGGGCGCGGGCGCGCGCGATGCCGGCGAGGTCGCCCTTCACCAGCGTCACCCCGGCACTCTGGATCGCAACCTCGGTGCCCGTTCCCATCGCAATGCCGACATCCGCCTCTGCCAGCGCGGGGGCGTCATTCACGCCGTCACCCGCCATGGCGACAATCTTGCCATCGGCGCGCAGCTTGCGAACGATGCGGTTCTTATCCTCGGGTAGGACATCCGCCTCGACATCGTCGATGCCGAGCTGCCGCGCGACAGCTTCGGCCGTGGTGCGATTGTCGCCAGTGAGCATAACGATATGAATGCCGCTTTTCCGCAGGCTGTCGAGCGCAGCGCGGGTCGTCGCCTTGATCGGGTCCGCGATCGCGATGATCCCGCCCGGCTTGGCGTCCACCCCGACGTATAGGACCGTGGCGCCTTGTTGGCGCAACTCATCGGCTCGTGCGGCAAGGTCGCCCAGTTCGATTCCCTGATCCGCCATCAGCTTGGCGTTGCCCAGTGCCACAGGTCGCCCGGCGACCTTGCCGGTGACGCCCTTGCCGGTGACAGAACTGAAATCGCTCAGCTCTTCGCTGGCAATCCCCTTTTCCTTGGCCGCCGCGACGACGGCCGCGGCGAGCGGATGTTCGCTCGATTTCTCCAAGCTGGTCGCGAGCCGCAACACATCGCCTTCCGTCATTCCCTTCACCGGGACCACAGCGGTGACCTTGGGCTTGCCCTCCGTCAGCGTGCCGGTCTTGTCCACCACCAGCGTGTCCACTTTTTCCATGCGCTCCAGCGCTTCGGCGGACTTGATCAGCACACCCGCGCCGGCACCCTTGCCGACACCGACCATGATCGACATCGGCGTGGCCAGGCCGAGCGCGCAGGGGCAGGCGATGATGACAACCGAGACCGCCGCGATGAGCGCGTAGGCGAGCGCGGGCGGCGGGCCCCATACAGCCCACGCCGCGAAGGCGGCGATGGCGACGGCGAGGACCGCCGGGACGAAGTAGCCCGCGACCGTGTCGGCGATGCGCTGGATGGGAGCACGGCTGCGCTGCGCCGCGGCGACCATGGCGACAATGTGGGCGAGTACGGTATCCGCACCGACCTTCTCGGCGCGAATGACCAGCGAACCGGTGCCATTGACGGTGCCACCGATGACCTTGTCTGGCGGCCCCTTCGGCGCGGGCATCGATTCGCCAGTGACCATAAACTCATCGACCGCGCTTTTGCCCTCCAGCACCGCGCCGTCGACGGGAATGCCGTCGCCTGGACGGACACGCAGCCGATCCCCGATCTTGATCTCGTTCAGCAGGATTTCCTCGTCTTCGCCTCCGTCGCGCAGGCGTCGCGCGCTTTTCGGGGCAAGATTGAGCAGCGCGCGGATCGCGCCGCCGGTCCGGTCGCGTGCCCGCAATTCCAGCACCTGGCCGAGGAGGACCAGAACCGTAATGACTGCGGCGGCTTCGAAATAGACTGGAACAGCGCCGCCCATCGTCCGGAAGCCCGCCGGGAAGGAGCCGGGAACGAAGGTGGCCGCGAGGCTATAGAGGTAGGCCGCTCCCGTCCCGAGCGAGATCAGCGTGAACATGTTCAAGTTGCGGCTGACGAGTGACGCCCAGCTGCGCTGAAAGAACGGCCATCCGGCCCACAGGACGACAGGTGTCGCCAGCACGAACTGGATCCAGATGGAGATCTTCGGGGCCACCATGGCATCCATCCCAAGACCCGGGATATGGCTGCCCATTTCGAGAATGAAGACTGGCAGGGTCAACGCGAGGCCGATCCAGAAGCGCCGGGTCATGTCAGCGAGTTCGCGGTTCGGCTCGGCCTCGGCGGGTGCGGCCAATGGTTCCAGCGCCATGCCGCAGATGGGGCAATTGCCCGGGCCATCCTGGCGGATTTCCGGGTGCATCGGGCAGGTGTAGACGACACCGGCCCCGGCGGGTCCCGGCGTAGCGACGTCTGATTTGAGATAGGACTGAGGCGAAGCGGCGAACTTCGCCTGACAACCAGCCGAGCAGAAATGGAAAATCTTGCCCCGGTGCTCGAAGCGGTGCCGCGACGTGGCGGGATCCAGCTTCATCCTGCAGACTGGATCGATTTCCGGCACGCTAACGGCGCCCGTATGAGGGTGGTCGGTCGAGCGGTCATTCATGACAAGATCTGGCATCATTATAATCAACATCATATTGGGCCGCTGCGTCAGAGCCGGATTCTACCTAGGCAGGTCCTCCTGCCGGTCGCGTCTCGTGTTGTCTCAAGGAGGAGGCCACCTTCAGGCTCCCTCATGATGACGATCCTCGGATGGGTAGTTTCCGAGCCTACCGCGGCCGGCGGCGTTCGGTATTCTCCTTTGCCCAGGGAGGGCATGATGGAGGGAGAACGCAAAAAAAACTGCGGGAATTGGCCGCTTGGTATCGAGAATTCGCCGAACGGGCCGAAAATCCGGCGATTTTGGATGGCCGGTGGCGTCTCTCCGTCGAGCTCGACGCGGAGGCGGACCACATTGAGCGGCGGAGCCGCGCGGCGGCATCGCGCAGTACTGAAGCGCCTTCCTCAACGAACGCACGTCATGCCGAGCTGGAACGCTAGATCCGTGCAGCGGTTTGCGCGATGAAATTCATGCCGACGCGCGCACGCGTCTCCCAAATTGAAGCCGGACCCCAAGCCGGTGGCACAAAAATCTCGATCGCCAAGTGGCGCCGACTGGCCGCGACACCCCGAAAAGGCACTTTCTGATGATAAATCAAACAGGCGGGTCGATGGGTAGCTGGATGGGCGGAGGCTGGATGGGCGGAGGAGTGTTGGTTTGGGTGGTGGCCGCCGGATTGGTGGCGGTCCTCGTTGTCGTCCTGATCAGCAAGATGTCCAAGCGATGACGGGACGCATGCTCGTGGCTCGAATGGAGTCTGAATTATGAAATATCGCGCTGTCTTATTCGCCGCCGCGATCGTCGCGTCCTGGAATTTCGCCGCCGGTGCGCAACTACGGACCGCGCAGAGCATGATGGGCAGCGGAATGATGGGTGGCAGCAGGATGCATCCCGGCGGATCCGTGCCCGGTGCCGCGGGGACGGCCCCAACGCCCGATCGAGCCGGCGCCGTCGAGACCATCTGCGGTTTCGCGGGCGGCAATCCCACCCATGGGGGCGCGATCTACGCACGGACTTGCGTCGCCTGCCATGGCAGTAACGGTCGCGGCCGCATCCCCGGCGCTCCAAACTTTGCCGGAAAGGGCGGCGTGCTGTCGAAGCCGCATGCCGTGCTCGAAGCCCACATAAAGAACGGGTTCTCGAGCCCCAATTCCCCGGTGTCGATGCCGCCCGGCGGTGGCGACCCAGGCTGACGGACCAAGATATCCGGGACGTCCATGCCTACCTCCACAAGGCCTTTGGTTGCGGATGAGTGCCGCCGCATCCTCGGGATCGCGGGCCTCCTTTCAGACTGTCGATCACGGCATCGGCCGGGACCGCCTCAGTTGGGTGGGAACGGGTCATTGAGGCGGGTTGACGCCCCTTGTACTATCATCGACCGAATAGCGGCAGGCGCGCCGCTCGTAGGAACAGCGACCATAGGATAGACTAGGGATAGATTACCCGGAGCCGGCCCCCATGCAAACCGCACCCGGCGCAGGGCAGGAAATTCGTGATCATGACCGAGCGCTGGCAGGATTCGGCGAATCATACCCTCGGCCTGTGGGTTTCCGGCTCGCCTTGGTTACTCGAGCATTCGATGGCTCTTAGATACCGGGAGGCGGAAAGGCGCATGTCGATCTGTGGCTCGTCGGACTTGCCGTGGCCATTATCTCCACCATTGCGCTGACACGTCCACGATCTGGCAGGAGTCGGCCAATTTCGGCTCGGCCTGTGGTTCGTTGTGTCGCCGTCGGTACTCGATTTCGCCGCCTTCCCTCGGTTCTGTTAGTGTGGGATTCGGTGATTTTTCGCGCGCTTATTTTGTGGTCGCTGGCGGGGCCTTTACAGAAGCCACTCCGCCGGCGTTTCCGGAGATAGCCCGGTCCGGCGTGACCTTCGGGGCCATCGTCGCCGGCTCGCTCTATAGTCGTTCAACGAGGACAAGGAGCCCGATCAGGCCTGTACTCCACATCATGCCTCCGCCGCTCATATGATCGATCATGGCTTGTCCTCCGTCGGGTGTGGCGCTCCGCCTGAGTGGTCGTGGCTGCCGCGGCGAGGCTCGCCATCAGGAGACGCGCATATTCCGGCTCGGTCATCGCCGGGAGCTTTCCGAGAAAGGCAGATGTCGCCCACAATTCGGCGTCGCTGTGACCGCTCCAGCCCGCCATGCCGGTCATCTTGATGCCGTGTTTGAGAATCCAGAACAGCTCGGCCTGATTGTACGGTTTGACCGCGACTGCGAGGTTCGGCGGCGGCGGGTATAGCCCTTCGGCAATCTCGCTGTGCGGCACACCCGGTGGCCCGTGACAGATCGCGCAATGCGCCGCGTAATGTTCAACACCGACCGCGAGCTTGCCCGGATCGTCGAGGCCGGACGGGACCTGAATGCCGGACGCATGCGCCTTGATCGAGTGGGTGCGAATGCGCTCCATTGCCCAGCGGGTAACGGGCCAGTGTGGGTGGGTCGCCGCCACATTGTAGAGTCCCCGAGAGATGAGCCCGGCGCCGGCGATGACGACGAGCAGAATTGTCAGGACGAGAGCGCCGATGACCGTTCGCATCGGCCTCTCCCTCAAAACCACATGCGGACTTCGAAGGCAAAACGCACCGCGCCGGTGCCGTCGCCGGCACGACGGGCGAAGCCTGGCGGGCTCGTCGAACTTTCCTTCGTAAGCGACGCCGAGATAGGGGGCGACCTTGCGGGAGAATTCGTAGCGCAGCCGCAGCCCCGCATCGATGTCGGACAGCCCGGCGCCGACCAACCGGGCCGGATCAGACTTGCTGTAGAAGTTCAGTTCGGCCTCGGGCTGCAGGATCAGCCCGCCGCGTGATCAGGAGATCGTAGGATGCTTGAACCCTGCCGGCGAGGTGACCCTGGTCGCTGACATAGGCGGTTGCTTCGAGATCGAAGAAGTAAGGTGCCAGGCCCTGGATGCCAAGGGCGGCCCGATGCCGGCTCGGCCGGGAGTTCAGATCGCTGCGCAGGCCGGCCTGCA
>CAVVDM010000013.1:0-500680 GCA_963746885.1 uncultured Alphaproteobacteria bacterium
GCACAGACACCTACAGAAGATTCACCGTCATGGCCGGGCTTGACCCGGCCATCCACGGAAGTTGGCACTGTGGTGCGGGGTTTCCGTAGATGCCCGGATCAAGTCCGGGCATGACGAAATTGGGGTGTATGTACCACCTGAATGCGTCTGAGCACTAGCAGCCCGTTGACGAGGCCGTAAGGAGGACATCGCGCATGGCGGCCGGCGCGAGCCGGCCGCCGGCGATATCCGCGGCCGAGTTTGGGCCGGTTGGCGGTCGGCGTACGGCCGGCGTTTCCGGGTCCAGCTCAGACCGCCTGCCGCGGTGCTCGCTGCGGTGAAGGTCGATTTCCTACGCATCAAACGCGGCAAAAATTTCCTCGACGGCTTTGAGCTGGTTGCCGGTGGCCGAAGAGGGCACGAGGATCGGCGTCGTGACCCCGGCGTCGCGCCATGCCGCGATCCCGTCGCGCACCGCAGCGGCCGAGCCGAACAGCGTCGCGTCGGCGAGCCAGCGGTCGCTCATCAGGCGACGGGATGTCGCCTGGCGGCCCTCGGCGATCGCCGTCTCGATCGCCGCCATCTCCTCGACGTAGCCGGCTTCCTTCCAGTAATTGCGGTAGTTCGGCAGCGTCGTGTAGCGGGTCAGCGTGCGGCGGTTGACCGCCTTGGCCGCCTCGACATCGTCGGAGATGCAGGTCGGGATCATGTTGGCGACGAGGAAATCCGGGTCGTTGCGCTTCGCCGGCCGGGAGCGCCGACAGCGACTGCGCCATATGCGAGCGGCTGGCGTTGGCGAAAACGAGGCCGTCGGCGATCTCGCCGGCAGCGCCACCATGCGCTTGCGCAACGCCGCCAGGATGATCGGCGGAAAGGCGCCGATGCCCTCATAGGAATGCAGCTTGTCGACAAAGGCGCGGATGTCGCCCAGCGGCTTGCCCGGCGTCACCCCCATGCGGATATGGCTCGGGCCATGCGCGACCCCGATACCGAAGGCGAACCGCCCGCCCGAAATTTCGTGGATATAGGCGGCGCTGTGGGCGAAATCCTCGGTCGTGCGGGCGTAGATCGGCGCGATCGCGGTGGCGAAGATGAGGGTCGGTGCCGCGGCCAGCGCGCGCATTGTGCCATATTGGCGAAGATGCTCGGCACATAGACCCCGCAAAGCCGCGCCGCTCGACCTCGCGCGCGATGTCGATCGTAATCTGCCGCCGCCCGGGGACGGCGACAAGCGAGAGGGCGGGCAGGGGTTCGGGCATCGGCAACCCGCTACGCCGCCGCCTGCGGGCCGATCTGCCGGCCGCAATTGCACCGAGTTGGGGCCGTAGCGGTCGCGGAACGGCTGGGTGTCGATCTCCTCCAGTTCGATCTCGCGCGGCCAGCACCTTCTGCTTCCATGCCTCCTGCGCCGGGATGTTGGCGTGGAACTCGGGCATCACCTCGCGGGCGAACAGGTCGAGGCTCTCGCAGATGTGCTCATGGGTGTTCTTGCCGGCCTGGTTGAGCAGGATCACCTGGTCGATGTGCGAGGTCTCGAACCGCCGCAGCTTGCGGCGGATGGTCTCGGGCGAGCCGATCAGGCCGCCGGACAAGGCGCGCGGCAGTGCCCTCCGGGTTTTCGCGCTTCCACTTCTCGTATTCGTCCCACAAATTGACCGTGCCCGGGCAGCGGCCGCTGGCGGTTGGCGCTCTGGCCGTAGAAGCGCAGCGCGAACTGGAAGAACGGGATGCCGTCGGCGCGGCGGCGCGCCTCCTCGTCGGTCTCGGCGCACATGAAATAGCTGGTCATCGCGATGTTCGGGTTGGTCGCGTAATCGGCGAGCTTTTCCTGCCGCTTGGTAAAGGCGTTGTAATAGGCGTGCACCCAGGCGATGGCGGCGTCGGCCGAGAGGAACTGGAAGGCCAGCGCGCCGAGGCCGCGCCGCCCGGCCATCTCGATCGTGTCGAGCGCGGAGCAGGCGACCCACAGCGGCGGGTGCGGCTTCTGCACCGGCTTCGGCACGACGTTGCGCAGCGGCATGTCGAAATACTTGCCGTGATGCTCGACGCCGCCTTCGCCGAACATCGGGATGATGGCGCGGATCGCCTCCTCCCAGATCGCCCGCTTCTCGTCGTAGTCGACGCCGAACGGCTCCAGCTCGGTGATGCTGGCGATTCGCCGGTGCCGAACTCGACCCGGCCGTTCGAGACGAGGTCGAGCGCGGCGATGCGCTCGGCGCAGCGCGCCGGGTGGGTCGTCGTCAACTGCATGATGCCGTGGCACAGGCGGATGTTCTTGGTGCGCTGGCTCGCTGCGCCGAGAAACACTTCGGGCGCCGGCGAGTGGGAGTATTCCTCGAGGAAGTGGTGCTCGACCTCCCAGGCGTAGTCGTAGCCGAGCCGGTCGGCCAACTCGACCTGGTCGAGCGCGTTCTGGTAGAGCTGCAACTCGCCGCCGGGCTGCCACGGGCGCGGCAATTGCAACTCGTAGAAGATGCCGAATTTCATAGCGGGTCCTCCTGCGGGCAGGTGGATGATGCCGAGCGAGCCGACGCTTTACAATGTCGATGCCGGCATGATGTCGTCGCGGAAGCAGCCGAATAGGTGAGGGTGCATGGCCGACCAGCGCGTCGATGCAGCGGAACGGGGAGCCCCGCCGGCCACGGTCGAAGCGGGCGGGGTTGCGCCGCGCTGGCAGCAGACGCTGTGGGCCATGGTCGGCATCCAGTTCATCATGACGATGGCGTTCTCGGTGCTGACGCCGATCATGCCGCTGTTCCTGCCGGAACTCGGCGTCACCGGCGCGGCGGCGATCGATCTGTGGGCGGGCATCCTGAACGGCACCACCTCGTTCGTTGCCGCCTTCGCCTCGCCCTTGTGGGGCCGCGTCGCCGACCGGCACGGCCGCAAGCTGATGCTGCTGCGCTCGAGCCTGGCGATCGGCTTTTTCACCGCGCTGATGGGCGTCGCCGCCAATGTCTGGCAGTTCTTCGCGTTCCGCGCGCTGATGGGGGCGTTCGCCGGGTTTTCCGCCTCGCGATCGCCCTGGTGGCCAGCCAGGTGCCGGAAGACCGGCTCGGCTATTCGCTCGGCTGGCTCAGCACCGGGCAACTGGTCGGCGCGCTGGTCGGCCCGGTCGTCGGCGGCCTCCTGGCGGACCTACCGGCAGCTATCGCATCCCGTTCTTACTGCACCTCGGCGATGATCTTCCTGGCGATGGGGCTGGCCTGGCTGATCGTGCACGAGGAATTCACCCGGCCGCAAAAGGGCAGCGGCCGGCGCTCGACGGTCGGCGGGCTCGTCTGCGCTGGTCACCGACGCCGGCGCTGCTGGCGCTGTTTTTCGTGCTGCTGATGGCGCAGTTCGGGGTGCGCACGGTGCAGCCGATCGTGACGCTCTACGTCCAGGAGATGGTCGGGCCGCGGCCTGACATTGCGACGCTGGCCGGCGTCGCCTTCTCGATCACCGGCCTGGCCAACGTCATCGCCTCGCCGTTTCTCGGCAACCGCAGCGACGCGCATCGGCTATCGCCGGGTGCTGCTGATCTGCCTGCTCGGCGGCACGCTGACGACGCTGCCGCAGGCGTTCACGCGCAGCTACTGGGTGTTCACCGCCGAGCGCTTCGGGGTCGGGCTGTTCATCGGCGGGCTGCTGCCGACCGCCAATGCGCTGGTCGGACGGCTGGTGGCGCGCTCCGACCGCGGCGCGGTCTACGGCATGACTTCGTCGGCGATGTTCATGGGCAATTCGCTGGGGCCGCTGATCGGCGGCGCGGTCGCCGCCTCGCTCGGGCTGCGCTGGGTGTTCCTGGTGACCGCCGCGGTGATGGCGGCCAATCTGGTCTGGGTCTATTTCCGCGTGCCGGAGTTCAGTGACAGACCGGAGGCGGCGAAGGGCAACTAGCCCGATTCTATGACAGCCCGGTGGCGGGGGCGCGCGGCATCACGCGTCCTGCCACACCGGCGGGCGTTTGGCGAGGAAGGCGTCGATGCCTTCGGCGGCGTCGCGCGCCAGCATGTTTTTCGTCATGATTTCGGCGGCGTAATCGTAGGCGTCGGCGAGGCTGCGCTCGGCCTGGGCGTAGAACGCCTCCTTGCCGATCGCCACCGTCAGCGCCGATTTCGCCGCGATCTGGCGGGCGAGCGCGGTTGCCGTCGCCGGCAAGCTCGGCGCGCGGCACGACCCGGTTGACGAGCCCCAACGCCTGCGCCGTCGCGCGCGTCGACAAGCTCGCCGGTCAGCAGCATCTCCATCGCCGCCTTGCGGCCGACCGCGCGCGTCAAGGCGACCATCGGGGTCGAGCAGAACAGCCCGATATTGACGCCGGGCGTCGCAAAGCGCGCATCCTCGGCGGCAACCGCGAGATCGCAGGTGGCGACGAGCTGACAGCCGGCGGCGGTGGCGATGCCGTGCACCTCGGCGATGACCGGCTTCGGCAGATGCACGATCTGCTGCATCAGCGCGCTGCATTGCGCGAAGATGCGCTCGTAGGCGGCGCGGGTCGGGTCGGCGCGCAGCTCGCGCAGATCGTGCCCGGCGCAAAAGGCGGGGCCGGCGCCGGCGATGACGACGACGCGGCACTGCCGATCGGCGGCGGCGCGGTCGAGCGCGCCCGCAAGCGCCGCCATCAGCCCGACCGACAGCGCGTTGCGCGCCGCCGGCCGGTTGAGGGTCAGGCGCAATACCCCGTCGTCACGTGCCTCAAGCAGCACCGGCTCGTTCTCGCCCTGCCCTGCCGCCCCGCTCATCGTTGCCTCCCTATCCAGGTCGGCGCACGCTATAGCACAACCCGTGTCCCTTTGCCGGCTCTCGTCGCCGCGAGGTAACTGAATACCTCTCCGCAAACCACATTGTTTCATAATGGTTTTTGCTTGACGCGCCGGCGCGCTTCGCCTAAACGGAGCGCCCGCAAACCGGGCCGGACCGATGAAGACATTCTCCGCCAAACCGTCCGATATCGACAAGAAGTGGCTGCTGATCGACGCCGACGGGCTGGTGCTCGGGCGGCTCGCTTCGCTGATTGCGATGCGGCTGCGCGGCAAGCACAAGCCGTCTTATACGCCGCACATGGATTGCGGCGACCATGTCGTCGTGGTCAACGCCGAGAAGGTGCAGCTGACCGGCAACAAGCGCGCCGCCGACATCTTCTACTGGCATACCGGCTATCCCGGCGGCATCAAGGGGCGCAGCAAGGGCGCCATCCTGGCCGGCAGGCACCCGGAGCGGGTGCTCGAGAAGGCGGTCGAGCGGATGGTGCCGCGCGGGCCGTTGGGCCGCAGCGTCATGCGCAACCTGCGGGTCTATGCCGGGGCAGAGCATCCGCACGCCGCGCAGAACCCCGAGCCGCTCGATGTCGCCGCGATGAACCGCAAGAATGTGAGGATCTGAGCGATGTCCGACGACGACGCCCCGGACAAGACGCCAACCGACCAGGCGCCTGGCCGCTCGGCGCGGCCGGCCGGCCCGCAGACCTTCCAGGGGCTGGGGAGCCTGCGCCAGGCGCTGGCCTCCGCCACTCGCCCGGCGACACCGGCTCCGGCGGCAGCCGCGGCCTTGCCGGTTGCTCCGATTGACGTGCAGCCGATCCGCGACGCGCTCGGCCGCTCCTACGCCACCGGCAAGCGCAAGAACGCGGTTGCGCGGGTGTGGATCAAGCCGGGCAACGGCAAGATCGAGGTCAACGGGCGCGACAGCCCGGTGTATTTCGCGCGCCCGGTGCTGCGCATGGTGATGAACCAGCCCTTCGTCGTCACCGACCGGCTCGGCCAGTTCGATGTGTGGTGCACGGTCAAGGGCGGCGGGCTGTCGGGCCAGGCCGGCGCGGTGCGGCACGGCATCAGCAAGGCGCTGACCTATTACGAGCCGGGACTGCGCCCCGTTCTCAAACAGGGCGGGTTCCTGACCCGCGACAGCCGCGTCGTCGAGCGCAAGAAATACGGCAAGGCCAAGGCCCGCCGCAGCTTCCAGTTCTCGAAGCGATAAGCCCTCGTCCCGCGACATCCCGGGAAGGGCGGCGTGCGCTTTGCAATCGCGATACCGACCGACGCCGAATCCTGGCGGGTGGTGCGGCGCGCCGAGGAATTGGGGTTCAGCCGCGCCTGGTTTTACGACACGCAGATGCTGAGCGCCGACCCGTTCGTCGCGATGGCCGCGGCGGCGCTGAAGACGACGACGATCCGGCTCGCCACCGGGGTGCTCATTCCGTCGAACCGGATCGCCGCGGTGGCGGCCAATGCGTTTGCCTCGCTCAACAAGCTGGCGCCGGGACGGATCGATTTCGGGGTCGGCACCGGGTTTACCGGGCGGCGCGCGATGGGGCTCGGCGCGGTCAAGCTCGCCGACATGGAGACTTACGTCCACACCGTCATGGCGCTATTGCGCGAGGAGACGGTCGAGGCCGAGCTGGAAGGCAAAAAGCGTCTCATTCGCCTGCTCAACCCGGAACTTGGCCTGATCAACACGCGCGACCCGATCGGCCTCTATGTCGCCGCTTCGGGGCCGCGCGCGCGGCAGCTGACGGCGCGGCTCGGCGCCGGCTGGATCAACACGACGGCCGATGTGGCGGGCGGTATTGCGGCGCTCGACGATATGCGCGCGGCTGTGGGCCGCGGCGGGGCATGCTGCCGACGCGCTCGACGCGGTGGTGCTGACCGGCGGCGTCGTGCTCGATGAGCACGAGCCGGCGGATTCAGCGCGCGCGGTGGCGCAGGCCGGGCCGCGCGCCGCGATGCTTTTGCACCGCGCCGCCGACGCGGCGCTGATGGGGTTGCCGACGATCGCGGCGATCCCGCCGGAGGTGGCCGACACGGTGGCGGCTTATGTCGAGAAATCTCGCAGCTTCCGACCGCAAGGCGCGCATTACCTGGAAAACCATCGCGGCCATCTGATGTTCGTCAAGCCGGAGGAGCGCGCGTTCGTGACCGGCGACCTGATCCGCCTGATGACCTTCGCCGCCCCTGAGAAGGAATTGAAGGACCGCATCGGCAAGCTTGCGGCGGCCGGCTATACCGAGATCGCGATCCAGATCGTGCCCGGGCAGGAGCACGCGATCGAGGATTGGGGCCGCATCCGCCGCGCCTTTGCGTAGTTCGCCGCTGCGCTTCCATTGGCGGCTACAGGCCGGCCGTATCCTTGGCCAAGGTGATCAGGGCGCGCAGGTAGTCCTCGGCGCTTGCGGGGAACTGATCGACGCCGATGCGGATGCGATACTCGTGCGCCCGTTCAGCGAAATCCTCCATCACGTCGAATTCGCCGAGCCAGTTCAGGATCGCGAGGTATTCGGTGTAGGCCGGCGCGCCGCGCAACCGGCGCACCTCGTCGGCGAGATGCTGCAGCAGCCTGGCGGCGGCTTCGCTTTGTTGGTCGTCCGGGTCCTCACCGAGCTTGCGGATCCGCCAATCGGCGGCGCGCTCGAGCTCCCCCGCCTCGGGCAGATCGCTCATCACGCGGGCGCCGCCGATCCCTGTTTCCAGCGACGATCGGGCTCGCAGCGAGCCTCATGCCACCGGCCCTTCCGCGAGTAGCCTGCCGCCGTCCAATGATAGCCGCGCGGGCAGACATGGTCGGCTACGATGAACACGCGGGTTGCGCCGACATGCGCAGCGCGCGGACTGCTCATCGCGCTCGCCGGCGGCGTGCCCGCAAGGCCGCAAAGGCCGATCAGCAACGCCAGCGCAAGAAGCCGCACGACCGCCTCCCTTCCCGGTTCGCGACCAGACTAGCACAGGCACCGACGCCTCCTAAGCGCACCTAAAAGGGGCGCCTGAGCGCACGCAAAAAGGGGCGCCCGCGGGCGCCCCTTTCCGTGTCGGCCGGAGCGAGCGGCGCGGCTCAGGTGGAATAGTCGGAGAACTGCACGGTGCCGGCGCGGGCGCGGTAGTCGGTCTTGATGTTCACCAGTGCGACGCGGCCCTCGTCGACCTGCTTCTGGGCGCGCTCCAGGGCCGGACGGATCTCCTCGGGCTGCTCGACATATTGGCCGTAGCAGCCGAGGCCCTCGGCCATCTTGTCGTAGCGGGTGTAGCCGAGGTTGCGGCCGGGCTTGTTCTTTTCCGGGTCGGCGGTCCAGCCGCCGTTGAGGCTGACCACGACGAGGATCGGCAATTTGTGCCGCACCGCGGTGTCGAGCTCCATCGCATTGAGGCCGAACGAGCCGTCGCCGTGGACGCAGACGACCTGCTTGTCGGGGCAGGCGGCCTTGGCGCCGACCGCGAACGGCAGACCGACGCCCATCGTGCCGAACGGCCCCGAGTTGAGGCGGTGCGCCGGCTCGAAGGTCGGCACCGACTGGCGCCCGTAATTCAGCGTCTCCTGGCCGTCGACGACGAGGATCGCGTCGCGCTTGATGAAGTTCTTGATCTCCTCGAACATCCGCAACGGGTGGATGTCGCCGTCGGTCGGGTAGTTGCCGCCCGGGCCGAGCCGCTTGGCGGCCTCGCCGTCGGCCAGCTTCTGGCGCCAGCCGGCGAACTTGTCGGCGGTCTTGGCCGGCAAGGCGTCGAGCAATTGCTGCAACACCGACTTGCAGTCGCCCTGAACCGGGATGTCGATATTGCGGGCCGAGCGGCCGAGTTCCTCGCCGTCGATCTCGATGCGCGCGATCTTGGCGTTGGCGCCGAAGCGCGGCGGCGCGGCATGGCCGATGATGTAATTCATGCGGGTGCCGAGCACGATGATCAGATCGGCGTCGCGGAACGCGGTCGAGCGCATCGTCAGGTAGGAATAGGGGTGGTCGTCCGGCACGACGCCGCGGCCTTGCGGGGTGGTGTAGAACGGGATGCCCGCCTTCTCGACGAACTGGCGCATCTCGTCCCACGCCTGCGACCAGATCACGCCGCCGCCCGAGCAGATGATCGGCTGCTTGGCGTTGTTGATCGCATCGACCAGCGCGTTGATCGCCTTCGGCTCGGCATAGGGCCGCGCCCGCACGATCGGCCGCCCGGCATAGCTCCAATCGACCTCGCTCTCGTCGATCTTCTGGTAGAGCAGGTCGCCCGGCCAATCGAGATAGACCGGCCCGGGCTTGCCGAGCATCGCGGTCTGGAACGCGAAATTGATCTGCTGCGGGATGCGTTTGACGTTGAGGATGCGGTCGGCATATTTGACGCAGCCGCGCATGATCGCCATCTGGTCGATTTCCTGGAAGACCTGCCGGCCGAACTGGCCGGCCGGGCTCGACCCGCCGAAGCCGATGACCGGGCAGCAATCGATCAGCGCGTTGGCGAGGCCGGTCGACAGGTTGATCGCCGCCGGGCCGGAGGCCGCCATGCAGACCCCGGGCTTCTGGGTCAGGCGGCTATAGGCCTGCGCGGCGAAGGCCGCCGCCTGCTCGTGGCGGACGTCGATCATCCGGATGCCCTGCTCGATGGCTTTCGCCTCGGCCAGCAGCATCGGGCCGCCCATGATGAAGAACAAATCCTTGACGCCCTCCGCCTTCAGGCAGCGCGCCAGGATTTCCGAGCCGGTCAGTTCCGCCATCTGAGCTATCTCCTCTTCCCAAGAACATTACTTTCCCCGGCTGTCATCCCCGGACCAGTCCCGGTGACCCACGAGGTTCTTTCCATGGATGGCCAGGACGAGTCCGGCCAAGACAAGAAGGGGTGCCGCAAAACGAAAGCGGCGCACCGAGGTGCGCCGCTGCAGGCCGCTTTAGCCGAGGACCTTTTCCTGGTGCAATGCCTTGATGTCGGCCTCGCTCATGTCGAGCCAGCTGGCAAACACCTCGTCGGTGTGCTGGCCGAGCTTGGGCGACGGCTTCAGTTCAGGCGGCTTGCCGTCAAAGCGCACCGGCCAGCTCTCGCATTTCCAGTCGCCGTCCGGATGGTGCATGATCTGCATGATGCCGCGCTTTTCGAAGCTCGAATCGTTGTACAGTTCGAGCGTGTCGTGCACCGCACCGGCCGGCACCCCGGCGGCGCCGATGATCTTCATCGCCTCTTCCTTGGTGTGGTTCTTGGTCCACTCGGTGATGATCTCGTTGATGAACCCCTCGTTCTTGTTGCGCTCTTCGTTGGTCGCGAAGCGCGGGTCTGTGATCAGTTCCTCGCGGCCGATGACCTTGAGCAGACGAGTTCCAGTGCTCGGGGTTGGCGCGGCTGCAGAAGACGTAGACGTAGTCGTTGTAGCCGCCCGGCTTGCACGGATAGATGCCGCACGGGGCCGGCGCGCCCGAGGTGCTCTGCGCGCCCATGCGCGGCGCCGCCTTCTTGTCGCCCTGCTGCGACATCACGGCGAACGAGGTGCGGATGTAGTGCATGACCGCATCCTGCATCGCCAATTGCAGGCGGCGGCCCTTGCCGGTCGCGCGCTTCTCATAGAGCGCGCCGAGGACGCTGATCGCCATCAGCATGCCGGTGCCGGTGTCGCCGATCGTGCAACCGGGCTTGACCGGCGGCTGGCCGGGCTCGCCGGTGACACTCATGGTGCCGCCGGAAGCCTGCGCGATCATGTCGAAGGCGAGGCTCGTCTCATACGGGCTGCCCTCGCCGAAGCCTTTGACCTGGCAATAGATGATGCCCGGGTTGATCTCCTTCAGTACGTCATAGCCGAGCCCCAGCCGCTCGATCGTGCCGGGGGCGAGGTTTTCGGCGAAGACGTCGGCCTTCTTGACCAGTTCCTTGACGAGATCGACGCCGCGCTTGGTCTTGAGGTCGACCGTCGCCGACTTCTTGTTGGCGTTGAGAATCTTGAAATAGAACAAGTCGGCGGCCTTCGCATCGGTGCTGGCGATGCGCCGGCCGGGATCGCCGCGCGACGGGTTCTCGATCTTGACGACTTCGGCGCCGAGCCAAGCCAGCGCTTCGGTGCAGGTAGGCCCCGCCTCGAACTGGGTCAGATCGACGACCCGAACGCCGCTGAGGCAAGAAAGGGGTGCGAAATTTCCACTCATCCTTCAGGTCTCCTTCGTCAGGCGGTTCGCCCGAAACCGATTGGGCAACGATAGCGCAGAAGCTCCTTCGACGGAAATCGCATCTTTCCGCGAACAGGGCCACACCGCGGTCGACAGCGGGGAGTCGGCCGCCAGGGTCACGGCATGATCGCCCCGGGTTCGAGGCTTTCCAGGCTGCGCCCGCGGGTTTCCGGCAACAGAAACAGCATGACCACCATCAGCCCGAATGCCGAGGCGCTGAGGATGCCGATCGCCGCGCCGAGGCCGGCGCTGACGCTCAGATAGCCGACCATGGTCGGGAAGAACGAGCCGATCGCCCGCCCGGCGTTGTAGCAGAACCCCTGCGCGGTGCCGCGCACCTCGGTCGGGAACAGCTCGGTCATGAACGGTCCCATCGGCGGGAATTTCATCAAAAGCACGATGAACAACGGGATGCCGAGCCAAAACAGCAGCTCGTTGTTGAGCGGCAGGAACATGTAGACGAGGACCATCACCAGCGACAGGATCGCCGATAACATGAACGTCCAGCGCCGGCCGATCGCATCGCTGAGCCAGGAGCCGAGCAGAAAGCCGATCAGCGCGCCGAAAATCTGCACCAGCAGAAAGCCGCCGGTCTTTGGCGCCGAGAGATGATGCACCTCGCGCAGATAGGCCGGCATCCAGATCGACAGGGCATAGCCGCCGCCCTGCGCGCCGGCGACCATCAGCGAGACCTTGACCGTGGTCCACAGATGCGGGCCGCGAAACGCCGAAAACAGGTGTGAGACGCCGATCGGCGCACGGGTTTCCCGATGCGCTTCAAAGACCTCGGACTCGGTGATATGGCGGCGAATCCACAATACGAAGACCGCCGGGACGAGGCCGACCGCGAACAGCAGGCGCCAGGCCAGCCACTCGGGCAGGAAATAATAGAGCGCGGTATAGACCAGCGCCGCAGCGCCCCAGCCGACCGCCCAGCCGGTCTGCACCAGCCCGACGCCGCGGCCGCGGTACTTGTCGCGAATCACCTCGCCCATCAGCACCGCGCCAGCCGCCCATTCGCCGCCGAAGCCGAAGCCGTGCATCGCGCGCAGGATGAACAACTGCTCGAAATTCTGGGCGAAGGCGCACAGGAAGGTGAAGATCGAATACCACAGGATCGTGATCTGCAGCATCTTCACCCGGCCGAAGCGGTCGGACAGCGTGCCCGAGAACCAGCCCCCGAGCGACGAGATCAACAGCGTGACGGTGCCGATCAGCCCCGCCTCGCCGTGCGACAGCCCCCACAGCGCAATGATTGTCGGGATCACGAAACTGTACATCTGGACGTCGAAGGCATCGAGCGCCCAGCCGCCGAAGCAGGCGCCCATCGTCTGGCGCTCCTTGGCGTTCAGCTCGCGAAACCACGACAGCATGGCATTCCCCCGGATCGTTGTTGTGCCTCCGTTGCGGAGGCGTTGGCGAAATAGTGTCAGGATTTGGGCGGCGCGAGCCATGCCGGCCGGACATGGCAGCTTTTCCGTAGGCCTCGGTGAGAGCGACGCACGGCCGCGAGCGCACGCGGCCGCTGCGCCTTGATGTAAGCCCTAGCCGTCTTGGTGCATCCCCGTTTATACGAGGCCGGATTGCCGGGAGGGAGATTGATGCGGCACGGGCGGAAATGGGTACAGGCGGCGTGCGGGGCTGGCCTGTTCATGCTGTGCTGCCTTGCGAGCTGCCCGAGGCCGGCGTCGGCCGCGTCGTGCGACGAGTACGACCCGCACAGCCCGGCGCAGACCACCCGGATCACGCTCGACGCGACCGATCTTGTCGACCGGAGCGGCGACGAGATGCGCAGCTTCGTCGCGACCGGAAGCCTCGGCAAGGTCGACGCCACGGTCGTTTCATCGACCCCGCCCGGCATCGTGCGCGACGTCTCGGCGGTGCCGCAGGTGAGCCACCTGTCGCCGGATTACGGCGAGCAGTTGAAGGGGATCGCGGTCAGCGTGCATCTGAGGAGGAGCAGCAAGCCGGCCACCGTCGTGCTCAGGCTGCGCCAAGTGTGCGCCCAATATTTCCGCAGCACGTTCCTTTATTACTGAGCCTACGAATGGTCATGCCGGCGTTGCGCCTATTTCTGCTGTTGCTGGCCGCCGCCGCGCTGGCCCCGTCGGCGCTGGCCGACGATCTGGCGTGCATCAGCACGACCTTCCGGTTTCTCGGACCCAACGACAAGGTCTGCGTCAGCGCCTTCGACGATCCGAGCGTACCGGGGGTCACCTGTCACATCAGCCAAGCGCGCACCGGCGGCGTCACCGGCGGGTTGGGGCTGGCGGAGGACCCATCGCGGTTTTCGATCGCCTGCCGCCAGACCGGCCCGATCAACGTGAGCATTACCAAGCTGCCGCACGAGCAGGAGGTCTATTCCGCGAAGACCTCGATCTTCTTCAAGCGCACCCACGTCTATCGGATCGTCGACAAGAAGCACAACACGCTGGTCTATCTGGCGATCAGCGACAAGATCATCGAAGGCTCGCCGCAAAACGCGGTCTCGACCGTGCCCATCATGCCGTGGGGCCATTGAGACCGATTAGAGGCGTGTTGTCGGCGCGAGACTAGAACTGGACGCGCTGGGTCAGGGCGCCGTCGATGATCAGGTTGGTGCCGGTGATGAAACTGGCGCGGGGGCTGGCGAGAAACACGATTGCATCGGCGACCTCCTCGGGCGTGCCCATGCGCCCGGTGGGGTTGCGCGCCAGCATCGACGCGAACATCTCGGGGTTGCGCTCCTCGACGACATTCCACACGCCGCCTTTGAAGTAGACGTTGCCGGGTGACACCATGTTGGCCCGCACGTTCTTCGCCGCGAGGTTGCGGGCGAGGCCCTTGACGTAGGGCACCAGCGCCGCCTTGACCGCGGCATAGGAGCGGGGCGGGCCGTAGATCTCCGCCATCGCGGTGCTGCCGACGACGACGATCGAGGCGGCCCCGGATTTTACCAGCACCGGCAATGCCGCCTCGATGCCGAACACCGTGCTCATCACGTCGATCTCGAAGCCGCGGCGCCAGGCTTCCTCGTCCATGCCTTGCGCCAATGCGCTGACATTGGCGACGAAGATGTCGAGGCCGCCGAGCGTGGCGCTCGCCTCGGCGATCCATTGCCGTTGCGCCGCCAGGTCGCTGACATCGACCGCGCCGCCGGTCGCCTTGACCCCGGTGCGCGCGAGCGCCGCGACGGTTGCGTCGACCGCGTCGCGATGGCGCGCGCAGATCGCGACGTCGCAGCCCTCGGCCGCCAGCAGGTTCGCGACGGCGCGGCCGATGCCGCGGGTGCCGCCGGTGACGATCGCCTTCTTGCCTTTCAGTCGCAGATCCATCTCTATCGCCATCCCTTGCCTGAAACGGTCGCGGCCCCATGCGAAACCCGGGATGCCGCGACCCGCGAAACACCGAGCTTGGCCGGTAGACTACGCCGGCCAGCCGCCCGCCAACAACAACCGGCCGCCACGCCCGACAATCCTGCGGACATGCGCCTCGATCGATCGTTCTTCGCCGCTCGCGGGCGTCCTGCTGCGCTGGCTGCCCCCCTCCCCGGCGCGCCCGCCGCGGCGGGGCGCTGGGCATTGCTCGCCCTGCCCGATTTCCGCCGGCTGTGGGTCGTCGGCCTCGTCGTGTTCGCGGTGCGCTGGCTGGAGATGATCGTCGTCGGCGTGTTTGTCTACCAGCATACCGGGTCGCCCTTCGACGTGGCGCTGATGACGATGCTGCGGATGCTGCCGATGGCGCTGTTCGGCGCGGTGATCGGCGCCGCCGCCGAGCGGATCGAGCGGCGCACGGCACTCGTCCTGGTCATCGTGGCGATGCTGGCAACCTCGCTGTCTCTGGCATTGCTTGCCTATGCCGGAAAGCTCGCGGTGTGGCACCTGGCGGTCGCCAGCTTCTGTAACGGCATCGCCTGGGCGGCCGACAACCCGGTGCGCCGGGTCATGATCGGCGATGTCGTCGGGCACGAGCACATGGGCGCGGCGATGTCGGTCGATGTCGGCGCCAACAACGCGAGCCGCATGCTCGGCCCGACGATCGGCGGCCTCTTGCTCGCCGGATTCGGCATCTCAGGCGCATTCACGGTCAGCGTGATGTGCTATGCGATTGCCCTCGCCGCGGCTATTCGCGTGCGCCACCGCAACCTCCTCGTGGCCGCCGGCGGCGGCGCCGTGCTGGCGCGGATGATCGAGGGCTTTCTGCTGGTGCGGCGCGACCGCAAGCTCGCCGCAACTCTGATCATCACGGTCATCTACAACGTGTTCGGCTGGCCGTTCACCTCGATGATCCCGGTCATCGGGCAGGACAGCCTGCACCTCGGAGCGCGCGGCATCGGCATGCTGGCCAGCATGGACGGCATCGGCGCGTTCTGCGGCGCGATCGCGATGGCGCTCTATGCGCGGCCGGCAAACTATACCCGGCTCTATATCGGCGGGGTGGTCGGCTATCTGGCGATGCTGATCGCGTTTGCACTGGCGCCGAGCGTGCCGCTCGCCGCCGCTGCATTGTTGTTCACCGGGCTGACGAGCGCCGGCTTCAGCGTGATGCAGGCGACCCTCATCTACCTCGCCGCGCCGGCAGAGATGCGCAGCCGCATGTACGGCGTCCTGTCGGTGTGCATCGGCGCCGGCCCGATCGGCTTTCTCGGCCTTGGCATGCTGGCCGACGCGATCGGCGCGCCGTGGGCGACCGCAATCACCGGGCTGCTGGGCTTCGCGGCATTGGCCGCGACGTGGCGTTGGTGGCGCCGGCTCGACGCCTGAACGGCGCCGCGACACACCGCTCGCGCGGGACGGCTGACGCGGAGTTTACCATGCCTCGCGGCCACGCGTCGGGCGGGCCGTGTGTTGTGCGCCCTGGGCGCCCTCGCGCAGCGCGCGTTGCTCGGCTTCGTGCTTGTCGAACATCGCCTTGGCGGCGGCGTTGCGCTTGGCGCTGAACTCGTCGCGGTTGTCGCCGCACCATTGGAAGGAGGCGGCGCGGGTCTCGTTCAGCTTGCTGAAATGCGGCATCACATAGCGGGCATAGAGCTCGTAGGAGCGCTTGGTCGCCTCGAAATCGGCCCAGTTGTGCGCCTGCTGCAGGAAGGCGCCGAACTCGCCCTGCTTGTCCTGCAGGCGCTCGATCAGGGCGATCGCGTCGTCGGGCGTGCCGCACACGCCGAAGCGGTTTTCGACGAACCATTCGAGCGCGTCCTGCCCCGGCGGCACGATGAAGCGCGGCTGGTTGTTGTTGAGGTAGCCGAGATAGCGCTCGAAGCCCCAACGGGCGTTCTTGAAGGCTTGCTCGCGGGTCTCGGCGATGTGCATCGGGCCGACAAGCCTGAGCCGGTTGGCGTCCATCGAGCGACCGTGCTCGGCGGCGACGTCGTTGGCGATCTGCCAGTTTGAGGCGAGCGCGTCAAAGCCGAACGGGTTGGTCGCGGCGACGCAGATCATGCTGAGGTCGTACTTGCCGGCAAGCCTTCCGCCCGACGGCGTCATCGCGCTGACGACGGCGACCTCGGGATAGGGCTTGGTATAGGGCAGCAGGTGCAGGCGGCAGCCCTCCATCGTGTACCAATCGGTCTTCTCGGTGACGCTCTCGCCCTTGAACAGGCGCAGGATCGCGTCGAGCGCCTCGGCCATGCGGTCGCGCTGGGTCATCGGGTCGATGCCCATCATGATCGCGTCCGAGGCAAGGAGGCCCGGCCCGGCGCCGAACATGACGCGGCCGCGCGTCATGTGGTCGAGCTGGACGATGCGGTCGGCGGTCATCATCGGGTGATGGTAGGGCAGCGAGATGACGCCGGTGCCGAGCCGGATGTGGCGGGTGCGCTCGGCGGCAAACGCGATGAAGATCTCGGGGCTTGAGATGATCTCGTAGCCGGCCGAGTGGTGCTCGCCGATCCACGCCTCGTGAAAGCCGAGCTTGTCGAGCCAGGCGATCAGGTCGAGATCGCGCTCGAGGCACTGGGTCGGGTTTTCCTCGTTGGGATGAAACGGCGGCAGAAAGATGCCGTGTCGCAGGTTGATCTGGCTCATCGCGGCCTCGCGCTTCTCGTCTGCGCCGAGAGTAGCCGACGCGACCGCCGCCGCAAACATTCGCCTGCCGCATGGCCGCCGCGTTTTCGCAACTGCGGCATGTCGGCGCGTTTCATGCTAAAGCCCATGGCAGAACGCTGCTTGAGGAGCCCGTTGCCACCATGAGCCTGTCCGCCGAAGAATATCGCGAGCATCTTGCCACCACCTCGGTGCGCGCCGGGTTCAGTTTTGACGACCTGGTGCTGCCGGAAAGCCACGAATTTCACCTCGGCCGGATGCGCTTTCACTACCTCGATTGGGGCAACAAGCATCTGCCAACCATCGTCTTTCTGCATGGCGGCGCGCTCAATGCGCATACCTGGGATCTATGCTGCCTCGCGCTGCGCGACGACTATCATTGCGTCGCGCTCGACCAGCGCGGCCACGGCGACAGCGACTGGGCGCATGACACCGACTATTCGATCGGCGCCCAGATCGCCGACACCAAGGGCTTTGTCGACCATCTCGGCCTCGACAAGTTCGTCCTCGTTGGCATGTCATTGGGTGCGATCAATGCGCTCGCCTTCGCGATCGCGCATCCCGAGCGGCTCAGCAATCTGGTGATCATCGATGCCGGCCCCGAGATGCGGCGGCCAGGGTCGAGCCGCATCCGCGACTTCGTCAACGAGGTTCAGGAAGTCGTCACGGTCGAGGCGATCATCGAGAAGGCGCTGAAGTTCAACCCGCGCCGCGATCCCAAGATCCTGCGCCGCAGCCTGATGCACGCACTGCGCCAGCAGCCCGACGGCACGTGGCGGTGGAAATACGACACGCGGCGCTTTCAGCGGCTCGACCATGAGGCCCACCGCGCCGAGCGCGCCAAGCTCGCCGACGGCCTTGCCCGCGTCACCTGCCCGACCCTTGTCGTGCGCGGCGGCGAGAGCGACGTGTTTCACGAGGAGGACGCCATCCGCCTCGCGCAGCGTCTGCCCGACGGCAAATTCGTCACCGTGCCGCGCGCCGGCCATACCGTGCAGGGCGACAACCCGAAGGACCTCGTCGCCGAACTGCGCCGCTTCCTGGCCGGGGATAACTGAGCGGAACCGCCCGCTACCGCGCGGCGGCGGGATTGGCCGCCGCGCGACATGGGGCGATGTCGATCTTGTTATTTCCGACCGTACTGTGGATCGTGCAGCGGTCGCCGCTCTGCGCGATCCGGGCGACGCGGAAATCGTATTCCTTCAGGTTGCTGCCGAAGACCAGGGTGAACCGGTCGCCCACCGCCACGCGCTGCGGCATGGCGACGTGATGGTAGGTTGAGCAGGACGTATAGACGAGCCAGTTGCGGCACATGGTCAAGGTTCCGGTGCCCGGCGTCGTCACTGCGGCGGCGGGACCGGCGGCTGCGGCCGGGACCAACACAACCGACGCCAGCCAGAAGGCCGCTGCCAGTCCGGCGGCGACTGCGCCGGACAGACGCTTGCGCAGCAGCCGATCAGCCTGCACGCACCACCTTCCGGATGCGGTGGTTGTTGGTGTCGCCGATATAGATCGCGCCGTCGGGGCCGACGACGGCGCCGTGCGGCCGGTCGAGCCCGGCGGCGGTGGCGGGGCCGCCGTCGCCGTCGCCGCCCTGATGGCCGCCGGCGACGGCCGTGACGATGCCGGTGGCATGGTCGATGCGGCGGATCACGTGGTTTTCGGTGTCGACGATCAAGAGGCTGCCGTCGCGGTCGAGCGCCATCTCCTTCGGCGCGTCGAACACCGCGTCGCGCGCCGGGCCGCCGTCGCCGCCGTGGCCGCGCGCCCCGGTGCCGGCGATCGTTGCGATGACGCCGGTGCGCGGATCGACCGCGCGCAGGCGGCTGCCCTGGCGCTCCAGGATGTAGACCGTGCCGTCGGCGGCGAGCTTGACTGCGCGGGCGCCGAACACGCCGGCCGCGCGGGCCGGGCCGCCGTCGCCGCTGTCCTCGGCCGCGCCGGTGCCGGCGAAGGTCGCGATTGTTCCCGCGGCGAGATCGACGATGCGCACCCGGTGGTCGACCACATCGGCGATGTAGAGGTGCCGCTCGGCGGCGTCCAAGGCAAGGCCGTTGGGTTCCGCGAGCCCGGCTCGCGACGCCGGGCCGCCGTCGCCGCCGTACGCCGCCTCGCCGGTGCCGGCGAGCGTCGTGATGATGCCCGAGGCGGCGTCGATGCGGCGCACCCGGCGGTTGAGCCGGTCGGCGGTATAGACATTGCCGGCGCGATCGACCACGACGCCGTAAGGCTCGTTGAGCGAGGCCGCGGTCGCCGACCCGCCGTCGCCCGAATATCCCTTGTCGCCATTGCCCGCGATCGTGCCGATGGTCCCGGTGCGCGCATCGACCCGGCGGATCCGGTTGTTGAAGGTGTCGGCAAAGATGAGATTGCCGGCGGCGTCGAAGGCGAGGTCGAACGGCCCGTTGAGCAATGCCGCCGTCGCCGGCCCGCCATCGCCGGCGAACCCCTTCTCGCCGGTCCCGACCGCGGTCGTGATGATCCAATCTGGCATGAGCCGATGTCCTCCCCGCCCCGAAGATAGGACCTTCTCCGGCGAATTTCACCACGAAGACGCTGCGCTTGCGCCGGGCCGGGCGGTCGGGCCAAATGCCGGCCATGCTGGCCCCACATCGGAGGACGGATATGAGCGACAGCAGCAAGAAGCCGCGGCTCGTCGGCATCAACCATGTCGCAATCGAGGTCGGCGACATCGACGCGGCGCTCGAATGGTATGGGCGGATCTTCGAGTTCGCGCTGCGCGCGAAGGGCGAGCGCAACGCCTTCATCGATTTGGGCGACCAGTTCATCAACCTGACGCGGGTGCCGGATTACCGGCAGGACGGGGTCGAGCGCCGTCATATCGGCTTCGTCGTCGACGACCGCTCGTCGGTCAAGGCGCGCGCCGAGGCTGCCGGCGCGACGATGGTCGAGGGGCCGTTCCTCGATTTTCTCGATCCGTGGGGCAATCGCATCGAGGTCATCGAGTATGCCAACATCCAGTTCACCAAGGCGCCCCATGTGATGCGCGGCATGGGGCTGGCGCTCGACAAGAACGCCAACGCGAAAAAGGAACTCGCCGACAAGGGGATGGCAGCGGAATGAGTGGCGAACAGAACAAGATGCAGCTCAGCCTGATCGTCCGCGGCCAGCACCCGCCGGGCGATGCCGCCGCCCATCTCGCCGACGATCTCGAACTGGTGCGGCGCGCCGACCGGCTCGGCTTCGACGGCATCGTCAAGGGCTCGCATTACAGCGCCCACCCGTTCCAATCGGTGCAGCAGATCCCGTTTCTCGCCTATGCCGCGGCGATCGCGCCCCGGCTGCGCCTGATTCTGCGGCCTCGTGCTGCTGCCGCTGCACAAGCCGCTCGACCTCGCCGAGCAGCTTGCCACGCTCGACATATTGTCGGGCGGCAAACTGGTGTTCGGCTGCGGCATCGGCTACCGCGATGTCGAGTTCAAGGCGTTCGGCGTGCCGCGCGCCGGCCTCGGCAAGCGCTTCGAGGAGAGCCTCGACGCCATCAAGCGGCTGTGGACCGAGGATTTCGTCGTCGATGAAGGGCTCGCATTTCGAGCTCGACGGCGCCACCTGCACCGTGAAGCCGGTGCAGAAGCCGACCCCGCCGATCTGGATCGGCGCCAATGCCGATGTCGCGATCCGCCGCGCCGCGCGCATCGGCGATTGCTGGTACATCAACCCGCACAGCACACTGGCGACGATCGAGCGCCAGATGGACCTTTACAAGCGCACGCTCGACGAATTGGGGAAGCCGTTCCCCGCCGAGGTGCCGATGCGCCGCGAGGTGTTTGTCGCGCCGACCCGCGCCGAGGCGATCCGCCGCGCCCAGCCTTATCTCGAGGAGAAATACAAGGCCTATCGCGAATGGGGGCAGGACAAGGTGATGCCCGCGGGCGACGATTTCGACCACGGCTTTGCCGAGCTCTTGGAAGACCGCTTCCTGCTGGGCTCGCCCGCCGAGGTCGCCGAGCAAATGGTCCGGCTCAACCGCCGGCTTGGGGTCAACCACATCGTCGCCTCGATCCATTGGCCGGGGATGCCCAACAGCCTGGCGCTCGACCAATTGCAGATCCTGGCGGAAGAGGTCATGCCGCTGGTCAGGCAGAGCGTCTGACGGCTCTTTCGAATGGCTGCCCTCGCTGAAGCGAAGCAACCATAAGACCCGCGCGTTCCACGCCGCGGGTTGATATGATGACGTCAAAGCATCGTCTCGAAGGGAGAGCACCATGGCCGACCATCTGATCTCATGCGACGACCATATGGATCTCAGCCAGTTGCCGGCCGATTTGTGGACGACCCGGCTGCCGGCGGAGATGCGCGACCGGGCGCCGCATATCGAAGAGCGCGACGGCCAGGCCGTTTGGGTGTGCGACGGCAAGGTGTGGGGGCGCTGGGACGGCAAGCCGCCGGCGACCGGCAATCAGCGCCCGGTCAAGCCGCTCTACAACGCCTTCGACCGCGCCGGCATCCACGACCAGAGCGCGCGCCGCCCGGCCAATATCGAGCTGCGGCTTGCCGACATGGACCGCGACGGCGTGCAGGCGCAGGTCATTTTCGGCCCGATCTTCCAGATCTCGACCGACGACCCGGTGCTGCGCGTCGCCTGCTACCGCGTCTACAACGACTGGCTGATGGAGTTCTGCGCCGCGGCGCCCGACCGGCTGCTCGGTGTCCCGATGCTGCCCGAGACGCCGCAGGCAGCGACCGAGGAATTGCGCCGGCTCGTCGCGAAGGGCGGGGTGCGCCAGGTCACGCTGATGATCGCCAACATCAATCCGAAACTCGACGACCCGGGCTGGGAGAGCCTGTGGAGCGCGCTCGAAGAGACCGGCATCGTCCTCTCCTGGCACATCACCGTGTTCGGTCCCAATCCAAACAGCCGCGCCGCCGGCAAGGCGGCCAGCGTGTTCGAGAACACCAAGTTCTTCATGGCGAATTTCCTCGAACCGTTTGTCGATCTGTTCGCCTGGGGCATTCTGGAGCGCCACCCCAAGCTCAAGATCGTCGTGGCGGAAGGCGGCACCGGCTGGCTGCCGTGGCTCATGCAGGAACTCGATTATCGTCACTGGCGGCTGTGGGAGGCCAAGGATTTCTGGGCCGACAAGGGCGGCGCCCAGCTTGAGACCAAGCCGTCGGAACTGTTCAAGCGGCAGGTCTGGGCGACCTTCCAGGAGGATTATGCGACGATGGCGCTGATCCCGTTTTTCGGCGAAGGCCATCTCTTGTGGGCCTCGGACTATCCGCACCCGGACGGCGTGTGGCCGAACTCGCAGGCGACGGTCGAGCGCCAGATGAAGGATCTGCCGCCCGCGATGCGCCGCAAGCTGACCCACGACAACGCCGCCGCCCTCTATGGCCTGGGATAGGCGGCGTCTGCGATGCCGAGGCGGGCATGATGACGGCCGGAGAACATAGCTGACGGCAGGGCGGGAAGCGCAGATGGCGGCGACGGCGGTCGAGGCGTGGGACGAGCGGTGGATAACGCCGGAGGGCCGCGCCGACTGGCTTGTGCCGCACCCGGCGGTGGCGGCGCTGGTGCCGATGCTGAAGACGCGCGGCGTGCAGCGCGTGCTCGACCTCGGTTGCGGCGTCGGCCGGCATGCGCTGCTCTTCGCCGAGCAGGGCTTTGCCGTCGAGGCGGTTGACGGTGCCGCCGCCGGCGTCGACTTTGCTCGCCGCTAGGCGGCCGCGCGCGGCCTCCGACTGGGCCTGCACCACGCCGATGCCGACGCGCTGCCTTTCGCCGACGAGAGCTTCGACTATGTGCTGTCGTGGAACGTCATCTTTCACGGTACGATGGGCGATGTCGGCCGCCGCCTCGCCGAGATCTGGCGCGTCCTGAAGCCCGGCGGTCTCTACCAGGGCACGATGCTGTCGAAGCGGGACGCGCAATTCGGCCGCGGCCGGCCGGTCGCTCCCGACACCTTCATCCGCGGCAGCGACGCCAAGGCGCACCCGCACTATTATTGCGACCTGGCTGGCCTTGCCCCGCTCCTCGCCGGCTTCGAGCTGCTATCACTGACTCAGGAGGAGCAGCGCCGCCCAGGCTCGTGGCACTGGCATATCCTCGCCGAACGGCGGTGAACACAGAGACGGCCCCGTCAGCGCACCGCCCGCCACCGCGCCGAGGGCCATCCTCAGCGCGATCCGCGATGCGCTCGCGCCGCTTGGCCTGACGCACATCGCCATGCCGGCCACTCCGGAGGGGGTTTCGCGCGCGATCAATCCGCTTCACGGAGGCGTGTTCAACCGGGGCACCTCGGTGTTGAGGGCTCCGCGGTTTTTCATCGGCGCGCCGGCGCGCAGCAGACTGATGCCAACCCACAGAGCGGGAATAGTGCACACGGCCCAGCCGATCCGGTAACCACCGGTCAGGTGGAGCAGCAGTGCGAATGCGAGGGGACCCACAAGAGCGCCCACCTGACCGAACGACAGGACACCGCCGGTCATCCCGCCGACCTTGCCGGCGGGCGCGAGGCGGGCCGTCTCGGACAGCAGAATGCCGTGCCACGACACCGCGGTGGCGCTGACCACGGCGCCCACCAGCCCGATCGCAGCCATGGGCCAGGCCGCGCTGAACAATCCCGTCACCGCGGCGCCGCCCGCCATGCCCAGCGCAAGCCCAGCCAGCACCAGACGGGGTGCAATGTGGAAACTGCCGAGCCAGCCCCACAGCACCCGGCACGGCATGGCGACGGCAACGGCGAGGGAGAACAGGAATCCTGCCGCGGCCAGCGCATAACCGAGCGCAACCAGGTAGGTGACGAAATAGGCGATGAACACCGCTTGGACGCCATTGAAGGCAAAGCAGGCGAAGGACAGGGTGCGGAGGTCGGAAGTCTGCAGCACCGACGCAATGGTGGTGCGAAAATCCGACAGGTGGAAGCGCCGCGTGGGTACGCGGTCGTCGTCGAACCGCGACCGCAGCGGTTGCAGCATCGCCGCGCCCGCGACGCAAGCCGCCGCGGTCGCCAACACCGCGCCGTGCCATCCCAGCGCACCCGCCAACGCCGGCCCGAGAAAGCCGCAGATCAGCACACCGGCGGGAACGGCTGTCTGCTTCAGCGAAAACACCAGCGGCGCCAAATGGGGTGGCGACACCCGGCCAAGCAATTGCGAGCTGGTCGGGGTCGAGATCGCCGCGCCGCCACCGCCGATGATCGCGGAGGCGCCAAATCCGAGCAGCGAGCCCTCGACGGCCACCCCCATGCCGCCGCCTAGAAGCACCAGCGCGATCTGGCTCATGCGCAGTGCACCGTAGCGCAGGATGAAGCTGCCGCATCCCATTTGCGCGATCAGCGAGGCTCCGGCGGAGACGCCGTAATAGACCCCAACCCAGGCAGGATCGGCGTGAAGCCCGGCAATCACCAGCGGCGCGATTACCGCCGGCAGGACCTTGCCGACCGACGCGAGGATCTGCTGCAGAAACATCGCGACCAGCGCGGTCAACAAGCGGGACAATATATCTGGACCTTTTTTGGCGGCGCCAAGACTTAGCGAATGACGTAGATCGGACTCGACCAGGCCAGATGGCCATCCTCCTGCGTGAGGCAGACGTAGAGGGCGTTGTCGCCGGTTGTCTTGAGCCGTATGCGACGGGACAATTGCAGCCGCCGGTGCGGGTTTTCGTCCGGCAGGCGAAACACGCGGATGCGGCGTCCGATCCCGCCTGCCTCGAACGCGACATCCTCAAGGCCGATATCGGCGATCGCGATCTCGCACTTGACCAGAGGCGTGTCGATCCGCAGCAATCCCGACCGAGGTTCGACCAGCCAGGCATCGAAGCCTCCGAAGCCGCCGGTGGTCAATGCGGCCCAGGCCAGCGTTGTCGGGCCGGTCTGCGCCAACTGCTTGTCGAGGTTCCACAAATTGATCGGGGCGATGCGCTCGAAGGCGTTGTCCTGCAGCGCGCAGCCGCCGTCCCAAATGGTCTGGCGGCCACGCCCGCGATATTCCGATCCCTCCCAGATCACGCGGATGCGCCGCCCTAGTGCGGCCTCGTCGTAGGGCCGCCAGGTCTCCAGCACGTCGAGACCGTTGCGGATCTCGAGGCGTTCTATCGGAGCCGAGGCCAGCGCTTCGACGCTGAACGCAACCTCAGCATCGTCAGACCGGAGAATATCGCCCATCATTGCGGTGCGAGCCGGCGCGCAGGTCGTCGGGCCGAGCTGGGGATCGTCGGCGTAGAGCTGGGCCTCGGCGTCAAACGCCGCCCGGACGTCGAGCAGCAGCCGACAACCCGTCGTCGCGTAGTGGTGACGTCGGCGCAGGGCAGCGAACAGCCCGGCCCGGGTCAACTCCCCCGCAAGCAGACAGGACAGCCCGCCATAGGCCCCGAACAGCGAGGCGCCCGGATGGCTCGCGCCATGCCGCCCCTTGTGGCCGTCGGAGTTGGCAAGAATGCCGACGCGATAACCCTGCTGCAGGGCATCATGCAGCAGCCATTCGAAAGTTCCCCAATCCGAATGCACCTCGACCGAGCGCTCGATCCGCGCGTCGTGCGCCATCTGGATGTCGGCATAGCGGCCGCCGACATGGGCGAACACGACGCAATCCTCGCTCTTCAGCGCCTCGAACAGCTGCTCGGCGCTGTTGGCGTCGCTGGCGAGATCGGTCCGGTCCTCGACCAGCGCGTGCGAAGAGCGGTGGATCTGCCGTCCCTCGCGCATGAACAGCACGTTGCGATCACCGCCCAGACCGGTGTTGCCCGACCATTCATAGCCCGGGAAGATGATGAACGACCCATCCTCATTGTAGGCATGGGTGAGTTCGTTCAGTTCGCGCCAAAACGCCGATGTGATCTGGAAGTCGTTCGCCTGATGGCTCATGCCGTCGAGGAACGCGCGGTCACGCGCGAACTCGATCAGCTCGCGTGCCGAGTTGGTGCCGATTGTCTCCTCAGACTGGCCGTGCAAGTCGCACCAGTAGGAGCGCAGCGGCAAGTCGGCGGCAACGCGCAACGGATTGCTGACGCAAAGCCGCGTGCCGGCGGCGTCGAACACCTCGATCAGCAGGTCGCCCGGCTCGTCGGCTGACAGGCCCTCGATCGACTTGGCGTGTTCGCCGCGCTCCATCGCGAACGTCTTAGGCAGGCCACGGATCGGCCGGTTCGCGCGCAGCGAGAAGCGGCCCGCGACCTGGTCGCTGGGGTTGCCCCACTTGTCCTCGCCCTTGAAGCCAAGGCGAAAGCTCTCGCCGCGTCGGCGCAGGGTCGGCAGGATCGCCTTCCAGCTCGCCGGCGGACCGGCGACGACCGCGATCGTCGGCTGGACCGGCAGCTCAACGTAATTGTAGGTCGCAAACGCGTCGACGAGGACGCGGAACTCGAAGGTCGGCTCGACAAAGGTCTGAACCCGCATGCCGGGGGATCCCTGGCGGCGATCGCCAAACCGCACGGTGATCGTGTCGCCCTCGCGCAGAAAACCGCGCATCACGCGGACCATCAGGGTCTTGTCCCACGGCCGGATGTTGAGCTTCGGATCGTAGAGCACGTCGAGCACCGCCCCGTTTGATGCCTCGACCGTGGTGTAGTTCGCCGCCGTCGGGTCACTCCATTGCGGCCGCCCCATGTCGCTGGCAAATCGATGCACAATCTTTATCGACCCGGTATCATCGATACCGAAATATCCAGCGGTATAGACCAGCGTGAATAACTGGAAGCTGCCCGCTTCGAACTTGCCGACCGGCGAAATCACGGCTGTGCCCATGTGCTCGGGCAGGTAGGTCGAATGCGGCACGTCGCGTCCCTCGATGGTTGTGTGCTGGATCGGGCTGTCGATCTCGCTGTGCTCCGCCAGCATAGGGGAGAGTTTCGCCTTGCACGCTCGCAAATGTCGATGCAGAGCAGCAAGCAACCCCTGCGATCCTGCTCACCTGCGGCCGATCCGCCCTTTTGCAGCGGCGTCGAACCTGGAAGGACTTTTCCGGCTGGCGACGGCGTGCTAGGCGTAGCGGGCCACTTTGGGAATGAAGGTGATGGCTGAACAGACGCGCTTGCCGGGCGATATCGACGCGCAACCCGTGGTGCAGGCCGCGCTCGCCTTGCGGCCGGCATTGCGCAGCTACTGCCAGGAGATCGAGCGCGAGCAGCGCTTCCCGCCAGCCCTGGTCGAGCAGCTGCACGCCGCCGGCTTCTACCGGATGGTAATTCCGCGCTCCCTCGGGGGGCTTGAGGTCGATCCCCTGACCTATCTGCGCGTCGTCGAGCTGTTGGCCGAGGGCGCCGGCTCGGTCGGCTGGAACCTCGCCAACAACAGCATCGCCCAACTGGTGACGCTCGGACTGCCGGAGGAGGGCGTCGACGAGCTGTACGGGCACGGCGGCGACACCGTCATCGCCGGCACAGCCGTGCAGGGCGGCGGGCAGGCCGTGCCGGTCGCGGGCGGCTACCGCGTCAGCGGACGGTGGCAATTCGGCAGCGGCTGTCAACAGGCCGCCTGGATGCTCGGAAGCTTCCAGATCCTCGACGATGGCCAGGCGCGCCGCAGCCCCGACGGCAAGCCGCTCTACTGGCGCGGCGTCTTTCCGCGCGCGGAAGCGGAGATCGTCCCAGGCAGCTGGGACGTGGCCGGGCTGCGCGGCACCGGCAGCTTCGACTGGACCGTTGGGGACATCTTCCTGCCGGAGCGGCGGACGATGGTTCACGCCGGCATCCCGCTCGACAATCAGTGGGAGCGCTGGCCGGGGGTCACCTATCAGTTGCCGACCCAGTGCTGGGTCGGGCCGCACCACAGCGCCGTGATCACCGGCATCGCGCGGGCCGGCATCGACGCGCTGATCGACCTGGCTGGCGGCAAGACGCCGCGCGGCCGGACCGGCCTCCTGTGCGACAACCCGCAAGTGCAGGACGCCGTCGGGCGGGCCGACGCGATCTTGAACGCCGGGCGCGCCTACCGCACCGCGATGATCACCGAGCTGTGGAACACGGTCGCTTCCGGCCACGACACCAGCCTCGAGCAGCGCGCCCGCTGCCGCCTGGCCTCGACCTATGCCGCCGAGAGCGCGCGCGACGCGATGGATCTGGTGTACCGGCACGGCGGCAGCACCTCGTTCAAGCGCGAGAGCCGCCTAGCCGAGTGCTGGCGCGACCTGCACGTCGTCGGCCAGACCGTCACGATCGCGCCGGAATGGTATCCGATCGGCGGCCGGGTGTACCTCGGGACAGACCCGGGCCCGCGTCTGCGCTAAGCGGGTCGCCCGGCCGGGATCGAGCAATCACCGGCCGGGCGGCGGCCTCCTAGCCGCGGCCGACGAACGGCATCTTGGTCGCCATGACGGTCAGGAACTGGATGTTCGCTTCCGGCGTCACCGTCGCCATCAACACAACCGAACGCGCCACGTTCTCGACGTTCATCGTCGGCTCGACCATGACCTCGCCGCTCGGCTGCGGCACGCCGCGGGTCATGCGCTGGGTCATCTCGGTCAGGGCGTTGCCGACATCGATCTGGCCGCACGAAATGTCGTAGCGCCGGCCGTCGAGCGAGGTCGACTTGGTGAGGCCGGTGATCGCGTGCTTGGTCGAGGTATAGGCCACCGAAAACGGCCGCGGCACATGCGCCGAAATGGAGCCGTTGTTGATGATCCGGCCGCCCATCGGGGTCTGGTCCTTCATGATCCGGAAGGCCTGCTGCGTGCACAGGAACGAGCCGGTCAGGATCGTGTCGACGACGGCCTTCCAGCGGGAAAATTCGAGATCCTCGATCGGCGCATTGGCGCCGAAGCCGGCATTGTTGAACAGCACGTCGAGCCGCCCGAAGGTCGCCTTGGTCTTGGCGAACAGCGCCTCGACCGAGGCCGGGTCACCGACATCGGTCGGCACACCGAGCGCCTTTCCCTGAAAGGCCTCGATTTCGCTGACCACCGCCTCCAACGGCTCGGGCCGGCGGCCGGCGACGACCACCGCAAATCCCTCGCGCGCCAGCGCCAGCGCCGATGCCTTGCCGATGCCGCTGCCGCCGCCGGTAACCAGCGCAACCTTGCCGTTCGAACTCATCCGCTATCTCCCCATCATGCATGATCCGCCTGGGATCGCACCTTGGGTCAACGATAGCAGCTTGCACGCCGGCGCTGGGATCGAAAATCGACGCCGCGCCGGCCTGCCGCTTCCTAGGCAACCCGCTCCAGCGTCGTGCCGGCGGCACAAACTGCTGCACCGTCGCGCGGCAGCAGAATCGTGATTGTGGTGCCCTGTCCAGGGGTGCTGTCGATCGCGATCTCGCCGCCATGCAACTCGACGATCGACTTTGCCAGCGGCAAGCCGAGCCCGGTACCGTCGTAGCGGCGCGCCAGCCGGCTATCGACCTGACCGAACACGGACAAGGCGATCGGGATCTCGTCGACCGACATGCCGATCCCGGTGTCGGCGACCTCAATCCTGACCGCGGCGTTGCCGACGGCGTCGGCCGACACGGGCACGCTGCCGCCCGGTTGGGTGAACTTCACCGCGTTCGACAAGAGGTTGAGCAGCAACTGGCGCAACTTGCCGGCGTCGCCGCAGATGATCAGTTCCTCAGGCACCCGGGTGCTGAACGTCAGTTCGCCGCGCACGCACTGGTCGCGCATGATGCTGGCGCAGTTTCGGATCGTCGCGACGAGGTCGAGTTGCTCCGATGTATCTACTTTGACGGGTATGGAAAACACAAATATCAAAGGGGTTAACGAACGCGGCGCCAACCCGGCATTTTACCGGCGCGATCGTCCCCGCGATTTCGGCGTTTCGGCGGGCTCTGGAAGAGGCGATCGCGCAGCGCCATTCGGCGATGCATCCGTTCAGCGATGCGTGGGTTTCGGGCCGCCTCGACAAGCGCCTGCTCGGCGTTCTTTCTCCAAATTCCAGGCGCGGAAACGTGTATCGAGCCGCGCTGGCCAAGCGAAATCGGCCGACCCATGGTGCGATCTGCGCAGGCTACCGTGATAACGTTGAATGGATTGCGGGCTTATTGCGAGCAACAGAGATTATCGAATTGAGGCTGTCACCCGGCGGGTCCCGCGTGGTACAGGATTTTTGAACATGGCGAGTGTACCACACGACCGTAGTCGCCGAAGAGATGCTGCAGAATGATGCGGGGATACAGCTTCGGGCATCGGCATCTGCTCGGCATTGAGGGGCTGAGCCGGGAGGATATCGAGCATGTGCTCGACCTCGCCGACACCTATGTCGAGCTGAGCCGGCAGGCCGAGAAGAAGACGGCGCGGCTGCGCGGCCGCACGCTGATCAACTGCTTCTTCGAAAACTCGACCCGCACCCGCACCTCGTTCGAGGTCGCGGGCAAGCGCCTGGGCGCCGACGTCATCAACATGGCGGTCGAGGTGTCCTCCATGCGCAAGGGCGAGACGCTGATCGACACGGCGATGACGCTGAACGCGATGCACCCTGACGTGCTGGTCGTGCGCCACCCCGAATCGGGCGCGGTGCAACTGTTGTCGGAGAAGGTCGATTGCTCGGTTATCAACGCCGGCGACGGCAGCCACGAGCATCCGACCCAGGCATTACTCGACGCGCTGACGATCCGCCGCCGCAAGGGCGGGCTCGCCGGCCTCACCGTGGCGATCTGCGGCGACGTGCTGCACAGCCGGGTGGCGCGCTCCAACATCGCGCTCTTGAACGTGATGGGCGCGCGGGTCCGGGTCGTGGCGCCGCGCACCTTGCTGCCGGCGGCGATCGAGCAGCTCGGGGTCGAGGTGTTCCACGACATGGCGGCCGGGCTCAGGGATGTCGACATCGTGATGATGCTGCGGCTGCAGATGGAGCGGATGCACGGCTCGTTCGTGCCATCGAGCCGCGAATATTTCCATTTCTTCGGGCTCGACTACGACAAGCTGAAGCTGGCCAAGCCCGACGCGCTGATCATGCATCCCGGGCCGATGAACCGCGGCGTCGAGATCGGTAGCGAGGTGGCCGACGACATCGACCGCAGCCTCATTCGCCAGCAGGTCGAAATGGGCGTCGCGGTGCGCATGGCCTGCCTCGAAATCCTGGCCGGCGAGCACGGCAACAACCCGCCGGTCAATTGACAAGGGGCAATGACCGGGATGCGCCGCCTCTACCGCAACGCCCGCCTGCTCGACCCCGCGAGCGGGCTCGACGCGCCGGGCGACCTGCTGGTCGAGGGCGACCGCATCGCCGCGCTCGGCCCGGGGCTTGGCGACAGCCTCGGCGGCGACGTCGAGGTCATCGATCTTGCCGGCCTATGCCTGGCGCCGGGGCTCGTCGACATGCGCGTGCAGCTGCGCGAGCCGGGCGCCGAGCACATGGAGTCGATCGAGAGCGGCGGCCACGCAGCGGCGGCCGGCGGCGTCACGACGATGGTCGCGCTGCCCAACACCGAGCCGCCGGTCGACGACGTGTCGGTGGTCGAGTTCCTCGCGCGCCGCGCCCGCGAGGTAAAGCTCGCCAAGGTCCACACCTACGCCGCCGCGACCAAGGGCCTGCCGGGGCCGCGAACTGACCGAGATCGGGCTGCTCGCCGCCAATGGCGCGGTCGGCTTCACCGACGGGGTCAAGGCGGTCGCCGATGCGCTGGTGATGCGCCGGCTGCTGGCCTACGCCCGCAGCTTCGACCAGCTGGTGATCCAGCACCCCGAGGAGCCGAGCCTCGCCGGCGCCGGCGAGGTCAACGAGGGCGAGATCGCGACGCGGCTCGGCCTCGCGCGGGATCCCGCCGACTGGCCGAGGTCATCATGGTCGAGCGCGACCTGCGCCTCGTCGAACTGACCGGCGCGCGCTACCACGTCGCGCATGTCTCGACCGCGGCGGCGATCGACGGCGATCCGCCAGGCCAAGGCGGCGGGGCTGCCGGTGACCTGCGACACCGCGCCGCCGTATTTCGCGCTGAACGAGACCGCGATCGGCGACTATCGCACCTTCGCCAAATTGTCGCCGCCGCTTGCGCAGCGAAGAGGACCGCCAGGCCGTCGTCGAGGGGCTGCGCGACGGTACGATCGACGCGATCGCCAGCGACCACGCGCCGTGGGACCAGGATTCGAAGCGCCTGCCGTTCAGCTCGGCGAGCTACGGCATCGTCGGGCTGGAGACCCTGCTGCCGCTGTCATTGGAGCTCTACCACAACCGCCATCTGACGCTGATCGAGGTCATCCGGCTGCTGACGGTCGCGCCCGGCGCGATATCCTGGGGCTCGGCGCCGGCCGGCTGGAGCCGGGCGGCGCCGGCCGATCTCGTCATATTCGATCCCGACGCGGCGTGGCGCATCAAGACCGACGCGTTCCGCTCCAAATCGAAGAACGCGCCGTTCGACGGCCGCCCGGTCGCGGGCCGCGTCGAGCAGACCATCGTCGACGGCCGCCCGATCTTCGCGCGGCAAGGCTCGGCGGCGTGATGCCCGCGATCCTTGCCGCCGCCGCGATCGGCTATCTGCTCGGGTCGATCCCGTTCGGGCTGGTGCTGACCTGGGCCGCCGGGCTCGGCGACATCCGGCAGATCGGCTCGGGCAATATCGGCGCGACCAACGTGCTGCGCACCGGCAACAAGGCGCTGGCCGCGCTGACCTTGGCGTTCGATCTGGGCAAGGGATTGGCGGCGGTGCTGCTCGGCGCGCTGTGGGGTCCGGGGCCGGCATTGGCCGCCGCCGGCGCCGTCGTTCTCGGCCACATGTTCCCGGTGTGGCTCGGGTTTCGCGGCGGCAAGGGGGTGGCGACGGCGCTGGGCGTGCTGCGTCGCGCTGGCCTGGCCGGTGGCGCTGCTTGCCGCCCTGGTGTGGCTCGCGACCGCGGCGGTCTCCCGCTATTCCTCGCTGGCCGCGCTGGTCGCCGCGGTCGCCGCGGCGGCGCTCGCCGCGTTCCTGGCCGATCCGGCGCGCGCAGCGCTGATCGCCGGCATCGCGCTAATGGTGATCGTGCGCCACCATGACAATATCCGGCGCCTCCTCGCCGGCACGGAAAGCCGGATCTCCTTCGGAAAAGGCTGAGACAAACCCTGGCCGCGCGCGAACTCGAACCGCAGGAACGTCTGGACTGGCTGCGCCTCGCTCGCACCGAAACGGTCGGGCCGGTCAGTTTCTACGCATTGCTGCGCCGCTTTGGTTCGGCCGCCGCGGCGCTCGACGCGCTGCCGCGCTTGGCGAGAGCCGGCGGGGCGCGGCCGGTCAGCGCCGTGACCCGGCGCGAGGCGACGGCCGAACTGGCGGCGATCGAGCGGCTCGATGGCCGGCTCGTGTGCTGGGGCGAGCCGCTCTACCCGGATGCCCTGGCCGCGGTCGAGGATGCACCGCCGGTGCTGACCGTGCTCGGGCGGGCCGAGTTGCTGAACGCGCCGATCGTCGCCGTGGTCGGGGCGCGCAACGCCTCGGCCAACGGCCGCCGCCTGGCGCGCGAACTGGCCGTCGGGCTCGGCGAGGGCGGCGTCGTCGTTGCCTCGGGCATGGCCCGCGGCATCGACGCGGCGGCGCATCTCGGAGCGCTCGCCACCGGCTCGGTCGCGGTCGTCGCCGGCGGCGTCGACATTGTCTATCCGGACGAGAATCGCGGGCTGTACGAGGCGCTGACGCGGGACGGCGCCGTCGTCGCCGAATTGCCGCTCGGCAGCGAGCCGCAGGCCCGCCATTTCCCGCGCCGCAACCGCATCATCTCCGGGCTGGCGTTGGGCGTCGTGGTGGTCGAGGCGGCGGCCAAGTCGGGCTCGCTGATCACCGCGCGCTATGCGCTGGAGCAGGGGCGCGAGGTGTTCGCCGTGCCGGGCTCGCCGCTCGACCCGCGCTGCCGCGGCGCCAACGACCTGCTGCGCAACGGCGCCAGCCTGACCGAAAACGCCGCCGACGTGATCGCCCAGCTCGGCCCGCTGCTGCACGGCCACCCGCCGCCGCCGCCCGGATCGCCCCGGCGCAGCCGCGCCTGCCGTTGCCGCCGCGGAAGCCGACTGCCTCGCCGCGCGATCCCGATAAGCGCGGATGCGGCGCTCGATCTCTTGGTCGAAAAGCTGAGCCCGACCCCGGTCGCGGTTGACGAACTGGTGCGCCAGTGCCAATTGTCAGCCGCTTCGGTCGCCAGCCTCTGCTGGAACTGGAACTCGCCGGCCGCATCGAGCGTCATCCGGGCAATCGCGTCTCGCTCCGCTAAGGCTGCGTCGCGTCGCTCTTTGTTTGAATGTCGAGCATGAACGTCGTCATCGTCGAATCGCCGGCCAAGGCGAAGACCATCAACAAATATCTCGGGCAGCGACTACAAGGTCCTGGCCAGCTACGGCCATGTCCGCGACCTGCCGGCCAAGGACGGCTCGGTGCTCCCCGAGACGATTTCGCGATGTCGTGGGAGGTCGACGCCAAGTCCGAGAAGCGCATGAAGGAAATCGCCGAGGCGGTGCGCGGCGCCGACAAGCTGTTCCTCGCCACCGACCCCGACCGCGAGGGCGAGGCGATCTCCTGGCATGTGCGCGAGGTGCTGCAGGCGCGCCGCGCGCTGAAAGGGTGTCGACGTCAAGCGCGTCGTGTTCAACGAGGTCACGCGGGATGCGGTGCTCGAAGCCTTCCGCCACCCGCGCGAGATCGACGCCGAACTGGTCGATGCCTATCTGGCGCGCCGCGCGCTCGATTATCTGGTCGGCTTCACGCTGTCGCCGGTGCTGTGGCGCAAGCTGCCGGGCAGCCGCTCGGCCGGCCGCGTGCAATCGGTGGCGCTGCGCCTGATCTGCGAGCGCGAGGGCGAGATCGAGGCGTTCCGCGCCCGCGAATACTGGACGGTCGAGGTCGAGTTCCAGACCGAGGCGGGCGACCGCTTCACCGCCCGCCTGTCGCATCTCGACGGCAAGAAGCTCGACCGCTTCGACCTCGACAGCGAACTGAAGGCGCGCGCCGCCGCCGATGCGATCCTTGCCGCCGGCGGGTTTGCGGTCGCCTCGGTCGAGCATCGCGAAGTGCGGCGCAACCCGTTCCCGCCATTCACCACCTCGACCCTGCAGCAGGAGGCCTCGCGCAAGCTCGGCTTCGGCGCCAGCCGCACGATGCAGGTCGCGCAGCGGCTTTACGAAGGCATCGATCTCGACGGCGACACGGTCGGCCTGATCACCTACATGCGGACCGACGGCGTCGCGATCGCGGCCGAGGCGATCGCCGCGGCGCGCCAGCTGATCGGCGGCGAATTCGGCGACCGCTATCTGCCGAAGGAGCCGCGAGTCTATCGCAGCCCGGCCAAGAACGCGCAGGAGGCGCACGAGGCGATCCGCCCGACCGATATGGCGCGCCGCCCCGGCGACGTCGCCCGCCACCTCGAGAACGACATGCGCCGGCTCTACGAGCTGATCTGGAAGCGCACCGTCGCGAGCCAGATGGCGTCCGCCCTGCTCGACCAGGTAGCCGTCGACATCGCCGATACGAGCGGCCGCATCCGCCTGCACGCGACCGGCTCGGTCGTCGTGTTCGACGGCTTCCTGAAACTCTACCAGGAGGACCGCGACGACACCGTCGAGGACGAAGGCGAAGGCCGCCGCCTACCCAATATGCGCGAGCGCGAAAGCCTCAAGCGCGGCGCCGTCGCCCCGAACCAGCATTTCACCCAGCCGCCGCCGCGCTACAGCGAGGCGAGCCTCGTCAAGAAACTCGAGGAACTCGGCATCGGGCGGCCCTCGACCTATGCCTCGATCATCCAGGTGTTGCAGGACCGCGACTATGTGCGGCTGGAAAAGCGCCGCTTCCTCCCGGAGGACCGCGGCCGCCTCGTCACCGCGTTCCTGACCAGCTTTTTCGAGCGCTACGTCGAATACAATTTCACCGCCGATCTGGAAAACCAGCTCGACGAGGTGTCGGACGGGCGGGTCGACTGGAAGGAATTGCTGCGCAAGTTCTGGCAGGATTTCTCGGCCGCGATCGCCGGCACCAAGGATCTGACGATCAAGGCGGTGCTGGAAGCGCTGGACGCCGAGCTCGGCCGCCATTTCTTCCCCGACGACGGCTCGGGGCGCGACCCGCGGGTGTGCCCGGTGTGCAGCGCCGGCAGGCTGTCATTGAAGCTCGGCCGGTTCGGCGCGTTCATCGGCTGCTCAAACTATCCCGAATGCCGCTTCACCCGCGCCTTCGCGGTCGATGCCGAGGCAGAGCCCGGGGGCACCGACGCGGTACTCGGCACCGATCCGGTGAGCGGGCTGAGCGTTGCGCTGAAGAAAGGCCCTTACGGGCATTACATCCAGCTCGGCGAAGGCGGCGGCGACAAGGGCGAGAAGCCGAAACGGGTGGCGCTGCCGCGCGCCGTGAAGCCGGCCGATGTCGATCTCGACACCGCGCTGCGCCTGTTGGCCCTGCCGCGCGAGATCGGCCGCCATCCCGAGACCGGCGAGGCGATCACCGCCGGCCTCGGCCGCTTCGGCCCCTATCTCAAGCACGGCAGTGCGTTTGCCTCGCTCGGCGCCGACGACGACGTGCTGACGATCGGCCTCAACCGGGCGGTGACGGTTCTGGCCGAGGCAAAAACCGGGCAACGGCGCGGGCCGCAATTGTTGCGCGAGCTGGGGCCGCATCCCGATGGCGGTACGGTCGGGCTCTATCGCGGACGCTACGGCCCCTATGTCAGCCATGACGGCGTCATCGCCTCGCTACCGAAGGGCGCCGATCCGGACAGTTTCGCGCTCGAACGGGCGATCGAGCTGATCGCGACGCAGCGCGCCAAGGGCAAGGGGAAGCCGCGCCGTCCGGTCCGCAAGGCCTCGCCGGCGGCGGCGAACGGCGCGAACAAGGCCGCACCCCGCGCTGCGGCCAAGCGCACCAAGCCGAAAGCGAAGGCAAAGGCAAAGCCGGCGGCGAAGGGCAAGGCGACGGCGGCGCGGCAGACTCCCGCCGCCGGCGAGTAGCCGGAGCTGCGCGCGTTGTGATCGCCTCTCGAGCGGCGCGGCAGGTGAGCGGACTTGCGTAGCCGCCGCGGCGATCAGCGCGGTCCGCGCCGCGCCTTACCGTCCTATGCGGCGCTGGTCGCGTTTCTGCACGACCATCCGGGGGCGCAGAGCCCGCGCGAGATCGCCCGCGCCTTCGGGCTCGGGCCGGGCGAGCATCAGGCGTTGCGCGGCCTGCTGCAGGCGGTCGAGCGCTCCGGCAGCCTGGTCCGCACACCCGGCCGCAAACTCGTCGCCGCCGCACCGCTTCCCGAGGTGATGCCGGTCGAGCGCTGCGGCAGCGACGCCGACGGCTTCCCGCTGGTACGCCCGCTCGCCCCGCCCGAGGGCGGCGGCGAGGCGCCGGTCTATCGCCTGACCGGCACCGCCGGCGACGAACTGATGCCGGGCGAGCGCGCCCTGGCCCGGCTGGTCCGGCGCGACTCGGGCGAGGTCGAGGCCGAAATTGTCCGCCGCCTCGACATCGAGGCGAGCCGCATCGTCGGCGTGTTTCGCCGCAGCCATGACGGCGGCGTGATCGTCGCCGCCGACCGCCGCGACAAGAGCGAATACCGGGTGCTCGGGCATGACGCGGCCGGGCTCGACGATGACGAGCTGGTAGTCGCCGAGGAAGTGCCGTCGCGTCAGTTCGCCAAGCGCGCACGCATCGTGGAGCGCCTCGGCTCGGCCGACGCTCCGGGCGCGATCAGCCGGATGGTCATTGCCGCCGCTGACATCCCGCACGAATTTCCAGCCGCCACGCTGGCCGAGGCGGCAGCGGCGCGGCCGCTGGACGTGCTCACCGGCCGGGCCGATCTGCGCGAGCTGGCGCTGATCACGATAGACGACAGCGACGCCCGCGATTTCGACGACGCGGTGTGGGCCGAGCCGGACGGCGACCCGGAAAATCCCGGCGGCTGGCATATCGTCGTCGCGATCGCCGATGTCGCGTTCTACGTGACTCCGGGCAGTGCGCTCGACCGCGAGGCGGCGCGCCGCGGCAACTCGGTCTATTTCCCCGACCGGGTCGTGCCGATGCTGCCCGAGGCGTTGTCCAACGATCTGTGTTCGCTGCGCCCGGCCGAAGACCGGCCCTGCCTCGCGGCGCAGATGTGGATCGATGCGGCGGGCCGTAAGCGGCGCCACCATTTCGCGCGCGCGGTCATGCGCTCGGCGGCGCGGCTGACCTACGCTGCGGTGCAGGCGGCCCAGGACGGGCAGCCCGACGGCCCCTTCCCGCTGGCGCCTGAGCGGCTGGCCGCGCTCTACGGCGCATTCGCCGCGCTCGACCGGGCGCGCCAGGCGCGCGGCGCGCTGTTGCTCGACCTGCCGGAGCACCGCGTCGTGCTCGACGGCGACAGGCAGCCGATCGCCGTCGTGCCACGGACGCGGCTCGACAGCCATCGGCTGATCGAAGAATTCATGGTCCTCGCCAATGTCGCCGCGGCCGAGGAGCTTGAGGCGCGTGGACAAGCCTGCCTCTACCGGGTACACGATTCGCCCGACCCGGAAAAGCTCGCCGCGTTGCGCGATTTTCTCGACGAGCTGGGCATCCCCGGCCTTGCCCTCGCCAAGGGGCAGGTCGTCCGTCCGACGCTGTTCAACCGGGTGCTGGAGCGCGCCGCGGCGACGCCGGAGGCGCAGGTCATCAACCAGCTGGTGTTGCGCACCCAGGCGCAGGCCGCCTACAGCCCGGACAATCTCGGCCATTTCGGCCTGGCCTTGACGCGCTATGCCCATTTCACCTCGCCGATCCGGCGCTATGCCGACCTTGTCGTGCATCGCGCGTTGATCGCCGGAGCGACGCCGGCGCGTGATGCCGGCGAATCGCTGGGGGCCATCGCCGAGCACATATCGGCCACCGAGCGGCGCGCCGCCGCAGCCGAACGCGCCGCCCTCGACCGCTACCGCGCGATTCTGCTCGGCGGCGCGGTCGGTACCGTGTTCGAGGCCCGCATCACCGGGGTCGCCCGGTTCGGGCTGTTTGCGACGCTGCCCGAGAGCGGCACCGACGGGCTCATTCCGATATCGACATTACCCAGCGACTATTACGATCACGACGCCGTGCGCCACCGGCTGGTCGGCCGCCGCTACGGGCGCGTCTTCGCACTCGGCGACGCGATAACGGTGATGCTTGTCGAGGCCGACGCAATCGGCGGCCGACTTGTGTTTCGGCTGGCCGACGAGGCCGACGCGACCAAATTTGCCGCACCCCGGCTGCGGCGGGGGCTCTATCGCCGCCGCCGCTGATCCCTAATCCAAAAGGGTTCTTCCCGACACCAAAGGGCTAATCGTCGCGGTTGCTCGCGGACCCGCCATTCTATAACCTGAACGGCGTTCGAGGGAACGTTCCACCAGGGATGGCGTTCACTCAACGTACATTTGTCAGACGCGCTCCACGCGAAGAACGTGCCGACTGCAGGACAGGGAGGGAACCCAGGGTGTCAATTCGCCCAACGCGGTCCTCGTGGCCGGTGCGTGCCGTCACTCGGGCCGGTCTTCTCCTGCTCGTCGTCGCCCTTGCCGCCTGCGCGGGGCAGGAGCAGGTGCCGCCGCAGGCCGGCGGCTCGTTGTTCGCCCGCGGATTCGACAAAATCGACAGGCTCTATCTCGAACCGGTATCGAACCATCATGTCGCCCTGGCCGGGGCAAAGCGGCTGTCGCGGCTCGACGACCGCGTCGCCATAGCGGACGCGTTCGGAGACCGCGAGGCAAGTACGCTCACGATCAGCTATGACGGCCGCGACATCGCCTTCGACGCGTTGCCGCGCGGCAATGATGCAGATCAGTGGGGAGCCCTGCTCGCCAAGGTGATCGCCACCGCCAAGCAGGCCTCGCCAAAGCTGGCGGCGCTGCCGGCGGAGAAGATCGACAAGGCGGTGTTTGACGGCATGACCTTGGCGCTCGACCGCTTCTCGCGGTATTCGGCCCCCGGGATGGCCCGCGAGCAGCGGGCGGAGCGTGACGGCTTTGGCGGCGTCGGGGTGACCCTCGACACCAACGACCGCGAGTTGCGCATCGCCGCGGTCAGTCCGCTAAGCCCGGCGGCTCGCGCCGGCATCAAGCCGGAGGACCAGATCGTCGCGATCAACGGGATCGCCACCAAGGGCTGCACTCATGACGATGCGATTCATCAGCTGCGCGGGCCGATCGGCAGCGCCGTGGCGCTGCGGATCGTGAGTCCGGGCGAGATGGCGGCACGCGATCTGCGGCTCCAGCGCGCCCTGGTCACAATGCCAACCGTCAGCATGTCACTCGACGGCAACATCGCGGTGTTCCAGATCAGCAGCTTCAACCGCACCACGGCGCACCGCCTCGCCGAGGATCTGGCGAAGGCCGAGCAGCAGACCGGCGGGGGGCTCGCCGGCGTCGTGCTCGACCTGCGGGGCAATCCGGGCGGGCTGCTCGATCAGGCCGTAAAACTCGCCGAGCTGTTCATCCCCAACGGCCCGATCGTGTCGACGGTGGGACGCAACCCGGCGAGCTATCAGTATTTCCCGGCATCCGGTCATGCTGCGGCGCCGCGGGTTCCGATCGCCGTCTTGATCAACGGCGGCTCGGCGTCCGCTTCCGAGATCGTCGCCGCGGCGCTGCAGGACACCGGGCGCGCGGTGGTGATCGGCAGCGCGTCCTTCGGCAAGGGGACAGTGCAAACCGTGCTGCGCCTGCCCAACAACGGCGATTTGATCCTGACCTGGGCTCGCCTGGTCACTCCGTCGGGCTACCTGTTGCAGCACCACGGGGTGGTGCCAACCTTATGCACCGCCCGCTTGCCGGAGGGCGGAGGGTCGCTGCCGACGCAGTTGCAGCAGGCCGCAGCGGTGACGCTGGCCGGCACGTCGCGTCCGCGCGCCGGGCTGGACGAGCGCGGTTGGACCCAATTGCGCCAATTGTGCCCGCCGCTGCGCACCCGCCCGCAAGTTGACCTGAAGCTGGCGGAAAGGCTGCTCGCCGACCCGAAGCTTTACAGCGAGGCGCTGCACGCGTTGCCGACGGCCACCCGGCTGGCGCAGGGCGCGCGGCCGGCCGGCCGGACGCTACCCTGACGCCAGCTTGGTTCGGGTCGGCTGGACGGGGTCGGCTTGACAGGGGTGAGGCGCGCGCTATCTTCTCGACCACGATAAACGCCACACTCCCGCGAGGCCGCCAATGGCAAAGACCAACACCGTCCTGATCAAGCTGGTGAGCAGCGCGGATACAGGATTTTTCTACGTCACGAAGAAAAACCCGCGGACCAAGACCAACAAGCTTGAACTGAAGAAGTTCGACCCGGTCGCCCGCAAGCACGTCATCTTCAAGGAAGCGAAGATCAAATAGGCGGCCTTCACACCGCCTGCGTCCCGCGGGGCGTGTCGGGCGACCCCTCCGCTACGGAATCGAACAGAGCTAAGCGGCGTCGCGCTTGTCGCTGAGCGCGACGACGCGGTTGCGGCCGCCGTTTTTGGCATCGTAAAGCGCGTCGTCGGCACGCTTCAGCAACCCGTCGAGCTTGTCGTCGCCGTCGCCGGTTACGGCAACTCCGATACTGATCGTGACGCGCAGCGCATCGTTGGTGTCGCGCAGGCGGAAGGTTTCGTCGGCGACCGCGGCGCGCAGGCGCTCGGCGACCACAGCGGCGCCGCCGAGATTGGTTTCGGGCATGACGACGATAAACTCCTCGCCGCCCAAGCGACCGACCAGATCGACGCTGCGCACTTGGCGCAGCGAACGGCCAGCGAGCTCACGCAGCACCTCGTCGCCCGCCGGATGGCCATAACGGTCATTGACCAGCTTGAAGTGATCGATATCGAACAGCAGCACCGCGGTCTCGCCGCCCCCGTCGGGCCGCCGAGCGAGCAGCTCGTTCAGATGGGCAAAGACATAGCGGCGGTTGTAAAGGCCGGTCAGCTCGTCGGTAAGCGCGAGAGACAGGCTGCGCTGATAGTTCGCCCGCAGCCGCTCCTGCAACCGCCTACGCCGGATCTGGGTGCGCGCCCGGGCCAACAGCTCGTTGCGATCGACCGGCCGGATCAGATAGTCGTTGGCGCCGAGGTCGAGACCCTTGGCGAGCCGCGGCAGCTCGTTGTCATCCGCCATCAACAGGACCGGCAGCTGCCGCCAGTTCTCGGTGGCGCGCAATTGCGAGACGAGACGCAGCGGGTCGCCGTCAGGCAATGACATGCTGAGGATCACGAGCTCAATCGAGTCGTCGAGCAGCTGCTGCGCCTCGGCGCAGGTGGTGACGCGCAGCACCTCGCTGGCGATCGGCGCCAGGGTGTCGGTGATCCGCGCGGCGGAAAACCCCTGTTCCTCAAGGAGCAGGATGCGCGCGGCAGGGACCTCCGCGGTGGCGCCATCGGGTTCGTCGGAGCTGCTGAACCGGCCGCATACCTCTTCGCGCAGCCTCAGCTCCTCCATCATGCGCCTGAGCCGCACCAGCGAACGCACCCGCGCAAACAGGGCAATGTCGTTGACCGGCTTGGTCAGGAAATCGTCGGCGCCGGCCTCCAGGCCGCGCAGGCGATCGGCGACATCGGACAGCGCCGTCACCATCACCACCGGGATGTCTGTGGTGCGCGGGTTGGCTTTCAGCCGGCGGCACACCTCGAAGCCGTCCATCCGCGGCATCATCACATCGAGCAGGATGATGTCGGGCGGATCCGCCTCGGCCAAATCGAGGGCGCTCTGGCCGTTATAGGCGCTGATGACCTCGAAGTATTCGCTGGCAAGCTTGGCTTCGAGCAGCTTGACGTTGAGTTCGACGTCGTCAACCACCAAGACGCGGGCGGTCATGTCAGATAAATCCCCTTACTTGGGGAGAAAGCGCTCGACGGTGCTGAGGAAGCCTGCCACCGAAATCGGCTTGGCGATATAGGCCTCGCAGCCGCCGTCGCGGATTTTCTCCTCATCACCCTTCATCGCAAAGGCGGTCACGGCAATCACCGGGATGGCTCGCAGATCGTCGTCCTCCTTGAGCCATTTGGTAACTTCGAGACCCGATACTTCGGGCAGCTGAATGTCCATCAGGATCAGGTCGGGGCGGTGCTGCCGCGCCATGCGCAGCGCTTCGACCCCGTCATTGGTCTGCAGCGTGTCATAACCGTGTGCCTCGAGAAGGTCGTTGAACAGCTTCATGTTGAGGTCGTTGTCTTCGACGATCAACACCTTCTTGGACCGCGGCAGCCGCTGGCCGACCATGCCGTCCCGCTTCATCGCCTCGACCATCATTCCTCGCCAGGCCCCTGTAAGCGTCGCAGTCCGCGACTGAGCTGAAACGTTCCGGGGCCCATCGTCAGCCCCGCCGCAACCCCATGTCGCTGTTCTAATCGCCACCGTTTAACAATTGGTAACCGTCCGGCGGAATGACGCTTAAACTGGCACCGTGACGCCTGCGAGGCGGCGTCGGCGACGGCTTTGCTTGCCGGGACACGGCTTGCGATAATGCTCGTGTACCGGGCAATTGGCCATTGCGGCGAGAGCGGACGGATGGCTGCGACATTTCGCATTGGCATCGATCTCGGCGGCAGCAAGGTCGAGGCGGCGGCCATCGACCGACAGGGCGCGATACGCGCTCGCCGGCGGATCGTCACCCCGGCCGGCGACTACGGCGGCACGATCGCGGCGATCGCCGGCCTCGTCGCCGCGATCGAGCGCGAAATCGGAGCATCAGCGTCGGTCGGCATCGGCATTCCCGGGACCATCGTCGCTGCGACCGGGCTGGTCAAGAACGCCAACTCGACTTGGCTCAACCATCGCCCGCTCGGCCGCGATGTCGAGGCCGCGCTCGGTCGCCCGGTGCGCTTTGCCAACGACGCCAATTGCTTCGCCCTGTCGGAGGCGAGCGACGGCGCGGCTGCGGGCCATGACACGGTGTTCGGCGTCATCCTCGGCACCGGGGTCGGCGGCGGCATCGTGGTCGACGGCCGGCTGCTGGTCGGCGCCAACGCGATCGCCGGCGAATGGGGGCACAACCCGCTGCCGGCGCCGCAGGGCGGCGAATCGCCGGGGCCGGCGTGCTATTGCGGCCGGTCCGGCTGCATCGAGACGTTCCTGTCCGGGCCGGGGCTGGCCGCCGACCATCGCCGCCACTGCGGAGCGCCGCTCGCCGGGCCGCAGATCGCCGCCGGCGCCGCGTCGGGCGAGGCCCAATGCCGGGCGACGCTCGACCGCTATGCCGACCGCCTTGCCCGCGCCCTTGCCGTCGTCGTCAACCTGATCGACCCCGACGCGATCGTGCTCGGCGGCGGCCTGTCTGCGATCGCCGCGCTCTATGAGGAGGTGCCGCGCCGCTGGGGGCGTTACATCATGTCCGACACGATCGCGACGCGCCTGTTACCGCCGCGCCACGGCGATTCGAGCGGCGTGCGCGGCGCGGCCTGGCTGTGGCCGCCGGAGGATGCCGGGTGACCGCCTTCCTGTGCCGCGACTGCACGGCCCTTGCCGCCGCGCCGGCCCTTCCCGAGCGCTGCCCCGAATGCGGCTCGCCGCGGCTCATTGCGCACCCCGAGCTGGCCGAGCTGGCGATCGCCCATCTCGATTGCGATGCCTTCTACGCGACGGTGGAGAAGCGCAACCGGCCCGAACTGGCCGAGCTTCCGGTCATCGTCGGCGGCGGCGCGCGCGGCGTCGTGCTGGCCTGCTGCTATGTCGCGCGGGTTTATGGCGTGCGCTCGGCGATGCCGATGTTCAAGGCGCTCGCCGCCTGCCCGGACGCGGTGGTGATCCGCCCGGACATGGCAAAATACCGCGAGGTCGGCCGCGCGGTACGGGCCGAGATGCAGCGCCTGACGCCGCGCGTTGAGCCGCTGTCGATCGACGAGGCGTTTCTCGACCTGACCGGCACCGCATCGTTGCATGGCGCCGCGCCGGCGCAGTTGCTGGCGGCATTGGCGCGGCGGGTCGAGGCCAACCTCGCGATCACCGTCTCGATCGGCCTCAGCTACAACAAGTTTCTCGCCAAGCTCGCCTCCGATCTCGACAAGCCGCGCGGCTTTGCGGTGATCGGCCGGGCGGAGGCAGCGCAGTTCCTCGCCGACAAGCCGGTCGGCTGGCTGTGGGGCGTCGGCGGCGCGATCGAGCGGCGGCTGGCGGCCGACGGCATCATGCGGATCGGTCAGTTGGGCACCCTCGACCCGCGCGAGCTGGCGCGGCGCTATGGCCGCATCGGGGCGCGGCTGGCGCTACTGGCGCGCGGCGAGGACGATCGCCGGATCGAGCCCGACGGCCGGGCGCGCTCGATCTCGGCCGAGACCACCTTTGCCCGCGACGAAGCCGATGGAGAGGCGTTGGCACGCGCACTGCGCCCGCTGTGCGAGACGGTCGCCTCCCGCCTGAAGCAGAGCGGGCTCGCCGCCGGCGGCGTGACGCTGAAGCTCAAGACCGCCGATTTCCGCCTGCGCACCCGCTCGCGCCGCCTCGCCGACCCGACCCAACTCGCCGACACGCTGTACCGCACCGCGCGCCACCTGCTGGCCGGCGAGGCCGACGGCGCCACACGGTTTCGCCTGATCGGGGTCGGCGCCGACGCGCTGGTCGATGCCAGCGCCGCCGACCTGCCGACCCTCTTCGAGCGCGACGACGGCAAGCCGCGTCAGCTTGAGGAGGCGATAGAACTCGGTGCGGCGCCGGCACGGCGCGGCCGCGGTGCAGATCGGTCGCGTCACGCAGCGCTGATGGGACGGGACGGCTCAGCAATGCGGCTTCGGCAGCGCCTCGATATCGTCGAGCCGGGCGTGGATCGCGTAGTCGCCGTAATCGATCACCATGTCGCGCGAGACGCCGTTGTCGAGCAGCAGCATGCCGAGTTCGTAATCGGGCTTTTCGGCCTTCGGATCGGCCGGAAAGAACGCCAGCCGAATCCGCCAGCCCGGGCGGTTCAACAGCGGGCTTTTCTTGGCGGCCGCGGCGTCGGGCTCGATCTTCGGGCCGATTACCGCCGACACCAGCACCGAGCCCTCAGCCGTCGCCCCATCGAATAGCTGCTTCGAGATGAAATTTTCGCCGGCCTCGGCCTTGTTGATCAGCAGGATCGTGTGGGCGCTGGGGAACAACACTCCGGGCGGCAGCTTGAAGATCTTGCCCGGGGGCTTCTCAAACTCGGCGATGCCGCCTTTGCCTGCGCCATCGAGCTTGGCGGTGCCGCGGATCTCGCCATCCTCGGCGCCGTTGCGGGTTTCGCGCTGGTTGAAGCGATAGCGCAGCCCGTCCGTCGCTTCCCAGGTCACGAAATTCGACGCGATATTGACATCATCCGAATCGGTGTAGCCGATCCTAAGGCGATAATTCTGCTCGATCGTCCAGCCGTCGCACGCCTGGCCCCATTGATAGGACATTGTGCCGCTCGCCGCGGTGACCCCGGCATCGGCGGTGGCTCGCCCAAGGCTCATCGTGTAGAGCGCGCGGTGCGGCATGATCTCGGCCGCGCCAGCCGCGCCGGCGAACACCCACGCGAGCGTTACGCAGGCGAGGGCGACTGCCCGCGGGCCGATCCGAAACAAGCGGTCTCTCATCACCCAGCGCCCTCCCGGGCCGAATTACGCGCCATCTATGCCGTCAAGCCGGCAGGGCCGCAAGCCTGGGCGCACGCGACGGCCCGCGCGCAAAGTTCTTGCATGAACGATGCCCGGCCGCTACCGTGGCGAAATGGCACGGAGCGCCCGTTTCCTTCCGCGATTTTGGTACTGCCGGTACATGACGGCGGCCTAGGATCGCATTTCCGCGTGTTTTCCGAAGCCGCCCCTCGCGAGGCGGCTTTCGTGTTTTTGATGGCTTGATGCGAATGTCGCCGGCGGTGGAGCGGCCTCCAACCTGGAGGTTACCCATGTCGTATTCGAAATCGCTGCGCGCGCGCCGCACCGCGCGGACGGGAGGAACAGCGTGATGCCCGAGAAATGGACGCCTCAGAGCTGGCGCGGCCTGCCGATCCGGCAGGTTCCCGGCTACGCGGATGAAGCCGCGCTCGCCCGCGTCGAGGAGATTTTGCACACCTACCCGCCGCTGGTCTTCGCCGGCGAGGCGCGGCGGCTGAAGGACCGGCTGGCCGACGTCGCCGCCGGCAAGGCGTTTCTGCTGCAAGGCGGCGACTGCGCCGAGAGCTTCGCCGAGTTCCATCCCAACAACATCCGCGACACCTTCAAGGTGTTGTTGCAGATGGCGGTGGTGCTGACCTTCGGCGCCGCCTGCCCGGTCGTCAAGCTCGGGCGGCTGGCCGGCCAGTTCGCCAAGCCGCGCTCGTCCGACACCGAGACGCAGAACGGCGTCACCCTGCCCTCCTACCGCGGCGACATCATCAACGGCCTCGACTTCGACGCCACCGCCCGCGAGCCCGACCCGCAACGGATGGTGCAGGCCTACAGCCAGTCGGCCGCGACGCTCAACCTGCTGCGCGCCTTCGCCCAGGGCGGCTATGCCGATCTGCACCGGGTCCACGCGTGGAACCAGGATTTCGTCGCCGATAGCCCACAAGGCGAGCGCTACCGCGCATTGGCCGACCGGCTGACCGAGACGCTCGATTTCATGGCCGCCTGCGGACTCAACTCGGAAACGACGCCGCAGATCCGCGAGACCGAGTTCTACACCTCGCACGAGGCGCTGTTCCTGTCGTACGAGGAGGCGATGACGCGGGTCGATTCGACGACCGGCGACTGGTACGACTGCTCGGCGCATCTGGTCTGGCTCGGCGACCGGACGAAGCAACTCGACGGCGCGCATGTCGAGTTCCTGCGCGGCATCAAGAACCCGATCGGCATGAAATGCGGCCCGACCACCGAGCCGGACGACGTGCTGCGGCTGATCGGCATGCTCAACCCGCAGAACGAGCCGGGGCGGCTGACCCTGATCACCCGCATGGGGGCCGACAAGGTGGCGGCCAAACTGCCGCCGCTGATCCGCGCCGTCAAACGCGAGGGGTGCCAGGTGGTGTGGTGCATCGACCCGATGCACGGCAACACGATCACCTCCTCGACCGGCTACAAGACCCGAGTCTTCGACCGCATCCTCGACGAGGTGCACGGCGCCTTCGCGGCGCATCTGGCCGAAGGCAGCTATGCCGGCGGGGTGCATTTCGAGCTGACCGGGCAGAACGTCACCGAATGCGTCGGCGGCGCCCAGGCGATCAGCGAAGCCTCGCTCGCCGACCGCTACCACACCCATTGCGACCCGCGGCTCAACGCCAGCCAGGCGCTCGAACTCGCGTTCGAGATCGCCGAGGCGCTGAAGCGCGCGCGCCAGGGCCGCTCAAACGGCCGCGCCCTCGAAACCGCGAGCCCACTCGCCGCGGCGCAGTAGCGCCGCCGCTTGCCCCGCAGGCCGATGCCACATCACGACTTGGTGATCGCGACGCGATCTCAACAAACGCTCCCGCGCCCCCTAAATACGAGTGTGGCCATCGAACGGTCGAATGCACCCCTTCCCGGGTGACCACAGAGGGCGCGGCGGATGAAGCATCGATTGATTGGCATCACGGTGGCAGCCATAGCCATAGCGGCAATCGGGCCGGTTTGGGCGCAGGTTCCCACGCCGGGAACGCAGCAGCCCCAATTGGCGACCGCTCCCCCCTATCCCCTCAATGCACCGACCCCGAGGGATGCGTATCGGGACGGGCAGATAAACCGCTGGGAACTCGAACGCCTTGCGGGGCCGGTACCGCAAGCGCTGCAAGGGCCAAGCGTTGACGGGAACAGGGGCAATTCAGGCGGCGGCGGCTGGGATTGATGTCGTCGTTGGTCCGCTGCTCGACCGGTAACTCGGGCCGGCTGCCCACCCAATCGGGCCGCGGCTCAGGATTGCTTAGCTTCACGCGCAATGACAGCATGTTGCGATGGATGACGATCTTGCGGCGCGCACCGACAGCTATTTTCTGAAGACCAAGGCGATCGTCGAGCAGTTCGGCGATCGCGCCGCGAGCTATGCGGTGTTCATGCGTCGCCCGGTTGTTTCGGCGCCGCGCTTCGCGATCGAGTTCCTCGAAAAGATGGCGGCCGGGCGCGGCACCAGCTTCGACATCGAGCTCAATTATCCCGAAGCCGCCTGGGTCGGCGCCGGCGAGCCGATGCTTTACGTCAGCGGGTCGCTCTACCATCTGGTCGACCTCGAGACGGTGCTGCTGCAAAAGCTCGGCCCCGCGTGCGTTGCTGCCTACAACGCCTCGGCGATGTGCGCCGACCTGCCGAAGGTGGCGTTTCTGGCGATGGATGCGCGGCACTGCGCCGGGGCGGAGATGGCCGAGCTGATGGCTTATGCCGCCGTCGGTCGGCTCGGCGCATGCGCGACGGGTCGCGGGCGCGGTCGGGTTTGTCGGCTGCGCCGCCGCGGCAACCGCGCCCTTTTTCGGCCGCGACACCGGCATGGGCACGATGCCGCATGCCCTGATCGGCTACGCCGGCTCTACCGTGCGCGCTGCCGAGATGTTTCACGAGACTTTCCCCGACGAAGCGCTGACCGTGCTGGTCGATTATTTCGGGCAGGAGACCAGCGACGCGGTCGCGGTGTGCCGGCGCTTTCCCGAATTGGCCGCTTCCGGCCGCCTCGCCTTCCGCATGGACACGCCGGGCGGGCGCTATTGCGAAGGGCTCGACCTGGCGCGCTCCTACGAGGTCTTGGAACGCCATGCGCCGCAATCGATCCGCGGCTACCGCACCGAGGCGGAACTGCGCTATCTGGTCGGCACCGGCGTCTCCGCCGCGGCGCTGTGGCAATTGCGGCTGGTGATGGACGCGGCCGGCTTTCCCGCCGCCAAGATCGTCGCCAGCTCGGGGTTCGGGCCGGCGAAATGCCGCATGATGGCGGCGGCCAGCGCGCCGATCGACGTGATCGGCACCGGCTCCTACCTGCCGGAATTATGGAGCGAGACCTACGCGACGGCCGACATCATCGCCTATGACGGCCAGCCGATGGTCAAGGCCGGCCGCGAGTTCCTGCTGCGCAACAAGCGCTGAGGCGGCCCGCCATGATCTTCACCAGCGAGAGCGGGCTTACCGACCCCAGCCGTCTGCCCGAATGGGGCCAGTGGTATCTCGGTCATCTGGCGGCGATGGCAGCGGTGCCGGGGATCACCTCGGCGCAGCGCTTCGGCGGGCTGAGCGAGGGGCCGCCGCCCTCGCTCGCGATGTATACGGTCGCCTCACCGGCCGTGTTCGAAAGCGAGACCTACCGGCGCACCCGCGGCATGGGGCCGTTCGTGCCCGTGGTGGACGCGCGAATGCACCGGCGCAACCTGTTCGAGGGGCTTGACACCGCGCCCGAGCTGCCGATGTCGGCGATCCTGCTGGTGGCCGACCGGGGCGAGCGCGGCCCGGGCCTCGCGGGACTGGTCTGGCTGCGCGCGGTCGGCCTCGACCGCTCGACGGCCTGGCGCGGCATCGGCGTGTTTCCGGATCGCGCGGCAGCGCAGGCGATGGCCGACCGGATCGGCGGCGCCGCGCTCTACGCGCCGATCACCGAGCGCTTTGCGCCGCCGGAAGCAGCATGACAGAAGCGCAGCGTAATCATCTCGGCCAGCCGGTCGGCGCGCCGGTGCCGGGCTGGTCGCCACGACAGCGCCCGCCGCGCGTCGCAATGGCGGGGCATTTCTGTATGGTCGAGCCGCTCGACCCGGAGCGACATACGGAGGAACTGTTCGCGGCCAATGCCGAGGACCGCGAGGGACGGCTGTGGACCTACTACCCCTACGGCCCGTTCGCCGCGCCGTCCGAATACCGCGCGTGGGTCGAGGCCGCATGCGCCGATCCCAACCGGCTGTTTCACGCAATCTGCGACAAGGCGAGCGGCCGGGCGGTCGGCGTCGCGGCTTATATCAACATCCAGCCGGCAGTCGGCTCGGTGGAAATCGGCAGCCTGGTGTTCAGCCCGCTGTTGCAGCGGCGGCCGGCAGCGACCGAGGCGATGTACCTGATGATGCGTCGTGCGTTCGACGAGCTCGGCTACCGGCGCTACGAATGGAAATGCAATTCGCTGAACGCGCCGAGCCGAGCCGCAGCATTGCGCCTCGGCTTCCAATACGAGGGCCTGTTCCGCCAGGCGACGATCACCCGCGGGCGCAACCGCGACACCGCCTGGTTTTCGATCATCGACCGCGAGTGGCCGGACTTGAAGGCAGCGTTCGAGTGCTGGCTCGACCCGGCGAACTTCGACGCCGACGGCAAACAGCGCCGAAGTCTGGCGAGCTTCCGACCAGGCCCGATATGAGCGCACGGCCCACGCCGTCGCTGGCATTGCTTGCGGCGGTGACCGCGATCGGCTTTTGCGCGCTGCACATCGTGGTGCCGGCATTGCCGATCCTCGCGGCGGCGTTCGACGCCGACCCGGTGCGGGTGCAGCTCGTGCTGACGCTGTACCTCGCCGGCATCGCCGCCGGGCAGCTCGTCTACGGCCCGGTGTCGGACCGCTTCGGCCGCCGCCCGGTGCTGATCGCCGGGCTGGCGATGTTTCTCGCCGGCACGTTGCTGTGCGGCCTTGCGTGGTCGCTGGCGGCGCTGATCTGCGGCCGGGTGCTGGAAGCCTGCGGCGCCTGCGCCGGGATCGTGCTCGGGCGGGCGATCATCCGCGACGTCTACGAGCGCGAGGCGGCGGCGCGCGGCATCGCGCTGGTGATGATGGCGATGACGCTGGCGCCAGCCGTGTCGCCGGCGATCGGCGCCTACCTCGCCGAATGGGTCGATTGGCGGGCGATCTTCGCGCTGCTCGGGGTGCTCGGCGCCGCCGTGCTGGCGCTGACCGTGGCACGGCTCGGCGAGACCAACACCCGGCCAACCCGGCTCGACCTCGTCGGCATGGCGGAATCCTACCTGACGCTGCTGCGCTCGCCGCAATATCTCGGCTTTGCGCTGTGCAGCGCTTGTGCCAGCGCGTCGTGGTTCACGTTCTGCGCCAGCGCCCCGCATGTGCTGGTCGAGACCATGGGCAAGCCGCCCAGCACCTACGGCATGATGATCGTGTTGCCGATGGCGACCTACATGCTCGGCAACGCGGCCGCGGCCCGCTTTGCAGGTCGCTTCGGCAGCTTCAAGCTGCTGCTGGCCGGCCGCTCGCTCGCCTTTGCCGCGGCGCTGGCGATGGCGCTGTGGTACATGCTGGCGGGGCTCGGCATCTGGGTCATGTTTGTGCCGATCGCGCTCAGCTCGATCGGCGACGGGCTGAGCCAGCCGGCCGCGCTGGCCGCCGGGCTCAGCGTCTATCCGCGGCTTGCCGGCACCGCGTCGGGGCTGATGGGCTTTTTGCAGATGACGGTCGCCGCGATCGGTACGCTTGCCGTCGCCTTGCTGCCGTTTCAATTTGCCGTCAGCATGGTGATGGTGGTCGGCGGCTTCATTGCGCTCGCGCTGGCCTTCGGGATTTTCGCGCTGCGCTGGCCGCAGGGCGGCGCGATGTCGGGTGTGCCGTCATTGCGATTGACAGGGGAGGAATCAGCATGATCAACGAAACCCATGACGGCGCGCGCCGCAGCTGGGTCGCCTCGGCCAACGGGCACGCCGAGTTTCCGCTGCAGAACCTGCCCTTCGGCGTGTTCAGCCCACCCGGGCGCACCGCCCCGGATGCGCAACCGCGCGGCGGCATCGCGATCGGCGACATGATTCTCGACCTGCGCGCCGCGCACGCGGCCGGGCTGTTCTCGGGCGACGCGGCAAACGCCGCCGAAGCTGCCTCGGGCAGCAGCCTCAACCCGCTGATGGCGCTGGGTGCGGGGCCGCGCCGCGCGCTGCGCCGGCAGGTCTTCGCGCTGCTCGCGGCCGGCGGCAAGGCCGAGCCGCTGGCCGACAAATTGCTGCATCGCGCGAGCGATTGCTGGCTGCATGTGCCGGCGCGGATCAACAACTTCACCGATTTCTTTGCCGGCATCCATCACGCCACCAATGGCGGGCGCCGACGCGACCCGAACAATCCGCTGAGCCCTAACTACAAATACGTGCCGGTCGCCTATCACAGCCGCGCCTCCTCGGTGCGCGAATCGAACGTGCCGGTGCGCCGCCCGAACGGCCAGCGCAAACTCCCCGACGAGGCGGCGCCGACGTTCGGCCCGTGCCGCAAGCTCGATTACGAGCTTGAGCTGGCGATATGGGTCGGCCACGGCAATCGGCAGGGCGAGCCGATCGCGATCGGCGAGGCCGGTGAGCATGTTTTCGGGCTCGGCCTCGTCAACGACTGGTCGGCGCGCGACATCCAGCAATGGGAGTCGCAGCCATTGGGGCCGTTTCTCGGCAAGAGTTTCGGCAGCACGGTATCGCCGTGGATCGTCACGACCGAGGCGCTGGAACCGTTCCGCGTCGCGCAGCCGGCGCGCCCGCAAGGCGACCCAAGGCCGCTGCCGCATTTGTGGAACGACCGGGACCAGGCGAGCGGCGCCTTCGACATCGCACTCGAAGCGCTGGTGTTGACGCCGCAGATGCGCGAGCGGGGATTACCGCCGCATCGCATCTCGCACAGCAACACGACCGACCTCTACTGGACCCTGGCGCAGCTGGTCGCCCATCACACCAGCGGCGGCTGCAACCTGTTGCCCGGCGATCTGTTCGGCACCGGGACGATCTCCGGTCCGACCGAGGAAGGCTGGGGCAGCCTCAGCGAGCAGAGCCGCGACGGCAGCCGCACCCTGACCCTCAGCTCGGGCGAGACGCGCAGCTTCCTCGAAAATGGCGACGAAGCGATCTTTCGCGCCCATTGCCGGCGCGACGGCTACGCGCCAATCGGCTTCGGCGAGTGTCGCGCTCGGATCGTCGGGTAGGCGTTTGGCCCCGGCGGCAGCGAGCGGCGGCGGTCAACGCGCGTTAAGGCTTAATAAACCGCAGTTGGCTTTAATGATGTCCGATGCAGAACATGACGCAACAGAGCTGGCGAGCGCCGGCCGATCACAGCGCTACACCCGGTGACCGGCAGCCGTATCGCGGTCGCGGCAACGAGGCGCGCGGCCTACGATCTTGCCCGGCGTGATTGGATCAGCGGCACGGTTCCGCCGCGCGAGGTGAGTCATGGGGCGAAAGGACGACACCGTGCACTCGGTACTGATCGTCGATAGCGATCGCGCGTTTGTTGCGGAGTGGATCGCCGGCCCGCTGCTGGCAAGCGGCTATGACGCGATCTCGGTCGACACCGCGGAGCGGGCCGTCGCCGCGTTGCGCGACCCGCCCGATCGCGGCGCCCCGGCACCGGTGGCGCTGATCGATGCCCGCCTCGGCAAGTTCGCCGCCGGCGTCGATCTGATACCCCGCCTACAGCTCGAGCAGCCGGAACTGATCTGCGTGTTGATGACGGCCGAGCTCGACACACCGACGGCAGTTGCGGCATTGCGTCGCGGTGCGTACGATTTTGTCGAGAAATCGCACGACCCCAAGGCGCTGTTCACGGTGATCGAGCGCTGCTTCGACGAGGTCGCGGTGCGGCGCGAGCGTGCGGCGGCGATCGAGGCGCTGCGCCTCGCCAAGGAAGAAGCCGAGGCGGCCAGCCGCGGGAAATCGGGCTTTCTGGCGACGATGAGCCACGAGCTGCGCACCCCGCTCAACGCGATCATCGGGTTTTCCGAGATGATGATGCGCGAGGTATTGGGCGGGCTCGGCAATGACCAGTACCGCGCCTACGCCGCGGACATCTTCGAGAGCGGCAACCACCTGCTGAAGATCATCAACGACATCCTGGACCTGTCGAAGGCAGAGGCCGGCAAGCTTGAACTGTTCGAGGAGGTGTTCGATCTGCGCGACACGATCCGCTCGGTGCGCCAATTGATCAGCGCGCGCATCAGCGAAGGCGGCCTCACCGACGGGCTCTCGCTGCCCGACGAACTGCCGCTGCTGCGGGCCGACGAGCGCAAGACCAAGCAGGTATTGCTCAACCTCGTCACCAACGCGGTCAAATTCACCCCGCCCGGCGGCCGTATCGACATTGCCGCCACGTTCGACCGGGAAGCCGGCTTGGTGGTCAGCGTCAGCGATACCGGGATCGGCATCGCACCGCGCGATCTAAGCCGAGTGCTGCGCCCATTCGAGCAGGTCGATTCGGCGTTTGCCCGTCTGCAGCAAGGAACCGGGCTCGGCCTGCCGCTGGTCAAGGCGATCGTGGAACTGCACGGCGGCAAGCTCGAATTGCACAGCAACCTCGGCAGCGGCACCCGGGTCTGCGTCACCTTCCCGCCGCATCGCGCGGTATTCGAGCCGGCTGCCGAGAAGCCGCGCAGCGCCGCCTGATCCGGTCCTTCCTCCTTCGTTCAGCCCCACACCGAACGCCAGCTCGGGAAACCGCCCGCCGGCTCGGCGGCGAGCACAGCGCGCATGATCGCGCGCGCCAGACACGACGCGGCGGCGGCACCAAGGTGTGCCAGCAGCACCGGCTCGACCGCAACCGCCTCCTCTGCCGTCGACAGTGCGAACACGGTATCCCCGTCAAACGGCGTGTGCGCCGGGCGGATCGCCTGCGCCAGCCCGTCCTGCGCCATGATGGCGAGACGCCGGCAGCCCCCCTTGTCGAGCGGCAGATCGGTCGCTACCACCGCAATCGTCGTGTTGGCGCCGGCGGCGGCGGGCGCGCAGGCGGAAAAATCTTCCGGGTCGAGAGGCACGGGCGGGAGGTGCGGCTGTACCGCGATCTCGCCGGCCAGCGCCAGTTCTGCCGCCCATAGCCGCCCGCAATCGGGCCGCACCGCAGACCCCCAGCTGTTGACCGCGACCAATGCGCCGACCATCGTGCCGTCGGCCAGGCGTAACGAGCTGCTGCCGATGCCCCCTTTGAGCCGCCCCGCCTTGGCGCCGAACCCGGCGCCGGCATTGCCGAGCGCGAACTCCCGTCCCACACAGGCCAGCGCCTCGCCTCCGAGCCGGCGATAGGGCGGCTCGCCCACCCACGCCTGCCGCCCGGGAAACGCCAGGTCGAACAGGATCGCCGCCGGCACGATCGGCACCCGCACGTCGCGCACGGCAAAGCCGCGCCCAATCGCGGCCAGCCCCTGCATGACCCCGCCGGCCGCATCGAGGCCGAATGCCGAGCCGCCGGACAGCACGATCGCGTCAACCCGGGTGACCAGCGCGGCCGGATCGAGCAGTTCCGTTTCGCGGCTGCCCGGAGCGCCGCCGCGCACATCGACCGCCGCGACCGCCGGGCGCTCGGCCAGCACCACCGTCGTGCCGGTGATGGCCGCCGCGTCCTCGGCCTGCCCGACCAGCAGCCCCGGCACGTCGGTGATCAGGTTGCGCGGCCCGGGCGCGGCCATGGCGTCTCTATGTCCTGAGGGGGATCAATACCGCCCGCCGAGCTTGCTGTGGTCCCAGCTGGTGATCTTGCGCGGGAAGATCTTGAGGACGACGCGCTTCGGGGCGCTGCGCGCGGCGCCGCTCGGGCGGGTCGTGCTGCGGCCCTCGCCAAGCCAGGTGAACGCTTCCCTGACGGCTTCGGGATCCTCGATGATCTCGCAATCGCCGCGCGCCATGACGCCCTTCAGCTCGGCATAGGCGCCGCCGGTCTCGACCATCACGCCGACCTTCGGGTCGCGGCGGATGTTCATCACCTTCTGCGCCTTGCCGTAGGAGGTCATCCAGAAGGCGCCGTCGCGGAAAATGAAGTTCATCGCCACGACATGGGGAAACCCGTCCGGGTCGAGCGTCGCCAGCGCGCATTTGCGGTTGTCGCGCAGAAAGGCGGCCTGTTCGTCGGCGGTGAGTCGGATATCGGGGCGTGGCATGCCGGGTTGTCTCCTAAAGTCGCGTCAGAATGGACCGCATTTCGTCGAGCGCGCCGCCGCGGCCGAACTCGCGCACCAGGGCAAACAGCGCCGCGCTGCGCGCTCCCAGACGGGGCTCGACCAGGGCCGAGAATTTCGCCTGCATGTCGTCCCAGGTCATCGGGTTGCCGGGATGGCCCTTGGCGACCGGTACGTCGGCGGTGGTGCTGTGCCCATCGATGAAATCGAGGGTCAGGCGGGCCGCGGCAAAACCCATCGCCGGGCTGATCGACACCGCAACCTTGCCGGCCGTTGCACACACCGCCGGGTCGGGATGCCAGGGCTCGGCAAAATCGGCAGCCGACAGGTCATGCCCGTGCAGGCCGAGCGCGACACAGTATTTGAGGTCGAACTTGCCGTCGAGCGGGGTCGCCGGGGCGCCGCCCCTTCGTCCGGTGATCTGGTTCGCCAGCGCTCCAACTTCGGCGCGCACGCCGGCGAGCGCCGCCAGCTCGTTGGCGCCGGGCGCGAGCGCGCGGGCCGCATCGACCGCCGGGTGGGTCAGGTGACAGGCGGCGTAGGGCTTGAAGCTGTTGTCGAGGATATGCCAGCCGGTGAAGTGCACGGGCGCGATCGCCACGCTGCCGTCCTGTACCAGCGCGTTGTCGAGCCCGCCGCCCGGCTCGAACAGGCCGGTCGCCGCCTCGAAGCCGGCGGCGGCAAGTTGCGCCGCGACCACCCCATCCATCGCCGCCTTGCCGGCATGAAACGGCTTTGCCATCGTGCCGAACGATGCGGTGAGCCCGCCGGTCTGTGTCGCCGCGGCACCCAGCGCATAGAGCGCGCGCGGCGCGTCGAGCTTGAGCAGAGCCGCCGCCGCGGCTGCCGCGCCGAGCCGGCCGAATACCCCCGTCCCGTGCCAGCCACGCGCCGTCACCGCCTCGCCGAGCCCGCTGCCGATCCGCGCCGCAACCTCGAAACCGGTGACGAAAGCAGACAATAGCGCCGCCTCGCCGGCCCCCAGTTCCTCGCCGAGCGCCAGGGTCGCGGCCCACACTGGCGCGCTCGTATGGGTCACCGCCTTGACGTAGGTGTCGTCAAAATCGAGACAGTGGGCGAGCGTGCCATTGGCGAGCGCGGCGAACGGCGCCGCCGCATGGCTCTCCGCCCCGTTGGCGAACAACACCGTCGCGCGTCCCTGGCTGCGCCACGCCGCTGCCGTCTCGCGCACGATATGCCCGGCCGGCTCGTCGCCGGCGCCGATCGCGACCCCGAGCCAGTCGGCCAGGCACAGCCGCGCCGCGTCGGCGACGCCGGATGGCAGTCCGCGGTCGCGCGCGTCGGCGATATAGGCGGCGATCGCCGGGCCGTTGCGCTCTATGCTGCCGGTCATGTACACCTCCTGGTGGGCCTCCTGCCGCGCTTCGGCGCTACCTCGTTATGCCTGATGACGCGGTTATCATCGAGACCGATGTTCCGGCGCGGCTCGACCGGCTGCCGTGGGCCCGGTTCCACACGCTGGTCGTCGTCGCGCTCGGCGTCACCTGGGTGCTCGACGGACTCGAAGTTACGATCGCCGGGGCGATCGCCGGCGCCTTGCAGGAAAGCCCGGTATTGCACTTCACCCCGGCGGAAATCGGGCTCGTTTCCAGCGCCTACCTGGTCGGCGCGGTCGCCGGCGCCCTGCTGTTCGGCTATCTGACCGACCGGTTCGGCCGGCGCAAGCTGTTCATGGTGACGCTGGGTCTCTACCTCGTCGCCACCGCCGCCACCGCGCTGTCATGGGATTTCTGGAGCTTTGCGGTGTTCCGGGTGCTGACCGGCGCCGGCATCGGCGGCGAGTACGCGGCAATCAACTCGGCGATCCAGGAATTGATCCCGGCGCGCTTCCGCGGCCGCACCGACCTGGCGATCAACGGCAGCTTTTGGGTCGGCGCGGCATTAGGCGCGCTCGGCGCGGTGGTGCTGCTGGCGCCGGGGCGGTTGCCGCCGGATTGGGGCTGGCGCGCCGCGTTCGGCATCGGCGCGGTGCTCGGCCTCAGCATCCTGGTATTACGCCGCTGGGTGCCGGAGAGCCCGCGCTGGCTGATGCTGCACGCCAGGCTCGAGGAATGCGAATTCATCATCGCCGAGGTCGAGCGCCGGGTGCGCGACGCCGCCGGCATCGAGCGGCTGGCGGTGGTCTCCGGCACGATCCGGCTCGTCGTCAGCGAGCGCACGCCGATCGCGCGGATGATCCGGGCGATCCTGCGCGACTATCCGCAGCGCGCCGTGCTCGGCCTCGCGCTGATGACGGCGCAGGCGTTCTTCTACAACGCGATCTTCTTTTCCTATGCGCTGGTGTTGACCCGATTCTACGCCGTCCCGTCGGAGGCGATCGGCTGGTACATACTGCCTTTCGCGCTCGGCAACTTCCTCGGACCCTTGGTCCTCGGACCCTGGTTCGACACGATCGGGCGCAAGCCGATGATTGCCGGGACCTACGCGCTCTCGGGGGTGTTGCTGGCGCTTGTCGGCTGGCTGTTTCGCGAGGGGCTGGTCGACGCGACGACGCTGACGCTGTGCTGGAGCGGCATTTTCTTCTTTGCCTCGGCGGCGGCGAGCGCCGCCTATCTGACGGTCAGCGAGAGCTTTCCGCTGGAGGCGCGGGCACTGGCGATCGCGTTCTTCTACGCGGTCGGCACCGGACTTGGCGGGGTCGCCGCGCCCTGGCTATTCGGTGTCCTGGTCGGCAGCGGCGAGCGCGGCCAAGTCTTCCTCGGCTACCTGCTCGGCGCCGGGCTGATGGTCGCCGCCGCCCTGATCGAGCTGGTGATCGGCATCCGCGCCGAACGCCAGCCGCTGGAAAGCGTCGCCCGCCCGCTGTCGAGCGTCGATTGACGGGCGCGAGCGTGCTAGGCGTGGCGGGCGTGCCGGCCGGCCGAGGTCGCGGCCGCGGTCATCGCCGAGGCGACCTTGTCCTTGCGGGTGAAGGCGAGGTATTCGGCCGCGTATTCCGGCGGCAGGATCTCGACCATCGTCTGGTTCTCGACCCACACTTCGATCACGTGAAACGGCCCGCGGTTGCAGTCGAAGCATTGCCAGCCGGCCTGCGCCGCGATTTCCTTGACCTGCTTGGCGTCGGTCGCGACGCTGAGCGCGAAATGGGTCGAGCCATAGCCGCGCGGCGGCCGCTTGACGAAGTTGCCGCCGACATCGCCGTTCGGCTCAAGCTCGGTGCCTGCCGGGTAGACCTCGACGCCCGAACCGTGATCGTCAAGCTGCAGCGCAAAGAAGCTGCCCGGGTTGGGTGGGAACGGCACGCACGTTCCCCCCATCAGCTCGGCCAACACCCCGGCGGCCTGCTTGGGGTCGCGTGCCGCAATCGACAGATGATGAATCATGATGCCCTCCCGGATTTGCCAAGCCAGAGATACCATGACGGCGCAGCCGGAGCGATAGGCCGCCGGCCAGCGCCGCCGCCTCACGGGAAGCGCGACACGTCGACCGCCTTCTCGGTGATGAACTCGAGGAGCGCCGGCTTGCCTTCCTTGGTCTGGGCGATGCCGCGTTTGATCGCTTCCTTGATCTGGCCCGGCTCGGTGACGCGCTCGCCATAGCCGCCGAGCGCGGTGGCGAAATCGGCGTAATTGCCGCTGATGTCGGTCGAGCGGTATTTCTCGGTCGAGACCGGCATGACCTTCAATTCGATCGCCATCGAGAAATTGTTCATCAGGATCGACAGGATCGGCAGGCGCTCGCGCACCGCGGTTTCGAAATCCATGCCGGTGAAGCCGATCGCCGCGTCGCCCCAGACGTTGATGCAAAGCTTGTCCGGCTCGGCGAGTTTGGCGCCCATCGCGAGGCCGAGGCCGTAGCCGAGCTGGGTCGTCTTGCCCCAGCCGATATAGGAGAGCGGGGTTTCGCTGACCCAGAACGGGCTGAGCTGGTCGCGCGGGCTGCCGGCGTCATGGGTGATGATCGTGTTCTTGACGTCGACCGTGTGCAAGCAGATCCCAGATCACGCGGTAGGGCGACAGGGGCGCGGTGTCCTTCGTCAGCCGCGGCATCCATTTCGCCATCCATTCGTCGCGGTGGCTGCGGATCTCGCGGGTCACCGCGGCCAGCCGGTCGCGCGGCTTGCCCTTGAGCCGGTCCTTCACCTCGAGGAGCAAGGCGTCGAGCGTCAGCCCGGCATCGCCGACCGCGGCGAGGTCGACCGGCACGTCCTTGTTGATCGCATACGGGTCGAGCGTCGCGTGCGCGATCTTCTTGCCCTTTGGCATCGCCGTGCCGAAGCTGGTGCGGGTGAAGCTGCAGCCGATGCCGAAGATGAAGTCGCAATTCTGCAGCATGTGCCACAGATGCTCGCCGATGCCGATGCCGCCGGAGCCGAGCGACAGCGGGTGGTTCTCGGGAAACGAGCTTTTGCCGCCCAGCGTCGTCATCACCGGGGCTTCGAGCAGTTCGGCCAATGCCTTCAGCTGCGGCCACGCCTTGGCGTAATGCACGCCCTGGCCGGCGACGATGACCGGCCGCTGGGCGGCGACCAAGGCCTCGGCGATCGCCGAGACCGATTTCGGGTCGGGGCCGCTTTTCAGCTGCGGCGCCTTCTTGTATTCGGCGACCAGCGCGTCCGGGACCTCGTCGCGCAGGATGTCGGTCGGGAACTCGACCAGCACCGGCCCCGGCCGTCCGTTCCTGAACGGTCGTGAAGGCGCGGCGCAGCGCCTCGACCGTCGCGTCGGCGACCGTCACCTGCTCCGACAACTTGGTGACGTTGCGGAAATTGAGCGCCGCGTTGAAGTTCGGGTGCACCTGATTGATGTTGCGGGCATACCCGGCCGGCAACACGACGACCGGGCAGGAATTGCCGAAGCTCTGGGCGACGCCGCCAAAGGCGTTCTCGGTGCCCGGCCCGTGCTGCATGACAAAGACGCCGATCTTGTCGCCCGACGACAATTTGCCGACCGCGTCGCACATATGCAGGCCGATGCGCTCCTGCCGCACCATGATCGTGCGAATGTCGGCTTCGGCGGCGCTCTCGATGATCGGGTTGACCGGGTAGCCGATCAGAAACTCGACGCCCTCCGTCTTCAAAACATGGGCGATGGCGTTGGTGACTTTCATCGGGGGCTCCTTGGATCAGGCGTGGCCGGCAGATGGCGCCAGCTTACGGCATCGCGGCCGGCAGCGTATACGGGTCTCGACGGGCCGTCGGCGCGGGGCGTCACAGCGGCTTTTGCAGGACGAGCGGGCCCGCCCGGCGTGGCCCCGCTGCGCTCCAGCCGGCGGCGCGATAGTGCCGCTCGGCCGGGCTGTCCGGCTCGACGGCGAGCGTGGCGACCCCGTGGCCGGCCGCGCGCAGCGTAGCGCACGCCGCCGTGAGCAGGGCGCGGCCGATGCCCCTGCCCTCCTGCCCCGGCGCGACCAGCAAGGCCCAGATCGAGCCGTCGCGCCCGTCGCCGGCCGCAAACCCGGCGACCGGCAAGTCCGCCTCCTGCCAGACCCACAGCGCGCCGCCGTCGATGAGGCCGGCGGCGGCCGCCTCGGTCACGACGGCGGGGTCGGATAGCCGGGCAGCGCCGACGCTGTCGCGGATCGCGAGGATGCGCGGCAGGTCGGCGCGGGTCGCGCGACGGATCATCCGGAACGCGTCACAGCTTCAGCTCGCGCAATTGCTTCACGTCGGCGCGGCCGGCACTGAGGATGTAGCCGACATCGGAGCCGCCGGTCAGGTAGCGCATGCCGATCGAGACGAGCCAGCTCTGGAACGCGAAATCCTGGCGCACGCCGCCCACCCCCATCGCCTTGCCATGGCCCTTGGCCGCCTTCGCGACCCTCTCGAACGCGGCGCGCATCCGGTCATGCGTGTATTGCCCGGGGAGGCCCATCTCGGTCGACAGGTCGCTGGCGCCGATATGCAGCACGTCGATGCCGTCCACCGCGGCGATCGCCTCGGCGTTCTCGACCGCCTCGGGGGTCTCGATCATCGCCATCAGCAGGGTCTGCTCGTTGATGATCTTGCATACCTCGGCCTGCGGGAGGGCCGCATAGCCGAGCTGGGGGCCGCTGCCAAAGGCCGAGCGATGGCCTTTCGGGTGGTAGAGGCAGGCATCGACGATCGCCTTCGCCTCGGCGGCGTTCTGGACATGCGGCACCATCACCCCCTGGGCGCCGCAATCGAGGATGCGGGTCGCGTCGTGCGGATCGTGCGAGGTGACCCGGGCGATCGGGGTGATCCCCATCGCGAGCGCCGCGACGCACACCCCGGCCGCAGTCTCGAGCGAGGTCGGGTTGTGCTCGAGGTCGATATAGACGGCGTCGAAGCCGCACGCCGCCGCGATCATCGCGATGTTCGGGCTGCGCAACTGGTTGACCCCGAAACACAGCACCAGCTCGCTGTTCTTCAGCATTCTCTTGGCGTGATTTTCGCGGATCTGGGTCGGCATCGGCGTCCTCCATCGGCCATTTCCCGCGCGAGCATCCCGCGCTTCGCCGACGCGCGCAACGGCCGTATATTGGGGCGATGACTGACAAATTCCCCGAGCCGCTATCCGGCATGGTGGTGCCGCGCTTTGGCGAGATCGCCAGCTTCATGCGGCTGCCGATCCAGCGCGATCCGGCGAAGCTCGACATCGCACTCGTCGGCGTGCCGTGGGACGGCGGCACGACGAACCGACCCGGCGCCCGCCACGGGCCGCGCCAGATCCGCGAGATGTCGACGCTGATGCGCCGGGTGCATCATGTCAGCCTCGTCGCGCCCTATGAGTTGTGCCGGGTCGGCGATTATGGCGACAGCCCGGTCAACCCGATCAACCTGATGGATTCGCTGCAGCGGATCGAGGCGTTTTACGCGCGCCTCCACGCCGCCGGCGCGGCGCCGCTGTCGGCCGGCGGCGACCATCTCGTGACCCTGCCGATCCTGCGCGCGATCGCCCGCGACGAACCGCTGGGGCTGGTGCATTTCGATGCCCATTCCGACACCGGCGACAGCTATTTCGGCGGCGAGAAATACACCCACGGCACGCCGTTTCGCCGCGCCGTCGAGGAGGGGCTGATCGACCCCAAGCGCACTGTCCAGATCGGCGTGCGCGGCTCGATGTATTCGGCCGACGAGAAGGACTGGGCCGAGGGCGTCGGCATCCGCATCGTCCATATCGAGGAATTCTTCCGGCTCGGCCCCGAAGCGGTCGTCGCCGAGGCGCAGCGCATCGTCGGCGACGGCCCCACCTACGTCAGCTTCGATGTCGACGGGCTCGACCCGGTCTACGCGCCGGGCACCGGCACGCCGGAGATCGGCGGCTTCTCGACGGCCGAGGCGCAGCGCATGATCCGCGGCCTCGACGGGCTTGACCTCGTTGGCGGCGATGTCGTCGAGGTGGCGCCGCCGTTCGACCCCTCCGGCAACACCGCGCTGGTCGGCGCCACGATGATGTTCGAGATCCTGTGCGTGCTGGCGCCGGCGGTGCACCGCCGCAAAAACCGCATGCGCCGCCTTTAACCTGGAGGAATCTGCGATGGAGACGATCGTCGAAACCGGCGCCGGCAAGCTGCGGGGCGCGGCGGCGGGCGGCATCCACGCCTTCAAGGGCATTCCCTACGGTGCGCCGACCGGCGGCGCCAACCGCTTCATGGCGCCGCAGCCGCCCACTGCTTGGGCCGGGGTGCGCGACGCGCTGGAATATCGCGGGCGGGCGCCGCAATTGCCGGGTCGGCCCGAGCGCCGGCCGGAACTGCGCGCGATGCTCGGGCCCGCCGACACGACGCCCGAAGGCGAGGATTGCCTGACCCTCAACGTCTGGACCCCCGGGCTTGGCACCGCCATCAAGCGCCCGGTCATGGTGTGGCTGCACGGCGGCGCCTTCGCCTACGGCTCGGGCAACCGGCCGGTGACCGACGGCGCCAGCCTGGCGCGGCGCGGCGACGTCGTCGTGGTCAGCGTCAACCACCGGCTCAACATCTTCGGCTTTCTGCATCTCGGCGACATCGGCGGCGCGCGCTTTGCCCATTCCGCCAATGCCGGGCAGCTCGACCTCGTCGCCGCGCTCGAATGGGTGCGCGACAACATCGCGGCGTTCGGCGGCGACCCCGGCAACGTGACGATCTTCGGCGAGTTGGGCGGCGGCGGAAAGGTCAGCGTGCTGTTGGCGATGCCGGCGGCGCGCGGCCTGTTTCACCGCGCGGTGATCCAGAGCGGCGCCGCAATCCGCGTCTCGACCCGCGAGCGCGCCAATGCCCTTGCCGAGGCGGTGCTGCAGGAATTGGGGTTGGCGCGCGGCGACTGCGAGCGACTGCAGTCGGTACCTGCGGACCGGCTGGCGGCGGTGATTGCGCCAGCCTCGCGCGTCGTCGGCGGGCGCCAGCTGCCGTTGCTTGACCGCTACGATTTCGGCCCGGTCGTCGATGGCCCCGGGGACGGCAGCGACCTGCCGACGCAGCCGTTCGATCCGGCAGCGCCGGCGCTCGCCGACAACATCCCGCTCTTGATCGGCGGCACTCGCGAGGAGAGCGGCGCCTTCGTGTGCGACGACGACGAGGTCTGGGAGCGCCAGGTCAGCGAGGACTCGCTGCATCGGCGGATCGCGGCGGTGGCCGGCGCCGACGCCGACCGCGTCCTCGACCTTTACCGCACGCTGCGCCCCGGGGCGAGCCGCGAGGAATTGCTGATCGCGGCGTTGACCGGCTCCAATTTTTGGGTCCGCTCGATCATGCTCGCCGAGCGCAAGGCGGCGCGCGGCAAGTCAGCCGTCTACATGTACTCGCTCGATTGGCGCTCGCCGGCGTGGGACGAGAAACTGCAGGCGCATCACGCGATGGACCTGCCGTTCGTGTTCGACACAGTCGACATTCCTGACACGACGAAAGGCGCGGCCGGCGCCCGCGAGCTGGCAGCGATCATATCGGCCAGCTGGGCCGCCTTCGCGCGCAACGGCAACCCGGCAACCCCGGCATTGCCGGCGTGGCCGACCTATACCGCCGAACAGCGCGCGACGATGGTGTTCGATGGCGAATGCCGCGTCGTCACCGACCCGGACCGCGACGCGCGCCTCATGTGGCAGCGCATCGCGACGCGCGGCTAGGACCGCAGCGCCTCCGCCAGCGCCCAGGCCTGCTCGGCGAGCGGGCGGGCGGTGCGGCCGATCTCGGTGGCCTCGCGGCTTGCCGCGGTACCCTCGATCGCCCGCCTGGCGATACCCTGGGCGATCGCGGCAATGCGGAACAGGCTGTAGACCATATAGAAATCCCAGGCGGCGATCCCCGCGCGGCCGGTGCGCCGGCAATACGCAGCGACATATGCCGCCTCGTCGGGAATGCCGGCGGCCGCGAAATCGATCCCGGCGAGGCCGCGGAACAATTCCGGCGTCACTCGCCAGCTCATCGCGTGATAGGCGAAATCGGCGAGGGGGTCGCCGATCGTCGATAATTCCCAGTCGAGCACGCCGATGACCCGCGGCTCGCTCTTATGAAAGACCAGATTGTCCATGCGATAGTCGCCATGGACGATTGTCGCCCTACCCTCCTGCGGCAGATGCTGCGGCAGCCAGTCCATCAGGCGGTCCATCGCCGCGATCGGCGCAGTCTCGGAGGCGCGGTACTGCCGGCTCCAGCGCGCGATCTGGCGGCCCATGTAATTGCCGGGACGCCCGAAATCGCCGAGCCCGATCGCGGCATGATCGACGCTGTGCAGGGCGGCGATGACCGCGTTCATCGAATCGAACATCGCCGCGCGCTCGGCCGGCGCGATGTCCGGCAGGCGCTGGTCCCAGAAGATGCGGCCGTCGAGAAACTGCATCACATAAAAGGCGCTGCCGATGACGCTGTCGTCCTCGCACAGGGCGTGGACGCGCGGCACCGGCACCGCGGTCACCGCCAATGCCCGCATGACGCGGAACTCGCGGTCGACGGCGTGCGCGCTCGGCAGGAGCGGCCCCGGCGGCTTCTTGCGCAGCACGTAGCTGCCCGAGGCGGCGTCGAGCCGATAGCTCGGGTTGGACTGGCCGCCGGCGAAGCGCTCAGCCGCCACCGGTCCGCGGAACCCTTCAACATGAGCGCGCAGCCAGGCCGCAAGCCGGCCGAGGGGAAGGGCGTCACTATCGCGATTTGCGGGGGTCATGGCGCGAGAGCCTGAAAAGCGACGCAGCAATCTCGAGGCGATTGAGTCATTATCGACCCCGAGATTGCTTTGCTTCGCGCCCAATGACAATGACCATCACCCGGTACGCCCCGCACTGGCTGACCATGCTCGTGGCTGTGGCGGCCCTGACGGCAGCGGTCGCGACGGCAGCGCCGGACGCCGGCACCGCAAGCCGACCCGCCGGCCGGGCAGTTGCTGATCGCCTCGGCGACGATCCAGGACCCGCGCTTTTACCACAGCGTCATCCTGCTGCTGCGCCATGACCGGAACAGTGCCTTCGGCATCGTGATCAACCGCCCGCTCGGCGAGCGCCCCCTCGCCGAAATCCTTGCCGCCACCGATGCAGACGGGAACAAGGACAACAAGGACGCGCAGATCGCGGGCACGCTCCGGGTGTTTTACGGCGGGCCGGTGCAGCCGCAATTCGGCTTTATCGTCCACACCGCCGATTACCGCCGCCCCGACACGCTGGCCGTCGGCGAGGGTTTGGCGATGACCGCAGACAAGGATGTCCTGCGCGATATCGGGCATCACAAGGGCCCGGCGAAATACCTGTTCGCGCTGGGCTACGCCGGCTGGGGCGCCGGCCAGCTCGAGGCCGAGATCGCGCGCCACGACTGGTTTACGACGCCGGCCGGCCTCGACCTCGTGTTCGACGCCGACCGCGACACGGTATGGGACAAGGCGCTGGCCCGGCGCACCCGCGAACTGTAACGCCGGCGGAGGTTTGAGCGCCCGGAACCGCGCCGCCCGCAGCGCGTTCCGATGTCATGGACCGCGATCCGATCGGGAAGGACACCGGCGCCGCCGCCGGGTTGATCATCGGCATCATCCTCGGCTCGCTGGCGCTCAATCTGTACGGCGCAAGCCGCCCGTCCGCGCCGCAAGTGGCGGACGCTCAGGCGGTGCCGCGCGCCCGCGGCATTGCGCCCGGCACGGCGGCGGGCTCCATCAGCCAGCGATAGGCAACCCCGCCGGCGATGCCGCCGAGGATCGGCGCCAGCCAGAACAGCCACAGCTGCGCCAATGCCCAGCCGCCAACAAACAGCGCCGGGCCGGTACTGCGCGCCGGATTGACCGAAGTGTTGGTGACCGGGATCGAGATCAAATGAATGAGGGTCAGCGCAAGGCCGATTGCGATCGGAGCAAAGCCGGCCGGGGCGCGGGCATCGGTGGCGCCCATGATGACGAAGATGAACCCGGCCGTCATCACCAGCTCGCACACGAGGCCGGCGCCGAGCGAATAGCTGCCGGGCGAATGCGCCCCGTAACCATTGGCGGCGAACCCGCCAGCGAGGTCGAACCCCGCTTTGCCGCTGGCGATCAGCCACAGCACGGCGGCGGCGGCGATCGCACCGAGGCACTGGGTGATGATGTACGGCAGCAATTCGCCGGCCGGGGTGCGCCCGCCGGCAAACAGCCCGACCGTCACCGCCGGATTGAAATGGCCGCCGGAGATATGCCCGACGGCAAAGGCCATGGTCAGGACGGTCAGCCCGAAGGCCAGCGCAACCCCGACCAGGCCAATGCCGATTTCGGGGAATCTGGCCGCCAGCACAGCGCTGCCGCAGCCGCCGAGCACGAGCCAGAACGTGCCGATGAATTCGGCGGCAAGCTTCTTCGACAGCGGCATGACCGTCCTCCCCCTTTTATCTGTCGGCCGATTTAATCTACCGGTCCGCGCCGCCGCGCCCGCCCGAGCGGGCGGACGCTTACAGCGCCTTCAGCATCGCGTCGGCACCGGACGCCTCGACCTGGCCAGGCTGGGCCTCCAGGTTGAGAGCCTTTACGGTGCCGTTGTCGACCAGCATCGAATAGCGCTGCGAGCGGACCCCGAGGCCACGCGCGCTCATATCGAGCGTCAGCCCGACCGCCTTGGCAAAATCGCCGCTGCCGTCGGCCAGCATCATCACCTTGTCGCCGACATTCTGGCTCTTGCCCCAGGCATTCATCACAAAGGCGTCGTTGACCGCGACGCAGGCGATCGTGTCGATGCCCTTGGCCTTCAGCTCGGCCGCCTTTTCGACATAGCCCGGCAGATGGCGCTGCGAGCAGGCCGGCGTGAACGCCCCGGGAACCGCGAACAGCGCGACTTTCTTGCCGCTGAACAGCTCGTCGGTGCTGATCTCCTTGGGGCCTTCGGGGCCCAGATAGCGCAGCGTTGCCGATGGCATCTTGTCGCCGACTTTGATGGTCATGGGATCGTCCTTTCGCGGTTCACGCCGCCGCATTGCCGCCTCGCGGCCGCCGGCGACTGGGCAGGCGCCACCGATAGCATAGAGCGGCGCACGCCGTAAACGCCGTGGCGCAAGCAGCGGCGACGGGCTTATCCTGTCGGCGGAATTGATGCCGCGATCCCGCGTTGTAATCGACAGGAGCCCGCCGTTCGGCGGGGGGCGCGGCGGCGCAAGGGAGGCCGCGATGCAATCATTGGCCGGTCAACTTCTCGTCGCGATGCCGCAGATGATGGACCCGCGCTTTGCCCGCTCGGTCGTTTACGTCTGCGCCCACAGCGAGGCGGAAGGGGCGATGGGCCTCGTCGTCAACAAGCTCCTCGCCTCGCTGACGATGGACGAGCTGCTCAGTCACCTGAACCTTGAATCGAGCCGGCTCAACCAGGCGCGCCCGGTGCATTTCGGCGGGCCGGTCGAGCCCGGCCGCGGCTTTGTCCTGCACACCGCCGATTATCGCGAAGATGCGACGCTGCTGGTCGAGGACGGGTTCGGGGTGACGGCGACGCTCGACATTCTGCGGGCGATCGGCAAGGGCGACGGACCGCGGCGCAGCCTGTTGGCGCTGGGCTACGCCGGCTGGGCGCCGGGCCAGCTCGACGCCGAGATGCAGGCCAATGGCTGGCTCTCGGTGCCGGCCAATTCCGATCTCGTATTCGACGCGGATTTCGAGGCCAAGTGGCAGCGCGCGCTGGCCAAGCTCGGTATCGACCTGACGATGCTGTCAACCGACGCCGGCCACGCCTGAGCCGGCCCCAGCCCCGTTGGCTGTTTCTGCAGCAGATTTGCAGCCATCCCCCCGTCCAAGATCGCCCGCGCGGCCCCTCGGTTGCACCTTGAGGCCGCCACCGCAAGCCCCGGCGCGCCTACGGTAAAGGCTCGCCAAAAACCGTCAGCCAGGGTTGATTTCTTCGGTGTGCACCGAAAAGCGGCTAAGCGTGTTCGGTCCAAATGTCGTTGTGATCGCGACATCCGCCGCATCGCGACCGCGCGCGATCAGCACCCGGCCGACGCGCGGTACATTGTTGCGCGCATCAAACGTATGCCAGGCGCCACCGAGAAAAGCTTCGAACCAGCCTGCGAAATCCATCGGCGCCGCCGAGGCCGGTACGCCAATGTCGCCAAGATAGCCGGTGCAATACCGCGCCGGGATGTTCATGCAGCGGCAGAAGGCGACGGCGAGATGAGCATAGTCCCGGCACACCCCGGTACGATCGCAGTAAGCCTCCCACGCGGTCCGGCTTGCCCGCGCGTGCTCGTAGCCGAAGGCAATGTGCTGGTGAACAAAGTCGCAGATAGCCTGAACCCGGCCCCAGCCGAGCGGTGTATTCCCGAACAGCGACCACGCGATCTCGGAAAGCCGGTCGGTTTCGCAATAGCGGCTGCCCAACAAAAAGACCAGCGTCTCGTCGGGCAAGTCCTGCACGGCGTGCTGCTGCGCTCCGTAGGCGACCGCGTCGGGCTCGCCCGTATCATTGACGATGCCGCCGGCCGACAGCCGGATCTGCCCGGCCGGCGCGACGATCCGGGTGCACCAGTTACCAAACCCGTCAAGGTAGCCGCGGACAGGGACGGGCGGGTCGGTGACGAGCCGGTCGGGCGCAACCAGGTCGGCAACACGAGAGTGATGGACATTCAACACCAGCAGCATCGGCGTCGGCTGCGGACAGTCGTAGACCAATTCATAGCCGAGCCGGATTTGCATTGCTTGCCTCGCCACCAAGGGTAAAGCGCAAGGGTAAAACGCCACGATCACGCTGCAGTTGCCGTGCCATATGCCTAGCCCTTCGAGCGGGGCATGCCGGCTGCTGCCGATCAGGGTGACGATGAACGCCAAACGGAACGTGCGAGCATCACCCGCTCATTTTCGGTGCAGGCCGGGCATCTGGCCTTGCCGTGGCGCACCGTCCAGCCCTGAGCCTTGACCTTTTCCTCGGCCTCCCGAAGGCCGATAAATTCCGCCGTGTTGGCGCAGTAATCGCACCAAGCGACGACCGCACCATTGCGTCCTGCGTGAGTGCGCATGTCGACATCTCCTTTATTAATCACAGCTATGGGGTATCGGATGCCAAAAATGGGAAAATTGATTCTGCCAGGAATCGACCACACTCTATAGGATTCCAGCAGATTACAAAATATTAAATTCGCATATTATTTTCATTGTATTGAAAAACTCTCGCCCCATATAGGGGTGTGCGTTGGTACTCTCATTCCGACAGCGCCAAACATCCGATAAATTCTGGTCCGAGGAGACCATTTATGAAACTGCGTCCATTGCAGGACCGCGTCCTGATCCGCCGTGTCGAGCCGGAGGCGAAGACCGCCGGCGGCATCTTCATTCCCGACACGGCGCAGGAAAAGCCGACGGAAGGCGAGGTCGTCGCGGTCGGCCCCGGCACGCGCGACGAACACGGCAAGTTGCACCCGCTCGACGTCAAGACGGGCGACCGGGTGCTGTTCGCGAAATGGTCGGGCGCCGAGATCAAGCTCGATGGCGAGGATCTGATGATCATGAAGGAAAGCGACATCATGGGCGTCGTCGATCACACCGTCGCGACCAAGAAAGCCGCTTAACTCAGGAGGAGCCCGACATGGCTGCCAAAGAAGTCAGATTTAATGGCGACGCCCGCGACCGCATGCTGCGCGGCATCGACACGCTCGCCAACGCGGTCAAGGTGACGCTGGGTCCCAAGGGGCGCAACGTCCTCCTCAACAAATCCTACGGCGCCCCCCGCATCACCAAGGACGGGGTGACGGTCGCCAAGGAGATCGAGCTGTCCGACCGGTTCGAGAACATGGGCGCGCAGATGGTCAAGGAGGTCGCCACCCGAACCAGCGACCAGGCCGGCGACGGCACCACGACTGCGACCGTGCTGGCGCAGGCGATCGTGCGCGAAGGCGCCAGGGCCGTCGCCGCCGGCATGAACCCGATGGATCTGCGGCGCGGCATCGACATGGCCGTCGCATCGGTCGTCGCCGACATCGCGAAGGTGTCGAAAAAGGTCTCGACCAACGCCGAAATTGCCCAGGTCGGCACGATCTCGGCCAATGACGACCGCGAGGTCGGCGAGATGATCGCGAAAGCGATGCACAAGGTCGGCAATGAGGGCGTCATCACGATCGAAGAGGCGAAGGGCCTCGAAACCGAACTCGACATCGTCGAGGGCATGCAGTTCGACCGCGGCTACCTGTCGGCGTACTTTGTGACCAATGCCGAAAAGATGATCGTCGAACTCGACGACCCGCACATCCTGCTGTTCGAGAAGAAGCTGTCGGGTCTGCAGGTGATGCTCCCCCTGCTCGAAGCGGTGGTGCAGAGCGGCAATCCGCTGCTGATCGTGGCCGAGGACATCGAGGGCGAGGCGCTGGCGACGCTCGTCGTCAACAAATTGCGCGGTGGGCTCAAGGTCGCGGCGGTGAAAGCCCCGGGCTTCGGCGATCGGCGCAAATCCATGCTTGAGGACCTCGCCATCGTGACCGGCGGCCAGGTCGTCAGCGAGGATCTCGGCATCAAGCTCGAAAACGTCACGCTCGACATGCTCGGTCGCGCCAAGAAGGTGCGCATCGACAAGGAGAACACGACGATCATCGACGGCGCCGGCAAGAAAGCCGACATCGCGGGCCGCTGCACCCAGCTGCGCGCCCAGATCGAGGAAACCACCTCGGATTACGACAAGGAGAAATTGCAGGAGCGGCTGGCGAAGCTGGCTGGCGGCGTTGCGATCATCCGCGTCGGCGGGGCGACCGAGGTCGAGGTCAAGGAGCGCAAGGATCGCGTCGACGACGCGATGCATGCGACCCGCGCTGCGGTCGAGGAGGGGATCGTCGCCGGCGGCGGCGTCACGCTGCTCTATGCCAGCCAGCGGCTCGACCGGCTGAACCCGCAGAATGACGACCAGAAGGTCGGCATCGACATCGTGCGGCGAGCCTTGCAGGCGCCGGCCCGGCAGATCTTTGCCAACGCCGGAGCCGAGGGCGCCGTCATCGTCGGCAGGCTGCTCGACAAGGGCGAAGCCAATCACGGCTTCGACGCACAAAGCGGCACCTATGTCGACATGGTCAAGGCCGGCATCATCGACCCGACAAAGGTTGTGCGCCTGGCGTTGCAAGGCGCTGCCTCCGTCGCCGGCCTCTTGATCACCACCGAAGCGATGATCGCCGACAAGCCGCAAGCAGCCGCCCCGGCTATGCCGGGTGGCGGCATGGGCGGCATGGGCGGCATGGACGAGATGGGCTTCTAGGCCCAAAGGCCTTCCACGCCGGGCCGGCTATACAGCCATCGCCGCTTCGTCACAACGAAGCGGCGATGGTCACGTCCCCCATTAATACGGTCCTTCAGTCCGGACCATTTCGGGAGTGAGCGGATTGGGGCGATTTCAATTGCGATCGTCCGTCCTGGATCCGAGAGGACGGAGTGACGGGGTCGAGAAACGGCTGCTTCAAGACGCCGAAGCCGGCGATGCCCGCGCGCAATGCAATCTCGGCATCCTGTATGACAACGGGGTTGACGACAACAACCACGCGGTCGCGGGGAACCGGCCGCAAGCCATGAAATGGCTGTTGGCCGCGGCCGAGCAGGACTTGCCGCAAGCTCAGTTGAAACTCGCCGAAGCATATGCCGAGGCGCCCGATACGCCCCACAGCCACATCGCCGCGTGCGGCTGGCTCCTTCTGGCGGCGCGGGGGTTGGACGGGATCCATCTGCACCGGGCCCGATCGGAATACGAGCGCCTCATCGCGCAGTTGACCCCGGCGCAAGTCGCGCAGGCGACCCGCTTTGCCCGGGACTGGGCGCCGCAGCGGCGGGAAGAAGCGGCGCCTCCTTCACCTGAACAGCCCGACGCAGGAGACATCCAATGACCAGCTGGGTCGTTCCCCCGATTGTCATCCCGTTTGTGCTGGCCGTGAGTTTGGTGGCCTTCATCTCGTTTCGGCTGTTCCTGTGACGGCAGGCACCCCGACGATCACCAGCGGGTCCGAAGAGGAATTGCTCGCCCGCGATATGATCGACGTACACGGCGCGCAGGCCGCTACCGTCGCGCGGGAAAATGCCCGCGCTGCCGCGCTCGCCGGGCAGGCGGTACAGGCGAAATCCTGGCTCAGCGTGCTTGGGGCAATCCAGCGGCGCCACTCCGGCACGGCATTGCCGCCCCGCGCTCCGGGCAATCCGTCGCCGGCAATGTCACAGGCAAAGACAGCAGAAGGATAACCACACAATGTATATCTCGCTGACGAATAGCCCCTCGCGCGGCGTCAACGACTGGTCCGACACGAGCCGCCCCTACGATAATGACGATGACGGCGGAGAAGCGCCGCCTGTCGCAAGTTCCGACCCGCCCGTCGACGACCCGGCGGCCCCCCCCGAGGAGCCGCATCACCCCTGGCTGGTGCCAGGATCGGGCAGCTCGTTCTGATGCCTCTGCATGGTCCGTTCGCGCCGATGCTCCCGGAGCTGGACCGGTTTCTGTTTGCCTCCGTCGGCGAGGAGGTCAATGGAATGCCGCTGAGCGTGTTGTCGGCGCTGTCGCGGCTGGGCCTCGACCCGCGGGGCGAAGCGGCGCGATTATCGCGTCTCGCCGGTGAAGCGGCGGGCGATCAACTGGCGCGGACGATCGCCCAACTGCCCGACCGGGGTTGGACCTCCTCGGAGACGCGAAAGATCGCCGGCGGGCTCATCGAGCTGCTGCCGCGGGCAATGACGCGCGGCACCGACGACGTTGGCGCCGGCCGCGTCAACCGCAAGTTCGGCATTCGGCCGTCACCGCTCCTGATCGTCCTGGCGCTGGCGGGAGCGCTGCTGATCGGGCTTGTCGCGCAGCATGGCTCCCTCTCGTCGGATGGCCATCAACAAGCCCCCCAGGCGGGCTCCGAGATGCGTTCTCCCGCGTCGGCGCGTTAATAATAAGCCAAAATCAGACGCCTGATTTTGCCGCGCACGCCCTGGCGGAAGGGGTGACGCCCGGCGTTTGTTGAGTAGATCCCGAGCCTCCCCGGCCGGTCTGAAGCCCGTCACACTGCATATCTCTGCGGTTAGCGGAGCCGGAGGCGTCGCATCCTCCCCCAACACCCCGTGGCGCCTCCGGTCCTTTTTTTGCGGGGAAATCGCGTATTTGCCTCCCCCCTTTACGGGCGTGCTCGACCTCGGGCGCCCCGACCTCGCTATCCACTCACGGAAATCGTGTTGAAAGATATGGCTCGATGTCGGTTCCCGTGAAAATCCTCGTTCCGCTCCATCCCTTTAATAGGTATTTTCCGACCCTGTAATACTCAAGCCAAAGACGTTAATCTCTATGTTACGTAAATACGCAATAGGAGATTGTCATGACCTTCCGCCATCGGTTGCAAAGATTGAGTTTCGCCTTGACAGCCGTTGCACTGTTGGGTGGCAGCATGGTGCTATCCGCCTGTGGCACGATCGCCGGCGCCGGCCAAGACGTTTCCAATATCGGCTCCGACGTCACTGGCGGGGCCCGGCAGGTTCAGCGCAGCACGAATGCCCCGTAAAACCTTGCGGTAGCTCGCGAAGCGAGACATCGGCAACGCGGCCCGATCAAGCCGAGGACCAATTTGCATGTTCATATCCGTGGAAGAAAGCTGCACGAACGGCTTCAGAAAATGGGCTAATTCAGAGCCCTTGAAGCATCGCGATCGGCCGCGTGCCAAAGCAGCCGGCGGCATGTTCGCCTCCGCTGCGGATCGCGACCACACGGAGAGGCAGGCGCTCGGGCGGCAGGGTATGCCGTCGCCCCCGGGTGTCGGAGGCAGCCTCTGAGACAAGCTGCATTCCGGGAGTGTTCGCTCGCCGAACTGCTGGACGATCCCTTGGTCGGCTTGGTCATGAAGAGCGATGGGGTCGACCGGCGGACCGTCGAGCGGTTGTTCGAGCGGCCGCATCACCCCTCGAGACAGGCCGGCGATGCGGATGAGTAGTTTCCGAACCTGTCGGATCAAGGGCGCCGCGTCATAAGCTCGTCGCGCGGCAAGCTTTTTTCGCCGGCGATTATGGTGAGGCAAATGAAAATCCATCCGGGAGTCACGCCCGCGGCCTGGGGAGCAGTCGCCGGTGCTGTTGCGATGGCGATCATCGGTTTCTCGGGGTTCGGGTGGATGCTTGGCAGCACTGCCGAGCAAATGGCCGCCACGCAGACCGAAGCGGCTGTCGTGGCCGCACTTACGCCGCTGTGCGTTGCCAAATTCGAGGCGCAGGCCGATGCCGCAACCAAGCTCACGGAGATGAAAAAGGCCTCCTCATGGGACCAGGCCGCCTTTATCGAGAAAGGCGGCTGGGCGACAATGCCGGGCAGCGGCGCGCCCAATTCGGCGGTGGCCGGTGCCTGTGCGGCAAAGCTCGGGAAAGCGGCATAGCCTGCCCGAGCACGCGATATCGGGCGATGCGCGCGAGCGGCACGCCGCCGCGGCGGTTTGGTGTTATCCTTTCGCCGCCGCCGGCGGTCCTGACACCGGCCGCGACACGAAAGAAAGCGGGCATGACGACCAGGGACCAATCGGGAAGGTCCAACGCGGTGGGTATGCGGCCCGGCCGGCGGACAGCGGCTGAGCGCGGCGCCGCCTTGCCGACGTCACCTGCGCAAGTCGACTTTCCGGTCGTCGCGCTCGGCGCCTCGGCGGGCGGCCTCGACGCGTTCCGCAAGCTGTTCGATGCTCTGCCGGCCGATGCCGGGATGGCTCTCGTCGTGATCCAGCATCTCGACCCGACCCACGCCAGCCTGATGGTCGATCTGCTGGCCAGCCATACCACGAAGAAGGTGCAGCAAGCCGCCAACGGGATGCCGCTCGAACCGGCCAACGTCTACGTCATTCCGCCGGGCGCCTATCTCTCGATCCAGGGCGGCGCTCTCCAGCTCTCCGAACCGAGCGAGCGCCATGGCGCTCGCCTGCCGTTCGACTTTTTCCTGCGCTCCCTGGCCGTCGAATGCGGGTCGCGCGCGATTTGCGTGATCCTGTCGGGAACCGGCAGCGACGGCAGCCTCGGGCTGAAGGCGATCAAGGAGAAAGGCGGGCTCGTCATCGTACAGAGCCCGGAAGACGCCGCCTTCGACGGCATGCCGCGCAGCGCGATCAAGACCGGGCTGGCGGATTTCGTGGTGCCGGTAGCGGAGATCCCGGAAATCCTCGTCAAATACGGCGCGCAACTGCGCGCCGCGGGCCCGGCCCCTCGCGCCGCCTCGGACGAGGATACGCCGGCCTGGCTGAGCGCAATCATCGACCTGCTGCGGACGCGAACAGCGCACAATTTCGCCCTCTACAAGCCGGGCACGCTGCGTCGCCGGATCGAGCGGCGCATGGCGATGGCGGCGATCGCCGACGGCGGCCGGTATCTCGACATTCTCGCGCAAGATTCCGGCGAGCTTGATCGTCTCGCCAAGGATCTGCTGATCAACGTCACGAGCTTTTTCCGCGACCCCACCGCGTTCGACCTCTTGGCGGAACAGATTGTTCCCGAACTCGTGCGCCGGCACGAGGCGGATCAACCGCTGCGCGTCTGGGTCGCCGGCTGCAGCACGGGCGAAGAAACCTATTCCATCGCCATGCTGTTCCTTGAGGCAATCGCGTCGACCAAGCGGCCAATCGCGCTGCAGATCTTTGCCTCCGATGTCGATGGCGACGCGGTGGCGTTTGCCCGCAACGGAATTTATCCGGAGTCGATCGCGGCGGATGTTTCCCCAGCCCGCCTTGAGCGGTTTTTCGTCAAGGAGGAGCACGGTTATCGAATTGTCCCCGAGTTGCGCGGCCTCGTGGTGTTTACGACGCAGGATGTGCTGGCCGATCCGCCGTTCTCGCGCCTCGATCTGGTGTCGTGCCGCAATCTGCTGATCTACCTGCGCCCGGAAGCGCAGGAAAAGGTTTTGCAACTGTTCGATTTTGCGCTGCGCGACGGCGGCATTCCTGTTTCTCGGCGGCGCCGAGACCGTGGCCGGCCTCGGCGACCGCTTCGAGCCGATCTCCAAAACGCACCGGATCTATCGGCATACCGGCCGCGCCCGGACGGCGCGAGGCGACTTTCCGATCGGCGCCGGCGGACACGTGCCGGCGCTTGCCGGGCCCCGACGACGGGCGGCCGGGCGCCAGTCCTCGCGACCTGACGCAACGGGCGTTGCTTGATGCCTACGCGCCGGCTTCGGTTCTGATCAATGGCAAGGGAGAGTGCCTGTATTATTCGGGGCCGACCGACCGCTATTTGCGGGTTGCCGCCGGCGAGCCCAGCCGCGACCTGCTCGCCATGGTGCGCGACGGGCTGCGCAACCGGCTGCGGGTGGCGATCCGGCAGGCCGGCGAGGAGCAGGCGCGCGCGATCGTCACCGGCGCGCGGGTGAGCCGTGGCGACAGCTCGGTCGCAGTGACGATCGAGGTGCAGAAGCTGCGCAGCGAGGATGAGACTTTGCTGCTGGTCAGCTTCCTCGACGGACCGGTGCGGGAGGAACCATCCGGCCAGTCGATCGTCCCGGCCGATGCCGTCTCGCGGGTCTCCGAACTTGAGCGCGAACTCGACATCACCCGCAAGGAGCTGCAGAGCGCCATCCGCGACCTCGAGATATCCAGCGAGGAGCAGACGGCGATCAACGAAGAAGCGATGTCGGTCAACGAGGAGTTCCAGTCCACCAACGAGGAGCTGGTAACCTCGAAGGAAGAATTGCAGGCGCTCAACGAAGAGCTTACCGCGCTCAACAGCCAGCTTCAGGAGACGCTGGAGCGGCAGCGCAGCACCGTCCGACGATTTGCAGAACATCCTCGACAGCACCGGGGTCGCAACGCTGTTCCTCGACAGCCATCTCAACATCCGCTTTTTCACGCCCGCGGCGACAGCGCTGTTCCGCATCATCACCACCGACATCGGCCGACCGCTCGCCGACCTTACCCTGCTCGCTGCCGATGCCGCTCTGCTGGCCGACGCGCGCGCGGTGCTCGCCGGCGACGCACCGCTCGGGCGCGAGATCGAAGCCCGGAACGGCGCCTGGTACATCCGCCGCGCCTGCCCTACCGCACCCAGGACGACCGGATCGAGGGCGTGGTCATCACCTTCTCCGACATCTCGGCAATGAAGGCGGCGGGACAAGAGATCCAGGCGGCGCGCGCCTATTCCGACAGCATCATCGACACCATTCGCGAGCCGCTGGTCGTGCTCGACGAGGACCTGCTGCTGGTGTCGGCCAACCGCTCCTTCTTCAGCATTTTTGCGCTGGAGCCCGGGGATGCGGTGGGGAAGCCGCTCGCTACTGTCGTCGGTCATCACGCCGGGGCGGAGAGCCTGCGCGAGTTCCTCGGAACGGGCGCGGGCCGACGCCGCACACGTCGATGACCACGAGACCGAGATCGAGCTCCCGTCCCTTGGCCGGCGGCGCCTGCTGCTCAATGTCCGCAAGCTCCGCGACGGGCCGCAGGGGAGGCCGAAAATCCTGCTGGCGATCGACGACATTACCGAGCGCCGGCGCGCCGCGGAGGCCTTGGGAGCCGCCAAGCGGGAGGCCGAGCAGGCCAATCGCGGCAAGTCCCGCTTCCTGGCCGCCGCCAGCCACGATCTGCGGCAGCCATTGCAGACGTTGAGCTTTCTGCAAGGCATCCTGGTCAGGCGGGTCACCGACCCGACCGCGCTCGGGCTGGTCGAGCGGCTGGCCGAGACGGTCAGCGCAATGTCCGGGATGCTGGACACGCTCCTCGACATCAACCAGCTCGAGGCCGGGATCGTGCGCCGCGAGATCGTCGCCTTTCCGGTCAATGCCCTGCTCGACCAGCTGCGCAGCCAGTTCGCCTATCACACGACGGCGCATCACCTGGGCTGGCGGGTGATCCCATGCGGTCTGAACGTGCGCAGCGATCCCCGTCTGCTCGAACAGATGCTCCGCAACCTGCTCTCCAATGCGGTCAAGTACACCGCGGCCGGCAGGGTGCTGCTCGGGTGCCGGCGCCGCGGCGACAAGCTGCGCATCGAGGTCTGGGACACCGGCATCGGTATCCCGGCCGACCACCTTTCGGAGATTTTCGAGGAATTCCATCAGCTCGACAATCCGGCCCGCGAGCGCAGCAAGGGCATCGGTCTCGGTCTCGCGATCGTGCAGCGTCTGGCCGACCTGCTCGGGCCATGCCATCGATGTCCGATCCCGTCCGGGCAAGGGCTCGGTCTTCGCGGTCGAAGTGCCGCTCGTGGCGGATGAGCCGACCGCGCTGCCGCAGCTCCGCCAGCCGGTCGCCGAGACGATCGCACCGCACCGCGGCACAATCCTGATCATCGAGGATGAGCCCGCGGTGCGCGAGATGATCGGGCTTCTGCTCGAAGGCGAGGGCTACCTCACACTGGCGGCCGCGGATGCCGACAGCGGCGTTGAAGTTGGCACAGCGCGGTGCGGTGCGGCCGGACCTCGTCCTCGCCGACTACAACCTGCCCAACGGCCCGAACGGCCTGCAGGCGGTCGCGAGCCTGCGGCAGGCGCTCGGTCACGACCTTCCGGCGATCATCCTCAGCGGCGACATCGCGACGGACACGCTGCGCGAGATCGCCCGCGAGGGGCTGGTGCATCTCAGCAAGCCGGTGACCGCGGCGACGCTGATCCGCCTGATCGAGGAACAGCTGCGCAAGCCCCAACCGGTGGAGGCCCAGGACGCGGACCGCCCACCGACGATCTTTGTCGTCGACGACGACGGCAACCTGCGCGAGGCGCTGCGCGAGCTGCTCGAGGCGGATGGGCGGACGGTCGAAACCTACGACAGCGGCGAGGCGTTCCTCGCTTCCTATCGTCCGGGCCAGCCGGGGTGCCTACTGGTCGATGCCCGGATGCCCGGCATGGACGGGCTCGAGCTGCTGCAACGGCTCAAGAGCGAACGGCATCGCCTGCCGGCGATCATGATCACCGGCCATGGCGACGTGCCGATGGCGGTCCAGGCGATGAAGGCCGGCGCCGCCGATTTCATCGAGAAGCCGATCGGCTATCAGGAATTGCTCGCCAGCGTGGAGCGCGCGCTGGAGCAGGCCGGCAACTCGGCCAAGCTGTCGGCCTGGCGAGAGAGCGCGGCGACCGCGCTCGCCGGTCTGACCGCCCGCCAGCGTCAGATCATGGACCTGGTGCTCGCCGGCCATCCGAGCAAAAACATCGCCGCCGACCTCGGCGTCAGCCAACGCACGGTCGAGAACCACCGCGCCGCGGTGATGAAGAAGACCGGATCGCGTTCCATTCCGGCCCTGATCCGCCTGGCCCTCGCCGCCGCGCCCTGACGCGCGCCCCCGCCGGCAATCCCTGCGGCACTCCCGGCCGGTCGGGCAAGGCCGTGCGGCGGTGCGGCTGGCATCAACCCGTTAAGTAGTTTCCGAGGCTACCGAACTCGCGCCGTCGGCGGCAGCTTTACGACTGCGGCGCCGGCCGCAGCCAGCCGCAGGAGGCTTTGATGACGGCAATGCACCAGGATATCGAAGCCGAGATTCCCCGCCTGCGGCGCTATGCTCGGGTGCTCGTGCGTGACGCCGCTGCCGCCGACGACCTCGTCCAGGATTGCCTCGCCCGCGCCCTCACCAAGCTGCATCTCTGGCAGGAAGGCACCGATCTGCGAGCGTGGCTGTTTACGATCATGCACAACCAGCATATCAACGGCATCCGCCGCGCGATACGCGAGGGCACACCGGCCCAGATCAGCGAAGCCGAACCGCGGCTGAGCCGGGCCGCCGACCAGGAATGGCGCCTCGAATTGCGCGATCTCGAACGCGCCCTCGCCCGCCTGCCCGAGGCTCAGCGGGCGCCGATCCTGCTTATCGGGTTGGAAGGCCTGGACTACGCGGCCGCGGGCGTGCTGCTCGGGATCCCGGTCGGGACCGTGCGCTCGCGCATCGCGCGCGGGCGCAATGCCTTGCGCAGCTTGATGGGCGTCGGGGTGGGCGAGCTCGCCGAAGGGTGACACCCCTTCCCGCTCCCATTGCGCTCCCCTCCGCGCCGACGGCACACGCCCATTAAGTAGTTTCCGAGGCTGCCATCAGGGCGCGGTTGTCCGCTACGGTCGGACCGACCGGTGCCGCATCGCCGGCGCCGCGTGACACACGGGAAACCTCATCATGGACCATGATCGCATCAAGGGATCAGTCAAGCAGGTTGTCGGCAACGCCAAGGAAGCGATTGGCAAAGCTGTCGGCGACAAAAAGACGGAAGACGCTGGTCGGGCCGAGGTCATCGAAGGAAAGATCCAGAATGCCGTCGGCAGCGCCAAGGATACCATCCGCGGCATTGTCAAAGGCAAATGACGGCGCGGCGGACAACGGCACCGCCGCGGCCAATCAGCGAAAGAGACCTGAATGTTGACCTGGGAGATCATCGGCGTCGTTTTCGTTGTAGCGTTCGGCACGTTGATTGTCGGGCGTCGACTGCGCGCCAATGTCTTCCCGGTGCTGTTGGTTGCTGGAATCGCCGCGCTCGGGGCGGCCGTTACGGTGGTCCAGGTACAGCAATATCGGAGCCAGCAGGCGTCGAGCAGTGCGCTCGGCGAAAGCCCACCCGCTCCCGACGTTGCCGCGGCACCGGCAGCGGCGGCATCGCAGCAAGCCTGGCCGGCGATTTCGCCGATGGTACAGCCGCCGACCGGCGCAGCCGCGCCGGCGGCCGCGCGCAATCCCGATTTCAACCGTTAGAAGATGCCCAATCCAAAGTGAGATCGTCACATGTTGCAACTCATCCTCGTCGTGGTTCTTGTTTTCGTCCTGCTGTCGTTCTTTGGCGGCTACTCGGGCTACGTGCCGTCCCATTTCGGGTACGCCGGCGGCGGTCTGGGGCTGATCGTCCTGATCGTATTGCTGGTGCTGCTCTTTCGCTGAAACCGTGCGGAAACTCCGCATCAACCGAGGGTTGCCATGGCTCACCAAACCGATCGCGATCTCGCCGCGCTGCAGACCGAGATCAAACAGCTCCGGACCGACTTCGCCAAAGTCGCCGGGACGATCCGCGACGTTTCACGTAACGGCCTCGCAAAGGCGGTGGGGGATACCGCGGCCTCCACCGATAAAGTGTGGAGCGAGGTGAAGCGCCAGGGCCTGAGCGTCGGCCAGGCCATCCAGGAACGGCCCGTCGCGGCCGCCCTCGCCGCCTTTGCCACAGGCGCTCTCCTCAGCCTGCTGCTTAAAAGGTCTCGTCATTAGTTTTCAGGCAGGCGCTTCCTAAGAACCCGGGGAAATAGAGGGACAGGGAAACAGAATTCGGTGTTGATATCGGTGAATATTTTGATCAATTAAGGCTTCTGAGTAGTTTCCGATGGCTGACATTTATTAGATACAATTGTAGGGTCTGACATCGCCTCTTAGTCGCCTGCGGGCAGTCAAGCGACGATAATCACCGCTTATTACCCAAACCCAGAAAGGCTCCCTCCATGCCATCATTCACCCACCGGATTGCGATGCCCGCGACCTTCGCGCGCTCGATTGCGATCACGGCGCTGCTGGGCGCTACGATGCTCGCCAGTCCGCTCTCCGCGGCGCGCGCCGATGTCCTGACCAGCGGGACATTCCAGCTGGCGCAGATCGCGGTTTCGCAGAAGCAGGCCGCCACAGAAGCCCCCCAGGTCAAGGGCACAGAAGCCACCCAGACCAAGGGCGAGACCGTCGAGCAGCGGATCACCGACCTGCACGCGGCGCTGAAGATCACCCCTGCGCAAGCCAAGCAGTGGAACGCCGTCGCCCAGGCGATGCGTGAAAATGCCACCGCCATGGACACGCTGGTCGCATCCAATCGGACCACCGCGCCGCAGAACATGACCGCGGTCGAGGATCTGAAGACCTACCAGAAATTCGCCCAGGCGCATGTCGACGGGCTGAAGAACCTGATCGAGTCGTTTTCCGAGCTCTACGAGGCGATGCCGGATGCCCAGAAAAAGATCGCCGACCAGGTGTTTACGACGTCCGGGCATGAGCCCGCCCCGTCGCACAGCTAGCTAGCGGGGCTAGCGATCGCGTTCCGCGACCGTGACACCGCGCTAATATCAAAGGAGGTCACTATGACCTGCAACATCGACACCAAATCGAAGCGTCGCCGGTCGGCGAAGCTTGCGGCAGGGATCGCAATCTCAGCGGTCCTCGCCCTCGGGACTTTCGCCGCGCCGGCTAGCGCCGACTGGGACGGCCACCATCGCCATCGCGAACACCACGGCTGGGACGGCGGGTATTATCGGGCCCCGCCGGTAGTCTACGGCTCGCCCTATCGCTCGAACTATTATGGCTCGCCCTACTACTCCCCGCCGGTGGTGTACGCCCCCGGCTTCGGGGTCAGCCTGCCGGGCATCAGCATCGGCATTCGCTAATCTTCGCGAGAACCCGAAACGGCGACGGCCGGCAGCAATGCCGGCCGTTTGGCCGTGGCGATTAGCGGCCAACGCTCCTGAACAGGAGAAATCATCATGGAATTGATCCTGGTAATCATTGTGGTGCTCCTCCTGTTCGGGGGCGGCTTCGGCTACTACCGCAGCGGCTATTACGGCCGAGGCGGCGGCTTTGGTGCTGGCGGGATCCTCGGGACCGTCCTGGTAGTGCTGCTGATTGCATGGCTGCTGCGCAGCCATCTCGGTGCCTTCTAGCCTTCTAGCCTTCTAGCCGGAGAGGAGCCAAAAACATGACCCATGGTTTCAATGTGTTGCTGTTACAACCTATCGTCGCCCTGATCGCAGGCATCCTGATCCTTCTCGTTCCACGTTTGTTGAATTACGTCGTCGCCATCTATCTCATCATTGTCGGGGTGACGGGGTTATGGCCTCACCTGCTATCCGGAATCCTGCGCTGAACGGATCCGCAGCGAAGACATTGCTCCAGCGGTGCATAGGTATATTCCGAACCTAGTTGCGCGCATTCATCCTGATAGGTTGGAGATAGGCCCGCAGAAAGTGTTCCAGTGAGCTTGACGATCCTGTACCGGCATCCGCATCGGCCCGACGAGGCCGGCATGACCGTCGTCGCAAACGAGGTCAAGGCCGCAGCGATGAAGGACGATCTGGAGGACCGGGGCTTTCGGGTCATCGACGTCGTGACCTCCCCGTTTGCCAAGGTCATACCAGCGATCTGATCGATCGCAGGATAGCCGTTCGAGTTGTCCCGGCCGAGCCTCGGCCGGTCGATGCAAAAGTCCGGCACGTCCCAGCGTCATCACCGGCACTCGTGTCGAACGCTCGCTGCCAATGCGATGCGGCGCAGCATTCCGCTCTATTCGAGGATTGCAACATGAATTTACGCCTTACGACGATGACGGCAGTTGTCGCGCTGATGTTTTTCACGCCGATCGCCGGCCACGCTCAAGCGGTCCCGCCGGCGCCTCCGGGCACGGTCGCGCCATCGGCTGTCGACATGAAATCCGACATCTATACGCAGCAGAAACTCGATCAGATGCTGGCACCGATCGCGCTCTACCCCGATCAGCTGGTGTCGCAAATTCTGATGGCTTCGACATTTCCGCTGCAGATCGTCGAGGCCGCGCGCTGGCTTGCTGATCCGCACAACGCCGCGCTCAAGGGCGACGCGCTCGTTGCCGCCCTTGAGCCGATGAACTGGGACCCGAGCGTCAAGTCGATCACCGCCTTCCCGGCGATCGTCATGCTGCTGAATAGAAATCTCGATTGGACAAATTCGCTCGGCGTCGCCTTGACCCATCAACAGGGCGATGTCATGGCCCAAATCCAGTTCCTGCGCCATCAGGCTCAGAACGCGGGAAACCTGGTATCGAACGACAAGATCGTGTGTCACGACGACGGGCATAACATCGTAATAGCCTCGGCAAATCCGCACGTTATTTATGCCCCCTATTACAATCCGGCTGTGGTCTATGGCAGGTGGCCTTGGAGGGCGTATCCCCCGGTCTATTTCTCGCCGGTTTATTTCGGGCTCGGCCCGCTGGCGGTCGGCGTCGGTTGGGCCTGGGGTCCGGCATGGCCGATCGTGCCGGCCTTCTGGGGCTGGTATGGCGTGAATTGGGCAACGGGCGGTGCGATCTACGTCGATGGCGGCGGCTATAGCCGGATTTCCTACGGTAACGCTGCCTGGGGCGGCGGCAACTGGCAACATCCCGGCGGCGCCGTCAGTCATGGTGGCTTCGCCGGCGGGGTTGGTGCTGGCAGCGGTCAGCCCGCCGCTGCCCGCGCGGGGGGCGGTCCTCATGGTGCCCCCCATGCCAGTCGCAGTAGTCACGGCGGCGGCGGTCATCATGGGGCCGCCCACGCCAGTGGCGGTCGTCACGGGGGTGGTGGTCATCGTGGCGCCGCCCATGCCAGTGGCGGTCGTCACGGCGGCGGTGGCGGTCATGGGGCCGCCCACGGCGGTGGCGGTCACGGCGGTGGCGGTCATGGCGGTGGCGGTCACGGCGGCGGTGGCGGTGGCGGTCATAAGGGGTAACACCCTACGAGGGCAGCCGGACTGTATGATTTTCCAGCCCGGCCTCCTGCGTGACGCCAACCGTATCTACGTTGGATCCCGGCTGAATTGCCACCGCGTCGTTTGACTACCGCCGACACCAGTCTAGGTAATTTCCGAAGCTAACAGAGCGTGTCCTCTTACGTCATATTGCCCAATGCCAGGGAAGCGAGTGACATCATTCACCGCAGCCTCGGATCTGGAAAGGCGCTCAAATGAAACCGAATTTCACGATTATTGCCAGCCTGGCATTCGCGATGGGCTGCCTGACAGCGATCGCGGCCATGCCGGGCGCACACGCGCAGATGAACACGGCCGGCGTCGAGGTCATAACCAACGGGCCGCAATCGGATCCGGGTGACGGACGCACGGGTCGATCAGCGTCCGAGAACGTGCGCGACAGCCAGCGCTACGAGTCGCTGGTCCACGCGAACGCAAATTTCCGTGCCGCCCGCCAGCACAAGGAATGCGGCCCGATCGGCGACCCGCAAATGCACGCGGAATGCGTCGCAAGCTTCGACAGATAGCGCCCACCGGTAGCCGGAGCGGAACGTTCTCAGCTGCGCTGCCAGTCCTCGCGCAGGATCGCGAACAGCAGGTGGTCCTGCCACTTGCCGTCGATCAAGAGATAGCTGCGGGCGTGGCCTTCCTGGTGAAACCCGCTGCGTAACAGAACGGCGCGGCTCGGCACGTTGGTCGGCAGGCAGGCGGCCTCGATGCGGTGCAGGCGCAGCCGCACGAAGGCGAATTCGAGAACCAGCGGCAGTGCCGCCGACATCAGGCCCTGGCGCGCGAACGGGGCGCCGACCCAGTAGCCAAGGCTGGCGGTCTCGGCGACGCCGCGCCGCAGGTTTGACAGGCCGACACCGCCGGCCAGCGTCTCGTCGTTGCGGAAAATGAAGAAATTGTAGCTCTGGTCGGTGCGCCAATCCTCGGCATAGCGCGACAGCCGGGCGCGGTAGCCGGCCCGGCTCAGCGCGTCGGGCGGCCAACTCGGCTCCCACGGCGTCAGAAAGTTGCGCGAGCGGGCGCGCAGGCTGGCCCAGTCCTCGTAATCGCCGCGCTCGGGCGGGCGCAGGAACACCCGCTCGCCGACCAGCCGAAACGGCTCGGCACGCGCCAGAAACAACCGGGGGAAAGGCTTGCGCTGCGCGGCCATGTCCTGCCTCGCGCCTCCATTCAGACGGCGAGCCGAGCTCGCAGCCGGTCGAATTGCTCAAGCTGGCCGACGGGGCCGAGCGCCGCCAGGGTCGGCGGCGCGGTATGCCAGCGGGCGACGACGCGGCCGATTGCGGCATCATCGACCGCTTCGACGCGCCGCACCATATCGGCTGGGTCGAACGGCGTGCCGTGAATCAGCATGTGCTGCGCCATCTGCTCGCAGCGTGCCCCGGAGCTTTCGAGCGACATCAACAGGCCGGCCTTGATCTGCGCCTTGGCGCGTGCCAGCTCCGCCGGGGTCAGCCCGTCCGCCAGCCGCATCGTCTCGTCGCACAGCACCGGGACGATCTCCTTTGCCTCATCCTCGCCGGTCCCGGCATAGATGCCGAACAGGCCGCCGTCGCGGTAGCTGTGCGCGAAAGAGTTGATCGTGTAGACGAGGCCGCGCTTCTCGCGCACCTCCTGGAACAGGCGGGACGACATGCCGCCGCCGAACGCGGTCGACAGCACCAGGGAGGCGTAATAATCCGGGTCTTCGAGCGGGAGGCCGGGAAAGCCGAGCACCAGGTGGAGCTGTTCGAGGTCACGGTCCTCGCGGCGCTCGCCGCCGAGATAGCGCGCCGGCTCGGTCGTCAGCGCATACCCGTTGGCGCCATTGGGCGGCATCGACGACAATAGCCGGTCGGCCAGATCGACGATCCGGTTGTGGTCGAGGTTGCCGGCGGCCGACAGCACCATGCGCGCCGCACCGTAATGGTCGCGCAGATAGGCCATCGACCGAATCGCGCGACAAGCCGCGGATGATCTCCGGGCTGCCGAGCACCGGCCGTCCCATCGCCTGGTCGGGGAAGGCGCGCTCCTGGAAATGATCGAAGATGATGTCGTCGGGCGTGTCGTTGGCCTGCCCGATCTCCTGCAGGATGACGGTGCGCTCGCGCTCGAACTCGGCCGGGTCGAAGCTCGAATGCATCAGGATGTCGGACAGGATGTCGAGCGCCAGCGGCGCGTCCTCCTTCAGCACCTTGGCGTAATAGGCGGTGCTTTCGCGCGAGGTGTAGGCGTTGAGATGGCCGCCGACCGCCTCGATCTCCTCGGCGATGGCGCGGGCGCTGCGCCGCTCGGTGCCCTTGAACGCCATGTGCTCGAGAAAATGGGCGGCGCCATTGACCGCTGGCGGCTCGTGCCTGGTGCCGACATCGACCCAGAGGCCGAGCGAGACCGTTTCCATCGTGTCGATCCGGTCGGTCACGATGCGCAGCCCGTTCGGCAGGGTGGCGAGTTCTATGCTCATGCGGCTCCCAGGTTGGGCTGTGTGCGCCGGGCGTGGGCGCGCACGAAGCGCGCCACCGCGCCGACATCGTTGGGCAGGGTGGTGATCCGCTCGCGCGCGTCGAGGATGCCGGCGAGCGACGGCGGCAACGCCGGGCGGATGCCCGTGGCGCGCTCGACCGCATCGGGGAATTTCGCCGGATGGGCGGTGGCAAGCGCGACCATCGGGGTGGCGCTTGCGTCCGCGCGTATCGCCGCGCGGGCGGCGGCAACCGCGACCGCGCTGTGCGGGTCGATCAGCATTCCCGCGCGGCGGTAGGTGTCGGCGATCGTGTCGAGCGTCGCCGCGTCGTCGACCCGATGCCCGGCAAACAGGCTCTGCGCCCGCCGCCACGCCTGCGCATCCTGCGGCAGCGCGCCGCTCTCGCGGAAGGCGCGCACCGAGTCGGCCACCGCGGCGCCGTTGCGGCCCTTCAGCTCGAACAGCAGGCGCTCGAAATTGCTCGCCACCTGGATGTCCATGCTCGGGCTGAGACTGGCGACGACCGGCGCGATCGCCATCTCGCCGCTGGTCAGGTAGCGCGCCAGGATGTCGTTTTCGTTGGTGCCGATCACCAGGCGTTCGATCGGCAGGCCGAGCGCGCGGGCGAGGTGCCCGGCATAGACATTGCCGAAATTGCCGGTCGGCACGCTGAACGACACCGGCCGCCCCGGGGCGCCGAGCGCCAGGCCGGCGGCGAAATAGTAGACGATCTGCGCCGCCACCCGCGCGAAGTTGATCGAGTTGACCGCCGACAGCGCGAGATCGCGCCGCAGCGCGGCATCGGCAAACAGCGCCTTGACGATGTCCTGGCAGTCGTCGAACGTGCCCTCGATCGCCAGCGCATGAGCGTTTGCGGCATCGACCGTCGTCATCTGCCGGCGCTGCACCTCGGAGATGCGGCCTTGCGGGTAGAGCATGAAGATGTCGAGCGCGACCTTGTCGCGGCAGGCGGCGAGCGCCGCCGAGCCGGTATCGCCCGAGGTCGCGCCGACGATCGTCACATGCTCGCCGCGCCGCGCCAGCACCGCATCGAACATCAGGCCGACCAGCTGCAGCGCCAGATCCTTGAAGGCCAGGGTCGGGCCGTGAAACAGCTCCAGCAGCCACAGCCGCTCGTCGAGCTGCACCAGCGGCGCCACCGCCTGATGGCGGAAATTGCTGTAGGCGCGCCCGGTCAGCGCTCGCCACTCGGCCGGGCTGAACGCGTCGCCGGCAAACAGCGCCATGATGCGGGCTGCCAGCTCGGCATAAGGCAGCCCGGCGAGGCCCGCGAGCGCCGCCGTGTCGAGCGCCGGCAGGCGCTCCGGGACAAACAGCCCGCCATCCTCGGCGAGGCCGGCGAGCAGCACCTCCTCGAAGACATGGGTAGCCGACACCGGCCGTGTATCGCGGGTACTTAGATAGCGCACCGTCGCAACCTATAGCCCCGCCGACATCGCCGCAACTCGTTACGGTCGCGGAACTGCGGCTACGGCGCCTGCGCGTAGAGCTTGAGGTCGGCGACGAGACCCTCGTCGCGCTCGATCGCGTAATCCGGCAGCTGGAGCGGGCCTTTCTTCTCCTTGACGAGCAAGAGGTTGGGGTCGCTCGTTTCGAACACCCGCAAATGCCGCCCCTCGACATCGATTTCGGCAAGCTTGGCGGCGATCGCCGCGGCATCGTCGAAGCGCTCGCTGGCGTCGATCAGCTCGACAAGGCCGTCGGGCGTGATCCCGGCTTCCTCCAGCCGCCGCTGATAGGCCGCCGCCGCCGCCGCCTTTTGCTGCGCCTCGGCGGCGTGCGCCTTGGCCGCCGCCGCGGCCTCCTTGCGATACTCGTCGAATTGCGGGCGCAGCCGCTGCATCAGCACCGCGGTCGGCACGTCGCTGGTATCGACCCACACCTTGGCGCGCGTCCAGGTCCGCGCAAGAAACGCCCGAAACGGCTCGCTCGGAATTTCGCGCATGCGATCCTCGCGGATCGTCGCCGCCCAGCGCTTCTGCTCCGGCGTGCCGGACAGCTCGGGCCAGTGCCGCTGCGCCGCTGCGGGCGCTGCGGCAAGTACTGCCGCGGGACGCGGCGGCGTCACGCCCTCGGCCGCAAACCGCTGTTTCAACAAAGCGAATTGCCGGCGGTATTCGTCCTCCCACTCGTCGCTGTCGTCACTGGGCACAAAGCCGAGCTTGTCGTGCAGCGCCTGGGCGGTCGCCTCGATCGTTGCCTCGCGCAGCGCGTTGAGATCCATCATTCCTCCCGTTGCAACACCGTCTTGTCTAAAGGGACCAGCGGTCGATAGTAGCGAGAGCGGGCGCGCGGGCGAAGGGGATGCAACAATGGCGTGGCGGATCGGCGTCGATATCGGCGGCACCTTCACCGATGTCGCGCTGGTCGACGACGAGAGCGGCCATATCGGCATCGTCAAGTTGCTGACGACGCCCGACGATTTCAGCGCGCGCCGTGATCGAGGGGTTGCCGCGCGGGATCGAGCGCGAGGGCATCGACCCGGCCGGCGTCGCACTCCTGGCGCACGCGACGACGATCGTCACCAACGCCTTGTTCGAGAAACAGGGCGCGCGCACCGGGCTCGTCGCGACGCGCGGCTTTCGCGACCTTCTGGAGCTGCGCCGCTCGTCGCGCGCCGATCTCTACGATCTGTTGCAGGACGCGCCCGACGTGCTGGTGCCGCGACGCTGGCGCTTCGAGATTACCGAGCGCATCGGCGCCCAGGGCGAAATCGTGACGCCGCTCGCCGAGGCCGAGATCGACGCGATCGTCGCGGCGATTCGCGATGCCAAGCTCGACACCGTCGCAGTATCGCTGCTGTTCTCGTTCCTCAACGACGCGCATGAGCGCCGCCTCGGCGAGCGACTGCGGGCCGCATTGCCCGGGGTCGGCATCTACCTGTCGTGCGAGATCCTGCCGGAGATCCGCGAGTTCGAGCGGATCAGCACGACGGCAGTGTGCGCCTATGTCGGCCCCCTGCTTGCCACCTATCTCGACCGGCTCCAGCGCGCGGCGATGGGGCTCGGCCTGCCGCCGCTTTACGTAATGGGGTCGAGCGGTGGCATGTTCGAAGTGGCCGAGGGACTGCGCATGCCGGCGATGGCGATCGAAAGCGGGCCGGCGGCGGGGGTCGTCGCGGCCCGCCTCGCCGGGGCGCAGCTCGGCCTCGCCAATCTGATTTCGTTCGACATGGGCGGCACCACCGCCAAGGCGAGCCTGATCGCCGACGGCGAGATCACCGTCACCGCCGAGTACGAGGTCGGCGGCGGCGCGGCCAAGCGCTGGCTGCAAGGCACCGGCCACCCGGTGCGGGTGCCGGTCGTCGACCTTGCCGAGGTCAGCGCCGGCGGCGGCAGCATCGCCTGGGTCGATCCCGGCGGCGCATTGAAGGTCGGGCCGCACAGCGCCGGCGCCCTCCCCGGCCCCGCCGCCTATGGGCGCGGCGGCGCGCATCCGACCGTCAGCGACGCCGACATCGTGCTCGGCTATCTCGACCGCGAAGCGCTGTTGGGCGGCGATTTGCCGATCGACGCAGCCGCCGCCGAAGCCGCGATCGCCCGCGATGTCGCAGCGCCGCTCGGCCTTGAGGTTGCCGAGGCTGCCGCCAAGATCGTCGAGATCGTCAACAGCAACATGGCCGAAGCCTTGCGCATCGTCTCGGTCGAGCGCGGCCACGACCCGACTGATTTCGCGCTGATCGCGTTCGGCGGCGCCGGGCCGGTGCACGCTGCATTCCTCGCCGAGGAGCTTGGGATCGGCGAGGTCATCGTGCCGCCAGCGCCCGGCGCCTTTTCGGCGCTCGGCCTCGTCGCCAGCGACCTGAAACGCGATTACAGCCGGACCTTTTACGCCGATCTAGCCGCCGCCGATCCAGCACGGATCGAAGCGGCGTTCGCGGCGATGGCGAAAGAAGGCGAGGCGGTGCTCGCCGCGGCACAGGTGCCGTCTGAACGGTGCGGCCAGCTGCGGGCGGCCGATTTGCGCTACCGCCGCCAAGCCTACGAGCTGACCGTGCCGTTCCCCGACGGGACGGTGACGCGCGCCAGCCTCGCGCGCGCTGGCCGCCGCGTTTCACGACAAGCATCGCCTGACCTACGGCCACGCCAACCCGGACGAGGCGGTGCAACTCGTCAACCTGCGGCTGACCGCGCTCGGCCATTTGCCGGCGCTGGAGCTGAAGCAGGAGACCGCCGGCGCCACCCGCCCGCTGCGCCAGCGTCCGGCGTGGTTCGCCAATACGGGTTTCGCCGCGTGCCCGGTGCATTGGCGCGAGGGCCTCGCCGCGGGGACACCGCTGCCCGGTCCGGCGATCGTCGAGGCGGTCGACGCGACGATTGTCGTGCCGCCGGGCTGGACCGCCCGGGTCGATGCGTGCGGCTATATCAGGATGCAGAGGAGCTGAGCCATGCCCGACACGCTCGCCGCGCCGGCGGCCGCTCGGCCCAAGATCGACCCGGCGCGCTTCGAGGTGGTCAAGAACGCCCTCATTTCAGCGGCCGAGGAGATGAAGATCGTCCTCGCCAAGACGGCCTATTCGCCGCTCCTCAAGGTTGCCGGCGACTATTCCTGCGGCATTTTCGATGCGCGCGGCGACATGGTGGCGCAGGGGCCGGACCTGCCGATCCATCTCGGCTCGATGCCCGACGCGGTGCGCGCCGTGATCGCCGCCTTTCCCGAGGTCGCGCCGGGCGACGTGTTCATCCATAACGATCCCTATCACGGCGGCTCGCATTTGCCTGACGTCAACGTCGTGGCGCCGTGCTTTCTCGGCGAGCGGCTCTTGGGCTTCGGCTGCGTGCGCGCGCATTGGCCCGATATCGGCAGCGCGACGCCCGGCAGCTACGGCGCGGTTACCGAGATCTACGGCGAAGGGCTGCGCCTGCCGCCGGTGCGGCTCTATCGCGACGGCATGCCCGACGCCAATGTCGAGGCGATCATCTTCGCCAATGTCCGCACCCCGGACGAGCGCCGCGGCGACCTGCGCGCCCAGGTCGCGGCCAACCGGCGCGCCCAGGCGCGGCTGGCGGCATTGGCGCAGAAATACGGCGCCGATCTGCTGTGCGACATCATGGACGAGGTGCTCGACTATTCCGAGCGGATGATGCGCGCGGCGCTCGCGCGGCTGCCGGATGGCGAAGCCAGCTTTGCCGACGTGTTCGACGGCGACGGCGTCATCGCGCCGGGGATGAGCGAGGACGAGCCGTTCACGGTACGGCTGACGATCCGCAAAGCAGGCGACACGATCACCGCCGATTTTACCGGCTCGGACGGCGCGGTGGCCGGGCCGATGAACGCGCCGCTGACGGTGACCGCCTCCGGCGTCTATTGCGCGATCAAGATGATCGTCGACCCGAAAAGCCTGATCCCGGCCAACTCGGGCTGCTGGCGGCCGGTGACGGTCAGCGCGCCGGCGGGCTCGGTGGTCAACGCGCAGGCCCCCTCCCCGGTCGTCTACGCCAACCACGAGATGTCGCACCGGGTCGCCGACATGGTCATGGCGGCGATGCATCAAATTACCCCGGACACTGTGATGGCCGGATCGCAGGGCACCTCGGCGGTCATCACCTTCGGCGGGCGCGACCCGACGAGCGGCGAGCGCTATGTCAGCTACGAGTTGCTGAAGGGCGGGTTTGGGGCGCGGCCGGTCAAGGACGGCATCAACGCGGTCGCCGCAACGGTCAGCAACATGATGAACACGCCGATCGAGATCCTCGAAATGAGCTTCCCGCTGCGCATCGAGGAATATGCGCTGGTCCCCGACAGCGGCGGCGCCGGGCGTTGGCGCGGCGGGCTCGGGGCGCGCCGGGTGTGGCGGGTGCTGGATCACGAGGCGCACGCGGCGGCGTGCTGCGAGCGCACCCTGTCGCCGCCGTTCGGGCTCGCCGGCGGCCGTCCCGGCGGGGCGATGCGGCTGTGGCTCGAGCTGCCCGACGGCACCACGCGCCGGCTCAACAGCAAGGGCGCCTTCCTGGTGCCGCCGGATGGCCGCGTCGTCATGGAGGCGCCGGGCTCGGGCGGCTTCGGCCCGCCCGCCGCGCGCGACCCGGCGCTCGTCCGCGCGGATGTCGCCGACGGCTATGTCAGCGCGGATGCAGCGCGGCGCGACTACGAAGCCGCCGGCGAATAGGAAGGCGGATTGTCGCAAGATACATCCGCCCCTAGCCCGTGACGGAGGGCTCCCCATGTTCCGTTGGAATGCCCGAAGGGATCGAAATGCTCGCCGAAACATCCGATGCGCGTCCCGATCGCTGGATCGCGGCGCGGCGCGGGTTCCGCCTGCGCTGCCCGGCCTGCGGCGAAGGCGCGCTGTACCGCTCGTATCTCAAGCTGGCGGACCATTGCGGCAACTGCGGCGAGACGCTGGGCGACATCCGCGCCGATGACGGGCCGGCCTGGGCGACGATCCTGGTTGTCGGCCATTTGACGGTGCCGTTCTTTCTGATCGCGGTGCGGGAAGACGCCCCGAACTGGCTGATCTTCGGCTTTCTCGTGCCGGCAACGATCGTCCTGACCGCGTTCTTGCTGCCGCGTCTGAAGGGCGTCTTCGCCGCGATGTTGTGGGCAATGGATATGCGCAGCGGCGGACCAGGCTGACGAACAAGCCGCGCTCCGCGCCGGGCCGCCAAGGCGGTCGGCGAGGCGGGACTTCAGGCGGCGTCGACCTGCAGCATTGCAGCGACAGCCTCATCCGGCGCGTAGGCTAGCAGACGTTCGGCCGGGAAGGTCAGGATCACGATCGTGCCGCGGCCGGGCTCGCTGTCGATTACCAGCGAGCCGCCGTGAAGTTCCATCAGCTGCTTGGACAGCGGCAGACCGAGCCCGGTGCCCGCGTGAGTACGGGCCAGCCGACTGTCGATCTGGCCGAACGGCTCCATAGCTTTGCCGAGGTCGGCTGGGTCGATGCCGATCCCGGTATCCGACACCGTGATGACCAAACCGGATCCGCTACAGCGTGCGGCAAGCGTCACAACGCCCGGGCGCGGCGTGAATTTGATCGCGTTGGACAAGAGGTTCAGCAGGACCTGCTTAATGCGGCGACGGTCGGCCCGCAGATGCGGCAGACCGGGGCACGGTTCGCCCTCGTACAATTCGACCCCGGAATTGGCCGACGATCCGCGCGCGATGCGCAATGCGTCGGTCAGCAATTCCGGAATGTCGATCTCATCATCGGCGAGCGGCAGCCCGGCCGCATCGATCCTGGCGCAATCCAGTACATCATTAACCAACGCCAGCAAGTGGCGGCCGCTGTCGTAAATGTTCGTTACATATTCGCCGTACCGCTCGTCACCCAGCGGCCCGTGCAGCTTCATCGCGATCAGCTCGGAAAATCCGATGATCGCGTTGAGGGGCGTGCGCAGCTCATGGCTCATGGTGGCCAAAAACTGGGATTTGGCGAGGTTGCTCGCAGACGCCTGTTCGAGCGCACACCGCAGGCTCGCGCCGGTGGCTTCAAGCTGCTGCCTGGTCGCTTCAAGTTCGAGGACGTTGCGGCGCAGCCGGGCCGCCTCTTGCACATTGCGCTCGGCCAGCCGCTCATCGAAAATCGATCCGGCAAGGCTGAGCACGACGATCATCAGCGTGACCGCGGCGACCGCGATCGCCAGCCATTGCGGCGAGGTAACCAGGTCGGGCACCGGCAGCGCCGGATCGGGCGTCAGCGTCACCGCCGACATTCCGGTGAAATGCAGCGCCAGGATCGCAAACGCGAACACCGCGGCGGCGCAGATGCGGCCGCGCAGGTGGTGCCACCGTTGCCGCAGGTAAAAGGCGCAGCCGCCGAATGCGACGCCAAGCCCCAGCGAGACGGCAACCGTCGCCATGTCGAACGAGATATCGGCCTGCGCGTGCAATGCCGCCATGCCGGTATAATGCATGGCGCCGATCCCCGCTCCGGCCACCGCACCCCCCAGCGCCGCCCACCTCCCATCCGCCGCGCTGATAGCGCAACCGAGCCAGATGATCGCGACGGCGATGACGATCGACAGCACGGTCAGATTGAGGTTGTAGCCGAGCGGCATCCCGGGCCGGTAAGCCAGCATTGCCACGAAATGAGTCGCCCAGACCCCGCCGCCGCTGACAACGGCGGCGCCGGCGACCCAAAGTCCACGATCGCGCCCGGATCGAGCCCCGTCGCTGCGCGCCATCAAATTGAAGGCGGTCACGCAGGCCAGCACGCATAGCACGCCGGCCAGGACCACCAACCGGATGTCGTGCTGCTGGCTGATGCAGGCAAAAACCTTGGGCATGCTCGGACCCTAAACCTGAACGATTAACGGGCCGTCAACAACCCTGCGACGCGTTACCGTATTCTCTCTCCATCCGAGTAATTCAAATTACTGTTCTCGTACGGCGACGCCTCACCAGCAGGACGAGCAGCATCGCCGCGGCCGAGGCGGCGGTGTACATGGCGAAGGCGTCGAGATAGCCGATCATTGCGGCCTGCCGGTTGATCTCCTTCGACAGCCGCGCGAGCCCGGGCAAGGTGTCGGCATTCCACCCGCCCATCACCCACGGCAATGCCAGCCGGTGGCTGTACGGCGAGATCATCTCGCTCATGCGGCTGTAATTCTGCGCCGTGACGCGCACGATGTCGGCGACGCATAGCGAGATGAAAAAGCTCGATCCGATGTTGCGCAACAGGTGGAACACCGCCATCGCTTCCGGCCAATAGCGGTTTTCCAGGGTCGCGAAGGTGGCGATCGTCAGCGGCACCCAGATGATGCCGATCGAGCCGCCCTGCAGAATGCTGTTCAGCACCAGCATCTGCATCCCGACTTCGAGGTTGATATGCATCAGCCACAGCCCGGCGATCATCATCATGCCAAAGCCGATCGCCATGCCGATGCGCGGGTCGAGCCGCCCGATCCACAAGGCGGCGAAAAACCCGAACGTCGCGCCGAGCCCGCGCGCCGCCAGCACCTCGCCGATGATCGTGTCGGGGAAGCCGGCATGCGCCTGCAATAGCGGCGGCAGCAACACCATCGGCGTGAAGTTCAGCATGCCGTAGACACCGACCAGAACGAGGCCGAGCGCGTAATTGCGGTCGAGCAGCAGACGAAGGTTGAGGAACGGCCGCTCCGCGGTCAGGCTGTGCGCGAGGAAGATGTAGAAGGCGAAGGCGGCGCCGATCGTCTCCAGCGTGATCTCGGCCGATTCGAACCAGTCGAGCCGCTGGCCGCGCGACAGCACCAATTGCACGCACGAGATCGCCGCGGCGAGGCTGAGGAAGCCGAGCCAATCGAGCGCCACCGGCTGACGCGGCGGGTCGGGCGGCATGGTCAGCCGCAGCCCGATGAACGACACAATCCCGACCGGCACCAGCACATAGAACGAATAGCGCCAGCTATAGGCGTCGGCGAGCCAGCCGCCGAGTGCCGGGCCGATCACCGGCCCGATCACCACCGCCATGCCGAATACCGAGGTGATCATGCGGTGCTGCCGGCGCGGGAAGATGTCGAACAGGATGGTCTGCGACAGCGGCGTCACCGGCGCGCCGGTAGCGCCCTGGAGGATGCGCCACAACACCAGCGTTTCAAGCGAGTCGGAGGCACCGCACAGATAGGTACAAAGAGAGAACAACAACATCGAACCGGCCATCACATTGCGCCGCCCGAGCCGCGCAACGAGCCAGCCGGTCATCGGCGTCACCACCGCCGTCGCCAGGATGTTGAAGGTCATCGCCCAGGCGATCTCGTCCTGGGTCGCCGACATCGCCCCCTGCATCTGCGGCAGAAGGGTCGAGGCAATCAGCAGCGTCGTCGAATAGAGGGTCGAGCCGAGCACGACCGACAGCGTGATCAGCCATCGCCGCACGAGCGAAGTCGGCTGGTTCGGCGCGTCGCTGTCGGCTCCACTGGCGGCCCCACCGGCGTCCGTGTCGTCGGCCCTACTGGCGGCCATGCTTGCCTTTGTCGCCCAACCAACGGTATGCTGAGCAACCATATCCTAGACATCGAATGATGGGAAACTCCTTGTCAGCGGACGATGAGCGCCACATCGGTTTTCTGATCTCCGATGTCGCGCGCCTGATGCGCACCGCGTTCGACCGCCGGGTGCGTGGGCTCGGCTTGACGCGCTCGCAGTGGCTGGTGATCAATCGGCTTTACCGGCGGCCCGGCGCTACCCAGTCGGAACTCGCCGAGATGCTCGAGGTCGAGAAGGCCACCGCCGGGCGCATGGTCGACCGCATGGAGAAGAAGGGCTGGGTGGAGCGCCGGCCCGACGCCGCCGACCGCCGGGTCAACCGGCTGCACCTGACCGCCGAAGCCGACATGATCCAGGTGCAGCTGGCCGAAATCGCCGACCGCACGGTCGACGATGCGTTGGCGCTGCTCACGGAGCGCGAGCGCGCCGAGTTTTCCGAGCGGATGCGGCGGGTGAAGCGGCAGTTGCAGGCGATGCTCGAGCCCGAGTTCGCCGAGAATTCCGCGCCGGCCGAGGAGCTGGCTCGGTGATTCAACCCCACCCCAAGATCGTGCGGCTGTTGTTGCTCATCGTCGTGCCGTTCTTTCTGGTGCTGATCGGCGGCGCGGTATGGCTGCGCGGCGGTCGCACCGTCAGCACCGATGACGCCTATGTGAAGGCCGACATCGCCCAGATCGCGCCTGAGGTGTCGGGGCAGGTGATCGCGGTGCTGGTCCATGACCACGAGACGGTCGAGGCGGGAATGCCATTGGTCAGGATCGATCCGGTGCCGTTTCGGCTGGCGCTCGACAAGGCCGAGGCCGAACTCGACAACGCCCGCACCACCGTCGAGACCGAGCGCGCGCAATGGTCCGAGACCAAAAGCGAGCTGGCCGAACTGCAAAGCCAGGCCGATTACCTCGGACGCCAGGCGGCACGCCAGCAGGCGCTGGCCGCCTCCGGGGTCGCCGCGATCAGCAAGCTCGAAGAGGCGCAGAATTCGGCCGCCGTCGCGCGTGATCGCATCAACGTGATGAAAAAGCGCCTGGTGCGGATGCTGGCGGCGCTCGGCGGCGACGCCGGCACGCCGACCGACGACCACGCGCTGGTGCGCGAAAAGCTCGCCGAGCGCGATCGCGCCGCGCTCGACCTGAAGCGCACGACGATCGTCGCGCCGATCAGCGGCACCGCAGTCAACGTCAAATTGCTGCCGGGCGAGCAGGTCAAGGCCGCCACCCCGCTCTTCGTGCTGGTGGCGAAGACGCGGCCCTGGGTCGAGGCCAACATGAAGGAGACCGACCTGACCTATGTGAAGCCCGGGCAGAAGGCGAGCGTCGTGCTCGACATTTATCCCGACGTCACCTGGCAGGCCGAGGTCGAGAGCATCAGCCCGGCGACCGGAGCCGAGTTCGCCATCCTGCCGCCGCAGAACGCCTCGGGAAACTGGGTCAAGGTGGTGCAGCGCCTGCCGGTGCGGGTGCGCCTCCTGCGGCAGCCCGGCGAGCCGCCGCTGCGCGCCGGCATGACCGCGACGGTGACGATCAATATCGGCCGCCAGCGCAGCCTGGTCGACCTGCTGCACGGCAGCGCCAGCGCCGCCAGCCCGCCATAGCCCCATAGTCTGGCGCCTACACGGCGAGCTGCACCACATCGCCGTCCGGGGTGCGGCCCTGGGCGCGGTATTGGCCGATTTTCTCGAACAATGGCCGGTCGGAGCACAGGTAGAGCACGGCGTCGCCAGGCCCCTTGTTGATGTGGCGGCGCCACAGGAAATTCGGGACGACAAACAAATCGTTGGGCTGCCAGTCGTATGACCGGCCGGCGATCTCGGTCGTGCCCTCGCCGGCGAGCACGATGTAGAAGGCGTTGGCGGTCTCGCGCTTCCACCGCGTCGCTTCGCCCGGGCGCAGGAGCTGCGCCCCGTAATCGAGCGTCGGGAAGACCGGGGCGCCGGTCGCCGGGTTCACGAAACGCAGCGTGATGCCCTCGTAAGCATCGCCGGCCTCGCCGCGCAGCCCGTCGAGCGCAGCGCGGATTTCCGATCCGCGATAATGGAACACCGGGCTCGTCGCATGGCCAATGCCGCGGGTGTGCGCGATGAAGCCGGGCAACATCCCGCCGGCGCCATAAAGCCGAGCCGAGAAGCCGTCGCCGTGCACCGGCTTCTGGGCGCGCGCATTGCCCTCGCGCTCGCCGGGAAAATCCTCGTCGATCCAGCTGCAATCGAGGAATTCCAACAGCGGGAAATCAAGGATATCGGCCCACACCACCGGGCTTGCGCCGTCGTTGCCGTGGTCGTGCCAGGTGCCGTTGGGGGTCAGGATCAAATCGCCGCGCGCCGCGATGCAGCGCTCGCCCTCGATCGTCGTATAGCCGCCATTGTCGGACAGGATCGTGCGGCTGGCGTTCGGCGAGTGCATATGAACGGGCGCCACGTCGCCCGGGTTGTAGATCGACACGGCGCAGCGGATCGTGCTCGCCACCTGCAAGCGCCCGCCGAGCCCCGGATTGACCAGGAGGAATTGCTGGCGGTCGGCAAACTCGATCGGCGATACATCTGCGGTGCGGGCGATCGCCCCGATGCGGTCGAGATAGGGGCTGATCTCGCGCCAGCGCCAGCGATGCGCCGCCGCCTTCATCTGGTTGGCGCCGACCCGGCCGTGAGCGACCTGCCCGCCGGCGTCGATCCCGCCATCCTTGAACCACGAGCGCTGCGCCGGGGCGTTGGCCTGGGTGCGCAGCCAGATGGCGAGCCCGGCGGCCTCGGCTTTCGCGTTGAGCGCTTCCATCGCGGCGCGCGCCGCCGACGGCAGGGCAGCCCGTTCCCGCGCCTCGGATGTGGCGGTTATCGTCATGGCGCACCTCCCCAAGCGGTTACCGGGATAATAGCACGCCGGCAGGTCACACGACCCGGTGCAGCAGCTCGCGCCCGTCGCGCAGCCGGCGCATGTTGTCGACCGCCACGTCGAGGCTGCGCGCCAGCGTCTCCGGGGTAAGCCAGGCGACATGCGGCATCAAGACGACGTTTTCGAGCTTGATGAGCGGGCTGTCGGGGGGCAGCGGCTCCTGCGCGAAGACGTCGAGGCCGGCGGCGCGGAGGTGTCCCCCCGTCAGCGCCGCGATCAGCGCCGCCTCGTCGACGAGGCCGCCGCGCGCCGTGTTGACTAGGATCGCGCCCGGCTTCATGGACGCCAGCGCGGCGCGGTCGATCAGGCGCTCGGTCTCTGCCACCAGCGGCAGGTGCAGCGAGACGATGTCGGCGGCGGCCAGCAACTCGGAAAGCTCGCGGCGCGGCACGCCAAGCTCTGGATGCTCGCGCGGCGACCAGTAGACGATCTGCGCTCCGAAGCCTTGCAGCATCGGCACCAGCGCGCGCGGCACCATGCCGGCGCCGACGAGGCCGACGCTGCGCCCGCGCAATTCGCCGACCCGCTCCTGCACCCCGGGGCCGAGCGCCCAGCCCTGCCCCGCCCGGCAGGCCCGGTCGATGCCGGGGAGGTTGCGCAACGCCGCCAGCATCAACAACAGCGCCGCCTCGGCGACCGCCGGCGTGTTGGTGCCGGGCATGTTTGCAACGGCGATGCCGCGCGCCCGCGCTGCCGCGAGATCGATCGTATTGACCCCGACCCCGATCTTCTGGATCAACTTGAGCCGCGGCGCCTGTGCGATGATGGCGGCAGTGGCCGGTTTGAGCGCATGCAGCAGCACCTCGGCGTCGGGCAGCAGCGACGCGAGCAACGCCTCGTCGGCCTCGGGGCACGGGGTGATCGCGAAGCCCTCGCTCTCCAGCGCGGCAAAGCGCGAGCGCAGCAGTTGCCCGGCATCGTAATGGAAGATCGCCTTCATGCTTCGACAACGTTTAGAATTGATTATTCATGATAACGATGATGACTGAACCCCCGTCCGAAGCCGAGCCCTTCGGCGAATTTCCCGCCGACACGGCACCGCTACACGGCGTTGCAATTGCTGCGCCGATTGAGCCGCTCGACGAGCGCACGATCGCTGCGGCGCTGGTGCGCATGGGCGTCGTCGGCTCGGGCGAGCGGGTGCGTTGCCGGCCGCTCGAGGGCGGGGTCTCGTCGGATATCTGGCTGATCGAAGTGCCCGGCCGCCGGCTATGCCTGAAGCGCGCCCTGCCGCAGCTCAAGGTGGCGCAACTGTGGGAAGCCCCGACCATCCGCAATCATTACGAATTTGCCTGGTTCCGGGTGGCCGGGCGGATCTGCCCGGAGGCGGTGCCGCGGCTGGTCGGCCAGGATTCCGGTGCCGGCCTGTTCGTCATGGAATATCTCGACCCGGCGATGTACCCGGTATGGAAGAATCAGCTGCGCGACGGCCATGCCGACCCGGCGGTCGCCGCTGCGGTCGGGGCGCGGCTGGCGCAGATTCACGGCACCACCGCCGGCGACCAGGAAGTCGCGCGCATGTTCGCGACGGATGACAGCTTCTACGCGCTGCGCATAGAGCCCTATCTGATCGCGACGACGCGCTGGCACCCTGACCTCGCCGGGCCGCTGGGGCGGCTGGCGCATGTCACGATGCGCACGCATCTAGCGCTGGTGCATGGCGACGTCAGCCCGAAGAACATCCTGATCGGGCGGCGCGGCCCGGTGTTTCTCGACGCCGAATGCGCCTGGTACGGCGACCCGGCTTTCGACCTTGCCTTTTGCCTCAATCACCTGCTGTTGAAATGCCTGTGGAACATGCGGGCGGTGAGCCGCTTTCTCGCCTGCTTCAGCCGGCTCGCGGACGCCTATCTCGACCGGGTGGCCTGGGAGCCGCGCGAAGAACTCGAGAGACGCGCGGCGCATCTGCTGCCCGGCCTGCTGCTGGCGCGGATCGACGGCAAATCGCCGGTCGAATACGTGACGACCGAGACCGACAAGGGCCGCGCGCGGCGCTTTGCCCATGAGATGCTGACCTATCCGGTCGACCGGCTCGACGCGGTGCGCGAGGCGTGGGCGGCAGCCCGAGTCGGAATGTGAGCACCTCCTGCGCAGATACGCGCATCGCCGCGCTGCGTGGCCGCCGGGTGTGGGATTCGCGCGGCCGGCCGACCGTCGAGGCCGAAATGCACCTGGCCGGCGGCGCCGTCGGGCGGGCGATCGCGCCGGCCGGCGCCTCGACCGGCTCCGGCGAGGCGATCGAGCGGCGCGACGGCGGCACGCGGCTCGGCGGGCGCGATGTGCAGGGAGCGGTCGCCGCCGTAAACGGCGAGATCGCAGCCGCGCTGACCGGGCATGACGCGGCCGATCAGGCGGCGCTCGACCAGCTGCTGATCGATCTCGACGGCACCAGGCAGAAAAGCCGGCTCGGGGGCAACGCGCTGGTCGCCGTGTCGATGGCCGCATTGCACGCCGCCGCCGCCGCGGCAGACAAGCCGCTCTACGCCTATCTGCTCGGCGACCAGGCCGAGGCGGTGATCCCGCTGCCGGAAATCCAGATCTTCGGCGGCGGCGCCCATGCCGGGCGGCGCGTCGACATCCAGGATTTCATGGTCGTAGCGCCGGCGGCGCAATCGTTCGACCAGGCCCTCGAATGGACCGCCGAGGTGTATCGCGCGGCCGGCGCGATGATGGCCGAGCAGGGGTTGTTGCAGGGCGTCGCCGACGAGGGCGGGTTCTGGCCGGCCTTCGACACCAACGAGGCGGCGCTCGACGCGCTGATGCGAGCGATCGAGCGGGCCGGGTTCACTCCTGGCCAGGAGATCGCGCTGTCGCTCGACATCGCCGCTTCGGAATTCCACCGCGACGGCCGTTATCGGCTGGCGCTCGACGGGCGCGAACTCGATTCGGACGGCATGGCGGCGATGCTGATCGGCTGGCTCGACCGCTATCCGATCCTGTCGATCGAGGACCCGCTCGCCGAGGACGATGCCGAGGGGCTGCGGCATTTTACGGCGGCGGTCGGCGAGCGAGTGCAGATCGTCGGCGACGATTTTCTCGTCACCAGCGCGACACGGGTGCGCGAAGCGGCGGCGCTGGGCGCGTGCAATGCCGTGCTGGTCAAGCCGAACCAGGCCGGCACGGTCAGCGAGGCGAAAGCGGCGCTCGACGCGGCGCGGGCGGCCGGCTGGGGCGCCATCGTGTCGGCGCGCTCCGGCGAAACCGAGGACGTCACGATCGTCCATCTCGCAATCGGCTGGGGCGTCCAGCAGCTCAAGGTAGGCTCATTCGCCCGCTCGGAACGCATGGCGAAGTGGAACGAGACCCTGCGGATTGCCGAAGCCCTGGGTCCACGTGCCCGTTTCGTCGGCGCCGCGCCGCTCACTCGGGGGGAAATCCGATGACCGAGATCCGCAGGATCGTCACGCTGCAGGTGGTCAGGCGCTGATTTCGTCAAACGTCAAGGTGGCGGCGCCGGGCATGCCGATCGACGTGCCGCTCGGCCACAAGGACGACGCCTGGCACATGACCACCCGAATCTGCTGGATTGGCGCACGAGTAATTTCAATGATACGTTGTAATTTTCAATTAAATATGGTTAATTTTAAATTAACCACCATCTTATAGAGATGACCATAATCGAGTATAGACAGATGATTTCTTCTGCAACTCTGGGGCGATCGCCCGGTTCGACGAAGCGACGCATGAAATCCTACCCGAGCGCGCCGGATAACGAGATCGAGATTAGCAGGGTGGCGCACGCTGTCATCGCCCAGCACGGACCGGATGCTGCGGTGCTCGCAGCCGAGCGCCTCAACGAAATGATCGACAATGGCAACTGGGCGGGGCGCGATGCGTGGGCGTGCGTCGTCCACGCGATCCACGATCAACGGCCCTGAGCCCCTGAGCTACCGCATTGCTCGGTTCGGCTTGATGGCCGTTTCTCCGTCCCGGCCTGCATGTCCAGAGTGTGCCGCGCACAACCGCTGCGGCACTGCCCCGATCCGTTAGCTCGCCTGCTCCGGCCCGCGCTGGACCAAAAAAAGAGGAGCGGAGCGAGAAAGCGGCAAGCCTCGCTCAGGCCAGCCGGATCGCGGTGGCTTCCGGTCCCTTGTGTCCCTCCGCGATGTCGACGACGACGCGCTGTCCCTCGTCGAGCCCGACAAGACCAGCCCGCTGCAACGCCGAGGCGTGCACGAACACGTCCTTGCCGCCGCCGTCCCGCACGATGAATCCGAACCCCTTGATCGCATTGTACCATTTGACCGTGCCGGTCTCCTGGGAGGTGGCTTCCAAGGGCGGCCGACCGGCGCCGCTGGGGTGGACCCCGGCGGGGCGCGGTCGCGGCGCGCCGCCGGTGCTGGTATCGACGTTCAAGACTTCGGTGACCTGCGGCCCGCGCTGCCCCTGCGCGACACGCACCTCGAGCGTGTCGCCGGGCTGCACCGCCATGACCCCGCTGCGGCCCAGCACCGTCGCATGCAGGAAGGCATCGCCCGTGCCGTCCGACAACTCGACGAAGCCGAACCCTTTTTCCGGTTTGAACCATTTGACGACGGCCGTAACCGGCGGTCCCGAGGGCTCCTCGAAACGCGGCGTCCGCGCCCGCGGTGCCGCCCCAAACTCACGCGGCGGCGGCTCGAATTCCTGGTCGTCAAAACTGCGTCGGCGCCTTTGCCGAAAATTCCTGTCCTTGTCCAACGTAAGTATCCTGATCTCGCACCCGGCCCGTGCGTATCATGCCACAATTTCGCCGCCGGGGTGAACGCTGATCGCGCGCCGGCCAGTCGGCATCGCATGGTCTCGCATAGGGTCTTGTGTTTGCGCCCGCTCCGCGCAACCCTAGCGGCCAGTCGGATATCCTGGTCGATAAGGAGAACAGCCGTGAACGATGTCGTGGGACGTTACAAATGGGTCGGAACGCGGCCGATTCGCCCGGACGGCGTGCCGAAGGTCACCGGCCGCGCGATGTATGCCGCGGATTATACGATGCCGGGGGCGCTGGTCGGCCGGGTCCTGCGCTCGCCCCACGCGCACGCGCGCATCCGCTCGATCGACACGTCGAAGGCGGCAGCGCTGCCCGGCGTCAAGGCGGTGGTGACGGCGAAGGATTTTCCCGACCACAAGTTCGAGTACATCGGGCCGGAGCGGGTCGCGGTCAATTTCTGGCATGTGACGCGCAACATCATGGCGCGCGAGAAGGTGCTTTATGAGGGCCATGCCGTCGCCGCCGTCGCCGCGACCGATGCCGCCACCGCGGAAGAGGCGCTGGCGCTGATCGCGGTCGATTACGAGGTGTTGCCGCACGTCATCGATGTCGACGCGGCGATGGCGCCCGACGCGCCGCTGCTGTTCGAGGACATGATCACGCGCGGCGTCGAACCGGTGCCGACCAAGCCGTCCAACATCTCCAAGAAGCTGGAATTCAAGATCGGCGATCTCGAAGCCGGGTTTGCCCAAGCCGATGTCATCGTCGAGCAGGAGTTCAAGACCGCTGCGGTGCATCAGGGCTACATTGAGCCGCATGCCTGCTGCGTCCGGGTCGACCCGGACGGCCAGACCGAAGTGTGGTCGTCGAGCCAGGGGCATTTCGTGGTGCGTGCGCTGACCGCGAAGCTGCTCAACAAGCCGGTCGGCGACGTGCGCTGCGCCCCGGCCGAGATCGGCGGCGGGTTCGGCGGCAAGACCGTCATCTACCTCGAGCCGGTCGCCGCGATGCTGTCGCAGAAATCCGGACGCCCGGTCAAGTTGACGATGACGCGCGACGAGGTCTTCAAGGCGAGCGGTCCCACCTCCGGCTCGTCAATGCGGGTCAAGATGGGGGTCACCAAGGACGGCAAGATCACCGCGGCCGAGGGCCTCTTCAAGTTCCAGGCCGGCGCCTTTCCGGGCTCGCCGGTGATGAACGCCTGCCTGTGCGCATTCGCCCCCTACGCGATCGCGAACGCCCATTCGGTCGGCTACGACGTAGTGTGCAACCGGCCGAAATCCGCCGCCTACCGCGCCCCCGGCTCGCCGATCTCGGCCTTCGCGGTCGAGAGCGTCGTCGACATGCTGGCCAAGAAGATCGGAATGGACCCGCTCGAGTTGCGCCGCAAGAACGCCGCCGGGCCCGGCACCGAGATGATCTACGGGCCAAAGCTGGCGCATGGCGGCTATCTCGAGACCGTCGAAGCCTGCCTCAACCATCCGGCATACAAGGCGCCGCTCGGGCCCAACCAGGGGCGCGGCGTCGCCTCGGGCTACTGGTTCAACGGCGGCGGCGAATTCGAGCGCCAGCGTGCAGATCAACGCCGACGGCACGGTCCTCGTCGCCACCGGCAGCGTCGATGTCGGCGGCTCGCGCGCGTCGATGGCGCTGATGGCAGCCGAGACCTTCGGCGTCGATTACAGCCAGGTGCGCGCGATCGTCGCCGACACCGCTTCGATCGGCTACACCCATGTGACCGGCGGCTCGCGCGTCACCTTCGCAACCGGCATGGCAGTGGTCGACGGCTGCAAGAAGCTGATCGACGACATGCGCGCTCGGGCGGCGATGATCTGGGGCGTCGATGTCGAGGGCGTCATCTGGGAGGATGGCTGCGCCAAGCCGGCGAGCAGCAATGTCGGCGATTTCAAGCCGATGCCGTTGAAGGAGATCGCCTCCAAGGCGGCACTGACCGGCGGCCCGTTGACCGCCGCGGCCTCGGTCAATGCCGGCGGACAGGCGCCGGGCTTTGCCACCCAGTTCTGCGACGTCGAGGTCGATCCCGAGACCGGCAAGGTCACGGTGTTGCGCTTTATCGCGGCGCAGGATGTCGGCAAGGCGATCCACCCCTCCTATGTCGAGGGGCAGATCCAGGGCGGCGTCGTCCAGGGCATCGGCTGGGCGCTCAACGAGGAGTACATCTACGACCTGAAGGGCCGCCTGGATAACGCGGGCTTCCTCGATTATCGCTGCCCGGTCGCCTCCGACCTGCCGATGATCGAACCGTTGCTGATCGAGGTGCCCAACCCGACGCATCCGTTTGGCGCCAAGGGGGTGGGTGAGGTCAACATCTGCCCGCCGATGGCGGCGATCGCCAATGCCATCGAGAACGCGATCCACCGGCGCATGACCGAACTGCCGATGTCGCCGCCCAAGGTGCGCGCCGCCCTCGACGCCGGTGGCGCCGACTAGGGTCCCGGCAGCGTCGTAGCGAGCGGAGCGAAGCAATCCCGGGACGCAGAAAATACCTCCGGGTCGGGATTGTTTCGCCGCCGCCGGCGCCTCGCGATGACGCGCAACAGCCAGAAGGAGCGGCGATGCCGAGCGCACGCGTTGTTCTGTCGAGCGGCTTCAGCCGGCGCTATACCGGCGGCGTGCGGGAGTTCGAGATCGAGGCGAAGACGATGCGCGACGTCTTGAAAGAGCTCGACCGCCGCTTCCCCGGGCTCGGCGAGCACCTCGTCGAGGAGACGACCGTCGCGATCGACGGCGCGATCCACGACCAGCCGGCCTATTTCCAGGCGGTCCGGCCCGGCTGCGAAATCTTCTTCATCCCCAAGCTCGAAGGCGGCTGACCAAGCCGTGCTGCAATCTCGCTGAGATATCAAAGGCGGGCGGAATTGCGTCTTCTGTCACCGGAAGATCGGCGCGGTACCACGATTCAGTTTCGGCAAGAACGACCTCCAGTACAAAATTCCTCCCCCAGCCCGCCACCATCGCCTCAGGCAGATACCCGCACCCATCGGTCCAGCGGTGCGAGCCTTCATCCTGATGGAAGCCGCGCGACAGCGCGGCACAGTCATGGCCGATCTCGCTGCACAGGCCACGGGCATTGCGAGCCACAATCCGCTCGATCGCGACACCGAGGCGGCGTCCGTCGTTTGCCAGCGGCCATGCCTCCGCCGGGACAGTGCTGCGCGAACGGAGCGAGAGCGAGCGGGCCCGGCCCCGGCCTCGGATTGCGAAACGATAGAACCGGTGGTTCGCGGTCAGCTGCGGGCGCACGCGCACGCCGTCGATGACGAGGTGCAGATCAGGATCGCGGGTGAGGCGATCGATCCGCTCGGCCTGCGCCAGCACCCGCCTGCGGATCACGACCAGTTCGGCTGATCCCGGCTCGACACGTGGGGCATAAAAAATTGCCAGCGCACCGGCTCGCAGCCAGGATAAAGCACAGCAAACTCAGACCAATTCTGAAACATTCGCCGATTGTCGCAGTCGACAAAGCTCTCGATCGCGGCTCCCTCGGCAATAATGACGTCGTGACCGTCGAGCTCGATATGAAAATACTCAAGTCGATCGAGGTTCTCGATCTGAATGATCGTGGCACCGTTGATGAGCAGGCGGGCCGGCACGAGCCTGCCGTGCAAGTAAAGCGCGTGCTCCGGCGAAACCAACAGGTCGCGCGCCGGCACGCCCTCGGCAAGCGCCCCAGCAATGATCCGGATGGGCAGCACCGCGCGGCTGCCGGCTATGAAGCGGCCATCATAGGCGCGCTTGCCGATCCATTTGATCGGCCGCGGCGCACCCGATAGCGTCATCACCGGATCGCCGATTACGAGATCCTCGACTGGCACCCCGCCCCTGTCGCTCAAGATCAGCGTGCCGCGGCAGAAACAGGCGATACTCGAGTAAATCTGTACATCGTTGACATTAAGCTCAAACGGACCGGGATGGTTTATTTCATCCGCCACGGTATGAAATGCAGCAGCCATCGGACCGCCGATAGCAAGATCGATGTTCACCTGATATGCGGCGTTGGTCGGGACGTTCTCGGTCCACGTCGCCATCACCTTCCCGTCAAGGTAGACCATCCACGATTGTCCCGGGATGTACTCGACGCCATAGGTGTGATAACCGGCCGAAAGGTCCGTGCCTGTATCCTGTATGATCTGCGAGCCGCCGGCACCGTGCCAATTCGAGGCCAGGATGTCGTTAGGGTTCGTGGACCCCGACAGATAGCCGGATTCCTGGACATCAAGCTCGGGCCCATTGCTGCTGATCAGCCAAAGCTCGGCCCAGGCGCCGTAGCGAGAATCCGGCATTTTGGCGTTCCATTGAACATAACCGCCGGTCGCCGGTAGATAGGCATGGCCATAGCTTGAGATGCCGCCCGACGCCCAGCTGTACCCGAGGTCACTGAAATACGAGCTCGGCTGCGCCACAAGGGCCAGGTTGCCGGCACCGCCCCCAACGAGATGATCCCCGGTGGTGTTGGTATCGTAACCATACGGATAGGGGTCAAAATACTGGATTTGAGCTGCACCCGAGTTCGGCGCCGAGTACGGGCTGGGCAAAAAGCCGTTATCCGAATATCGGCCGTAAATGTCGTCGCCCTCCCACGCGTTCCACTTCGTGGTGTTGAGCGATGCCGAAGCGAACGTGTCCTCGAAGATCAGCTGGGAACTCGGATAGCCGGTGGGCGGATCGATGCCGGCGGTCGGCGTTGCAGGAGAACCAAGCGTTGTCGCCCTTACTTGCGGCAAGCCGCAAGAATTACTATTGATCGATAAATATGATTGGTGATATATCGAGATATCGGTGGAGGAATCCTGCAATACTAGTGCAGAATGATATTTATGAACATTGTGAGCGGCGTCATCCTGGCTCAGGGGGCAAGAGCTGTCGGCGACAACGCTTGGGATGGCGTTGAGGGCGTTAAAATCAGAGAGCGTCGCAGGAAGGTTTTGCACGGGACGCTGCGTCGCCGGCGCGCGCCCGCCTACGGCCTTAACCCGATGTCTCTGCGTCTTCACAGCGTTCACTCCATCCGCTAAAATAGAGAGAAATGCCGTGCCAGGAGCGCGCGACCAATAAATCCGGAGAGGTCGCCGGCGCGAGGCTGGCAACAGCCGCGATGCCCGCCTGATACTCACCTTTATGGTGATCAAACGCGCTGCAGCGTCAATGTCACAGAAGTAGTAGCAATATTGGATCGCCCGCTCGCCCTTGCCGTGCGATAACACCCTGCGCGATGGTCATGAAACCACCGCGCACCATTATTATTTAACCGCGAGAAAAGCAGGCAACCGCTACGTCACGCAACTCCCGCCAACGACGGCCCACCTTTGCGCCGGCTCCATCCGCAGGACGCTAGCGGACGGAATCCGGTGCGGGAACCGATCCCTTCGCCCGTCGCCCGCCCCTCTGCGGATCGCCGGCACTCGCGCTTTTTTAATGTCCGGCAGCGGCCAGCCGCTGGGCGGCCTCCTTGACAAGGCTCAAATCGGCGTATTTCCCGACATCGATCGACTTGCGGATGAAGCCGAGCTCTTTCTGCACTTGGACGTTGCTTTGCAGCGCGTCGAGATCGGGTAGTCCAGCCGGATCGCGGTAGTAGTCGGCCTTGGTGAACGCCCAGCTCTGGAAGAACTCAGGCTTGCGCTTCGTTACGTCGGCAAGGATCGCGATCGCCTCCTTATGGTTGGCGGGGTCGAGAAAGAAATGCAGGGCGCGGAGATAGTCCTCCATAAAATCGGCCATCGCGGCGTGGTGCGCCTTCAGAAAGCCCTCGCGGGCAGCATGGACGATCATCTGGCTGCGGCCGATGGCGTCCGCCTGCGTGAACAGCGGGCGCGCGAACGCGAGCAGACCGGGGTCGACGCCGAACGGCAGCGGCGTCGTCACCAGATCGACCTTGCCCTCCTTCAGGGTCGCCTGCATTTCGGGAAACCGCACTTCGACGATCGTCACCTCGCGGCCGTCTTTCAGATGGTGCTTGGCCAGCATCGCGCGTGCGGCCATGTCGACAGCGCTGCCGCGCTGGTTGGTGGCGATGACCTTGCCTTTGAGATCGTCCACGGTATGGATGGTGCTGTTCTTGCGGACGAAAAAGCTGTTGGTGTGGTACCCGGAAACGCCGTCCTGAAACACATCTCCAATGACCCGCAGATCCGCCATCCCGGCATTGACGATCCCAAGGGCAAAGGTCGAATAGGCGAGCGCCGCCACGTCGAGTTCGCCCGTCGCGAGCGCGGTCATCTCGGTCGAGGTGCCCTGGAAATGAATGAGCTCGGGGATGTAGCTCTTGCCGGCATGCGGCGCGAGGCCGGGCTTGGCGAACATCAGCGTCGCCACGTCCGCTCCCGCCACGACCCAGCCGATGCGCAGATGATAGGGCTCGGCCGCCCGGGCCGCCGGGGCGAGCGCCAAGCCCCATAGCGCAGCCGCTAACGCGGCATACCTGACAAAACGCATCGTTCCCCTCCCTGCATCGTGTCGGCACACTTGGCGCCGTGTTTCGTGCAATCGCTTAGCGGCGATGCATGTTCAAGCGCAAGAGCATTGGCGATGGTAACCGGGGTGGATCTGCGCAATACCGGCCCGACGACGAATTGCGCTACAGGGTCGCGCCCGGCCCGGAGCGGTAAAGAGCGCGATACAGCCCGGCCGAGACTTGCTTTAAGCTGGCCCGAGTCGAGGGAGGGAGCGCATGGCGAACAGCTATCGGGTCGCGGTCATCGCCGGGGACGGCATCGGGCGCGAGGTGGTGCCGGAAGGCATCGCAGTGATGGAAGCGGCCGCCCGGCGCTACGGCTTTGCGCTCGAATGGCGCGAGTTCGACTGGAGCTGCGAGACCTACGCCAAGACCGGCCGGATGATGCCGGAGGACGGGCTCGACCAGCTGCGGCCCTACGATTCGGTGTTTCTCGGCGCGGTGGGCTATCCGGGCGTGCCCGACCATGTGTCGCTGTGGGGCCTGCTCATTCCGCTGCGCCGGAGTTTTCAGCAATACATCAATTTGCGCCCGGTGCGGCTGCTCGCCGGCGTCGACTCGCCGCTCAAGAACCGCGCGCCGGGCGACATCGATTTCTATGTCGTGCGCGAGAACAACGAGGGCGAATATTCCTCGATCGGCGGGCGTCTCTACGAGGACACCGAGTACGAGATGGCGATGCAGCAATCGGTGTTCACGCGCCGCGGGTGCGATCGCGTCATGCGCTACGCCTTCGAATTGGCGCGCACCCGCAAGAAGCACGTCACCTCGGCAACCAAGTCGAACGGCATCATCCACACGATGCCGTACTGGGACGAGCGCTTTGCCGCGATGGCGAAGAACTACCCCGACGTTACGACCGACCAGTACCACATCGATATCCTGACGGCGCATTTCGTGCGCCATCCCGATTGGTTCGACGTCGTGGTCGGCTCCAACCTGTTCGGCGACATCCTGTCGGATCTGGGGCCGGCCTGCGTCGGCTCGATCGGCATCGCGCCGTCGGGCAACATCAACCCCGAGCGCGAATACCCCTCGATGTTTGAGCCGGTGCACGGTTCGGCGCCCGACATCGCCGGCCGCGGCATCGCCAACCCGATCGGCCAGATCTGGTCGGGCGCGATGATGCTCGAGCATTTCGGCGAGCAGGCGGCGGCGCAGGCGGTCGAGCGGGCGATCGTCGACGTGCTGGCCGAGGGCGGCACCCGCACCCCCGATCTCGGCGGCAATGCCGGCACCAAGGACCTCGGCGCCGCGATCGCTGCAGCAATCCGCTGAGGCTCCGGCTGCGATACGCTTGATGCGCGTCATTCCCGCACGAGCGGGAAGCCAGGGCGGCATATCCCGTCGCCTGCCCTGGCCCCCCGCTGTCGCGGGGGTGACGATGCAGTTCTGCGTTGCGCTGCTGGCGGGCTGCGCGAGCTATCAGGCGGCGCCGCTCTCGCCGGCGCAGAATGCCGCCGCGATCGAGGCGCGCTCGCTTGATGACGCCCGGCTCCACAAATTCATCGCCGCCGAGCTTGGCGCATCAGATCCGGCGCCGGGCTGGGACCTCGCCCGGCTGACACTCGCGGCGCTCTATTACCATCCCGATCTCGACATTGCCCGGGCCGGGCTGGAAGCCGCGCGGGCGGCGGTAACAACCGCGGGTCAGCGGCCCAACCCGACCCTCGACCTGACCGCCGTCTTTGGCACAGGCGCCGCCGCCGGCGCGATCACGGCCGGCGCCGCGCCGCTGACGATCGGGCCGGTGGTCAATTTCGTTATCGAGACCGCTGACAAGCGCCAATACCGCACCGCCCGCGCGCAGCACCTGGACGCGGCGGCGCGCGACAACATCGCCACCGCGTCCTGGCAGGTGCGCGGGCGCGTGCGCGGCGCGTTGATGGATTTGTGGGCGGCCGAGCATCGCCTGGCGCTGCGGCGCCACCGCCTGGCACTGCAGGACGAGTTGGTCGGTCTGCTGCAAGGCCGGCTTGCCGCGGGCGCCGCCTCCTCGCTCGAAATCGCCCGCGAGCGCATCCGGCGGGCGCAAGTTGCGCTGGCGCTGCGCGAGGCCGACAGCGCCCGCCAGGATGCGCGGGCGCGTCTCGCCACCGCCATAGGCATTCCTCTCGCAGCGCTCGACCGCGTCAAGCTATCGTTCGCCGCCTTCGAGCAGCCCGCTTCCCTACCAGCCGGCTTCGCTTCCGGCGCGTTGCGGCGGCAGGCCCTGACCCGGCGCAGCGATGTCGCGGCGGCGCTGGCACGATACGAGGCGGCGCAATCGGCACTCCAGCTGGCGGTCGCTCGCCAGTACCCGAACGTGACGCTGGGGCCGGGCTACCAGTATGATTTCGGCGTCAACAAATACCTGTTTGGACCATCGCTGACCCTGCCGATCTTCAACCACAACGAGGGGCCGATCGCCGAGGCGCTGGCCGCGCGGCACTTGGCCGCCGCACGCTTCACCGCGCTGCAAGCCGGCATCATCGGCGCGATCGACCGCGCCGCCGCCAATTACCGGTCGGCAAACACGACGCGTGCGGCGGCGCGGTCGCTGCTGGACGACGCGCGGCGGCGCGCATTGGGGATGCGGCACGCCTTCGCAGCCGGTGAGGCGGACCGGCCGACGCTGGTGGCGGCCGAACTCGAACTCGGCGCCGCCGAATTGGCGCGGTTCGACGCGATCGTCACGCAGCGCGAGGCGCTGGGCAGCGTCGAGGACGCGCTGCAATACCCGCTATTCGAGCCGGCCGCGCACATTGCGGCCCCCGAAAAGGACCCACGTCTCTCGGCGAGCCCGGCAACATGAGTTCGCGTCCGCCCAGGTGCTGCGTTCGCGGCGATCCTCCTCGTCGCCATTGCCGGGTTCGCTGCCTGGGGCGTGATCGAAAACCGCGGCGAGGCGGCGCGCGAGGCCGCGCTGGAGGCGGCCGGGCAGCCGCCGCAGCGCGTCTCGACGGTGCAGGGCGAGAAGGTGATTACGCTCGCCGCGGCGGCCCAGCGCGCCGACGGCATCAAGACCGTGGCGCTGGCGAACGCCCGGCACCAGGAGCGTCTGTCCGCCTATGGCAGCGTGCTCGACCTGCGGACGCTGAACGATCTCGCCAACCGTCGGCAAGCGGCCAAGGCGCAGCTGGAGATCGCCGAGGCCAAACTCGACGCCTCGCGCACCGCGTTCGAGCGCGCCCGCAAGCTCTACAACGACCATCAGAACATCTCGGCAGCCCAGCTCGAAACGGCCGAGGCCGCGTTTCATGTCGACCAGGCCGGCGCAGCGGCGGCGCAGTCGCAGTTGCGCATGCTCGGGCTGACGGCGCGGCGGGACTGGGGGCCGGTGTTGGGCCAGGCCGTCATCGCCGGCGCGCCGCTCCTGGAACGCCTCGTCACCGGGCAGGACGTCCTGCTGCAGGTGACGCTGCGGCCGGGCGAAACGGTCGCGCTGCCGCCCGCTGGCGCGTTCGTCCGGCTCGATGGCGGCGCGCGGCGGACGCTGCAATTTGTGTCGACGGCAGCCCGGACCGACCCGCGCTTTCAGGGGGTGAGCCTCCTGTTCACGGCGTCAAGCGACAATCTGCTGCTGCCCGGCATGCGCGTTGTCGCTTTCCTCGCCGCGGGCCCGACGGTCGAGGGCGCCGTCGTGCCGCCCTCGGCAATCGTCTGGCAGGACGGCCGCGCCTGGGCCTATTTCCGCACCGGCCCCGGCACCTTCGCACGGCGCACCGTCGCGACCGATCGGCCGGCACCTGACGGCGGCTACATCGTACCGGGCATCCCGGACCATGCCGAGGTGGTGGTCGCCGGGGCGCAGATGCTGCTCTCCGAGGAGTTCCGCGCCGAGACCAGCGCCGGCGGCCTCGGCGACACGGACTGAGCGCGGTGGGTGGAAGCGGCCTCCAGGCGGCGCTGATCCGCTTCGCGATCCGCTTTCGTGGTGTCGTGATCGCGCTGGCCTGCGTGCTCCTCGGCTACGGCGTCTACACGCTGCTCGGGGCGAAGTACGACGTCTTCCCGGAATTCGCGCCGCCGCAGGTGCAGGTCCGCACCGACGCGCCCGGGCTGGCGCCGGACCAGGTCGAAGTGCTGGTCACCCAGCCGCTCGAAAACGCGATCAACGGCATCCCCGGGCTGGACACGCTGCGCTCGACCTCGGTGCAGAGCCTGTCGGTAATCACCGCCACCTTCGACGCATCGAGCGATGTATACCGCGACCGCCAGTTGCTCGGCGAGCGGTTGAACGAGGTGGCCGCCCAGCTTCCCGCCGGCGTGATGCCGCCGACGATGACGCCGCTGACATCGTCGACCAACATCGTGCTGGTCGCCGGGCTGACCTCGAAGCGCGCCTCGCTGATGGATCTGCGCACGGCCGCGACCTGGACGATCCGGCCGCGCTTGCTCGCCGTGCCGGGCGTTGCCAGCGTCGCGATCTTCGGCCGTGACGCGAAATCGATCGAGGTGCAGATCCATCCGGCGGCGCTGCAACGTTTCGGCGTCGGCGTGAACGAGGTCGTCGCCGCCGCCCGGCGCGCCACCGGGGTGCGCGGCGGCGGCTTCATCGAAAATACCAACCAGCGGATCACGCTGCGCACCGCAGGGCAGTCGCTGACTCCTGCCGAGATTGCCCGGACCGTCGTCGCCACCGGCGCCGGCGGCAATCTGCTGCTCGGCGATGTCGCGACCGTGACCGTGGCGCCGCGGCCGCCGTTCGGCGCCGCCGCAATCGACGGCGCGCCGGCCGTGGTGTTCAACGTCTACGAGCAATACGGCGGCAACACGCTCCTGGTCACCGAGCGCCTGGAGAAGGCGCTGGCGGAGTTGCAACCCGGCCTGGCGCGCCAGGGCATCGTGCTGCACGGCGACCTGTTCCGCCCGGCAAGCTTTATCGACACCGCGACGAGCAATGTCGAATCGTCGCTGCTGCTGGGCGGCATCCTGGTTGTCGTCGTGATCTTTCTGTTCCTGTTCGATCTGCGCACCGCGGCCGATTTCCTGCGTCGCGATCCCGCTGTCGCTGCTCGCCGCGGTCATCGTGCTGCTGCATTTCGGCATGACGCTCAACACGATGGTGTTGGGCGGCCTCGCCATCGCAATCGGCGTTGTGGTCGACGATGCGGTCGTCGATATCGAGAACATCGTGCGGCGGCTGCGCCAGAACCGCGGGCTGCCGATGCCGCGCGGCATTGCCCCTGTGGTGCTGGAAGCCTGCCTCGAAGTGCGCGGCGCGGTGGTCTACGCGACCCTCGCCGTGCTGCTCGTAGTTTTGCCGATCGTGGCCTTGTCCGGGCTGGCCGGACGCCTCTTCGCGCCGCTCGGCATCGCCTATGCGCTGGCCGTTCTGGCGTCGCTGATCGTCGCGCTGACCGCGATCCCGGCCCTGGCGATGCTCGTGCTGACCGGCGGGCACCTGAAGCCGACGGAGCCGCCGGTGATGCGCTGGTCGAAAGAGCGCTACCGTCGGCTGCTGCTTCACATTGCGCGGCATCCGCGCGCGACGATCGGCGCGGCCGGCCTCCTGACCCTCGCCGGCTGCTCGATGCTGCCGCTGTTCGGCGGCAGCTTCATCCCCGAACTCAAGGAGGGCCACTTTATCGTCCACATGCCGACCGCACCCGGCACCTCGATCGCCGAGTCGCTGCGCCTCGGGAAGCTCGTGACGACGGCGTTGCGCGCCTTGCCGGCGGTGCGCTCTGTGGCGCAGCGGGTCGGCCGGGCCAATTTTGCCGACGACACCTACGGCACCAATTACAGCGAGTTCGAGGTCGACCTGAAGCCGCTCGGCGGCGACGCGCTGGAGGCGGCGCAAACCGACATCCGCAAGGCGCTGGCGACGATCCCGGGTGCCAATTTCTCGATCAACACGTTCCTGACCGAGCGCTTCGAGGAGATCCTGTCGGGCTACCGCGCGCCGATCGTGGTCAACATCTTCGGCGACGACCTCGACACCCTCGACCGCGTGGCGCGCGAGGTCGCCCGGGTGCTCGGCGGCGTCGCCGGCGCCGCGGAGGTGCAGGTGCGCTCGCCCCCCGGCATGCCGCAGTTGACGATCCGGCTGCGCCAAGCCGATCTCGACCGCTGGGGCCTCAACCCGCTGGACGTGCTCGACGCGGTGCGCACCGCCTACCAGGGCGACACGGTCGGCCAGACATACGACGGCAACCGCGTCGTTCCAGTCATCGCGATCCTTGCGCCGGCGCGCCGCGCCGAGATCGGCCAGGTGGCCGACCTGCCGTTGCGCACGCCAAGCGGCGTCTATGTGCCCCTGCGCCAGGTCGCCGACGTCCGGCCCGGTGCCGGCCGCTATCAGGTGGTTCATTTCGAGGCGCAGCGCGTGCAGTCGGTCACCGCCAACGTCGTCGGCCGCGATCTGGCGTCGTTCGCCACGGCCGCAAGGGCCGCGATCGACAAGGAGGTCACGCTGCCGGCCGGCACCTATATCGAGTTCGCCGGCGAAGCCGAGGCGCAAACCCGCTCGACGCATGACCTCCTGGTCAATGCGCTGATCGCCGCAATCGGCATCGTGCTGCTGCTGTCGATCGTGACCCGCAATCTCAACAACCTGCTGCTGGTCCTGACCAACCTGCCCTTTGCCCTGGTCGGCGGCGTGTTCGCCGTGTTGGCGTCGGGCGGAGTCGTGTCGCTCGGATCGATGGTCGGGTTCGTCGCGCTGTTCGGCATCACATTGCGCAATTCGATCCTGATGATCGCGCATTACGATCACCTCGTTGCGTTCGAGGGCCGGCCCTGGGGGCTCGACACCGCCGTCGAAGGCGCCAGCGACCGGTTGACCCCGATCCTGATGACCTCGCTGGTGACCGCCCTCGGCGTCTTGCCGCTGGCGCTCGGCATGAACGAGCCGGGCCGTGAGATCGAAGGCCCGATGGCGCTGGTCATCCTCGGCGGTCTCGCCAGTTCGCTGGCGCTCAACCTGCTGGTCTTGCCGACCCTGGCGGTGCGCTACGGGCGGTTTGCCGCGCTGGCGGCGCGCGACGAACTGGCCGGGCCGCAATCGCGCGGCGCGGCTGACGGTTAGCGCCCGGCGAATGAAGGCCTGCTACGCCGCGAGGCCGGCTTTCAGCGCGGCGGCACAATCGGCAACGGCGCGCCGCGCCGTGCCGATCAGCCGGCCGTAGCGGATGAAGCCGTGGTTGATGCCCTGATAGACCGTCAGGTTATGCGCCACCCCGGCGGCCTTCAGCTTTGCCGCGAGATTGTTGCTGTCGTCCTGCAGCGGGTCGAGGCTGCCGACGATCAAATGCGCCGGCGCGACGCCCTTGAGGTCGGCGAGGATCGGCGCGGCGCGCCAATCGTTGCGCTGTTCCGGCCGTTCGAGATAGGTCTCCCAGATCCACTTCATCTGGGTCTGCGACAGGCCGGCGCCCTGCCCGAAGCGCTGCCAGGACGGGCTGTCGCAATCGGTTGAGAAGCAGCCGTATATCAGCAGCTGGAACTTGAGCGCTTTTTCGCCTGCATCGCGCATCGCCAATGCCGCGGCGAGCGCCAGGTTGCCACCCGCCGAGTTGCCGCCGAGCGCCAGCCGCGAGGGATCGATGCCGAACCCGGCGCCTTCACGCGCCGCCAGCCGGGTCATCGCCACCATCTCGTCAAAGGCGACCGGAAACGTGACCTCGGGCGACAGCTTGTAGTCGACCGACAGCACCGCTGCGCCGCTCTGGCGGACGAGGTCGCGCAGGAAATGGTCCCAGCTTGGGATGCTGCCCTGCATGAAGCCGCCGCCATGCGCGTAGACCAGCAGCGGCGGGCGCTCGATGCCATCCGGCAGATAGAGGCGACACGGCACCTGGCCATGCGGGCCGGGCAGCGCCAGGTCGCGCTCGACCTTGAGCGGCACCGAGTATTCGCCGAGAAACGCGCCGGTGCGGTCCTGCGCGGCGCGCACCTCGGCGAGCGAGGCCTTGGTGCGGTCGGGCGCGACAAGCCCCCTCTCCTGCAGCAATTTCCCGGCGGCCACGAGTTCCGGGTCGATCCAGGGCACGGCTCCGGGGGCAACATCATTCATGGCGGTTCTCCTGTCGGAAGCTCTGTCGCCTGATACTATGCCCGATCGCGCGCGTTGGGCGGAAGCGCTGGAGTGGGCGGCATGCGGAATCTGACGGTAAACGGCGAGCGGCTGTGGGCCAGCCTGATGGAGCTGGCGCAGATCGGCGCCACCGCAAAGGGCGGGGTGTGCCGGCTCGCCGCCAGCGATCTCGACGCCGAGGCGCGGCGGCTGTTCATCGGCTGGTGCGAGGCGGCCGGCTGCGCCGTGACAATCGACCCGATCGGCAACATCTTCGCCCGCCGCCCGGGCCGCAACCCGGCGCTGCCGCCAGTCATGGCCGGCAGCCATCTCGACACCCAGCCGACCGGCGGACGGTTCGACGGCGCGTATGGGGTGATGGCCGGGCTCGAAATCGTCCGCACCCTCAACGATCTCGGCTACGAGACCGAGGCGCCGGTCGAGATTGTCGCCTGGACCAACGAGGAGGGGTCGCGGTTTTCGCCGGCGATGGTCGGCTCGGGCGTGTTCGCCGGCGTGTTCGACCTCGCCTACGGATTGGCGCGGCCCGACAACGTCAGCGGCGTCACGCTCGGCGCCGAATTGCAGCGCATCGGCTTTGCCGGCACCGCGCCGGTCGGCGGGCGCAGGGTCGCCGCCTATTTCGAGGCGCATATCGAGCAGGGGCCGATCCTCGAAGCGGCCGGGCTGCCGGTCGGCGTCGTCACCGGAGCGCAGGGGCAGCGCTGGTACGAGATCACCGTAACGGGGCAAGAGGCGCATGCCGGCCCGACCCCGATGCCGCGCCGGCGTGACGCCCTGGTCGGGGCGGCGCGGATGATCGACGCGGTGAACAGGATCGGCCACGCCCATGCGCCCTATGCCTGCGCCACGGTCGGCTTTGTCCAGGTCAGCCCCAATTCGCGCAACACGATCCCCGGCCATGTGTTCTTCACGGTCGATTTCCGCCACCCCGACGACGCGGTGCTGAGCGCGATGGACCGCGCGTTGCGCGATGCCTGCGCCGCGGCGGCGGCATCGCAGAGCCTGGAGGCGGCGGTCGAGGAGTTCTGGTATTTCCCGCCGACCCCGTTCGACCCGCAAGCTGGTCGGCGCGGTGCGCGAGGCGGCGCGGGCGCAGGGCTATCCGCATCAGGACATCGTCAGCGGCGCCGGCCATGACGCCGTCTACCTGGCGCGGGTCGCGCCCGCCGCGATGGTCTTCGTGCCGTGCGTCGGCGGCATCAGCCACAACGAGATCGAGGACGCCAAGCCCGACGATTTGACCGCCGGCTGCAACGTGCTGCTGAACGCGCTGCTTGAAGCCGCCGACGCCGTGCGGCGGCTACGCCCTCTCCGCCCACTTGTTACTTTCGCGCCGGCGCGCTTGGCGCAACCCTGTCGCGGCGAATTGCCGGCTGGTTTCCCGCGGCGTCATCACCTAATTAGCGTTGCCATGAGCGAACTCGCCCTGCAACACGGGCTCACCTTCCCCGATCTTTACGAGCGCGACGGGCTTGTCCGGCTCGACCGTGCCTTTGTCGGCCACCTCGCGGCGGGCGACGTCGCGCTGCACGACCGGTTGATGGCGGCGCGCGCGGCCCCCGACGGGATCGACCACAAGGCCGAATCCGACTTGCTGGTCGATCTGGCGCCGCATCTCGAGGACTTCATCGGCGCGCTGTTCGGCATTGCCGGCGAGGTGCGGGCGTTGCAGGCGCGGCACGATACGCTGGCGCCGCTTTACACGGTCAAGCGCCTGTTTGTGCAGCGCCGCGCCGTCAAGGAGATCAAGGAGGCCGATGCCGCCGATCTCAACGGCCACAAGCTGGCCGAGGAACTGGACGGGCTGATCGGCAGTGCGCCGGCGGATCTCACGTCGCGCCGCGGCGTCCTCGCGTGGGAATTGTGTTATGCCGGGGCGGTGTCGCGCTGGCTCGAAGACGAGGCTACGCACCAATTGCCGCTCAAGTGCGCGCTCGGATACGCCGCCTGGGCGACCCTGACGCCGCAGGGCCAGGCGCGGCACAAGCGGGGCCTGCTGTTCCGGGTGCCGCACCGGCTCGACATGCATCATCTCGTGCCGGTCGAGACGGTCGAGCGCCACGGCGTCACGATGCTGCGCCTGCCGGAGGACGAATGGCGGGCGCGCGACGGCTTCGCCCTGACCGACCCCGGCACCGACCTCGCCGGCGCGATCGACCAGGCGAATTACTGCATCTGGTGCCACAACCAGGGCAAGGACAGCTGCCGCAGCGGCTTGCGCGACAAGGATGGCGGCTTCCGCAAGAGCACGTTCGGGGTGACGCTCGCCGGCTGCCCGCTCGACGAGAAAATCTCCGAGATGAACCTCGTCAAGTCGCGCGGCAACTCGATCGGCGCGCTGGCGATCGTCGCGGTCGACAACCCGCTCTGCGCCGCGACCGGGCACCGCATCTGCAACGACTGCATGAAGGCCTGCATCTACCAGCGGCAGGAGCCGGTCGACATCCCGCAGATCGAGACCCGCACGCTGAAGGACGTGCTGGGCCTGCCCTGGGGCTTCGAGATCTACGGCCTGCTGACGCGGTGGAACCCGCTCGATGTGCGCCGGCCGTTGCCGAAGCCGCTATCGGGCTACAAGGTGCTGGTGGTCGGGCTCGGGACCGGCCGGGTTCAACCTGGCGCATCACCTGATCAATGACGGGCATTTCGTCGCGGCGATCGACGGGCTCAAGATCGAGCCGTTGCCGCCGGAGGTTTCCGGCGTCGCGCCCAACGGCGAGCACGTCCCGTTCGCGCCGGTGCGCGACGTCGCGAGCCTCTACGAGCGGCTCGACGCGCGCACGATGGCCGGGTTCGGCGGGGTCGCCGAATACGGCATCACGGTGCGCTGGGACAAGAATTTCCTCAAGGTCATCCGCCTCCTGCTCGAGCGCCGCGGCCAGTTCTCGATGTATGGCGGGGTGCGCTTCGGCGGCACGCTGACGATCGAGAGCGCTTTCGCGCTCGGTTTCGACCATATCGCGATGTGCGCCGGCGCCGGGCGGCCGACTGTCATCCCGATGGAGAACGGCCTGGCGCGCGGCGTCCGGCAGGCCTCCGACTTCCTGATGGCGCTGCAGCTGACCGGCGCCGCCAAAGAAGACAGCATCGCCAACCTGACCGTCCGCCTGCCGGTCGTCGTGATCGGCGGCGGGCTGACCGCGATCGACACCGCCACCGAAGCGCTCGCCTATTACCCGGTGCAGGTCGAGAAGTTCCTGGCGCGCTACGAGACGCTGGTCGCCGAGCGCGGCGGCGAGAACGTGCGCGCCGAGTGGAACGGCGCCGAGCGCGAGGTCGCCGAGGAGTTCCTCGCGCATGCCCGTGCCTTGCGCGCCGAGCGCGAGGCAGCGCTGCGCGAGGGCCGGGCGCCGCGCTTCGCCAAGCTGATCGACGGCTGGGGCGGCGTCACCATCGCCTATCGCCGCCGCCTGATCGACGCGCCGAGCTACACCCTCAACCACGAGGAGGTGGCGAAGGCGATGGAGGAAGGCATCCGCTTCGCCGAGCGGCTGACCCCGGAGGCGGTCGAGGTCGACCTGTTCGATCAGGCCGTTTCGCTGCGCCTGACCCGCCACCTGCCGCAGGAAGTGGGCGGCCATCACCCGGTGCCCGACCAGGGGCCCGGCGAGGAGGTGGTCTTGCCGGCGCGCACGATCCTGGTCGCCGCCGGCACCCAGCCGAACACGGTCTTGGCGCGCGAGGACCCGGAGCATGTCGCGCTCGATGGCCGCTATTTCCGCGCCCTCGACGAGGCGGGCCAACCGGCGACGCCGCAGCGTGTCGCCAAGCCCGACGAAATCCATGTCCTGATGAACCTTTCGCCGGACGGCCGCGCCGTCAGCTTCTTCGGCGATCTGCATCCGAGCTTTGCCGGCAATGTCGTCAAGGCGATGGGCGGCACCAAGCAGGGCTATCCGGTGATCAGCCGTATGCTGGCGAAGCGGGCGCCGGATATGCCGCAGCCGCAGGCGCTGAAGGCCCGGCTCGACGACGAGTTGCGCGCCCGGGTCGAGCGGATCGAGCGGCTGACCCCGAAGATCGTCGAGGTCGTCGTGCGGGCGCCGATGCCGCGGCGCGCGCCTTCCAGCCCGGCCAATTCTACCGGCTGCAGAATTTCGAGAGCTTCGCGCCCAAGGTCGACGGCACGACACTGGCGATGGAGGGGCTGGCACTGACCGGCGCCTGGATCGACCGCGACGCCGGCCTCCTGTCGACGATCGTCCTCGAAATGGGCGGTTCGTCCGATCTCTGCGCCTTGCTGCAGCCGGGCGAGCCGGTGATCCTGATGGGCCCGACCGGCACCCCGACCGAAACGCCGGCGGGCGAGACCGTGCTGCTGGTCGGCGGCGGGCTCGGCAACGCCGTGCTGTTCTCGATCGGCGCGGCCTTGCGGGAAGCGGGCTCGCGCGTGCTCTATTTCGCCGGCTACAAGACGATCGAGGACCGCTACAAGATCGCCGACATCGAGCGCGCCGCCGATGCCGTCGTGTGGTGCTGCGACGAGGCGCCGGGCTTCACGCCCGGCCGCGAGCAGGACCGCGCCTTTGTCGGCAACATCGTTGCGGCGATCGAAGCCTATGGCGAGGGTGCGTTCGGGCCGGCCGCGATCCCGCTCTCCGAGGTCGACCGCATCATCGCGATCGGCTCGGACGGCATGATGGCGGCGGTCGCCGAGGCGCGCCGCGCCCGGCTCAAGCACCTGTTCCGCCCCGGGCACCGCGCCATCGCGTCGATCAACTCGCCGATGCAGTGCATGATGAAGGAGATCTGCGCGCAGTGCCTGCAACGCCATTACGACCCGGCGAGCGGCACCGAGACGATCGTCTTCTCCTGCTTCAACCAGGATCAGGACCTCGACCACGTCGATTTCCCGACGCTGCGCCGCCGCCTCAGCCAGAACGGCGCACAGGAAAAACTGACCAAGCTATGGGTCGACCGCTGCCTCAAACACCTCGGCCGCCGCACGGAGGCCGCGGCCGCCGAGTGAGCGCCACCCCAGGCTGAAGCGGCCCGACAGAAAAGGCGGGCCGGAATGGTCGGCCCGCCTTTCGCGACGCGTCGTGGTTACAGCGGCAGGTCAGCAGGACGGGTCACTGCCGCCGCCGAAATCGCCGCCGCCGGCATCATCGCCACCACCGCCGTAGTCGCCGCCGCCGGCGTCACCGCTGCCGTAGTCGCCGCCACCGCCGTAATCGCCGCCACCGGCATACCCGGCATCGCCGCCGCCGCCGTAATCGCCGCCAGCGGCGCCGCTATCGCCGTAATAATTGTTGACGACGCTCTCGCCGAGCCCGGCATTCATCCCGCCGCCGCCATTGAGGCTGTTGGCGTAGCCATGCCCGAACATCGAGGAGATGCCCTGGAACAACAGGGCGCCGCCGGCGATCCCGGCCGCCGTCGCCGCAGCCGAGCGCAGGAACCCGCCGCCGCCGCCCATGCCGCCGCCCATGAAGCCGCCGCCGGCCGGGGGCGCGGCGTATCCAGGCTGGGCATAGCCGGGCTGGGCATAGCCGGGGCCGGGCGGCGGCGCCACGTTCGGCCCGCGGGCCCACGGGCCGGCGCTCGGCACGGTTCCGACCGGCGCAGGTGGCGTGGCTGCTGCCGGCTGGCTGGTCCCGAACAAGCCGCCGAGAAAGCTGGTCGCCGGTTTGGCCGCCACCGCCTGGGCATCGGTCAATTGCTTTTCGAGTTCGGCGATGCGGTTCTGTGCCTGATGCAGGCTCAGATCCTGGATCAGCACGGTCTGCACCAGGTAATAGGGCGCGTCGGGCATCTCGGCCATCGCCTGGCGGATCAGCGCATCGGCTTCCGGATCTTTCGGCTGCCCTGCGGTGCTTTTGAGGCGCGCCAGCAGGGTGGTGATCAGATCGCGTTCCTGCGGAACCATCGGACACCTTTCAGCGAGAATTGAGCGGCTTCCCATGAAGCTGCCGGCGCCCCATGAAATGGCGCGCTGCGCTAGATGTGGGGAGCCGTCACCGCGCTTTTCAATGCGTCGCGAGGCGCGCCGAGGGCAGCCTTCAGCTCGCCGTGCCGATCGTCAGGAACCTGCGCCGGCGCTCGGCGCGCAGCGTGTCGCCGTCGCGCTCGATCAGCCCCTGCAGCGTCTCGGCAAGCGCCTCGCCGAGCGCGGCAATCGCGTCCTGCGGCGAGCGGTGGGCGCCGCCCAGCGGCTCGGGCACGATGCGGTCGATCACCGCGAGGCGCAGCATGTCCTGGGCCGTCAGCCGCAAGGCTTCCGCCGCCTCCTGCGCGTGCGCGGCGTCGCGCCACAGGATCGAGGCGCAGCCCTCGGGCGAGATCACCGAATAGACCGCGTGCTCCTGCATCAAGACGGCATTGGCGGCGGCGAGCGCGATCGCCCCGCCCGAACCGCCCTCGCCGATGATCGCGGCGACGACCGGCACGCGCAGGTCGAGGCAGGTTGCGATCGCGCTGGCGATCGCCTCGCTCTGGCCGCGCGCCTCCGCATCGACCCCGGGATAGGCGCCGGCGGTGTCGACAAACGTCAACACCGGCAGCCCAAACCGCTCGGCCAGCCGCATCAGCCGGCGCGCCTTGCGGTAGCCCTCGGGCCGCGCCATGCCGAAATTGTGCTTGAGCCGGGCTTCGGTGTCGGCGCCTTTCTCGGTGCCGAGCACCATGACGCTGTGCCCGCGAAAGCGGCCGAGCCCGCCGATCACCGCCGCATCCTCGCCATAGGTGCGGTCGCCGGCCAGCGGCACGAAATCGGCGATTAGCGCGGCGATGTAGTCGAGGCAATGCGGCCGGTCCGGGTGCCGCGCGACCTGCACCTTCTGCCACGGCGTCAGCCGCGCATAGCTCTGGCGCAGCAGCCGGCTGGCCTGGGTCTCGAGCCGCCCGACCTCCTCGGCGATGTTGAGGCCGCTGTCGTTGGACAGGTGGCGCAGCTCTTCGATCTTGCCTTCGAGCTCGGCGATCGGTCGCTCAAAATCGAGGAAATGCCGCATCAACCCTTCCGCCGCAGCGGCTATTTGCGTCGCGCCAGGGGGTGCGCGGTCTCGACGAGCCGGCGCAGGCGCTCGCCCTGCACGTGGGTATAAATCTGCGTTGTCGCAATATCGGCGTGCCCCAGCATCTGCTGCACGCTCCTCAGATCGGCGCCGTGATCGAGCAGATGGCTGGCAAAGGCATGACGCAGCACATGCGGCGACAGCAGCGCCGGATCGAGCCCGGCGGCCAGCGCCAGCTCCTTCAGCAGCTGGCCGCAGCGCTGGCGGGTCAGGTGCCCGGCCTCGCCGCGCGACGGAAACAGCCAGCGTGCCATTTTCGGGTCCGACTTTGGGCCCTGCGGCAGGAATCGGCCGCGCGCCGCGCTATAGGCGGCGAGCGCCTGGCGCGCCGGCGTGGAGAGCGGCACCACCCGCTCCTTCCCGCCCTTGCCGCGCACCAGCAGAAAGCGCGGGTCACGCTGCGCCGCCGCAAACGGCAGGCCGACCAGTTCGGAGACGCGCAGACCGGTGGCGTAGAGCAGTTCGAGAATGCAGCGCAAGCGCACCCCCTCCTCGCCCGGCCAGGCAGAAGCCGCGTCGATCAGCCGCGCGACCTCCGCCTCGCTGAGGGTTTTCGGCAGCGGGCGGCCGAGCCGCGGCGCATCGAGCCCGGCCGTCGGATCGTCCCGTCGCGACGTCGTCGCTGACCAGGAAGCGAAAGAACTGACGCATCGCCGACAGCCGGCGCGCCAGCGTTCGCGGCGCGAGGCGGCGCGTCGCGGCATGGGCGAGGTAGTCGTGCAGCGACGCTGCATCGGCATCTTCGAGCGCCACGTCGCGCTCGGCGAGAAACCCGGCGAGGTCGACGAGGTCGGTGCGGTAGGAAAGAAGCGTCAGTGTCGCGGCGCCGCGCTCAGCGGCCAGCATCTCAAGAAACGCCTCGAGCCGGCGCGATGTCGCGTACGCCCCGGGCGCGGCCGCTTCCCGCCGATCACTTCGGGAAACGGGCATCGGGGATCACCTTTTCCACCCGCGTCGACGGCACCGGAAAATCCCCATACGCCAGGAACAGGCCGCCACCGACCACCACCACGATGAACAGCAGGACGATAATCAGAACAATCAGCCTTGCCATGCCCTACGCTCGCACTCCACGCCGCCGTGCCGATTGACGAACCGGCCGCGCGTCATGCTAGTACCCTCGTGAGGCGCCGCGCAAAAGGGCGGCGAGGCAGCAGAGACACGACGTGGACCTCCAGGTCAGGCAGACTGCCGAAACAGCGGCACGCGGTCAGGGTTTTGTCCCGCAGCGCACGATCGTCCTGGTCGGGCTGATGGGCGCCGGCAAGACCAAGATCGGGCGCCGACTGGCGACCCGCCTGCATCTTCCCTTTTTCGATTCGGACACCGAGATCGAGGCCGCGGCGGGCGAGACTATCGAGGAAATTTTCCGCCGCCGCGGCGAATCGGTATTTCGCGACGGCGAGCGCCGCGTCATCGCGCGCCTGCTGGCCCAGCCGGTGCATGTGCTGGCAACCGGCGGCGGTGCGTTCATGGACCCGACGACACGGGAAGCGATCCTGCGACGCGGCGTTTCGGTGTGGCTGCGCGCCGATCTCGACGTGCTGCTCGCCCGCGTGTCGCGCCGCAGCAACCGGCCGCTGCTGAAGCAGAGCGACCCGCGCGCGGTGCTGGCAACGCTGATCGAGCAGCGCCACCCGATCTACGCCGAAGCGGACCTCATCGTCGACAGCGGCGAGGGGCCGGTCGAGCAGACCACGACGCGGGTAATCGCCGCGCTTACCGGCTACGCGCGGGCATTGCAGCCACCCGATCCGGAGATCGAGCAATGACGTCAACAAGCGAGACGCTACGGGTCGAACTGGGCGAGCGCAGCTATGACATCCTGGTCGGCCCCGGCCTGATCGGACACGCCGGGGCCGAGATTGCGCCGCTGATGCGGCGGCGGCAGGCGGTTATCGTTACCGACGAATCGGTCGCACGCCATCACTTGGCGGCGCTGCGCGACAGCCTCGCTGGAGCCGGCATCGCGCACCATGCGATCGTGCTGCCGCCGGGCGAGGGCACCAAGGACCTCGCTCATTTCGGCCGGCTGGTCGACGACATCCTCGGCCACGGCATCGAGCGCGGCACGATGCTGGTGGCATTGGGCGGCGGGGTGGTCGGCGACATCGCCGGCTTTGCCGCCGCGACCTTATTGCGCGGCATCGATTTCGTGCAGATCCCGACAACCCTGCTGGCCCAGGTCGACAGCTCGGTCGGCGGCAAGACCGCCATCAACACGGCCGCCGGTAAGAATTTGCTCGGTGCCTTCTACCAGCCGCGCCTGGTGCTCGCCGATACGACGAGCCTCGCCACCCTGCCGCGCCGCGAGGTCCGCGCCGGCTACGGTGAGGTCGTCAAATACGGCCTCATTCGCGATGCCCAATTTTTCGAGTGGCTGGAAGTCGAGGGTACGGCCGTGTGCGATCTCGAACCGGCCGCGCTGACCCGCGCGGTCATGGTCAGCTGCCGGATGAAGGCGGCGATCGTCGCCGCCGACGAGCGCGAGACCGGCGACGACCGGGCATTGTTGAATTTCGGCCATACTTTCGGACATGCGCTGGAGGCCGAAACCGGGTTCGGCGAGAGGCTGCTGCACGGCGAGGCGGTCGCGCTCGGCATGGTGCTCGCCTTCGATTTCGCGGTGCGCCTCGGCCTTGCTTCGGGGCAGGACGCGCACCGCGTTCGTCGGCACATTGCCGAATCGGGGCTGCCGACGACGTTGGGCGAGATCGGCCTGGGCGGCAACGACGCCGACCGGCTGCTGGTGCATATGAGCAAGGACAAGAAGGTGCGCAACGGCGACATCACGCTGATCCTGCCGCACGATATCGGCGATGTGTTTGTCATGCGCGGCACGCCGGTCGAGCAACTACGCGGCTTCCTCGCGGCAGCCGACTGAAACCCCGCTCGCCGCCGCGATCAACAGCTCGCGTCTCGCATCGTTGCGCGGGCCGGCCGGGCTGCCTGCACCGGCCCTGCGTGCGCCGCCGCGCTCCGGTAGAAATCGACGATGTAAACGCGGATCGCCGCGGTGAGGCTCGATTCGTCGCGGTAACGGTCGATCGTCGTGACGAGATCGTGCACCGTCCGCCTCCGCCGGCGCGCAATGTCCTGCAACGCGTCCCACATGGCCGGCTCCAGCCGAATGGTGGTGCGATGCCCGGCGACGACGACGTTGTGCATCACCAGGGAAGAGCGAGCGCTATCAGGGTTGCGGCGGGTGCGCCGCTGCAGTGGTGTTGGCATGGCGCCAGTGTAGCGGATTTACAGTATATTACAACCCAATAATGCGATTTTTTGTCCATAAATCCATTTTTGCGCTTGTTATACCTCTTTTACGTGTTTTCTGCCTCCTCGGGCACCAGTGTCGTCAGCGACAGCGCATGGACGCGCGTTGCCAGCTCGTGAGCCAACGTCTGATATACCAGCCGCTGACGCGCCACCCGGTTGAGCCCGGCGAACGCGGCGGAGACGATGGTGACGGAAAAATGGGTTTCACCCTCCGGACGCGCCCCGGCGTGACCAGCGTGGCGATGCGATTCATCGACAATATCAAGCCGGGTCGGGGCGAAGCGCGTGTTCAGCTTGTCGCGGATCGTCTCGGCGACGGTCACGCCCGCACCTCGCCTTGCTGCGATGCCGCAGCGGCGAGAAAGCCCGCCAGATCGTCGACGACGTGATGGATGTAATCGCTGTCGGCCTCGCCCGCCGCCCAGTCGAGCTCGTTGCGCATCCATGCCGTCGTCATGCCAAGCGCGGCTGCCGGCGCCAGGTTGCGGGCGATGTCCTCGACCATCAACGCGCGCTCGGCCGCGACCGCATGGCGACGCAGCAACAGGCGATAGCCAGCCAGCGCCGGCTTGGGATCGAAATCGGCCGCGACGATATCGACGATGCCGCTGAACGAGCCGCTAAGACCGAGATGATCGAGCAGCCGCTCGGCATGCCGCACCGATCCGTTGGTGTGGACGATCTTACGGCCGTGCAGCTGGCCGATCGCCGCGACGAGGGCCGGGTCGGGAGGCACGCCGGCGAGGTCGATGTCGTGCACGAAGGCGAGAAATTCGTGCGGATCGATGGCGTTAACCGTCATCAGCCCGCGCAGCGTCGTGCCATGCTCGCGGAAATAGCGTCGCCGCAGCTCGGCGGCTTGCCCGGGCGACACAGCCAAACGATCGCAGATATACGCGGTCATGCGCCGCGTCACCTGGTCGAACAGGCGGCAGGAGGCGGGATAGAGCGTGTTGTCGAGATCGAAGATCCAGGTCTCGATCGCGCCGAGCGGGCAGCGTTCGCTGCGGGTGGTATAGGTCATTGATATTGCCGCCGCGCTCAGCCGCCGCGAATCAGGGTGCCGGCGCCCTCGGTGAACAGTTCGAGGAGGATCGCATGCGGCACCCGGCCATCGACGATGACCGCCGCTTCGACGCCGCCATCGAGCGCCGCAAGGCAGGTCTCGACCTTGGGGATCATGCCGCCGGAGATCGTGCCGTCGCCGATCAGCCGGCCGGCCTCGGTCGCGGTCAGTTCCGGGATCAGCCGCTTTTCAGCATCGAGTACCCCGGGCACGTCGGTCAGCAGCAGGAAGCGCCGCGCCTTGACCGCGGCGGCCACCGCGCCGGCGACCGTATCGGCGTTGATGTTGTAGGTCTCGCCGCCCGCCCCCACACCAATCGGCGCGATCACCGGAATGATGTCCGACTGGCGAAAGGTCGCCAGCACCCGCTCGTCGACCCGCTCCGGCTCGCCGACAAAGCCGAGATCGCCGCCGCTCGTCAGCTTGCGCGCGCGAATGAGGCCGGCATCCTTGCCGGTCAGCCCGATGGCGCAGCCGCCGGCGGCGTTGATCGCGGCGACAAGCTGTTTGTTGATGGTGCCGGCGAGCACCATCTCGACGATTTCCATCGTCTCGGCGTCGGTAACCCGCAGCCCGTTGATGAACCGGCTCTTGATGCCGAGCCGGTCGAGCACGCGATTGATTTGCGGCCCGCCGCCGTGGACGACGATCGGATGGATGCCGACCTGCTTCAGGAGTGCAATATCGCCGGCAAACGTCTCGCCGCCGGCCCCCATCGCGTGGCCACCGTACTTGACCACGATGATCTTGCCGGCATAGCGGCGCAGGAACGGCAACGCGGCGGCAAGCACCGCGGCCTTGACCTGGGGATCGGCAGGAATTGCGGCGGCAGGGCTGCCGGGTGCGGCGGGTGAGCTCATCGGGCCGGCACTCTATCGCGGTTGCCGCGGCGGCGCCACCGCGGGCAGGGCAAAGCCGGCCAGGGTTGCGCGCAGGGCGGCGATGCCCAGCCGCTTCTCGGCGCTCGTCAAATGGATCTCGGGATGCGCCGCGGTGTGGCTCGCCAATTCGGCGGCGACGCCGGCGACGATCGCGTCGCGCGCATTCGGGCCGAGTTTGTCGATCTTGGTCAGCACCACCTGATAGGACAGCCCGGCCATATCGCACAGCGCCATGACCGGATGGTCCGGCTCCTTGATGCCGTGCCGCGAATCGATCAGCAGGCAGACGCGGCGCAGGCTCGCCCGGCCGCGCAGATAGCGCTGCACCAAGCGGGTCCAGGCCTGGACCGCGCTCTTCGACACCGCGGCATAGCCGTAGCCCGGCAGATCGACCAGCATCAGCCGGCGATCGAGCGCGAAGAAATTGATCTGCTGCGTGCGGCCCGGCGTGTTCGAGGTGCGCGCCAGCGTGCGCCGCCCGGTCAGGGCGTTGACCAGGCTCGACTTGCCGACATTGGAGCGGCCGAGAAAGGCGATCTCCGGCAGGCTCTCGTCGGGCAGCCCGGAATCATCGGCGGCGCCGGAGATGAAGCGGCACTCCCGCGCGAACAACAGCCGCCCCGCCTCGGCCGCCTCCGGCTCGATGTCGCGGGTCGGAAACAGGTCGGAAGCGGCGGCCGGCTCGCTCAGGCCGCCCCCGCGCGATGCATGATCGCCCATTGCTGGCAGATGCTAAGCGAATTGTTCCAGGCCCAGTAGATCACGAGCCCGGCCGGGAAGGACGACAGCATGTAGGTGAAGACGATCGGCAGCAGCATGAACATCCGCGCCTGCATCGGATCGACCGGCTGCGGATTGAGCTTCTGCTGCAGGAACATCGTAACGCCCATAATCAGCGGCCAGGCGCCGATCAAAAGAAAATGCGGCGGCTGAAAGGCTATGAGCCCGAACAAATTGGCAAACGACGTCGGGTCCGGCGCCGACAGATCGTGAATCCAGCCGAAAAACGGCGCATGCCGCATCTCGATCGTGACGAACAGCACCTTGTACAGCGAAAAGAACACCGGGATCTGGATCACGATCGGCAGGCAGCCGGCCAGCGGGTTGGCCCCCACCCGCTTGTACATCGCCATGATCTCCTGCTGCTGGCGCGCCTTGTCGTCGGGAAAGCGCTCGCGGATCTTCTGCATCTCCGGCTGGAGCAACTTCATCTTGCTCATCGCCTGATAGGATTTGTTGGCGAGCGGGAAGAACAACAGCTTGATGATCAGCGTCAGCAATAGGATCGACAGCCCGAAATTGCCGAGAATACCCTCGAAGACCAGGAGAATCTTGAATATCGGCCGCGTCAGAAACCAGAACCAGCCGAAATCGATCGAATAGTCGAACAACGGGATGCCGGACGCGGCATACAATTCCAGCAGGCTGAGCTCCTTCGCGCCGGCAAAGAAGCGGGTCGAGGTCGCTGCCGTGCCGTGCGCCGGAATCGTCACCGCTTGACCGGTGAATTCGGTCTCATAGCGATCGACGCCGCCTTCGAGAAGGTGCGCGAAACGCGCGTCGACGGCCTCGTGCGCCGCCGGGATCAGCGCGGTCTGCCAGTATTTGTCGGTGAAGCCGAGCCAGCCGTCACTCGAACTGTGATCCTCCGATTGGCCAGGCTTGAGCGACGTATATTTGATGTCATGCACCGACCCGCCAAACTCGCCGATCATGCCTTCGAACAGAAGATAGTAGCCGCTGACCGGGGGCGTGCCGGAGCGGCTGATCAGCCCGCGAGGCGATAGGCGCACCGGCGTATCGCCGGAGTTCGTCACCGCATCGTGCACCGTGAACATGTAGCTCGCATCGATCGAGATCGTGCGCGTGAACCGGAGCCCGGCGCCATTGTCCCAGCTCAGCGTCACCGGTGACGTCGGGCTGAGGGGCCCACCCGAGGCGGTCCATTGCGTTTGCGGCCCCGGCACCTTGACGCCAGGCGTGTCGGCCTTCCAGCCGAACTCGGCGAAATAGGGATCCTTGGTTCCGACCGGCAACAACAGCACGACCTCGGGGCTCTTCGGATCGACGGTCTCGTGATAGGTCGCCAGCGTCAGATCGTCGATGCGGCCGCCCTTGAGGTCGATCGAGCCATGCAGCCGCGGCGTATCGATCTTGACGCGGGACTGCCCTGCGAGCGCCTCTCCGCGCGTCAAGCCGCCCGAGATCCCGCCCGTCCCCGATGTCGCGGCGGTGCCCGGCGACGGAGCCCCGGGCGCCCGGGCTGCCGGCGTCGCGGGTGGGGTCTGCGTCGATGTGGTGTGCGTTGACGATGACGGCGCAGGCGGCGTCACCAGGTGCAATTTCGCGAACAGAAACTGAAACCCGATCAGAATGCCCACCGAGAGCACGATCGCGAGCAGGAGATTGCGCTGGTCCATTGCGTCGGGGCGGGCCGGCTCAGCGGCTCGGTTCGAATGGGACGGGATCGTAGCCGCTGCCGCCCCAGGGATGGCAGCGCAACAGGCGACGCAGGGCGAGCCATGAGCCGCGCCAAGGCCCGTGCCGCGCAACCGCTTCGGCGGCATAACGCGAGCAGCTCGGCTCGTAGCGGCAGGAGGGCGGCAGGACGGGCGCGATCAGCAGCTGATAGCCGCGGATCAAACCCCGTATCGCCAAGCCCGCCACCCGGCTCGCGCCGCCGTCACCCGCCATCGCCATTCTCCTCGCTGCGTCGCGCCGGCGGCTCCCCGCCGCGCCGCCCGCCCTGTTGCCCCCTGGGCGTTTCCCGGGGCCGTTCCATCGGGCGCTCGACCTGCCGAAGTGCTGCCGCGAGATCGCCGACCAGCTCGGCATAACCTCGCGCGCCGGTTGTGCCGCGGGCGATCAGCACGTAATCGGTTCCCGGCCGCCCGTCGCGCGCCAACACGTCCGCCGCCGCCGCACGCAATCGCCGCTTCGCTCGATTGCGAACCACCGCATTGCCAACCTTGCGGCTGGCTGTAAAGCCAACCCGCACCGCCGGCGCCTCACCGCTGTCGGAGGAACGCCGCGCCGCCTGCAGGACCAGCCCGGGACGCGCAGCACGGCGGCGCGCGGCAGCCACACGGAGAAAGTCGGCGCGGGTCTTGAGCCTTACAAGGCTGTTTGACATCGACATCGCGATGCCGACCATCAGCGCGGCGATTCGCTGCGCCTGCGCCGCCAGGCAGCGCAGGCGGCAGGATCGGCCAGCAGGATCACGCAGACAGGCGCTTGCGGCCCTTGGCGCGGCGCGCCGCCAGCACCCGGCGTCCGGCCGGAGTGGCCATCCGCGCGCGAAAGCCATGACGGCGCTTGCGAACGAGCCGGCTCGGCTGATAAGTGCGCTTCACGGCACCCTCTCCAACGCAACTGCCCTCTTTGAGCGGAGGCCGCTATATAAGGGAGCGGTCCCGGCAAGTCAACGCGCCGGGACCGCGGGCTTCCCGCGGCCCTCGCCGGGTCTCCTCCCGGTGGTGGGTCGCACGACCTGGAACATGGCGACGCTGCGTCACTTCGACGGATCGCTTCGCTCGGACGCGTAACTTAGGCACCCTCGGCGATCAGACGCGGCGCGGCGCGCTTTCTCGGTTTTCCCAGCACGGGGTATTGATGCTGTGAGCGACGACACAATGACGGCCGACGCCGATGCCGGCGCGCGACGCTGGCGTGCCCCGACCGACGGCGCGATCCGCCCCGGCAGCGACGACCACAAGACCGCCTTCTGCCGGATGCTGCTCGACACGCACAACCCTTACAAGCCGGCGATCATCGACTGGCCCCGTCTCGACACCGAGGCGCGCGACCGGCTCGTCGCGCTGCCGATCTGGGACATCGCGGTACAGACCGAAGGCAAGGCAAGCACGCGGGTCCTCAGCTATGGCGAAACGATCGCCGACCCGCTACTGCACCGCGCCATAGCGCTCAACGGGTTTGAGGAGGGACGGCACAAGCAGGTGCTGTCCAACCTGGTCGAGGCTTACACGATCCCGCTCGCGCCGGAGCCCGAGTACCGCCGGCCACGCCATCCCGAATGGGCCTTCATGGTCACCGGCTTCAGCGAGTGCATCGACAGTTTCTTCGCGTTCGGCCTGTTTGCCCTGGCGCAGCGCTCGCGCTTTTTCCCGCCCGAGCTGGTCGACAGCTTCGAGCCGATCATGCAGGAAGAGGCGCGGCACATCCTGTTCTTCGTCAATTGGGTGGCCTGGCACCGCCGCAACCTCGCCTGGTGGCGGCGGCCGTGGTTCTGTGCCAAGGTCGCGGCGGTGTGGACCTTTCTGGTCTGGGAGCGCATCGGCCTCGCCCGCGGCGCCGGCGCAGCGCGCGACGAAGCGCCGCAGGACAACAATTTCACCCTGACCGGCAGCAAGGCGGTGGCCGATATCGACCTGGCGCCGGCCGCGCTGTTCGACCTCTGCCTCGCGGAAAACCAGCGCCGCATGGCGGGCTACGACCTGCGCCTGTTGCGCCCGCTGGTGATGCCCGTTCTCGTCCGCTTCGTGCGCCGCTTTCTGCGCGACCGCAAGCCGGCTGCCGGGGTGCCCGCGCCATGAGGCGTTGTGCCCTGAACCGCTTAGGCCAAACGACGCGGCGCCGTCGGCAATGAAAGCCTGGCCGATTGTCACCGCCATCGTGGGGATGGCGGTCATGGTGGCGCTTGTCGGCTATTTCGGGGCCGGCGCCGTATTGCACGCGCTCCTCGCGGTCGGCGGCACCGGATTTGTCGCGATCTGCGCGATTCATCTGGTGTTGATCGCGGTGATGGGGCTCGCCTGGCGCGCGCTCCTGCCCGGCGCCCATGCCGGCAAGGTCATGTGGGCCCGGCTGGTGCGCGATTCGGGTTCGGAGGCGCTGCCGCTCTCGCAGGTCGGCGGCTACGTGCTCGGCGCCCGCGCCCTGGCGCTGGCCGGCGTGCCCGGTACCCTCGCCGCAGCCAGCACGATCGTCGATGTGACCCTCGAATTCGTCGCGCAGCTCGCCTATACCGCGCTCGGCCTCGCATTGCTCGTGCGGCTGCAGCCGGAGACCCGCGCGGCGGCCCCGGTGCTGCTCGGCCTCGCGGTCGCCGCCTGCGCCGCGGTGGCGTTTGTGCTGGTCCAGCGCCGCGGCCTTGCGTTGTTCGACCGCATCGCCGGCTACCTCGGGGCCGGCTGGGCCGAACGCAGCGCCGCCGGAGCGGCGGCCTTGCACGCCGCGCTGGCCGCGATCTACCGTCGCCGCGTCGGCCTGTGGGCCAGTTTCGCGGTGCATCTCGGGTGCTGGATCGCCAGCGCGATCGAGGTATGGCTCGCCTTGCGCCTGGCCGGGCAGCCATTGTCGTTCGGCGCGGTGCTGGCGATCGAAAGCCTGCTCTACGCCATTCGCACCGTCGCCTTCGCCGTGCCGCAGGCGATCGGCGTGCAGGAAGGCGCCTACATTCTGCTCGGCGCCAGCTTTGGGCTCAGCCCGGACATGGCGTTGGCGTTGTCGCTGCTGAAGCGCGGCCGCGACCTGGCGATCGGCCTGCCGACGATCGCCGCCTGGCAGGCGATCGAAGGCCGCCGCCTGTGGCGTCGCCGCGCCGCCGCGACGGCGCGGGTCGACGAAATGCCGATGCCGCCGGCCGACTGAACCGCGGTTGCGATCGGCCGCTATTCGACCAGCTCGGCTTCCTTGGGCTCGGCCGGCGTCGCCGGCGGGCGCGGGCGGAACGCGAAAGTGAGCTTGTCGGCCTCCTTGTCGACCGACACCATCACGACGCCGCCTTTCGCGAGCTTCCCGAACAGCAGCTCCTCGGCCAACGGCTTCTTGATGTGCTCCTGGATGATACGCGCCAGCGGACGGGCACCGAACAGCGGATCGTATCCCTTGCGCGCGAGCCACTCGCGGGCGTTCGCGTCGAGTTCGATCGTGACATTGCGGTCAGCGAGCTGCTCCTCGAGCTGCAGCACGAATTTGTCGACGACGCGGCCGATCGTTTCCGGCGCCAATGGCGCAAACGAGATTGTCGCATCGAGCCGGTTGCGGAATTCCGGCGTGAACATGCGGTTGATCGCTTCCTCGTCGTGGCCGGTACGGATGCCGCTGCCGAAACCGATCGCCTGCTTGGCCAGTTCGGCGGCGCCGGCATTGGTCGTCATGATCAGGATGACGTTGCGGAAATCGACGTTCTTGCCGTTGTGATCGGTCAATTTCCCGTAATCCATGACCTGCAGTAGGATGTTGAACAGATCCGGGTGCGCCTTCTCGATCTCGTCGAGTAAGAGAACGCTGTGCGGGTGCTGGTCGATCGCGTCGGTCAGCAGGCCGCCCTGGTCAAAGCCGACATAGCCCGGCGGCGCGCCGATCAGCCGCGAGACGGTGTGCCGCTCCATGTATTCCGACATGTCGAAGCGGGTGATCTCGATCCCCAACGTGCGCGCCAACTGGCGCGCGACCTCGGTCTTGCCGACGCCGGTCGGGCCCGAGAACAGGTAGGAGCCGATTGGCTTCTCCTGGTCGCGCAGGCCCGCGCGCGCCAGCTTGATCGCCGACACCAGCGACTCGATCGCGGGGTCCTGGCCGAACACCACCATCTTCAGGTCACGGTCGAGGTTCTTCAACACCTCGCGGTCGTCGCGCGACACGCTCTTCGGCGGGATGCGCGCCATCGTCGCGATGCAGGCCTCGACCTCCTTGGCGGTGATCGTCTTGCGCCGCTTGCTCTCCGGCACCAGCATCTGCGCCGCGCCGGTCTCGTCGATCACGTCGATCGCCTTGTCGGGCAGTTTGCGATCGCCGATGTAGCGATGCGACAACTCGACCGCCGCCTTGATCGCGTCCGCGGTGTAGCGGACCTTGTGGTGGCGCTCGTAATAGGGCTTGAGCCCGCGCAGGATCTTGATCGAATCCTCGATCGTCGGCTCGTTGACGTCGATCTTCTGGAAGCGGCGGACGAGCGCGCGGTCCTTCTCGAAATAGTTGCGGTATTCCTTGTAGGTGGTCGAGCCGATGCAGCGGATCGCGCCGCCGGCGAGGGCCGGCTTCAACAGGTTGGAGGCGTCCATCGCGCCGCCCGATGTCGCACCGGCGCCGATCACGGTGTGGATCTCGTCGATGAACAGGATCGCGCCTGGCTGCGCCTCGAGTTCGGCCAGCACCGCCTTCAGCCGCTCCTCGAAATCGCCGCGATAGCGCGTGCCGGCCAACAGCGCGCCCATGTCGAGCGCGAAGATCGTCGCGTTGAGCAACACCTCCGGCACTTCGCGCCCGACGATGCGGCGGGCCAGCCCCTCGGCGATCGCGGTTTTGCCGACGCCGGGGTCGCCGACATAGAGCGGGTTGTTCTTGGAGCGCCGACACAGGATCTGGATCGTCCGCTCGACCTCGGCCTCGCGGCCGATCAACGGGTCGATCTTGCCGCCCTTGGCCTTCTTGTTGAGGTTGACGCAATAGGCGTCGAGCGCGTCATGGCTGCGCTTCTGGCCCTTCTCGCTGCGCTCCTCCTCCTCGGCCCCCTGGACGCGGCGGGTCTCCGAGCGACCCGGCGATTTGGCGATGCCGTGCGAGATGAAGTTGACCGCGTCGAACCGGGTCATGTCCTGCTCCTGCAGGAAATAGACCGCGTGGCTCTCGCGCTCGGCGAACATCGCGACCAGCACATTGGCGCCGGTCACCTCCTCGCGCCCCGAGGACTGCACGTGGATGGCCGCGCGCTGCAGGACGCGCTGGAAGCTCGCGGTCGGCTTCGCGTCCTCGCTGTGGTTCGATACGAGGTTGGTCAGGTCGTTGTCGACATAGGTCAACACGTCGCGACGCAGCCGATCGAGATCGACGCTGCACGCACGCAGCACCGCGATCGCGTCCTGGTCGTCGGTCAGCGCCAGCAGCAGATGCTCGAGGGTGGCATATTCATGCCGCCGCTCGTTCGCATGGGCCAACGCCCGGTGCAGGGATTTTTCGAGATTGCGTGAGAGCACGGCCGCGCCCTTCCTATCGAATGAGTGACTAGTCTTTTTCCAGCGTGCATTGCAGCGGATGCTGGTGCTGCCGGGCAAAATCCATCACCTGCGTCACCTTGGTCTCTGCGACCTCGTAGGTGTAGACGCCGCAGATGCCGACACCCCGCCTATGCACATGCAGCATGATGCGGGTCGCTTCCTGGCGGTTCTTGTTGAAAAACCGTTCGAGGATGTGCACGACGAACTCCATCGGCGTGTAATCGTCGTTCAGCATCAACACCTTGTACATCGACGGCTTCTTCGTCTTCGGCTTCGCCTTGACGATGACGCCCGTCCCCGGTCCTTCCTCGCCGCGTTTTCCGTTGTCGCTCATGTCGATCCGAGCTGATGGCGGTGCTCGCCCCTGATGATATTGGCTTTGCCCGTCCCGGGGAAAGCCCCTTGCTGCCACTTTGCCGCCGCTGCTCGACATATGGGCTCACTCGGCGCGGCGGGGCCGGCTCAGCAAGTCGTCGATCATCATATCAATTGCCATGCCGCGATGCAGCACGCCATCGACCGCCGCGGTGATCGGCATCTCGACGTCGAGCCGCGCGGCGAGCCGCGCCACCGCGGCCGAGGTCGCCACCCCTTCAACGACGGAGCGCCGCCCGCCGAGCGCCTCCGCCAGTGTCGCGCCGCTTCCCAGCGCCTCGCCCAGCGCGTAATTGCGCGATTGCCGGGCGGTGCAGGTCAACACCAGATCGCCGAGACCGGACAGGCCGCGGAAGGTCTCCGCCGCGGCACCCTTGGCGCGCCCGAGCCGAACCATCTCGGCCAGCCCGCGGGTGATCAGCGCTGCCCGCGCATTGTCGCCCAGTTCGCGGCCCTCAACAATGCCGCAGGCGATCGCCAGCACGTTCTTGACCGCACCGCCGATCTCGGCGCCGAGCGGGTCGCCCGACGAATAGGGCCGGAACCGGACGCTGCCGAGCGCCGCAACAAAGGCACCGGCGAGGGCGGCATCGCGGCTGGCGATCGTCACCGCAGTCGGCAGGCCGCGCGCCACCTCGGCGGCGAAGCTCGGACCCGACAGCACCGCGACAGGCGATTCAGGGGCAATCTCCGCGGCAATTTCCGACATCGTCATCAGCGACTGCGTCTCGATTCCCTTGGCGCACAGCAGGAGCGGCAGGCCGTGCGGCAGAAGCGGCGCCAGCATCACAAGAACGCCCCGCAGGAATTGTGCCGGCACGACGACCAGCACGCCATCGACGCCGGCGAGGGCGGCTTTCGGCTCGCTCATCGCAGCGACGCGCGGATCGAGCGCGATGCCGGGCAGATAGACCGGGTTTTCGTGGCGCTCGTTGATCGCGGCGACGACCGCCGGATCGCGCGCCCACAGCGTAACCGCGGCGCTGCCGCGCGCGGCAACGGAGGCCAGCGCGCTGCCCCACGCTCCGCCGCCGATGACCGCCAGCCGCTTCACGGCAATGTCGCGCTCCGCTCGGTAGCGTCAAGTGGCCAGCGCGGCCGCACCGGGGCGTCGAGCCCGTCGGTGAAGCCGAGGCGCAGCCGCTCGAGCCCGGCCCAGGCGATCATCGCGCCGTTGTCGGTACACAGCGCCACCGGCGGCGCAACAAAATCGAGCCCGGCGGATGCGGCCAGCCCGCCGAGGCGCTGCGCGCAGACACAGATTGGCGGCAACGCCGCCGGCGGCGACCAGCGTGCGGCCCTCGGGGTAATGGCGGCGAAACCAGGCGAGCGCATTGGCGGTGCGGTCGATCAGCGTGTCGCAGATCGCCAACTCGACCGACGCGGCGAGATCGGCGATGTCGACCGGGCCGAGCGGACCCGCCCGGGCATCCATATCGGCCACGATGTGACGCACTGCGGTCTTCAGCCCGGAGAACGAGAAATCGCAGCCCGCGCGCCCCTTGAGCGGCCGCGGCAGCGCGAATCGCTGCGGATTGCCACCGCGCGCCGCGCGTTCGAGCGCCGGCCCGCCGGGATAGCCCAGCCCCAGCAGCTTGGCGCTCTTGTCGAAGGCTTCGCCCGCGGCATCGTCGCGGCTGGTGCCGAGCTGGCGATATTGGCCGACCCCGGCGCACACCAGGAGCTGCGAGTGGCCGCCCGACACCAGCAGCAGCAGATAGGGAAATTCGACGCCGGGCGACAGCCGCGCGGCCAGCGCGTGGGCTTCGAGGTGATTGACCGCAATAAATGGCTTGCCGGCGGCCCAGGCCATTCCTTTCGCCGCCATCGAGCCGACGATCAGCCCGCCGATCAACCCCGGCCCGGAGGCCGCGGCGATGGCGTCGAGCCGATCAATCGTGGTTTCGGCTTCGGCCAGCGCGCGGGCAACCAGCCCGTCGAGATGGTCGAGATGGGCGCGCGCCGCGATCTCGGGCACGACCCCGCCATACGGCGCGTGCTCGGCGATCTGCGAATGGATGAGGTTGGCGCGGATCGGCGGGTCGGCATCCTCGGCCACCACCGCGACAGCGGTCTCGTCGCAGCTCGTCTCGATGCCGAGAACCGTCAGCGCGTCATGCATGCCATGAAGATGGCGGCGCCGCCCTGCGGAAGCAACCACCGGCCTCGTCCAACCGGCCCGGGGCAGGTTGATCTTGGCAATGCGCCGACGAGGGCTGCGCGGCAGCTATTTCCCCTCGGCGGCGGCCTCGTAGGTTTTCAGGACCTTGTCGCTCGCCGCCTCGATTTCCAGCAGCTTGACCGCGTAGCCCCACAGCGCGGCGGCATGGCGCAACACCGAGCGGCAGGTCTTTTCCTCGAGCAGCACGCCCTCATGCACATAGTGCGCGAGGACGAGGCAGCGATCACCCTTCAGATCGACGTCGACCACCTGCACATCGGGCTCGCGCCGCGACAGGTCGTACTGCTTCGACAGCGCGCTGCGGATCCGACGATAGCCGGCCTCGTCGTGGATCGCCTCGACCCGCAGCGACGGCTTGCTGCTGTCGTCGGCGACATGGAACAGGCGAAATTTGCGGATCACCGCCGGGCTCAAATATTGCAGGATGAAGCTCTCGTCGCGGTAATTGGCCCAGGCGTCGCGCAACACGCCGTAGGCATCGCCGCTTCCGGCGATATCAGGAAAGAAATCGCGGTCCTCATCGGTCGGCTTGGTGCAGATTCGCTGTATATCGCACATCATCGCGAAGCCGAGCGCGTAGGGATTGAGCCCGCTGAAGCGCGGATCGTCGAAACCCGGCTGGAACACGACGCTCGAATGCGAGTGGAGGAATTCAAGCATCGAGCCTTCGGTGATCAGCCCCTTGTCGTGCAGCCGGTTCATGATCTCGTAGTGGCAGAAGGTGGCGCAGCCTTCGTTCATCATCTGCAGCTGCTTCTGCGGGTAAAAATACTGCGAGACGTTGCGGACGATGCGAATCAGCTCACGCTGCCACTCCTCAAGCCGCGGCGCGCGCTTCTCGATGAAATAGAGCAGGTTTTCCTCAGGCAGGCCGAGTTGCTCGCGCGACATCGCATCGTTCGGCTTGCCGGCCTCGTCCGCGTCCTCTTCGTCCTTGCCGGGCGTTGGAACGGTGCGCCACAAATCGTTGTAGGTTGCCTCGACATAGGCGCGGCGCTCTTCGGCACGCTGCCGCTCCTCGGCGAGATTGGGCTTGGAGCGGTGGGCGTAGCGGTTGACGCCGTGCTCCTTCAGGGCATGCGCCGCATCGAGCAGCCGCTCGACCGCGTCGAGCCCGTATTTCTCCTCGCATTTCGCCACGTAATCGCGGGCAAAAGCGAGATAATCGAGGATTCCGCCGGCATCCGTCCACTGCCGGAACAGGTAGTTGTTCTTGAAGAAAGTGGTTATGCCCGAACGCCGCATGGGCCATGACAAGCGTCTGCATCGTCATGGAGTTTTCTTCCATGATGTAGCAGATGACCGGGTTGGAGTTGATCACGATCTCATAGGCGAGGCCCTGCAGGCCTTTGCGGTAGAGGGTTTCGTGATAGGCGAAGCGCTTGCCGAAGCTCCAGTGGCGGTACATCAGCGGCAGGCCGACCGAGGCGTAGGCGTCGAGCATCTGCTCGGAGGTGATGACCTCGACCTGGACGGGATAGATATCGAGGCCGAGTTCGTCGAACGCGATGCGCTCGATCGCCTCGTAGGTCCTCCGCAGCGACCCGTAATCCCAGTTCGGCCCCGTGAACAGCGGCATCTCTGCGCGAAGCTGTGCGGCGTCCATCCGGGTGTTAAGCACGCACGCCCCCTTTTGCAAACAATTCGTGGAAGACGGAGAAGATCTGCGCCGGATCGCCGACCCGCCGCATCGCGAAATGCGCGTGCCCCGGCGCCACCTCGCTATAGGCGCGCCACAGATCGCTGTCGCGCGACAGCCCGGACAGGCTGCCGCCCATGCCGTCGCCGACCTCGACATAGGCGAAATACTGGCACAGCGGCAAGACCTCGCCGCCCAGCAGCGCGACGCAGCGGCCGCTGTCGGCGCCGTAATTGTCGCCGTCCGAGGCCTGCGCCCCGTAGATGTTCCAGCGATCGGTCGAATAGCGGGCGCGGGCGATTTCCAGCATCTTCTCGAGCGCCGTCGAGACCACCGTGCCGCCGGTCTCCCGGCTGTAGAAGAAGGTTTCCTCGTCGACCTCCTCGGCGGTGCTGGTGTGACGGATGAAGACGACGTCGACATGCCGGTAGCGCCGCGTCAGGAACACGTGGAGCAGCATGAAAAAGCGCTTGGCAAGGTCCTTCATCGCTTCGGTCATCGAGCCCGACACGTCCATCAGGCAGAACATGACCGCCTGGGTGTTCGGCCGCGGCACCCGATCGAAGCGCCGGTAGCGGACGTCGATCGGGTCGATGTAGGGGATGATCTTGCTGCGCCGTACATTATGCTCGAGTTCGCGGGCAAGGCGCTCGGCCTCGTCCTCCTCGCCGCTTCTCGCGCGCCTCCTCGACCTGCTCGCGCAGCGCCTCGATCTCCGACAGTTTCGGCCGCTTCAGCGAGATGCGCCGCGCCATGCTGAGCCGCATCGTGCGCGGGATGCTGAGATTGGACGGGTTGCCGGTGACCGTGTAGCCGGCGCGCTGCAGATCGACCGCCGTCGTGTCCTTCAGGCTCTTCTTGACCAGGTCGGGCAGTTCGAGGTCCTCGAAGAACATGTCGAGGAACTCTTCCTTCGACAGCGTGAACTCGAAGGCGTCCTCGCCGCCGCCGTCCGGGCTGCCCTCTGAGCCGCCGCGCCCCTCGCCGCCCTGCGGCCGCGGGATCTCGTCGCCGCGCAAATATTCCTTGTTGCCCGGGACGACGTGATCGACCCGACCGGTGCGCCGGTTGTGGTGAAAGATCGGCTCGGTGATGCCGCGCGTCGGGATGGCGACCTTCTCGCCATGCCCGACATCGGCGACCTTGCGCTTGCGCAGCGCATCCTGCACCGCGGATTTAACTTCGACACGAGCCCGCGCCAGAAACCGCTGGCGGTTGCTGAGGCTCTTGCCCTTCGGGTTGGGCCGGCGATCAACAATGTTCATCGCGCTTCCTCCGTCGGGTTGCGGGAGCAAAGCCTAGCCAGCTTTGTTCACCCGCATGTACCACTCGACCAGGCGACGGACCTGGCGCTCCGTGTAGCCGCGCTCGACCATCCGCTCGACGAAATCGGCGTGCTTCTTTTCGGTATCCGAGTCCTTCTTGCTGCCGAAGCTGATCACCGGCAGCAGGTCCTCGACTTGGCTGAACATCCGCCTCTCGATGACCTCGCGCAATTTCTCGTAGGAGGTCCAGGACGGGTTGCGGCCGCTGTTGGCGGCGCGCGCCCGCAGCGCGAACTTGACGACCTCGTTGCGGAAATCCTTCGGGTTGGCGATGCCCGCCGGCTTCTCGATCTTCGACAGCTCCTGGTTCAGCAGCTCGCGGTTCATCAGCTGGCCGGTATCGGGGTCCTTGTAATCCTGGTCCTCGATCCACGCATCGGCATAGGCGACATAGCGATCGAACAGATTCTGGCCATAGTCCGAGTAGGATTCAAGGTAGGCCTTCTGGATTTCGTGCCCGATGTACTCGGCGTAGCGCGGCGCCAGTTCGGCCTTGATGAAGTTGAGGTACTTCTTCTCGGTCTCCTCGGGGAACTGCTCGCGCCAGATCGCCTGCTCGAGCACATACATCATGTGGACCGGATCGGCAGCGATCTCCTGGGTGTCGAAATTGAACGTGCTCGACAGCACCTTGAAGGCGAAGCGGGTCGAGATCCCGTCCATGCCCTCGTCGACCCCGGCGGCGTCGCGGTATTCCTGCGCCGATTTGGCGCGCGGATCGGTATCCTTCAGGCTCTCGCCGTCATAGACCCGCATCTTGGAATACAGATTCGAGTTTTCGTGCGCCTTGAGCCGCGACAGCACGCAGAAGCGCGACAGGATGTCCAGCGTCGACGGCGCGCAGGCCGCAGTTGACAGCTCGCTGTTTTGCAGAAGTTTCTCGTATATCTTGCATTCTTCGGTCGACCGTAGGCAATACGGCACCTTGATCACGGAAATCCGGTCGATAAACGCTTCGTTGTTCTTGTTGTTCTTGAAGGCCTGCCACTCCGACTCGTTCGAATGCGCCAGGATGATGCCCTGATAGGGAATGCCGCCGATATTCTCGGTGCCGCCGTAATTGCCCTCCTGCGTCGCGGTCAAGAGCGGGTGCAGCATCTTGATCGGCGCCTTGAACATCTCGACGAATTCCATCAGCCCCTGGGTCGTGCGGTTGAGCCCGCCCGAGAACGAATAGGCGTCGGGATCGTTCTGGCTGAACATCTCCAGCTTGCGGATGTCGACCTTGCCGACCAGGCTGGCGACGTCCTGGTTGTTTTCGTCGCCCGGCTCGGTCTTGGCGACGCAAAGCTGCTTCAGCCGCGAGGGGATCAGGCGGATGACGGTGAATTTGGTGATGTCGCCGCCGAATTCCTCGAGCCGCTTGACCGCCCACGGCGAGATCGTGCCGGTCAGGCGGCGCTGCGGAATGCCGTAGCGCTTTTCGAGCTCGGGCCCCAGCGTGTGCGGGTCGAACAGCCCGAGCGGGCTCTCGAACACCGGGCTGACCTCGTCGCCGGCCTTCAGCACGTAGACCGGCTCCTTCTCCATCAGGAGCTTCAGCCGCTCGGCGAGCGAGGACTTGCCGCCGCCGACCGGTCCCAGCAGGTACAACACCTGCTTACGCTCCTCGAGCCCCTGCGCGGCGTGGCGGAAGAAGCCGACGATCCGCTCGATCGTCTCCTCCATGCCGTAAAAATCTTCAAAAGCCGGATAGACCTTCATCGTCCGGTTCATGAAGATGCGGCCGAGGCGCGGATCCTGGCTGGTGTCGACCATGATCGGCTCGCCAATCGCCTTCAGCAGCCGCTCGGCCGCGCCCGCATAAAAGGACGGGTCGTCCGAGCAGGCCCGCAGATAGTCCTCGAGCGAGTATTCGACCTCGCGCCGGTTTTCGTACAGCCGCGAATAAAGTCCAAAGATACCGTCATCGAATCGCATTTGTTCACCTCAATCGACAGCTCTGTCGACCGCAACAGATTCCGATGGCTCACTCAGTGAACGATTGAGCGCGAAAAAAATTCGCGTCGCCGATCACCGGCACGATGGTCGCGGACGCACATCGCCCCTGTCGATGCAGCCGTGCCTCGACACGACCGCCCCCCTCCGTCCAAGGTTCTCTCGTTCACTGACGCAATCGTTATGCCAAAACTTTATGGCAACTCTAGGGTCGGACGTTGCCGCCGCGACCGAACCGCGGCACCCGCGCGCCATCGACAGCGTATCGGCACTGCCCGCCATCGACGAATGGGAAAGCGACAACATCTTGTAGCCCCACCATGTTCCTCGTCAGGATATATAACTTCGATGCGAATCCCAACCCTGATTCTACCGACCGCCTCCAAGTAGCCGTCCCCTGCCGGCCGCGCCTCGCGGCGTTTGGCCGCAGAGGCAGCCGCTGCCGGCTGCGCCTCGGGGCGCCAGCCTTAAGGCGCCGCCGCCCTCTCCAGCGCCGTCGCGACACGCCGCGCCGCATCCGCCCCGGCGATCCGCTCGCCGCCCAGCGGCTCCGCCTCGGGCGCGTGCGATCCCCAATTAAGGGCCAGCGCCCGGGCCAAATCGGCCGCCAGGCAGCCATATCCGCGATCGTTCATATGCAGTCCGTCAGGGCCGATCATCTGCGGCGCGTCTGCCGCCTGCCAATGCCGCATGATGTCGAAGCGGCGGAACAGCCCGACATGACTGCGCTGCGCCTGCGTCGCAATCAGCGTCTCCATCGCCGCGTAAGCCGGCCGCGCGATCACCCGCGGCGCGTATTGCATGTCCATCAGGACGACATCGCTGCCGCTCTGCTTGAGCTGCGCGATGCCACGCTGGATCAGCTCACGCTCGCCCGCCACGGTGTCGTGATGCAGCACCGCGTTGGTGCCGAGCTGCCAGATCACCAGATCGGGGTGCAGCGCGATTACGTCGCGGTCAAGCCGCGCCAGCATCTGCGCCACCTCCTCGCCGCCCTTGCCGCGATTGACCACGCGAATGGGCACTTGCGGAAACCGTTCTCGCAGATCGGCCTCGAGCTGGCTCGGGTAGCTCCGTGCGGCCCCGCTTGCGCCAACCCCCTGGGTCGAGGACGAGCCCACCGCCACGATCGTCAGCCCCTGGCGCTGATCGACCCGCGCCGCGACACGCGCCAAGGCCGGATCGATCGCCAACAACGAGGTCGGCGCGGCACAGACGGCGGGCGCGTTACCGGTCACGCGATCGGCCGTATCACCCGAGCTGGCGAGCGCCGTCAGCACCGCCACCGCGGCCAGCATGCCCCGCCCGATCATTGGGCCGCGCTCCGGATCGCTTGCGCCAGCCGGCGCCCGATGCACTCGTAGACCTTTGCCGCTAACGTGGCGCGCTCGCTGTCCGTGACCTCCTCAAAATTGAACACGTTCTGCTCGCTCCAATAGCGCATCATCTCAAATCGCGGAAAGACATAGACCTCGTTGATCTCGCCGACGCGGTGGATCGTCCGCAGATAGCGCTCGAAATCAATCACCGCCGTCGTCCTGTGCGAGAATTGCATATCGACCAGCAGAATGTCGATTGCCTGTTTTTTGAGCTCATCGATGCCGGCTTGCAGGGCGGCGGCGAAGTCGTCGACCGCGACATCGCGCACGGCATCGACCGTGCCGGTCTCCCATACCACCAGGTTCGGATGTTCGGCGAAGACGTCGGCGGCGAAACGCGCCACCATCTGCTGTGCCGTCTGGCGCGGCACGCCTTTGTTGATAACGGTTATCGCAACCCCCGGGTAGAACGCCGCCAGCGCCCGCTGCAAGCGCGCCGGATAAGCGCGGTCGGGGGCGCCGGCGGCGGCGCCCCGCGTCGAGGCGCCGCCGATCGCCACGATCGTAACCGGCTGCCGGTTGCGCAGCCGCGCCGCCAGATGCGGCAGTCCGACCGATATTTCCGTCAGCTCGGGCGGCGCCGCACACGTCGCAGTCTCGGCATGGCCGGGCCCCGCCAGCACGAGGCTCAACGCCGTCGCGCCGCCCAGGCAAACGCGGTGCAGCAGCGAGCGCCGCGTCATTGCCCGCCCCCGTCACCCGCGCCGGGGGGAACCGTCGCCTGCGGCATCGGCATGCGATCCATTCTCTTGTACCAGTCGATCATCTTGGCGGTCACGACCATCGTCACGATCCCCACGGCATTGACCGCGAGTTGCATCGGCACGGGAGAACCGTATTCCGCCAGGATAAAATGCCCAAGTGCGGAAAGGAGAATCCCGAGGCAGAAGATCTCGAGCGATTGCTGACCGCACAGCACCAGCGGCCGGGCAGCGACGCTGGCCAGAAAGCGGGCGTTGCGCGGCACATGAACCGCCACGAGCAAAACCAGTGCGAAGAATGGCAGGAGGCGGATCGGCGACAGATTATTCTTGTCGACCGGCCACAACTCCTTGATGAACAGCGCCGGCAGCGGATCCCACAGGCCGTGGATCGTCCAGGTGAGCCGCACCACGGTCGCCGCCGCGAACACCACCACCGCCACCGGATAGGCAAATTTGAGCAGCCGTTCAAAGCTCGCTCCGTGAACGGTGCGGTTGGCCAGCACGGCACCCGAGACGAACAGGAACTGCCAGGCGAGCGGGTTGAAAAACCAGACATGCCCGGCCGGATAGGCCGGGATATCGAGATCGAACACCTGGACCGCCACATAGAGCATCGCCGAAGGCACCAGCACCAGCAGCCAATGACGGCGCAACCCGACCAATACCGCCGGAAAGATCAACATCAAGACGATGTACATCGGCAGGATGTCGAGAAAGGCAGGCTGGAACTCGAGCAACAGCGCCCTGACCACCGCGATATGCGGCGCCTCGAGAAACGAGGCAACGCGCATTTCCTCGGCGAACATCGGGTTGTTGAACGTCGAGGAGGTGTAGGAGACCTCGGCGATGAACAGTACGAACAGAAAGATGTGCGCGACGTAGAGCTGCCATGCCCGCCGCAGCACCTGCGCGGCGGCGTAGATCACGCCCTTGCTGGCGAGCCGCCGGCCGTAAACGAGCGCCGCGGTAAAGCCCGAGATGAAGATAAACACTTCCGCCGCGTCATAGAAGCCGACCGCCTGCAACGTGAAATAGCTGAGGATGTTTTCGGGGACATGATCCACGAAAATAAAAATCAACGACACGCCGCGAAAAAAGTCGAGACGACGATCGCGTTGTGGGGCCGGCTCAGGCACGGCGAATCAAGCTCCGACGGGGTCAGGACGGGCACCGCCGCCAGCAGCGGCCTGGCACCATAACAATACGGGCCGGGTGCGTCGATGCGGGCGGCGGCCCTATCAAGTGCCCATTTCTTGTGCAGATCGCGGCGTTCAATCGAGCAGAGGGCGCAGGCGCTCGATGGCCTCGGCGACAACAAGCGAGCCGCCGGCTCGCCGCCTCCCACCGCAGACTTGCGAGTTTACAGTCTGTATGACCGGTCGATACCACTGGGTCGCGCACGATTTCGGCTGTGACGCTTTCAGCACGCCAGCCGCCGTTGGGAATCGTCAGCTGATTTCAGCCCACGGGCGGCTGGATCGCGACGGTCACCGCCAAGCCTGGGCTCACTCCAACCCAGGGCGCACCCGGAAGGCGGCCTCGGTCTGGCGCTTGATCTCGTCGAGCGACACGTCGGGCGCGATCTCGACCAGCTCCATGCCGCCGCCCTTCCTGTCGATCGCGAACACGCCGAGTTCGGTGATGACCATGTCGACGACGCCGGCGCCGGTCAGCGGCAGGTTGCAGCGGTGCAGCAATTTGGGCTCGCCCCGGGCGGTGTGTTCCATCAGCACAATGACGCGCTTGACCCCGGCCACGAGGTCCATCGCGCCGCCCATCCCCTTGACCATGCGGCCGGGGATCATCCAGTTGGCGAGGTCGCCGTTCTCGGCGACCTGCATCGCGCCCAGGATCGACAGATCGATATGGCCGCCGCGGATCATGCCGAACGATTGCGCGCTGTCGAAATAGCTCGTCGTCGGCAATTCGGTGACGGTCTGCTTGCCGGCGTTGATCAGGTCGGGGTCCTCGTCGCCCTCATAGGGAAAGGGACCCATCCCCATCATGCCGTTCTCGCTCTGCAGCTGCACGCGTCATCCCTTGCGGGATGAAATTCGACACCAGGGTCGGAATCCCGATCCCGAGATTGACGTAGAACCCGTCTTCGAGTTCGGCGGCGGCGCGCCGCGCCATGTCGTCGCGTGACCAGGGCATGGGTGGGCTCCTTTCCTCAGCCGGCGCGCTTGCGCACCGTGCGCTGCTCGATGCGCTTCTCGTAGCTCGGGTAGTGCACGATGCGCTGCACGAAGATGCCGGGGGTGTGGATGTGGTCGGGATCGATCTCGCCGGGCTCGACCAGGTGCTCGACTTCGGCGACCGTGACCTTGCCCGCCGTCGCCATCACCGGGTTGAAGTTGCGCGCGGTCTTGCGATAGACGAGGTTGCCTTCGCGGTCGCCCTTCCACGCGTGCACGATTGCGAGGTCGGCGACGAGCCCCTGCTCCATCACGTAGGTCTCGCCTTCGAACTCGCGCAATTCCTTGCCCTCGGCGACCAACGTGCCAACCCCGGTCTTGGTGAAAAACGCCGGGACGCCGGCGCCGCCGGCGCGGATGCGCTCGGCCAGCGTGCCCTGCGGGTTGAATTCGAGCTCGAGCTCACCCTTCAGATAGAGCTCGGCGAACAGCTTGTTCTCGCCGACATAGGACGAGATCATCTTGCGGATCTGCCCGGTTTCCAACATCAGCCCGAGCCCGGCACCGTCGATGCCGGCATTGTTCGAGACGACGGTCAGCCCTTTGACCCCGGATGCGCGCACCGCCAGGATCAGCTTCTCCGGGATGCCGCACAGGCCGAAGCCGCCGGCCATGATCATCATCCCGTCATGCAGCAGCCCGGCAAGGGCGGTTTCGGCATCGGGGTAGACCTTGTTCGCCATGCTTGGCTCCTAGAGCGCTCCTGCGCCGTCTGCCCCGGTGATAGTGCCGGCGCGGCCCGCTGTCAATTTGCCCCCTTCTTGGGGCCGGGCGCCTCGTCCGGCTCCGGCTTGACACCGAGCTTGGCCCGGGTGGCGGCGTCGACGACGCCGTCGACATTGAGGCCGTTCGCTTTCTGGAAGCGGGCGACCGCGACGGCGGTCGCGCCGTCATAGGCGCCGCTGTGCGGCACGCTGATGCCGGCGTCGGCGAGGGCGCGCTGCACCGCCCGCACGTCGGGCCCGGTCATCGGCTTCTCGGCCGGCCGCAAGTCGCGCAACTCGCCCGGCACGCCGCTCGTGCCGAGAAACCACGGCGTCACATCGTTGCCGTTGACGGTCAGCCATTTGCGCGGCGCCGAGCCGAGATGAAACTTGAGACGCGGCGTCCCGTCATCCGCCGCGGCCGCGGTGCCGATTTCCTTGAGCAGCGGCAGGTATTGCGCGAGCGGCGCGCCGGCCAGCAGGCCGGGCAGCGCGTCAAAGCCGCGCACGGCGACATCGCCGGCGGCGGTATAGCCCTTCGGCGACAGCGGCGACCCTTTCGCCTCCAGCGTGGCGTCAACGCCGGCGTCCGGCGTGTCGACCGCAAGATCGTAAACGCGGAACACCGGGGTCAGCATCGCCGCCGCACCGATCATCTGCTGCGTCGCCTGCTGCTTGGCGGCGTCGTTCGCCGCCTCGCCATAGGCCTTGGCGGCCTCAAGGATGGTGCGCAGCGGGCCGGTAGCGACTTCCTCCAGGCCGAAATCCAGCACCACCCGCTGCGGCACCTTGTCCTTGGGCAGTATGTCGGGCGCCAGGCTCAGCCCGTCATGCTTCAACGTGATGCGCAGCGCTGCCTTATCGCCCGACAGGCCGGTCAGCACACCGCTCATGCTGGCGCTTTTCAGCGCGACAAACGGCGCACCGGTCGGTGCCCGCACCACCACACCCTCAACGCTCAACTCGCCTTTCGCCAGGCTGAACAGCACGGGCATGCTGGTCAGCGCATCGAGCAGCGCGTCGAGGCGCTCCTTGGGCGGCAGGTCCTCCTTCTCGCGCAGCGCGTCGAGCCGGTCGCGCAGGCGGTTCATCGCCGCGTAATCGGGTCCCGCGGACCGGGCCGTGTAGGCGATACGATCGATCGCACCGCCGACCGGCCCCTCGGTGAAAAAGAACTCGACCTTTTTCAAGTCGAAATCGCCGGGCGCTTCCCATCCGCCATTGGCAGCCGCAACCCATTGCCCGGACCACGACAGCGGTCCGGCGCCGATCCAGTCCCCCGACTTCTTGTCCTCGATCCGCGCCCCGGCCCAGGCGAGGTTGATGCTGCGCGCGCGCCCCGATTTCCCTTCGACGACAGCCTCAGCCGTCGCCTGCTTGAGGGCAAGCATGAGCTTTTCGCCGCTCCCGGTTTCGACCGTCGATTGCTGCGGCAGCGTGAAACTCAGCTTGAACGCGCCGTCCGCGGCCGGCGTGTCGCGGATCTCGATGTGGTCGAACGTGATCCGGGTCGGGGAACCCTTGTGCTGTGCCGGATCGACGATCGCGAGGCGCGCATTGGCGATGTCGGCGATCTCGGCGTCGCCTTCCTGCCGGATGTCCATATGGTCGGCGCCGTCCCATTTGACGAAGCCGTGGGTAACGGTTTCGAGCCGCTTGAGGAAACCGTCGATCTCGGTCTTGAGCTGCGGCTGCGCCGCTGCCGCGGCAGAGGGCGGCTGCGCGAGAACAAGGGAGAGCGCCACGGCCGCGGCAACCGATCCGAGCTTGACCCGCATAGTCCCTGCTCCATCCTGTAGCGGCGGCGGCACCCGCGACTGCCCTCACCATAAACCGAACTGCAGCGGCTCGGGGATCGAGAACACCCGCAAAAAAGAGGCCGCCACATCTGACGGCCTCCAGGCTGAGGGGAGGATGCCCAATCGGGCGACGCGCATCACCAGACCGCGCGTGGGTAAACCATGCCCGAAAAACCTCACCAAACGGTTAAGCGCTTGCGGCGCGGCGCGGCGCACGAGACCTGTCGCGCCGCGAGATGGCTGCTGCCCGCGCCGGGATTGCAGAAAAATCTTGCATCGTCGCAAGGCTCGGCTTGAAATTGGCGGGAGGCTGGGGTGCCGCCCGGCGGCGCGGGGTCGCCCGCACCGGAAGCGGCTGAGATGAGACCCACTGAACCTGGCCGGGCATGCCCGGTGGAGGGAGTCCGTCATTAGCGCGACCACTGCCGTCCCTATAGAGCGCCCGAAGACGATCGTCATCGGCGCCGGAGTCATCGGCCTCGCCATCGCCTGGCGGCTGGCGCAGGCCGGCTGCGCCGTCACGGTCTACGACCGCGGCGAGGCCGGGCACGGCGCCAGCTGGGCGGCGGCCGGGATGCTCGCCGCCGCCGTCGAGACCGAGCCGGGCGAGGAGAAGCTGCTGCCCTTGGCGCTGGAAAGCCAGCGCTTGTGGCCGGATTTCGCGCGCGAGGTGGAGGCCGCCTCGGGCGTCTCGCCGGAATATCGCACCGAGGGGACGCTGGTCATCGCGCTGAACCGCGACGATGCGGCAACGCTGCGCCATTCCTATGAATTCCAGAAGGGGCTCGGCCTCGACCTCACCTGGCTCAATGCGGCCGAGACGCGCGAGCGCGAGCCGCACCTGAAGCCGGGCATCGCCGGCGCGGTATGGAGCCCGCGCGACCATCAGGTCGAGAACCGCTGTCTCGGCCGCGCACTGGCCGGCGCCGCGCGCCGCACCGGGGTCGAGGTGGTCGAACACTGCCCGGTGCGCGAGATCATCCTGTCCGGCGGGCGCGCCGCCGGGGTCGTCACCGAGCGCGGCCGCGACACGGCCGATATCGTCGTGCTGGCGGCCGGCGCCTGGTCGCGCGAGATCGGCGGCATCCCGCCGGCGCAGCTGCCGCCGGTGCGCCCGATCAAGGGGCAGATGCTGGCGGTGCAGATGGACCCCGCGGCGCCGCTCATTCGCCATGTGCTGTGGCTGCCGCGCGGCATCTACCTCGTACCGCGGCTCGACGGCAGGCTGGTGATCGGCGCCACGGTCGAGGAGCGCGGCTTCGACGCGCGGCTGACCGCCGGCGGGATGTTGGCGCTGATCGACGGCGCCTGGCGCGGCGTGCCGTCGATCGAGGAATTGCCGATCGCCGAGACCTGGGTCGGGTTCCGCCCGGGATCGCGCGACGATACGCCGATGCTCGGCCCGAGCGGCGTCGAGGGCCTGGTCGTCGCCACCGGCCACCATCGCAACGGCATCCTGTTGACGCCGGTCAGCGCCGCCGTCGTCAGCACCTATATATTGACCGGTGTGCTGCCGGAGATGGCGCGCCCGTTCTCGCCCGAGCGCTTCGCGCGGGGCAACGAGCCAGCCCCCGGCAGGACCATGACGGAGGCGCTATGACGCGGCTGCGCATCAACGGGGTCGAGGCCGAGGTGGCGGTCGCCACGATCGCCGAATTGCTCGTCGAGCGCGGCATCGACCCCAAGGCGCGCTTCCTTGCCGTCGCCGTCAATGGCGCGGTGGTGCGGCGCGCCGAGTGGCCGCAGGCGGCGCTGTCGCCCGGCGACGCCATCGAGATCGTGCGCCCGCTGCAGGGCGGCTGACAGTCTACCGAGCAGGACCACAGGACCACGCCCATGACCGACCCGCTGCTGATCGCCGGCACCAAGCTCACATCGCGGCTGTTCACCGGCACCGCCGGCTATCCGAGCCAGCAGGTGCTGCTCGACTCGCTGGCGGCGAGCGGGACCGAGCTGGTCACCGTCTCGATCCGCCGCATCAGCCTCGAAGGCTATGCCGAGAGCCTCGTCGACCTGCTCGGCGGCCGCTATCGCATCCTGCCCAACACCTCGGGCTGCGTCACCGCCCGCGACGCGATCCTGACCGCCGAGCTGGCGCGCGAGGCGCTGGGAACCGATTGGCTCAAGCTCGAGCTGATCGGCGACCGGGAGACGCTCTACCCCGATGTCGAGCAGCTCGTGCGCGCGGCCGACGAACTGGTGCGCAAGGGGTTCATCGTGCTGCCCTACTGCAACGAGGACCCGGTCGCCTGCCAGAAGCTCGCCGATGTCGGCTGCGCCGCGGTCATGCCATTGGGCTCGCTGATCGGCTCGGGACGCGGCATCGCCAATCCCGGCCGCGATCGAACTGATCTGCGCGCGCAGCCCGGTGCCGGTGGTGCTCGACGCCGGCATCGGCACCGCGTCCGACGCCGCCTACGCGATGGAACTGGGCTGCGACGCGGTGCTCGTCAACACCGCGATCGCGCGGTCGCACGACCCGGTGCGGATGGCGGCGGCGATGAAGGGCGCGGTCGAGGCCGGGCGGCTCGCACGCCTCGCCGGGCGCATCCCCGAGCGCGATTTCGCCGAGCCGTCGAGCCCACAGCTCGGCCTCGTCGGCTCCTGACCGCGCGCTTGCCGCGCTGCCGTCATAAGGTTGCCGTCCTGGCCCCGGTCGGGGCGCGGGCGCCGTGATCCTCGCCCTGCCGCTGTACGACGACAATCCGATCCGGCAGCCGCCGCTGGTCACCTATGCGCTGATCGGCATGTGCGTCGGCGCGTTTCTCTGGGAACTCGGCCAGGACGCACAGCTCGTCGCGCTGCAATACGGGATGATCCCGGCGGCATTGTTCGGCTATGCCCATTTGCGGCCCGAACTCGCCGCCGTCCCGCCCTGGGCGACGCTGTTCACCAGCATGTTCCTGCATGGCGGGTGGGCCCATCTCGGCGGCAACATGCTGTTCCTGTGGATCTTCGGCAACAATGTCGAGGACCTGCTCGGGCGGGCGCGCTACCTGCTGCTGTATCTCGGCGCGGGAATCGTGGCGGCACTGGTCCAGGCGCTCTCGGCGGCGCACTCGCACGTGCCGATGATCGGCGCCAGCGGCGCGATTGCCGGCGTGCTCGGCGCCTATCTGGTGACCTATCCGCGCGCCAACGTGCACTGCTTCGTGTGGATCGTGATCTTCTTCTGGATCGTCACGGTGCCGGCATGGATCCTGCTCGGCCTGTGGTTCGCGCTGCAGTTGGTCAGCGGGCTGGCGGTCGGGCCGGGATCGCCGGGCGTTGCGTTCTGGGCGCATGTCGGCGGCTTTGCCGCCGGCATTGTCGCGTTCCTGCTGCTGCGACCACGCCGGGTCATACTGTTGCAGCCGCAGCGGACGCCGATCTGGGCAACCATGCCGCCGAGCGCGCTGGCGGGCCGCCGGACCTTCCACCGCGGCAGCGTGCCTGATTCGGGGCGAAGCCCTGCCCGGCCGCGGGGTCCCTGGGGTTAGCCCGGCGCAGCGATGTCAGCGCGGGCGCTGCTGGCGGCGCAGGAAGTCGATAAAGATCGCGGCGAGCAGCCCTTCCTTCTTCTCCCAGTCCTCGAACGCGACATCGAGGTCCATGCGGTCCTCGGTCAACACCTCGTGGTATTCGGCATTGGGCATCAGCCGGTGTGCCACCTGGCCGGGCTCGCGCGGGTGCACCCGGTCGTTGCCGGGGCAGATACAGGTCGGCGTCGTCATCGTGCGCAGCTCGGCCGGGCTGAGGCCGATCACCGGGTGGTCGGTCCCTGCCAGGAAGCTGGAGCGCCACCGCGTCATGCGAGCAATGAAATCCGCCGCGTCCATCGCCATCAGGATGTCGCGGGTCTGCGGCTTGGCGCGGATCATCTCGCTCCAGTGCTCGAGCTGGCAGCACCGCCGCCATGCCGCCCTGCGTTCGCCGCCTCGATGTGCGACGGTGTAGTACTGGTTGGTCAGGCGCTCGGCGGCGTAGGGCGCCGCCGGTCACCCGCCACAGCAGGAGGCCGCGCACCGCCTCGGGTCGGCGCAACGCCAGGATCATCGCCAGCCGGCACCCCGACGAGCTGCCGCCGATATAGGCCGGCAGCGCGTCGAGCCGCAGCAGCAGCTCGTGCAGATCCTCGGCCCACTCGTCGTTCTCCGATTCGCCTTCGATGGCGATGCCGGAGGCGCCGGTGTTGCGCCGGTCGTAGATCAGGACGCGGTTTCCCGCCTCGGCGATCCTGGCGGCGAGCGAGCGTAGCGAGGTGCCGGCGCGCCGCCCGCCCGGCTGCAATGCGACAAACGGGCCGCGCTCGCCGAGCATCTCGTAATTGATGTCGACGCCGCGGATTTTCTCGATGGGCATGGGCGCTCTCCCCTCAGCAAACGATCGAATGCATATTAGCCGATCAGCGGCCGGCAAACGCGCACAATAACCCGGTGCCCGGCGCGCGCGGACGCGCTATAAGCTGCCCCCGTTAGGCCGAGCGGGAGCCCCCGAGCGGCTCAGCAAGGCTCGACAAGCCGGGAGGGAGCACACATGAAATTACTGTACTTCAACGATTTTAAGCTCGGCGTGCTGAAGGCCGACGGCTCGGTCGTCGATGTCTCGGCGGTGGTCGCCGACATCCCGCACACCGGGCCGGGCGATCTGATGAACGGCCTGATCGAGCGGTTCGACGCCTACCGGCCGAAGATCGAGGCCGCAGTGGCGAGCGGCAGCGGCGTGCCGTTGGCGAGCGTCAAGATCCGCCCGCCCCTGCCGTCGCCGAAGACGATCGACTGCATGGCCGTCAACTACATGGAAGACGGCACCCGCAGCGCGCCGGCGCCGATCAACGCCTTCCACAAATCGCCCTCGGCGATCATCGGCAACGGCGACACGATGGTGCTGCCCGACGTGCCGGCGGCGGTCTTCGAGGGCGAAGCGGAGATGGCGGTCGTCATCGGCAAGAAGGCGACCAACGTCAGCCAGGCCGACGCGATGGATTGCATCTTCGGCTACACCAACTTCATCGACGGCTCGGCGCGCGGCCTGCCGCCTCCGGGCAACGTGTTCTTTCAGATGAAGTCGCGCGACACGTTCGCGCCGATCGGGCCGTTCCTCGTCACCAAGGACGAGATCAAGGATCCGCTGCACCTGCAGATCCGGCTGTGGAACAACGGCACCCTGATGCAGAACTTCAACACTGACGACATGGGGCACAAGATCGCCCGCTGCATCGAGTGGCTGACCTCGATCCATACGCTCGTGCCCGGCGACATCATCGCCACCGGCACCAACCACCGCGGCCTCAACCCGTTCATGGACGGCGACAAGATCGAGCTGGAAACCGAAGGGCTCGGGCGCCTCACCTTCCATATCAAGGATGACCTGAAACGCACCTGGGCGCGCAAGACGCGGCTGCAGTGCCACGAAGAAGCCAACACCAAGACGCCGGGCAACTACCCCGACTTCACGCCGCAGCTGACCGGCAAATACGCCAAGGCGTAAGCGGCCGGCCGCATCCCGGAAACCCTCTCCCGCGATGCGGGAGGGGATAAAGGCTGTGCCGCCGACGAAATTTCGGCCAATTCGGCATCGACGGATGCCAGCGCTCAGGTGCGCTCGAAGTCGATCCGCTCGGTGACCGGCAGCCGGTAGAGATAGCGGCGCAGGCAGTCGAGCCCCAGTTCGACGGCACCCAGGCGCACCCATTCGCGGCCGCCGAGGATGCGCGAGCGGCGCAATTCGATGCCGCCCTCGCCGCTGATCGCGAGGCAGATCGTGCCGCCGAAATCGATCCGGTCGGGCCCGTCGTCGAGATCGATCAGCACCGCGAGCGCATGGCTGGCGCCGCTGGCGCGGCACGCCGCCGCGGCCACCGCTTCGGCGCTTTCGCGGGTGATTTCGAGCGGCACGGTCAGCCGCAGCGCATCCCACAACTCGGCGATGTCGCGCGCGACGATGCCGCGGCGGAACACGCTTTCGGCCCCCGGCAATGGCGCAATGCGGGATGCGATCTGGCCGCCGGTAAAGGTCTCGACCACGGCGAGCGAGCCTTGGCTCGCCTGCAAGGATTTGAGGATCACGCCTTCGAGCGTGTCGTCGTCCTCGGCCAGGATGAAATTGCCGAGCCGCTGTCTGACCTCGGCCACGACCGGGACGAGCTTGCGCCTCGATATCGTCGGCGTCGGCGCCGCGCACTGTCAGCTTCGTCTCGATCTGCGGATAATGCGCGCGGAAGCCGAGCTTGGCGCTGCCATCGGGAACCAGTGCCTCGACCCCCGCAAGCAACGAATCGACGTGGCTTTCGCCGAGGCCGTAGGAATGAAAGCGCTTCAGCCGGATCGCGGTCGGCGCGCCACTGCGGGCCAAAAGGCGCGGGATGATCTGCTCTTCGAGCATGCGGCGCAGCTCGCGCGGCACTCCCGGGGTGAAGAAGAACCGCGCCTTGCCGATATCGATCGCAAAGCCGCAGGCGGTGCCGATCGGGTTGTCGAGGATCTCGGCCCTGGCCGGCAGCATCGCCTGTTTGCGGTTGTTGGGCGACATGACCCGGCTGCGGCGCGTGAAAATACGCCGTCATTGTTGCCAGCCATTCCTCGTTCAGCACCAGCTCGACGCCGGCGGCGCGGGCGGCGATCTCCTGCGACAGGTCGTCGACGGTCGGGTCCGAGCCCGCCATTGACGATGACCGCGTCGGCGCGTTCGCCGGCTTGGAGGAAGGCGGCGAGCAGCGTGTCGCGGTCGTCGCCGACCGTGGTGCCCCAGCGCACCTCCAGCCCGACATCCTCGAGCTTCTGGCTGATATAGCTGAAATTGGTGTTGACGATCTTGCCGGTGAGGACTTCGTCGCCGGTGCAGATGATCTCGATGCGCATGGCGCCGGTTCACGCTCAGGCCATGAAGTTGAGCTTGAGGCCCGGCTCAGGCCACTCCATCGCGGCGAGCTGGCCGGAGGCTGACAGCGAGATGTAGGCGGTGCGCAGGTCAGGCCCGCCGAAGCAGATATTGGTCGGGTAGACGTCGGGCATCTTGACCTGGCGCACGACTTGGCCCCCCGGCGAGATGACGGTGATGTGGCCGGTCACCAAGCGTTGCGACGCAGATGTTGCCCGACGCCTCGACCGCAAGGCTGTCGAAGCGCTGAAAGCCGGGCAGGCCGCAGACGAGCCGCCCGCCATAGGGGGCCGGGAACGGCTCCTTTTTGACGACGCCCGGCGCGGCGATGTCAAACGCGAACAGCCGCGACGAACTCGGTGTCAGCGACGTACACCGTCTTCTCGTCGGGCGACAGGCCCACGCCGTTAGGGCTGACGATCGGATAGGCAAGTTCGGTAATCTGCGAGCCGTTGGGCAGCGCGTAGTAGAGCCCGCCATGGTCGCGACCGTTCGCATAGCGCTTGCCGAGGTCGGTGAAATAGAAGCCGCCCTGTTTGTCGAACACGATGTCGTTCGGGGCCGACAAGCGGCGCGCGCCGCAATGGCTGTAGAGGATTCGCGTCTCGCCGGTCTTGAGGTCGATGCGCTGGATCGAGCCGCCGTTATAGTCAGGCGCCGGACCCGTCGACAGAAAACTCGGCGTTGTCTCGTAAACGGCGCCGCCGTTGTTGCAGACGTAAAGCGCGCCGTCGGGGCCGGTCGCCAGCCCGTTGGGGCCGCCGCCGGCTTTGCCGATTTCGGTCTTCGCCCCGCCAGGTGCGACGCGGGTCACCTTCTTCCCGGAAATCTCTCCGAGAATCACTGAGCCGTCGGCCATCCAGACCGGCCCCTCGGGGAAGCCCAAAACCGTCGCCAGGATGCGGATGTCGGCCATGCTGTTCTCCTCGCTCAGTAACCGCGATCATAGTTGTGTCGTCAGACATCCGGCGCCGTCAATGCGCACCTGCAAAAACCTGCCCGGCGTTGAAATCACGCTGTGCCCTCGCCATGTATCTCCCGATCGTATTTCGATACTGGTTTGCCCTGTTACGGCTTGCTATCCAGCCAACCGAGAGTGCTTCCCAAGTTTGGAATGTGATCGCGTCCGGCCAGAGTGCTGGCCGGAAGATCTCTACGAAGGAAGCGAAGAATGGCTACCGGTACCGTGAAGTGGTTTAATTCTCAAAAGGGTTATGGGTTCATCCAGCCCGATGACGGCTCGAAGGACGTGTTCGTCCATATCTCCGCCGTCGAGCGGGCAGGGATGAGCGACATGAGGGAAGGCCAGAAGCTCAGCTACGAGCTTGAGCGTGGCCAGCAGGGCAAAACCTCTGCCGTAAACCTTCAGGCACAATAAGCCTGACCACGTCAGGCGCCGCCCGGAGGCTTCGGCAGCCGGGCGGCGCCGTTTTTTTGTGAAAGAACATGGTCGAACACAAATTTTCCGTCGGCCAGGCCGTTCAGTTCTCGCCGGATCGGCGAGACGGCGGCTCGGCGCGAGGCCGCTATACGATCGTGCGGTTGCTTCCCGAGGAGGGGAACACGCCGCAATACCGCATCAAGAACAGCACGGACGGCCACGAACGGGTCGTCCTGGAAAGCCAATTGGAGCGGCGAGCCGCCTAAGCCGCCGCCCTCGCTGCGACCCGTTACAGGTCGGTTCCCGTCACGAATTGACCGCACGGATCAGGTCGGCCCAGCGGTCGAGGGCCGGCAAGGTCTTGTCGGAATTTTCCGGCGGCAGGCCGGCGACGACGCGCGACACGCCCATGTCGCGCCAGCGTTTGATCGCGTCGGCGTCCTGGGGCGCGCCGAACATCGTGATCGGCACCTCGGCGAGGCTGCGCCCCGCCTCGGCCAGCATCTCTTTGAACTTCGGTATCGTGTCCTCGATGTTGCCGCGGCCGGCGATCGGGACCCAGCCGTTGCCGTAGCGCACCGCGCGCCGCGCGGCATGCGGGAAGGCGCCGCCGATGATCACCGGCATCGGCGTCTGCACCGGCTTCGGCCACGTCATCATCGCCGGGAAGTCCACCAACTCGCCGTGATACTCGGGCTTCGACTTGGTCCAGATCTCGCGCATCGCCTCGATCTGCTCGCGCATCAGCTTGAAGCGGCTGGCGTAGACCGTGCCGTGGTCCTCCATCTCGTCCTGGTTCCAGCCGCCGCCGATCCCGAACAGGAAGCGACCGCCGGAAACCTGGTCGAGCGAGGCGACAAGCTTGGCGGTCTGGATCGTGTCGCGCTGGATCACCAGGCAGACGCCGGTGCCGATTTTCAGCGTTTTGGTCGCCGCCGCCGCCGCGGTCAACGTGATGAACGGGTCCATCGCGTCGTAATACATCTTCGGCAGGTCGCCGCCGCCGGGGAACGGCGTCTTGCGCGACAGCGGGATGTGCGAGTGCTCCGGGTTCCACAGCAATTCGAACCCGCGCGCCTCCAACGCCCGGCCCAGCTCGGCTGCCGGGATGCAGTAATCCGTCATGAACATCGACGCGCCGAAATCCATCGCCTCGCTCCCTTGCAAAAAAACCCAGGGTCATTCCCGCGAAGGCGGGAATCCGGGGCCGCTCATTGGTTGGCCGCCCCGGATCCCCGCCTGCGCGGGGATGACGAACGTCACGCCGGCAGTTTGTCGCCGTCGGGCGGGGCCGCCACGTCGAACGCGTTGACGACGCCCGACAGCATCGCGAAATAGCCGGCGAACGCGGTCAATTCGACCAGCCATTGCGTGCCGTGCCGCTTCTGCAACCGGTCGAACAATGCCTGGTCGACGCGGTTTGTCCGCATCAGCTGGCGCGTGTAGTTGACGATGTCGCGCTCGTCCTCGCCCAATGACGCGGGATCGCCGTTGGCGCGCAGGACGTCGATCGTCGCTTCCGGCACCCCGGCCCGCCGCGCCGCCCCGACCTGGGCGGCCCAGACATAGGCCGCCTCGCGGTCGCGCACCGAGGCGAGGATCGCATGCGACAGCAGCCGCGGCTCGACGACCGTGCCGCCGCGGTTGAACTTGACGAATTGCAGCATCCGCTCGGCCAGCGGCGGGCTGTGCAGCAGCATGCTGAACGGCCCGCGAACCTGACCGAAGACGCTCACCACGTCATCGACAACGGCATGGTGCTCGGCCGGGACATCGCCCTTGCCGGTGACCGGCGCTACGCGCGGCATGGCTTTCCTCCCTCAGCGTTTGTTACAGACCCTGGTAGGATTTGCCCCACTGGTCCTGATAGACGACGTCGTTCAACGGCCCGCGCCCCAGTTTGCCGAAATTGCCCATCGGCCAGCCGATCGGCAGGATCGCGTAGGACTGGACGCCGGGCGGCAGGCCGAAGATCGCGTCGACCTCCTTGCCATAGCCCGTGTGCCGCGTCGTCAGCGTCGTGCCGAGGCCCAGCGCCCGCGTCGCGAGGCACATGTTCTGCACCGCCCCATAAATCGACGAACCCGCCGTGCGGCCCGGGTTCTCGCCGGCATCGAGGCAGGCGACGATCCACACCGGCGCCTCGTGGTAATGGTCGGTCAGATATTCGACCGCCGCATGCTGCCGCTTGAAGCTGTCGGGATTTGATCCCGGCGGCGGCGCACTCGCCGCATAGCGTGGCCCGACCGATTCGTCGAACAGGCGCTTGTAATAGACCTGCACCTTCTTCTTGACCTCCGGGTCCTTGACCACCAGGAAGCGCCAGCGCTGGGTGTTGCCGCCGGAGGGCGCCCACTGCCCGGCCTGCAGGATCTTGTTGATCAGCTCGTCCGGCACCGGGTCGGGCTTGAGCCGGCGCATCGCGCGCATCGTGCTCATCGCTTCCCAGATGTCGCTCGTCGGGCTCTGGTTCGGCATGGCGTCCTCCTGAGTGATGGAATTCGCGCGACTGTAGCCCGTCGCACGAACGAATGGAAATAGCGGCTCAGCTCGGCACCAGGCCGCCATCGACGTTGTAGGACTGGCCGGTGATGTTGCGCGCGCCGGGTCCGGCGAGGAACACCGCCATCGCCGCAATGTCGTCGGGCGTGTTGGCGCGGCGGATCGGGATCGCGGCTTCCTGCTCGGCATACATCTGCTCGATTGTAATGCCGCGCGCCGCGGCGCGGCCGACGGCGTTGCGGGCGCCGAGCTCGGTGCGGGTGACGCCGGGGCAGATCGCGTTGACGTTGATGTCGTAGCGGCCGAGCTGCTGCGCCGCCATCTTGGTCAGCGCGATGACGGCACCCTTGCTTGCGGCATAGGCCGCGTTGGATGCGCCGGCATAGCCGCGGCCGCTGATCGAGGCCATGTTGATGACGCGCCCGCCACCCCCGTCTTGATTGAACTGTTTCATCATTTCGCGGGCGGCGCGCTGCAGGCAGAAAAACACGCCCTTGGCGTTGACCCGGTGAATGCGGTCCCAATCCGCCTCGGTCAGATCCATGATGTCGGCGAAGCGGGTGACGCCGGCGTTGTTGACGATGACGTCGAGCCGGCCGAACTCGGCGACGGTGCGCGCGATCATCGCGTCGATGCTGGCGACGTCGCCGCAATCGGCTTCGATCGCGATCGCGCGCCGGTTGTTTCCCGCGGCGTCCGCCGCGGTGCGCTGCGCGGCGGCGAGGTCGATGTCGGCGGCGGCGACGGTGGCGCCGTTCTCGGCCATCGCCAGCGCGATGGCCCGGCCGATCCCCGCCCCGGCGCCGGTCACCAGCACGATCTTGTCCTGCAATACCGTCATTGGTCTGCTCCCGCCAGAATGCTATCCGTGCGCGACTATGCTGACGAATGTAAGCTCCAGGTTAACAGAATGCGCGTAGCTCCAATTCCGTCGTTATCAGTCGTCCTCTCAGCTGATCGTAGGCTGGGTCGCTGTGCCCGACAGCGAGGCGGTGCGCGCGGTGCGCGACATGGAGCGGCGCTTTGCGGCGGCGCCGACCGCGATCGCCGCGCAATAGCCGCCCAGGAGTGACGCCATGACCGACACCCATCCGTTCGATCCCGCGCTGTTCCGCGACACCGCGATCGCCCCCGATACGGCGCAATTGAACGCACAGATGATCGCGCTGCTGGCCGATCAGCCGGAGTGGTGGATCGTCGGTCCCGCGGCGATGCGGGCGGCGCGCCGGCGTGGCGAAGGACCGTTTCCGGCGCCGGTAATGTCGAGCCGGGCGCGCACCCTGACGATACCCGGCAAGGACGGCAACGACATCCCGCTGCGCGTCATCGCGCCGGCGCAGCCGCCCCGCGGGATCTACCTGCATCTGCACGGCGGCGGTTGGGTGCTCGGCGGCGCCGACATGCAGGATCCGATGCTGGAGCGGATCGCCGACAATACCGGGCAGGCGGTGGTTTCGGTCGAATATCGCCTGGCGCCGGAGCACCCCTATCCGGCCGGTCCCGATGATTGCGAGGCCGCCGCCCTGTGGCTGGTGCAGCACGGCAAACGAGAGTTCGGCACCGACGCCCTGACGATCGGCGGCGAGTTCGGCCGGCGGCCACCTGACCGCGGTGACCATCCTGCGGCTGCGCGATCGTCATGGCTACACCGGCTTTCGCGGCGCCAACATCGTCTACGGCGCGTTCGACCTGGCGATGACGCCGAGCCAGCGTCAGTTCGGCAACACGCGGCTGGTGCTGCGGACGATCGACATGCAGCAGTTCTACAACGCGTTTCTGCCGACCGTCACCGACCGGCGCGTCCCCGACATCTCGCCCCTTTATGCCGAGCTGAAGAGCCTGTGCCCGGCATTGTTCAGCGTCGGAACGAGGGACGCGCTGCTCGACGACACGCTGTTCATGCATGCGCGCTGGGTTGCCGCCGGCAATGAGGCCGAGTTGGCGATCTATCCGGGCGGGGCGCATGGCTTCACGCTGTTCCCGAACGATCTGTCAAACTCGGCGACGGCGCGGATGGATGCGTTTCTGAACCGCGTCCTCGGCTGACCGGAAGGATTCCACCGGCCAAGCTCCCGCGTATAGGTTTTTGTCGACCATGCCGACGCCCCCCACCCCGCCTTCGCCGCCCGCGGACCACGCGCCTGACCACGCGCCCGGGGCTCCCGGCACCGCACCGACTTGGACCAGCAGCGCCAAGGACATCGTCGGCTGCGGGCTCGGGACGGCGCGGCTGTGGTTCACGATGGGCTTCGGCATCATCAACGAGGTCTATTATCCGCGCGTCGACATCCCGCAGATTCGCGATCTCGGCTTTATCGTCGCCGGGCCGGACGGTTTCTGGTCGGAGGTCAAGCGCAACCAGAACTATACGTTGCGGCTGATTGCGCCGGGCGTGCCGGCGATCGAGATCGTGCACACCCACCCGCGCTACCGGCTGCGCCTGCGCGTCACGCCCGACCCGCGGCGCGACGTGTTGCTGATCGAGTGCCGGCTGGAGGGCGACGGCGCTCTGGGGCTTTACGTTCTCGTCGCGCCGCATCTCGGCGCCACCGGCTACGGCAATGTCGCGTTGGTCGAGCGCTATCGCGCACGCACCGTGCTGTGCGCCCAGCAGGGCCCGTTCGGCATGGCGCTGGCCGCGGTTGACGAGCACCAGGCCGACGCCTTCGGCCGCGCCAGCGTCGGCTATGTCGGCAGCAGCGACGGCTGGCAGGATTTCTCGCGCAACGGCGCGATGACCTGGCAATACCAGACGGCGGGACCGGGCAATGTCGCGCTGACCGGCGAGCTGCCGCGCCGCGCCGTCTTGTCGCTCGGCTTCGGCAGCAGCGCCGAATCTGCCGCGACGTTAGCGATATCGAGCCTAATTCAGCCGTTTGACACCGTCTTGCAGCAGCAGATCGCCGATTGGGGCGACTGGCAGGCACGCTGTGCCGAGCGCAGCGCACCGCCGCTAGACGTGCCCGAAGCGATCCGCACCCAAGCCATGGTCTCGGCCATCGTGCTGCGGGCGCATCTCGACACGACCTATCCCGGCGCGATGGTCGCCAGTCTCAGCGTGCCCTGGGGCGATCACGGCAACGAACGCGGCGGCTACCATCTGGTGTGGCCGCGCGACCTCGTCGAATGCGCCGGTGCTTTGCTCGCGCTCGGCGCCGAGAACGAGGCGCGCGACACGCTGCGCTACCTGATCGCGACGCAGACCGAGGACGGCCACTGGAACCAGAACCAGTGGCTCGGCGGCAGCCCCTACTGGCAGGGCATCCAGCTCGACGAGACGGCATTGCCGGTGCTGCTCGCCGCCGCGCTCGACGAGCGCGACGCGCTGGGCGGCATCGCAGTCGAGGACATGACGCGGCGCGCGCTCGGCTACATCGCCCGCACCGGGCCGTCGACCAAACAGGACCGCTGGGAGGAGAACGAGGGGATCAACCCGTTCACGCTGGCCGTATCGATCGCCGCGCTGGTCGCCGGCGCGGCGCTGTTGCCGGCGACCGAAGCAGGCTGGGCCGTGGCGCTCGCCGATTTCTGGAACGCGCAGATCGAGGCGTGGATCACGGTTCGCGACACCGCGCTGGCGCGGCAACACGGCGTGCCCGGCTATTACGTGCGGGTGGCGCCGCCGGGCATCCTCAACCAAGCCGCCGCCAGCGCTGCGGTCGTGCCGATCCGCAATCGCCGCGACCCCACCAGCCTGCGCGGCGACGAGCAGATCGGCACCGAGTTCATGCAGTTGGTGCGTTGCGGGCTGCGCCAGGCCGACGATCCCCTGATCCAGGGCTCGCTGCGCCTCGCCGACGCGCTGTTGCGCAGCGACACGCCGACCGGCCCGGTATGGCACCGCTACCGCGGCGACGGCTACGGCGAACACGCGGACGGCAGCGCCTTCGACGGCACCGGCATCGGCCGCGGCTGGCCGTTGTTGACCGGCGAACGCGGCCATTTCGAGCTCAGCGCCGGCAACGACCCCCTGCCCTATCTCGCGGCGATGGCGGCAATGGCGAGCCCCGGCGGGATGATCCCCGAGCAGATATGGGACGCCGACCCGGTCCCGGCGCGGGGGCTTTACCCGGGGCAGGCCAGCGGCTCGGCGATGCCGCTGGCCTGGGCCCATGCCGAATTCGTCAAGCTGCTGGTGTCGCGTCAGCTCGACCGCCCGTTCGACCGGCCGCGCGCGGCTTGGCAGCGTTATCATGGCCAGCGCCCGGCGACCGCGTACGCTTTCTGGTGGCCGCACGCCGAGATCGACACGATGGCGGCCGGCGCGCGGCTGGCGGTGGCGCTGACCGAGCCGGCGATAGTGCATTGGGGCCATGATGGCTGGCAGGCCCCGGCTGACATGCCGACCAGCGACACCGGCCTCGGCTTCCATGTCGCTGCGCTCGACACGGCTGCGCTGCCGGCCGGCAGCCGGATCGACCTCACCTGGCGGCGGCAGAGCACCGGGGAATGGGCCGGCCGCGACGTCGCGGTGAAGATCGTCGCGGCAGAGCCATCCGGCGACTAGGAGCCGCTCAGATGCCGCCGCCCGCGACGGCCGCCTCAGCCAGGCTGGCGTCGACGCATTCGGCGAACGGCACCGCCCGCTTCAGAAACCCGCTGCCGACGAGGGCGCGGCGCAGCCGATCGAAGCCGGTTTGCGGCAGGCGCGGGTCCTCCGCCCACACGCCCTGCGCCTTGTAGCGCGCGAGCGCGCGCGCCAGCACGGAGCGGTCGAGCGCCGGGAAATAGTCGCCGACCGCCGCGGCCAGCGCCATTGGCGTCGCGGCGGCGACCCAGCGCTGCGTCCGGCACATCGCACGGGCCATGCGGCGGAACGGCTCGGGGTCGGCCGCGAGTCGGGCGCGCGTCGTCACGAAGACGGTATAGCTCGTGAGGCCGCGCGCGCTCGCCGGCTGCCAGACGTGCGCACCGCCACCCACCGCCATCTCGACAAACGGCTCGAACAGCTGCGCCACGTCGAGGCTGCCGTCGGCGAGTGCCGCGACGTTGTCCGCCATGAAGCGGCCGATGACGCGGTCGAGGCGGCCGGGGTCGATGCCGGCGTCGCGCAGATCCTGTTCGAGGCACAGCCACGGCGTCGGCACCTCGCTGACGCTCGCGAACCGCAGGCCGGCAAGCTCGGCGAGGCGGAAACCGGGATTGGGCCGGCTGCCAACCAGCGAAAACGGATCGCGGCACACGATTTCGGCAAATTCGACAAGCGGTGAGCCCGGGTGGTCGTCATGGTGCTTCATGACGCGAATCGGGCCCATCCACAGCACATCGGCCTCGCCGGCCAACAGCGCCGCTTCGGCTCGCCCCGGCCCCGGCGACGGCAACAGCTCGACCGCCAGCCCCTCCGTCTCGTAGGCACCGATCGCATGCGCGGCATAGAACGGCGCATACAGCACGAAGCGGTAATTCTCGTAGAGGCGCAGATGATGGGGAGCGGGCATGCAGCCCTCCTGTTTGCGAATGCCGATCGCTCGACTTATCGTGAGGCTATGCCCACCGGATCAGGAGCGCCACCATGACCGAAGCCGCCGTTGCACCGAACTGCCTTGCCGGGGTTCGCGTGCTCGACCTGACGCAATTCGAGGCCGGCCCGACCTGCACCGAGGTCTTGGCTCAGCTGGGCGCCGAGGTCGTCAAGGTCGAGAACCCGAAGGGCGGCGAGCCCGGCCGAATCCTCGGCGGCGGCCCCAAGCCCGGCGCCGACGCCTATTACTTCATGATCTACAACGCCAACAAGAAATCGGTCACGGTCAACCTCAAGTCGCCGCGCGGCCTTGCCCTCGTCAAGGAGATGGCGAAAAAGGCCGACGTCTTTGCCGAAAACATGGCGCCCGGCACGATCGAGAAGCTGGGGCTCGGCTGGGACGAACTGCACAAGCTCAATCCGCGCCTGATCTATTGCCAGGTCAAGGGCTTCGGCGAGGGCAGCCCGTACGAGCACAACCTCGCCTTCGACATGATCGCGCAGGCCGGCGGCGGCAACATGGCGATCACCGGCGAGGAGGGCCGCCGGCCGATCCGGCCCGGTCCGACGCTGGGCGACACCGGCACCGGCATGCTGATGGCGATCTCCGTCCTCGCGGCGCTGTTCCAGCGCGTCACAACCGGCACGGGACGGCGCTTGCAGGTGGCGATGCAGGACGCGCAGCTCAACTATACGCGCGGCGCGTTCATCAACCACGCGCGCACCGGCGAGCCGCAGCAGCGCGGCCGCGGCGGCTTCGGCCCGCCGGTGCCGCCGAACGACATCTTCCCCTGCAAGCCCGGCGGCCCCAACGATTGGGTGTTTGTCTTCAACAGCCACAACAACCCCGAGCACTGGCGCCGCCTCGCCCGGGTCATGGGCCGCCCGGAACTCGCCGACGACCCCGAATATCTCGACCGCGACAAGCGGCTGGCGCGTGCCGACGAGGTGAACGCGATGGTCACCGCCTGGACCAAGCAGCACACCAAGCACGAGGCGATGCGCATCATCGGCGAAGCTGGCATCCCGGCCGGGGCGGTGCTCGACACCGGCGACCTCTTGGCCGAGCCGACTTTCCAAACGCGTGGTATCATCCAGACCCAGCAGCACCCGAACGGCGAATTGCGGATGCCGACCTTCCCGGTGCGCTTCGACGGCAAGCCGCCGAAGATCGCGCCCGCGCCGCTCCTCGGCCAGCACACCAATCAGGTGTTCGGTGACTGGCTCGGCATGAGCGAGGGCGACGTCAAGGGACTCAAGGATGACGGCGTGATCTGAGGCGACCGCACTCGCCGGCCCCCGGCGCATAGATGGTGGAAATTTGAAGGTGGCGTAACCTCCTAATTCGCAACGCAAAACCCGCCGGTTGGTGGCGCCGCCGGAGGAGATCATGCCATCACGAAGGATATCGCTATTGAGACCGCGGTTCCATTGAGTGCAGTGGAGGCTCACGGCGAGGGAGCTGGGGTTAATTTGAAAGAAAACGGGCGCCTCTCCCGTTGGGGAATGATAGGCGCCAACCTGCGCCCCGTGCTGCTCGAGCACGATGATCCTCGCGCCACGCCGCTTCCTGCGCGAACCGGGCGAAGTAGGGGCCGGCGACGTGATGATGGTGTCCAATCTCGCCACGGCGCATGCGGCTGAAGAAGCTTTCAGCGTTGTTCGTGCACGCGCCGTCCAGGCTGTAAGCCTCGGCATGGTTGATCCGGTGCATCGTGTAGCGGCCGTGCAGATCGTTCCATGAGCCGGCTTCGTCGGCATGTATCTCGGCCGATCGCAACCCGGCGACGGATGAAGGCCGCTGCGTCGGCCTCGTTGCGGAACACGCCCGGCAGGGTCTTGCCGTCGCCCTCGCGGATCACGACCACGACCTTGCGCTTTCCCGGCTAGGTTTAATGTGATCTTCCGTCCCTGGGAGCGCCGCGGCAACGGAACCCGGTCGCAGCCGACCGGGTGACGATTTGGTCCATCAGCTCAGCGAAATTCGAAATCTATCTTTCGGCGGTCAGCGGGCTATCTCCGCTTTTCTCGTTGGGAACTACGACCTGTCGTATGCCTCTGCCGCACATAAAAACACCGCCTCTTCGCGCCTGGGACCCTCATCAGACCTCCTTTGTCCTCAGCTCAGAACTCCGATCTTCCTTCGCTCGATAAGCTCGAAATCGATCTCGGCGCCGAGGCCGGGGGCGGTGGGGGCGTGGACGAAGCCGTCGCGGTCGACAACGATGTCCTCGGCCATGCCGTATTTCTGCATCGCATCGGGCAACAGCACCTCAAAGAATTCGGTGTTGCGGATCGCCATGATGACGTGGAGGTTGGCAACATTGTTGAGCGAGTTGCCGCCGTGGTGCACTTCGAAATTCATGCGGAAGGCTTCGGCGAGGTGCGCCGCCTTCATTAGCGTCGTGATGCCGCCCTTGACCGCGACGTCGCCGCGCAACATGTCGGTGGCTCGCTCGGTGACCCAGGGGATGTAGGAATCGAGGCCGCCGATCGGGTATTCGGTGGCGAGGATCGGGATGTCGAGCTTCTGCTTCAATTTGACGTAATTGTAGATGTCCTGCTCGGCGAGCGGGTCTTCGTACCAGTAGAACCCCATCTCCTCGATCGCCCGGCCGACGCGCAGCGCCTCCTCGTAGCGGTAGCTCCAGGTCGAATCGAGCATCACCGTATAGTCGTCGCCGACCGCCTGGCGCACCGCCTCGCAGACCTTGATATCCTCGCGCCAGGCTTGCGGCGGATGGATCTTGTAGGCGTGCCACCCCGCGCCCTGGTAATGCCGGGCCTGCTCGACATAGGCGTCGCGCGTGCCGTGGATCTCGGAGCTGGCATAGGCGCCGATCCGGTCACGGCAGGTGCCGAGCAGGCGGTGGATCGGCAGCCCGGCCTTCTTGCCGGCGATGTCCCACAGCGCAATGTCGACAGCGCCGATCGTGCGCACCGTCGCGACGCGGGCGCGCGCCCACAAGAGGCGGTTGAGGCGCTCGCGGTCGAGCGGGTCCTGCCCCATCACCACCGGCTTCAGAAAGCGAATGAGGCCCGGCCCGTCGAGGCTCGCCGGGTTGGACGACGTGCCGAGAAAGGCGTGGCCCTCGATCCCCTCGTCGGTGACGATGCGCAGGAGGCCGAGATCGCTCCTTCCGGTCGGGCGCGCCGAGTGCTGGCCGTAGGTCGTTGCCGGAACGCTCTCCCATCCGAACAGGGTCAGCGTTACGTCGGTGATCTTCATGGGCCGCCTCCTGCCACAAAGACGGCATCAAATCGCGCGCGCGGTCGGCCCGACAAGCGCTAATATCGCCGCGTGCAGCATTCCACGAGGATCATCACCAGCGGGCTGATCGTGGCAGCGCTCGGGTTCGTCGGCGCGGTGCGGGCTTATGCCGGCCAGTCTGCCGCCGATTTCGACCTGTCAGGCACCCTGCTCGGTCTGCCGCCGCCAGCGGATACCGGTAAGCCGTCGATCACGCCGCGTGCGGAGCTGGTAGCGCCGGAACCCGGGGCTTGCCTGCCCGCCCTGCCCTGTGGGACCAGGCTGCTCGGCGCAAGCGGCCGGAACGGGGCGGTCGAGATTCAGCTGCCGGCGTTGCGCTGGTAGGCCCGCCGACCCCGCCGATCGCGTCAGATCGGGCGGCCTTCGGCGTCGAACGCCACCAGCAGGCCGATCATCTTGTCCACGGTGCGGCCATCGGCGGCAAGCGGCAGGACGCAGGTCTCGACCATCCGGTGGTCGGGATGGTGGGTCCAGAGTGGCGGCCCGCGCCGCCAAGTCGGCAGCCCGGTCTCGACCGTGAAGCGAAATCGCTCGCGCGACTGGGGATTGGCGATCAGTTGCGGATGCACCTCATCGAGCCAGCAGCCGGTGACTTCGCGGCCGAGCGAGCGCACCAGATCGCTGCCGCACCGCCGATAGCGATAACGCAGCGGATCGCGAAAAACATCGAGCATCCACAGGCGCGACCACAACGGCGCGATGTCCTCCGGCGCAATATGCTGACGGCCGGGAAGGCGCCCCGGCGGCGCGATCGACTGCCAATACTCGTAGAGTTGGCGCACCAGCGGGTGCCATGCGCTGCGGTCTTCCGGGATGCGATAGTCGCTCCAGGTATGCGACGCATCGGAAGCGGCGATCTTTGAAACGGGTGGTTGATTGGCCACGATCTGTAACATGGGTTACGATTGTTAGCAGCAAACCTTTGCGATTTGTTAACGCGCTATCTTCACCAAAGCAAGCACCAGCGGGCAATCTCATCGGCATCGGTAGGTGGCGATGATGGCGCCCGGATCTTCCTCGATGGCGTGCATCGCCGCGGGTTGCCCGGTCGGCTCACAGTGCGCATCGGCGATCTGTTGCGCCGCGAATTCGCCGGCGTCGTTCGGATACCAGCGCAGCGTGATCCCGTCGGGCGAGACGGCTTGCGCCCAGGGCGGCCCGGCGCACCCCGAAAGACCGATCGGCAGCAGGAGGGCAAGCGCAACAGCGGCACGGGTCGACATGGATCACCTCACCGAATCACCTCTCGGCATTCGCCTGACAAACACCGGGCCGGCCGAGCCGTTCGCGCGACCGAGCGACAATCGCAGCGCTTGGAACGGGCTCCGCGGGCAGGCATGCTGGTACCAGCAACGGAGGGGCAAAGATGGCAGACGAGGTTGCGATTGCGGCGCGCTTCGAGATCGAGGTGCGCGATCTCGAGTACCGCCGGCACGAGGGCACGCCACTGATGGCGCGGCTGTACCGGCCGCTGGGGGCCGGGCCGTTTCCGGCGGTTGTCGAGGTGCACGGCGGCGCCTGGGCGTCGGGCGACCGGCTCAACAACGCACCGCTCGACGAGGCGCTGGCCAAGAGCGGCATCGTCGTGCTGGCGATCGATTTCCGGATGCCGCCGGCATGGCGCTATCCCGCCTCGATCGCCGACATCAACCTGGCGACGCGCTGGCTCAAGACGCACGCGGCCGAATTCGGCAGCCGGCGCGACCTGGTCGGCGGGCTCGGCACGTCGAGCGGGGCCCATCAACTGTTGCTGAGCGCGCTGAAGCCCGACGATCCGCGCTATGCCGCGCTGCCGCTGGCCGAGGCGCCGGCCGAGGATGCGCGTCTGCCCTACCTCGTGTTGTGCTGGCCGATTTCCGACCCGCTGGCGCGCTACCGCATGGTCAAGGAGAAGGGCAACACGCGGCTGGTCGCGGCGCATGACGCGTACTGGGCCTCGGAAGCGGAGATGGCGGAGGGCAACCCGCAGCTGATCCTCGAGCGCGGCGAAGCGGTGGCGCCGCTGGTGCCGGCGATCCTCGTCCAGGGCACCGCCGACGACAACGTCACCCCCGATATGGCCGACCGCTTCGCCGCCGCCTATCGCAGAAGCGGCGGCGAGGTCGCAATGCACAAATTCGCCGGGATGCCGCACACCTTCGTCGTCAACCGACCGACCGACCCGGCCTCGACCCGGGCATGCGAATTGATCCGCGATTTCGTGCTGGCGCAGACCGGCAAGTAGCAGCCTACCGGCTGGCCGGCGTCCGGTTGGCGGCGATCACGCCGTCCTTGACGACGAGCGCGATTTGCCGCTTGTCGCGAAGCAGGGCGATGTCGGCAAGCGGGTCGCCCTTGACGACGACAAGGTCGGCGAGCTTGCCGGGCATGATGGTGCCGAGGTCGTCCTCCTGGCCGAGGCATTCGGCGGCCCAGCCGGTCGCCGCCTGCAAGGCCTGCATCGGCGTCATGCCCGACTTGACCAGGCATTCAAGTTCGCCGGCATTAGCCGGATGGCCGTGGCCGCCGGCATCGGTGCCGGCGACGACCTTGACGCCGAGGGCCAATGCCCGCTTGATGCTGGCGATATGGTGCTCGTAGAGCGCCAGGGCGCGCTCGCGGACATGCGGCTGCAGCGACTTGCGGTGGTATTCGTAGACGAGCAGCGTCGGCACGAAAAAGATGCCGCGCTCGGCCATCTTTTCGAGGTGGCGCGGGTCTTCGTCGAGATACGAGCCGTGCTCGATCGAGTTGACCCCGGCCGCGATCGCGATGTCGAGGCCGCGACCGCCGAGCGCGTGGCACATGACGCGGCGGTCGAGCGCCTCCGCCTCGTCGACCAATGCCCGCATCTCGTCGAGGTTGAAGGCGCCGTCGCGCGGGCCGTGGCCGGGGCGCGAGCTGGCGCCGCCGGTCGTCGCGCATTTGATCACGTCGGCGCCGGCCCGCACCATCTTGCGCACGGCGTCGCGCACATCGGCCGCGCTGGTGACGACGCTCGCCGGCACCAGCGGGTCGCCCGGGATGCAGCAGCAATCGTCGAGCGGCAAGCCCGATGGACTGACTGCATCGCCGATGCCGCCGATCGGCGAGATGATCGACAATGACAGCACGAGGCGCGGCCCCTCGATCAGCCCCTCCTCGATCGCCCGCTTGAACCCGGCATCGAGCCCGGCGGCGTCGCGGATCGTCGTATAGCCGGCGGCGAGGGTCTGCTTCAGCACCGATGCGGTGCGCAAATGGCGCGTGCTCTGCGGCTCGTCGAGCCGCCAGCGATGCGCCAGGTCGTATTTATGGTTGGCCATGTGGTCGTGGCAGTCGATCAGGCCCGGCAAGATCGTCATGCCCGACACGTCGATGATCTCGGCATCGGCCGGAAAATCACCCTCGTTGCGGGTGCCAACCGAAGCGATGCGGTTGTCGCGGACCACAACCGTCACGCCATCGACCGGCGCCGCGCCGGTCCCGTCGATCAGCCGCCCGCCCTTCAGTACGATCATCACGCTCCTCCCGGTGCCGGCTACACGCCTTCAGTCTGCCCGGATCGGCTGCTAATATCGATCGTTCTTCGCAGCAACCCACGGCGAGAGGGTGCGCGCATGATCACCATGACCCGCAACGGCGGATGGCGCGGCACGGTCGTCGTCGTGCTCCTCGGCCTGATCACGTCGAGTCTCGTCGGCATGTCACCGGGCGCAGCAATCGCACCGGCCACAGCGGCGGAGATCTCCGCACTGCCGCCACCGCCCGCCGGCCTCGCCCGGGTGTGGTTTCTGCGCCAGTACGAACCGTCGGAGAACCTCGCGACCCCGATGATCTACGTCAACGGGGCGCCGCTCGCGACAAGCTACCCGGGCACCATCTTCTACCGCGACTTCCCGCCCGGGACGTACACGTTCTCGGTCGAAAGCTGCGGCACCGACACCAACCAGGACACGATGCTGCAGCTCGCCCCCGGAAGCCACGCCGAACTCGAAATCCAGTCGCTCGGCAGCTTCAAGCCGCCCTATTGCGGCCCCCGGGAAACCACCTCCTACGTCCGGCCGGTCCAGCCGCGATTTCTGCAACTCTACCTGCCGCAGCTGACGTATCTCGGCGCCCGCTGACGGCGCGGCTAGCGAAACCGCTCCGCCTTGGCCTCACGCAGCGGCGCGCCGGCCTCGGCGAGGCGGCGCAGCAGCGGCGAGGGGGCCCAGCGCTCGCCATAGCGTTGATGCCAGGCGGCGATCTGGTTGTAGACCTCGCGCACCCCGATCGTATCGGCCCAATACATCAACCCGCCGCGATAGCGCGGAAAGCCGAAGCCGTAGAGCCACATCACGTCGATGTCGCTGGCCCGCAATGCCTTGCCTTCGTCGAGGATCCGGCACGCCTCGTTGACGCTGGCGAACAGCAGCCGCTTCAGGATCTCGTCGTCGGTGAACTCGTGCTGCGGCACGCCCATCTCGGCCGCGGTCTCCTTGATGATGCGGGTGACTTCCGGGTCGGGGTGCGGGGTGCGGTCGCCCGGCTCATAGCGGAACCAGCCCTTGCCGTTCTTCTGCCCGAGCCGGCCGGCCTCGACGATGCGGTCGGCAATCGGCTGCTTGCGATAATTCGGGTAGAGCTGGGCGCGGCGCTTCCTGGTGTCATAGCCGATATCGAGGCCCGACAGGTCGGAGGTCGCGAACGGCCCGATGGGGTAGCCGAAATCGACCATGACCTTGTCGACCTGCTCGGGCAGCGCCCCCTCCTCCAGCATGATGATCATCTCCATGCTGAACGGCGCCCGGCTGCGGTTGGCGACAAAGCCGTCGCCATTGCCGGCGAGGCCGCTGACCTTGCCGATCTTGCGGCCGAGCGCCATCCCGGTGGCGATCACGTCGGGCGCGCTCTTGCCGCCCTGCACGACCTCGAACAGTTTCATGACGTTAGCCGGCGCGAAGAAATGCGTGCCGGCGACGTCCTGCGGCCGCTTCGTCGCATTGGCCATGATGTCGATGTCGATGCCCGAAGTGTTCGAATAGAGCAGCGTGCCGGGCTTCATGACGGCGTCGAGCTTCTTGAAGATTTCCTCCTTGACCGGGATCTGCTCGAACGCCGCCTCGATGACGACATCGCTGTCGGCAATATCGTCGATGCTCGCCACCGGATGGATGCGGGCGAGCCGGCGCTCCATCTCGTCCTGGGCGAGGCTGCCGCGCTTGACGCTCGTCTCGTAATTGGCGCGGATGCGCGCCATGCCGCGGTCGAGCGCCTCTTTCGTCGCATCGGTGATCTTCACGTCATAGCCGTTGTCGGCGAAGCTCATCGCAATGCCGCCGCCCATCGTGCCGGCGCCGATCACCGCCGGATGGTCGGTCGGGCGCAGTTTCGTGTCGGCCGGGATGTGCGGCAGCTTGGTGATCTCGCGCTCGGCAAAGAAGGCGTAGCGCAAGGCGCGCGCCTCGGCGGAATTTTCCAGCTCGTCAAACAGCTGCCGCTCGCGCGCGATGCCTTCGTCGAACGACAGGGTGCAGGCGGCCTCGACCGCAGCGATGCAGTTGTAGGGCGCCTTCTGGTTGCGGGCGCGCCGGGCGATCGACTTGCGGAAGGCGTCGAACATGCCGGGATCGGCCTTGGCGTCGGCGAGCTTGTCGTCGCGGTCGCGGATGCGCGGCAACGACCGGGTGTCGGCGACCCGGCGGGCGAAGGCGATCGCCGCCGCGCGCAGATCGCCGCCCTCCGGCACCAGTTCGTCGATGATGCCGAGCTTGTGCGCCTCGGGCGCCGGGACGTGGCGGCCCGTGGTGATCAGCTCCATCGCCATCTTCGGGCCGACGATGCGCGGCATCCGCTGGGTGCCGCCGCTGCCCGGCAGGATGCCGATCAACACCTCGGGCAGGCCCACCCGGGCGCCCGGCACCGCGATGCGGTAGTTCGATGCGAGCGCAATCTCGAGACCGCCGCCCAGTGCATAGCCGTGAATCGCGGCGACCACCGGCTTCTGGCTGGCGTCGAGCGCGTCATGCGCGCGCTTGCCCAGCGCGACGGGCCGGCGCTGGCCGAATTGCCTTATGTCGGCGCCGGCGATAAAGCTGCGCCCGGCGCCGATCAGCACCATCGCGCGGATCGCCGGGTCGGCGTTGCCGCGCTCGACCGCGGCGATGATGCCCTCCGGAACGCCGGGCGACAGCGCGTTGACCGGCGGGTTGTCGATCGTGATGACGCCGATCCCGCCGTCATTCTCGAAGCGCACCAGTTCGCGGTTGGCCATGGCATCCCTCCCCAACAAAGCAGGCCCGGAGATTAGCGCAGCCGTGCCGCCGGCGCCAATTGTCAGGCCGGCTCGGCCATCGCGTTGAAATCGTCGAGCAGAACGGCGATGCGCTCGCTGTCGGCCTGGTCCATGATCGCGCGGGCGCGCCTGGTGGCGGCAACCATGTCGAGGCTGCGGATGCGCTGCTTGACGCGCGGGATGTTGCGCGGCGCCATCGACAGTTCGCGCAGGCCGAGGCCCAGCAGCAGCGCGGCATAACGCGGGTCGCCGGCAATCTCGCCGCAGACGCTGATCGGGATGCGGCGGCGCGCCGCCGCCTCGACGGCGAACTGAATAAGGCGCAGCACCGCCGGGTGCAGCGGGTTGTAGAGATGCGCGACCTGCTCGTCGCCGCGGTCGATCGCCAGCGTGTACTGGATCAGATCGTTGGTGCCGACCGCGAAGAAATCGGCCTCGCCGGCCAGCGCGTCGGCGGCGAGCGCGGCGCCCGGCACCTCGATCATCGCACCGAGCGGCGGCAGTTCGTCGGGCAGCGCCACGCCGCGGCGGCGCAGCCGGCGCGCCACCTGCTCCATCGCCTCGCGGGAGCGGCGCAACTCGTCGAGGGTCGAGATCATCGGCAGCAGGATGCGCACCGGCCCGACCTTGGCGGCGCGCAGCATCGCCGCGAGCTGGGTGTCCAACAGGCGGCGCTCGCGCAGCGACAGGCGGATCGCGCGCAACCCGAGCGCCGGGTTTGCCGAATCGGCCGCCGCATAGCCGGCCAGCGCCGCCGGCAGTTTATCGCCGCCGACATCGAGAGTGCGCAGCGTGACCGGCCGTCCTTCCATGCCGCGCACCAGGCTGGCGAAAAACTCGTACTGCTCGTCCTCGCTCGGCAATTCCTCCCGGTTCATATAGAAGAACTCGGTGCGCACCAGCCCCAACCCCATCGCACCATTCGCCAGCGCGTGCTCGAGCTCGACCGGCAATTCGAGATTGGCTTCGAGCGTGATCTCGATGCCGTCGCGGGTCACCGCCGGCAGCCGGCGCAGTCGCCCGAACTGGCGCTTCTCGCGCGTTAGTTCCTCGCGCCGCGCCTGATATTCCTCGATCGTCGCAGCGCTGGGATTGATGACGACGACGCCGGCCGCGCCGTCGATCACGACCGGGGCATCGGCGCGCGCCCGTTCCAACAGGCCGGGCACGGCAAGCACCGCTGGCAGGCCGAGAGCGCGCGCCATGATCGCCGTGTGGCTGTCGGGGCCGCCGAATTCGGTCGCGAAGCCGCCGATCCGGTGCGGGTCCATCAGCGCGATGTCGCCCGGCGTCACCTCCTCGGCGCAGATGACGGCGCCGCCGCTCAACCCGGCATAGGCGACATAAGGCTTGCGCAGCAGGTTGCGGATCAGCCGCGTGCCGACCACCCGGATGTCGTCGATGCGGGCCGCGAGATAGGGGTCCTGCATCGCGGCAAAGCTCTTGCCGATCTCCTCGAGCTCGAGCTCGATTGCCCACTCGGCATTGATGCGCTGGCGGGAAATGCGCTGGTGAACGCCGCGCACCAGGCGCGAATTGGCCAGCATCGCGAGATGCGCGTCGAGCAGATAGCCGATCTCGTCGGCGGCAGAGCCGGGCAACGCTGTCGCGCGCGTGCGCAGCTTGCGCAACTGCTTGGTCGATACCGAAACGGCTTCGGCAAAGCGAGCCCGCTCGGCCTCGACATCGGCTTCGGCGATGGGATTTTCGGTGACCGGCAGTTCGCCGCGATCACCGAGATAGGCGGGACCGATGCCGATCCCCGGCGACACCCCGATTCCCGTCAGAAACTGCTCGTCGCCTGCCCTGCTGCCGGGAGTCTCGTCAATCCTCATCGAACTTGCATTCGATCAGGCGGGCGAGAGTCTCCACCGCGCTCGCCGCGTCGCGCCCGGTCGCGGTGATCTCGATGACCGCTCCCGAGGCGGCGGCCAGCATCATCAGCCCCATGATCGAGCGGCCGGACACCGCGGTCCCGTTTTTGCGCACCCAAATCTCGGCGTCAAATTGCGACGCGGTCTTGACGAAGCGGGCCGCGGCGCGCGCGTGCAGGCCGCGCTGGTTGCAGATTTCGACGGTCCGCCGTGCGGCCGCCGAACCGGCAAGCTGGTCGGGAACGCCGCTGGGATCGCCGCTCGGACCGCCATCGGGGATCATCGGCGCGCATCCGCCAGAAGTTGCGAGGCTACGTTGATGTATTTCCGCCCCGCCTCCTGGGCGCCGAGTACCGCGCGATCGAGACTTTCGGTCTGGCGCAGGCTCGCCAGCTTGATCAACATTGGCAGGTTTACCCCGGCGATGACCTCGACCCGGCCGCGATCCATCACCGAGATCGCAAGGTTCGACGGCGTGCCGCCGAACATGTCCGTCAACAGCACCGTGCCTTCGCCGCCATCGACCTCGCCGATCGACCGCAAAATATCCTGGCGCCGCTGCTCCATGTCGTCATCGGGCCCGATGCAGACGGCGGCGACCTGGCTCTGCGCGCCGACCACATGCTCGAGGGCGGCAACAAATTCTGCTGCCAACCGCCCGTGGGTGACCAGGACCATGCCGATCATCGAGATCCCTTCGCCGAGCGCCGCGGCGGCGGCTTTGCCCGTCGGCGCCGTGCCGACCGGGTTGCCACGGGCCGGGCGCGCACAGGCATTGCAACGCCGGCCGCTCCAGCTGGGCCGCAGGTCAAGCTCGCAATCACGCAATTGATACGATCGTTACGCAGGGCACAAGCCACTTGCCGCCCGCGCCGGAGACATCTGGGGGTCGCCCCGGCGGGGACATGGGAACATCGCCAGTCGATATAGCGCGGTCCGAGCCTTGCGTCATCACGCTTGATGCGTCATCCCCCGCTCCATGTCGACGCAGCCTGCCCCTGGGTGTCCCGGGGCGACAGCCGGCCCCGGCGCCCGCGACACCGTCGCCCGTCATCAATCGAGGATTGCGGGAATATTCGCCCCGGTCAGCGCACGCAGCGCGAGGCGTAATTTCGCCGCGGTCGACGCCTCGAACGACGCCACCGCAATGAGCGGGACGGCGAGCCCCAAAATCGTCTCGCTCCGCCGTGCCGGGAGCCGCTCGATCGTGTCCGGCGAAACCAGGTTGGCGACCAGGGCAACCGGTGCCTCGGCCAAAGCGTCAAGGCGCACGATCCCGAGGCCGCGCACCTCCAGAAGGCCGGCAATTGTCGCCGGTGCACGTACAAAGATCGCCGCACCACGCCGGTGCAACTCGCACTGGTCATCGGCCACGAGGCGCGCCCCGGCGTCAATCAGTCGCAGCCCCAAATCGGATTTGCCGCAACCCGAGGCGCCGCGCAGCAGCACGGCCTGACCGCCGATCGCAACGGCCGTCGCGTGCATCAGCATCAAGCGGTTCTCGCTGGGATCGCTCACGCAGGACCCGGCAGGCGGATCAGGAATCGGGCACCATGCACCGCGCCCGGGACTGGGCCGTTTCGGCCTGGGGCGCCTGGGCTGCCACCGGAGGCATCGGTGCGGTTCTCTGCCCAGATGCGGCCGCGATGCGCTTCGACGATCTGCTTTGAGATCGACAGTCCAAGCCCGGAATGGGTGCCGAACTTCTCGCCGACCGGACGCTCGCTGTAAAAGCGGTCGAAGATCGCCGTCAGCTTGTCCTCCGGGATGCCGGGCCCCTGATCCTCGACCGTTACCAGAACGGCGCGGCCATCCGGGGTGACACGGATGCGGATCTCGCCGTCGGGCGGGCTGAACGAGACGGCATTGGCGATGACGTTGAGAAAGACCTGCGACAGGCGGCTCTCGATCCCGGGCACGATCAGCGGGCGATTTGCCGGCACCTCGAGCACGAGGCGCGGTGAGCCGTCCGACCGCGTCGCCTCGTGCATGTCGACGAGGGCGCGCAGCATCGCCGCAATATCGGTCGGCGAGACTTCGAGCCGGCTCAATTCCGCGTCTAGCCGCGAAGCGTCCGAGATGTCGGTGATCAGGCGGTCAAGCCGCTCGACATCATCCTGGATGATCGCGATCAGCCGGCGCTGCTTCTCCGGGTCGCCAATGCGGGCGACCGTCTCGACCGCGCTGCGCAACGAGGACAGCGGGTTCTTGATTTCGTGCGCGACATCCGCAGCGAAGCTCTCGATCGCGCTCATCCGGCGCCACAGCGCATCGGTCATCTCGCGCAGCGAGTCGGCCAACTCACCAATCTCATCGTTGCGCGCGGTGCCCTCCGGGATCTCGATGCGCGCGCCGCGCCCGCGGGCGCGCTGCGCCGCAGCGGCGAGGCGGCGGACCGGCCGGACGATCGTGCTTGCGAGATAGAGCGACAGGAGCACGGTGACGAGCAGCGTCACGCCGAAAATGCGCAGCAGTTCGAGGCGTATCGTGCGCAGCTCGTCCTGGATTTCGCGGTCGCTGGTCGACAGCATGACCGCACCCAACACCTGCTTGTAGCGCTGCAGCGGAACGGCAACGCTGATGACCAGTCCCCCACCGTGGACGGCGCTGCGCACCGCCTCTCCGTCCGCGCCGTGCAGCGCCCGCAATGCCTCGGGGTAATCCGCAGCCGCCTCGCTCTCGTGATAGGCCGGATGCTTGTGGCGGCCCGGCAACAGCTCGGTAATCGCGTCGTAGAGCCAGTCGGCAACCCTGGGCACAACCCCCTTCTGATCCGCTTCAAACGGTTCGGCGGTCTGCACCCTGTCGCCCGCCCCGAGCAGCCGGAGGCTGTCGGCGACCAGTTGGCCCTTGATGTCGAACAGGCGGGCGCGGGTGCGGGTCGGCTCGACCAGCCGCCGCATCATCTGCCGCGCCAGATCGGGCAGCAGCACCTCGCCCTCGTCGGCGGAATCGAGCACCGCGCCCTCGCTGAGCGCGGCAGCGAAAATCTCGCCCTGGGTGCGCAGCGACTCGACCTGCTGGCCGACGAGGCTCGCCTCGAACTTGCCCAGATAGAGAAAGCCGACGGCGAGAAGCGCCAGCGGCAGGACGTTGACCGCGACGATCCGCCGGGTCAGCGGCGAGATCGAGGGCCAGCGCCGGCCGCGCAGCCAAGTCCGGACGCCGTGCAGGGCGGGCACGGGCTCGGCCCGGGCGCCGTCCTGCGAGGTCCAGCCGCCATCGGTCCCGGGCGCTGGAGGCAGGACCTCAGACGCCCGGCCTGCCGGCGCCTGTGCCTCAGCGGTCGCGGTATCGGTAGCCAACGCCATAAAGGGTTTCGATCTGCGCGAACTCGGTGTCCACGGCCTTGAACTTCTTGCGCAGGCGCTTGATGTGGCTGTCGATCGTCCGGTCGTCGACATAGATGTGCTCGCCATAGGCCGCGTCCATCAGCTGGTCGCGGTTCTTGACGTGCCCCGGCCGCTGGGCCAGCGATTTGAGGATCAGGAACTCGGTCACGGTCAATTCGACCGGCTCGCCGCGCCAGGTGCACTGGTGTCGCGCCGGGTCGAGCGCCATCTGGCCGCGCACGATGACCGGCTCGCCCTGCCCTTCCTCGCGCTCGCGCGCCAGTTCGCCGCGGCGGATCAGGGCGCGGATGCGCTCGATCAGCAGGCGCTGTGAAAACGGCTTCTTGATATAGTCGTCGGCGCCCATGCGCAGCCCGAGCAATTCGTCGACCTCATCGTCCTTCGAGGTCAGGAAGATCACCGGGATATGGCTCTGGCGGCGTAACTGGTTGAGCAGTTCCATGCCATCCATGCGCGGCATCTTGATGTCGAGCACGGCCAGATCGACCGGCTGCGCGGTCATTCCCTTGAGCGCTTCGGCACCGTCGGCATAGCAGCGCACCGCAAATCCCTCGGCCTCGAGCGCCATCGACACCGAAGTCAGGATGTTCCGATCGTCATCGACAAGAGCAATCGTGCTGGTCACGGATGGTCCCTCGAGGTTCCGTCGCGCTGACAGCGCGGCGCTGCCTGCCACGCTATCGCGCCTGAATATGGCCGCTCGGCGGCAAACACAAAAGGTGAGAAGCCCAGTTATTCGACGCCGCACGCCGTCGCGCGACGAGGTACCCTGCTAAACAGAAGGCGGCGGATGATCCCCCGGCGACACTGGCGGGTCGAGATCTGCATTGCCGGGTTCTCGTGCAGTTCCCGGTGGGGTCAAGCCAGGCGCGCTGGGATAACGGTCTGCACGCCGGGCGGGTTGCCATCGGGGATCCCGGCCACACAGCTATCACATTCCCGAAGACCAGCCCCCCGCAACTGGCTATGGGCGGCCGGAACGTTTGATACTATCTCACGCTTACTATCAGCATGGCGTCCTATTCCGAGGCAGGACATTGGATCTCGATCGCAGTTTCGGCTTTCTCGTCAACGATGTGGCGCGCCTGTTCGGACGCCGCTTTTCGCTTAACGGCAAGCGGCTCGGGTTGACCCGGGCGCAATGCCGAACCCTCAGCTATCTCGCCCGCAACGAGGGCATCAATCAGGCCGGTCTCGCCGACCTTCTCGAAATTCGGCCGATGACGCTGGTCCGGCAGATCGACCGCATGGAGGATGCCGGGTGGATCGAGCGCCGCCCGGATCCGGGCGACCGGCGGGCGCGTCTGCTGTATCTGACCGCTAAGGCGCACCCGATCCTCGGCCGGATCGGGACCGTCGCGAACGAGACCCGCGACGAGGCGCTGGCCGGGCTGGCGCCGGCGGAAACCGATCAGCTGATCGACCTGCTGCACCGCGTGCACGCCACCTTGGCCGACCGAATACCGGGGGATGGCGGCGGCGTGAGACCCAGCGCAGCGGTTCGCCGCGCGGCGCCGCCCGCGGTCATGCCGCGCCCGGTGTCCGAGGCGGCCGACGCGCCCGCTGAGGCGGCGGAGGTGGGCCGGTGACAACCTCGACCGAGACCGAAGACAACGCGCCGGCCCGCGGTTTTCGCCGGGTGTTCGGCGACCGCGGCGCGCCCATTGCCACCCGCCCGGCACGCTCGCTGCGCCAGCGCGTGCGCCTGCCGCTGATGCTGGCCGGGCCGATCGTCGTCGTGCTGGCCGGCGGCTGGTGGTACCTGACGAGCGGACGCTACGTTTCGACCGACGACGCCTATGTCCAGGCGGCGCGCACGATGATCAGCGCCGACATTTCCGGCCGGGTGGTCGCGGTCGCGGTGCATGACAACGAGCGTGTCGCGAAGGGCCAGCTGTTGTTCCGGCTCGACGACCGGCCGTTCCGCATCGCCGTCGAGGAGGCCAAGGCGCAGCTCGCCGCCGCACGGCTCCAGGTCGAGGCGATGAAGGCGACCTACCGCCAGAAGGTCGCCGACCTCAAGGGGACGCAAGACACGCTCGCCTATCAGCAGCGCGAATACGATCGGCAGCGTCAGCTGGCAGCAGCAGGCGTGGCAGCGCGATCGACCTTCGACCAGGTGCAGAACGCGCTGCAGATGGCGCGCCAGAAGAGGGAGTCGGCGGAGGGCGAACTGGCGAACATGCTGGCCCAGGTCGGCGGCAACCCCGACATTCCGATCGCCCAGCATCCGTCGGTGCAGCGCGCCCAGGCGATGCTCGACAAGGCCGAGCTCGACCTGTCGCACACGATGATCAAGGCGGCCCAGCCCGGCATTGTGACGAAGGTAGACCAGCTGCAGGTCGGCTCCTATGTGACCGCCTCCACCCCGGTCTTTTCGATGATCTCGAAGGCCGTCTGGATCGAGGCGAACTTCAAGGAGACCGAGCTGACCTATATGCATCCGGGCCAGACCGCGACGGTCGAGATCGACACCTATCCCGACATCGTGTTCAAAGCCAAGGTGCAAAGCTTGAGCCCCGGCACCGGGCTCACCTTCTCGCTGCTGCCGCCTGAAAACGCCACCGGCAACTGGGTCAAGGTGGTGCAGCGCCTGCCGGTGCGCTTGACGCTCGAAAATCCCAGGGACAGGCTGCTGCACGCCGGTCTGAGCGCCAATGTCGAGGTTGACACGCATTACCGCCGGCCCTGGCTGGTGTGGCTCGACCGGGTGACCGGCCATCTGTCTGGCGGCGCGGAGGCGCGTGAGGCGCATCGGTGATCGGAGAGCCGCCCCGCAGCGCCCCTCCTCTCCCTCTCAATCGCGTCGCCATCACGATCTCGATCATGATGGCGACGTTCATGCAGGGCGTCGACACGACGATCACCAATGTCGCGCTGCCGCATATGCAGGGCGCGCTCTCGGCCTCGCAGGACCAGATCGCCTGGGTGGTGACCTCGTACATCGTCGCCGCCGCGATCATGACGCCGCTGACCGGCTGGCTTGCGGGCCGGTTCGGCATCAAATACGTGTTCCTGATCTCGGTTGTCGGCTTCACGCTGGCGTCGGCCCTGTGCGGCGCCGCGACGAGCCTCGTCCAGCTGGTGCTGTTCCGCCTGCTGCAAGGCGTGTGCGGCGCGGCCCTGGTGCCGCTGTCGCAGGCGGTGCTGTTTCAGATCAACCCGCCCGAGCGGCACGCGCAGGCGATGGCGGTGTGGGGCATGGGGGTGATCCTCGGGCCGATCATCGGCCCGGCGCTCGGCGGCTACCTGACCGACTATTACAGCTGGCGCTCGGTGTTCTACATCAACCTGCCGGTCGGCATTCTCGCCGGCATCGGCATCTTCATCTTTATCCGTGAGACCCGGCACGGCCATCGCGACAGCTTCGATTTTTTCGGCTTCGCCAGCCTCAGCATCGCGATCGGCGCCTTGCAGATGCTGCTCGATCGCGGCGAGCTGAAGGACTGGTTCGGCTCGGTCGAGATCTGGATCGAAGCGACGGTCGCGGCGCTCGCCATCTACCTGTTCATCGTGCACACCGTAACCGCAACGTTCCGGTCATTCCTGAACCGCGAACTCTTGACGGACACCAATTGCGTCGTCGGCACGCTACTGATGTTCCTGATCGGCATCCCGCTCTATGGAACGATGACGCTATTGCCGCTGATGCTGCAGAACCTGATGGCCTATCCGGTGGTGACCACCGGGCTGGTGACGGCGCCGCGCGGTATCGGCACGATGATCGCGATGATCCTGGTGGCACGCATCGCCGGCCGCATCGACATCCGACTGATCATCGTTGCCGGGCTATTGCTGACCGGGGCGGCGCTGTGGCAGATGACCGGCTTCTCGCTGCACATGGGGATGGGCCCCGTCATCGTGTCGGGATTGCTGCAGGGGTTCGGCCTGGGCTTCGTCTTCACGCCGCTCAGCACGGTCACCTTCTCGACCTTGCCACAGCGCATCCTGACGCAGGGCACCGCGATCTTCAGCCTGATGCGCAACATCGGCGGCAGCATCGGCATCTCGATCGTGGTGGCGCTGCTGGCGGAAAACACCCAGACCGTACATTCGCGGCTGGTCGAGGGCTTGCGGCCCGACAATCCGCTGGCCCGCGCTCCCTGGCTGGCGACGCCGTTCAGCCTCACCACCAATTCCGGCATCGCCGCGCTCAATGCCGAGGTCACGCGGCAGGCGCAGATGGTCGCCTATATCGACGACTTCAAGATGATGATGATCATCGTGCTGATGGCGCTGCCGCTCTTGCTGCTGCTGCGCAAGCCGCCGGCGCGGCGCCCAGGCGTGGCGGTCCCCGCCGATTAAAGCAGGATGCCCGTCAGGGAATGCAGCGTCCGTTCGTGCCAGCGCGGCGGCGGCGCCTCGGGCGGCATCGCCATGCCGATCCGGTCGTGCCAGAACACCGGCAGGCCGACCGCGGCGGCGCCGAACAGATCGTAGGCCGAGCCGGCGACGAACAGGCAATCCTCTGCCGCGACGCCCAGTTCATCGAGCGCCAGCCGATAGGGCCGCGGGTCCGGCTTGTAGAAGCCGGCCCGTTCGGCGGTGACGATCGTCGCGAACGCGCTGCCGGTGCACGCAGCCGCGACCCGGCCCAGCGCTTCCGAGCAGTTGGTGACGATGCCGAGCGGGACGGCGCCGCGCAGCGCCGCGAGCACCGCGGGAACCTCCGGCCACGGCGCGAGCTCGGCATAGCGCGCCGCCAGATGGTCGGCGAGATCGCCCGGCAGCCCGACCTCGACAGCAGCCTCGCAAACGAGATCTTCGTACCGCCGATAGCGGCCGGCGGCGTAGGTCATGCGCAGATAGGCCGACCGCCAGCGCCGCCCATCGGCGCGACTACTGTCGGCGCCACTGCCGGCGACCGCGTCCCACAATGTCCAGGAATCGATCAGCGCGGTGAGCAGGTCGAACAGCACCGCCCGCGGGCGGTGCACGGCCGCGCTCACATCAGCCCGAGTTCGAGCTTCGCTTCCTCGCTCATGCGGTCGCGGTCCCACGGCGGCGACCACACCAGCTTGACCCGCACCTCGTTGACGCCGGCGACCGTGCGGGCCGCGGCCTCGACCTCGCCCGGCATGCTCTGCGCCACCGGACAGGCCGGCGTCGTCAGCGTCATCTCGACATAGACGATGCCGCCCCGCTTGACGACAAGCTCGTAGATCAGCCCGAGCTCGACGATGTTGACCGGGATCTCGGGGTCGCGCACGGTCCTCAGCGCCTCGAGCACCGGCTCGACGAGCGCCGGATCGTCCTCGCCCTCGGGCCGTTCGACCGCGTCGGTTTCCAGCGGCGGCTCCGGCGTGAAGTCGAAATAGTCGCGCTCGTATTCCTGTTCCTGCGGCGCCATCCCGCCTACTCCGTCTTGACCGTTTCGCCGGTAAGGCCCGATTTGAGCGCCGCCTCGAAGGCGTGCCACGGCAAGGTCGCGCATTTGACCCGCATCGGAAATTTTTGACACCCCCAACGGCTCGAACCGTTCCAACTCCTCTTGCAACGGTCCTTCTGGGAAAGGGTCCTCTTCTGCCAGTTACCACTGCCTGGAACCGCGCAAATAACGTCCGGGCCTCAGCAACAGTCTTTCCCATCAACACCTCGGTCATCATCGAAGATGAAGCCGTGGAGATCGCGCAGCCTCTTACCTTGAAAGCTTACATCCTCGATACGATCGCCATTTAGTTTTACAAAAACAACAACCCTATCGCCGCATAGCGGGTTATTGCCGCTTGCCCGGTGGGTCGGATATTCCATCGAGTGAAAGTTCCTAGGATGTCTCTCATGGTCCTGGATTGTCTCTTCATAGAGCGCCCGGAGATCCATCATCGTCCAAATATCTCCTTGCAGGCCTCGATCGCCGCGGCGAGACGGTCGATGTCGGCCTCGTCATTGTAAACGCCGAACGAGGCGCGCACCGTCCCGGCAATCCCGAGCTTGTCCATCAGCGGCTGGGCGCAATGGTGCCCGACCCGCACCGCGACGTCGTGCTGGTCGAGCACGGTGCCGACATCGTGCGGGTGCACGCCGTCGAGGTTGAACGACAGGATGCTGAGCCGCCGCTGCCCGCCGCCGACCAGTTGCACGCCCGGAATGCGCGACAAGCGGTCGACGCCGTAGCCGGTCAGCGCCTCCTCGTGGTCGCGGATTGCCTCGCGCCCGATCCCCTCGATGAAGTCGATCGCCTGCGCCAGCCCGACCGCGCCGGCGATGTCCGGCGTGCCGGCCTCGAAGCGGTGCGGCGGCTCCTGAAACTCGGTGTGCGCGTATTCGACCTGCGTGATCATGCCGCCACCGGTCTGCCAGGGCGGCATCGAGAGCAGCGCATCATAGCGCCCGTAAAGCACGCCGATGCCGGTCGGCCCATACGCCTTGTGCCCGGAAAACGCGTAGAAATCGCAGCCCAGCGCCCGCACGTCGACCGGCAGCCGCGGCACCGCCTGGCAGCCGTCCACCAGCACCAGCGCGCCCCCCTTGGGCCCATGGGCGTGGGCCAGCTCGACGATGCGCGCCACCGGCAGGGTCGCGCCGGTCACGTTCGAGATATGGGTCACCGCGACGAGTCGGGTACGCGGGGTCAGCAACGCCTCGAAGCGGGCCAGGTCGAATTCGCCGGTGTCGTCGGTCGGCGCCACGATCAGCCGGGCGCCGGCGCGCTCGCACGCGATCTGCCACGGCACCAGGTTCGAATGGTGCTCGACATCGCTGATCACGATCTCGTCACCGGGCTTGAGGTGGGCCGGACCCCAGCTGTGGGCGACCAGGTTGATCGCCTCGGTAGCGCCGCGCACGAACACGATCTCGCGCTCGTCGGCGGCGTTGAGGAAGGCGCGGCTCTTCTCGCGCGCCGCCTCGAACAGGTCGGTCGAGCGCGCGCTGAGCTGGTAGACGCCGCGATGCACATTGGCGTAGTCGCCGCGGTAGAATTCGGCGATGCCGTCGATGACTTGGCGCGGCTTCTGCGCGCTGGCGCCGGAATCGAGGAAGACAAGGCCCGGGTTGCGCTCGAAGATCGGGAACTCGCGGCGTACTTCCCGGGGGTTGAGCCGGGTCATGGGGAGCCCTCCAGCCTGCCGAGCCGTGCGGCAAGGCGGCGCAGCAGATATTCGCGAATGGCGGCGTCATCGGCGCCGTCCACCACATCGCGCAGAAACCCCTCGATCAGCATGTGCCGCGCCTCTTCGGCCGGTATGCCGCGGGCGCGCAGGTAGAACAGCGCCGCCTCGTCGAGGTCGCCGACGCTGGCGCCGTGGGCGCATTTGACGTCGTCGGCGTAGATTTCGAGCTGCGGCTTGGTGTCGATCGCGGCGCGCCGGCCGATGATCAGGTTGCGGCTGACCTGCTGCGCATCGGTCTTCTGGGCGTGCTCGCGGACGATGATGCTGCCCTGGAAGGCGCCGTGGCCGCGTCCCGCCGCGACCCCCTTGATCAGCTCGCGCGTCTGGCCGCCGGGGGCGGCGTGGTCGATCGCGGTCACGATGTTCGCTTCATCGCTGCCGCCGACGACGAAGGCGCCGTCGAGCCGGCAATGCCCGCCCTCGCCCGCCAGCCGCACATTCGCCTCGTGCCGCACCCGCTCCCCGCCGAGCAGCAAGGCAAACCCGGCGAGGCGCGCGTCCGCGCCCAGCGTCGCGTCAAACTGCGCGAGGTGCACCGCTTGCGCCGCCTCCTCGACGACGACCGTGCGCGTCAGTTCGGCCCGGGCGGCAAGCCGGGCGGCGGCGACATCGTTGCGCCAGTAGCGGCCCGCGCCGGCATAGGTTTCGAGAATGCTGGCCCGGCTGCCCTCTCCCAGCATCACCAGGCTGCGCGTATGGAACGAGCCGGTAATCGCGCCCGAGCCGATATGGACGATCTCGATCGGCATATCGAGCGCGACGCCCGGCGCGACGGCGAGGATGTAGCCGTCGCCGAAAAGCGCCGCATTGAGCGCAGCAAACGGATGCGCCACATCGCCCGGCACCTCGGCCATCACTTCGCGAAACAGGTCCTCGCGACCGGCCATCGCGGAACTTGTGCCGCCGAGCCACACCCCTTCCGGCATCTCGATCGACGACAGTTCGCGAACGCAACGGCCGTCGACGATCACCAGCCGCGCCGCGCCGCCGGGCAGGGCCAGCCCGGCAAGCCGCTCGCGCACAGCATCGAGATTGGCGCCGGGCAGCGGCTCGGCCGGCAGCAGCGGCTGCCGCTGCAGCGGCTGGAGATCGAGGTAGCGCCAGCTCTCGCTCTTGCGGCTGGGGAAGCCAAACTCGGCGAAGCCCGTCAGGCCGCGCCGCCGGCTGCCGGCGAGCCAGGCGGGCTCGGCCCCGACCTGACGGCCAATGCCGCGCTCGAAAGCGTCGAGATAGGGCCGCGCTTCGGGCTTCACCGGGAAATCGGCAACCGCGCTCATGGCTCTTTACGCCGCGTCGCCGGCAATTTCGTCGAACGTGCCGTAGCCGCGCCGCTCCAGCTCGGCGGCCAGCGTCTTGTCGCCCGATTGGATGATCCGGCCATCCTGCAACACATGCACATGGTCCGGCTCGACGTAATCGAGCAGGCGCTGGTAATGCGTGATCATGACGATCGCCCGGTCGGCGGCGCGCAACTCGTTGACGCCGCGCGCCACGGTGCGCAACGCGTCGATGTCGAGGCCGCTATCGGTCTCGTCGAGGATCGCGAGCCTCGGCTCCAGCATCGCCATCTGGAAGATCTCGTTGCGCTTCTTCTCGCCGCCGGAGAAGCCGACATTGACGGCGCGCTGCAACAGGTCGTCGCCGATGTCGAGCAATTTCAGCTTGGCGCGCACCAGCCGCAGGAACTGGGCGGCATCAAGCTCGGGCTCGCCGCGATGACGGCGCCCGGCATTGACCGCGGCGCGCAGGAAATAGGTGTTGTTGACCCCCGGGATCTCGACCGGGTACTGGAAGGCGAGAAAGAGGCCCTCGCGCGCCCGCTCGTCGGCCGGCATCGCCAACAGGTCATGGCCGAGATAGCTGACGCTGCCGGCGCTCACCACGTAGCCGTCGCGCCCAGCGAGCACCGCGGCGAGCGTCGACTTGCCCGAGCCGTTCGGCCCCATGATCGCGTGCACCTCGCCGGCGCCGACCGTGAGGTCGATCCCCTTGAGGATCTCGCGGCCGTCGGCGAGCCGGGCGTGCAGGTTTTCGATTTCGAGCATTGTCATCCCACACTGCCTTCGAGGCTGACGGCCAAGAGCTTCTGCGCCTCGACGGCGAACTCCATCGGCAATTCCTTCAACACGTCCTTGCAGAAGCCGTTGACGATCAGCGACAGCGCGTCCTCGTCCTTGATGCCGCGCTGGCGGCAGTAGAACAGCTGGTCGTCGCTGATCTTCGAGGTCGTCGCCTCGTGCTCGACCCGGGCCGAGGGGTTGCGCACCTCGATATAGGGCACGGTGTGGGCGCCGCAGCGGTCGCCGATCAGCAGCGAGTCGCATTGCGTGTAGTTGCGCGCGCCCTCGGCCCGCGGCTGGATGCGCACCAGGCCGCGATAGGTGTTCTGGCCGCGGCCGGCGGAGATGCCCTTCGAGATGATCGTCGACGACGTGTTCTTGCCGATATGGATCATCTTGGTGCCGGTATCGGCCTGCTGGCGGTTGTTGGTGATCGCCACCGAATAGAACTCGCCGACCGAATCGTCGCCTTCGAGGATGCAGCTCGGATATTTCCAGGTGATCGCCGAGCCGGTCTCCACCTGGGTCCACGAGATCTTGGCGCGCGCGCCGCGGCAAGCGCCGCGCTTCGTCACGAAATTATAGATGCCGCCCTTGCCCTCGGCGTCGCCCGGATACCAGTTCTGCACGGTCGAATACTTGATCTGCGCGTCCTCGTGCGCGATCAGCTCGACAACCGCGGCGTGCAGCTGATTCTCGTCGCGCTGCGGCGCGGTGCAGCCTTCGAGATAGCTGACATAGGCGCCCTTGTCGGCGATCAGCAAGGTGCGCTCGAACTGGCCGCTGTTGCGCGCATTGATGCGGAAATAGGTCGAAAGCTCCATCGGGCAGCGCACGCCGGGCGGGATGTAGGCGAAGGAGCCGTCGCTGAACACGGCCGAATTGAGCGCCGCAAAGAAATTGTCGCCCTGCGGCACCACCGTGCCGAGATAGCGGCGCACCAGCTCAGGGTGCTCCTTGACCGCCTCGCCGAACGAGCAGAACACGATGCCGAGTTCGCCCAGCTGCGCCTTGAAGGTCGTCGCCACCGACACGCTGTCGAACACCGCATCGACCGCCACTCCGGCCAGCGCCTCGCGCTCGCGCAACGGGATGCCGAGCTTTTCGTACATGCTCAACAGCTCGGGATCGACCTCGTCCAGCGATTTCGGGGCGCTGCTCTGCTTCGGCGCCGAATAGTAGATCGCGGCCTGGTAGTCGATCGGCGCGACCTTGAGCTTGGCCCAATCGGGCGGCGTCATCTCGCGCCAAGCGCGGAACGCGGCGAGGCGCCAGTCGAGCAGCCATTCCGGCTCGCCCTTCTTGGCGGAGATGAAGCGCACCGTATCCTCGTTGAGGCCGGGCGGCGCCTCGTCGGCCTCGATATCGGTGACGAAGCCGTATTTATAGCCCTCTTGCGAAAGCGCGCGGATCGTCGTCTGAGTGTCGGGAGAGGCGCTCATCGGGGGTCCATCAAAGCCTGGTGTCGGCGGCGGCGGGCTTGGCGAAGGAAGCAGCCGCCGGCGCGAAGGCGAAGGGCAGGATCATGTCGGCGAGCGAGATCGCCGACAGCGCGGCCCCGACCGCCCGGTTGATCGCGGTCCAGTGCGGCCGGGTCGGGCAATAGGTGGTGCGCTCGCAATCGGTCGAGTGAACCGAGCACTGCGTCATGCCGATGTCGCCGTCGATCGCGGCGACGACCTCGGCGACCGAGATCGCGGCGGGTAGGCGCGCCAGGCGGTAGCCGCCAGCGGCGCCGCGCGTCGCCGTCGCCAGCCCGGCATGTGTGAGCGCCTTCAGCAGCTTCGCAACCGTCGCCGGGGGCAGCCTGGTGGCAGCCGCAACCGCCGCCGCGGTCTCCTGCCGGTCGCCGGCGGCGGCGAGATGGGTTGCGACGATGACGCCGTAATCCGCGAGCTTCGACAGGATGATCATCGCAGGGCCACGGCTTCCGAACAATCGCTGCACCCCAATTCGGACTGAATTGGTACGCAATAGATCGTCGCTGCGGCTGTCGCGGTCAAGGCGAAATCGGCGGGCGTGTGCGTGGCGGCGGATCGTGTGGCATTCCGCCGCAAAACCGCGGCGATCAGCAACCCATTTTGCCGAGCGCGGTCTCGATGGCCCTGAACACCTGGCTCGGCACGAAGGGCTTGGCGAGAAAGCCGAGCGGCTGGGCGGTTGCGGCACGCTGCGTCGTGTCGGCATCGTCGAGCCCCGACAGAAAAATCGCCGGCACGGCAAAATCCCGTCGCAGCTGGCGCGCCAACTCGATGCCGTCAATCGGCCCGCTCAGCCGGATATCAACAAGCGCCAGCGACGGCCCGGTCTCGGCCGCCAGCGCCAGCGCCTCGGGGCCGGAAGCCGCAATGCCGGCGACGCGATACCCGGACTCGCCGAGAACCTCCTCGATATAGCTGGCGACAAGCGCCTCGTCCTCGACAATGAGGATGCTCACCGGCTTGCTTCCATCGGGCCGCGCAACCACTTGAAACCCGTCACCTGTCACCGGCGCGCCCCCGATCGCCGACCGTGAAAAATATGCTCAACTCAAACGCGCGGCGGAAGGGCTGGTTCCATGTGCGACGTGCATTGCTGCCCCAATCTCGATGACCGAGGCTTAGAAACTCCCTAACGATGAAGCTTCTCGTCATCGAAGATGATCGCGAGACCGCCGCCTACCTGACCAAGGGGCTCGGCGAAAGCGGCTATGCAGTCGACCATGCGAGCGACGGCCGCGACGGGTTGTTTCTCGCGACTTCCGGCAGCTACGACGCGATCATCCTCGACCGCATGCTGCCGGGCATGGACGGGCTGGCATTGCTCGGCGCGTTGCGCGGCGCCGAGATCCGCACCCCGGCGCTGATCCTGTCGGCGCTCGGCAGCGTCGACGACCGGGTCAAGGGTCTGCGCTCTGGCGGCGACGACTATCTGGTCAAGCCGTTTGCGTTCAGTGAGCTGCTGGCACGCATCGAAGTGCTGCTGCGGCGCGGCGGCGATATGCCGAGCGTCACCCGGTTGCGCGTCGCCGACCTCGAGCTCGACCTGCTGAGCCGCTCGGTCAAGCGCGGCGACAAGCCGATCGACCTGTTGCCCCGGGAATTTCAGCTGCTCGAATACCTGATGCGCAATGCAGGACATGTCGTGACCCGCACGATGCTGCTGGAAAACGTGTGGGACTATCACTTCGACCCGCAGACCAACGTCATCGACGTGCATGTCAGCCGGCTGCGACAGAAGATCGACAAGAATTTCGACCGCCCGCTGCTGCACACCGTGCGCGGCGCCGGCTATTGCCTGCGCGCCGCCGAATGAGTCGCCGGCATGGCTGACAGCGTCGTTCATCCGGCCGAACCGGACGAACGGGCGACGGGGGACCGGCCGGCACCGCCCCCCCTCGCCGACCGGCTCCGCCTGGAGGCGCCACGCCGGCGAGCGGCGGCATTGTGGCGCGCCGCGCGGCGCCTGGTGCGGACGCATGCCTTCCGCCTGGCCGCGCTCTATTTTGTCGTGTTCGCGGCTTCGGTGATCGGGGTCCTTTTCTTCGTCTATTGGACGAGCGCCGATTTTGTCGAACGGCAAACCGAGGCGACGCTCGACGCCGAGGTCACCGGGCTGGCCGAGCAATACGCGCAACGCGGCCTCAGCGGCCTCGTCCAGATCGTCGCGGCGCGCAGCGCCGGCGATCGCGGCGACGGCATGCTCTATCTCGTCACCAACCGCGACGGCAGGCCGCTCGCCGGCAATATCGGCGGCTGGCCGGTCGGGGTGCCAGTACGCCCGGGGCCACTGTGGTTCCAGATCGCGGTGCGCGACAAGGGCGTCACCGAGACGCGCCCGGCGCGCGGCGTGCTGTTTGCGATCCCCGACGGCTTTCGCCTGCTCGTCGGGCGCGACATCAGCGACGCAACCGCGTTCCGCAACCGGATCAAGACGACGCTGTCCTGGTCGGGGCTGGTCGCCCTTGGGATCGGCCTCCTCGGCGGCACAGTGATGAGCCGCAACATGCTGCGCCGGGTCGAGCAGGTGAACCGCACCGCCGAGCGGGTCGTCGCCGGCAATCTGTCGGATCGGGTGCCGCGGCGCGGCACCAACGACGAATTCGATCAGCTCGCGGCCAATCTCAACGGCATGCTCGACCAGATCGAGCGGCTGATGACGGCGATGCGCGAGGTCACCGACAACGTCGCACACGATCTGAAAACGCCGCTGGCACGGCTGCGGGCGCGGCTCGAATTGTCGCTGCTCGGCCCGGCCGATCCGGTTGCGCAGGCCGAGGCGGTACGCGCCGCAATCGACGAAGCCGACCGGCTGCTCGCCACCTTCAACGCCTTGCTCAGCATTGCCGAAGCCGAAGCCGGTTCGGGAAACCGAGCGGGCGAGACGCTCGATCTCGGCGCGATCGCCCGCGGGGTCGTCGAGCTCTACGAGCCGGTAGCCGAGGAAAAGGACGCCATGCTGCGGCTAGACGGTCCGCCTGGCATATTGATCCGCGGTGACCGGCATTTGCTGTCGCAGGCCATTGCCAACCTGCTCGACAACGCCCTCAAATACGGGTCTGGCGGAATGATCACGACAACGATTACGCGGCGCGACGGCCGTGCCGCGATCGAGGTTGCCGATCGCGGGCCGGGCATTCCCGAGCGCGAGCGCGAAAGCGTGTTCGACCGCTTCGTTCGCCTGGAGCCGAGCCGCAGCACGCCGGGCAACGGACTCGGGCTCAGCCTGGTGCGCGCGGTGGCGCGTCGGCATGACGCGACCGTTACACTCGGCGACAATCGGCCGTTCGGGCACCCCGGGCTCAAGGTGCGGATCGAATTTCCGGCATGCGACCCGGCGATCTAGCAGTCCTCGCGATGTCCAGCGTGCCCGAACCCGTGATCGATCCGCTCGTCATCGACCCGGTGGTCATCGATCCGGCGGGCGGTCTCGACCATCAATTCACGAAAGCCCTGGAGGTCGAAGCCGGCGCTGCGCAGCACCGGCGTCATCAGCTCGTCGGCGAGCAGATCATCGAGGGTCGCCTCATAACGGCAGCATTCGGCGTGTCCAGCCACAATCCCCTCCCAACCTCCAAAAGCGTAATCAACATTAGCGAAAAGGATGTCCTCATTGTGACGCAGGTCCGGAATTTTCGCGGCAATTTCTCCACCGACCCGCCAGAGTTTTCGTTTGAGCGGAACCGACCGGACAGGCTCCGCCTTGACGCGCCCGGACCTCGCATCCGACCTCTAAACGCGCGGCAGAGCGTTATTATTCCCGCCTGGGGCACTATTCCCGCGCGGGAATGCGAAATCGGCCGGCGAGGAGACGCGTGATCGCTTCGCTCGTCGCGCGCATCGTTGGCTTCGCCCATCGCCATGCCGCCATGGTCGCGCTTGCCGGGCTGGTCCTGGCGCTCTCCACCGGTTTCTATGCAGCGACCCACCTGGCGATCGACACCGATCTCGATCACATGCTGCCCAAAGATGTGGCGTGGCGGCGCGACGAGATCGCGCTCGACCGGGCGTTTCCGCAGAACAACAATTTGCTGGTGCTGGTTATTGACGCGACCAGCGGCGATCTCGCGGATCGCGCCGCGAGCGCGCTGACCGCCAGGTTGCGCGCCGAGCCGCAATTGTTTCGCCATGTGCGGCAACCTGACGGCGGGCCGTTTTTCGACCAGAACGGGCTGTTGTTCCTGCCGGTCGCAGACGTCCAGACGATGTCGGACAAGCTGATCGCGGCACAGCCGCTGATCGGCAGCCTGGCTCACGATCCCAGCCTGCGCGGCTTGTTCGATACGCTGGCCCTGTTTGTCGGAAACGCCGGCAAGGACCGCGGCGCGATCGCGCGGCTCGACCCGACGTTGGCGGCGATCGCCGACGCCGTCGAGGGCGTGCTGGCCGGGCGCCCGGAAGCGGTTTCCTGGCAACGCCTGATGACCGGCCGGGCGCCCGAGGCACGCGACCTGCGCCGCTTTGTCCTGACCGTGCCGGTGCTGGATTTCGACGCGCTCGAACCCGGCGCCCGGGCGCAGGCCGAAATCCGCCGGCTGGCGCACGAATTGGCGCTCGATCCGGCGCACGGGGTGCGGCTGCGCATGACCGGCCCGGTGGCGCTCGATGACGAGCAGTTCGCGACATTGCGGCAGGGCGCCCTCGAATCGACCATTCTGTCGGTGGTCGCGGTATGCGTGATCCTGTTCGCGGCATTGCGCTCGGCGAAACTGGTCGGCGCGATCCTCGCGACATTGGCGGCGGGGCTGGTCTTGACCGCGGGCTTTGCGACGCTGGCGATCGGGTCTCTGAACCTGATCTCGGTAGCGTTCGGCGTGCTGTTTATCGGCCTGGCGGTCGATTTCAGCATCCAGTTCAGCGTGCGCTACCGCGACCAGCGGCACCGCCTCGGTACCTTGCCGGCGGCGCTCGACGGCGCGGCACGGTCGATCGGGCCGGCCCTCGGCCTGGCGGCCGGCGCGACCGCGATCGGTTTCCTGTCATTTGTCCCGACCAGCTATATCGGGATCCGCGAACTCGGATGGATCGCCGGGTTCGGCATGGTCATCGCAATCGCGCTCAACTTCACGGTGCTGCCGGCCGGCCTGACGCTGCTGCGCCCGAAGGGCGAGCCCGAGCCGATCGGGTTTCGTCGCGCCGCGCCGCTCGACAGCTTCCTGTTGGAGCGGCGACGCTGGGTGCTCGGGGCCGCAGCCATCCTGGCGGTCCTCTGCCTCGTGCTATTGCCGCGGGTCAGCTTCGATTTCGACCCGCTCGACCTGAAGAACCCGAAGAGCGAGTCGGTGGCGACCGCACGCGACCTGATGAAAGACCCGATGACGACGCCCTATACGGCCGAAATCCTGACGCCGTCGCTGAAAGCGGCCGAAGCCATCGCGGACCGGCTGGCCAAGCTACCCGAGGTGTCGCAAGCGGTCACCGCGGCAAGCTTCATCCCGGGCGACCAGGAAAAGAAGCTGGCGATCATCAGCGACCTGGCATTGCTGCTCGGCCCGACCCTGAGCCCGGGCACCACATTGCCGCCACCGAGCGACGCGGACATCGTCAAATCGATCGACGCCTGCCGCGACGCATTGCAGTCCGAGGCCGCGCGCAATGGGCCGGACAGCCCGGCGACTCGGCTGTCGCGCGCGCTCGCGGCGTCAGCCGCACGCGGCCCGGCGCTCGTCCCGGCGTTGCGGCAGGCCCTCCTCGCCGGGCTGGAGCAGCGCCTCGCCTCGCTGCGTCACCTGATCGCAGCGAAGCCGGTTACCCTGGCGAGCCTGCCACCGGAATTGCGCGACAGCTGGGTCGCCGCCGACGGGCGTGCCCGGGTCGAGGTGTTTCCCACAGGCGACGCCCGCGACCCCGCCGTGCTGAGCCGCTTCGTCGCGGCCATCCGCACGATCGCCCCGGATGCGACCGGCACCCCGGTGACGATCCAGGAGGCCGGCCATCTGATCTCCGGCGCCTTCATCCAGGCCGGGATCATCGCGATCGTCGCGATCACCGCCCTGCTCGCGGTCGTGCTGCGCCGGCTGCGCGATGTCGTGCTCGTCGTCGTGCCGCTTCTGCTTGCCGCTATGCTGACCCTGGCGGTGACCGTGGTGATCGGCATGAAGCTCAATTACGCCAACATCATCGCGCTGCCGCTGCTGCTCGGGATCGGCGTCGCCTTCGACATCTATTTCGTGATGAACTGGCGCGCCGGGCAAAGCCGCCACCTGCAATCGAGCACGGCGCGTGCCGTCGTGTTCAGCGCGCTGACGACGATGTCGGCGTTCGGCAGCCTGGCGCTCTCGAACGATCCCGGCACGGCGGAAATGGGCGAGCTGCTGGCGATCTCCCTCGCGGCGACGCTGTTCTGCACACTTTTCGTGCTGCCGGCGCTGCTCGGCCCTGCTGCAGCGATGCGCGCGCTGCCCCGGGGGTCGCAGCCGCAGGGCCAACTCGGGCCGGCACAGCCGGTCAGCGAGACGCCGTCAGATCGCCGTAGCCGAGGAGGCTGATGTCGAGTTCGGCGATTTGCTGCCGCACCGCGGGGCTGAGCAGCGCGGCAAGTTCCTCGGCATGGCGATAGCCCGGCATCGCGGCGGCCAGCGCGGCATTGGTCTCGCTCGCCGGGTGGAAATAGATCTCGCTGACCCCCGGCGGCAGATGCGGCAATAGGCCGAGCACCCGCGCTTCAACCATGGCGCCGCTCCAGGCAATGCCAAAGACGTGGTCGTTGGCGGCGAGCCCGGTGCGCTGCAGCCGTCGGCGCAGCGCGGCGACGACCGGCCCATAAGCCGGCGTCCGATAGCGCTCGCCCGGAAAGGCGCGGCGCAATGCCGCCACTGGCTCGGCCGGCAGGCGGACCGCCCGCATCCCGTAGGTCCGACCGATCTCGACGACCAGCCGGGCCACCGTCGGATGCAGGTGCATGTGCTGGTGGGCGTTGACATGATCGAGCGCGAGGCCGGTGGCGCGGAACGCTGCGAACTGTGCCTCGATCTCGGCGGCGAGACGGCGCCGCATTCCCGGCATCAGGAACAGGCGCAGACCGGCGCGCAGCTGGTTGTCGTCGAAATGCCCCTCGTCGTCGACCAGGCCGCGGATTGCGGCGGGCGGCAACACCGCGCTGCCGTCGGTCAACACGAGGTGCAGCCCGACCCGCAGCCCGGGCAGGCGGCGGGCGCGCGCTACCGCGTCGGCCGCGGCAGGCGCCGCGACCATCAGGCTGGCGCAGGACAGGATGCCGTCGCGGCAGGCCGTCTCGACCGCCTCGTTAACCGCAACGTCGCGCCCGAAATCATCGGCGCAGACGATCAGCCCGCGCATCCGCCCGCCGCGCGAGGGTTGCTCAGCCGCGCTGGTAGCGGCGGCAGTCGAGGCGCAGATGGTCGCGGAAATGCGGCCGCATGCGCTGCGTCCATGGCGTATCCGCGGCGCTCCGCCACGCGGCCGATTTCGGCACGTCGGGGTTGGCGAAGTGGTAGAGCGCGACGTAATGCTGGGTCGCGCCGGTGCCGCGATAGCGCCGCGCGCACAACACGCCCGGCACCGCGCCGAGCGCCGGCAGGTGCTCGGTGTTGTACCACTCCTGGAACTCCGCCTCGTGCTCGGGCACGACGTTCATGCCGATCAGCAGCAGGGCCGCCGCCTGGCCGACCGGGGCCAACGCGTCGCCCGGGCGAAGCTGCTCGCCTTCGAGGCGCATGATCGACTTGGTGCGGCCCGTCACCCGCTTGGTCCAGGGCGAGCCGTTGGCGCCGCCGACCGCCATATAGGGCGGGCTATGCAGCACGCCGACATTGTCGAGGTCATAGAGTGCCACCGACTGCTTCGGGTTGGCGATGCCGATCCAGCGCTCGGCATTGAGGAAACCCGGCACCGCCAGACGCTCCGGGATGTGCTCGGTATCGTACCAGTCGTGAAACTCGTCCTCGGCGACATCGGAGAAATCCATCGCCGCGATCAGGATGCCCTTGGCCATGATCCACCTCCCTAACCGCCGTGATCGTGGCCCAGTCGCGCCGGCTTTTCCAGCCCGGCATAAGCCGCCGCACTTCCCATCAACAGGCGGTGCGGGCATGATCGACCGCAAAGGGCGCCAACGCCCGCTCGCTATCCAGGGAGAACGGAATGAAGACACCCCATCGGCTGCTCGCATTGGTCGGCGGCATTGCGATGCTGGTCGCCGCCGGCCAGGTCGCGTCGGCGCAAAAGCGCGGCGGCATTCTACAGGTTTATCACCAGGACAGCCCGGCCAGCATGTCGATCCTCGAGGAGGCGACGCCGTCGACCGAGCGGCCGATGGCCGGGGTGTTCAACAACCTTGTCACGTTCGACCCGCAGATCCCACAAAACAGCCTCGCCACGATCCGCCCCGAGCTTGCCACCAGCTGGGCGTGGAGCGAGGACGGCACGGAACTCACCGTCAAATTGCGCCACGGCGTCAAATGGCATGACGGCCAGCCGTTCACCGCGGCCGATGTCAAATGCACCTGGGATTTGCTGATGGGCAAATCGAAGGACCGGCTACGGATCAATCCGCGCAAGGCGTGGTGGCACAATGTCAAGGAAGTCACGACGAAGGGTGACGACGAGGCCATTTTCGTCCTCAACCGGCCGCAGCCGGCATTGCTCGCGCTGCTCGCCTCGCTGTGGTCGCCGGTCTATCCCTGCCATGTGCCAGCGGCGCAGATGCGGCTGCACCCGATCGGGACGGGTCCCTTCAAGTTCGTCTCTTACAAGCCGAACGAGGGGATCAAGGTGGTGCGCAACCCGGATTACTGGAAGCCGGGGCGGCCCTACCTCGACGGCATCGACTATACGATCATCCCCGACCGCTCGACGGCCATCCTCGCCTTCGAGGCCGGCAAGTTCGACATGACCTGGCCGTTCGGCGTGTCGATCCCGCTGCTGAAGGACATCGAGGCGCGCGACCCCAAGGCGATCTGCCATCTGGTTCCGGCAAACTCCAGCATCAACCTGATCATCAACCGCGACAAGCCGCCGTTCGACGATCCTGACATTCGGCGGGCATTGATGCTGACCGTGGATCGCCAGTCGTTCATCAAGATCCTGGCCGATGGCAAGGGCGATGTCGGCGGCGCGATGCTGCCGCCGCCGGCCGGCGTCTGGGGCCTGCCGCCTGACATCCTGCAGACCCTGCCGGGCTACGGCCCGGACGTTGCGGCGAACCGTGCCGAAGCGCGCAAGCTGATGGCAAAGCACGGCTATGGCCCGGACAAGCACCTCTCGATCAAGGTCTCGACCCGCAACGTCGCGATCTACCGCGATCCGGCGGTCATCCTGATCGACCAGCTCAGCAAGATTTATATCGACGGTGTGCTCGATCCGATCGAGACCGCCAACTGGTTCCCCAAGGTCACCCGCAAGGACTATCAGGTCGGGCTCAACCTGACGGCCAGCGGCGTCGACGACCCGGACCAGAACTTCTACGAGAATTACGCGTGCGGGTCGCCGCGCAACTACACCGGATATTGCAACAAGCCGCTGCAAAAGCTGTTTGGCGAGCAATCGGTCGAGCCAGACCAGAACAAGCGCAAGAAGCTCGTGTGGGAGATCGACCGCCAGCTGCAGGAGGATGCGGCCCGGCCGATCATCTATCATTGGCGTGCTGCGACCTGCTGGCACCCCGACGTCAAGGGACAGGTGATGACCGTCAACGCCAGCGCCAACGGCTGGCGCTTCGAGGACGTGTGGCTCGATCGGTAAATCGCCGTCCGCCGCGCAAGGTCAGGATGATGCCGGCGACGATCAGCACGACGCTGAGCGCGATGTCGGCGGTGACCGTGCCGCCGAACATCGCGATCGACAGCAGGAAGCCGCCGACCGGGGTCAACGCCACGACCTGCCCCGCCACCGCCGCCGACATGACCGAAAGCACCTTGCTCCACAGGAAATAGCCGAGCGCCGTCGTCACGACCCAGTTGTAGGCGAGGATCGCGATGAGGCCGGCGGACCAGTGGATCGGCCGGCTGAGCGCTCCAGGCAGCGCAACGATGACAATTGCCACGGTGCTGACCGCGATCTGCCAGAAGGTCTGCGCCCAGAACGGCGAGCGCCAGACGCGCCGGCGGTAGAGAATGGAGCCCAAGGCCCAGCAGATCGCGGCAACCAGCAGCATCGCGTTGCCGGCAAGCACCCGCCCGTTCGTCCAATCGACGAGGCCCGGGTTCATGAACAATAGGAGGCCGCTAAAGCCGACCGCGGCGCCAGCCAGCTGCAGGCGGCCGAGTGGCTCGGCGCGCAGCCAGAATTCGATCGGGATGGCCCAAAGCGGCATCGTGTAGGCCAGCACGATCGCCCGCCCGGCCGGCACGATCGCGAGGCCGATGATGGCGGCGAGCAGAAACCCGGCGACCTGCAACTGGCCGACGACGAAAAGCCCGAGCCGCTCGCCTTTCACCGGCAACAGCGGTGCGCCCAGCATGACGAGCGCCGGCCCGAGCAGCGCGATTGTCCCGACCATGCGCAGCAACAGGAAGGACAAAGGCGGTGCATCGCCGAGCGCCAACTTCATCAGCGGCCAGTTCGCTGCCCAGCTGACGACGACGACTGCAAGATAGACATAGACGATCGGCGGCGGCGCGGCGCCGGCACGAGAGGACAAGGTGGCGGTGTGCTACCCAGAATGCAACGCTATGCGATCGCCACCGGGCGCACCGGGCAACCGGTGGCGCCCTTGAATTTGATCGCGAGCAGGATGAAGCAGAACGTCGCGAGACGGTCGCGCGCCAACTCGTCGAGCGCCAGATTCTCGATCAGATGGACGCCGGCCTCGGCCAGCACATGCTGGTGCACCGGCAGCATCTGGCTCTTGTCCGGGTTGGGCAGGACCTCGACCGCCATGTTGTCGCAGCCGATCGCGACGACGTCGCGCTTTGTCAGCCAGCGCGCCGCCGGCACGTCGATGCCCGCTTCGCCTTCGAGGTAGCGGGCGTTGTCGACCCCGAAAAAGCGGCCCCAGCCGGTGCGGATCAGCACGATGTCGCCGGGTTCGATCGCGGTGCCGGCCGCATCGGCGGCGCGCGCCAGATCGTCCGGCTGGATGACGCGGCCGGGGTTGAGATATTGCCCGCCATCGAGCCCTGAGACATCGAGCAGGACACCGCGGGTGATCATCGGCGGCATGTGTTCGATGCCGAGACGGTCGAGCCCCCAATCGGTCACCACCTCAGCGGCGTTAAGACCGTTGTACAGGTGCTCGCCGATCGAGAAATGGCCGAGCGCGTCGATATGGGTTCCGACATGCATCGTCATCTCGGCGCGCTCGACGTTGGAGCCGGCGTCGTTGCGCGCGCCGATCTGGCGCCGGCGCTTGATCGAATTGCGCCACGAGGCCCAGATCGACAGCAGGAACGGCGTCTGGTTGGGCGCCATGTACGGCGCGCCGGCGCTGATCTCGTGGCTCAAATCATAGATATGCCCGTCCCTGACCGAGCGCAGCGCGGTGAGGCGGCGCTCGGCGGTGAGCAGGTTGCCGGCGCCGAGCTGGTCGGCAGCGCCCCAGCGCGAATGGTCGTGGATGGCGTTGGTCATGCGTTCTCTCCCAGGCGGTAGATGCGCGAAGCGGTGCCGGCGAACAGGGCCAGCTTCTCGTCATGCGAGGCGCCGGCGGCGATGCGCTTGAAGGCGTTCCACAGCGCGGCGTAACCGATCGCCATCTTGTCGACCGGAAAGTTGCTCTCGAACATGCAGCGCCGCGCGCCGAACAATTCGATGCAGGTCTCGACAAACGGGCGCCACACCGCGGCCATCGCCTCCGACGAGGGCGCCGTCGCGGCGCATTGTGGAAGTCGTAGGTGGCGCCGCGATTGACCATGCCGCCGAGCTTGACGACGACGTTCGGGCAGGTGGCCAGCTCGGTCATCGCCCGCTTCCAGGCCGCGAATTCCGCGTCGCGCCTGCCGAGATAGGGACCGTAGCCGAGGAAGCCGCCGACATGGCCCATGACGATCGGCGTCGCCGGGAAGGCACGCGCCAGATCGACGACATCGGCGAGCTGCGGATGATAGAGCCAGGCGTCAAAGCTGAGGCCGAGCGCCGAGAGCCGCGCCAGCCCAGCGCGAAAATCCGGGCGGGCGTAGAGGCCCGGCTGCATGTCGGGGCGGCTGTTGCCGATGGTGGGGCTGGCGTCATAGCCGGCCGAATGGCGCACGCCGCGAAAGCGGCCGCCGCCGGCCCGCAATTGCGCCAGCAGCACCGGCTCGACCCGGTCGCCGAGCGTCAAATCGGCATAGCCGACGATGCCGGCGGCGACCCGGGTCTTGCCGTAATTGCCCGACGCGCTCATCGCCGCGATGCCGGCGACGAAGTCGGTCTCGCCGACCGCGCGCATCTCGGGCGGGCCATCCGCCCGGTACATCGAGCGGCATTCCTCGAACACGGTCGCGACAACGTTATGGCCGGTGTTGAGGTCGGCGAGCAATTCGTCGAGCAGATAGGTGTGGTCGCCGCGCTGCCACAGATGATGGTGCGGATCGACGATCGGCAGGTCGGGATCGAGGATCGGCTCGGGCGCGGCCGTCGCCAGCCAGGATTCGTCGGGTGTGTAGATCCTGCCGAACTGCCATTCCTGCCGAGGCGTTGCCATCGTAGACCTCCGAATTGCGAGGGAATCGGCTGCTTGCGTCAGGCGGCGATATGCGGCCGCAGCCGCGCCAGCGTTTCAAGGTGCTGCCGATGGTCGCCGGCGATGCGCAGCACAAGGTGCTGGACCCCGGCCCGTACCCAGGACGAAAGCCATTCGGCAGCCCCCTCGGCCGACCCGGCGTAATTCGCCTGCCGCCCGCGCATGTCGACGCGGCCGTAGTAGGACTGCATGAAGGCGCTCATCCGTTCCTCGGCCTTCGCCTTGCTCTCGTCGATCGTCAGCGTCAGGTAGACGGCGCCGGTCAACTGCGCCGGATCGCGGCCGGCGTCGCGGGCGATCTGGTGGATCTCGGCCCATTGCACCGCCCAGTTGCCGGGATCGGGCGAATTGGGAAACCAGCCGTCGTAGATCTGGCCGACCCGCTCGAGGCTGGCGCGCACCATGCCGCCGATCCAGATCGGCGGCCCGCCCGGGCGGTGTGGCACCGGGCCGAGCGTCTGGTTGTCCAGCGCCCAGCGGCCGTTCCAGCTGACATTCTCGCCGGTCCACAGCGCGCGGCACAAACGCAGCCCTTCGAGCATCCGCCCGACGCGCTTGTCGAACGGCACGCCGCAGGCGACGAACTCGGCGCGGATGTTGGGCACGTCGCTGGCGATGCCGACGCCGAGGATGAAGCGCCCCTCGCTGATCTGGTCGAGCGTCGCGATGCCGTGCGCCAGCACGACCGGGTTGCGCAATGCCGGCAGCAAGACCGCGGTGCCGAGCTCGGCATGCCGGGTGCGCGCGGCGACCGCCGACAGCAGGGTCAGCGGCTCATGGCGCGGCCGCGCCAGGATCGAATCGCCGACCCAGATCGAATTCGAAACCGAGCCCCTCGGCGCGCTCGGCCAGAGCGAGCAGCGGCGCCGTCTCGGGGCGGCCTTCCATGACCTGCTCTCGGGTCGGCAGCAGGTATCCGATACGCGGCGGCATGGCGGGGCTCCATTACTGATCGCCGCCATGTTACCGCGAGGCTATCGCATTCGGGAATGCAGAAGCGGCCAGTCCGTCGCGCAGCCCGGCCGATGGATCTCCCGCAGGCTACTCGGGCTGCAGGCTGATCAACACCAGGGCGGCCAGCAGAACGCCGAGGGCTTCCATGCCCATGGTAATCTGGCCCAGCATCATGCTGAGCAAGGTGCAAACGACGGTCGTGGATCCGATCAGCATCGGCATGGCGGCGATCCCAAACATCGATCCGGGGGTTGACGGAACGGAGCGGCGGCGGTGTAACGGGAGCGAGATGCGGTTTATTCCCGCGCCGGAAATGCGAGTCGCCGATGCCGGTACTTTATGTCGCACGCAGCGCCAAGCTCGCCCGCTGGGCGTCGGATGTCGGGTTTGGCAAGCATGTCTATAAGGTCGGCGTGTCGAACGACGACCCGAAGGCGCTGGCCGCCGCCGGCTGGGCCGGCGAAGCGGACTGGAAGATCGTGCGCCGCGACGAGGTGGATGGGCTCTCCGAGGAGGCGGTGCTCGAACGCCTCGCCCGCAAGGAAAAGCCAATCGACCCGCAGCTTTACCCGAAGCTTAAAGGCGTACCTGGCTTTTTCCGCGTCTCGCCCGAGCATGTCGAGAACCACATCATCGTGTCGCGCGCGTTGGCCGGCGACAGCGACCGCCTCGACCTGAAGCTAAAGCCGGCCGATTTCGCCACCTACCTCGTCCACAACGCGACGCGGTAGGACGCCCCTTACGCCGCGCTGGGCTTGACCCTGTCCCGCAATGCGGCCAGCGCGTCGGGCGTATCGACATCGATCAGCACGCCGTCCGAATCCATCTCGATTTCGGCGACCAGCTCGGCATGTTCGCCGATCAGGTGCTTGGCGCCGACATCGCCGGCCAACTCGGCCATATCGGGGAAGAAGCGGCTGGCCCACAGCACCGGGTTGCCGCGCTTGCCGCGCCGCGTCGGCACGACGATGGCGCGCCCTTCGAGGGGGTTGAACGCGGCGATCAGCCGGTCGATGTCGCGCCCGGTCACCAGCGGCATGTCGCCGAGGCAGACGATGACCCCGTCGATATCGGGGGGCAGCGCCGCGAGGCCGGCCTTGAGCGAGGTCGACAGGCCCTCGGCGAAACCCGGGTTGCGCACCCGCTCGACCGGCAACTTTCCGAGCGCCGCGTCGACCTGATCGGCCTGGTTGCCGAGCACCGTGACGATCGGCCGGGCACGCGACGACAACAGGCGCTGGACGGTGCGCACCACCATCGGGACGCCGTCGATCGGCTCCAGCAGTTTGTTCGGCCCGCCCATCCGGCTCGACCGGCCGGCCGCCAGTAAAAGGGCCGCGATGCGCGGCCCGGGCGGCACCTTGCGCGCGGGCGTCACAGGGGCGGGGCTGGCTTCGGCGCGCGGCAAGGGGCGCGACGGGATCTCGGCCAGGAGGCCGCCGGCGCCCATGCGCATGATGTCGTGAGGGCCGACCGGCACGCCGGCGACCAGCCGCTCCAAGACCCAGTCGAAGCCGTTGACCTTGGGCGAGCGGGCGCAGCCGGGCAGGCCGAGCACCGGCGTGTCGCCGAGCCGCCCGAGCAACAGCATGTTGCCGGGATCGACCGGCATCCCGAAATGCTCGACCGCGCCGCCGGCGACAATGATCGCCGCCGGGATCACGTCGCGGCGGTCGACGATGACCGAGGCACCGTGCACCAAAACCATGTCGGCGCCGCCGGCGACTGCGGCGGCGATGCGGGGCGCCAGCTCGGCAGAGGCATGATCGCAGCGCTCGTCCGAGACAAGCATGCAGCCGAGCGCGCCGAGGCGCTGCTGCGTCACATCGCGGGTCTTGTCGAGGATGCTTTCCTTCAGCCCGGGCAGGCGAGTCTGGATCAATGCTACGCAGCGCGGCACGAAGGCGGCGACGCGCAACAGCGGCTCACTGGCGGCAGCAAAGCGGGCGGCGGCGGTAACCGACGCCTCGGGCACGGCAAACGGGATGATCTTGACGGTCGCGACCATCTGGCGCGGCTCGACCACGGCAAAGGGCGGCAATGTGCCGAGCGTCACCGCCTCGTCGACCAGATTGAGCCGGTCGAGCCGGTCGCGGTCAAAGACGAGCAGGCCACGCGCCTCGGCGAACAGATTAGCGCGGCCGGTAAAGGCTGCGGCCGTCGCGATATTGGCGCCGGCGATCGCGGCGGCGACCCGGTTGGCTGCCTCGTCCTCGCGGATGTCGCCGGGATCGAGCTGCGCCGCGACGACGTGATCGAGCCCGGCGGCGGCGATCAGCTCGATATCGGCCGGCGACAGCACCCTGCCCTTCTTCAGCACCGCCGCGCCGAGCCTCAGGCTATGCGCCAGGATCGCGCCCGCCGCCTCGCCGACCGGAACGCTGCCAAATCGCATTTGCCTACCTCATGCCGCCTCGGCCTTCGGGGCCGCCGCGGCACCCTTGCGCAGGATTTGGGTCATTTCCGCAAGGATCGAGATCGCGATTTCGGCCTGCGACACCGCGCCGATCGGCAACCCGATCGGGCCGTGGATGCGGGCAAAATCGCGCTCGCCAAAGCCGAGCGCAGTCAGGCGTTCGAGCCGCCGCGCGTGGGTGCGCTTCGATCCAAGCGCGCCGATATAGAAGCACTCCGAGCGCAACGCCACGGCCAGCGCCGGGTCGTCGAGCTTGGGATCGTGCGTCAGGGTCACGATCGCCGAGCGATGATCTGGCTTCAGCCGCTCCAACGCCTCGTCCGGCCACTCGGTCGTCAGCTCGATGCCGGGGAAGCGCGCCTCGGTCGCAAACGACTGGCGCGGGTCGATCACGATCGCGCGGTAATCGGTCATCGCCAGCATCCGGGTCAGCGGCTGCGCGATATGCACCGCGCCAATGACAAAGCAGCGCCGCGGCGGGCTGAACACCTGGACGAAAACGCGCCCCGCGGTAGTTTCGAGCGTCAGGGTGCGGTCGGCCCGCAGAGCCTCGCGCATCGCCGCACGCTGCGCCTCGTCGAGCGCTAGTTCGCCGTCGAAGCGCACGCCGTCGAACAGCAATTGCGCACCGCTGTTAAGCTCGGTGGCGAGCGCGACCGAGCGGCTTTCCTGCCCGGCGGCGATCACAGCGTCGAGGTATCGGGTCTTCATTCGACGCGCTCGACAAAGATCTCGATCTTGCCGCCGCAGGCGAGACCGACCTCCCAGGCCTGGTCGTCGGTGATGCCGAAATCCAACAGGCGCGGCTTGCCGTCGGCGATAACCTCCTGCGCCTCGCCGATCACCGCACCCTCGACGCAGCCGCCCGACACCGAGCCGACGAAGGCGCCGGTGTCTGCCACCACGAGCTTTGCCCCGGCCGGCCGCGGCGACGAGCCCCAGGTCTTGACCACCGTCGCCAGTGCGACGCCGCGTCCTTCGCCGCGCCAGCGCGCCGCCTGTTCCATGATTTCCGCCGTGTCGCTCATATCTGTTTCCTCAGCACTCTTCGCGCAATCCGAAGCGCTCGTTGGCCTGCGCCGCCGCGCTGTGCCGCTGTGCCGCCCCGCCGATCACCTCGATCAGGGTTTCAAGGCTTTCGAGATTATGCACCGGGCGGAACTCGTCGACATAGGGCAGCATCGCCTTCATCCCCAGAGATCTTGGTTCGAACCCCTCGTAGCGCAACAGCGGATTGAGCCAGATCAGCTGCCGGCACGAACGGTGCAGCCGGTCCATCTCGTGGGCGAGGCCCGTCCCCGCATCGCGGTCGAGCCCATCGGTGATCATCAGCACGACGGCGCCCTGGCCCAAGACGCGACGCGACCAGAACCGGTTGAACTCGCGCACGCACTGGCCGATGCGAGTGCCGCCCGACCAGTCGGCCACCGCTTCGGCGACCCGGTCGAGCGCCACATCGACGTCGCGGAAGCGCAGGTAGCGCGTGATGTTGGTCAGCCGCGTGCCGAACACGAAGGTATGGACGCGGTCGCGGTCGTTGGTAATCGAATGCATGAAATGCAGGAAAACCCGGCTGTAGCGGCTCATCGAGCCGGAGATGTCGCACAGCACGACGAGCGGCGGCGGGCGGCGCCGCGGGCTCTTGCGCTTCAGCTCGATCAGCCCGCCTGAGCGCAACGCGGCGCGCAACGTCGCGCGCATGTCGGCGCGGGCGCCGCGCGGGTTGCGGGCGAAGCGCCGCGTCGGGATGTCGCGGATCGGCAGGCTGAGGCGCGCGATCGCCGCCTTGGCGCGGGCCAGTTCGTCGAGCGACATCTTCTCGAAATCCATGCCGCGCAATTGCTCGCGGTCGGAGAAGGTCATCGCGGCGTCAAGTTCGAGTTCGGTCTCGCCGGTCTCGCGCGCCTGCTGGCCCGGGTGCAGCGCCTCGGCGAGGCGGCGCACCATCTCGGCCCCCTCGTCCTGTGGCACGTCGACGTTGATCTGCGGCAAGACGAGCCCGAGCATCTTCTTCAGCAGCTCGGGATTGCGCCAGAAGACGTGAAACGCCTGGTCGAAAATCAGCCGCTGGTCCGGCCGGTTCACGAACACCGAATGCAGCGACCAATAGAAATCGCGCCGGTCGGTGATGCCGATTTGTTCGACCGCCGCCACCGCGTCGATCACCTTGCCCGGCCCGACCGGCAGCCCCGCCGCCCGCAGCGTGCGGGCAAAATGCATCAGATTGGCGACAAGCCGCCCGTCGCTCTGCGCGCCGTCGGGCATTGGCGCCCCTAGGTCTCGCGCGGGGCGGCGGCGATCTCGGACTTGACCAATTCGAGCAGCTTTGCCGCCTCGCTGCCCTGGATGCGGGCGATGTCGTCCTGGTATTTCAACAGGACGCCGAGCGTGTCGTTGATCGCCTGCGGCGTCAGTTCGAGCACGTCGAGCTGCATCAACGCCTCGGCCCAGTCGATCGTCTCGGCGATGCCGGGCAGCTTGAACAGATCCATCTTGCGCAGTTTCTGGACGAACTCGACGACCTCGCGCGACAGCGCAGCGCTCGCCCGCGGCGCCTTGCGCTTCAGGATCTCCAACTCACGTTCGGCGCTTGGATAGTCGATCCAGTAATAAAAGCAGCGCCGCTTCAAGGCGTCGTGGATCTCGCGGGTGCGGTTCGAGGTGATCACGACGATCGGCGGATGCTCGGCGCGGATCGTCCCGATCTCGGGGATCGTCACCTGGAAATCGGAGAGAAGTTCGAGGAGATAGGCCTCGAACGGTTCGTCGGTGCGGTCGAGTTCGTCGATCAGCAGGACGGGCGGGCCTTCGAGTTCCGGCGCCAACGCCTGCAGCAGGGGCCGCTTGATCAGGAAGCGGTCGGAAAAGATCGTGCTCTCGATCTCGCTGCGGTCTTCCTCACCCGCCTCGGCGAGGCGGATCTCGATCATCTGGCGGGCGTAGTCCCATTCGTAGACCGCCGACGAGACGTCGAGCCCCTCATAGCATTGCAGCCGGATGAGGCGCCGCTTCAGCGCGGTCGCCAATACCTTGGCGATCTCGGTCTTGCCGACGCCGGCCTCGCCTTCGAGAAACAGCGGCCGATTCAAATGCAGTGACAGGTGCACTGCCGTCGCGAGGCTGCGATCGGCGACGTAATCGGCACTGCCGAGCAGGGCGAGTGTATCCCCGACGGAGGCGGGCAAGGCGGTCATGGGCGGCGGCATATCCAAATCGAGGGTCCCGGTCGCAACAAAATCCCTCTCCCGACGGGAGAGGGATCGCGAGGACGCACGCCCGGCGCGCGTCCGCCAGATGCACGATATCTAATCCCTCCGCCCCGCGCGCGCCACCCCGGCGAACTTGTCCCGTGACGCGCGTTGGATCGGCGTGCGCGGCGCCGACGAAAATCCTACGCGCACGCCGCGACGGCGCGGCGTGCCATCACGTTGACGAGGTGGGCGCGGTATTCGGCGCTGGCGTGGATGTCGGCGTTGAGGCCGTCATCGGGGATCGCGATGTCCTTGATCGCGTCCGGCGTAAAATTGGCGGCGAGCGCGGCTTCCATCGCCGGCACCCGGAAGACGCTGGGCCCGGCGCCGGTCACCGCGACCCGCACACCCGCCGCAGTCTTCGCCACGAACACGCCGACGATCGCATAGCGCGAGGCCGGGTTCTTGAACTTCTGGTAGTTCGCCTGCGCCACCTTCGGGAAGCGCACGGCGGTGACGATCTCGCCCGGCTGCAGCGCGGTTTCGAACATGCCGGTAAAAAACTGGTCGGCCGCGATCTCGCGCTTGTTGGTGCGCACCGTGGCGTTGAGCGCGACGACCGCCGCCGGATAATCGGCCGCCGGATCGCTGTTGGAAATCGAGCCGCCGATCGTGCCGCGGTTGCGCACCGCCGGATCGCCGATCATGCCGGCCAGCGCCGCCAACGCGGGAATTGCGCGCTTGACGACTTCCGAGCGGTTGACGTCGACGTGGCGGGTCATCGCCCCGATCACCACCGCGTCGCCCTCCTCGGTGATGCCCTTAAGCGCGGGTAGCGCACCCAGATCCACCAACTGCGACGGCTTTGCCAGGCGCATCTTCAATGTCGGAACCAGGGTCATGCCGCCGGCGACCAGCTTGGCGTCCTCGTCGCCGAGCCGGCCGGCGGCATCATCGAGGCTCGTCGGGCGGTGATAGTCGAACTCGTACATCGGGCCTCTCCCTATTCTACTCGGCGGCCATCGGGGCCTTGTGCTGCTGGATCACGCGCCAGAGCCGCTCCGGTGTCGCCGGCATCTCGACATGCCTGACGCCCAACGATTTCAGCGCATCGACGATGGCGTTGGTCAATGCCGCAGGTGCACCGATCGCGCCGGCCTCGCCGCAGCCTTTGACCCCGAGCGGGTTGTGCGTGCAATAGGTCGCATGCGTCGACAGCGCAAAGCTCGGCAGATCGTCGGCGCGCGGCATTGCATAGTCGTTGTAGGAACCTGTCAGGAGTTGCCCGGTCTGCTGGTCGTAGACACAGCCTTCGAGCAAGGCCTGGCCGATCCCCTGCGCAAGGCCACCGTGAACTTGCCCAGCCACGATCATCGGGTTGACGATGCGCCCGAAATCGTCGCTCGCCGTAAAGTTGACAACGGTGAGCTGGCCGGTCTCCGGGTCGATCTCGATCTCGGCGATGTGCGCGCCCGACGGGAAGGTGAAGTTCTTCGGGTCGTAGAACGCGGTCTCGTCGAGGCCCGGCTCCAGTTCGTCGTGCGGGAAATTGTGCGGCACGTAGGCGGTCAGCGCGACCTCGCCCAAGGTTTTCGAGCGGTCGGTGCCGGCGACGCTGAAGACACCGTCCTTGAACTCGATGTCTGCCTCGGCCGCTTCGAGCAGATGCGCCGCGATCTTCTTGCCCTTGGCGACCACCTTGTCCATCGCCTTGATGATCGCGCTGCCGCCGACCGCCAGCGAGCGCGAGCCGTAGGTGCCCATGCCGTAAGGGATCTTGGCGGTATCGCCGTGGACAATTTCGATAGATTCGATCGGGATGCCGAGCCCGTCGGCGACGAGCTGCGAAAACGTCGTCTCATGCCCCTGGCCGTGCGCGTGGCTGCCGGTCAGCACGGTGACGCTGCCGGTCGGATGCACCCGCACTGCCGCCGATTCGAACAGGCCGGCGCGCGCGCCCAGCGACCCGACGACGGCCGAGGGCGCGATCCCGCAGGCCTCGATATAGGTCGCGATGCCGATGCCGCGCAGTTTGCCGCGCCGCGCCGCCTCCTGGCGCCGCGCCTCGAAGCCGGCGTAGTCGGCGGCCTGCTGCGCCATCTGCAGCGTCGTTTGGTAATCGCCACTGTCGTATTGCAGGGCAACCGGCGTCTGGTAGGGAAAAGCGTCGGCCGCGATGAAGTTGCGGCGGCGCAATTCGCCCGGATCCATGCCCAGCTCATCGGCAGCGACATCGACGATGCGTTCCAACAGGAACGTCGCCTCCGGCCTTCCGGCGCCGCGATAGGCGTCGACCGGCACGGTGTTGGTGAAGACGGCCTTGGTCTCGACGTAGATCGCCGGGGTCGTATAGGTGCCGGCGAGCAGGGTGCCGTAGAGGTAGGTCGGGATGCAGGTCGAAAAGGTCGACAGATAGGCGCCCATATTGGCCAGCGTCGACACCTTGAGGCCGAGGAACTTGGCGTCGGCGTCAAGCGCCAGCTCGACATGGGTCACGTGGTCGCGGCCATGCGCGTCCGACATGAAGCTTTCCGAGCGCTCGGCGGTCCACTTGATCGGCCGGCGCACCTTGCCCGCCGCCCAGGTGACGATCGCCTCCTCGGCATAGTGGTAGATTTTCGAGCCGAAGCCGCCGCCGACATCGGGCGCGACGACGCGCAATTTCGCTTCCGGGATGTGCAGCACAAAGGCGCCCATCAGCAGGCGAATCACGTGCGGGTTCTGGCTGGTCGTGAACAGCGTATGCTCGCCGGTCGCGCGGTCGTATTCGCCGATCGCGGCGCGCGGCTCCATCGCGTTGGGCACCAGCCGGTTGTTGACGAGGTCGAGTTTGACCACCCGCGCCGCCTTGGCGAAGGCGGCATCGACCGCGGCAAGGTCACCGAGGCCCCAGTCATAGCAGAGATTGCCCGGCGCCATGCCGGGCCACACCTGCGGCGCGCCCGGCTTGAGCGCGGCGGCGACATCGACCACCGCCGGCTCGACCGCATAATCGACCGTGATCTTCTCGGCGGCGTCGCGCGCCTGCGCCAGACTCTCGGCGATGACGACGGCGACATGGTCGCCGACATGGCGCACCCGGTCGGTGACCAGCACCGGATGCGGCGGCTCCTTCATCGCCGAGCCGTCCTTCGAATTGATCAGCCAGCCGCACGGCAGGCCGCCGACGCCGTCGGCCGCGAGGTCCGCGCCCGTGAACACGGCGACGACACCCGGCGCGGCGGCCGCGGCGCTCGTGTCGATGCGGTTGATCCGGGCGTTGGCGTGCGGGCTCCTGAGGATGTAGGCGTGGGCTTGGCCGGGGCGGTTGATGTCGTCGGTGTAGGTCCCCTGCCCGGTCAGGAACCGGTAATCCTCACGCCGCCGAACCGGCGAGCCGATTTCTGCCATCGGCCCTACTCCGCCGCCGCTGGTGCAGCTCCCCGCATCGCCGCAGCCCCCGCTTTGATCGCCAGCACGATGTTGTGATAGCCGGTGCAGCGGCACAGATTGCCTTCGAGATACTCGCGAATCTCGCGCTCGGAGGGATCGGGGTTGTTCTTCACCAGATCGAGCGCGCTCATCACCATGCCCGGCGTGCAGAAGCCGCATTGCAGCGCATGGTTGTCGCGGAACGCTTCCTGCATCGGGTGCAGCGTGTCGCCATTGGCGACGCTCTCGATCGTCTTGACGTCGCATCCTTCCGCCTGCACCGCCAGCAATGTGCAGGATTTGACCGCCTCGCCGTTGACATGCACGACGCAGGCGCCGCACTGGCTGGTGTCACAGCCGACATGGGTGCCGGTGAGGCCGAGATGCTCGCGCAGCAGCTGCACCAAGAGGGTGCGCCCCTCGACCGTCGCCGATACCGGCTTGCCGTTCACGGTGAGGCTCACCGTCTTCTGCATTGCAACCTCCCTTGACCACGAACTGGACTACGCTACCCCAGGCGCCCGATCGGTGCCGCCGTCCGGGGCGGAGTTTCGTGCGCCGCCGCCTGTGGGTCAAGCCCTCGGGTCAAGCCTCTGGGTCAAGCCGCGACGCGTTGCGATCGCTCAGGCTTCGGGAGCGCTTTGCGGACTCACCGCAGCCGCGAACTTGGTGAAAAACTCGTCGGCCATCTTGCGCGCCACCCCGTCGATCAGGCGCGAGCCGATCTGCGCCAGCTTGCCGCCGACCTGCGCCTCGACGCCGTAGCGCAACACCGTCTCGTCACCGTCTTCCTCGAGCGTCACCTTGGCTCCGCCCTTCGCGAAGCCGGCGACCCCGCCGGTGCCTTCGCCGGTGATCGTGTAGCCGGCGGGCGGGTCGAGATCGGTCAGCGTGACCTTGCCGGCGAAATTCGCCCGCACCGGCCCGACCTTGGCCGTGACCTTGGCGGTGAACTCGGTGTCCGACACCTTGTCGACGCTCTGGCATCCGGGGATGCAGGCCTTCAGCGTCTCGGGATCGTTGAGCCGCTGCCATACCGCCTCGCGCGAGGCGGGGATGCGGCGCTCGCCATGCATTTCCATGCGCGTGTCCTCAGAACCAGGGGCAACCGCAAGTGTGGGTCGCGGCCGGCGCGATTGCAACCGGCGCCGGGCAGCGCCGGCTCAGTCCGGGATGACGGCGATGGCGCTGATCTCGATGAGAGCGTCGGGCGAGGTCATCTTGGTGACCTCGACCATCGTCGAGGCGGGCAGCGGCTCCTTGAAATACTCGGCGCGCACTTTGTGGATGCCGGGGAACTGCTCCATGTTGCGGATGTAGACGTCGACCCGGCAGATGTCGTCCATCGTGCCGCCGGCCGCCTCCACCGCGGCCTTGAGGTTCTCGCACACCTGCCGCGTCTGCGCCTCGATGTCGCCGACGCCCGCCATCGTGCCGTCCGCGCGGCGCGCCGTCATGCCGGAAATGAAGACGAGGCGGCCCTTTGCCTCGATCACCGTCGCGTGCGAAAACACCCCGCTCGGCCGCGCCAGCCGGTCGGAACGGATCTGCTGCTTCGCCATTTCTGGTCTCCTCAAAGGGCGGTCTGCTATAGGACAAGACACCATGACCGCACCGTTTCAACAGCGATTTATCGACCTTGCCGCCGAGCGCTCGGCATTGTGCGTCGGCATCGACCCCTCGGCCGAGAGCCTCAAGGGCTGGGGGCTGGCCGACGACATCGCGGGGCTGCGCGCGTTCTGCGAGCGAATGGTCGAGGCGTGCGCGCCGCTCGTCGCCGCCATCAAGCCGCAGGCCGCCTTCTTCCAGCGGCACGGCCCGGCCGGGATGGAGGTGCTGCACCACACCGTCGCGCTGGCCCGCGCCTGCGGCACGCTCGTCATCATCGACGCGAAATGCGGCGACATCGCCTCGACCGCCGCGGCCTATGGCGACGCGTTTCTCGGGCAGCAGAGCCCGTTCGGCGGCGACGCCCTCACGGTCAGCGCCTATCTCGGCTTCGGATCGCTCGCGCCGATCTTCGAGATCGCGCGGCGCGAGGCGGCCGGTATCTTCGTCGTGGTGCGGTCATCCAATCCCGAGGGAAGCGAGTTCCAGCAGGCGAGGATGCGTGACGGACGCACCGTCGCCGAGCGTCTGGCCGACGACATCAGCGGGGACAACGCCACCGGTCGCGAGGGCGGGCACGGGCCGATCGGCGCGGTGGTCGGAGCAACCCTCGGCGAGGAAGCCGGGTCGCTCGCCGAGCGCCTGCCCTATTCGCTGATGCTGGTGCCTGGCATCGGCGCGCAAGGCGCGACGATCGCCGATGTGCGGCGCGATTTCGGCCCCCACTATGGGCGGGTCATCCCCTCCGTCTCGCGCGGCATCGCGCGAGCCGGGCCCGGCGTGGCGGAGTTGCGGCGGCAGGTCGAGCGACTCAACGCCGAAATCCGCGGCGCCGCATAAGGGTGTACCGGGAGGACGGCGGTGGTGGTGGGGGAGCTTGCGGTCCGGTTTGTCGCGGCGCTGTGGCACGTCGTCGGGCTCCTTGTCCTCGCGGTGCTGTTCACCGAGTTCGGCGTCGATTGGCTGCGCCGACTGATCCGCCGGCTGCGCCATGGCCGTACCACCCGCCCCGCCCGCGCCGCTCGCGCCGACGCCTATGGCGGGGCCGACTGGTCGATCGCCTATTTCGACGAGTTCAACCAGCGGGTCCGGGTCGACTGGAAGGAATATGTCGGCTGGTGGCTACGGCCGTTCGGCGGCCGCTATGTGACGATCGACCGGCGCGGCCTGCGCGCAACCCCGGGCGAGTACGAGGCCCCGGCGGGTGCGCCGCGCATCCTGTGCTTCGGCGGCTCGACAATGATGGGCATGGGGGCGCGCGACGCGCACACGATCCCGGCCGTTCTGGCGCGACGCTTGGCCGAGCTCGGCCACGCCGTCACGGTCACCAATTTCGGTCAGCTCGGCTACAACAGCACGCAGGAGGCGATCACCCTCTGCCAGCTGTTGAAGACGGGCGCGCGGCCCGACATCGTCGTGTTTTACGACGGCCTCAACGACATGGTGTGCGCCGAGCAGACCGGCGCCGCCGACCGGATGATGCATGAGGCCGCACGCCGCGCCGAGTTCAACCTGCTGTACACCGACCGCCGGCGCGACCTCGTCGCAGCGGCGTTGATCGCAGCGATGCCGCGCACCGTGCGGCGGCTGCGCCGGCTGACCGGGTTGCCGTTGCGCGGGCCGCTGCCCGCCGCCTCGATCGACCTCGCGGCTCTCGACATCGAAGGGCTCGCGCGCTCGGTAATCGCCGCGTACGCTGGCAACCTGCGCCTTGTCCGGCTACTCGCCGCTATCTACGGCTTTCGACCATTGTTCTTCTGGCAGCCGGTGATAACGACAAAGCGGATCAAGACCGGCGACGAGGCTTTCTTCGAATCCGAATTCACGCGCGATCTCGCGGTGCGGCGGCGGCTTTTTGCGGCAGTCACCGCCGCGTGGCGGCATCACCCCGAGCTGGAAGGGGCCGCCGATGTGATCGATCTGGCGCGGCTTTTTGACGAGCGCAGCGACCCCGTCTACATTGACCTCTACCACCTCTCGGAGCCGGGCAACGCCACGGTGGCCGAGGCGATGCTGCCGACGGTGGCGGCAGCGGTTGCCGTCCGGCCGAGAGGAGCCGGCGCGGCGTTATCGGATGAGACGCGTGGCGCTTGAACTGTGGATCATTCTGGCTTTGGCCGCCGCCGCGGCAATCCTCGGCGTCGTGACCCGATGGCGCCGGAAGCGCAAGGCCGAGGCGCCGGCGTCAGAGAGCAACGTCTACCCGCTCTGGTAGCGAGCGACCGTCAGACGGCGAGCCGGTAGGAATCGCCGTCGCGCACGATATGGCCGGCCGTTGCCCCGGCGAAATGCGTACCGATGACGAGCACCGGCCGGTCGCACAATTCGTTAAGCACGCGCACGCGGGTATCGCGCGCCATGTCCGGGTCGCTGTCCGCCAACGACGACCAGTGGGGTCGCGCGATCTGGCAGGGGTGGTGCATGAAGTCGCCGGTGATCAGCGCCTCCTCGCCCTGCGAGCTGATATGCAGGCTGACATGCCCCGGTGTGTGGCCGATGGTCGGCACCAAGCGCAACTCGTCGCAGATGCGGTGGTCGGTCTCGACCAGCTCGGCCAGCCCCGCCTCATGGATCGGCGCGACCGAATCGGCGAACACCGCTGCCATGTCGTCGCGCTCGTGCTGGCCGCGCCAATGGTCGAACTCGACCCGGCCCATCAGATAGCGCGCCTGCGGGAACGTCGGCATCCATTTGTCGCCGACCAGCATCGTGTTCCAGCCGACGTGGTCGACGTGGAGATGCGTGCACAGCACGGTGTCGATCAATTCGCGGGGAAATCCGGCGGCGGCAAGGTCGGCAAGAAACGGCCCGTGCAGGTTGTTCCAGGTCGGGATGCGACGGTTCTGCTTGTCGTTGCCGAGGCAGGTATCGACGATGACGCGACGCCCCGGGGCTTCGACAACCAACGCGTGGATGCTCATCTTGAGGCGGCCGCGCTCGTCGGCGAAATGCGGCTGCAGCCAGCCGATCGGCAGGATCTCCTCGTAGGTCGCCTGCGGCAGGATGAAGCGGCTGCCGCCGGTTACCTCGAGTTCGACGATCTTCGTGACCGTCACCGCGCCGATGCGCCATTTCATTGCGGCCCCCGTCTCGATTCCGGTCATGGGTTGGCGCCCTCCAACGCGGCCTTGCCGGCGCCAGCCCCGTTCGGCGCGCCGCGGTAGCGCGGCAGGTAGAGTTTGACGGTGGTGCCGCGCCCCGGCTCGCTGTCGATCGTACAATGGCCGCCAAACCGCGTCACGAAACCGTAGACCTGAGACAAGCCCAGCCCGGTCCCCTTGCCGGCCTCCTTGGTCGTAAAAAACGGGTCAAACGCCTTGTCGCGGATCGCCGGCGGCATGCCGCAGCCGGTATCGCTGACGACGATCGCAACATAGTCGCCGCCGGCGACCGCCGGATGAAGCGCGGCATCGGCATGGCCGCAATTGAAAGCCTCGATTGTCAGGCCGCCCTGCCCGGCGATCGCATCGCGGGCATTGACGGCGAGGTTCAGAACCGCGTTCTCAAGCTGGTTGGGATCGACAAATACCGGCCACAGGCCGCTCGACAGCCGCAACTCGACCGCGATCTGCGCACCGAGCGAGCGCAGCACGAGATCCGACACGCCGGTCATCACCTCATTGACATCGACCGCGCGGGGATCGACGGGCTCACGGCGGGCAAAGCTGAGCAGGCGCTTGGTCAGCGCCGAGGCCCGATCGCACGCCGCGATCGCCGCGGCGATGAATTTCTGGCGCCGCGGATCGGCCGCATCGCCAGCGGATTTCAACAGCGCGATGTTGCCCGAGACGACGGTCAGCAAGTTATTGAAATCGTGCGCGATGCCGGCCGTCAGCAGCCCTACGGCTTCCATCTTTTGGGCTTGGTGCAGCTGCGCCTCGACCGCGGCGCGCTGCGCGATCGCGTCTCGCGCCGCGGCCAGCGCCGCCTGCTCGCGGCGGGTGCGGCGCAGCGCGACGAGGCTCAACAGGATGAACCCGATCGCCGCGGGAACCCCGAACGCGGCATAGCCGACGATCAACTCGAGCCATTCGTGCACGATCGACGTGCGGGTCCGCGCAATCGCGACATAGACCGGATAGTTGGAAAGCCTCCGATAGGCCGCGACGCTGCCCTCGATCCCGAACGGCGAGCCACTGGCAGCGATGCCGGCGGTCGACTTGTCGGCGATCGCCTTGGCCAACGGGTCGTTGTCCTGCCGTGATGCCGGCGGCGCGGCGGTCTCCGGGTAGCGCGCGAGGCTGGTGCCGTCGTCGCGCAATACGCTGGCGGTATATTGCGCGGAGCCGCCGAGCAGCGAGTTGTAGAACGAGGCGAAATAGTTCCCCGACACCGCGACGACGATGATCCCGTCGAAGCGGCCGTCGGCGGTCTCCCGCCGGCGGCTCACCGTGAAATACGCCTGATAATCGCCGCGATCGAGGCTGCGGGCGCGCACCGCCGCGATGTAGGTTCGGCCGCGGCCGTCACGCAGCGCGCGAAAATCGTCGCGGTCGGCGTGGTCGAGCTGCTGATTTACCGGATAGACCCGTGCGCTGACCATCTCGTGGCCGTTTGCATCGATGACCCAGGCCGCCGCCACCTGCGGCAGGTCCGCGATCTGCCGGGCAATATGCTCGTGCAGCGGCTGTTCCTGGGCATGGATCTCGGCGTCCGACAGCCCGCTGAGGAGATCGCCAATCCGCGCCGCGACGAGCATATGCGTGTCGAGGATCTTGGTCGTATTCTCCTCGGCGACAGCTGCCGCCTCGCCGAGTTCGGTCGCCGCGCTGCGATAGCTGGCCCGGTATGAGACGTAGGCGCCGATGGCACCGAGCAGCAGCGGCGCCACGACCGCGCCGATCAGCAACAGGCGCAGCGTGCGGATCGCGCCGAGCGTCGCCTCGCTTCCCGCTGTCGCCGATCCCGCAGCGGCCTTCGCTGCGCCATTTGTCGTGTTGGGGGCGGCGGTGTTCTGCATTAAAAGGAGCCGCTGATGAGTGCACGCCCGTCCGGGAGCCCGTCTGCAGCGCGCTCAAATCCGCCGCTCGGGCTCCACCGATTGTCACCATAGCCGGTCGGCGGTCAACCCGGCGACGAAAACGGCATGGATTCGAGTCGATGAACGCGCTGTCATGGCATCCGCTGCGGTAGACTCACGCTGCCGGGCACAAGGAAGATCGGCAATGCGCAGGTGGTATTGCGGAGCTGTCGTCGTCGCATTGGGGTGCCTGGCGCTGGCCGGCTGCGCTGCGGCGCCGACGCCAATCCCCCCGCGGCAAGCGGTCTTGGCGTTGCGTGCCGGCGAGCCGCTGCTGCGCTGCCGCGAGGCCTGCGTCGAGGACTGGCGTCGGGCCCAGCCGCAAGCAGCACAACTCGCGGCAGCGTCCGATTGGGCGGACCTTGCCGCGTTGGTGGAGCAAGTTGGCTACCAGGACGATCTGACGCTCTATTATCTGGCGCGCGCCGCGGAGGGGCTGGGCTACCCCGGTGCGGCAGCGAGCTACTATCGTCAGAGCCTTTCCCTGTCCGGCACCTCGATATCCTGCGCGAATTTGAGCCGGATGTGCGGCGGCGTGGCGCTGCCGCGAGCCGCGGCGTCGCGCTTGGCGGCGATCGATCGGGAACTCGGCCGGCAGTTGCGGCGGCCGGCGCGACCGGTACCGCACCCGACGCATACCCCAGCGAAGGCGGGTCCGCCGCTGCCCGGCGACGCCGTGCCGCCGCCACCGGCCGAGACGGGAGCATCGCACCCCGGCGACATGCCACCGCCGACACCGTTGCTGCCGCCAGCCGCACCGATTGCACCGGCCGCGGCCGGAGTGACGGCGCCCGCTCCCGAGCACGCTCCTTCCGGGGCCTCCGACTATATCGAGCCGCCGCCGGCGCTGCACTGACCCGACACGACACCGACGGCGCCTCAAGGGCGGCGTGACCGGGCGCTGACCGCGCGCTAGCATGGCGGCATTTCGGGAGGAGACTGCCATGAAAGCCGCCGTCCTGCATATGCCCAACCAACCGCTGACCATCGAGAACGTCTCGGTCGAAAAGCCGAAAAGCCGCGAGGTTCTGCTGCGGACCTCCTTTGCCGGGCTGTGCCACAGCGACCTGCATTTCATCGAGGGGCTCTATCCGACCCCGACCCCGGTCATCCTCGGGCATGAGAGCTCGGCGGTGGTCGAGGCGGTCGGCGACGGCGTCAGTTACGTGAAGCCCGGCGACCACGTCATCACCTGCCTCTCGGTGTTCTGCGGCACCTGCCCGCAATGCCTGACCGGCCATCCGAATCTGTGCGAGAACACCGACGTCAAGATGCTGCCCGGCGTGGCCCGCCGCATGACTTGGAAGGGCCAGCCGATGAACCAGGCGTTCAATCTGTCCTCGTTCGGCGAGCAGATGCTGGTGCACGAAAATTCGATGGTGAAGATCGACGATGACATCCCGTTGGACCGCGCGGCGCTGGTCGGCTGCGGCGTCATGACCGGGGTCGGCGCGGTGTTCAACGCCGCCAAGGTCGAACCCGGCACGACGGTCGCGGTGATCGGCTGCGGCGGGGTCGGGCTGTCCGCGGTCAACGGCGCGGCGCTCGCCGGGGCGGAGCGGATCATCGCGATCGACACCGTGCAATCAAAGCTCGAGCTGGCGCGCGAAATGGGCGCCACCGACACGATCAACGCGAGCAACGCCGATCCGGTCGAGCAGATCCGCGAGCTGACGAAGGGCGGGGTCCACTATTCGTTCGAGGCGCTCGGCACCAAGAACACCGCCGAGCAGGCATTCCAGATGCTGCGGCCCGGCGGCACCGCGACGATCATCGGGATGGTGCCGTTCGGCCTCAAGATCGAGCTGCACGGCTTCGACTTCCTGCGCGACCGCAAGATCCAGGGGACTTCGATGGGCGGCAACCGCTTCCGGGTCGACATGCCGCGCCTGTTGTCGCTATGGCGCCAGGGCAGGCTGAAGCTCGATCACCTGATCTCCGGGCGGTTGCGGCTCGACCAGATCAACGAGGGGTTCGCGGCGCTGAAATCGGCGGCGCCGGTACGTCAGCTGATCGATTTCGCCGCCTGATCGGGGGTGACAGCACCACCCCGAGACGCAGGCCGCACGCGCGCCGCCAGCCACGGGGCAAACCACCGAAACAGCAGGTATGCTGCCGGGGCGCACAGCCCCAGCACGATCGGCATCTCGCCTGAGAAATAAAAGAGGTCATGCCCCGTCGCGACCGTCAGCACCATCACGACGATCAGCACGAGCGGGCTGAGCAAGAAGCCGGTCGTCCGCGCCTCTCGGCCCGAAAGAATCCTGTTCAACTGCATCATCCGCACTCCGGCAATGTCGTCCGGATGCGATCCTAAGCCGAACACGGTTAACGCTCTCTGAGCAAACGCCACGAAATGAGCAGCATTTAACCAAATCGGCAACGTTACTGCGGGTCGAGCGGCGGCAGCCGCGGATGCTTGAGCGAGCGCGGCAGGATGCCCCGGATGCGGGGGTCCTCGAAGCGCAGGTTCTGGCGGGCATAGACGACAAACCCGGCCCGCTGGTAATAGCCCAGCGCCTTCGGATGATCGAAGCTGCGGGTGTGCACCCAGAACCGGCCGATCGGCCGCGACCACGCCTGCTCGATCGCCGCGTGCAATAGAAACGGCCCGAACCCGCGCCCGATGAACTCGGGGATCAGCCCGAAATAGCGCAGCTCCGTCTCGCGCGGCGGCGCCGCGTCCAGCTCGAAATAGCCGGCCGGCACGCCGCCGACATAGAGCACGAAGATCTCGGTCGTCGGCTGCCCGATCTCGGCGGCGAGCGCCGCGTCGTCGAGCAGCCGGCGCTCGTACCACAGCCACGGCGTGCCGACGGTCTCGTAAAGATAGCGGTAGAACGAGACGGTGCATGCCTCGGCCCGCATCAGCGCGTGCTTGCCGTGAGGCGCCGGCACCGGCGGCAGACCCGGCCGCGCGTGCATCTCGAGATAGGTGATCGTGTCGTCGAGCAGCGCCATCGTCGTCAAATGCCCGGAGCTACGGCTTGGCCGGGCCGGTTTCGATCGGCGTGTCGCCGGGCAGGCCCCATTCCGACCACGAGCCGTCATAAACCGCGGCGCCGGGATGGCCGAGGAGGTGCGCCGCAAACGCCACTGCGCAGGCAGTCACTCCCGAGCCGCAGCTGGTCACGATCGGGCGGTCAAGCCTGACCCCGGCCGCGTCGAACAGGCGGCGCAGCTCCTCGGCGCCTTTCAGCCGGCGGGTTTGCGGGTCGGTCACCAGCTCGAACGGCAGATTGCGGCTGCCCGGGATATGGCCGCTGCGCCGGCCCGGCCAGGTCTCCGGCGCGCTGCCGTCGAACCGCCCGGCCGCCCGCGCGTCGACCACCTGCTCGACGCGGGCCGCAATGTTGGCGCGGACCGCCGCCTTGTCGCGCACCAGCGCCGGGTTGAAGCGGGCCGTGAACGCGCGCACCGGGATCACCGGCGCATTCGTGTCGAGTGGCCGCCCCTCCGCCTTCCAGCGCGGCAGTCCGCCATCAAGCAATGCCACGTTGTCGTGCCCGAACAGCCGCAACAGCCACCATGCCCGCCCGGCCGAGGACAGGCCGTTGCTGTCGTAGACGATGACGTGATCGTCATTGCCGATGCCGCGCTCCGCCATTTTTGCGGCGAAACGCTCGGCTGTGGGGATCATGTGCGGCAGCGTCGTGCCGGGCTGGGCGACATCGTCAATGTCAAAGAACACCGCCCCCGGGATGTGGCCAGACTCGTAGTCCTGGCGCGCGGTCGGCATGATTCCGGGCTGCTTGTACGAGCTGTCGAGCACCCGGACATGCGGATGAGCGAGATGGGCGGCGAGCCATTCGGTGCTGACCAGCGCCTCGGGATGGGCATAAGGCATCAGGGTCTCCGTTCGACGAGCACGGCCGCACCAGCAGCCGTCGTGCTTCGAGACGCGGCCCGGCTCTCGCCGGCCCGCTCCTCAGCATGAGGATAGATCATTGAGGGCATCAAGAAAGATCTTCATCCTGACGAGCCACTGCAGGCGGCGTCTCGAAGGACGTACCGAGCCGGTCCCGCTACTCCGCAAAGGCGACGTTGATGCGGCGGTTCTGGCGGCCCTTGTTCTCGATCTTGCCGATCACAACCGGGCCGATCTCGGCGGTATTGTGGATGTGGGTGCCGCCGCACGGCTGCAGATCGATCGGTCCATCTGGCCCGGCGATCTCCATCAGCCTGACCCGCCCGGCGCCCGAGGGCGGCTTGACCGACATCGTGCGCACCAGCTCGGGGTGGGCTTCAAGTTCCGCGTCGCTGATCCAGCGCTGCGTCACGTCATGGCCCGCAGCGATCAGCTCGTTGAGGCGGGCGGCGATCGTCTCCTTGTCGAGGCTCGCCCCGGGCACGTCGAAATCGAGCCGGCCGCGCCCATCCGACACTTGACCGCCGGTCACCGCCCCCGGCACCACCGCGCACAACAAATGCAGGCAGGTGTGCATCCGCATCAGGCGGTGCCGCCGCTGCCAGTCGATCTCGGCGGTGACTTCGGCGCCGGGCTCGGGAAGGGCCGCGCCCGGCGCCGGGACATGGATCACGTCGTCCGGTCCCTCGCCCTTCACCGTATCGATGATCGCGATCGCCTCGCCCGAGGCTAGGCGCAATGCGCCGCTGTCGCCCGGCTGACCGCCACCCGTCGGGTAGAACACGGTGCGGTCGAGCCGGATGCCGCGCGCATCGGTCGCCACCACCCGCGCCGGGCAGGAGCGCGCGTAGGCGTCGTCACGGAATACGAGTTCGGTCATTTGCTCGCCCTGCTCTCTCACGACCCCAGCCATTTCGGCGTCGGCAGGTTCTTTTCCTTCAGGAAGGCCGGGTTGAACAGCTTCGACTGATAGCGCGTGCCGGAATCGGCGAGGATCGTGACGATCGTGTGGCCGGGGCCGAGCTCGCGCGCAAGGCGCATCGCGCCGCAGATGTTGATGCCGGTCGAGCCGCCAACGACCAGCCCTTCCTCGACCACGAGGTCGAACAGCACCGGCAGCATCTCCTCGTCGGTGATCTGGAATTGGCCGTCGGGGGCGAAGCCTTCGAGGTTTTTGGTCTCGCGGTTGTTGCCGATGCCTTCGGTGATCGAGCTGCCCTCCGGCTTGAACTCGTGGCGTGCGTACCAGCTATAGATGCCCGAGCCCATCGGGTCGGACAGGTAGATCTTGACGTTCGGGTTGCGCTCCTTCAACGCGATGCCGACGCCCGATAACGTGCCGCCGGTGCCGACCGCGCAGGTGAAGCCGTCCACCGTGCCGTCGGTCTGAGCCCAGATCTCGGGGCCGGTCGTCTCGTAATGGCCGCGCCGGTTGGCGGGGTTGTCGAACTGGTTGGCCCAGATCGCGCCGTTCGGCTCACGCGCGGCGATCTCCTCGGCGAGGCGCCCGGAATAACGCACGTAGTTGTTGGGGTTGCTGTAGGGCGCCGCCGGCACCAGCCGGAGATCGACACCGCACAGTGTCAGCATGTCCTTCTTTTCCTGGCTCTGCGTCTCGGGCATCACGATGACCGTGCGGTAGCCGCGCGCATTGCCGACCAGCGCGAGGCCAATGCCGGTATTGCCGGCGGTGCCCTCAACGATGACCCCGCCCGGCCGCAATACTCCGCGCGCCTCGGCGTCCTTGATGATGGCAAGCGCGGCGCGGTCCTTGACCGAGCCGCCCGGGTTGAGGAACTCGGCCTTGCCGAGGATCGTGCAGCCGGTCGCCTCCGAGGCGCGACGCAGCTTGATAAGGGGCGTGTTGCCGACCGTGTCGACAAAGCCGTCGCGGATCTCCATGCCTTGTCTCCACCTGACGACACTGTGCAATTCGCAGACAACACTATCGGCCGTCGCATATTGAGGGCAAGCCGTGCCGTCGATGCGTTGCACCACTTTGCGCTCCACGCGGCATGGCTTAGAAAAGGTGGCGTCGCACAATCGAGGGACATTCGCCGGATGAGCGAGGTGCAGGCGGGTACACTTTTCCCGATGCCGCAGGGCGAGCGCTCGACCGGGGAGCTGTTCCCGCCGCCCGAGCCGCGCGAGCTCGAGCACGCCACCGGGATCCTGCCGTCGCAGCTCCTGCGCGATGCGATCGAGCGGACGCGCGAGATCCAGTCGCTGGAGCCGATCGAAGACGACCAGATCCAGCCCGCCAGCCTCGATCTGCGGCTCGGCGATGTCGCCCATCGCGTCCGCGCCAGCTTTCTTCCCGGCCCGCAGCATACCGTGCAGGACAAGCTGGCCGACCTGACGTTGCATACGATCGATCTGCGCGAGGGCGCCGTCCTCGAACGCGATTGCCTGTATATCGTCCCGCTGCAGGAACATCTGGCGCTGCGCTACCGCACCTCGGCGTCGGCCAACCCGAAAAGCTCGACCGGCCGCCTCGAATGTCTTCGCCCGGGTGATCACCGATCACGGCACCGAGTTCGACCGGGTCAAGTCGAATTATGCAGGGCCCGCTTTATGCCGAGCTGTCGCCCGCGCTCCTTCAGCGTCATGGTGCGCCGAGGGTCGCGTCTGGTGCAGCTGCGGGTGCGGCGCGGCCGGCCGACATCGAGCAACGCGGCCCTGCGCCGGCTGCACGAAGAAGTCGGCTTTCACCTCGTGCCGCCCGGGCTGCCGATCCCTCAGGAACTCCTCGAAGGCGGCTTGGCGGTCACGGTTGACGTCGCCGGCAATCCCCGCAGCGGCTTTGTCGGGTACAAGGCACGCAAGCACACCCCGGTCATCGACGTCGACCGCACCAGCCATTATCACATCCGGGATTTCTGGGACCCGGTGTTCACCCGGCGCGACGAAGGCATCATCCTCGATCCCGATGATTTCTATATCCTGGCGTCGCGCGAACCGGTGGCCGTGCCGACCGACCAGGCGGCGGAGATGCTGGCTTATGACACACTGGTCGGAGAATTCCGGGTGCATTACGCGGGGTTTTTCGATCCCGGCTTCGGCATGGAAGAGGCCGGCGGGAGCGGCAGCCGCGCCGTCTTGGAAGTGCGCTCGCACGAGGTGCCGTTCTTGATCGAGCATGGCCAGATCGTCGGCCGGCTCGTCTATGAGCGGCTGATCGCGCGGCCCGACCGGCTCTACGGCGGCGCGATCGGCTCGTCCTACCAGCGCCAGGGCCTGGCGCTGTCAAAGCATTTCAAGAAGCCGCCGCGCGGCTGAGGCGGCCCCCCCTCACCCGCCCGGCCATTCCTGCCGGAGCCGGTCGCGGTGGCGCAGCAGCCAGTAGAGGCTGATCAGCGTGTGGGAGCTTTCGATCTGCCCGGCATCGAGCATCGCCTCGACCTCGTGAATCGTCTTGACCGCGACCCGGATGTCCTCGTGCTCCTCGGGCAGGCCGTGGATGCCGCCGGCGCCGCGCGAGTCGACCCGGGCGCAGAACATCCAGACCACTTCGTCGAAGCTGCCGCAGGCCGGCATCATGCACTGGATCGGCACGAGCGGCCCGATCGGATCGAGATTGGCTTCCTCGCGCAACTCGCGGCGGGCCACCTCCGCGGGCGTTTCGCCGTCGGCATCGATCAGGCCGGCGACCGCCTCGATCTGCCACGGCGAGCGCTCGCCATAGAGCGCCGCGACGCGGAACTGCTCGATCAGCACGACGCAGTCCCGCTCGGGGTCGTAGGGCAGCACCGCCGCCGCTCCGCCGCGCCGCACCACGTCGAACAGCTTTTCGCCGCTCCACCCGCCCGCGAACAGACGATGGCGAAAGCGCACGACATCGACCTTCAGGTGCCGGGCAAACCGGGTCTCGGCGTCGAGGATCTCGATGTCGCGGTGGGCAGGCGACGGCGCGGGCGGACGCGCTTTGTCGGTCATGGCAGCTCCCCGGCGGGTGCGGGTCAGGGCAGGATCGGCGCGTCGATGACGGCGTCGGGCGAGCCGCTCTCGATCTCGACGACCCATAGATCGGGATCGCGGCCGCGCTGCCGGGCGATATAGGCATCGGCATCGGTTTCCGCCACCGGCGCGGGACCGGTCGCCCGCATCCAGATCGACGTGCCATCGGGCCGGCGCGCCTGCGCCAGCACCGTGCAGCCGCCTTCGCGCCCGCTCAGCTTCAGCAGGATCGCCCCGGCATCGGCATCGCCGCGGGCCACGACGGCAACCCCGATCGCCGCCAGATCGCAGCGCCGGATCAGTGATTGCACCCAGAGGCCGCTCTTGAGCCGGGCCTCCATGCTAGAACCTTGACAGTTTTTCGATCCCGGCGATGTCGTTGTCGCGATGGATCGCCACGAGATCGCGCGCGTCGACCAGCACATACGTGCTATCGCCGTCGCCGCAGACCAGTTCGGCGACCCGATAATCCGCCCTCGGCAGCAGCGCTTCGAGGCGCTGCTGCAGGTCGGGCTGCCGCGCCGCAAGCCCCAGCAAATCCCCGCGACGCCGGTTGACATAGCCGAAGCGGAACGTCCCGGAGCAGGAGGCGGCGCTCATCGCGGTCGGCGGCGCATCCGCCGGATTGATCACGACCGTGTTGTCGCGAAAGGCGATGTGCTGATGCTCGGCAGTTGCCCAAGTGCCGACAAAGGGATTCGCAGGCGGCGGTGGCGCGACCATGGTGCAGGCGGCAGGCAGCGTCGCGGCGAGCGCGAGCCCGACGCGCCGTCCCACTTGCAGCGCAATCGCCCGTGACACGGGGTTCCGGACCAGAACTCGAGAGCGCAACCAATCCATCGGTAACGAGCGCTCCCAAATCGGTAAAGACCGGTCAGCAACGGCGGGTCGGCAAGATCGAACGCCGGTTAACACGTTACCGATTATTGAGCATTATTCCCAATCCGTTTTCCCGCCGAAAGCGAAAAGCGGCCGGACGGACGGCCGCCTAGAGCGGCTCCAACGTCTCCTCCAGCCACTGTTGCCGCGCCAACGCGCGCTGGATCTTGCCGCTGGTAGTTTTCGGCAAGGCCCCGGGGCGCAGCAGCACGATCTCGTGCGGCACGATGTCATGCTCGGCGACAATGGCCTCGCGAATGCGGCCGATCAGCGCGTCGGCCGAGATGCGGTTGCGAGCACTGCGCTCAACCTCCTGCACGACGACAAGCTTTTCCGCGGCGCGCTCGTCGAGGATCGTGAAGGCAGCACCGCCGTGCCGGCTCAGGGCCGGATCGCAAGTCTGGACGGTGTGCTCGATGTCCTGCGGGTAATGGTTGACGCCGCGGATAATCACGACCTCCTTGATGCGGCCGGTGATGAACAGCTCGCCCGCCGCGTCAAGAAAGCCAAGATCGCCGGTGCGCAGCCACTGCCAATCCACTTCGCCGTCAATCTGGACGCCAAACGCCGCCTCGCTCGCCGCGGGGTTGCACCAATAACCGCGCGCGACGTTGGGTCCAGCGACCCAGACCTCCCCGATTTCTCCGGTGCCGAGCCGCTTCAGGCTCGCGGGATCGACAATCGCAATCCGCTCGCCCGCGAGCGCACGCCCGCAGCCGACGACAGTGTGTGCATCGCCGGCATCGTGCGGCGCGGCGGCGCGATGCTTGCGCAGCCCGTCACGGCTCACCGTGCGCAGGATCGGCCCGGCGCCCCGCCGCCCGGCCGAGATCAGCACGGTCGCCTCGGCCATGCCGTAGGCCGGATAGATCGCCGACGCGACAAAGCCATGCGCGGCGAAGGTTGCCGAGAAGCGGCGGATTGTGTCGGCCCGCACCGCCTCGGCGCCGTTGAGCGCCACCTGCCAGCAGGACAGGTCGACCCCGTCCATCTGGTCCGGGCGATAGCGGTCGACGCACAAATCAAACCCGAAATTGGGCCCGCCGGCGACTTCGGCGCGGTAGTCGCTGATCGCGCGCAGCCACAACAGCGGGCGCTGCACGAACGCGACCGGCGCGAGCAAGACGCACAGCGAGCCGACATAGAGGCTCTGCAGCACGTTCAGAATGAGCCCCATGTCGTGGTAGAGCGGCAGCCAGGAGACGTAGGTCGAATGCCGCGTATTGCCGAACGCCTGCGCGATCATCGCCAAATTGGCGAGCAGGTTGGCGTGGCTGACCATGACGCCCTTGGGCGCCGAGGTCGACCCCGAGGTGTATTGCAGGAAAGCGAGCGCATCGCCCGCGACCGGCAGGTCCAGGGGCGCCGCGTCGGGTATGGCATCGTCGACCGCGAGCCATGCGAGATCGGCGTCGAAGCGCCCGACGAGGTCGCCGCGCTCGCCGGCGATCAGCGCACGCGGCGCCAGCGCGAGGCGCGGCGTGCAATCGGCGACGATGCCGGCGCTGGCGTCGCGGGTGCTGTGCCGTCGCGGCAGCATCATCGGGACGGCGACGACACCGGCCAGGGCGCAGCCGCAAAACCCGACCAGAAAGCCGATGCCGCTCGGGCACAGCAGCAGCGCGCGCTCGCCCGGCGCAGCGCGCGCGACGATGCGCCGCGCCAGCCCCTCGGCTTGCCGCATCAATTCGGCGAAGGTGATGTTCGCCTCGGGCCGGCCGCGATCGGACAGCACGACATAGGCGGGGTCATCCGGCTGCGTCGCTGCGCGGTGACGCAGCAGATCGGCCAGCGAGACAAATTGCGGCGCCGCGGCGGGCGTTGCCCGGTCAGCCGGCAATGCCATTGCCGCTGCCCTCATTGCCACCTTGCCGGCCGACGATATGGCGCGCCAACTCGGCGACCGTCGGGTAATCGAACACGAGATCCGGCTCGAGTTCGGCGCCAAGCCATTCCTCCAGTTCGACGATGAAATAGGCCGAGGTCGCCGAATCCAGACCCATCTGCGGAAAAGGGATGTCCGGCCCGATCGCGATCGCCGGGTCGTCGACGGTCCGCCTCAGATAGGCGAGGCACCAGTCGCGGATCGCGGATTCGCTCTGATTGGCCGACGGCACATGATCCTCCTGCTGCGAGCGGTCATCCCCCTCTATCATCGGCGGCGCGATATGCCCAGACGCGGAAGGAATCTGCGGAAGATCGGTGCGCCGCAATCGGCGGATTTGGCAACTGCGCGCATTCGCTCGCAATGGGCGCGCCAAATTCATATATTTGTCATGGCCGGAGCGGGGCCAGGATCGAGGGCGGCGGATGCAGACGACCGGCCGCGTGGAAACGCGATCGCTTTCCACGAGGAATGCGGCGTTTTTGGGGTCTGGGGCCATCCCGACGCAGCAGCGCTGACCGCACTCGGGCTGCACGCGCTGCAGCATCGCGGGCAGGAGGCGGCCGGCATCGTCGCCTATGACGGCGAGCAGTTCAGCGCGCATCGCGGCCCCGGCCTCGTCAGCGACAATTTCAGCTCGAAGGAGGTCATCGCGCGGCTGCCGGGGGCGATGGCGATCGGCCATGTGCGCTATGCGACCACCGGCGAAGTGGCGTTGCGCAACATCCAGCCGCTGTTCGCCGACTTTCGATTTCGGCGGGCTGGCGATCTGCCACAACGGCAATCTGACCAACTCCTATCATCTGCGCCGCCAGCTGGTGCGGCGCGGCAGCCTGTTCCAATCGACCAGCGACACCGAGGTCATCGTCCACCTGATCGCGACCAGCCTCAAGGACACCGTCGTCGAGCGGCTGACCGATGCGCTGAAGCAGGTCGAGGGAGCCTATTCGCTGGTCGCGCTGTCGCAGGAGGCGGTGATCGGGGTGCGCGATCCGCTGGGGGTGCAGGCCGCTGGTGCTCGGCCGCCTGGGCGACGCGTGGATCCTGTCCTCGGAGACCTGCGCCCTCGACATCATCGACGCCGAGTTCGTGCGCGATGTCGAGCCGGGCGAGATCGTCATGATCGGCGCCGGCGGGGTGCGCAGCTTCAAGCCGTTCGCCGCCGTGCCGAAACGGCTCTGCGTCTTCGAATACATCTATTTCGCGCGGCCCGGACAGCGTGATCGAAGGCAGCAGCGTCTACGAGGCGCGCAAGCGGATCGGCCGCGAACTGGCCCGCGAAGCCCCGTCGATGCCGATATCGTCGTGCCGGTGCCCGATTCGGGCGTGCCGGCGGCGCTCGGCTATGCCGCAGGAATCGGGGCTGCCGTTCGAATTGGGGATCATCCGCAACCACTATGTCGGGCGCACCTTTATCGAGCCGACCGACCAGATCCGCCATCTCGGCGTGCGCCTCAAGCACAACGCCAACCGCGCCGACCTCGAAGGCAAGCGCGTCATCCTGGTCGACGATTCGATCGTGCGCGGCACGACCTCGACCAAGATCGTCGAGATGGTGCGCCACGCCGGCGCGCGCGAAGTGCACATGCGGATTTCGAGCCCGCCGACCACCAACCCGTGCTTCTACGGCATCGCGACGCCGTCGCGCGACCAGCTGCTCGCCGCCCGCCTCGACGTCGACGCAGATGGCCCGGTTCATCGGCGTCGACAGCCTCGCCTTCATCTCGATCGACGGGCTCTACCGGGCGATGGGCGAGCGCCGCCCGCGACCGCTCGGCGCCGCATTTCTGCGACGCCTGCTTTACCGGCGACTATCCGATCCGCGCCGGCCGATGCCGATGACGGCAAGGTCTCGGTGCAATTGTCGCTGCTCGCCGCGACCGCGTGACGGGTCTCGCCGCGATAAAAGAGAAATACCTCCACCGGTTTTTCGAGATCAGCCTGGTTCTCAAGGCGGCTTTTGCCGGCTGCGAGATTCTGGCGGCGTTCGGCGCGTATCTCGTTCCCGTGCCCTTCCTGGCATGGCTCGTCGCGGTCGTCACGCGGGCCGAGCTGGCCGAGGACCCGCGCGACCTTGTCGCCAACTATCTCGTGCATTGGGCGCAGCACCTGTCGGCTCGGAACGCAGCGCTTCCTCGCCCTCTATCTGCTGGGTCACGGGGTCGTCAAGCTGTGGCTGATCGTCGGCCTGCTGCGCGAGCGGCTGTGGTATTATCCCGTTGCCCTCGTCGTCTTCGCCCTGTTTATCGTCTACCAGCTCTATCGGTTCAGCTTTACGCATTCTGTCTGGTTGTTGCTGATATCGGTGGTGGATGTTGTCGTCATCGGATTGACTTGGCATGAGTATCGCTACCTGCATCGCAGTAAGGCGCAGCCGCAATGAACCCGGCGCCTAGCGCGGCCGCTGCTGCCGCCGACGGCCGGCTCGCCGGCAAGATCGCGCTGATCACCGGCGCATCGCGCGGCATCGGCGCCGCGGTTGCCGAGCGTTTCGCCCGCGAAGGCGCGCATGTCGTGCTCGCGGCGCGCACCGTCGGCGGCCTCGAAGAGGTCGATGACGACGATTCGCGCCGCCGGCGGCAGCGCCACCCTGGTGCCGCTCGACCTGCGCGACTTCGGCAAAATCGACGACCTCGGCCGCGGCGCTCTACCAGCGCTACGGCCGGCTCGACATTCTGGTCGGCAACGCCGCCGAGTTCGGCGTCTTTTCGCCGCTCGGCCATATCGACCCCAGGCATGTGGGGCGCGATCATCGACCTCAACCTCACCGCCAACTGGCGGCTGATCCGCGCGATGGACCCGCTGCTGCGCGCCGCCGAGCCGGCCGCGCGATCTTCGTCACCAGCCGGCTCGCGCGCGACGCCCTGCCGTATTGCGGCGCCTATGCGGTCGCCAAGGCGGGGCTCGAAACACTGGTGCGGACCTATGCCGGCGAGATCGCGGCACTGACCCGGGTGCGCGCCAACCTGATCGATCCCGGCATCGTGCGCACCCGCCTGCGCGCCGCCATCTTCCCCGGCGAAGACCCGGCAACGCTGCCGCCGCCGGATAGCGTCACCGACGCCTTCGTCGACCTCGCCGTGCCCGAATGCGAGAGCAACGGCGAGATCGTCCAACTGCCGCCGACATTTCGCCGATACTCAGTCGCGGGCGTAAGGGTTCGCGCCCTTGGCGCAGCATCAGCCGGATCGGGCGTCCCGGGCAGGTCGAAATCGTGGCGCAGCGCGTTGACGAGATAACGGCGGTAGCTGTCGGGCAGTTCGCCCGGCTTCGAGGCGAACAGCGCAAAGCTGGGCGGCCGGGTATTGACCTGCGTCATGTAGCGCAGGCGCAGGCGGCGCCCGCTGACCAGCGGCGGCGGGTGGCGCTGCTGGACCGCGGAGAGCCAGCGGTTGAGCGCCGGCGTCGGCACCCGCCGGTTCCACACCGTGTCGGCCGCCACGACCGCCTTCATCAGCGCGTCGATCCCATAGCCGGTCAGCCCGGACACCGGAACGAGCGCCATCCCGGCAAGCTGCGGCAAGCGCCTCGTCGAGCCGCTCGCGCAGCCGCGCCAGCGCCGCCTTCGGGTCGCCGACCGAGATCCCATTTGTTGGCCGCCAGCACGATCGCCCGGCCCTCCTCGGCAACCAGGTTGGCGATCGTCAGATCCTGGCGTTCCAACGGTTGCAGTGCGTCGATGACCAGCGCGACGCAGCCGGCAAAGCGTACGGCGCGCAGCGTATCGGCGACCGAGAGCCGCTCGAGCCGCGCCTCGATCCGCGCCCGGCGGCGCATCCCGGCGGTGTCGACAAGCCGGATCGGCCGTCCCGCCCAGGCCCATTCGAGCGCAATCGCGTCGCGGGTGATGCCAGGCTCGGGGCCGGTCAGGACGCGATCGCCGCCGACGAAGCGGTTGACGAGCGTCGATTTGCCGACATTGGGCCGCCCGACGATCGCCAGCTGCAGCGGCCTTTCCGCCGCCTGCGCCGGTCGGCGCCTCGGGCATTTCGGGCATCTCGGGCATTTCGGGGCGAAATGGCCGCAGCCGCTCGTACAATTCGCCGAGCCCCTCGCCGTGCTGCGCCGAAAGCGGCACCGGGTCGCCGAGCCCCAGCGCATAGGCCTCGCCCAGTTCGGCGAGCGCGGCGCGGCTTTCGGCCTTGTTGGCGACCAGCACCACCGGCTTGCCGCTGCGCCGCAGCCAGCGCGCAAAATGGCGATCGGCTCGGGGTCACGCCCTCGCGCGCATCGATGACCAGGAGCGCGACGTCGGCCTCGTCGAGCGAGCGCTCGGTCTGCGCCCGCATCCGCCCGGCCAATGTCTCGGGCGCCGCTTCTTCGAGGCCCGCCGTGTCGATCAGCCGAAACGACAGATCAGCGATACGGCCGTCGCCCTCGCGGCGATCGCGGGTCACCCCCGGCAGGTCGTCGACCAGCGCCAGTTGCCGGCCGGCCAGCCGGTTGAACAGCGTCGACTTGCCAACATTGGGGCGCCCGATGATCGCGACCGTGAAAGACATGGCCCAACAGATGGATGGCCGGACCCTGGCTGACAATGACGCGGCGCAGGGACAACGCAAGCGGACGAGAGTCTAGCTGTTCGGGTCGTACGGCTTGGGGCCGCCCTGCGTCGGCGGCGCGGTCGAGCCGCCGCCACCACCGCGATTGAACCGGCCTATATTGCCCAGGATTTGCTCGAGGAAGGTCAGCTCGCGTCCCGGTGCCGGTGTCGCGCCGGGCGCCGGCTGGATGTCGCGTCCGTCCTTCAGGTTCTTGTGGTCGATGCTCTGCACCACGCCTTGTCCGTTAAAATTGAGGACATAGACCTGCTGGTCGAGGACGTCGGGATCGAGAAAAGCGACCTGCTTGGTTTTCCGGCTGATGTAATACCAGCTGTCGGTGTCGAAGACGCCGGTGCTCGACGGCGTTCCCAGGATCTTGACGACCTGGGCGCGGGTGGTGGTGCCGGGATGGATTTCGGCGATCTTGTCGGGCGCCGGCAAATGGCCGCGCTGATCGACTTGCGGAACGCAGGCCGCGACGCACGCCACGACGAGCGCCACCGCCGTCAGGCGCAACCGGGGTATTTGGCGTGCAACATAAGCGAACACGGCTGCGGATTGCCTTGTTTCAGTTGAATTGAGGAAGGTTTCAGCCCATGTCTTGTGCTTGACTTTAGCCTACGGTGTGCTGTTGTCAACGCCTCGGTAATCTCCGGCTGTGGGACGCGACTGACTGCAATGTTCACGCTGTTCAAAGGCAATCCTGTTCAAGCAGCAGCCGAACTCGCCTATCAACGGGTGGTTGAGCATGCCCGCCAGCCCGGATTTTTCGTCGACGCCGGGGTCCCGGACACGGTGGACGGGCGGTTTGAACTGATCTGTCTGCACGCCTTTCTCTATCTGCACCGGCTGAAGCGGGAGCAGCCGCATGCGGCACCGCTGGGCCAGCGCTTCTTCGATCTGATGTTTGTCGACTTCGACCGCTCGCTGCGTGAGATGGGCACCGGCGATCTCAGCGTCGGCCGCCACATCAAGCGCATGGCGCAAGGGTTCTACGGCCGCATCGCGGCCTATGAAGAGGGTCTCGACGCGGACGATTCGGTGCTGAAGCCGGCCCTCGCGCGCAACCTGTTCGGCACCGCGCCGGCGAACGAGGCTCGCCTCGCGGCGATGGCCTCTTACGTGCGACGCGAAGCGATGCGGCTTGACGGGCTGAGCGCGGCTGCGCTGCTTGCCGGCGAGATCGGGTTCGGGCGTCCGCCGGTCGCGGTGCCCGAGGCCGCGGTGCCGGAGACCACGGTGCCCGGGGCCGCGGTGCCGGAGGCGGCGGAGCCTCGATGATGGCTGCGCAGGAATTTTCGCGCCTCGTGCCGCAGGCTCGGGTCGGGCTCGAGCCGTTCCGCCAGGAGATCACCGCCGGCGAGGCGGAGCGCATCGCGCTTGCCCGGCGTTTCGACCTGCTCGCCGTCGACCGGCTCTCCGCGGCGGTCACGCTGACCCGCCAGGGATCGGACCGGGGGTCCGAATTGATCCTGCTGCGCGCCACCTTCGAGGCCGTCTACGTGCAGAACTGCGTCGTAACCCTCGACCCGATCGACGGCGCGATCTCCGGCGAGTTCGCGCTGCTCTACGGCCCCCCAGCGACCGAAGATGCGGCTTCCGCCATCGGCGGCGACGATATTGCCTTCGAGCCGTTGGACGGCGAGGCGATCGACATCGGCGAGGCGGTGGCGCAGGAGTTCTCGCTGGCACTGCCGCCCTTTCCGCGCAGGCCCGACGCCGAGATTGAGACTGGGCCGGAGGCGGACGGCGCCAGCCCGTTTGCGGGGCTGCTGCGGCTCGTCGAGCGGCGCGAGGATTGACGCCGATCGGCTGTCGCCACCCTCGTGACAGGCGCCGCTTGCCCGCCAGTTCCCGATTGGCTAAGTAGCGCAATCCCTCGCGCAGCTTCCGACGAGTTGAATATGGCCGTTCCGAAAAAGAAAACCTCGCCCTCGCGCCGCAACATGCGCCGCTCGCATCATGCGCTGAGCACCTCCGGCCTATGCCGAATGCCCGGAATGCGGCGAGCTCAAGCGGCCGCATCACCTGTGCCTGTCGTGCGGACATTACGACGGCCGCGAAGTCACGCCGCAGCCGGCCCAGACGTCCTAGCGCGTTCGGCGACGGGGCGGGGCACACGCGCGGTGAGCGACATCGTCACCATCGCCCTCGACGCGATGGGGGGCGACCGTGCCCCGGCGATGGTGCTGAGCGGTGCCGATATCGCGCTGGAACGTCACCCGGACGCACGCTTCCTGCTGTTCGGCGACGAGGCCCAGATCGCCCCGCTGCTTGCCAAATTGCCGCGGCTCGGCAAGGCGGCGACGCTGCACCATACCGCCGAGGTCGGTTCTAGACGACGCCAAACCGTCGGTGGCACTGCGCGCCGGACGCCGGTCGAGCATGCGGCTGGCGATCGATGCGGTGGCGGACGGACGCGCCGACGGCGTCGTATCAGCCGGCAATACCGGCGCGCTGATGGCGATGGCGAAATTCGTGCTGAAGACGCTGCCGGGAATCGACCGCCCGGCGATCGCGACGCTGTTCCCGACCCGGCGCGGCGAGAGCGTGATGCTCGACCTCGGCGCCAACATCGAATGCGACGCCGACAATCTCGTGCAGTTCGCGCTGATGGGCGACGTGTTCGCCCGCACGGTCCTGGGGCTGGCGCAGCCGACGGTCGGCCTGTTGAACGTCGGCTCGGAAGACCTCAAGGGCAACGATGCGGTGCGCGAGCCGGCGCCCGGCTGCGCGCCGGAGCTGACCCCGATCCGCTATCACGGCTTTGTCGAGGGCGACGACATCGCGGGCCGGCACGGTCGATGTCATCGTCACCGACGGGTTTACCGGCAATGTCGCGCTGAAGGCGATCGAAGGGGTCGCCAAGTTGTTCAGCGAATCGCTGCGCGCCTCGTTCCAGTCATTCGCTGTCGGCGCGCATCGGCTATCTGTTCGCCCGCGGCGCGCTGAAGAAACTCGGCGGCGCGGCTCGACCCGCGCCGCTATAACGGTGCGATGTTTCTCGGGCTGGCCGGTATTGCCGTCAAAAGCCACGGCTCAACCGACGCATTCGGCTTCGCCAATGCGATCGGTGTCGCGGTGGATCTCAAACTCAACGGCTTCCTTCAGAAGATCAGCGACGAGGTGGCGCGCCTCAACCAGGTTCCGGCGGCTGCGCCGTCGGGCGTGGTGACCGCAGTCGATATGAAATTCCGCTCGCAGGTTGCCGGGTGCGGCGGGTATCTCCCGGAGCGGATCGTCACCAATGACGAACTTGCCAGCACGGCTCGACACGTCGGATGCGTGGATCCGACAGCGCACCGGAATCGGCGAGCGACGCATCGCGGCGACGGGCGAACTGACCTCGGACCTCGCCTATGCGGCGGCGCGGCGGGCGCTTGATCATGCCGGGATGAGCGGCAGCGACCTCGACCTGATCGTGCTGGCGACCGCAACGCCGGATCAGACCTTCCCGTCGACCGCCGTCAGGGTGCAGGCGCGGCTCGGCATGAAGCGCGGCGCCGCCTTCGACGTGCAGGCGGTATGCTCGGGCTTCATCTTCGCACTCGCGGCCGCCGACAACGCGTCTGCGGCTCGGGCAGGCCCGCACCGCGCTCGTCATCGGCGCCGAGACCTTCTCGCGCATCCTCGACTGGCAGGATCGCAGCACCTGCGTCCTGTTCGGCGACGGTGCCGGCGCCGATGGTGTTGACTGCTGTCCCCCGTGGCTCAACCGGCGGCGCAAGCGAGCGCGGCGTGCTGTCCACCCATCTGCACTCGGACGGCCGCCAGCACGACATTCTCTACGTCGATGGCGGCCCATCCTCGACCGGCACCGCCGGCCATCTGCGGATGGAAGGGCGCGACGTGTTTCGCCAGGCGGTGCAGCACCTGACCGAGGTGGTCGACGAGGCGCTGACGGCGAACGGGCTGAGCCCGTCGGATATCGACTGGCTGGTGCCGCACCAGGCGAACACGCGGATCATCGATGCGGTCGGACGCAAGCTCGGGCTGGCCGCAGACCGCACAATCGTCACGATCGACCGCCATGCCAACACCTCGGCCGCGTCGATCCCGCTGGCCCTCGACGAGGCCGTCGCCGACGGCCGCATCCGGCCCGGCCACCTCGTGTTGATGGAAGCGCTCGGCGGCGGGTTGACCTGGGGCGCCAGCGTCGTCCGGTGGTAGTGGCGATCCGGCAAGCCCCCGCTGTGCTTTGCCCCGCAACGCTTTTGGGCAACGCTTTGTAATTTGACGAAATTTTCCAGCGGCTATAACCTCTTGCGATGGCAGGGGGAGGGCGTCATGGCCGGTCATACGGTTACCCGCGCTCAGCTGACCGAGGCGGTCTATCAAGAGGTCGGGCTCTCGCGCAACGAGTTGGCCGAACTCGTCGAATCGGTGATCGCCGAGATCTCCGAAGCGCTTGAGCGCGGCGACATGGTCAAGATCTCGTCATTCGGCAGTTTCGCGGTCCGCCAGAAGGGGCAGCGCATCGGACGCAATCCAAAGACCGGGCAGGAAGTCCCGATCAGCCCGCGGCGCGTGCTGGTGTTTCGCGCCTCGCATGCGTTGAAGCATCAGATCAATAACGGCCACGCCGAGAGCGGGCCGGATGCGAGCGCCAAGGCCACGTCGGGCGCCGGCAAGTGAGCCCCGCCTGAGGTGAGCGAAACAGGCCAGGCCGCGCCGGCGCGGCCTGAGAAAGGCGCCGCAGCGTATCGCACGATCGGCGAGGTCGCCGGCGATCTTGACGTGCCGACGCATGTCCTGCGCTTCTGGGAGTCCAAATTTCCGCAATTGCGGCCATTGAAGCGTGGCGGCGGACGGCGCTACTACCGACCGGAAGACGTCCGGCTGCTGCACCGCATCCGGCAATGCCTTTATCAGGACGGCTACACGATCCGCGGCGTGCAGAAGCTGCTGGGCGACCCGGGCGCCGACGACGCGCCGCCAACCCTTTACCAGGCGATGCCGACCCTGTTTCCGCTCGATGCCGCCGCCGATCCGCCGTCGCCTGCCCCCGGCGCGCCGGACCGTCCCGCCGCGCGCCGCCCGCGGCGGCGCCCGCCGCCGCCCGATAATCGCAGCGCTCTCGAAGAGATACGGCGCGAGCTGGCGGAGGCCCGCGCCCTGCTCGAAGAGTTGCTGCGCCGGCCCAAGGCACCCTGAGCGCAAGACCTGCGGCAGACCCGATGCCTACGGCAGCAGCTTGCCTGGGTTGAACAGGCCGTGCGGGTCGAGCGCCGCCTTGATCCGGCGCATCAGGTCAAGCTCGGCGCCGCCGCGCCATTCCGGCATCATGTAGGGCTTCAGCCGGCCGATGCCGTGCTCGGCCGAAAAGCTGCCGTCGAGCGCCCGCACGACGTCGTTGACGGCGTCCATCAGGGCGTGGTCGCGGGCGAGAAAGGCGGTGCCGTCGGCGCCTTCCGGCTGCACCAGGTTGAGGTGGATGTTGCCGTCGCCGAGATGGCCGAACGGCACGCATCGGATGCCCGGCACGAGCCGCTCGCACGCCGCTGTGGCACGGCGGATCAGCTCCGGCACCTTCGATACCGGCACGGACACGTCGTTCTTGACCGATGCGCCGGCCCGCTTCTGCGCCTCGGAGTGCTCCTCGCGCAACCGCCACAGCCCGGCACGCTGCGCCCCGCTCTCGGCGATGACGGCATCGGCGACGAGCCCGTCCTCCATCGCCGCGGCGAGCACGCCTTCAAGCCCGCCGCGCAAGCCGGCGTCGGCGCGCGGCGTCGCCAGCTCGACCAGCACGTAATGCGCCGCCGGCATCGCCAGCGGCAATGTCGCGCCGGGGATATATTGCAGCACCAACTCGACCCCGAGGCCGGACATGTATTCGTAGGCCTGGATCGCCGCTGCATCATGCTGCTGCAGGCGGTTGAACAACTCGAGCGCGGCCTCGGGCGAGGCGACCGCACACAGCGCCACGGCGACCTCGCGCGGCTGCGGGTAGAGCTTCAGGATGGCGGCGGTGATGATGCCGAGCGTGCCTTCGCTGCCGACGAAAAGCTGGCGCAGGCAATAGCCGGTGTTGTCCTTGTGCAGCCGCCTGAGCCCGTTCCACACCTCGCCGTCCGGCAGTACGACTTCGAGCCCCAGCACGAGGTCGCGGGCATTGCCGTAGCGCACCGTGTTGTTGCCGCCGGCATTGGTCGCCAGCACGCCGCCGATCTGGGCCGAGCCCTCCGAACTGATCGACAGCGGCAACAGGCAGCCGGCCTCGGCCGCCGCCTCCTGCGCCGCCTTGAGCGCGACCCCGGCCTCGATCTCCATCGTCATGTCGACGGGGTCGATGGCGCGCACCCGGTTCAGGCGCGACAGGCTGAGGACGATCTGCGAGCCGTCCTCGCTGACCGCGGCGCCGCCCACCATGCTGGTGTTGCCGCCCTGCGGCACGATCGCGACGCCGTGCGCGGCGCACAGCCGCACCGCGTCGGCGACCTCCTCTGTCGTCGCCGGCCGCAGCACCGCCGGGGTATGGCCGCGATAGAGCCGCCGCCAATCCTCGCAATAGGGCGCGGTGTCGGTCGGGTCGGTCAGAATGCCGCGAGGCCCGAGCCGGGCGCGCAGCGCGTCGATCAGGCCCGTCAGGTCAGGCGTGCCGGTAGCCAATGTCTCCCCTACTCCGCTGCTTGCGCCTGCGGCGCTGCGCTCGCCTGGGCGCGCAGTTTTTCCACCACCTCCCAATTGAGATAGCGCGTGAAGCTGTTCTCGTCGAAATACAGCACGGCGCCGTTACAGATGAACAGATAGGTCGTGTCTTCGAGGGCGGTCGTCGCGTCGTGCAGGATGCCGGACGGCTCGTAGACGTAGTCGCCGGCGTTGAGGGTGCCGTTGCGCACCTGCAATTTGCCGGAAATGACATAGGCATGCGCCCCGGCGAGATGCTTGTGCGGCGACGCGACGTGGCCCTTCTTCCAGTGAATGAGCAAGGCAAAGGTGCCGGTCTCACGCCCGACCCACAGCACCTTCATCTTCGCCGTGGGCGATTGCTCGATCCACGGCGCATCGGCGGCGACCAGCGTGTCCTGGATGTCCTGGAATACCGGGCGAATATCCTGCGGCAATGGCATGTCGGGCCTCCTCCGGGCTAGAATTTTTCCTGACCGCGCACCCGCCCCGCGTCGGGAAAGTCGCGGTAAAGTGCGAAAAAGATGTCGCGCACCTTTGAATTGACCGCCTGATGAAAACCCTCGACCGGGTCGGCGCGCGAGGCGACCTGGCCGAACGCGCGGTCCATCTGGCCCATATTGGCAAAATCGAGAGTGATGTGCCATTCCGGCAATGCCGGATGGCCGAGGCCGAGCTTGCGCCGGGTGATGCGGTAGGCGGCGATCAGCTCCTGCTCCCGCAGGTGGTCGAGATAGGCGCGCGCGGCGTCGGCGAACTCGGCGTCGCCGACGCCCTCCTTCAGGTTGAACCAGATGTGGTAGACGTCCATCCGGTCGGGGGAACCGCGCTGCCCTCTATTGCAGCCGGGCGATGCCCATCGCCGCGCCGAAGCGCTGCGCACATTCGAACGGGTTGCCGTATTTGCGGTGCGTGGCGGTGTGATGGGCACAGGCCAGCAGCAGACGGTCGCGGTCGGGGCTCTGGTTCTTCGCCCAATCCTCCAACAGGACCTGGCCGATCTCCTGGTTGTGCGGGTCGTTGCCCATGCGGCAGGCGAGCAATGCGAGGTGCTGCACCAGCGGCTTCGTGTCGGCCCCGGTCTCGATATAGGCCTGCGTCCAGGCGGCGCTGTCGGGGCCGTTGAGGGCCACCACCGCGGCATCGACCCGGTCGAGGATCTGCTCGGGCGACAGCTTGCCGGCGCCGCCCGGGGCGCGGATCGTCACCGGCTCGGCATCGCCGATGCCCTTCTGATGCCAGGCCGCGCGGTTGAGGTAGGAGGCGGCCAGGTAGAGCAGCTTGACCTGCTGCTTGTGCTCGAAATTGTCGAAGAACCAGGTCAGCGAGTTCAGGTATTCGAAGCAGTGCTGCGGCAATGAGAAGTTGTTGACCCCCTGCGTCTCCAGAATGACCTGGGCCGAGGCGGTCTGGAACGCGTCGAGGATGCGCCGCGGGCTCTTGCCGGCCAACAGGTATTCCGACAGCAGTTTGAGGAAACCGGGCTCGGGCTCGCGGATGACGGCGCTGCTCGAGGGCCTGCGCCTCGTCACGCGACAGCGGCGCCTTGTTGTTGGCCATGATCGCCAGTTCCACCGGCGAGGCGCCGCTGTACGGGATCGCCGACACGACCTCCTTTTCGAGGAAGATTTTGACGACGTTGCACGCCATCTCGTAGGTCGAGTACCAGCGCGGGCCGACCGCGATGTCGAGCGCGCCGGCATAGACGACGTCGTGCGCGTTGTCCCAGCCGAGCGCGTTGCCGAGCTCGACCGTGGCGCGGGCGCGGAACCCCTTGTGGCCGGTCGTGTAGGAGCGGTTGTAGAGGGCGCGGTCCTGCACATCCATCAGCCCGGCATGCAGCAGCTGGGCGAGCACGGCCGGGCGCTCGGCCGGATTTTCCATCAGGCCGAGAAACACGCGATAGGCCTCGATCACGTTGCCGCGCTGCACCAGCGTCATCCAATGGTCGAGCCGCTCCTGCAACGGGCCGTCGAGGGGCTCGGGCTGCTGATCCGGCCACGCCACCGCGGGCATCGGCGGCGGGCCCGGCGGCATCGTCCACCCGGGGGCGCGCGCATAGTGGCCGGGAGCTTTCAGGATCTTCTGGTTCCAGATGTCGAGCCCGGTCGGGATGTACCAGATCGTCTGGGCGAGCGGCAGGGCGGCGCAATCCTCCGGCACCAGCCGCGACAGGTTGAGGCCGGCGCGGGCCGACAGCAGGCAATGGTCGTTGTTGACGAAGTTGACGTAGCCGTCCTCGATCCGCTCGTGATAGGGCACGTGCGTGTAGGGCGCGTGGATGCGCACCGCCTCGGCGATGATCTCGGTCACCGGCCGGCGCTGCCGCGCCAGATCATAATAGACCTCGCTCGCGCCCTTCTGGTCGCGCGCCAGGATCCGATCCTCGAGCTTCTCATAAAGCGCTGCCGGCTTCGGCGCGTTGCTGATCGCGGCCTGCACGTCGTTCGGCATGGGGAGCGGCTCCTATATAAACCGGTACGGGCCTCGTCACCCGACCTGAATGGCGTTCACAATAATCCGCCCGACGGCTGCACGGCAACGCCCCCGGCTGGCTTTCCGACGGCGTAAAGCTGTCATGCGCCCGTCGAAGGGTCGTATCGCGGACGGTTGATGCATTTCGCATGGGAACATCGGAGCCCACCGGCACGTTCAATGCGCCGGGAACACATATCCGGGAGGGTGCGATGAGCCGGTCGGCAAGGATGCTCGTGGCGATAATCGTCTTGGTCGCAGGCGGGCTATTGGCGCAATCGCCGGCCGAAGCACACCGTTTTTATCGTTTCGGCTTCGGATATCCGGTGTTCTACCGCGCTCCGGTTTATTACGTGCCGCCCCCGCCGCCCGTCTTTGTCGTGCCGCGGGTCGCCTATGTCGTGCCGCCGCCGGTGGTCTACGGCTACGGCTATCGCCGGGTGGTTCATCACCACCGCCATCACGTTCACCATGCAGCCGTGCACCATTACTGCACCTGCTATTGCTGCCGATAATACCGGCTGGATGGGGGCGCCGGCGCACAGGGTAGCTCTCCCTGCCGATAGATACGTTGCCGCGGGCGCCCAAAGCATCACACGATGGCCTCTGCCGGGACCGCGGTCACGGCAATCTTCGATGACCGATGCCCCGTGAGGAGCCGCTCGCGGGTCGGTTCAACGCGTGCCGAGGAACCGCGGACTTTGAGCAACGTCGCCAGCATCACCGCGGTCATTGCCGGCTTCCTGCTCCTGATCAGCATCGTCCAGCCGATGGCCGAGCGGCTGCATCTGCCCTATACGGTGCTGCTCGCAATGATCGGCGTCGCGGTCGGCGCGGTCGCCTCGTTTCTGCTGTACACGCCGTTGACCAACCTCTTCAACGGCGTGGTCGCGCCGATCGTCAATCTGCCGATCAGCGCCTCGTTGTTTCTTGTCGTGTTTCTGCCGCTGTTGCTGTTTCACGCGGCATTGACGATCGACCTGCGCGAGATTGCGCAGGATGCCGCGCCGATCCTGACGCTCGCCATTGTCGCCGTCTTTGCCGCCGCGGCTGCGGTCGGCTTCGGCCTGGCGCTGGTCGGCGTGCCGATCACGGTCGGGCTGCTGCTTGGATCGATTGTTGCGACAACCGATCCGGCCGCCGTCGTCGCGATGTTTCGCGAACTCGGTGCGCCGCCGCGGCTGACCCGGCTGCTCGAAGGCGAGAGCCTGTTGAACGATGCCGCGGCGATCGTGCTGTTCGCGATCCTGATCGAGATGCTGGCCGAGGGCACCCAGGCCAGCCTTGCCGGCGAAATCATGCGCTTTGCCGAGTCGTTTCTCGGCGGCCTCGTTCTCGGCGCGCTTGCCGGCCGCCTGTTTGGCGCCGTGTTGCCGTTGCTGCGCGGCTTGCGCATGGCCGAGGTGACCTGCTCGATCGCCCTTCCCTATATCGTCTACCTGCTCGGCGACGAGGTGTTCGACGTCTCCGGTGTCGTGGCCGTCGCCGCCGCCGGGCTGACCGCCGGCGCGGTCGGCCGCGTGCGCATGCGGCCGGGAAACTGGCGATATCTCGAGCGGGTGTGGGAGCAGACGGGGTTCTGGGCCAGTTCGCTGATCTTCGTGATCGCCTCGACGCTCGTTCCGAAGCTGATCGGCACGGTCCATCTGCGCGACCTGGGGCTGGTCGTAATCGCCGTCACCGCGGCGCTCCTGTCGCGGGCCGCCGTGCTGTTCGGCGTGCTGCCGCTGCTCAGCGCGCTGCGGCTGAGCCAGAAGGTGAGCGGCGCCTACAAGCTGGCGATCGCGTGGGGCGGGCTGCGCGGCGCCGTGACGCTTGCCCTGGCGCTCGCGGTGACCGAGAACGCCCGCATCCCCCCGACATCCAGCATGTCGTCGCCCTCTTAGCGACCGGGTTCGTGTTGTTCACGCTGCTCGTCAACGGGCTGACGCTGCGTCCGGTGATCCGGCTGCTGAAGCTCGATCGGCTGTCGCCGTTGGACCGTGCGGTGCACAACAAGGTCCTGGCACTGTCGCTTGCCGAAGTCCGCGATTTTGTCAGGCAGGCGGCGCGGGAATACCGCATCGAACCCGCCGCCGCGCAGACGGTCAGCCGCGATTACGAACAACGCATCGAGGAATTGGCCGCCGAGGCCGGCATCGAGCAAGCGATTTCGGATCAAGACCGCATCCGGATCGGCCTCTTGGCGCTAGCCAATCGCGAGCGCCACATCATCCTCGACCATCACGAGCAAAACACCGTGTCGGGCGCCGCAATCGAGCGCCTGCTGCGCAACACCAACCTGATCCTCGATGGCGCCCGGACCGAGGGCCTCGCCGGTTACGACCACGCCGCCGGCGCGTTGATCGGCTTCTCCCGCGGCTTTCGCATCGCCCATCTGCTGCATCGCACGATGCATCTCGATGGCCCCTTGCAGCACGAGGTCTCGATCCGGTTCGAGACCCTGTTAACCCGGCGGCTCGCGCTCGACGAGCTATCGCTGTTCCTGCGCCAGCGGCTGCAGGTGCTGCTTGGCGCAGAAATTGCGGCGACCCTCGGCCAGGTGGTTGCCGGCCGGGCCGAGGCGACGGCGCGCTCGCTTGATGCGCTGCGCCTGCAATATCCCGATCACGCCGACGCGCTCGAACGGCGCTTCCTGCTGCAATCCGGGTCCCGGCTGCTGCTGGCAAGCTACCGCGAGCTGTTCGAGGAGGGCCTGATCGGCGGCGAGGTGCTGCACGACCTGGAGCGCGAGCACCGCTTGGCCCGGCTGCTGTCCGCCCAGCTGCCGCCGCTCGATCTCGGGCTGCAGACCCGGGAGCTGATCGGCGCCTTCGCGATGTTCGCCGGCTTCGAGCCGGCCGAGCTGACCGCCTTGGCGCGCCTGTTGAAACCGCGCCTGCTGGTGCCGGACGAGGTGGTCATCCGCAAGGGCGAGCGCGGCCGGAACATGTTCTTCATCTCCTCTGGCGCGGTCGAAGTGGTGCTCCCGAACGAGCGGGTGCGCCTCGGCAGCGGCGATTTCTTCGGCGAGATGGCGCTGCTCTCGCGGCGCCCGCGCCAGGCCGATGTCGTCTCGCTCGGCTATGGCCGGGTGCTCGGGCTGGCCGCTGCCGATTTTCAGCACTTCCTGACGACCTATCCCCGCGCCAAAGCCGAGATCGAGGCAACCGCGGAGGCGCGGGCCGGCGCTTAGTGCGTTGCGGCGTCAGCAAGCTGCGGTAACCTCTCCGGGCCAACGGGGAGGACGGAAGATGTTCGAGGGCTTCACCCGCACCGAGATCGCGACCGCCTCCGGTCTATTTGGGGGCGCACGCATCCACCTGCGGCACGGCGGCGACGGCCCGCCGCTGCTCCTGCTGCACGGCAATCCGTTGACCCATATGTCGTGGGGCAAGATTGCCGGCCGCCTCGCCGAGCATTTCCATGTCGTCGCCGCCGATCTGCGGGGCTACGGCGACAGCATCGGCCCCGACGACGCCGGCTCCAACAACATCAACTATTCGTTCCGCGCGATGGCGCAGGACCAGGTCGAGGTCATGGAGCAGCTCGGCTACCGCGAGTTCTACGTCGCCGGCCACGACCGTGGCGCCCGCACCACCGCGCGCATGTGCCTCGACCACCCCGACCGGGTGAAGCGCGCCGCGCTCCTCGACATCCTGCCGAACCACCACATCTGGACCCACACCTCGCGCGAATGGGCGTTGCGCTCGTGGCATTGGGCGCTGATGGCGCAGCCTTACGATCTGCCCGAGCGCCTGTTGGCCGGGGTCGGGGCGCATTGGTTCATGGAAAAGAAACTGTCGAAGCCCGGCATCGGCCTCGGCATTTTCGACCCCGAAGCCTTCGCCGACTATGTCCGCTGCTTCAACTGGAAGACGATCAAGGGCTCGTGCGCCGACTATCGCGCCTGCGCCACCTGCGACTTCGAGATGGACACGGCCAATTTCGAGGCGGGCCATAAGATCACCGTGCCGCTCTTGGTGCTGTGGGGCGCCAAGAGCCACACCGAGGGGGTGCATGGCGACGTGCTGGCGGTCTGGCAGCGCAACTATGCAACCGACGCCAACGGTAGCGCCCTCCCCTGCGGCCATTACGTGCCGGAGGAAGCGCCCGATGCGGTCTATGAGCATTTCATGCAACATTTCCGCCACTGACCGGCGCCGGCCGCCGGTTGGCGAGTCGCCACCGAATTGGTATTGTCGGCGGCGCTTTTGCGAGCTTTGCGAGGATGACCATGCACGATCTGTCGCGGCACCAAGTCTCACGGCGCGCGTTGATCGGCGGGTTGACCGCCGCCGCGGCGTTGAGCCCCGGCACGTTGCGGGCGGCCGAGGCGGAGACGCGGGTGGCGTTAAAGGGCTACGACCCGGTGGCGTATTTCACCGACCGCAAGCCGGAAAAGGGTAAGGCAGAATTTGCCGCCTCCTTCGACGACGCGACCTACTGGTTCAAGAATGCCGAGCACCGCGCCCTGTTCGTTGCCGACCCCGACCACTACGCGCCGCAATTCGAGGGCTATTGCGCGGTGACGGTGTCGCGCGGCGGCAAATACGAGGCCGATCCGCAGGCCTGGCAGATCGCCGACGGCAAGCTGTACGTGTTCGGCGCCAAAGACGCCGAACAGATCTTCCAGCGGCATCCGGCCGCCATCATCGCGAAGGCCAATGCGAACTGGCCTGCGCTGCGCGACCATCCGTAAGGCCGAGCCTACAACCCGGCCTTTTTCAGCATGGCGCCCAGTTTCTCGCGCAGCTTCTGATCGCGTAGCAGCGACCCGAATTCCGCGGCGGAGAACCCGGGGAAGCGCTTATGGACCGCGGCGGCCTGCCGCTCGGCATCCGCCTGGCGCCCGATTTCGGCATAGGCCGCCGCCAACACGACATGCCCGTACAAATAGTCCGGGTTGCGGTCGAGCGCAGGCTCAAGGATCCGCACCGCATCCGCGCCGCGATCCGCCAGGACATAGGCAATGGCAAGGTGCAGGGCAGCGCCGCTCGGGATATCGGGCTCGAATTGCCGCAGCGTCTCGCCGGCGGCAATCGCGCCCTTGACGTCGCCGCGGAACAGCAGGACGTCCATCAGCACGCTGTAGCTGTGGGCGTTGCTGCCGTTGAGCGCGACTGCCCGCTTCAGCTCGTCGAGCGCGCGATCATATTCGCCGAAATAGAGCGCCGCCTCGCCGAGCAGAGCGTGCGCGCCGGGACTGAGATCGTCGAGTGCGATCGCCTCGCGCGCGAGGCTCTCGGCGCGCTCCAGGGAATCGCTGGGGTTGGCCGTCCAGCCCTGAGTGACGGCGTTGATGTCGAGCCGGCCCAACGCGATATAGGCCGCTGCGTACTTCGGATCGAGCTTGATCGCCTGCTCCAGCAGGCTGCGCGCCTTCGCGTTGTCGCCGCGGGTGAGATGGGAGCTCAGCGCACGACCGCGCAGGACGAGATCGTAGGCTTCCATGCTGCCCGGCCGCTTGGCCGCCGACCGCGCCACCTCGAGGTTTGTCACCCGCACTGCCAGCGCACCGCTGATGCGACGAGTGATCTGGTCCTGGACCTTGAAGATGTCGCTTGGAACGACGTCGTAATTGTCGGACCACAGTACGTGGCTGCGCATCGTATCTGTCAGATTGACCGATACCCGGATGTTTTCCGGCGAACGTCGGATGCTGCCTTCGACCACGTACCTGACCTTGAGGTCGTGGCCGACCTCGGCAGGGGTCGGGTTCTTGCCCTTGTAGGCGAACACCGCAGCGGGGGCGATCACCGACAGGTCGCGGAAGCGGCCGAGCGCAGCGATGATGTCCTCGGTGAGGCCGTCGGCAAAATAGTCCCTGCCGCCGTCCGCGCTGAGCGCGGCGAACGGCAGGACGGCAATCGACGCCCGCTCCCCGGCGATCGGGGCGCCCCCGGGTGCGCTGCTCTGCGACCGCCCCAGCCAGAACCACCAGGCGCCGCCGCCGGCGATCAACACCGTCCCCAACATCGCGGCGGCAAGCCACCGGCGACGGTGCCGCCGCGGCGCCGCAACCGCGACTGCAGCCGCCGCCAGATCCGGCGCGGCAGCGATAGCGGCGGGGCCGAGCGCGAACGCCCGCACCGGACGTGCGATGTTCTTCACCGCCTGCTCGCCGAGATCGTCAAACGAGATCGACAGCTTGTCACGGACCTGATCGCGCACTGCCCGGGAAATGCACAGCCCGCCCGGCTCGGACAGGGTCTCCAGCCGCGCCGCCACGTTGACGCCGTCGCCGAAAATGTCGTCAGCCTCGATGATGATGTCGCCGACATTGATGCCGATGCGAAATACCAGCCGCCGCTCTTCCGGCTCCTCCGCGTTGCGCTCGGCAATCGCGCGCTGTGCCGTGATCGCGCAGGCGACCGCGTCGACCGCGCTCGGAAACTCGACCAGCAGCCCATCACCGGTGGTCTTGACGATGCGGCCGCGCCGCGCGGCGATGGCCGGGTCGATCAGCGCGTTGCGATACGCCCGCAACCGCCGCAGCGTGCCGACCTCGTCGATGCCCATCAGCCGGCTGTACCCCACGACATCCGCCGCCAGGATTGCGGCGAGCCGGCGTTCGACCGGCGCCTCTCCCCCGTGAGATGTCGGGCCGCTGCGCACCGGCGCGCTCAGCCCTCGCCGCCGCCCTGGCAGATCACATTGAGGAGGGCTTGGCGCTTTTCGACATTGACGGCATGGAGGGCGCGGGCGAGCGCGGCGGGGAGTTCCGCCGGATCTTCGACACGCTCACCGTAGCCGCCGGCGGCAGCGCAAACCTGCTCGAAGGCCGGAAGGTCTTCGAGATCGATGAACGGCGGACGGTTGCTGCGCGCGGCTTCGCCCTGCGGGTACATGCCGAGGGTGGCGCGACGCACCGCCCCCCACATCGCGTTGTTGACGACAATGAACAGCACCGGCAGCCGGTGCAATGTCGCGGCGTGGTGCACCGCGACCGGGTTCGAGAACAGGTACGAGCCATCACCGAGCACCGCGATGACCTGGCGATCGGGCTCGGCGAGCTTGACCCCAAGCGCCGCGCCGGCGCCCCAGCCGAGCCCCGCCGCCGGGCTAGACCCGAAAAAACTGCCCACCCGGGTCGACGGGCAATGCTCGGGCAGCAATGTGTATTCGTTGACGATGGCCGATTGGGGGTCGCGCGCCGCGGCGAGGCAGGCGCTGACCCAGACCGGGTGGATCGGCCGCATGTCCTTTACCTCGTCACGCAGCTTGCGCCAGCCAGCCTGCTGCGCCTCGCGACGGGCGGCGACGCGCTCCCGCCGCACCGCGATCGACTGCTGCGATACCAGCGGCGCCAGCGCCGCACCCAGCCCAGGCAGCGCCAGGCGCGTCGCGCCGGTGATCACGACGTCGGCGGCAAAGCCGCGGATCGGGTAGCGGCTGTAGAGGGGGTCGACCCCGATATGGATGACCGGGCAATCCGGCGACGGCGCCTGCCGACTCGGCGTCCACGGCACGTCGCAATCGACGACGAGGATCGCGTCGGCCTCGGCGAGCAGCGCGCCCGGGGCGTAGCCGAGATGGCAGGGATGGTCGGCCGGCAAGGACAGGTGGCGCAGGCGGTTCTCGACGACGGGGATCGCAAAACGCGCGGCAAATTCGGCCAGGACGGGCACTGCTTCGCGGTCGCGGCCGGCATCGGCGGTGATGATCATCGGGTTCTTCGCGCCCGCCAGCAACCGCGCCGCCGCGTCGATCGCCGCCGCGTCGGGCGCCGGCGGCGAGGCCGCCACCCGGCGGGTCGGCGAATCGTACACGAAACTGGGGAGCGGCTCGGCCAAGACCTCGCGCGGCAACGACAGGTAGACCGGGCCCTCAGGCGGGCTGGTCGCGATCGTCAGCGCGCGATCGATCACGGTTTCGAGCTGGGTGCCGTTGCGCAGTTCGTAATCCCACTTGACCATCTCGCGCAGCATGCCGGCCTGGTCGAACATCTCCTGCGCCCAGTGGATGTAGGTGTCGCGTGCCCCGGGAAGCCCCTCCTCGACGAGCGGCGAGCGCCCGGCGGTGACCAGGATCGGCACGTTCTCGCGCGCCGCGTTGAAGACGCCGCACAGCGCGTTGGCGGTGCCGACGCTGACATGCACCATGACCGCCGGCACCTTGCCCGAGGCGGCGGCATAGCCGTGCGCCATCGCCATCGCCAAATTCTCGTGCGTCGCGAGGAGCGGCTTCGGCGCCGCGAGCCCGGTATGCGCCGCCTTCGCGTAGGCTTCGACGATCGGCGCGAAATCGGTGCCGGCATTGGCGAACAGGTATTCGACGCCGCGCTCGGCCAGGAGCGCCAGATACGCCTCCGCGACGGTCTCGACTGCCAATTGCTTCTTCGCCATCCCACCTGCTCCCGTCTCGTCCAGTCGCGCCATACCGCCGCGCACGATCGAGCATAGCCGAGGCGCGCCGCGATGGTTATCGTGCACGCAGTATTCGCCGCGCCGGAGGAATGTTCGATGCCCTATCAGACGATCGAAGTCAAAAAGCTGACGCCCTATGCCGGCGCCGAGATCACCGGGGTCGATTTGTCGCGCCCGCTCGGCAACCAGCAATTCCAGGAGGTGCACGACGCGCTGATGGAGAACGTCGTCATCTTCTTCCGCGACCAGCACCTCAGCCACGAGCAGCACAAGGCGTTCGGCCGCCTGTTCGGCGAGCTGGCGATCCATCCCTCCTCGACCCATTCGCCCGACGGCCACCCGGAGATCCTGACGATCCACGCCGACGAAAACTCGAAGCATGTCGCCGGCGAGGAATGGCACTCCGACGTGTCGTGTGACGAGGAGCCCCCGATGGGCTCGATCCTCTACCTGACCGAGGTGCCGCCGGAGGGCGGCGACACGCTGTTCGCCAGCATGTACGCCGCCTACGACAAGCTGGCGCCGCCCATTCGCAGCCTCGTCGAGGGGCTGACCGCAATCCATGACGGCGAGCCGGTCTATCGCGGCCGCTTCGGCCACCAGGACGCGCGCGGCAAGGCGTTTCCCCGCGCCGCCCACCCGGTCGTGCGCACCCATCCGGTGACCGGCCGCAAGGCCTTGTTCGTCAGCCGCAATTTCACGACGCGGATCGAGGGGCTGAGCAAGCTCGAAAGCGACGCGCTGCTCGAAATGCTCTATCGCCATTGCGAGACGCCGGAATTTCACTGCCGCTTCCGCTGGCAGCCCAATTCGGTGGCGTTCTGGGACAATCGCTGCGTCCAGCACCACGCGATGTGGGATTATTTCCCGCAGCGCCGCCACGGCTACCGCGTCACTGTGAAGGGCGACCGGCCATTTTATAGGGCGTGAGCGAGGCGCTTATTCGGCGATGACGTTGTAGACCGCGACCGCCTGCATCAGGCCTTTGAGGGCGAGGTCGCCGATTTCCTCGAGCCGCACGGTGTCCTCGACCGCGGCGGCGACCCGCCGGCTGATCAGGATCTGCCCGTCCTTCGCCTCGGCGCACAGCCGCGCCGCCAGATTACAGACGGTGCCGATCGCCGTGTAGTCGACCCGCTCGGCAAAGCCGATCTGGCCCAGCGTCGCATAGCCGCGGGCGATGCCGACGCCGAAACCGATCGCGCGCCCGTGGCGGCGCCACGCCGCCTGCAGCCGCACCATCGCCGCGCGCATCGCGATCGCCATGCGCACAGCCCGCTCCGAGGCGTCGGGGACCGGCACCGGGTCGTTGAAGAACACCATGATGCCGTCGCCCGAGAAATGGTCGAGCGTGCCCTCCGATGCCCCAACGATCGGCCCCAGCGCGCCGTGATATTCGCGCAAGAGGTCGAGCACCTCCTCGGGCTCGGCGGTCTCGGCAAAGGCGGTGAAGCCGCGCAGGTCGCAGAACACGACGACGATGTCGCACCGATGAGTTTCGAGAATGCGTTCGTCGCCGCCCGCGACGAGGGCTTCGGCGACCTGCGGCGCGAGAAACCGCTTCAGTCTGCCGACCCGCTCCAGCTCGCCGAGCTGCGCCGCCACCCGATCCTCCAAACTGCGGTTCCACGCCGCGACCTCCTCGGTGCGCGCCCGCAACTCGCCGAGCAGCCGCGCGTTCTCCATCGCGATGACCGCCTGCGCTGCGAAGTTTTCCAGCAGCGCGATTTGCCGGTCCGAGAACGGTCGGACCTCGCTTCGGTTAGCGGTCACCGCGCCAAGCAGCACGCCATCCTTGCGCAACGGCACGATCAGGAAGGTGCGGATGCCGGTCTCGACAGCACTCCTCAGCGCCGGATCGTCCGGATATTGCTCGGCGAGCCGCACGACATCCGTGATATGGACGAGCGGCTCGCCGTTCTGCACCCTCGCCCACGGATTGCCCGCACGCGGCCGGAACCCGCCCTTCGCCATCGCCATGAACTGCGCTGAGGCAACGTGCCCGGCGGCTGGGACAAACTGCTCGCCGTCATAAGTGAGCAGTACACCGCGTTCGGCTCCGCAGAGGGTATGGGCCTTCTCCAAGATTGCACTGAACACCGGGGCAAGATCGCCGGCCGAGGAGTTGATGACCTGCAACACCTCGGCGGCCGCGCTCTGCTGCGCCTGCAATTCGGCTAGTTCGGATGCACGCTGGGCGAGCTGCCGGCGCAGTTCGGTGTTCTGCTGCTCCAGTTCGGCAACCCTGTCGTCGGCGCGTGCTCTCATCAGGTGCGGGTCCGATGCTCCGGCGCACCAAGACTAACCGCTGGCTGCCGTTTGCACACGCGCCGCGACACCCGCAGGGCGGGCCTGCGTTGATCCCGGCCGCTTGCGTCCCTATGTTCGGGCGGCCCGAACTGGAATTGAGATGACGCCGCTCAGCCATATCCGCAATTTCGCGATCATCGCGCATATCGACCACGGCAAGTCGACGCTTGCCGACCGGCTGATCCAGACCACGGGCGGGCTTGCCGACCGCGAGATGCGCGAGCAGGTGCTCGACACGATGGAATTGGAGCGCGAGCGCGGCATCACGATCAAGGCGCAGGCGGTTCGCCTCAATTACCGGGCCAAGGACGGCAAGGATTATGTCCTCAATCTGATGGACACGCCGGGCCATGTCGATTTCGCCTACGAGGTCAGCCGCTCGCTGGCCGCCTGCGAAGGCTCGCTGCTGGTGGTCGACGCCAGCCAGGGGGTCGAGGCGCAGACGCTGGCCAACGTCTACCAGGCGGTCGCGGCCGGCCACGAAATCGTGCCGGTGCTCAACAAGATCGATTTGCCCGCCGCCGAGCCCGACCGGGTCAAGCAGCAGATCGAGGACGTCATCGGCCTCGACGCCGCCGATGCGCTGTTGATTTCGGCCAAGACCGGGATCGGCATCGAGGATGTGCTCGAAGCCCTGGTGACGCGGCTGCCCCCGCCGCAAGGCGACGCCGAGGCTCCCTTGAAGGCATTGCTGGTCGACAGCTGGTACGACCCCTATCTCGGCGTCGTCATTCTGGTGCGGGTCAAGGACGGCAGGCTCGTCGCCGGCCAGAAGGTCCGGCTGATGGCGACCGGCGCGTCGCATCAGGTCGAGCGGGTCGGCGTGTTCACCCCGAAGGGGGTCGCCGCGCCGGCACTGGGGCCGGGCGAAATCGGCTTCATCACCGCCGGGATCAAGACCGTCGCCGATTGCCGGGTCGGCGACACGATCACCGAGGACCGCCGCCCGGCCGCCCAGCCGCTGCCCGGCTTCAAGCCGGTGCAGCCGGTGGTGTTCTGCGGCCTGTTCCCGACCGATTCGGCCGATTACGAGCGGCTGCGCGACAGCCTCGCCAAACTGCGCCTCAACGACGCCAGCTTCATCCATGAGCCGGAGACCTCGGCGGCGCTCGGCTTCGGCTTCCGCTGCGGCTTTCTCGGCCTCCTCCACCTCGAGATCATCCAGGAGCGGCTGTCGCGCGAATTCGACCTCGACCTGATTACGACGGCGCCCTCGGTCGTCTACCGGGTGCATCAGACCAACGGCCGCGTGCTCGACCTGCACAACCCGGCCGACATGCCCGATCCGGTCAAGATCGACCACATCGAGGAACCCTGGATCAAGGGCACGATCTTTGTGCCCGACGCCTATCTCGGGCCGGTCTTGGCATTGTGCGAGGAGCGCCGCGGGGTGCAGCAAGACCTGACCTATGCCGGCAGCCGCGCGATGATCGTCTACCGCCTGCCATTGAACGAGGTCGTGTTCGATTTCTACGACCGTTTGAAGTCAATCAGCCGCGGCTACGCCAGCTTCGACTATCAGCTCGAGGGCTACGAAACGGGCGACCTCGTGCTGATGAACATCCTGATCAACGCCGAGCCGGTCGACGCGCTGTCGATGATCGTCCACCGAAGCGAGGCCGAGCGCCGCGGCCGCGCCTTGTGCGAGCGCCTGAAGGATTTGATCCCCCGCCAGCTGTTCCAGATCGCGATCCAGGCGGCGCTGGGCGGCCGCGTCGTCGCGCGCGAGACGGTCAAGGCGTTGCGCAAGGACGTGCTGGCCAAGTGCTATGGCGGCGACGTGACGCGCAAACGCAAGCTGCTCGACAAGCAGAAGGAAGGCAAGAAGCGGATGCGCCAGTTCGGCAAGGTCGAGATTCCGCAATCCGCCTTCATCGCCGCCTTACGGATGGGTGACGCCTGATCCTGCCTCAGTCGCTCGCCGACAGCAGACGCGCGACCAGCTCGGTCAGTTCGGCCGGCCGGAACGGCTTTCGCAGCGTCGCGATCGCGCCGAACTTCTCGGCAATGTCGAGATAGTCGCGGTTGTCGAAGGAGACGCCCGACATGGCGATGATCGGCATGTCGGGCCGCACCTCGCGCGCTTTGCGGATCGTCTCCAGCCCCTCCATCTCCGGCATGAAAATGTCGGTGATCATCAGGTCGGGCAGCTCTCTCTGGATGTGATCGATGCCGCCGCGCCCGTCGGGATAAGCGGCAACAGTGTGCCCGGCGCGCTCCAGCACGCGACAGGCCGCGCGGAGCATGCCCGGCTCATCATCGATCACCAAGATCGTGGCCATCCGCCCTCTTGCGCCATCTCTAACAAACAAACAATAGACCCAAAGGTTTCGTTCGCTGATCATAGCAGATATGCAAATGATCACTGCCCACCATCGCCCGCCACATCCTGTAGCGGCGATCGCCGGCTGGGCGGCGCCCTTTCCGCGCCTGCCGCCTTTGGCTATCGTGCCGACGGCGGCGGGACAGCATCCCAGAATCAGAGGCACATCGTGGCAGATGCGGCAGAGACCTTCGACTTCATCGTCACCGGCGCCGGCTCGGCGGGATGCCCGGTCGCGGCGCGGCTCAGCGAGAGCGGCAAATATCGCGTGCTGATCCTCGAGGCGGGTGGCCCGGACCGCAACCCGTGGATCCACATCCCGCTCGGCTACACCAAGACCTACACCGACCCGCGGGTCAACTGGATGTTCGAGAGCGAGCCCGAGAAGCAGCTCAACGGCCGCACCCTCTACCAGCCGCGCGGCAAGGTTCTGGGCGGCACCAGCTCGATCAACGGCATGGTCTATATGCGCGGCACGCCGACCGACTATGACAATTGGCGACAGCGCGGCTGCGAGGGCTGGGACTGGGACAGCGTGCTGCCGTTCTTCAAGAAGGCCGAAAACCAGGAGCGCGGCGCCGACGATTTCCACGGGGTCGGCGGGCCGTTGCGGGTGTCGAACCCGGTGCGCTCGCCGCTCGGCGACGCGATGGTGCAGGCAGCGGTCGAGGCCGGCATCCCGGCCAACCCCGATTTCAACGGCAAGCGGCAGGAAGGCGTCGGCTACTACCAGACGACGACCGGCAACCGAGCGCGCTGGAGCGCCGCCAAGGCGTATCTGCGCCCGGCGCGCAACCGACCAAATTTGACGATTGTCACTAACGCGCAGGCGACCCGCGTGCTGATCGAGGACGGCCGCGCCGTCGGCGTCGAGTACAAGACGCCGCAGGGTCTCGCCACCGCGCATTGCCGCGGCGAAATCGTGGTCTCGGGCGGCGTTTACGGCTCGCCGCAGCTGCTGCAATTGTCGGGGCTCGGCCCGGCCGCGCTGTTGCAGGGGTTCGGCATCCCGGTGGTCCGCGACATGCCCGGGGTCGGCGCCCATCTGCATGACCATTTCAACACCTACCTGGTGTGGCGCTGTGCCCAGCCGGTTACCCTCAACGATCTGGCGATGAGCGCCGCGAAGAAGCTGAAGGCCGGCGTGCAGTACGCGTTGACCCGCTCCGGCCATCTGTCGAATGCCGGAATCTACGCCGGCGCCTTCGTCCGGAGCGACCCGCGCCTCGAACAGCCCGACCTGCAGATCAACATGTTCGGCTGGAGCGCGCTCGAACGGCTGCGCACCGGGATCAAGCCCCACCCGTTCTCGGCGTTCACGATGAGCCCGGTGCATCTGCGCCCCGAAGGGCGCGGCACGGTCAAGCTCAAGAGCCCCGACCCGTTGGCGCCGCCGGCCATCCAGTTCAACTTCCTCGCCAGCGACTACGATTTCCAGGCGCTGATCTACGGCACCCGGCTCAGCCGTCAGATCGCCGCGCAGCCGGCACTCAAACCGTTTGTCGTCGAGGAGGTCATCCCCGGCCCGGCCACCCAGAGCGACGACCAGATCGTCGAGGAGATCCGCGCGCGCGGCGTCTCCAACCTGCACCCGGTCGGCACCTGCCGCATGGGGAGCGAGATCGATTCCGTGGTCGATCCGCGCCTCAGGGTGCACGGGATCGCGGGCCTGCGCGTCGCCGACGCCTCGATCATGCCGCAGGTGCCCGGCGGCAACACCAACGCGCCCTCAATCATGATCGGCGAAAAATGCGCCGCGATGATCCTGGAGGATGCGCGCGCAGCCTGAGAGCGCGCCGCCCGCCTATTGCGCCATGACCAGCCGCGGCGCTTCGCGGCGCTCGTCGAAGCGGGCGTGGGCGGCGTTGATGTCCGCCAGAGTCGGCAGGCTCGCTTCGTTGCCGAGGTGCTGGATCGCATGCGCCGAGGCGGCCCGGGCAAAATGGAAATGGTCGTCCCAGGTGCCGAACGGGTTGCTCAGGTAGGCGTAGATATAGGCGCCGTGGAAGATGTCGCCGGCGCCGTTGGTGTCGAGGATCATTTCCGACGGCACGTCGAGCGCCGGCAGGACACGGTCGCCGCCAGTGCCTTGGTAATAGAGCAGACCGCGCGGCCCCATCGTCACCCCACCGACGCGGCAGCCGCGCGAGCGCAGATATTGCAGCATCTCGCCCGGCGTCATCTGCATCTGCTCGCACAGCCGCTCGGCGACCACGGCAACGTCGATGAACTCCAGCACTTCATGGGTGTTGGAGCGCAGCCCGCCGCCGTCGAGCGATGTCAGGATGCCGGCCTGGCGGCACGCCCGCGCATAATCGAACGCGGCGTCGGCCTGATGGCCGTCGACATGCAGCGCGCGGCAGCCGGTCAGGTTAAGCGGCGGATGCGGGTGCTTGTAGTCGTCGTCACGGCAGCGGACGATCGCGCGCTGGTCGCCTTTCGGCATGACAAACGACAGCGACGACCCGGCCACCTTGCGATGGTGCAGCGAGATCCCGTAGCGCGCCGCCATGTCGATGAACATCCGCCCGAGCCAGTCGTCGGCGACCGAGGCCAGCAGATCGGGCTTCAAGCCGAGCTTGGCGCAGCAAAAGGCAGCCGTCACGGCGTTGCCGCCAAAAGAGACGGCGTAGTGGCGCGCGACCGTCTTTTCGTCGCCGGTCGGTAGCTGGTCGGCGAGGAAGGTGATGTCGATATAGGCTTGGCCGATAAACAGAGATTGCATGGGGTTGTATCCCGAAACCGATCCTTGAGGCGTCGCCGGCCCGCGGAAGTGGCATGCATGCGTCATGCCGAACGCGGCGCGGCCGGCCACACCTGCGCCACACGCATGGCCGAACGACAAAAACCGAATACGAATCGCCTTGACTGGCTTTACACTCGTTCCAAAGACACGTGGGAGGTCGCCATGCAGTACCGTCGGATTTCCGCCGATTGCCACCTCGACCTGCCGTGGCTGCCGCCCGAATTGTTCGTCTCGGGGGCGCGGCGCGAGTTGCAGGACCGCATGCCCTTTGTCGAGGAAGGCCCGGACGGCCCGCAATGGATGACCAAAGCGGGGGTCAATATGGGCCTCGTCGGCGGCATCGGCTCAGTCGGCGGCAAGTTCGTGCCCGGGCAGAACTACCGGGTCGACAAGATGGCCGAGACCGGCCTCTACGCGGAGGCCAAGAAGGGCGATCCGCCGCCCCGGCGACCCGCATCTGCGCATCAAGGAGATGGAGAAGGACGGCGTCGATGCCGAGATCATCTTCGGCATTCTCGGTGTTGCCTCGCGCGTCGAGGATCACGAAGCCGCCAACGAGATGCTGCGCATCTACAATGACTGGCTGAAGGATTTCTGCAGCCATTACCCCGACCGCCAGATCGGCCTCGCCTGCCTGCCCTATGGCGATATAGACGCCGCCGTGAAGGAGATCTACCGCGTCGCCAAGCTCGGGCTGCGGGGCCTCGAGCTGTCGTGCTCGTGGGATATGGACCCGATGTGGCACCCGATGTGGGAGCCGCTGTGGAAGGCCGTCAACGACGTGCAGTTGCCGCTGCATTTCCATACCTTCCCGGCGATCCCGCAACGGGTGCGCATGCAGCAGCAGGGCCAGGTTCGCCGCATGGCGCAGTTCACCAGCGTCGCCGGCTTCCAGATGAACCTGATCAACATCATCGCCGCGATCATCGGCGCCGGCGTCTTGGAGCGATACCCGAACATTCGGATCGGCTTCGGCGAAAGCGGCATCGGCTGGCTGCCCTACGCGCTCGACCGGATGGATTTCGAGTTCGAGGACCGCTTCCGCGACCTGATGAAGCTCAAGCCCAGCGAATACTGGCGGCGCCAGTGCAAGGCGACGTTCCAGTTCGACCGCATCGGCCCCAAACTGATCGAGGAGATGGGCGTCGAGACGCCTGATGTGGGGCTCGGACTACCCGCACCCGGACGGCGTGTGGCCGAAGTCGACGAAGTACATCGAGGAGCAGTTCGCCGGCTTGCCGGCCGACACGATCCACAAGATCACCTGCGAGAACGCCGCCAAGTTCTACGGGCTGATCAACTGACGGTGCTTTACCCCACGCCTCGCTTCCGATCGGCGTCATGCCCGGCCTTGTGCCGGGCATCTGCCTGGAACGAATCTGACCAAGGAGAACGCCATGTCTTATGACCTGTTGATCAAGAACGGCCGCATCGTCGACGGCTCGGGCGGCCCGTCCTACCGCGGTGATGTCGCGGTCAAGGACGGCAAGATCGTCGAAATCGGCAAATTGTCCGGTGCCGCCGCCCGCACCGTCGATGCCGGCGGCCAGGTCGTCGCCCCCGGCTTTATCGACAACCATTGCCATTACGACGCGCAGGTCACCTGGGACCCGATGTGCTCGTATTCCTGCGACCATGGCGCCACCTCGGTCATCTTCGGCAACTGCTCCCTGTCCTTGGCGCCGGTGCACAAGGACCGGGCAAAGCAGCGGCGGCTGTCGGAGTTCCTGTCCTATGTCGAAGCGATCCCGATGGAGGTGCTCGACACGCTGGAATTCACCTGGGAGACCTTTCCGCAATACCTTGACAATCTTGACCACCATCTCGGGGTCAATGTCGGCAATCTGATCGGCCATACCGCCGTCCGCTACTACGTGATGGGCGACGATTGCCAGAAGCGCACCGCCACCGACGACGAGATCCGCCAGATGCAGGACCTCGTGCGCGACGGCATGAAGGCCGGCGCGCTCGGCCTGTCGGTATCGCGCAACCAGGGCCATTTCGATCCCCAAGGCGTGCACATCCCGGCGATCTGGGCCGACGAGAAAGAGATCTTCGCGCTCGGCGATGTGCTGCGCGAACTCGGCACCGGCCTGATCCAGTCGGGCGGCGGCAACGGCGCCGAGATGAAGGATGCGCTGATGAGCCGCCTCAGCGAGGCGACCGGCCGCGTCGTCGTCTACAACAACCTCGGCCAGACGATGCGCCGGCCCGGCCAGTGGCAGGCGCAGATGGCGCAGGTCGATGCGACGACGGCAAAGGGCATCCGCGCCTTTCCGATGTGCACGCCCAATCGCATCACCGACTACTTCCGGATGCGCAACACCCAGACCTTCCGCGGCCTGCCGGTGTGGCACCCGATCTGCCTGTCCTCGCCCGAGGGGCAACTCAAGGCCTACGCCGACCCCGAAGTGCGGCGGAAGCTCCACGCCGAGGCGGTCGAGTTCAAAAGCGGCCCGGCGATCGGCATCTGCTCCACCTGGTGGGATTACATGGTCGTGCAGACCGCGGTCCTGCCGCAGAACAAGTGGATGGAGGGCAAGACCCTCGGCGAAATCGCCAAGACGCAGGGCAAGGGCATCATCGACTGCCTGTGCGACCTGACGATCGAGGAGAACCTCGACACCGAATGGCTGCACGGCGAGAACAACGTCGACGACGCGGCGGTGGCGAAGATCCTGACCTACCCGAACGCGATCATCGGCCTCAGTGACGGCGGCGCGCATGTGCAGTTCCAGAGCGGCTTCGGCTTTTCGACCCGGCTCTTGGCCGAATGGGTGCGCGAGAAGCAGGTCATGTCATTGGAGACGGCGGTGCGGCGGCTGACCTTCGAATCGGCCTCGACCTTCGGGCTCTACGACCGCGGCCTGTTGCAGCCGGGCAAAGTCGCCGACATCGTGATCTTCGACCCCGACACCGTGAAGCCGCTGCCGCTCGAGGTCGTGCATGACTTCCCAACCGGCGCCAAGCGCATCAAGGAGCCGGCCCAAGGCATCTACGCCACCTTCGTCGCCGGCCAGATGCTGATGCAGGAAGGCAAGCACACCGGTGCGCTCCCCGGCCGCGTGCTGCGCAACACCTACTACAAGGCCAACGCATAAGGGGTCCTGCCCCGGCCCGCGCCGAACAGTGCGGGCCGGGCGTCATTTCGGCGGCCGCGATGGTCCCGCCGCGCGTCGCCGCTTTGGCCCAATTGGCGGCTGGGCACCAAGCGCCTCGGCCCGTGCCGCGATGAGTTCGACGGGCGGTGTCTTGGCGCCGTAGCGGCACAGATCGGCGACGACGCAGTCCGGGCAGTCGGGTTTGCGCGCCTTGCACACATAGCGGCCGTGCAGAATCAGCCAGTGATGCGCGCCGTGCTTGTACTTGGCCGGCGTGACCTTCTCCAGCCCCTGCTCGACCGCGAGCGGGGTCTTGCCCGGCGCCAGGCCGGTGCGGTTGCCGATGCGAAAGATATGCGTGTCGACCGCGATCGTCGGTTCGCCGAACGCGACGTTGAGCACGACGCTGGCGGTCTTGCGCCCGACCCCGGGCAGTTTTTCGAGCGCCTCGCGGTCGCACGGCACAACACCGCCGTGCTGCTCCACCAGAATGCGCGACAGCGCGATGATGTTCTTCGCCTTGGTGCGAAAGAGGCCGATCGTGCGGATGTATTCGGTCACCCGCTCGACGCCGAGCGCCAGCATCTTCTGCGGCGTGTCGGCGGCGGCAAACAACGCTGGCGTCGCCTTGTTGACCCCGACATCGGTCGCCTGCGCCGACAGCACGACCGCGACCAACAGGGTGAACGGGTTGATGAATTCGAGTTCGGTCTGCGGGATCGGCCGGCTGGCGGCAAGCCGCCGGTAGAACTCCGCAACCTCGCGTTTCGAGAACGGGCGCATGCGCCAGTGTAGAGGCGGGCGAGCGCGGCGACAAATCCCGCGCGAGCGGTTTGCCAGCACCGCCGTGCCATCTTATCCTGCGCCGATGAGCCCTGCCCCGAGCGTGTTTTTCGAGCGCGTGCTGCTGCCCTATCGCAGCCTGCCGCCGCGCGGCTTTCATGTGCTGATGCTGCTGCTCGGCATTCTCAGCCTGATCGTCGGCATCGTTTTTCTGTCGTTAGGCGCCTGGCCGGTCTTCGGGTTTTTCGGCCTCGATGTGGCGGCGCTCTATATCGCTTTCCGCCTCAGCTATCGCAGCGCCCGCCAGCGCGAAATCCTGCGCCTTGCCGCGGAAGATTTCACCGTCGAGCGAGTCGACGTCTACGGCGAGCGGCAGCGCTGGCGGTTTCAGCCGTTCTGGCTGCGCGTCGTGCTGGAGGAGCGGCCCGACGAATCGAACCGGCTCTCGATCGCCTCGCACGGCAGGATCCTGGTGATCGGCGACTTTCTCGGCGCGCCGATGCGCCGCGAGCTGGCTGCCAGCCTGCGCGCGGCGCTGGCGGCATGGCGCGCCGCCCTCAATCCTCAGCCGGACCAGACGGGCGGCGCGCCGTAGCTCGGGTGGGCGTCAGCCGCCGGTCGCCGGCGTATTGTATTCGGCGTCGGTCACGTGCTTGCCCCAGGCGGTGCCCTGGCCCTGCTCGCCGGCTTCCGACAATGCCAGATGCGCGAACAGCCGATCCGGCGAGGCGCCGTGCCAGTGCTGCGTATCGGGCGGGATGTTGACGACATCGCCCGGGTTCAGCACCTGCGGCTTCTCGCCCTGGAAGCAGATGCGGCCGACGCCGCTGAGGCAATACAGCGTCTGCCCGACCGGATGGGCGTGCCACGCGGTACGGGCGCCCGGCGTGAAGGTCACGACCGACCCGCCCATCCGCGACGGCGGCTCGGTGACGACGACCGGATCCTGAAAGACGACGCCGGTGAAGGTCTCGGCGGCGCCCCGCCGCGTGTTGCGCGACCCGGCGCGAACGACTCCCGCTTTTACTGGCATGGCTTTCCCTCTCTGCTGTTGGTGACGGCGCGGCCCGCCGCCCGATTGTGCCGCGCGCAGCATAGGCGGCTCGGGCCGGCCGGCGCAATCGTGCCCCGAGCGCGCGAGGCAGCCGCCTGTTTCGCCTGTTTTCTGCAGGTCGGGAACAGCCTGCGGCAGCGCGCGCCAGATCATCATTGCAACACTATCAGTGAAAATCGGCAATTCGATGGTCGCCGGCGCGCTCGCGACTGTGCCAATCTCGCCGGCAGGGGGGTGAATGAGCAGTACGGGCGCGAATGGCGGGTCGATACGCGTCGGCATCGGCGGCTGGGTGTTTGCGCCGTGGCGCGGCACGTTCTACCCCAAGGGGCTGCGCCAATCCGAGGAACTCGCCTTCGCCAGCCGGCACGTCACCGCGATCGAGATCAACGGCACCTTTTACCGCATCCAGACGCCGGCGAGCTTCCGCAAATGGCATGACGAGACGCCCGACGATTTCGTCTTTTCGCTGAAGGCCCCGCGCTTCCTGACCCACCGCGGCGAACTGGCGAGCGCGGCGCCCTACATGGAGCGTTTCTTCGCCAGCGGCCTCGTCGACCTCGGGCCAAAACTCGGCCCGATCCTGTGGCAGTTCGCGCCGACGACCGCGTTCGATGGCGGCCGATTTCGCCGCCTTCCTGGCGCTGCTGCCGGCGGAACTCGGCGGCCGGCCGATCCGCCACGTCGTCGAGGTGCGCCACCCGAGCTTCCGCACCCCGGCATTCATCGACCTGTTGCGCCGGCACCATATCGCGCTCGCCCAGGTCGACGATGCGAACTACCCCGGCTTCGACGACTTGACCGGCGATTTCGCATACCTCCGCCTGCGCCGCTGCTCGGAGCAAGAGGAGACCGGCTACCCGCCCGCCGCGCTCGACCAATGGGCCGAGCGCCTCGACACCTGGGCCGCCGCAGGCCGCGACTGCTTCCTCTACTTCATCAACGGCGCCAAACCGCGCGCCCCCGCCGCCGCCCAGGCGCTGATCGCGCGGCTCCGAAATGGCTAAAGGCAGCAATAAACCATGGGACATCGTCGCGTACGAAATTAGAATGTTCCGTGCAACCTATGAGATTGTCCTTGACCCTGAAATCCTCAACAAACTTCCAAAAGTATGGGCAAACGCGGTGGAGGAAAGCGCGGTACTGCACACTCGAATTCTGTGTGATGTATTCCTCTCAGAGGTGAAAAGTAAAGATGACATTAGAATTTCAAATCTATTCATAGCTTGGGATACCGATACCAGGTATCAAAACCTCAAACAAACAATCCACCATCTACGTAAAAAATACGGATCAGCTCAGAAATTAGAGTCACCCCGCTGGATATTTAACAAGAGGATGGCGCATCCAACAGCACACAGAGGTAAAAATTTCGATTACACGCCAATCCTGGCAGACCTCGAACCACTTCTTCAGAAAGTAATTGCCGAGATCGAACAGGTGAGAGGAACACCCTTTACTTGGTCCTGGTGAGCCCTCGACCCCGATAGGAAAAATGCGAGCAATCACTCCGCCGCCTGGTTGACCGGGCGGCGCTTCGGCGGCTTGGGCCAGCGGGCGGCGACGCGGGGGAGGACTTCCTCGATCAGGCGGCGTGTCTGCGCCATGATCTCGTCGTCGCCCTTGGCCGCGGGGCGCAGGATGAATTTCGACACGCCGGCGTCGACGTAATCGGCGATCTTGGCGACGATGGCCTCGGCGTCGCCGATCGCGAAATAATCCTTCGGGTCGCGGCCGGTGCGCTTCCGGTAGGCGTCGAACAGCGGCGCCAGCGCCGGGTCGTCAGGCGTGCCGAAGCGGTAGGGGATGCCGGCGCCGTAATGGTCGTCGTCGATCGTGCGGCCTGCCTCGGCGGCGGCCGCCTTGATCGCCGCCACCACGACAGCGGCCTGCGCGGGGGTCTCGGGGCCAGCCTGCCAGCCGGTGCCGAGCCGCGCGGTGCGCCGGATCGCCGCCTCGGACGAGCCGCCGATCCACATCGGCAGGTCCGGCTGCACCGGCTTCGGCGCCAACGAGGCGCCCGACAGGTGATAGTGCACACCCTCGAAATCGACCTTGTCCTCACTCCACAAGCGGCGGATCACCTCGAGCCCCTCGTCGGTCTTGCGGCCGCGCGTCTTGGGGTCGAGGTTGAGGGTCTTCCATTCCGGCCCGAGCGGGCTGCCGATGCCGAAAGCGGGCAGCAGGCGCCCGCCGGACAGAAAATCGATCGTCGCGCATTGCCGCGCCACCAGCACCGCGTCGCGCATCGCCAGCGACAGCACGTTGACGCCGAACTTGATGCGCTTCGTGCGGCCGGCCAGTGCCGCCATCACGCTCATGCATTCGAGGAACGGAAGCGGCGTGACGAGCCGGTCGGTCTGCCAGATCGAGTCGATGCCGCCCGCCTCGCACAAATCGACCCACCGCCAATAGGCGTCGGCCCCGGAAAATGGGAACTCCATCAGCCCGACCCCGATCGCGACTTTCTTCGGCATGGTGCCTCCTTCAGCGGGCGTGCGCATGCCCGTGGCGATGGTGCAGGTCGGGATAATGCGGGTGCTTGTGCACGAGGGGCAAGTGGCGGTGCCGATGGGTGTGCGGCTCGCGCGTCGGATCGCCCGGCTGGTGCGCGTGCTGGTGGTGCGCGTCATGCACGTGACGGTGCTCGTGTTCGAGCGCTTCGTGCGCGTGCTGGTGCTCGTGCGCCTCGGTCAGATGCAGATAGACCCCGAGCGCCATCAACAGGCCGGCGCCGACCAGCGGCGCGGTGACGGGCTCGCCGAACATCGCGACCGCCAGCGCCGCGCCGATGAACGGGGCGGTCGCGAAATAGGCGCCGGTGCGCGCCGCCCCGAGATGACGCAGCCCCAGCACGAACAGGACGAGGCTGACCCCGTAGCCGAAAAACCCGAGCAGCGCCGCGGTGCCGACCATGCCGAGAGCGGGCAGCCGCGCCCCCGCAGCGAATGCCAGGGCGAGATTTACCAGCCCCGCCGCGATGCCCTTGATCAGGGCGATCTGCACCGGGTCGACGGCGCTCAGCCGGCGCGTCAGATTGTTGTCGAGGCCCCAGGCGAGGCAGGCGGCGGCAATCGCCGCACCGCCCCAGCCGAGCCCGCCCGCCCCGCCCCGCCCCGATAGCACGACCGCGCCCGCGAGGATCGCCATCGCCCCAAGCAGCAGTCGGCGGTCGACATTCTCGCGGAAGATCAGCCAGGCGAGCCCCAGCGTCGCGAGGCTTTCGAGGTTCAGTAGCAATGACGCCGCCGCGGCCGGCGTCGCGGCAAGGCCGATCATCAGCAATACCGGCCCGACGACACCGCCGCTCAGCACCACCAGCGCGAGCACCGGCATGTCGCCGCGGCGCAGCGGCGCCTCCGCCGGCGGCTGTCCAGCGACCCTGCGAGCCACCCGGACGATCCCGAGACCGACGCCCGAGCCGAGATAGAGCAGCCCCGCCAGCAGCCACGGGCTTATCCCCTGGCCGAGCAGCAACTTGGCAAACGGGGTGCTGGCGCCGAACAGCACCGCCGACAGGATCGCCAGCGGCGCGCCGGGCCAGGCGGGAATTGCGCGCGACATCGCCCGAGTATAGCGAAACAGGGTTGCCTCGAACCGCGATTTTATGCCCCGATCGGCGTCACGCAGCGGGAAAGGAAGCGAGCGATGCGCGTGTTCACGACGGTGCCGCAGCACGATCTGCGCCGCGTGCCGGAGGCGGCGCGGGCGGCCGAGGCGGAGGGCTATGACGGCATCATCGCGATGGAGAACCAGCACGACCCGTTTCTCGCGCTGGCCGTCGCCGGCGTCGCCACCGAGCGGGTCGAGTTGCATACCGGCGTCGCGATTTCCTTTGCCCGCACCCCGATGGCGGTGGCGGAGGTCGGCTGGGACCTCGCCGGCTCGACCGGCGGGCGGTTTGTGATCGGGCTCGGCTCGCAGGTGCGGGCGCATAACGAGCGGCGCTTTTCGGTGCCGTGGTCGCCGCCGGCACCGCGCATGCGCGAATATGTCCAGGTGTTGCGCGCGATCTGGCGCTGCTGGAAGGACGGCGAGAAGCCGGCTTACGAGGGCCAGCACTACAAATTCACGCTGATGACGCCGAATTTCACGCCGCCGCCGATCGACGCGCCGGCGCCGCCGGTGATGATCGCCGCGGTCGGGCCGGCGATGCTGCGGGTCGCCGCCGAGGAGTGCGACGGCGTCAAATTGCACGGCTTCTGCACCCGCAAATACCTGACCGACGCGATCATGCCGCGCATCGATGCCGGGCTCGCCAAGGCCGGGCCCAATGGAACAAGGAGGAAGCGGGCAAATTACGAAATCTCCGGCGGCGGGTTTCTCGCCACCGGGCCGGACGACGCGAGCGTCGCCAAGCGCTTCGAATGGGTGCGCCAGCGCGTCGCGTTCTACGGCTCGACCCCGGCCTATTATCCGGTGCTGGCGGTGCACGGGCTCGAAGATCTCGGCCATAAGCTTCACGCGATGGTGCGCCAGGGCAAATGGAACGAGATGGCCAAGGAGGTGCCGGACGACGTCGCGCACCTGTTCGCCGCGGTCGGCCGCCACGACGAGATCGTCGGCGCCATCGAGCGCCGCTTCGGCGGCCTCGTCGACTCGCTGACCTTGCGCGGCGACGGCGTCGGCGACGTGCCGCCCGGCCTCGTCCAGGACATCCGCCGCGTGCCGCACCAATACGCCGGCCTGCCGCACTGAGGCCGCACAGCTTTGCACGGGATTTCCGCACGTAGTAACTGTTTGATATTTCGGGCTAAAAAGGCCCGTGCGAAATTCAAGCAGACCGTGTGAAAACGGTTGCGGCTGGGTGACAGCCTCGCCGGAGGGGGGCTCGCGCGGGCATTCGGCGGGCTTGTGCAAGATGATGCCGCGGTTTTGATTGGCGCATTGCCCTCCTGTCATCCTCGGACGGCGGCGATCATCCCTCCGACGCCGACGATATTGAGGGCACGCCGGAGATTGTAGACCAGTGCGGTGAGGCTGAACTCGCCGCGGACATTGTCGAGGCCGCGCATCAGGAAGGCGCCCTGGTTCATCCATTGCTTGATCGAACCGAACGGGTGCTCGACGGTCTCACGGCGCCGGTCGAGAAGCTCTGGCCTGGCCTTGAGGCGCGCGGCCATCCGGTCCAACACCGCCTCGTTCTCCAGGCGCGAGACCCGCCGCACGTTTGTCGTGCACCGCGCTCGTAGCGGACAGGCGGGGCAGGCCGCCGGATTGCTGTAGTCGATCTTTTGTAGATCGCGCGACTTGCCAACATGGTGCGGCGCGAGGGTTTGCCCGCCCGGGCAGATGAAGACATCCCGGTCCGGGTCGTAGCGGAACTCGTCCTTGCGGAAGAAGCCGTGGCGCACCGCCGGGCCGCGCTGCGGCTTGGGGACATGGGGCGTCAGGCCCGCCTTGTCGCACGCTTCGATGTCCTCGGCCTTGAAGTAGCCGCGATCGGCGACGACGTCGATCCGCTCGACGCCAAGAATCGCGCGCGCCGGCTCGGCCGTTTCCTTCAACAGGCCCATGTCGACGACCTGGTTGCTCACCGCCTGCTCGACGATCAGCTTGTGCTTGGCATCGACCGCGAGCTGCACGTTGTACCCGACCGCGACTTTGGTATGGCCGGCCATCGCCCGGCTGTCGGGATCGGTCAGCGATATCTGGCTCTCGCCGCTCTGTTCGAGTTCTGTCAGCAGCCCGCGGAGCCGATCACGCTTACCGCGGACCGCCTCGATCTTCTCGGCGAGGTTGTGCACGCGCGAACCGCCGCTGGTGCCCCCTTCGGCGGCATCGCCCTCGTCCAGCCGGCGCAGATAATCGGCCAAGCGCTTGTCGGCCGCGTCGATGTACTGGCGCAGCGAGGCGCGCGTGAAATTGCGGTCCTTGTTGTTGACTGCCTTGATCCGCGTGCCGTCGACCGCCAGCAATTCCCGGCCGAACAGGTCGAGCTGCCGGCACAGCAGCACGAACGCGCGGAATACCGAGCGGAAGGCCGCGTGGTTGTCGCGCCGGAAATCGGCGATCGTCTTGAAGTCCGGCCTCAGGTGCCGCAGCAGCCAGATCACTTCGAGGTTGCGGTGCGTCTCCGCCTCCAGCCGCCGGCTCGACCGCACCCGGTTCAGATAGCCGTAGATATAGAGCTTCAGCAGATCGCCGGGTGCGTAGCCCGGGCGGCCGGTCGCTTCCGGCACAACACGGGCGAACCCGAGCGCGGCGAGGTCGAGCCCGTCAATAAAAGCCTCGATGAACCGCACCGGGTTGTCGGCGCCGACGTAGTCGTCAACTGCCTCCGGCAACAGCAGCATCTGGTCGCGGTCGTGTCCGGTGATGTGCGTCATACCGGATTCTATCGCGACGCCTCAACCGCCGGAATCCTCTACGGCCGGGTTTTCACACGGTCTGCAAGATTTTTGCACGGACTGCCACGGGTTGCGGGGCTGATGCGGAGAGGGGCGCAAGGAGTCTCGCTCCAGCCTTTCTCGACACGGCAAAGCCAAGGCGAACGAAAGCGATTGGCGGGCGGCGGAAACTTGTATGCTCGTGGCGGGAGTTCCGCTGATGAGGGCGCCACGCCGATGACCTATCCGACCCATCTCATTCCGACCACCGTTGTCGGCAGCTATCCGCAGCCGGATTGGCTGGTCGATCGCGGCGCATTGCAAGGTCATGGGGTGCCGCGGGTCAGCGCCGGCGACATCTGGCGGGTGCCCGAGGCGTGGCGGGAACAGGCGCAGGACGATGCGACGGCGGTCGCGATCGGCGAGATGGAGCGGGCCGGCATCGATATCGTTTCCGACGGCGAGATCCGCCGCGAGAGCTACTCCAACCGCTTTGCGGTGGCGCTCGACGGCATCGATGCCGAACATGCCGGCTCGGTCGTCGGCAGCACCGGGCGCGCGACGGCGGTGCCGCGCGTGGTCGGCCCGATCAAATGGCGCGGCCCGGTCGAGGGGCGCGACGCCGAGTTCCTGCTGGCGCACGCGACGCACGCCACCAAGATCACCTTGCCCGGGCCGTTCACCTTGTCGCGGCAGGCCGAGAACGCCTTCTACGACGACGAGGAGGAGCTGGCGATGGCGTATGCCGCCGCGGTCAACGCCGAACTGCGGGCGCTGAAGGCGAGCGGGGTCGATGTCGTGCAGCTCGACGAGCCGTGGGTGCGCACCGCCCCCGACAAGGCGGCGCGCTATGGCGTCAAGGCGATCAACCGGGCGCTCGACGGCATCCCCGGCCCGACCATCGTGCATCTGTGCTTCGGCTATGCCGCGACGGTGCACAACAAGCCCGCCGGCTATGCCTTTCTGCCGGAATTGGCCGACACGATCGCCGGGCAGATCTCGATCGAGGCGGCGCAGCCGCAGCTCGACCTCGGCGTGCTCAAGGAACTGTCGGGCAAGACCATCCTGCTCGGCGTCCTCGACCTCGGCAATCCGGCGGTCGAGACGGCCGACGAGGTCGCCGAGCGGCTGCGCCGCGGCCTCGCGCATGTCTCGCCCGAGCGCCTCGTTGCGGCGCCCGATTGCGGCATGAAATATCTGCCGCGGGCGGTCGCCTTCGGCAAGTTGCGCGCGCTGGCCGAGGGCGCCGCGATCGTGCGGCGCGAACTCGCAGGATAAGCGCGCGCCACGCCTGCTGTGGCGGGCGACCCTATCCCTTGGTATCATCAGCCTACCGCATGGGTCAGTGCTGTTCCCGCCTCGCCTGGCGGCTTATCTGTGACCGCAAACCGGGAAAGGTTCTCGCATGAGACCGGCTGCCATGATTGCGGCGGTGATCGCCTGCGTGATCTGCGTTGCCGTCCGCCCGGCCGGGGCGCGTGCCGAGACGGTCGATGTGCTGCTGGTGCTGGCCGCCGACGTGTCGCGCAGCATCGACGACGGCGAGTTCGAGTTGCAGCGCAAGGGCTATGCCGAGGCGATGACCGATCCGCGGGTGCTGCGGGCGATTGCCGGTGGCCGGCATCACGCGATCGCGGTCACCTTCGTCGAATGGGCGGGGCCGGCCGAGCAGAATGTCGTCGTCGACTGGACGGTGCTGCGCGACGGGGAGGGCGCCGCCGGGGTCGCCGCAACGATGCGATCGGCGCCGCGCTCGTTCATCGGCCGCACCGCGATCGGCTCAGCTATCGATTTCGCGATGCAGCGGCTCGCCGCGGCGCCGGCGCAAGCCGACAAGCGGGTCATCGACGTCTCGGGCGACGGCACCAGCAATTCGGGCCGCGCCGTCACCGAAGCGCGCGACGCGGCGGTCGCCGCCGGCGTCACGATCAACGGGCTGGCGATCATCAACACCCAGGCCGGCCCGGGCTATGCCTCGCACACCAGCCCGCCCGGCGGCCTTCCCAAATACTATGAGGACAACGTGATCGGCGGTCCCGCGGCGTTTCTGCTGAAGATCGAGAATTTCGGAAGCTTCACCGAGGCCATCACCCGCAAGCTGGTGGCCGAGATCGCGTCTCTGCCGCCGCCGCTGCAGAGCGCCGCGCTCCGCTAAGCGCGGCGCGGCCAACGGCCAGCGTCAGCGCGGGTGGGCGGCGGAGGGATGGAACAGCTGCTCGCCGTGCACCCGATAGGCGCCGATCGCCTTCTGGCCCTCCGCCGACAGCAGCCACGCCGCGAAGCGGTGCGCCGCGGCGAGCTTCGCGTTCGGGTGCTTGGCCGGGTTCAGCTCGATCACGTCGTAGCGGTTGATCAGATGCGGGTCGCCCTCGACGACAATCGCGAGCGGCCCCTTGTTCTTGAAGGCGAGCCAGGTGCCGCGGTCGGACAGCGTATAGGCCGGCATCGCGGCGGCGGCGTTGAGCGCCTGCCCCATGCCGCCGCCGATGTCGCGATACCAGCTCCCCGCGCCGCTCTTCGGGTCGATGCCGGTCGCCTTCCACAGCCGCAGTTCGAGCGCATTGGTGCCGCTGCGGTCGCCGCGCGAGACAAAGGCGGCCTTGGCCTTGGCGATCGCGACGAGCGCCGCCTCTGCATCGTGGCCGCCCTTGACGTAGGCGGGGTCGGCCGTCGGCCCGACCACGATGAAATCGTTCCAGGCGATCTGCTTCCTCGTAATCCCGTGACCTTCGTCCATGAACTTCTTTTCCGCCTCGGGGTCATGGACCAGCACGAGGTCGGCGTCGCCGCGCCGCGCCGTGTCGAGGGCCTGCCCGGTCCCTTGCGCCAGGACATGCACGGCAATGCCGCTCTCGCGGGTGAAACCCGGCAGGATTGCGGCGAGCAGCCCGGAATTCTCGACCGACGTGGTCGAGGCCAGGACAATCTGGGTCGGCTTTGCGGCGTGCGCGGCGTTAAGCGACAGAGCCGCGCCGAGCAGGGCGAAAACAACGAGCAACCTGCGATACATCCGTGCGTCTCCTCCAACGTTACCAGGTGGGACGGCCGGCAAGCGCAAAGGCAAGCGCACTGACCAGCACGGTAATGCCGATCAGCACCAGACCGAGCCCGAGCGCCAGCGGCAGATCGCCCTTGCTGGTCTCGAGCACGATCGCGGTCGTCATCGTGCGGGTATAGCCGGCGATATTGCCGCCGACTACCAGGATCGCCCCGACTTCCGACATCGTGCGGCCGAACCCGGCCAGCACCGCCGTCAGCATGCTGAGCCGCCCCATCGCGATCACCGCCGGCACGGCGCGCCACTTGCTGGCCCCGAGATCCATCAGCGCGTCGCCAAACGCGGCCCACAGATCCTCGGCGGCGCGATGGGTCAGCGCGACGACGATCGGGAACGCCAGCACCGTTTGCGCGATCACCATCGCCGCCGGGGTGAACAACAGCTCGAGCGCGCCGAGCGGCCCGGAATAGGACAGCATCAGATAGAGCGCCAGGCCGACCACCGCCGGCGGCAGCCCCAACAGCGCGTTCGCCATGACGACCAAGGCCCGGCTGCCGGGAAACCGCCAGATCGCCAATGCCGCGCCGAGCGGCAGGCCGAGGATCGCCGCCGCCACGGTCGCCGACAGGCTGACCCCCAGCGACAGCCCGATGATGTGCCAGTATTCCCGGCTGGCGAAGACGTCCGACAGCATTGCGAAGACCTCACACCCGCGGCGCCTTTGCCGCACCTACACTCGCCGAGCACCGCCGGTCGGGCAAGAGCCGAGTTCGGCGCCGCGGCGCGTCTTGACGCGGCGTCGGCCGATCGCGATATTCGCGGTCATGAGCGGGCGCGATCGGATCGGTCTCACGACGACCAGCACTCCCAGCGGCGGGGTGCCGGGAGGTTGTGCGCACTGATCCGCAGGCACAGCTCGAACCCGGGGAACCCCGCCGGTAACGGACGGGGTTTTTTGTTGACCGTTTTGCCCTGTCCAACGGCACAATCGACGGAGCACAGGGCACGATGAGCGAGAATACTGGCGACATGTCACCTTCCCCGAACCCCGTCGCCGTGACGCTGCCGGACGGCAGCCGCCGCACGTTCCCAGGCGCCGTCACCGGCGCCGCGCTGGCGGCGGCGATCGGCCCCGGCCTCGCCAAAGCCGCGATCGCGGTCAAGATCGACGGCAAGCCGCGCGACCTCGCAACCGCGATCGAGCACGATGCCGAAGTTGCGATCATCACCCGCGACATGCCCGAGGGGGTCGCGATCCTGCGCCACGACGCGGCGCATGTGATGGCCGAGGCGGTCAAGGAATTGTACCCCGAGGCGCAGGTCACTTTCGGCCCGGCGACAGAGACCGGCTTCTATTACGATTTCGCGCGCGAGACGCCGTTCACTCCCGAGGATCTGGCGCAGATCGAGGAGCGGATGCGCGAGATCGTGCGGCGCGACGAGCCGATCGCCCGCGAGGTGTGGGAGCGCGACCGCGCGGTTGCGTTCTTCGACAGCATCGGCGAGCGCTACAAGGCCGAATATATCGGCGAGATCCCGGCCGAGGAGGAGATCAGCCTCTATCGCCAGGGCGATTTCGTCGATCTGTGCGTCGGCCCGCACCTGCCCTCGACCGGGCGGCTCGGCCAGGCCTTCAAGCTGATGAACGTGGCCGGCGCCTACTGGCGCGGCGACCCGAACAACGCGCAGCTCCAGCGCGTCTACGGCACCGCGTGGCCCTCGCAGAAGGAGCTCGACCAGTACCTCTTCCGGCTGGAAGAGGCCGAGCGCCGCGACCATCGCAAGCTCGGGCGCGAGCTCGACCTGTTCCACCTGCAGGAAGAGGCGGTCGGCAGCGTCTTCTGGCACCCCAAGGGCTGGACCCTCTACCGCACCATCGAGAGCTACATGCGCCGCCGACTCGACAAGGCCGGCTATGTCGAGGTCAAGGGTCCGACCCTGCTCGACCGCTCACTGTGGGAAGCCTCCGGGCATTGGGAGAATTTCCGCGAGAACATGTTCATCGCCGAAAGCCGCGACGAGCGGGTGCTGGCGGTCAAGCCGATGAACTGCCCGGGCCATGTGCTGATCTTCCGCAACCGGCTGCGCAGCTACCGCGAGCTGCCGTTGCGCATGGCCGAGTTCGGCAGCTGCCACCGCAACGAGCCGTCGGGCGCACTGCACGGCATCATGCGGGTGCGCGCCTTTACCCAGGACGACGCGCACATCTTCTGCACCGAGGACCAGGTCACCGACGAGGCGATCGCGTTCTGCCATCTGCTGCTGTCGATCTACCGCGATTTCGGGTTCGACGAGGTGGCGATCAAGTTCGCCGACCGGCCGCCGAGTCGGGCCGGCAGCGACGCGGTGTGGGATCGCGCCGAAGCGGCTCTCAAGACCGCGGTCGAAGCCGCCGGGCTCGCCTATACGCGCAACCCCGGCGAGGGCGCGTTCTATGGTCCCAAGCTTGAATTCGTCCTGCGCGACGCGCTCGGGCGCGACTGGCAATGCGGCACCCTGCAGCTCGATTTCGTGATGCCCGAGCGGCTCGGCGCGAGCTATGTCGGCGAGGATGGCGGGCGCCACCGCCCGGTCATGCTGCACCGCGCGATTCTCGGCTCGATGGAGCGGTTTATCGGCATCCTGATCGAGCATTACGCCGGCAATTTCCCGCTGTGGCTGGCGCCGGTGCAGGCCGTCGTCGCCGCGATCACCGAGGAGGCCGACGACTTACGCCGAGGAGGTCGCCGGCGAACTGCGCGCCGCCGGGCTGCGCGTCATCAGCGACACCGGCAATGAGAAGATCGGCCACAAGGTACGCGAGCACAGCCTCGCAAAAATTCCCGTGATGGTGGTTGTCGGGCGGCGCGAGGCCGAGCAGCGCGGCGTCTCGCTGCGCCGGCTGGGCAGTTCTGCGCAGGAAGCCCTTGCGCTTGCCGAAGCCGTCGCTAGATTGAAGCTGGAGGCAGCCCCGCCGGGCTAGCCCCAGCCCGCCCTGCAATTGCGGTGGTCGGCCTGTTCAACGACTAAAGGGAGAGCCTACATACCCAGACCACCGATGAACATCACCCCCACCCGCGAGGGGCCGCGCATCAACGACGAGATCAACGTCATGCGCGTGCGGCTTGTCGACGAGCGCGGCGCAATGGTGGGAGTGGTCGGGCGCAACGAAGCGCTCCAAATGGCCGCGAGTGCCGGCCTCGACCTGGTGGAGATCGCGGCTAATGCCGATCCGCCGGTCTGCAAGATCCTCGATTACGGCAAGTTCAAATACGAAGAGCAGAAGAAGAAGAACGAAGCGCGCAAAAAGCAGAAGATCATCGAGGTCAAGGAGATCAAGCTGCGCCCGAGCATCGACGACCACGATTACGCGGTCAAGATGCGCAGCATGAACAAGTTCATCGAGGAAGGCGACAAGGTCAAGGTGACGATGCGGTTCCGCGGGCGCGAGCTGGCGCACCAGGAACTGGGCATGAACGTGTTGATCCGGGTGCGCGACGACCTCGAAGAAATCGCCAAGGTCGAGCAGATGCCGCGCATGGAAGGCCGCCAGATGACGATGGTGGTCTCGCCGAAATAACGGGCCGAGAATTGTCGTCCCGGCACAGGCCGGGACGACAATTCGAGAATCACCCGATGACTTTGGCGGCGCGCAGGTCGCGCAAGGTAGCGGCGTCGTAGCCGAGCAATCCCGACAGGATTTCGTCGGTGTGCTCACCGGGGGTCGGGACGTGGCCGACGCGGCCCGGCGTCTTCGACATCTTGATCGTGGCGCCCGGCACGTGGATCTCGCCGGCCAGCGCGTCGGGCATCTTGACCAGCATCTCGCGCTCCCACAGATGCGGATCCTCGGCCGCCTGCGGGATCGTCTTGACCGGCGCGACCGGGATCTCGGCGGCGAGCAATGTCGAAACGATGTGGTCGACGGTGTTCTCGGCGCACCATTTGGCGACCGCCAGCTTGCGTGCGTCGCCCTCCTCGACCCGGCTGGTGAAACCGGCGGCGCTGGCCTTGTCGTCGCCCGTCGCGATGCGGATCAGCCGGCTCGCCATCTCGCGTCCGGACGCGGAAATCACGACATAGCCGTCCTTCGCCTTGTAGGGCGGCCGGCCGCCCTCGCCGCCTTCCTCGCCGGTCGCGAGGTAATAGGACAGCGGGATCTCGACCATCGTGAAGGCGGAATCAAGCAGGCAGCAATCGACCACCTGGCCCTCACCCGTCTTGTCGCGATGGCGCAGCGCCGCGAGCGTGCCGATCGTCGCGTGCAATGAGGTGTAGCGATCGACCAGCGAGGTGGCGGCGCCGAGCGGCTGACCCACGGGCTTCCCGGTCAGGCTCATCAGCCCGCTCATCGCCTGGCCCAACGGATCGAAGGCCGGGCGCTCGCGATAGGGGCCGTATTGCCCGAAGCCCGAGACCGAGACGAGGATGATGTCACGCTTCAATTGGCACAGCCGCTCGTAGCCGAAGCCCATCTTGTCCATGACCCCCGGCCGGAAGTTCTGCAAGACGATGTCGGCGGTCGGCACCATCGCGGCGAAAATCTCCTTGCCGCGCTCGGTGCGCATGTCGAGGCAGAGGCTTTTCTTGCCGCGGTTGTAGACCGAGAAATAAACGCTCTGGCCGCGCACCAGCGGCTCCGATTTGCGGGTCTCCTCGCCGCCCAGTTTCTCGATCTTGATCACCTCGGCGCCGAGATCGGACAGGATCATGCCGCCGCGCGGCCCCGCCTGATACCGCGCCAATTCCAATACCCGTACGCCGTCGAGGGATCCGCCCATGGCACCGCTCCGCCCAAGAACTGACAAGTGAAGCCGTCGTCTCGTTGGGCTACCATATTGCGCCGGGCAGCCCCGGGAGGGAAGGAGAGCCGAGCGATGGCCAATCAATACATTCTGAGCGAGCGCCTCGACGGGGTTGCGCTGATCACGCTGAACCGCCCGGACAAGCTCAACGCGCTGAGCTTTCCGCTGATGGAGGAAGTGGACGAGGCGCTCACCGGCTACGAGGCCGACGACGCCGTCAAGGCGGTGATCCTGACCGGCGCCGGCGAGCGCGCCTTTTCGGCCGGCGCCGACATCCACGAGATGGCGGGCTTAGGCTCCGAGGAACTGGCCCGGCGCAGCGCGACCCGCGGCCGTATCAGCTGGCATATCGCGAGCTACACGAAGCCGCTGATCGGCGCCATCAACGGCCTCGCCTATGGCGGCGCGGCCCTCCTGTCCTCGTCGCTCGATCTGCGCATCGGCTGCGAGAAGACGCAGTTCCGCTTTCTGGCGGCAAGCTACGGGCGGGTCAACTCGAGCTGGTCGTTGCCGGCATTGGTCGGCATCCCGAAGGCGAAGGAATTGCTCTACACCGGGCGCGTCGTCGCCGCCGCGGAGGCCGAGCGCATCGGCCTCCTCAACCAGGTCGTGCCCGCGGCCAAGTTGCGCGAGGCGGCGATCGAAATGGGCCAGATGATCGCCAAGAACGATGCGCGCATGGTGCAGGGCATCAAGCGGCTGCTGCACGAAGGCATGGGGCTCGACTGGCAGGGCCGCTACGACCTCGAGGACGAAGCCCGCGCCACCTATCTGTCGGCCGGCCACCCGCGCGAGGGATTCAAGGATTTCCTGGCTCGCAAGCCGGCGCGGTAAGCGTTAGGGCTTTTTCTCCGGACTCGGCGGCACGGTGTTGACACGGCGCGGGGCGAGCGGGGCGGCGGGGATGGCGCCGACGTCGATCTCCGGCATCGGCAGGTCGATCATGCCCAACACCGCGTTGGCCAGTTCGTTGTAGCTCGGGAAGCGCTGGCGCAGCCGGCCGCGCCACGCCGGGATGCCACCGCTGGCATGCAGCTCGAACGCCAATTCGCGGCCGTCGAGGGCGGAGGACACATGGTCGGCGGCAAGCTGCAACAGCGCGGCGCGCTGCTGTGCGGTATAGCCGCCGCCGCCGAAACATTCCTCGAGCGCCGCCGCCATCTGCGGATCGGCGAGGTCGCTATCGGTCGGGGCGACGACCAGCGAGGACCCCGGCACAATGCGCAGGATCTCGCTGATGCGCTGGCGTGCCCTGCAGCATCGCCAGGCCGCCCGGCATCAGATGGGTGTAATTGGCGTAGCAATTGCCGGCGATTGTGAAGGCCGGGTCGCGCTCGGCGGCGACGAGGCAGCTGCGCACGGTCTGTACGATGGCGACGAGGTCGACGACGTACTCGACGGTCGGCGCGTGCTCCTTGAGGCCCATCGCATCGGCCAGCGCGAGCGCCAGGCCGAGGGTGAACTCGGCCTTGGCGAGCCAGCCGTAGAGGTGATGCCAGAACAGCCAGGTGGCGATCGGCTCGGGCGTTTGGCTCGACGAGAAACACTCGCTCCCACGGGATGAACACCTCGTCGAGCCACATCTGGCCGTCGAGTTCGTCGAAGCGGTGGGTCAGCGGCGCGGCAAACGGGCTGCCGCCGCGCGCCGCGATCTTGCGGCAGACCGTCGTGACGCCGGGCGCGCCGACCGGCACGACGAAGCTGGCGTTGTGCTCGCCGATCATGACGCCGTTGAGCGCGCCGACATAGACGTCCTCGGCGAAGGCCGGGCTGGTGTGCATGCCGACCCGGCCGCTGAGCACGATCCCGGCGTCGCTCTCGCGCACGATGCGCAGCGCGGCGCGCTGGCTGGGGTCCTCGCGCATGCGAAAGCCGATCGGCGCGGCGCCGCCGCAGAACGTCAGGAACCGCCCGGTGCCGGCGATCAGCTCGCGATAGGCGGTCGCGTCGGCGACCTGCTTCGCCGAAGCATTGTGTTCCTGCACCGCGGTCAGGACGCCCATCGAGATCAGGTGGCCGTAGGCCGGGGTGTGGGTGATGTTGCCGGCGCTGAGGAAGATCGTCTTGGCGAAGGACCGGCCCATGCCGACCAGATCGGCGGAGGTCTTCGGCAGGACATAGGCCCAGGGCGGTGGCGGCACGGCCGGGCGTCGGCCGGGGCGATCAGCGTGTCATGCCAGGCCGGGTCGAAGTGGCGATCGTACCAGGCGACATATTCCGCGACCATCGCGCTGGTCGCCGGATGTGTCGTCACATCCTCGACCAGCCCCTCGCCGAGAACCCAGACCTTGCGTCCGTCGCGCAGCGCTTCGCGGTATTCGGCGCCGGTTCGCATGCCTCTCCCCCTCGAACTACGCGGCGGCACGCCACAGATCGCGGAACTGGGTCGCGACGATGTCGCTATAGGGCACCTCGTCGTCGAGAATGCCATGCACCGCGCGAAACGGTTGATCGCCGGGACCGAGCGCTCGGCGATCGCGGCGTCGTAATAGGGCAAGTCGCGCGCGACGATGCCGGCGATCAGCCCGGCCTCGCGCGGCGGAAAGCGCCTACTGTCCGACCTCGGTGGCACGCGAAACATCGGCCTTCAGCGCGTTCTGCGCCGCCACCAATGCCCGCACCGCCGCCGCGGCGATGTCGGGCGAGCGCTCGATCAGGCGCGCGGTCGTCGCCAGCACCGGCAGCGTGTAGTCGAAGCGCCGGGCGGGCCGTCGCCGCGCCGCACGTCGAGCACGATAGTGCCGGTCGCCGCTCGTCACCGCCAGCTCGGTCGCCATGCCGTTGGCCCAGAAGCCGTCGATCTTGCCGGCGGCGAGCGCCTCGGCCGCGGTCAGCCCGAAATTGATCGAGGTGCCGGTCGCCCCCGGCACCGGGCCGATGCGGATATCGTTGCGGTAGGGATCGAGACCGGCGGCGGTGAGCAGCGCGCGCAGCCCCATCTCGACCCACGGCGCCGCGCCGATGCGTCGGCCCTTGAGCGCCGCAAGGTCGCCGCGAGCGATGCCAAGCTCGGCGCGCATCACGAGAAACCAGTACATGCCCTGCGACAACGCGCCGAGCAATTTGACGCCGCGCCATTCGACAAAGGCGGCAAGCGCGCCATGCGCCGCGCCGCCGACGAAATCGACTTCGCCCTCGCGCAGCGCCACATAGGCGCGATCGACCGGGAAGATCAGCTCGGCCGAGACGTCGAGCCCTTCGCGCGCGAAAAATCCAAGCTCGGCCGCGGCCAATGCCGGGAAATACGAGTTCGAGATCAGATCCGGTATCGCAAGCTTCACCCCGACGCTCCATGTTGCCCGGCTTTTGTATCAGCCTATAGTCGCCGCGCCGGGAAGGGAACCGGCCGGTTTGGAGGACGCGTGCGGCAATGAGCCCATTCGAGCTGATGGAGCCGACCTCGCTCGGCGAGGCGCTGGCGCTGCTCGATCCGCAGGACCCGTCGGTGCGGGCGATCGCCGGCGGCACCGCGCTGATGCTGATGATGAAGTCGGGGCTGTACCGGCCGCGGCGCCTGGTCAGCCTGCGCAGGCTGGCGCCGGCGCTGGACGGCGTCCGAGCACTGCCGGATGGCGGGCTCGAGATCGGCGCGATGGTGCGGCTCGCCGATTTGCAGCGTTCGGCGGCGGTGCGCGAGGCGGCGCCGGTCATCGCCGAGACATTGCTGACCCATTCCAACGTGCGGGTGCGCAACGTCGCGACGCTCGGCGGCAACCTCGCGCATGGCGACCCGCACATGGACCTGCCGCCGGTGCTGATCGCGCTCGGCGCCTCGGTGCGGCTCGCCGGGCCGCAGCGGCGAGCGGATGGTCGCGGTCGAGGATTTGTTTACCGGCTATCTCGAAACCGTGCATCGCCAATGACGAGCTGATCGCCGGCGTCGATCGTGCCGCCGCAAGCGGGCCGGCGGTCCGCCTATGTCAAGGTCACGGCGCGCTCGGCCGATGACTGGCCGGCGCTCGGCCTCGCGGTGGCGTTGCAGATTGAGGATGGCGTCGTCAGCGCAGGCGCGCATCGCGATCGGCGCCGCGACCGAGACCGCGATGCGGCTGCCCGGGGCCGAGGCGGCACTGGCCGGGCGCCCGCTCGACGAGGCCACGGTGCGCGAGGCCGGGCGCGCCGCCGCTGCCGAGGCGCCGGTCATCGCCGACCATCACGGCTCGGCCGCCTACAAGCGGGTATTGGTCGAGGTGCATCTCGGGCGGGCGGCACGGCAAGCGATGACGGGAGCGGCGACATGAGCGGGCAGGTCGGGCGCTCGTTGCCGCGGGTCGAGGCGCGCGCCAAGGTCACCGGCGCGGCCGAGTACATCCACAATCTGCGCCTGCCGGGCATGCTGCACGGCAAGATCGCGCGCAGCACGATCCCGCACGGCCATATCCGCCGCATCGACATCGGCGCTGCGCGCGGCGATGCCGGGGGTGGTGCATATCGTCACCGCCGCCGACATCCGCACGGTCATCGCCGAGCCCTATTACGGGCCGGCGTTTCACGACCAGCCGATCCTGCGCCGAGGGCAAGGTGCGCCATGTCGGCGAGCCGGTCGCCGTCGTGCTCGCCGCCGACCCGCACATCGCCGAGGCGGCGGCGCAAGCGATCGCGGTCGAGTACGAGCCGCTGCCCGCGGTGTTCGACGAGGTCGAGGCGGTCGACCTCGGCGGCGATCGTCCACGACGAATTGAAGCCGGCCGGCACCTTCCCCGATCTGAAGCACCTCGCGGGCCGGCGCGACACCAATGTCGCGCTCGACTTCCACCTGCGGCGCGGCGACACGGCGCGGGCCTTTGCCGCGGCCGCGCAGATCTTCGAGCATACGTTCCGCACCCAGCAGATGATGCACACGCCGTTGGAGCCGCACGTGTCGATCGCCGACGCGCAGGGCGACAGCGTGACGATCCACAGCGCGACGCAGACCCCCTCCTTCGTGCGCATCGAGATCGCGCGCCTGCTGGGCTGGCCGGAGAACCGGGTGCGGGTCAAGACGGCGTTTCTCGGCGGCGGGTTCGGCGCCAAAGTCTACGTCAAGCTTGAGGCATTGGCGGTGGCGCTGTCGCTGATCGCGCGCCGGCCGGTCCGGCTGGCGCTGACGATGGAGGAGCAGTTCTTCACGATCAGCCGGCACGCCAGCACGTTTCGCATCAAGAGCGCGGTCGACCGCGACGGCCGTGTCACCGCGCGCCAGTGCGAGGTCTTCTACAATGGCGGCGCCTATGCCGATATCGGCCCGCGCGTCGCGCAGAAATCCGGCTTCACCGCCGCCGGCCCTTACGACATCGCCAATGTCGCGATCGATTCGCTCGAGATCTACACCAACCGGCCGCCGGCCGGCGCGTTCCGCGGCTTCGGCATCCCGCAGCTGGTGTGGGCCTATGAGAGCCATACCGACCTGATCGCCCGCGCGCTCGGCCTCGACCCGGTCGAGTTCCGCCGCCGCAACCTGTTGCGCGACGGCATGCCGCAGGCCACCGGCACGGTGATGCGCGAGACGGCGGTCGCGGCAGTGCTGGAGCGGGTCGCGGCGCGGATCGGCTGGGGTCAGCCGTTCGAACGCGGGGGCGGCACGCTGCGGCGCGGGCGCGGCGTGGCGATCGGCTTCAAGGCGTCGATCTCGCCGACGACTTCGGTCGCCACCGTCGCGGTTGCCGCCGATGGCAGCTGCACGCTCTATTGCGGCACGGTCGATATGGGCCAGGGGTCAACGACCGCGATGGCGCAGATTGCCGCCGAAACTCTCGGTATCGAGGCCGAGGCGGTGCGCGTCGTCGCCCCCGATACCGATGTGACGCCGTACGACATGGGCACGCTCGGCTCGCGCTCGCTGTTTCATATGGGGCATGCGGTGCGGCTCGCGGCCGAGGATGCGCGCCAGAAGCTCGCCGCGCTCGCCGCCGAGACCGGCGTGCCGGAGGGCACGAACCTGCCGGTCGCCGAGTTGTTCCGCCGCAAATACGGCATGCAGGCCGGCACGATCGTCGGCTCCGGCAGCTATATCCCGGCCTATGTCCCGCCCGACGCGGACACCGGCCAGACGCCGAACGCGACGCCATTCTGGATGGTCGGCGGCGCCGGCGCCGAGGTCGAGATCGACACCGAGACCGGCCGGGTGCGCGTGCTGCGCCTCGTCAACGTCGCCGACGCCGGCACCCCGATCAATCCGCGCATCGTCGAGACCCAACTGACCGGCGCGGCGATCCAGCAGATCGGCTACACGCTGTTCGAGGAGATGGAATTCACCGACGGCCAGCTGCGCAACCCGTCCTTCGCCGACTACAAGATCCCCGGCATCCGCGACCTGCCCGATCGGCTCGAGGGTGAAGCGGTCGATGCGGCACAACAGAGCGGCCCCTATGGCGCCAAGGGGGTGGGCGAAACCGGCAGCTTTGCGGTCGCGCCGGCAATCGCCAACGCTATCCACGACGCGGTCGGGGTGCGCATGAGCGAACTGCCGATCACCGCCGAGGCGGTCTATCGGGCCTTGCGGGTCGCGGCCGGCGACAGGGCTTTCGGGGGAATGACATGACCGCGCCGCGCACGATCCATTTCACCTTGAACGGCGCCGCCGTCGCGGCGACGGTGGCGACGCACACCAGCCTCGTCGAATTGTTGCGCGAGCGGTTCGACCTGTTCGGCGCGCGCGAGAGCTGCGGCCAGGGGCTGTGCGGCTGCTGCACGGTGCTGGTCGACGGGCGGGCGGTGTCGTCCTGCCTCACTCTTGCCGCCTTCGCCGACGGCTGCGAGATCGTCACGGTCGAGCATCTTGCGGCGGACGGAAGGCTCGATCCGGTGCAGGAAGCCTTCATCGAGGCCGGCGCATTTCAGTGCGGCTTCTGCACCCCTGGCTTCGTCCTGATGGCAAAGCAGCTGATCGACGCGGTGCCCGACCCGAGCGACGACGACATCCGCCATTACCTGTCGGGCAATTTGTGCCGCTGCGGCGCCTATCCGGAGATCATCGCCGCGGTCAAGCTCGCCGCGCGCAAGCGCCGCGCCGGCTGACCTCCCGCTTACGCGGCGTGGCGCATCCCGCGGCGCCAGCGCTCGACGGTCTCGCGCACCGCCTCGCGGTCGTCGACATCCTCCGACCAGGCAGTGGTGAACAGGGCGGTCGAGCTCTTTGGGCGGACATCGTCAGGCAGCGGGTCAAAGAGGATGCGCATCGGCATCGAGACGCCCTCGCCAACCGCAATCGCCTCGCCGTTGCGCAATGCCGGCAGGAAATTCATCAGGCCGTGCGACGCCTCGGAGAGCGAGTCGCGCAGGATGTCCTGGTCGTCGTGATTGGTCATGCGCAGCGCGAACATCGTGTTGCATTCCGACAAGAGGCTGGGCGCCAGATCGGAGGGGCGTTGCGTCACGACGCACAGCGAGACGCCGTATTTGCGGCCTTCCTTGGCGATGCGGGCCAGCGCGCGCTTGGCCGGCTCGAAACCGGCCTCCCGGTCGCGCGGCGCATAGCGGTGCGCCTCCTCGCAGACGATCGTGATCGGCACCGTCGAATCGCTCCACATCGCGAAGTCGAAGGTCAACCGGCAGACCAGCGACACCACCACGTTGAGCACCTCGGAGGGCACCGCGGAGATGTCGAGAATGGTGATCGGCTTGCCATTGACCGGGATGCGGAACAGGTTCGACAGGATCTCGGCCATCTCGTCGCGCAGGCTGAGGCTCTGGCCGAACACGAAGGCATAGCGCGAGTCGTTCTGCAGCGCGAGAATGCGGCTCTTGACGGTCTGGAACGCGCCGACGCTTTCCGGCCGGTTGAGCGCCCCCATCATTCGATCGAGATGGCCGAGCACCTCCGACATGCGGTAGGGCACCGGGGTATCGACGCTGCCGACCTTGTCGAGCCCGGCCTTGATGAACAGCGACTGCTTTGCGGCAAGCACGGTCTCCGCGAGAATTTTGCGTTGCTCGATGTCGGCGCGCTCGGTGCCCAGCACGATCTCGGCCAATTCATCGAAGTTGAACAGCCAGTACGGCAGACGCAACCCGTCGTCGGGGCTCAGCACTACCGACCGCCCGGCGAAAGCGCGGGCATATTCGTTGTGCGGGTCGAGCAGCATCACGTGCGCGTTGGGATTGTGATCGATGACGGCGCGCAGGATCGTCGCGACGGCGCAGGATTTGCCCGAGCCGGTGGTGCCGACAATGCTGAAATGCTTGCCCATCAGATCGTCGATCCGCAAGTAGGCCGGCACGCTGTCGGCCTGATAGATCGACCCGACCGGCACGCTGGCGGTGCCGACCGGCGCATAAATCTGGGCGAGGTCCTCCGGGGTGGCGAGGAACACCGGCGCCTCGATCGACGGGAACACCGATACGCCCCGCTGAAAGCCCGCGTAAGCCCCGGCAGCGTCGCGCAACGTCTCACCGAGCAGCTCGACCTCGATGATCTTCAGATCGTCGTCCGGCGCCGACACCGAGGGCAACGGCACCCGCAAGGCGTTGATCATGCCAAACACGGTCGAGGCGCGGGTTTTGAGCTTGACGAGCGCGCCCATCTCGATCGTCTCGGCACGGCGCAGGGCGTCCGCGGACGACGTTTCCAACAGCACGATGACCTGCGCGGCCGAGACCGCGATCACTCGGCCGATCCGCTCGCCAACGACATTGAGGTTGCTTCCGTCCATCGTATCACTCGCGATTAGCGCAGCGGCAGTACCGCAGCGCCAGGGAGGGGAGGCGCCTGCCATGACCGCGGCAATGCACCGAACGAGTTAGTTTCATGCGACCTTCGCCACCGCTTCCGGCCGCACCCGCTCGGGCGGCAAATGGATTTCGACGGTGGTTCCGACATTGACCTCGCTGGTCAGGCTGAGCTCACCGCCGTGCAGCTTGACCAAAGCCCGCGCAATCGGCAGGCCAAGGCCGATGCCGCCATTCTGCCGGGTCAAATGATCCTCGATCTGCCCGAACGGCTGCAGCACGCGCTCGAGATCCTCGCCCGGAATGCCGCAGCCGGTGTCGCGGATCATGATGGAGAGGCCGCCGTCGGGGGTCAGGTCGGAATCGATATCGATGCTGCCGCCCTCCGGGGTGAACTTGACCGCATTCGACAGCAGTTGGAAGAAGACCTGGCCCATCTTGCCGACATCGAGATGCAGCGGGCGCTCGACGACCATCCCCAACATGATGAAAACCGATTTTTCCTCGGCCGCCTTGCGCAATGGCCGGATCGAGGCATCCAGCACCTCTTCGAGCATCACGTCCTGCTCGTCGAGGGCGAGCTTGCCCGCCTCGATGCGGGCCAAGTCGAGGACGCCGTTGAGCATCGCGAGCAGCTGCGTCCCCGATTCGTGAATGTATTTGGCATAGCCCGGGATTTCGTTCGGGCGCGGCGCCGCCTGAAGGATCTCGGAAAAACCGATGATCGCGTTGAGCGGGGTGCGCAACTCATGCGTCATGGTGGCGAGGAACTGGCTTTTCGCACGATCGGCGGCCTGGGCCTGGCGCGCCGCCTCTTCGGCGAGCGCCGCGGCACTTTCGGCCTGCTCCTTCGCAGCAATCAGCGCCCGCTCGGTATAGCGCCGCTCCAGCAGCGCGCCGAGCTGGCTGCAATAATCTTCGAGAAGCGAATGGGTTTGGCGCTGCCGGCGAATCATTCGGTCCGTCCTATTTCCTCGCACAGCCTACCGCGCGAAGGGTAAAAAAGGGTTAAAGATGCTGGCACGCCGAATCTACGCGTATCGGGCCGAGTCGCACCAGAACAACCAGGGACAAGGGCGCAGCGGCACAAAATCGCCCGGTTGCCTGGCAGCGGCACCTTGGCCCTTGCCCTGCCGGCGCCGGCAACGCACCTTATCATGCCATGGCCATGCTCCGTACCGCACCGCGCGTCGTCGCGGTCCTCGGGCCGACCAATACCGGCAAGACGCATCTTGCGATCGAGCGCATGCTCGATCACCCCAGCGGCATGATCGGGTTTCCGCTGCGGCTGCTGGCGCGGGAAAACTATGATCGCGTCGTCCGGTTGCGTGGGGCGCGTGCGGTTGCACTGATTACCGGCGAAGAAAAGATCCTGCCGCCCAACCCGTCCTATTTCGTTTGCACGGTCGAGTCGATGCCGCTCGACCGGCCGGTCGAGTTTCTTGCGGTCGACGAAATCCAGCTCTGCGCCGACCCGGAGCGCGGCCATGTGTTTACTGCGCGGCTGCTGCACGCCCGCGGCCTCAGCGAGACGATGTTCCTCGGCGCCGACACGATCCGCCCGCTGCTGCGGCGGCTCGTCCCCGATGCCGAATACATCAGCCGGCCGCGCTTCTCGACGCTGTCGCATACCGGGCACAAGAAGGTGACGCGGCTGCCGCGGCGCAGCGCCGTCGTCGCCTTCAGCCTGGCCGACGTGTTCTCGCTGGCCGAATTGGTGCGGCGCCAGCGCGGCGGCACCGCGGTCGTGCTCGGCGCACTGAGCCCGCGGGCGCGCAACGCCCAGGTCGGCATGTTCCAGGCCGGCGAGGTCGATTATCTCGTCGCCACCGACGCGATCGGCATGGGGCTCAACATGGACCTCAACCATGTCGCCTTCGCCCGCCTCGGCAAGTTCGACGGGCGCGGGCCGCGCCGCCTGTCGGCCGCAGAGATCGGCCAGATCGCCGGGCGCGCCGGCCGCCATATGGCTGACGGCACCTTCGGCACCACTGCCGACGAGGGACAGCTCGACCCCGCGATCGTGGCGGCGGTCGAGGAGCACCGCTTCGAGCCGCTGACCCGGATTTCGTGGCGCAACACCAAGCTGCGCTTCGACTCGGTTGGCATGCTGCTGCGCAGCCTCGACGAGCGGCCGCCCTTTCCCGGCCTCGTCCAGACCCGCGACGCCGACGACCACCGCGCCCTGCAGCTGCTGTCGCGCAAGGCCGAGGTGACGGCGCTCACGATCCAACCCGGCGCGCGGTCCGCCTGCTGTGGGAGGTCTGCCAGATCCCCGATTTTCGCAAGGTGATGAGCGACAGCCATGCGCGCTTCCTGGCGCAATGCTTTCTGCATCTCGCCGGGCCCGGCGAGCGCCTGCCCGGCCCCTGGGTCGGCGGCCAGATAGCGCAGCTCGACCGGCTCGACGGCGACATCGACACGCTGATGACGCGCATCGCCCATGTCCGCACCTGGACCTACATCACCCATCGCAGCGACTGGATCGAGGGCGCGGCCGATTGGCAGGAGCGCGCCCGCGGCATCGAGGACCGGCTGTCCGACGCCCTGCACGACCGCATTACGCAGCGCTTTGTCGATCGTCGCTCCGCCTTTCTCGTCCGCCAGCTTGACGGCGACGCGGAACTGCTGGCCTCGGTCGACAAGGCGGGCGAGGTGCGGGTCGAGGGCGCCTTTGTCGGGCGGCTCGACGGCTTTCGCTTTGTCCCCGACGCGGCGGCCGAGGGGGATGCGATGCGCACTCTCGTCACCGCAGCCAACCGGGTCCTGCGCAGCGAGGTGACGGCGCGGGCGCGCGGCCTCGCCGGCGACGACGATGCGGCGTTCGCGCTCGATAGGGACGGCGGCCACGTGCTGTGGCGCGGCGGCCCGGTCGGAAGGCTGGTCGCCGGCGAGTCGATCCTGGTGCCGCGGGTCGAGGTGCGCGCCGGCGATTTTCTCGACGGCGAGGCGCGCGAGCGGGTGCGCCAGCGCCTGCAGCTTTTCGTCAAGGGCGAAATCGAACGTCGGCTCGCGCCGTTGTTCGCAGCCGAGGCACTGCCGCTCGGCAGCGCGGGACGCGGCCTCACCTACCAACTGGCCGGCGCGCTCGGCTGTCTCCCGACGGCGGATGTCGCGGCGTCGCTCAAGTCGCTCGACGCGGCGAGCCGGCGCGCGCTGGCGCGGCTCGGGGTACGCTTCGGCACCGAGACGATCTACGTCGAGCCGCTGCTCGGCGCCGAGACGGTGCGCTTCCAGGCGCTGCTCTGGGCCATATACGAGGGCCGCGCGGCGCCGCCCCTGCCCGGCGCCCGCAGCCGCGGCAAGGCGTTTGCGGTCGACCCGGACCTGCCGCCCTCCTTTTATGCGGCGATCGGCAGGCGCGTGCTGGCAGGGCTTGCGCTGCGGCCGGACCGGCTCGAACGGCTGGCGGCAGCGGCGCGCAGCCGCGCGCGGCTCGGCCGCTTTGCCGCCGATGGCGAACTCGCCGCCCTTGCCGGCGTCGTGCCCGAGGAATTGCGCCGCGTTCTGCTGGCGCTCGGCTATCGCGCGGTGATCGAGGGCGGCGACGAATTCTTTATCGGCAAGCCGCGCCGCCGCGCCCCTCAGCAGCGCGCCGGATCGTCCGCCAAACCGCCGCGCGACGGACACCCGTTTGCCAAGCTGAAGGAGTTGAAATTCGCTTGATCGCCGCTGACTCGACCGCCGCCCCGCTCTCCACTCCGCTCGCCGCCGGGCCGGAACGCGCCAAGGGCCGCCTCGATCAATGGTTGTGGTTCGCCCGTTTCGTCAAAAGCCGTTCGCTCGCCGCCCGGCTGTGCGCCGCGGGCGCGGTGGCGGTCAATGGCAGCACGGTCAGGAAGCCAAACCAGAGCGTGCGGGTTAGCGATGTCGTCGTGCTCCGCCAGGGCGGTTGGCAGCGCACCGTGCGGGTCGTCGCCCTGGGTACAAGGCGCGGACCGGCGGTCGAAGCGCGCGCACTGTACGCCGAGGTCGCCGCTGCGACCGCCCTCCCCGACCCGTCACCGGCTTGGGTGCCGCTCCTCGGCGAGGACGATCCGGCCGAGCCTTGCCTGCCGGGCTGACTTGCCGCCGGCGCGATCCGCAACCCTCAGATCGTGATCGTGCCTTCGAGGTAGGGCACTACGCGGCCGGCGATCGCCACCCGATCGCCGTTCAGTGCGCAGGAGAGAGCGCCGCCGCGGCGCGACAGCTGGCGCGCTTCCAGCCGGGGTTTCCCCAGCCGCTGCGCCCAATAAGGGATCAGCGAGCAATGCGCCGACCCGGTCACCGGGTCTTCGTCGACGCCGGCGGCCGGCGCGAAGAAGCGTGACGCGAAGTCGACGCCGCCCTCGCCCGGCGCGGTGACGATGACCGCGAACCGATCGAGCGCGGCAATTGCCAAGAAATCGGGCTTCAGGGACGCGACTTCATCGGCGCTCTCATAGACAGCGAGGTAGTCACGCGCCGCAAGCAGCGCGGCGGGCGGCTTGCCGAGCGCCGCAGCCACCGCCTCCGACGGCGCGCACGGGACCGGCGGGCGAGCGGGAAAATCGAGCGTCACACGTTCGCCGTCGCGCGATACGGTCAGCGGCCCGGCTTTCTCAGTCGCAAAGCGAATGCTGCTGCAGTCGGGCGCCAGCCAGCGAAACACGACATATCCCGCGGCCAGCGTCGCGTGGCCGCACAGATCCATCTCGGTCGTCGGGGTGAACCAGCGCAGCCGGTAGCCGTCCGCCTCGGGCACGAAGAACGCCGTCTCCGACAGATTGTTCTCGGCCGCGATCGACTGCATCACTGCGGCCGGCAGCCAGGTGTCGAGCAGGCAGACCGCCGCCGGGTTGCCGGTGAACGGCCCCTCGGCAAACGCATCAACCTGATAGAGCGGCAGGCGCATCGCGCCCTTACGCCCGCAACGGATGGGCGTGGTCGAGCGGGCCGTGGCCGCGGCCGATGCCGGGAGCGCCGAGGATCGCGCGGCGGACGTACTCGCGCGCCCGCGCCACCGCGTCCTCGACCGCGAGCCCCTGGGCTAGCCCGGCGGCAATCGCCGACGCGAGGGTGCAGCCGGTGCCGTGGGTGTGGCGGCTGTCGATCCGCGGGCTGTGCCAGACGCGCTGACCAATGGCGGTCGCCAGCACATCGTGGAGAGTGTCGCCCGCGAGGTGCCCGCCTTTCAGCAGCACGGCGCCGCAGCCGAGACGCAGCAGGATGTCGGCCGCACGCTGCATCGCGGCGAGGCTGTCGATTCCGCATCCGGCGAGGATCTCGGCCTCGGGCAGGTTCGGGGTCAGCACCGCGGCGCGCGGGATCAGGCGCCGCTTCAACGTGTCGATTGCACCGGGCTCGATCAGCGGTGCGCCACCTTTCGCCACCATGACCGGATCGACGACCAGCGGCACCGCCGGCGCGCGCTCGCCGAGCACCGCGGCTACGGTCTCGATCACCGCTTCGTCGTGCAGCATGCCGGTCTTAACCGCGTCGGCGCCGATATCGTCGAGCACCACCTCGATCTGCTTGCGGATAAAGTCGGGGGCGATCGGCAGCACACCGAACACGCCCAGCGTGTTCTGCGCGGTCAGCGCGGTGATCGCGGTGGCGGCGAAGGCGCCCTGCATCGTCACCGTCTTGATGTCGGCCTGGATGCCGGCGCCACCCCCCGAATCCGAGCCGGCAATGATCAGGACGCGGCCGTTCATGGCGACGAGCCGGCCCTCATTCGGCCGCCCGGGCGACAGCCTCCGCCGGCGCCTCTACCGCCTCGGTACCGCGCGCCACCACCAGGATCGCCTCGCAGATCTCGTCGACGACGCTCGCCAGCAATGCCTCATCCTCGCCTTGCGCCATGACGCGGATCACCGGCTCGGTGCCGGAATTGCGGATCACCAGCCGGCCGGATTTGCCGAGCCGTCCTTCGCCGTCGGCGATCGCCTGTTGCACGCGGCTTGACTCGAGCGGCCTGCCGGTGCCGAAGCGCACGTTGCGCAACAATTGCGGCACCGGCTCGAACACGCGGCACACCTCGCTGGCGCGGCGGCCGGTCTCGACGATCGCGGCCAGCACCTGCAACGCCGCGATCAGCCCGTCGCCGGTCGTCGCGTAATCGGACAGGATGATGTGGCCGGATTGCTCGCCGCCGAGGTTGCAGCCGAGGCTGCGCATCTTCTCGACGACATAGCGGTCGCCGACCGCGGTGCGGTGCAGCCCGATCGCCTGCCCGGCGAGGCAGCGTTCGAGGCCGAGATTGGACATCACGGTCGCGACCACAGCGCCGCCGGCAAGCCGTCCGCCGCGCGCCAGGCTGGTTGCGATCAGCGCCATCAGCTGGTCGCCGTCGAGGATCACGCCGCGCTCGTCGGCGACGATCAGGCGGTCGGCGTCGCCGTCGAGCGCAATGCCGATATCGGCACGGCGCGCCAGCACCTCACGGCGCATCTGCTCGGGCGCGAGGGCGCCGCAGTCGCGGTTGATGTTGAGGCCGTCCGGCGCCACGCCGACCGCGAACACCTCGGCGCCGAGCTCCCAGAACACGGTCGGCGCAACCTTGTAGGCGGCGCCGTTGGCGCAATCGACGACGACCCGCAGCCCATCGAGCCGCAGACCCTTCGGAAAGCTCTGCTTGACGAATTCGATATAGCGGCCGCCGGCGTCGTCGAGCCGCTTGGCGCGGCCGAGCTCGCCCGGCGCGGCGCGGCGCGACGGTCCCTTGTCGAGCACCTGCTCGATCGTCTTTTCAAGCTCGTCGGACAGCTTGTAGCCGTCCGGCCCGAACAGCTTGATGCCGTTATCGGCGTAGGGGTTGTGCGAGGCCGAGATCACGACGCCGATATCGGCCCGCAGGCTGCGCGTCAGCATCGCGATCGCCGGCGTCGGCAACGGCCCGACCAGCACGACATCCATGCCCATCGTGATGAACCCGGCGGTCAGCGCCGGTTCGAGCATGTAGCCCGACAGCCGCGTGTCCTTGCCGATCACGACAAGGTGCTTGTGGGTGCCGTTGCGAAAGCACTCGCCGACCGCCATCGCCACCTTGAGCGCGGTCTCCGGCGTCATCGGCTCGGTATTGGCGGTGCCGCGGATGCCGTCCGTTCCGAAAAGCTTGCGCGTCATCGCGCCCTTCCCCCGTTCCCCAATCGCCACGACCGGGCCTTCCCGGTCATCCATGATGACCGCTATCCAGGCGAGACATGGGTGGCCGGTTCAAAACCCGGCCACAACATGATTATCGCCGCCAAACGATCACCGAAAGGTCCAGGCCCGCGCAGACCCGGCTCAACTGCCCGGCTGCGGCTCCGGCTCCGGCCCGATCCCGCTCGGGCGGCCGGTGGGCGGCACCGAGCTGCGCCGTCCTGGCGAGCGCGGCTCTTCGGGCGCCGGGCCGTTGGAGGAGGTGTCGCGGACGATCCGCTCGCCCCGGATGATCCGGCGAATTTCGTCGACCGACAGCGTTTCGTATTCGAGCAAGCCCTTCGCCAGCAGATGCAGCTCTTCGAAGTGCCCGGTCAGGATGTCGCGCGCGCTGTGCTCGCCCTCGTCGACGATGCGGCGGATCTCGTCGTCGATCACCTTGGCGGTCGCGTCCGACACGTTCTTGCGCTGCGTCACCGAGTGGCCGAGGAAGACCTCCTCCTCGTTCTCGGCATAGCGCAACGGCCCGAGCTTGTCGCTGAACCCGAACTCGGTGACCATGCGCCGCGCGAGAGAGGTGGCGCGCCGGATGTCGTCGGACGCCCCGGTCGTGACCTTGTCCTCGCCGAAGATGATCTCCTCCGCGACGCGACCGCCGAACAGGCTGGTCATCATCGCCTTTATCTCGACCTTCGACTGGCTGTACTTGTCGCGCTCGGGCAGGAACATCGTCACGCCGAGGGCGCGGCCGCGCGGGATGATCGTGACCTTGTGCAACGGCTCGTGCGCCTCGGCATAGAGCATGCACAGCGCGTGCCCGGCCTCGTGATAGGCGGTCAGCGTCTTTTCTTCCTCGGTCATCACCATCGAGCGCCGCTCGGCGCCCATCATGACCTTGTCCTTGGCCTGCTCGAACTCGCTCATCGCCACCGAGCGCTTGCCGCGGCGCGCCGCCATCAGCGCCGCCTCGTTGACGAGGTTGGCAAGATCGGCGCCGGAGAAGCCGGGCGTGCCGCGCGCGATGATCTTCGGATCGACATCCGATGACAGCGGCACCTTGCGCATGTGGACCTTGAGGATCTTCTCGCGGCCGACGACGTCGGGGTTGGGCACGACCACCTGGCGGTCGAAGCGGCCCGGGCCGCAGCAGCGCCGGGTCGAGCACGTCGGGCCGGTTGGTGGCGGCGATCAGGATCACGCCCTCATTGGCCTCGAACCCGTCCATCTCGACCAGCAGCTGGTTCAGGGTCTGCTCGCGCTCGTCATTGCCGCCGCCGAGCCCGGCGCCGCGATGCCGGCCGACCGCGTCGATCTCGTCGATGAAGATGATGCACGGCGCGTTCTTCTTGCCCTGCTCGAACATGTCGCGCACCCGGCTGGCGCCGACGCCGACGAACATCTCGACGAAATCCGAGCCGGAAATCGTGAAGAACGGCACGTTGGCCTCGCCGGCGATCGCCCGCGCCAACAGCGTCTTGCCGGTGCCGGGCGGCCCGACGAGCAGCACGCCCTTCGGGATCTTGCCGCCGAGGCGCTGGAATTTCTGCGGGTCCTTCAGATACTCGACGATCTCCTCGAGTTCCTGCTTGGCTTCGTCGATGCCGGCGACGTCCTCGAAGGTGATGCGGCCGACTTTCTCGGTCAACAGGCGCGCCCGGCTCTTGCCGAACCCCATGGCGCGGCCGCCGCCGCCCTGCATCTGGCGCATGAAGAAGATCCATACGCCGATCAGCAGCAGCATCGGGAACCACGAAACCAGCACGCCAAACAGCGACGGGACGTTCTCGTCGGTCGGCGACGCGGTGATCCGCACGCCCTTGTCGATCAGCCGGCCGACCAGACCGGGATCGGTCGGAGCGTAGGTGCTGAACGCGCGACCGTCGGTGAAATGGCCGTTGATCGTGTTGCCCTGGATCGTAACGTCGGTCACCTGGCCGCGGTTGACGTCGGTCACGAAATCGGAAAAAGCGAGCGTCGATTGCGGCCCGCGCGACGAAGAGGTCTGAAACAAGTTGAAGAGCGCGACGAGAAGCAGGCCGATGACGATCCACAGGGCGAGATTCTTGCCGAAATTGTTCACGCTGCAGGCCTTTCCCTACCGCCTCGGACGCCTAGCCCGACGCCGACGCGACGGGGATCTCCACGTCAGCAACAGATAGGATGCTCCCGCGATTAAACAACTGTAAAGCCCGCTCGTGCGAGCGGGCTGATCGGGCAAAAGGAGAGGCTCGGCAGCAAACCCGGCGCGCCGCGGCAATAGCCGAGGTGCGGCACCGCGGCGAGGCCTAAATCGTCCCAGAAGGCCGGCAGGATTGCATGGACAATGCGCGGCAGCGGGCCGGCGCGGGCGCCGGCAGGTCTTGCGCTTGTCCCGAGGTAGCCAAGCGTCATGCTGCCGGGGGCTTGCCGCGGCAGCGCAGCAGCAAAGCGCCCGTCCCACATCAGGCGCGCGCCCGGGTCGAGCCGCATCGCGGGGCTCGCCGCCGCCAGTTCGCGCAGCACCAGCACCTGACCGCGCCACGGCACGAAACGGCAGCCGCCGAGCGTGCGCGGGCGCCCGGGCATGGCGGCCAATCCAGCACGCAACCGGGCCAGCCGCTCGCGCCGTGCGGAATAGCGCGCCCCACCGATACACGCGGCGACGCAGCCAAGCAGCCGCTCGGCGCTGTCTGCGTCGGCGGTCGCGACCGCCGCCGGGTCGAGCACCGCAAAGCCCGCCGGGTGCACCGCAACCGCGCGGCCGAGCAGCCCGTCGAGGGCGCGTTCGCGCGCCATGCGCTGGCGACCGCAGCGGTGCAATTCGGCGATGATCGCGTCGAGCGTCGCGCCGGCTAGAGCGCCGGGCATGGCGCGCAGGCGGGCGCGCTCGAAGGCGGGGTTGCGATTGCTCGGATCGGTCAGGAAGGGTTGGCCCTCGGCCGCGAGCAGTGCGGCAAGGCGCGCCCGCGGCACCGACAACAGCGGCCGGACCAGCCGGCAGCCCGGCAATTCGCGCACCGCCGACATCGCCGCCAACCCGTCGACCCCACTGCCGGCGCGGCGGCGTATCAGGTGGGTCTCGGCCTGGTCCTCGCGCTGGTGCGCGCTCAACAGGTGCAGCACGCCGTGGCTGCGACACCAATCGGCGAGCAACCGATAGCGCGCCTCGCGGGCCGCTGCCTGGATGCCGCTTGCCGGCTTGGCGCCCTGCCACGCCAGAATCTCGTGCGGGATGCCGCGGGCCACGAGCCAGCCGGCGACGATCCCTGCCTCCGCGGCACTTTCGGCGCGCAAGCCGTGGTCGACGGTCAGCCCCCAGGCACGACCGCCGCGCTGCCGCGCCCAACGCTCGGCGAGCAGGACAAGGGCCAAGCTGTCGGGGCCTCCGGAGACCGCAACCGCGACCACCGGCCGGGTTTCGAAGCCGCCGATCGCATCGAGCGTCGCGGCAAATTCCGCTGCGGAAAGCGGGTCGGACGACACCGTCGCGTCAACACCCGAGATGCTTTTTCTCCGCCTTGGCGTGTTCTTTAACAGAGGCCCCCGCATGCGGGAAGTCGTGAGCCAACTGGGCCAGCGCGATACAGGCGTTCTGCTTCTGGTTGGCGCGAGACAGCGCCATTCCCAGCTTCAACAGATTATCGGCCGCCTTCGGGTTCTTTGGATAGCGCTTGTAGCCTTCGGCAAAGATGCTGGCCGCCTCGAGATACCGGCCGCGCGTGTAATAGGTCTCGCCGAGCCAATATTGCGCGTTACCGGCCATGCGATCCTTGGGATAGCGCGCGAGGAAGGCCTTCAACGCCGCTTCGGCGCCGGGATAATCGGCCTTTTTCAACAGGCCGAAGGCATAGTTGTATTGCTCGGTCGCCGAACCGTGCGGCAGCACGTCGCCCGGCGGATGCGTGGCGGCGCCGGTGCTCGCCAGCTCGGCTGGCGGCGACGGGGACCCCGGCGGCCTCAGCGTGCCGAAGATCGGGGCTGGGCCGCCCGGCGGCATCGGCGATGCGGGCCCGTCTGCCTCGGGCGGGCTCAGTTCATCGGGCGGCCCCGGCAGATAGGGCTGACCAGCGGGCGAAAAGCCGGAGGCTCCGGGCCGCCCGATTGGCGGCCCCGCCGCGGCCTGCGGGCCCGACCCGGGTGATGACTGGCTGAAGCGCATCTCCATATCACTGTTGATCTGTTCGAGGCGCTGGTGCAGCTGTGCAACCTGGTTGCTGAATTCCTCGACGCGGCCGGTGAGGTCGCGCATCTGCGCTTCCAGCCGCTCCATGCGAACTTCGAGATTGACCGCGGCATTGCCGTCGCCTGCCATCGCCGGCGGCGGCAGGCCGCGATAGACCTGCCGCTGCAGCATGTTGAGGTCGCGCTCCAGACGGTCGAGCCGCTCCTGCGTCGAGCGGTCCTGGCTCAACGCCGGCGCCGGCGCGAAGGTCAGCGCCGCGAAGGATAGAGCAAGACTTAGTGCTCCAATAAGATACGCGCACGGCAGGAGCGGTCGCCGAAACATTTTGATCAGCCTCGTGCAGGCACCGGAGGGCGCTGCCGTAGCAACGCCATCCGCTCCATTACCCTCCCCTGCTTGCGACGGAGGATAAGGAAGGGGGAAGCCGGTCGCGGCCGCGGCGCGCCGGACACCAGCGCGCAGATCATTAGGCCCAGTTTTGGGCAAAATGAGGGCGCCGTACCTCGGACGGCGCCTGCGCCGTCCGAGCCCCCCGCCGTTGCGTCAGATCGCCGGACCTTCAGTTTACGGTCGTAATGGCGACGCGGTTCTGGGCGTAGGCCTCTTCGGTCGAGCCGACGACAATCGGCCGCTCCTTGCCATAGCTGATCGTCTTGAGGCGGGCGGCCGGAATGCCGGCGGCGATCAGCACGTTCCGCGCCGCCGCGGCGCGCCGTTCGCCCAGCGCCAGGTTGTATTCGCGCGTGCCACGCTCGTCGCAGTGACCCTCGATCGTCACGTTGACGTTCGGGTAGCGGCGCAGCCACTCGGCCTGGCGCTGCAGGATCTGCTGGCCTTCGGAAGAAATCTCGACGCTGTCGAAGGCAAAGAATACGCGGTCGCCGGCGGTCGCGGCCAAATCCTGCTGCGATCCCGGCGCATAGCCCGGCCCCCCGGCCATCGGCGGGCCGCCGCCGGGGGCTGCGACCGCGCCCGGCTCCGGCGAACTGCTGCAGGCGGCGAGCAGCAATAATGCCCCCGCCACGGCGATCAAGCGTGCAAGCATGACGGACTCTCCTTGATGATCGGCGCCGGAGCCCTCAATGGTCCCCGGCCCATGCAACAACACACCCCTCGCCGCCCGCACCGGGCACAGGGCGGCGGACTATATCGCGCTACACTAGTGAAGCAAGGGCGACCACGCCGGGTCGGAGGCCGCCCCCGGAGTATTCACCGCGCGCTTGTTGTAGCCGGTCAAATCGATCGTATACAGGCGCGGCAATCCGCCGCGACCGCTCGAATCCATCCGGCCCTCGCTGAAATACATCAGCACCCGGCCGTTCGGCGCCCAGGTCGGCCCCTCGACCAGAAAGCCCTGGGTCAGCAACCGCTCGCCCTTGCCGTCCGGCTGCATGACGCCGATGTAAAATGAGCCGCCGTCAATTTTAGTGAACGCGATCAGGTCGCCGCGCGGCGACCATACCGGCGTGCCGTATTTCCCGGCGCCGAAGCTGATCCGGTGGACGCCGCCGCCGTCCGCATTCATCACATAGAGCTGCTGCGAGCCGCCGCGATCGGAGTTGAACACGATCTTGCTGCCGTCGGGCGAATAGCAGGGCGAGGTGTTGATCGCGCCGCCGCTGGTCAGCCGCGTCAGCTGCCGGCTGTGCAGGTCAAGCACGAAGATGTTGCTCGGGCCGTTTTCGGCGCGGCTCAGGAGCAGCCGGTTGCCATGCGGCGAAAAGCGCGGGGCGAAGGTCATGCCGGGGAAATCGCCGACCGAGTGCTGACTCCCGGTGTCGAGGTTGTACACATATACCCGCGGCGTGCCCGAGGCGTAGGACAGATAGGTGATCTCCTGCGACGAGGGCGAGAAGCGCGGCGTCAGCACCAGCGCGCGGCCGTCGGTCAGGTAGCGGTTGTTGGCGCCGTCCTGGTCCATCATGGCGAGGCGCTTGACCCGCCGTTGCGCCGGGCCGGACTCGGCGATGTAGGCGATGCGGGTGTCGAAATAGCCCTGATCGCCGGTGATCCGCTTGTAGATCTCGTCGGCGATGATGTGGGCGATGCGGCGCCAGTTCTGCGGCGTCGTGGTGTAGGCAAAGCCGGTCAGCTGCTGCTCGGCAAACACGTCCCACAAGCGGAACTCGACCTTCAGCTTGCCGTCGCCCTGCCCCTGCACCGTGCCGGTCGTCAGCGCCTGCGCGTTGATCTGCCGCCAATCGGCAAAGCGCGGCGCCGCGCCGGCCGAGACGTTCTGGATGAAGCTGCGCGGGTCGAGCGGGCGGAACAGGCCCGAACTCGCGAGATCGGCCGATACCACCCCGGCGATGTCGCGGCCGGCCTGACCGGCCGCACCGCCGTCGCCGGCAAAGGCCGGGATCGCGATCGGCAGCGGCTGGACCTGGCCGCGGGTGATGTCGAGCCGCAAATCGGCGCGTGCCGGCAGGGCCAGCACCAGCAGCACAAGGGCGGCGAATGCCAAGCGGGCGGCGCCCGAAACCGTGCGGTACGCTGTCATAAAAGATCCTTCGGGTTGAAGAACAGGTCGAGGTTGTGCCAGTCCTCGTACTTGTCGGGCGGCACCGGCAGCGGCGAGCATTGCGGGTTCAACACCGCGCGCTTTGCACTGTCCGCCGCGGCGCGAAAAAATGGGTCGGCGGCGTAGCGGCCGGTATCGACGATCGCCGCTTCCCGCACCGTCCCGTCGGGGTTGACGGCGGCCTTGACCTCGATGACCAGGTCCTTGGCGTCGCGCGCGCCGGCCGGCACGTTCCAGCAGCGCTCGATCTGCTCGGATGATCAGATCCTTCTGGCTGGCGGTAAGCTGGCTGCCGAGCGGCGCTCTGGGCTGCGAGGAGGGCGCCGCCGCGGCGGCCACGTGATGCGGCGTCGGCGGCGCCTCCTCGGCCTGCGCCATCTGCTCCCGGGTCAGGTTCTTCAACAGCGCGTCAAAATCGGCCGGCTCCTGGCGCTTCTCCGGTTTGCGCTCCTCCAGGGTCTTGATCAGCTTGTCGAAGGCCTTGGGGTTCGGCTTTTTCGCGGGCCTCGCGCGTCGGCTCGACCTCATGCCGGGGTTTGGGCTTGGGCTCGGGGGGCCGCGGCGGGGTTCGCGCCTCGACCGGCTTGGGCGGCGGCGGTGGCTTGGCCTCCGGCTTCGGGGCCTCGACCGGCTTGGGCGGTGGCGGCGGCGCGGGTGGCGATACTTTGGCCTCCGGTTTCGGGGCCTCCGGTTTCGGGGCCTCCGGTTTCGGGGCCTCAGGCTTGGGCGGCGGCGGCGCGGGCGGCGGCGGCGCCGCAGCGGCCGGCGGCGCCGGGGTAGGCGGCTCCGGCTTCGGCTTGGGCTCGGGTATCGGCGCCGGCGGCTCGACCGCCGGTATCGGCTTGGCGTCCGCCTTCGGCCGATGCGGGTTGGGGTGGGTTGCCCGCGTTTCGGGCGCGATCGTCACCAGTTCACCGCGATCGGCGTCTCTTTCGGCGGCGGCGGGCGAAACAGGTTCGGCAGGCCGATCAGAATCGCGGCCAGCACAGCGATGTGCAGCGTCGCCGACAGCGCGATGCCGCCCGGCATGACCTCGGGCGGCGCGCGCCCCGGGGCGATCCCGCGCTCGATCGTGATCGCGCTGATGGCAGTCAAGCCGCGCCCTCAATGCCTGACCGCAGCCGAGTGGCCGCGAGAGGATGCCGCAGCCACGGGGCCTTTCGGCATCTCGGCGACCAGCGACACCTTGCGGAAGCCGGCCGAGCTGATCAGCCCCATCACTTCCAGCACCCGGCCGTAATTGATCTCCTTGTCGCCGCGCACATAGAGCACCGCGTCGGGGTTGCTGCCGGTGATCGCTTCCAGCCGTGCTGACCAGCGTGTCGATCGGAACGCTGGTCTCCTGAATGAACACCGCGCCGTCGCGGTTGACGGTGATGGTCAGCGGCTCCTTCGGCTCGTTGATCGACGGCGCCTGGGCTCTGCGGCAGATCGACCGGAACGCCGACGGTCAGCAACGGCGCGGTCACCATGAACACGATCAGCAGCACCAGCATGACGTCGACCAGCGGCGTCACGTTGATTTCCGACATCGGCCGGTAGCGCCCGGCCGACGCGCGCCCGGCGCTCCGGCGGTTGCCGCTATACACCGGCGACGCCATCGCTCACGGCCTCTCGTCGAGCTGACGCGACAGGATGGCGCTGAACTCGGTGGCAAAAGCGTCGAGCCGGCCGGCATAGCGCCCGAAATCGTTCGACAGCTTGTTGTAGGCGATGACCGCCGGGATCGCCGCAACCAGCCCCAGCGCGGTGGCGAACAGCGATTCGGCGATGCCCGGCGCGACCACCGCAAGGCTGGTGTTCTTGGCCGCGGCGATCGACTGCGAAGCTGTCCATGATCCCCCACACCGTGCCGAACAGGCCGACGAACGGCGCGGTCGAGCCGACCGTCGCGAGAAAGCTCATAAAGCGCTCGACCCGGTCCATCTCGCGCCCGACCGTCACGTTCATCACCCGCTCGATGCGCTGCTGCAGGCTCGCGCGCATCACCGGCGTGCCGAGCAGGCCCTTGGCCGCGCTGCGGCGCCATTCGCGCATCGCGGCGGCGAACACCGCGCTCATCGGATCGGCCGGGCGCTGGCCGACCCGGTCGTAGAGATCGTCGAGCGAGCCGCCCGACCAGAAGGTCTCCTCGAAGCTGGCGGCGGCCTGGCGCAGCCGGCGCAGGCGCAGCGTCTTGTCGAAGATGACCGCCCACGACCAGAACGACGCCAGCAACAGCAGCAGCATCACCAGCTTGACGATGCTGTCCGATTGCAGAAACAGCTCGAAGATCGAAAGATTTGAGGACACGGTGCCGGGCAAGCGCGGTGGTTTCGAGGGGATGCATTAATGGCGGCCTTTTATGGCGTCTTTTGGACGATTGGTGGCGTTACCGAGGAATGATCGGCCGCGGCGGCGGCGAGCGCCGCGCGCAGCGCCGGCGGCACCCGGCGCGGCCGCCCGTCTTGCCCGACGCAGGCGACCAGTACGTCGAGCGCGGCAAGCACCGCGCCGTCGCGGCAGATCGCGCTGATCGAGCGACAGCGTCGCGGCGCCGATCTCGACCACGCTTGTCTCGACCGTCAGCGCATCGTCGAGCCGCGCCGGCGTCCGGTAATCGGCGGACAGGCGCCGCACCGTGAAGACGATTCCGGTCTCGGCGACAAGCCGCTGTGGGCGAAGCCGAGCGCGCGCATCATCTCGGTGCGGCCGCGCTCGGCGAATTTGAGGTAGTTGGCGTAATAGACGATGCCGGCGGCATCGGTGTCCTCGTAATAGACGCGCAGCGTCATGCTGTGCGCCTGGATCGGGGGCGCCTTGCCGGAAGCCGTCACGCGCCCTCCTCGCCCGCCGCGTCGACCGGCAGCGCGCGCGAGCAGGTCGAGCTGGGCCGGCAGGCGTCGCCGGCACCGGCAGGTCGAGGTGGCGGAAGGCGATCTCGGTCAGCATCCGGCCGCGCGGCGTGCGCTGCACGAAGCCCTGCTGCATCAGATAGGGCTCGATCGACCTCCTCGATCACGTCGCGCTGCTCCCGACAATGCCGCCGCCATCGTCTCGACCCCGACCGGGCCGCCGCCGTAGTTCTCGGCGATCGCAGCGCAAATAGCGCCGGTCCATGCCGTCGAGGCCGCGCGCGTCGACTTCGAGCCGCAGCAGCGCCGCATCGGCGGTCGCGGCATCGACGCTGGCCCAGCCGTTGACCGCGGCAAAATCGCGGATGCGGCGCAACAGGCGCATCGCCACGCGCGGCGTGCCGCGGGCGCGGCGGGCGATCTCGGTGGCGCCGTCGGGCTCGCAGGTCGAAGGCAAGGATGCGGGCGCCGCGCGCGACGATCAGCGCCAGTTCGTCCGGCTCGTAGAACGCGAGCCGCAAGCGGAATGCCGAAGCGCTCGCGCAACGGCCGGGTGATCAGGCCCGAGCGGGTCGTCGCGCCGACCAGCGTGAACGGCTGCAGGTCGATGCGGATCGAGCGCGCGCCGGGGCCCTCGCCGATGATCAGGTCGAGCTGAAAATCCTCCATCGCCGGGTAGAGGATTTCCTCGACTGCCGGCGTCAGGCGGTGGATCTCGTCGATGAACAGGACGTCGTGCTCCTGCAGATTGGTCAGGAGCGCGGCGAGATCGCCGGCGCGCTGGATGACCGGGCCCGAGGTGGCGCGGAAGCCGACGCCGAGTTCGCGCGCGACGATCTGCGCCAGCGTCGTCTTGCCGAGCCCCGGCGGCCCGAAAAACAGCACATGGTCAAGCGCCTCGCGGCGGCCCTTCGCGGCCTCGATGAACACCCGCAGATTGTCGCGCAGCTGGCGCTGGCCGACGAACTCGTCGAGCGCGAGCGGGCGGATCGACGCCTCCGGCGCGTCCTGCTCGGCCAGCTCGCCGGCGACGATGCGCGGCGCCGCGTCGCTCACGGCATCGGCCTCTTGCCGCTCGCCTGGCCGAGCTCCTGCAGCCCGGCGGTGATCAGCGCCTCGACCGCCGCGTCATCGCCGAGCCGGCGCGCCGCCGCGGTGACCGCGCCATAAGCCTCGGCCCGCCCGATCTTGAGGTTTTCCAGCGCCGAGACCGCATCGGCGATCGCCCCGGCCGCGCCGGCGGCGATCACAGGCGACGCGCCGGGGCCGGCTGTCGCCGGCGTCACGGCGAGCCCGCCGACCTTGTCGCGCAACTCGTTGACGATGCGCGTCGCAAGCCGCGGCCCGACCCCGTCGGCGCGGGTCAATAGCGCCTTGTCCTGCGCGACGATCGCCAGGGTCAGCGCGTCGGGCGCGACCGCCGACAGGATCGCCAGCGCCAGCCGCGAGCCGACGCCCTGCACCGTCGTCAGCAGGCGGAACCAGTCGCGCTCGGCGGCATCGACAAAGCCGTAGAGGTGGATGTGGTCCTCGCGCACATGCGTCTCGATGTAAAGCCGCACCGCGGCGCCGCTCGGCGGCAGGCGGCCCAATGTGCGGGCCGAGCAGAAGGCGAGATAGCCGACGCCGCCGACATCGACGACCGCGCCCTCCGGCCCGACCGAGTCGAGAATGCCGGTCAACCTGGCGATCATGGCATCGCGCTCCAGGCGCGCAGCGTGCCGGCGTGGTGGGCATGGCAGATCGCCACCGCCAGCGCGTCGGCTGCATCCGGCCGGGCAATGGCGCAGCCCGGCAGCAGGCGGCGCACCATCAGCTGCACCTGCCCCTTCTCGGCATGGCCGGCGCCGACCACCGATTTCTTGATCAGATTGGCCGAATATTCGGCGACCGGCAGGCCGCGCTCGGCCGGCGCCAGCAGCACCACACCGCGGGCAACGCCGAGCTTCAATGTCGAGGCGGCGTTCTTGTTGACGAAGCTCTCCTCGACCGCCGCCTCGTCCGGACGGAACTGCTCGAGCACCTCGATCAGCTGCCGGAACAGTGCGACGAGCCGCTCGGCCAGCGGCAGATTGGTCGGCGCGTGCACGACGCCGTCGGCAACATGGCTCAGCCGATTGCCGGCCACGTCGATAACCCCCCATCCGGTGTGGCGCAGCCCGGGATCAAGCCCGAGGACCCGCATACTATGGTCGCCCCCCAGCGGCCGATAAGGTCAGGCGCTCAGCCGCGCCATCACATCCTCGCCAACCTCGAAATTGGCATAGACATTCTGCACGTCGTCGCTGTCATCCAGCGTTTCGAGCAGCTTGAACAGCGTCGCCGCGGCATCCTCCTCGACCGGCGCCGAGGTTTTCGGCCGCCACACCAGACGGGCCGCTTCGGCCGGCCCGAAATGCTGCTCCAGCAAGTCGCGCACGCTGTTGAAATCGTCGGGGTCGCAGGTCACGACATGGCCGTCGTCATCGCTCTGGACATCGCTGGCGCCGGCCTCGATCGCCGCTTCGAGCATCGCGTCGGCGCTCGCCATGGCGGCCGGATAGGCGACCTCGCCGACATGGTCGAACAGGAAGCCGACGCTGCCGGTCTCGCCGAGCGCCCCGCCGCACTTGGCGAAGGCGGCGCGCACCTCGCTCGCGGTGCGATTGCGGTTGTCGGTCAGCGCCTCGACGATGACCGCAACACCGGCCGGCCCGTAGCCTTCGTAGCGCACCTCCTCATAGGCTTCGCCGGCCTCGCCGCCGGCGCCGCGCTTGATGGCGCGCTCGACCGTGTCCTTCGACATGTTGGCCTGGCGCGCGGCCAGGACCGCGGCGCGCAGCCGCGGGTTGGCGGCCGGATCGGGCAGCCCGGTGCGGGCCGCGGTGGTCAGTTCCCGGATCAGCTTGGTGAACACCTTGGCGCGCTTCTTATCCTGCGCGCCCTTGCGGTACATGATGTTTTTGAATTGCGAATGGCCGGACATCGTCGCAGATCCCGAGTTCACGAATGAGGATATGTCGGCGGGGCAAGGTGCCCGCGATGGCCGTCAGCCGTATCCCGATCGGCGCGGCCTAGCAAGGCAATATGGCGGCATTGCGGCGACTCGGGGAGCAATCGGCGCCCCGTCGCAGCAGCGTCACACCAGCGGCAGGTGCGGCGCGAGGCGGCCGCCGACCCGCACCGGCTCGATCCGGCGGGCGAGGCCGGTTGCCGCGTCAATCGCGACGAACACGCCGCACAGCGTCGCCTCGCCCTCGGCCGGCTTCGCCTTTTCGCCGGGCACCTTCGTCACAAAGCGGCGCACCGACGGCGCCTTCTGCATGCCGATAACCAAATCGTAGTCGCCGCACATGCCGGCATCGCTGATAAACGCGGTGCCGCCCGGCAGGATCTGCGCGTCGGCGGTCGGCACGTGGGTATGCGTGCCGATGACGGCCGAGACGCGGCCGTCGGCAAAATGTGCGAACGCCATCTTTTCGCTGGTCGCCTCGGCATGGAAGTCGACGATGATGGCGCTCGCGCCGCTGCCCAGGCGGTATTGCGCGAGCAGCGATTCGAGCCCGGCGAACGGGTCGTCGAGCGCGTCCATGAACAGCCGCCCCATCAGGTTGACGACCAGCACGCTCTGCCCTTGGCCCAGCGGATGCAGGTGCCAGCCGGCACCCGGCGTGCCGGGCGGGAAATTGGCCGGCCGCAGAATGCGCGGGTCGCGCGCTATGTAGGAGATCAGCTCGCGCTGATCCCAGACGTGGTTGCCGGTCGACAGGATGTCGGCGCCAGCCTCGTAGAGTTCGCCGGCGATCCGCTCTGTGAGGCCAAACCCGGCCGCGGCGTTCTCGGCATTGACGATCGCCAAATCGAGCGCCAACTCGCGGCGAAGGCGCGGCAGGTGCGCCTTGACCGCATCGCGCCCGGCGCGCCCCACCACGTCGCCACAGAGTAGGATGTGCAAGAGGCGCGGCCCCGGAGTGAGGGTTTAAGCGTTGGGTGGAGCCGCCTCGGCCGTTGGCGTAGCGAACCCACCGTGGCCCTGCATCGCAGGTGGGCGCCATGTATCGCAGCCACGACTGCGACAGGGACAGCTCCCGAACGGTAGATATCGGCCCCGGGGTTTTGCAGCCTGACGCGCCGTGCAGCCCCACCCACCCTCTACCTAGGAGGTCTCGATCCGCGCCGCAATAGCCTCGATGCGCTGCGCCGCGCTGCGGACGCCCGAGGCAGCCGCCTGGGTACCTCCCTCGGCCGGCTCGCCGGCAGCGGCGCCTGCGGCGCGCGCGCGGTTGCGCTCCTGCTGCACCATCTCGTTGGCATCCGACAATTCGTCGGCGATGACGAGCGCCGCCAGCAGTATCAGCCTTGCCTCGCCGACCTGGCCCAGCGTCTTGGTAAATTCGCCGATCTTGGCATCGACATATTGCGCCAGGCGCCGGATGCGCGGCTCCTGCCCATCGGCGCAGCTCAAGGGAAAGTCGCGGCCGTTGACCTTGACGACAACCTGGCCCATCTCACTCCTCCCGTTCGAGCAGCTGCCCGAGCCTGGCGAGCGCCGCGTCGATCCGCCCGGCGACCGACGCCGCGATCTCGGCCACCCGCGCGTCCTCAGGCGGCTGGCGAGGGCGGCGCGATGCCGCCTCAAGCCGCGCGATCGCCCGTTCTAGCCGGGCAATCGCGTCGTCGAGTTCGCTCATCGCGCCACCTTAGGGACGGGTGGGCCGCGCCGTCAACGAGGGTGCCGCTAGCGCACCCGCTCGTATTTCTGCAATGAGCGGATATAGGCCGGGCGCGGTGTCTCCGGGAAAAATTGCGGCCATTGCGTCCACGACACCTCGCCAACGTACAGGTCGCCATGCGAATCGACGGTCAGGCCGTGCGGCCCGAGAAACGCGGTCGGCGCCGTGCCGGCATGCATGTCGCCAAATCGCGACAACAGCTTGCCCTTATTATCGACGATGCTGACGCGCGGCCCCAGATTCGGGCTGTGGCGATTGACCGGCTGCACCGGGCCGAGTTCGCCGATGTAGCAGATCGGGCTGTGGGTATGCGGCATGAAGATGCCGCACGGGCGGTGCAGGTTGTTCCACTGCGCCTCGTACCTGCCATTGCCGTCGAACACCTGGATGCGGTGATTCTCGCGGTCGGCGACATAGACCCAGCCGTCCGGATCGCAACAGATATTGTGGACGATGTTGAACTGGCCCTCGTCGGTGCCGGGCTCGCCCCACGACATCAGCAATTTGCCGTCGGGCGAATATTTGTGGACGCGGGCGTTGCCGTAGCCGTCGGAGACGTAGATGTCGCCGTTCGGCGCCAGCGCCGTATGGGTGCAGCGGTGGAACGGCTCGCCGCTCATGTAGGGCGCCGGCTTGCCGGGGATGCCGAGTTCCAGCAGCACCTTGCCGTCCTCGATCCGGCACTTGCGCACGAAGGAGCCGCCGTCGTCGGTCAGGTAGATCGAGTCGTCGGGTCCCATGTGGACGCCGTGGGCGCGCGGATAGAGGCCCTCGCCCCACGAGCGCAGAAAGTTGCCGGCGCGGTCGAACACCATCATCGGATGCTCGCCGCGGTTGAACACGTAAACGTTGTCGTTCTTATCGACGCCGACCGCGCCGACCTCCTTGAACGACCAGCCGTCGGGCAGTTTCGCCCAGTCCTCGACGATCCGGTATTTGTAGTCGCCGCTCCCGACGATGATCGACATGCCTGTCCTCCCTGCCCGCGCCGTGTTCGAGGTTATCGGAGGCTCCCGATCGAAACAATCGCCTCGCCAAGAAAAAGCCCCGCCGAAGCGGGGCTGTTCTCTGCGAGAATTCTGCAGCCGGGGCGGTCAGCGCGCCTTCGCGAGGTTTTGCGCGACGAAGTCCCAGTTGACCAGATGGTCGAGAAACGCCTGCACGAAATCGGGCCGGCGGTTCTGGAAGTCGAGATAATAGGCGTGCTCCCAGACGTCGCAGGTCAGGAGCGCAGTCTGCCCCTCGGAGAGCGGGTTGACCGCGTTCGGCGTGCGGGTGATCGACAGCTTGCCGCCACTGGCGACGAGCCAGGCCCAGCCGCTGCCGAACTGGCCAACCGCGGCCGCCTTGAAATCGTCCTTAAACTTGGCGAGCCCGCCGAGATCGCGATCAATCGCCTGGGCGATGGCGCCCGAGGGGCTGCCGCCGCCATTGGGCTTCATGCAGTTCCAGAAAAAGGTATGGTTCCACACCTGCGCGGCGTTGTTGAAGATGCCGGCCTTGGAGGCGTCCTTGGCGGTCGCCGCGATGATTTCCTCGAGCGACTGGCTCTCCATCGGCGAGCCTTTGACCATGTTGTTGAGGTTGGTCACATAGGCCTGATGGTGCTTGCCGTGGTGGAAGTCGAGCGTTTGGGCCGAAGTATGCGGTTCGAGCGCGTTCTTCGGATACGGCAAGGGCGGCAGTTCGAAAGCCATATCAGCCTCTCCACCTGTGGGGTTGCGATGGTCGTGACATATGGGCTTCGCGGGGTCTTGTGAAGGGAGAAACGACCGGAGCCGCCACGAGCCTCGCTGCGCCGGGGCTTTCGGCGCTCGGCGCGGTGGTTCGGCAACACGACCGCGACCGCTATCAGACGGCATTGTTCGCGCCGGCGGCGCGGCGCGAGGCGCTGTTCGCGCTCTACGCCTTCAACTACGAGATCGCCCGGGTGCGCGAGAGCGTGACGCAGCCGATGCTCGGGCAGATCCGCCTGCAATGGTGGCGCGAGGTGGTTGAGGCGGCGTTCGCCGGCGCGGTGCCGCGCGCGCATGAAGTAGCCGCGCCGCTGACCGAAGCGATCCGCAACTTCGCGCTGAGCCGCGATAACTTCGACCATCTGATCGACGCGCGCGAGCGCGACCTCGAAGACGCGCCGCCGGCGACGCTCGCCGCGCTCGAGGAATATGCCGAGGGTACGTCCGCGGCGCTGGTTCATCTGGCGCTGGAGGTGCTCGGGGCGTCGTCGCCCGGCATGCGGGCGGCGGCGCGCGAGGTGGGGATCGGCTATGCGCTCGCGGGCCTGTTGCGCGCGATGCCGTTTCATGCCGGAGCCGGGCGCGCGTACATCCCCGCCGAGATCGCCGAGCACGCCCGGCTCGACCCGGCGGATTACGCGGCAAGGCGCGGCAGCGCCGCGTTGCGTACCGCCACCGCGGAGATTGCCGAAGCCGCGGCGGCCCATCTGCAGGCGGCACGCCGGCAGCGCCGCGACGTGCCGCGCGCCGCCCACCCCGCCCTCTTGCCGGCAATCGTCGCCGACCGCTTCCTCGCCCGTTTGCGGCGCGCCGGCCACGACCCGTTCGCGCCCGAATTGCGCATGCCCGACCCGCTGCAGAGTTGGCGGCTGGCGCGCGCGCGGTTCTTCGGCCGGCTCTGACTCAGCGCCCCTTGAAGTCGGGCAGGCGGCGCTCGGCCATCGCCTTGATGCCCTCGCGGAAATCCTCGGTCTGGCGCAGCCAGTCCTGCTCGACCAGCTCGCGCTCGGTTGCCGCCTCGATCGCGTCGCACAGGCCGCGGCGCAATGTCTCGCGCGTCGAGACGACGGCGAGCGGCGACGATTGGGCGATTTCGAGTGCCAGCGCCTGCGCCGCGCTGCGCACCTCGGCCTGCGGCACCAGCACATCGGCAAGCCCGAGCCGCACCGCCTCGTCGCCCGGAATGCGCCGGCCGGTGTAGAACAGCAATGCCGCCTGCTGCGCCCCAACAAGCCGCGGCAAGGTCACGGTCAGCCCGAAGCCGGGATGGAAGCCCAGCCGGTTGAAATTGGCGCTGAACCGCGCCTCGGCGCAGGTCACCCGGAAATCGGGCACCAGCGCCAGGCCGAGGCCACCGCCGACCGCGGCGCCCTGGATCGCGCCGACGATCGGCTTCTGGGTGCGGAACAGCCGGATCCCCTCCTTGTAGAGATGCCGCCCGCGGCCGCTCTTCGCCGCCTCGTGCACCGTGCCGGTGTCGGCGCGCTTGGCGAAATCGGCGCCGGCGCAGAAATTGCGGCCCTCGGCGGCAAGCACGATCGAGCGACACGCCGGGTCGGCATCGAGCCGCTCGAACGCCTCGCCGATCTCGGCGATCAGCGCGGCATCGAAGAAATTGTTGGGCGGGCGCCGCATCTCGACCGTCGCCACCATCCCGTCGAGGCTGACGCCGATCTCCTTGAACCCGCTGTAGTCGGCCATCTGATTTCCTCCCTAGCGTTTGACGATCAGCGCATCGACGACGGTGAGGCCCTCGCCCGCTTCGTGCACGATGACCGGGTTGAGGTCGATCTCGGCGATCGCATCGGCATGGTCGGCGGCAAAGCGCGACAATGCCGCCATCAGCTCGGCCAGCGCGGCGCGGTCGGCCGGCTTGTCGCCGCGCACCCCGTCGAGCACGGCGGCGCCGCGCAGCTGGGCGATCAGATCGAGCGCCGTCGTCGGTGCCGAGCGGCACCGGCGCGAAGGCGACGTCGCGCAATACCTCGACATGGATGCCGCCGAGCCCGACCATCAACAACGGGCCGAAATCCGGGTCGCGCGTGACGCCGAGGATGATCTCGTGGCCGCGCCGCGCCATCGCCTGCACCAGCACGCCCTCGACATGCGCCGCGGGGTGCGCCGCGTGCGCCCGCGCCAACACCGCGCGGTAGCCTTCGCGCACCGCCGCCTCGCCGCTGAGGCGCAGCAGCACGGCGCCCGCCTCGGTCTTGTGCACGATGTCCGGCGACTGGACCTTGAGCGCCACCGGGAGCGCAGCCGCGCCGCCGATCTTTGCCGCCGCCGCGACCGCCTCGTCCTCGCTCTTGACCAATGCCTCGGCGGGCAAGACGACGCCGTAGCGGGCGAGCAATGCCTTCGACGCGACCTCGGTCAACACCTTTGCCGGCAGGCTGAGCGCCCGTCCGACCTCGTCACGGATGCGGGCCGGGGTCGGCGGAGTGGCCTGGCGGCGCGCCAGCCGCGCCTGGAACGCGCCGTAATCGACCAGCGCGCGGATCGCGCGGGCACAGCTCGGCATCGCCGTGTAGCAGGGGATGCCGACCTTGGCCAAGGTGGCGATGGCTGCCGCCGACGCGGTCGTATAGGTGGAAAGCAGGATCGGCTTGTCGCAGGTTGCGGTGATGCCCGACAGCTCCTCGGCCATTGTCCTGGCCCGATTGTCGTTGGCGAGCGAGCTGATCAGCAGGATCGTGTCGATCCGCTCCGATTGGCGCACCAGCTCGACGAGGCGCGCATAGCCGACTTCGCCGATCGCCTGCGCGGTCGCGTCGATCGGATTCTGCGCCGAGCCGTAGGACGGCAGCAGCGCCATGATGCGGCGCTGGATGTCCTCTTCCAGCACCGGCAGTTCGAGCCCGTGCGCCGACAAGATGTCGGCCATCCACACCGCGCTGCCGCCCGACCCCGTGATGATCGCAACCCGGTTACCGCGCGGCAGAGGGCAATAGGCGAAGGCGGTGGCGACATCGACCATATGGTCGAGGTCCTCGCCGCGAATGATCCCGTGATGGCGGAAGATCGCATCGTCGGCGACGCCGGCATGGGCCAGCGCGCCGGTATGCGAGGCGGCGGCGCGGCGCCCGGCGTCGGAGCGCCCGACCTTGGCGACGATCATCGGCTTTCCGGCATGGGCCGCCTTGTCGGCGACCGCGCGGAAGCGGGCGGCGTCGCGGATGCCTTCGAGGTAGCACAGGAAGATGTCGGCGCCGCCGGCATCGAGCACCCAATCGACATAGTCGTGCGCCTCGAGCACGGTCTGGTTGCCGGCGCTGACCTGGTAGGTGAATTTGAGCTGGCGGTCGCGGCCGCGCGACAGGAAGGCGAAGGTCAGGGCGCCCGACTGGCAGGTGACCGCGATCGGCCTGGCCCGGCTGCCCGCGGGGAGCAGCGGCACGGTGTGATCGTGAAACACCGGGCTGAACGTCGCGACGAGCGGACGCAGCGGGTTGACAAGGCCCTCGCAATTGGGGCCGGCGATGACCATGCCGGTGCGCTTGGCGATGGCGCGCAATTCGGCGTCGCGGGTGGCCGCCGCCTCGCTCTTCTCCTCGGCAAAACCCGAGCTGATGATCGCCGCGGCCGGAATACCGCGGGCGCCGCATTGCTCGATCGCCGAGACGACATGCGCCGCGGGCACCAGGATGATCGCGAGATCGGCCGCCTCCGGGATGTCGGCGATCGTCGCGTAAGCCTTGTAGCCGAGCACCTCCTTCTGGCTGCGCGTCACCGGGTAGAGGCGGCCGTCATAGCCGTGCTCGACCAACTGCTTCGTCAGCCGGCCGCGCAGCGAGTCGTCACCCGCAGCGCCGACGATCGCAACGCTGTCCGGCGAGAGAAGGGGGCGAAGATCTGGCATTCGGACGTCCATTCCTTGTCATTCCGGGGCGGCGCGGTGCGGCGAACCCGGAATCCATACTCCCGAGGCTCGTGTTCTTGGATTCCGGGTCCCCTCGCTCCGCTCGCGTCCCGGAATGACAGTCGTCTATCGCAGCCCCAGCCCGCGCGCGATGATGCCGCGCAAGACCTCGCGGGTGCCGCCCTGGATCGTCAGCTTCGGCGCGATCAGCGTCGTATGCGCGAGCGCCTCCTCGAAGCGGTCGTCGTTGCTGTCGGGATCCGAATCGCCGGTCGGCGGCGCCATCAGGCGCACCTTGTTGGGCAGCGCCTGCTCCCAGTTGGTGCCGAGATCCTTGACGACGGCGGCCTCGACCGCCGGCGTCTTGCCGGCCAGCAGCATGCCGGCGACGCTGATCGACATGCGGCGCAGGGTCGCCAGATGCGCGATCTCGCGGCCGATCCCCTCGGCCAGCCGCTCGCTCGGCTCCGGCCCGGCGCGGCGGACCAGCTCAACCAGGGCCGGGAAGGTTTCGAGCCAGCGGTCGGGGCCGCTGCGCTCGTAGGCAAGCTCGTCCGAGGCCTGCTTCCACGCCATATCGACCTCGCCGATCAGGTGTAGATCGGGTACGAACACGTCGTCGAAAAAGATTTCGTTGAAATCGTGCTGGCCGGTCAGGTTGATGATCGGTCGGATCGTGATCCCCGGCGATTTGCAGGCGATCAGGAATTGCGTCAGCCCGTGGCGGTGATTTTCCTTGGTCTTGGGCGAGGTGCGCAACAGCGCAATCATGTAGTCGGAATTGTGGGCGTTCGAGGTCCAGATCTTGCGGCCGTTGACCAGCCAGCCGCCGTCGGTTTTGGTGGCGCGGGTCGAGGCGGCGAACACGTCGGAGCCGGAATTGGGCTCGCTGAGGCCGATGCAGAAGCACAATTCGCCCGAGGCGATCTTCGGCAGGATCGTCCGCCTCACCTCGTCCTGGCCGTAGCGAATCAGCACCGGCCCGCTCTGCCGGTCGGCGGTCGAATAGGAGCGGGTCGGCGCGCGGTGCGCCAGCATCTCCTCAATGACGACATAGCGTTCGAGGTGCGAGCGCTCGTGGCCGCCGTACTCTTTCGGCCAGGTCATGCCGATCCAGCCCCTGGCGCCGACCTTGCGGGCAAAGGCGCGGGCGGTCTCGACCGAGTGCCGCTCGTGGCTCGGCGAAAACGTGCCGGCCTCGATCTCGGCGCGCAGAAAGGCGCGCACCTCCTGGCGCAATTCCTTGCACTCGGGCGGCAGGTCGACCGGGTCGAAATGAAAATTGTAGGCCATTGATGCCTCACGATCCTTGAGTAAGAAACGGCCACAGCGCGTCGGCGCCGCGCGCGGCGACCATGTGGCCGAGCTGGGTGGCCCAATGGGTCTCGTTGCCGAATTCCTCGCGCCACGCCCACAGGCGCCGCGTCGCATGGTGCAGCGAGTGCTCGTAGGTGAAGCCCATCGCGCCGTGCACCTGGTGCGCGATCGCGGCGCCGGTGCCGGCCGCCTCGCCGACCCGCAACTTGGCGACCGCCACCTCGGCGGCGACCAGCTCGCCGCCGAGGCCGTATATCGCGATCGCCTCGGCAGCGGCATCGGCCGCGGCGCCGGCAGCGGCGACCTCGCCGGCCAACGTCGCCAGATTGTGCTGCACCGCCTGGAACTTGGCGATGGCGCGGCCAAACTGTACCCGGTCGAGCGACCATTGCACCGACTGGTCGAGGATGTGCTCGAGCGCGCCGGCCATCTGCTGCGCCCGCGCCGCGGCGCCGAGCCGCACGAGACCGAACGTGTCGAGCGACGGGGCCGCGCCGACCGCGACGGCGCGCGCGCCGTCGAACGTGACCGTGTCGCGCGGCTCGCCGGCGAGGTTGGCGCCGTCGCGGATCGCCAGCCCGCCCGTCGCGACCAGCGCCACCGACGGAGCCCCGGCCTGGTTGGCGAGGACGGCGATGTGGCCCGCCTTGCGGGCAAACGGGACATGCCGCGCCCGGCCGCGCAGGGTGCCGTCGGGCAACAGCTCGATATGGCCGTCCTCATGCACCGGAGCGAGCGTCAGCGGCCCGGCAGGCGCCTCGATGTCGGCCTGCGCCAACAGCCAGCCGGCGAGCAATGTCTCGGCCAATGGCAGCGGCGCGGCAAAGCGGCCGGCGACGCGCAGCACGGCAAACCCGTCGATCATCTCGGCGCCGGCGCCGCCCAGCGTGTCGGGCACCCAGGTCAACGGCAGGCCGGATTCTTCGAGCGCATCCCACAGCGCCGCCGGCCAGGTACCCTCCTCGGCGGCGTTTACCGTCTGGGGCTCGCACAGATCGGTGAAGATCCGGGTCGCGGTGTCGACGATGATGTTGTCGGTCATTTCATGTCCTGGCGGCAAATCCTGCGGGCTCCGGCGGCGCAGCCGATCGAACCATGAAGCCCGCCGGCTTGACAAGCGCCGGGGCGGCATGGTCGACCGAAGCATCGTGGAGGGCGCCATGCTGATCGTCGATGCACAGGTGCATATCTGGGGCGCTGATACGCCGGAGCGGCCGTGGCCCCGGGGCGGGCACGCGCGGGCGCACCGGCCGGTGCCGTTCTCGACGGACGATCTGCTGCGCGAGATGGATACGGCCGGGGTGGCGCGCGCCGTCATCGTGCCGCCGTCCTGGGAGGGCGACCGCAACGACCTGGCGCTCGCCGCGGCGCAGGCACACCCCGACCGCTTTGCGGTGATGGGCCGGCCGCCGCTGGTGCCGATCGAACGCCATTTGCTGGAGCATTGGCGGACGCAGCCCGGCATGCTCGGCATCCGGGTGACGACGGCCGGTGCCGGCGCGCGCGAATTGTTCACCGAGCCCGACGGCGACTGGCTGTGGAGTGCGGCCGAGCGCCACGGCCTGCCTGCGATGGTGTCGGTGCCGGGCCTGTTGCCGGCGATCGACCGAATCGCCGAGCGCCATCCCGGCCTCAGGCTGGTGATCGACCACCTCGCCCTGGCGCGCGACGGCAAGGACGCGGCTGCCTTTGCCGAGATCGACCAGCTCGTCGCGCTCGCCCGGCGCCCCAACATCGCCGCCAAGGCCTCGGCCCTGCCGCGCTATTCGAGCGAGCCCTACCCCTACCCGACGCTCCATCCCTATCTGCGCCGGGTGTTCGACGCGTTCGGCCCGCGGCGCCTGTTCTGGGGCACCGACCTGACCGGAATCCCCGGCACCTATTCCCAGGCGATCACGCTCTTCACCGAGGAACTGGCGTGGCTCGCGGGCGACGATCTGGAGTGGGTCATGGGCCGCGCGCTGTGCGAGTGGCTCGGCTGGCCGTTGCCCGGGTGATTGACAGACGCGGGTGACGGCGCCGCCACTCATTCCGAGACGAAACTGAACCCCTTCTGGCGCAACAGCGCGATGCAGGCGTCGACGGCCGCGGCGTCGTATATCCGGCCCTTGCCCTGTTCGATTTCGGCCAGTGCCGCCTCCATTCCGAGCGCCGGACGGTAGGGTCGGTGCGCCATCATCGAACTCGACCACATCGGCCACGGCGAGGATCCTGGCTTCGAGAAGGATCGCCTCGCCGGCCAGGCCTCGCGGATAACCCGAGCCGTCGACGCGCTCGTGGTGCTGACGCACCACTTCGGCAATCGGCCACGGGAACGCGATGCCCTTGATGATGTCATAGCCCGCCTGGGCATGCGTCTGGATCAGCGCCCATTCCGGCGGCGACAACCCGCGGGATTTGTTGAGGATCTCGGAGGGGACGTTGATCTTGCCGACATCATGAATGATGCCGGCAAAGTGCAGCCCTTGGATCTGGTCCTCCGGCAGGTGCAGCTCGCGCGCAATGGCGACGGCAAGCCGAGCGACGTGCTGCTGATGCCCGGCGGTATAGGGGTCGCGCACCTCCGCCGTGTTGGCGAGCGCGGCGATCGTGGCTTCCAGGCTCGCCATCCAGCGCTGATCCGCGGCGTCGCGCTCGGTCGACATGCGCAGCGTCCGGATGCCAAAGGCTGCGTCGTCCGCAAGCTCTTGCAGCAATGCCAGCGCATCGTCATCGAACGCGTTCGGTTCTCTGGCGGCGATGGTCAACACCGCGAATACGCCCGAGGCATCCTTCAGCGGCAGTACCGTGATGGCTGCGACGCCTCTGCTCTTTGCCCTCGCTGCCCACGACGGCAAGCCGTCGCAAGCGCCGACATCCTGAACGATCTGGGGTTCGCCGCTGCGGATCGCGCGGCCATGCGGACCGTCGCCGGACGGGTCATCAACCGACCACGAGATGCGCACCCCTTCGGCAGGTGGCGCGACGCCGGCCCACGCGGCGGGGGTGACCGATTTGGCCGCATCGCGCTCCACGATCCCGATCCAGGCGATCAGGTAGCCGCCATCCTCGACAATCGCACGACACATCTCGGCTTGCAGTTCACCCTCGTCCGCGGCCCGGATGACGGCATGGTTGACGCGGCTCAGGGTGCGCAGCGCGCGGTTGACCCGCAGTAATGACTGCTCGGCGAGCTTCCTGGCAATCATCAGGATGCAGCGCGCCGACCCAACCGTCGCCTCGGAGTTGCTCGACGGTCTGTCCGGTAAAGGCCCGCCATAGCGGTGCATCCACGCTGACTTTGCCGGTCGGATCGGTGGTCCACGCCAGCTGCACCATGGCAGGGGTTGTCACACAAAAGGCTCGGTTCATGCGGCGTTTCGGCCCCGGAGGCATATCGAACCATTTCTCGAACGCGTATCCTATGGCCTAAAATCTCATAAATTCCCCTAACATAAGGTTAATCTTTGTTCACACAACTATTAGGACACTTCGCCGTCGTCATACAGCGTGCCGGCTGCGGTTCTATTCTCGTCGCCGGCGGATCAGACTGATCGGCTTGAGGGTCATTACCGGCTCTTCCGTCTGGTTCAGGACCTCGACGAGGCTGCGCACGATGCCCTGCTCGGGGCGCGAGCGCGACGGGCGCGCTTCGAGGATCGTGACGCGCAGGCTCAGCGTGTCGCCCGGGCGCACCGGCTTCAGCCAGCGCAACTCGTCGATGCCGGGCGAGGCGATGCTGGAGGCCGGCGACAGGAAATTGTCGGCGAACATCCGCATCATCAGCGAGGCGGTGTGCCAGCCGCTGGCAATCAGGCCGCCGAACTGGCCGATCGCCGCCGCCGCGGGGTCGGTGTGCATCGCCTGCGGATCGTAATTGCGGGCGAACGCGACGATCTCCGCCTCGCCGACCGTGATCGCGCCGGCGGTGAATACCGCGCCCGGCGGGTAATCCTCGAAATAGCGCTCGATCATATTTGCTGTCACCGGCGCTGCGGGTCCGGGTAGTCGAAGATCGCAACCTCCTCGCTCGCCGTATCGAGCACGGCGCAGCTCAATTGGCCGCCGTTGCGGTGGTCGCGCGCATCGCCCGCCGAGCCCGGGTTGATCACCAATACCCGGCCGACGCGGCGCACGACCTGATGGTGGGTGTGGCCGTACAGCACAACATCGGCCTCCGCCTCGGCGAAGCGGGCGAGTTCGGCGCTCTCCGGGTGGACATAGGTTCCGCGCGGCTCCCACGGCGTCGAATGGACGAGCAGCACGCGCTTGCCGCCGAGCGTCAGCTCCTGGCGGTGCGGCCGGCCGGCGAGCCAGGCGGCGAGCGCGGGGTCGATGCCGTCGCGGGCACGGGCGCGGACGCCCTGCGGGCCGAAGAAATATTCCTCGTGATTGCCGACGATGACCTGCGCCTCGCGTTGCTGCAGCAGGCGGACGACCTCGTTGGAAAAGCGGTACTCGTAGATGGCGTCGCCGAGGCAGATCACCTCATCGACATCCCCCATCAATCCAAGCGCCCGAGTGAGTCCGGCGGCGTTGCAGTGGATGTCGGAGACGATGCCGATCTTCACGCGTGCCGCCCCATCGCGGCAGCACGTCTCGGTTCGTTGCGGCAGGCGGGTCGGAGCACTCTGGCAACCTCAGGTCGGCGGTCGGGGTTTTAGATAGCGGGCGACGGATCGCTCGCCAAGCCCGAAGCCGTCGCACACCGGCAAATCCGGCCCGGTTTGTCGCGGTATCGCCGCCGCCGGCAGCGCGGTATGCTGCGATCGGTCGGGCGGCGCCCCATTTGTTGTCCGACCGCTGGAGGAGGTTGCCATGGCCATCGTTCTCGACCACACGATCGTCCCAGCGCATGACAAGGTCGCGTCGGCCCAGTTCTTCGCGCGCATCTTCGGGCTCGAATACAACGGGCCGCACTCGCATTTCGCGCCGGTCCAGGTCAACGAGGCATTGACCCTCGATTTCGACGAGCGCGGCGATTTCGCGCCGCATCATTACGCGTTCCGCATCAGCGAGGCGGAGTTCGACGCGATCTTCGACCGGGTCAAGGCGGAGGGGATCGCCTATGGCAGCGGCCCCCGCTCGCGCACCGACAGGCAGATCAACCACCGGCGCGGCGGTCGCGGCTTTTATTTCGACGACCCGAACGGCCACGTCCTCGAAGTGATGACCGCCTGAACGCGATCGCTGCGAGCGGTCACTCCGCCGGCAGGCGCGCCGCCCGCCGGGCCGCGGCGGTGGCCGCGATGTTGCGCTTGAGTTCGGCGTCGTGATCGGGGTGCAGCGTCCCCATCAGCCGGTCCCACACCGAGAAATGCGTCGCATAGTTGCACCGGAAGAAGCGGTGATGCTGGTCGTGGTGGGTGACGCCGACCAGCGGTGACGGCGGCCAGCACAGGCTCCCGCCATGCTCGTAGCCGGAATGGCCGACGATTCCGGTTACCTGGTCGTAAAGCTTGTGCGCCAACAGCACGATGGGCGCCGCCGGCACCAGGAAATGCGCAATGAGCCAGTAGGATTGCAGGAACAGATTGTCGAGCAGCCGGTCGCTGTTGTTCGACCACACCACCGGCGTCACGGTCAGATGGTGCCAGCGGTGCACCCGACCGTAGAGCGGGCGGGTGTGCACCAGCCGGTGCAGCCAGTAGAACCAGGTGTCGAACAGCACCAGCGAGGCAACAAACGACAGCGCCATGCCAAGAATGCCGCGGGCCGGCGCGAGGCCCCAGCCGAATTCGACGTAGAGCCAATGCCCGGTGCCGAACATCGCCGCGATTGCCATCAGCGAGACGATGCTCTGCCGGCGGTCGCGGCGGATCAGCGCCGGCGCGGTCGCGCGCGCCTGGATCTTGGCGCCGGCGACGCGCCGGTTAAGCCGGTCGACGATCAGGCAGGTCGCCAGATAGGTCGCCAGCAATATCGCGTACACCGCCGCAACCGTGCCGACCCACGAAATCAGTCGCTCTGCCATGTCCGACGCTTGTCCGCGAGCGGTGCGCTCCCCGCCAGGGTGCCATGCGGCGCGACGGGAGGGAAGGAGCGATGGCCGAGCGTCGGCGCAAGCCTGACGCCCGGCTCAACGCCAACGACGCCGGATCAGCGATACCGAGGCGGCGGCGGGGTGGTCGCCGCGCCGGTGACTGCGCCGACCACGCCGCCGGTCGCCGCGCCGATCGCTGCACCGGTGCCGCCGCCGGCGGCCGCGCCGATCGCCGCGCCCGCGCCGGCGCCGATCGCCGCGCCGCCGAGGGCACGCTGCCCCGGATCATAGGGATTGCAGGCCGCCAGCCCCAGCATCAGCGCGACCGCGCCCGGGACCATTAACGTCTTTTTCATTTGGGGTTCCTTTCGATAGAGCAGATTGATAGATCGGGTCGAATGGCCGTAAGATCAACGGTTGCGGGACGGCCCGGTTCCTAAAACGGGATAATGACGCGGGCGCGGCAGGCAGCGGTCCGGGATTCGGGCTTGAAATAAGTCCGGCAGCCTGGGATTGGTACGGCATGGCCGAGACACCTGCCGCCGGCGAGCCGAGCATGCCGATGAGCGGCGCGCCGGCGCAGTCGCGCGAACGGGCCGCGCCGCCTCGAGCCGCTGCCGGGCAGCCGATTGCCGACGTGCCACCGCTGGTCGAGCCGGTCGAGTTTTTCGAGCCGGCTGCACCCCCGGCCGCGGGCTGGGCAACGCCAGCGGCGCCGGGTCGCCGGCCGGTCCGCCGCCGCTTTCTCGCCCCGGTACATAACCCCGCCTCCCCTGCCCCGGGCGCCCCCGACGCACCAGCGCCGATCCGCGACGCCCACCGGCGCCCGCCGTCGCGCGCCGGGCTGGTGCCGCCGTCGCCCGAACCCGGCGATGCCGCCGCACGGCCCCCTCACCACCGGCCGCCGGAGGCTGCAGGACGGCCGGGACCGCAGGCGACAAGCCGCGCCAAGCCGCTGCGCTGGCGTCGGCGGCTGGGGCTTGGCGTCGGTGTCGGCATCGCCCTCGCGCTGGCGGTGGCGGCCGAGATCGGCGTCGCCGGCGGCTGGTTCGGCCGGGTTCGCGCCATCGTGATACATCAATTTGCGGGATCGCCGGCGCCGCCGCCCGCCGGCCCGCCGCCGGCCGATCCGGCGCAGCGAGCGCTGTACTATGCCGCGCGAGCCAGGGCCGGCGACGCCGCCGCGCAGGTCGCCCTGGCGGTACTTTTTGCCAAAGGCGACGGCGTGGCGCAGGACTATGCGGCGGCTGCCAAATGGTTTCAGGCCGCCGCCGAGCAGGGCGTGATGCGCGCACAATACGATCTCGGGGTGCTTTACGAGCGCGGCCGCGGCGTGCCGGTCGACTATGCCCGGGCGGCGGCGTGGTACCGCAAGGCGGCCGAGCAGAACCACCCGCTCGCCCAGTATAATCTCGCGGTCGCCTACACCAAGGGTCGCGGCGTGCGCCGCGACTTAGGTGAGGCCGCATTCTGGTATCGCCGCGCGGCCTCGCAGGGCGTCGTCGCGGCGATGGTCAATCTCGCGATCCTGTACGAGAGCGGCGATGGCGTCGAGGCCTCGACCGCCGACGCCTATGCCTGGTACCGTGCAGCGGCACGGCGCGGCAGCACGGCCGCGGCGCGGCGTGCCGACGAACTGCTGCCGGCGTTTTCGCCCTCGGAGCAGACGCGCGCCGAAGCCATGACGGAGGCCGTCGCCGCCTCGATCCATGACTCGCTCGGGGATCGCCCGCCGGGCGCGGTCGCCCCGACGGCCGCCGAAGCGGCGCCTGTGCTCAAATCGGGAATCGGACGCGGCGAGAATTTATCGCGGGGCGACGGCGAGAGCCCCTAGACGCCGGGCCGGGCTGAGAGCAAGTAATGGAGCGATGATGGCGCGCACGATTGGGCCCGGTGAGGCCGATAAACAGCCGATCGACGACTACCGCATCGATCGCGAGGTCGGCGGGCCGGGGCGACCGGCCACTCACCATATCCTGGCGGTGCTGAACGGCCTTCTGCTGCTGATCCTGGCGGCGGTGTCGTTCGCGCTGTTCTGGGTCGTTGCGACGCTGCTCGGGATCGTGTGACGGCGGCGCCCGCTCAGCCGGCAAGCAGGCTGTGGGCGACAAGGTCGAGCGGCCAGAACAGTCCGGCCGGAATCGCGACGACCAGGCTGGCGGGCGCCAGCCAGTCACGCCCGGCGCGCCGGTCGGCGTTCAGGTGAAACCCGGCGTCGGCAGCGGCGGCGAGCGCATAGAGCCACAACGCCACCAGCCAAGCCCGCCGCCGGCGCCGCTCGCGTCCGTCCTCAGACAACCCGGATGTTCTTGAACTGCCAGGGATCGTCACGGTCGAGATCCTCGGGGAACAGGCGCTCGCGGTCGAGAAGCGGGGTCCAGTCGCCGTAAACCCCGACAACGTCGCCGAGATAGGGCGCGGCGATCTCCAGGATGCGGGCGAAATCCATCTCCTCCGGCTCGACGATGCCGCGCCGCGGGTGCTCGATCGCCCAGATCACGCCGCCGAGCACGGCCGCCGTGACCTGCAGCGAGGTGGCGTTGTTGTGCGGCGCGACCCGCCGCGCCTCCTCGATCGCCGAGCCGCGAGCCATACCAGTAGGCGCCCTTGCGCGGCCCCAACAGCAGCACGCCCGAGCTCGTCGATGCCGTGGCTGATCTCGTCCATCATCAGCCGCTGCCGGTCCTGCAGCTGCCAGTTCTTGCCGGCCAGCTCGTGCAGGCTCAGCACCGCGTCGTCGCAGGGATGGTAGGCGTAGTGGCAGGTCGGGCGATAGCGCACCGCCTCGCCGTCGCGCAAGGTCAGGTAGTCGGCGATCGAGATCGATTCGCCGTGGGTGATCAGAAAGCCGATATAAGGGCCTTCGAGCGGGGTCCAGCTGCGCACCCGCGTCGCCGCGCCCGGCCGCAGCAGATAGATCGCCGCCTGGCTGCCGAAATCGTGACGCCGCGCGTCCGCCGGGAAATGCCGCTCATGCGTGCCCCAGCCGAGCTCGGCCGGCTGCGAGCCCTCGCTGAAGAACCCGTCGATCGACCAGGTGTTGACGAACTCGCCGGGCTCTTTTGGGATGGTGGCGACCTGGGTGTCGCGCTCGGCGATGTGGATGGCCTTGACCCCGAGCCGCTCGGCGAGCCTGGCCCATCCGGCGCGGTCGGCCGGCGCCTCGGCCGCGGCATCGACGTCGCGCGCAACGTCGAGCAGCGCCTGCTTGACGAAATGCGAGACCAGGCCGGGATTGGCGCCGTGGGTCAGCACCGCGGTCGGGCCGCTCGGCCACCGCTGGCGCAGCGGCCAGCGCGCTCTCGCGCAGCGCATAGTTGGAGCGCGCCGACGGCGACAGGCTCGGGTCGGTATAGCCGCCGGGCCAGGGCTCGATGCAGGTGTCGAGATAAAGCGCGCCCTTTTCCTGGCACAGCTCGATCAGCGCGACGCTCGAGACATCGACCGAGACGTTGAGCAGAAAATCGCCGCGCGCCGAGCCAGCCGTCGAGCACCGCGCGATAATTGTCGCGGGTCAGCGCCGTCTCGACAAACCGCACGCCGTATTCGGCGGCGACCTGCTGGCCGCGCAGTTCGGCGGTGACGATCGTGATCTGGTCGGGCGCCATGTCGATCGTGGCGCAGCAGCAGCGGCAGGACGCCCTGACCGATGCTGCCGAAGCCGACGATGACGAGGCGGCCGGCGAAGGCGGTGTGCTGATGGGCTTGCATGTCGGGCCCGAGCGGTACGGTCGCCGGCCGGCAATGTCAAGACGCCGGGCGGCGGCAAAGCGGCGACGCGGCGATTTGCGGCCATGATTTCGCCACGCCGGGATTGCAATAGCATCCGACTGGGCTAGTGTGCGGGCGCCTTCGACAAGGTCCCCGGTCAGCCTCCCTTGGGGAGATGGGTTAGGTATGCGCAAATCGGCACTGGCGATCGCCCTGATCGTGCTGCTCGCCCCGGTCGCGGCATGGCCGCAGGCGAAAGGCGACAAGAGCGGCGTCTACGAACAGCTCAACCTGTTCGGCGAGGCGTTCGAGCGGATCCGCCACGACGCGGTCGACCCGGTCGCCGACAAGCGGCTGGTCAACACCGCGATCGCCGGCATGTTGGCCGGCCTCGACCCGCATTCGGCCTACCTGAACGAGGCCGAATACAAGGCGCTAAAGGCAAAGACGGCCGAGGCAGGTGCCTCGCCGGGCCTCGTCGTGACCCTTGAGAAGACTCAGGTAAAGGTCGTCTCACCGCTTGACGGCTCGCCCGCCGCCGCGGCCGGCATCAAGCCCGGCGACACGATCTACAGCATCGACAAGGAGCCGACCTACGATTTGACCCTGACCGAGGTCGACCAGAAATTGCGCGGGCCGGCCGGCAGCACGGTTACGCTGTTGCTGCGGCACGGCACCGACAAGCCGATCAAGGTCGAGCTGAAGCGCAGCACCGACAGGTTCCCGACCATCAGCCACCGGCTCGAGGGCGGCGATGTCGGCTATATCCGTCTGGCCGGCTTTGACGACGCGACGCCCGACGCGCTCGCCGCCGCCGTCAAGGATCTGCGCGAGCAGGCCGGCAACAAGCTGATCGGCTTCATCCTCGACCTGCGCAACAACCCCGGCGGCAGCTTCAATTCGGCGGTCAAAACCGCCGACGCGTTCATCGATAAGGGCGACATCACCGTCGTCAAGGGGCGCAAGTCGGACAGCGTCAAGCGGATCGCAGCGACGCCCGGCGACGTCGCCAACGGGCAGCCGATCGTGGCGCTTGTCAACTCCGGCACGGCGGGCGAGGCGGAACTCGTCGCCGGCGCCTTGCAGGACAGCCACCGCGCGGTGCTGCTCGGCACCAAGACCTTTGGCGAAAGCGCGATCGAGACTTTGATCCCGCTCAACGGCAACGGCGCCATCCGCTTGACGACGGCGCGCTTCCTGACGCCGAGCGGCCACACGATTGAGGGCAAGGGACTTGAGCCCGACCTGACCGTCTCGGCCCTGAAGCTGGAGAAGATCTCGCAGGCCGACCGGCTGCGCGAGGCCGATCTGCGCGGGGCGCTGAAGAACCCCGACGCGACGCCCGCCCCGGACAAGAACACCGCCGACAAGAAGGGCGCCCCCGGCGCGGGAGCGGCAGCCTCACCCGCCAAGGCGCCGGCCGGCAAGCCGGCGGCCGCCACCGCGACGCAGCCAAAGCACGATCAGGCGACCGTCGCGAGCGGCGATATCGGCACGCCGAGCGACGAGCAGCTGAGCGAGGCGATCGACGTCTTGCGCGGCCTCGCCATCAGCAACGGCCGCACCGCCCAGCGTTAAGGCGCGCTCGCGGGCGGACAGCGTGCGGCCGGTGAGCGACCGCACCCTCCCGCCGGCCGAGGCGGCGGCGCACCGGCTGATGGAATCGAACCGGCATATCGGCAAGATCCTGCTGGTTACCAACTGACCGCAAGTCAACCGTCATTCCCGCGCAAGCGGGAATCCGGGGCCTACAAAGAACGGTTGCCCTGGCCCCTTTCGTCGCGGGGTGACGTCTTCAGCTTAGGAGGGAAATCATGCGCTTCCTGGTGCTCGGGGCGGGGGCGGTCGGCGGGTATTTCGGCGGGCGGCTCGCCGAGGCCGGGCGCGACGTGACTTTTCTGGTGCGCGCGCCACGCGCCGCCGCGCTCGCCGAGCACGGGCTCACCGTGGAGAGCCCGCTCGGCAATTTCCACGTGCCGGTCAAGGTGGCCACCGCCGACCGGGTCGGCGGGCCATACGACGTCGTGCTGCTGACCGCCAAGCATTACGACCTCGACGCGGCGATCGAGGCGATCCGCCCCGGTGTCGGGCCGCAGACCGCGGTGCTGCCATTGCTCAATGGCCTCGTGCATCTCGACAAGCTCGACGCGGCGTTCGGGGCCGGGCGTGTGCTGGGCGGCGTCGCTTACGTCGGCGCGGTGCTATTGCCGAACGGCACGATCCGCCATCACAACACGATGTCGGGCATTGCCTTCGGCGAGCGCAGCGGCGGCATCACCGAGCGGACACGCGGTATCGCGGCGGAATTCGCCGGCACCCCGGTCAGCGCCCCGGGCAACGACAACATCCTGCTCGAAATGTGGGAGAAATTCGTGATGATGGGCGCGATGGCCGGGATGAACTGCCTGTTGCGCGGCAATATCGGCGAGATCGTCGCGACGCAGGACGGCGAAGCGGTGATGCTGGCGGCGCTCGCCGAGTGCCGGGCGGTCGCCGCCGCGGCGGGCTATCGGCCGCGGCCGGAGTCGCGCGAGCGCGTCCAGGCGCTGTTGACCGAGCGTGGCAGCATCAACACCGCCTCGATGCGCCAGGACCTCGAAGCCGGGCGACGCACCGAGGCCGATGCAATCGTCGGCGACATGCTGCGCCGCGCCCGCCATTTCGGTTTTGCCGCGCCGTTGCTCAGCGCCGCCTATTGCGCCCTGCAGGTGCACGAGAATCGCCTGCCGCGGCGGTAATAAAGGGGGAAAGCCATGAAGATTGCGCGCATCGAGAGCTTCATTCTCGGCACCGGCAGCGCGAAGGACCTCCTGTTCTGCCGGGTCGAGACCGAGGACGGCACGCATGGCTGGGGCGAAGCCTACGTCACGGCCGGCAAGGAGACCGTCATCGCCGAATGCGTCAAGGCGATGGCGCCGCATGTGATCGGCCGCGGCGTTTTCAACATCCGTCATACCGGGCAGGTCATGTTCGAGGATTTCGCGATCCGCCGCGGCTCGATGGAATTGCTGTCGGCGTGGAGCGCGATCGAGATCGCCTCGTGGGACATCATCGGCAAGCGCGCCGGGCTGCCGGTCTACAATTTGCTGGGCGGCGCCTCGCGCGAGCGGGTGCGCGTTTACGCCAATGGCTGGGCCGGGCGCTCGACGATCGAGGACGGGGTCGAGCGCGCGCTGAAAATAAAGGCGATGGGCTTCACCGCCGCCAAGTTCGACCCGTTCCCCGGCCCGTGGCGCAGCTATGTCGACCGCAAGGACGAGGATTTCGCGATCCGGTATGTGCGGGCGGTGCGCGAAGCGGTCGGGCCGGACTTCGAGATATTGGTCGAGGCGCACCGCCGCTTTGCGCCGCAGCACGCGATCCGCATCGGCAACCGCCTGACCGAGTTCGACATCGACTGGTACGAGGAGCCGTGCCTCGCCGACAATCTTGCCCTGCTGGCCGAGGTGCGCCGCGCCGTGCCGATCCCGATCGTCACCGGCGAGGCGCTCTATACCAAGGAGCAGTTCGCCGCCTGCCTGGCGATGCGCGCCGCCGACATCCTCAACCCCGACATCTGCGCGATCGGCGGCATCTCGGCATTGCTGGACATCTCGGTCATGGCACAGCCGCAGGCGGTCGTCATGTCGCCGCACAACTACAACTAGCCCGCTCATCGGCATGGCGGCGACCGTGCACGTCTCGGCGGTGATCCCGAACTTCCGCATCACCGAGTATTTCGTCAATTTCGAGGGGATCTGCCGCGACATCGCGCTCCAGGGCCTCGCGGTCAAGGACGGCTGGATCGACCTGCCGACGGCGCCCGGCCTCGGCATCGACATCGACGTGGCAAAGCTGCGCGCCCACCCGCACCAGGAGGCCACCAAGCACGGCTTCCGCCAATACTGGGAGGAGTACCCGCGCAAGGGCTACGAGCCAAGGCTGTCGGAAACAAAGATCTAGGGGAGGTTCACATGGCGAAACTTGCCGGCAAGGTTGCGCTGATTACCGGGGCCGCGGGCGGCCAGGGGACGGTCGAGGCGGAATTGTTCGTGCGCGAAGGCGCCGCGGTGATGCTGACCGATGTCGACGCGGCGAAGGGCGAGGCGCTCGCGAAGAGGCTGCGCGACCAGGGCGGCCGGGCGCAGTTCCGGGTGCAGGACGTGGCGAGCGAGCAATCGTGGATCGACACGGTTGCCGCGACATTGGCGGCCTTCGGCGGCCTGCACATCCTCGTCAACAACGCCGGCACGATCGCCCGGCAGGGCATCGTCGCCACGACGCTCGAGGCATGGAACCGCACCCTCGGCGGTCAATCTGACCGGGCCGCTGCTCGGCATGAAGCACGCCGCGCCGGCGATCCGCGAATTCGGGCGGCGGGCTCGATCGTCAACATCTCGTCGACCGCGGGGCTCACCGCGCATGACGATGCCGCCTACACCGCCAGCAAATGGGGGCTGCGCGGCCTGACCAAGACCGCGGTCCTGCAATTCTCGCCGTGGAACATCCGGGTCAATTCGATCCATCCCGGGCAGATCGCCGATACCGGCTTTTTCGCAAGCGGCGGCGAAGGCTTCGCCCATGCCGCGCGCGCCGCGATCCCGCATGCACCGCCAGGGCACGCCGCTCGAATGCGCCGAACTGGTGCTGTTCCTTGCCTCCGAGGAGGCCAGCTTTATCAGCGGCGCCGAGATCGCGATCGACGGCGGCTACATCGCCGCCGGCCTCGCCATCTGCGCAACCGCGTGCGCGCCGAATACACGCCGAACGAGCCGCCGCAGGCCGGATAAGCGATTGATCAGAGCCAGGTGGTGTCGGCTTCGAGGCCCATCATGTATTGCCCGACCGTCTCGAAATTCGCCTGGCGGCCCTGCACCTGCTGCGCCACCGAATGGATGTCTCGGAAGCGCCGCTCGAACGGGTTCTCGTTGAAGATCGCCGTGGCGCCGGCCGCCTGGTAGAGCATGTCGACGACCTCAAGCGCGGTGTGGATCGCGAAGGTCGAGGCAAGGCGGATCGTCATCCGCTCGTCGAGCGTGACGTGGCCGCGCGTCGCCACCGCCGCGGTGATGTCGTCGAGCGAGCCCAGCAGATAGCGCCGCGCCGATGCAGCCGCGCCTCGGCCTGCGCCACCTGCGACTGGATCACGTTGTTGTTGCGCATCGTCAGGCGCGCGCCGCGCGGGATCTTGTCGCGCGCCAGCTCGATGAAATGGGCCGAGCGTGCTGCGCGCGATGCCGAGCGCGACCCCGGCGAACCCGGCGGCATAGAGCGCCAGGCTGCTGAAGCGGTAGAGCAGCCGCGTCTTCGCCCTCCGGGGTCTCCCGGCGCGACAACACGTCGATCGAATAATCTTCGGGGACGAACAGATCGGTGACCGAATACTGGTCGCTGCCGGTGCCGCGCAGCCCGATCGTGTGCCAGATGTCGGTGAACTCGGTCGCGCTTTTCGGGAACAGCATCGTGCGCACCACCGGCGTGCCGTCAGCGTGCAGGCGCGGCCCGCCATCGGCCTCGATCACCGGCACATGGCAGCCGAGCCAGGTCGCATGATGGCTGCCGCTGGCGAAGCTCCAGCGCGCCGTGACGCGATAGCCGCCCGAGACGGCCCGCGCCTCGCCCGGCCCCGGCCCCCAGGCGAGGATGCCGCGCGGCCCGCCGAAGATGTCGCGCGCGGCCTCCGGCGCGAGATACGCCGCGGTCATCGAGCAGCCGGAGTTCTGGTTGACGCACCAGGCGGTGCTGGCGTCGCTCTTGGCGATCTCCTCGATGATCGGCACGTATTGCGCCGGCAGCAATTCGGCGCCGTCGAGCGAGCGCGGCAACAGCAGGCGAAAGAAGCCGCGCTCGACCAAGCTGTCGATGACACGGGCCGGCAGCTCGCGGTTTCTGTCGATCTCCGCATCCGCGGCGACCAGGTCGGGCGCGATTTCGCGCACTCGCGCCAGATAGACGCCGGCGTCTCTCGCCGCTATGTCAGCCTTCTGTTCGAAACCGCTGCCCGCCATGCCGCTCCCCAATCCCCGTCCAAGCCGTTACTCCATCGGGAAGATTGTCGCTTGTCAAGGCAACCGGGGCGCGCTAGAGGCACCGCGTTAACCTTGCCTTACCGGCTGCGCGTTACAATTGGCGTCGATGGAAACGGTCTTTCCGCAGCGACCGGTCGGCGCGGCGCCGCCGCACGCCCGCGAACGCCTGGCGCCGATCAACGGGCTGCGCGGCGTCGCGATCGTCGGCGTTCTCTATTTCCACGTCGCCTCGGGCTTGTGGACGGTCGATCAGCTGCCGTTGTGGCTGGCGCCGCTGCTGACCAACACCTGGACCGGCGTCGACCTGTTCTTCATCCTGTCCGGGTTCGTGCTGTTCCTGCCCCTTGTCGCGGACGAAGGGGCGATGGGCACGGTGTCCGACCGCGCGCGCTTCTACCGGCGGCGCGCGTTGCGTTTGCTGCCGCTGTTCTATGTCTCGGTTATCGTCCTATGGGCCATCGCAGCGCTGCGCGGGACGAGCGGCCTGGGCGAGCTGCTTTCGGTTGTCAGCTTCGATTTCGTCGTCGACGCGCGCAGCTTTTATCCCTCCTTTAACGGCCCGCTGTGGTCGATCGGGGTCGAGGTCGCGTTCAGCGCGGTGTTCCCGATGCTGGTCCTGGCGCGCCGCCGGTTCGGGATGGCGCCCCTGACGGGTTTCGTCCTCGCGTTTGCGTTCGCCGTCCGGCTCATCGGCTGCATCCGCAACCCGCCGGTGGCAGGGAACAACTTCAATATCGAATTCTTCCCGTGCCGGCTCGACGAATTCGTCCTCGGCATGATGGTGGCGCAGCTCTATGTAGAGCGGCGCCTGCCACGCCACGCCGGCTTCTGCCTGCTGGCCGGGGCACTCCTCGTGATCCTCGCTTGGACCGGCTTTGACCTGACGGCGCGGCACCTCCTGCCGATCCCGTTTCGTGCCGCGCTCAACGACGTGCTCGATGCCGGGTTGTGCCTGGTCGTGCTCGCCGCGCTGGTCCCCGGCACGCGGATTGCGGCAGCGCTGTCATGGCGGCCGCTGCAGCTGCTCGGCATGATGTGCTACAGTCTCTACATCTGGCATTGGCCGCTGCTGCGCTGGGTCATGCCCGATCGCGCGACCCTGCCGGGGAGCACGTTCGCCGCGGCCGTGGTGTGCTTTCTCGTGCTGACGCTGACCGTTGCCGCGCTCAGCTACCGCTTCATCGAGTTCGGGCAGCGGCGAGACTGGCGCCGGCTGTTCCTGATCGAGCCCGCAACCCACCCGGTGCCGCCCCGCCTGATCGCGCCGTGACGCGACCGCGGCGAGGCCGGGCGGATCAGTCGCTGTCGCCGGGGCGGCCCACGCCGAGACTGCGCCCGATCACGGCATACAACGGCTGGCCGCCGCCCGGCGGCGTGCGGTCGAGGCAGCGGACATCCGCCCAGTTGCCGGCGGCGGCGAAATGCTGTGCGACCAGACACAGCTGGCCCGTCTCGTCATGCAGACACCAGCAGGCGATTGCCTTGGTGGCAAGGCAGCGGTTGGAGAAGGTGACGATCAGCGGCGCCCCCGGCCGCAGCACGCGGGCAATCTCGCGGAACACCTCGGCCGGGCGAGCCAGATTTTGCACGGCGGCGCAGATCGTTGCGCCGTCGAACGCGCCGGTCGCGAACGGCAGGACCGGGTTGGCGTTGAGATCCTGCACCCGCCACTCGTCGAGGAACGGGTTTTCCTGCAGCGCATGCCCGTCGACGCCGATGCCGACGACGTGGCGGAACGGCGCTTCGGGCGGCAGATGCGATACCCACCCCGACAGCACGTCGAGGATCGCCCCGCCGGGCGGCAATATCTCGCGATAGAGATCGGTGACGGCGGCAATCGCGGCGCCGTCGATGTGCGCGAACAGCTCTTGCTCTGCCGCGCCGGAGCGAAACACGGGATCCGCCGCCGCGGCGGCGGTCTGAAGCAGCGCCCTGGTCCCGTCTTCAATCATCTCGGGTCAGATGGGGACCGCCGCGGAGCCCCTCAAGCCCGCGGCAAGCCAAAGATTTGCAGACTGTTGCATGTGTTTTGCGGGCCGCACCCTCAATCGGTCACAGCGCGCTCGGCCGTCGTCAGCGGCAGGCCGAGATCATGCGCAACCGCGGGATGGGTCAACAGGCCGCGGCAGGTGTTGAGCCCCTTGCGCAGGTGGGGATCGTCGGACAATGCCCGGCGCCAGCCGCGATCGGCGATCGCCAGGACAAACGGCAGGGTGGCGTTGTTGAGCGCCACCGCCGAGGTGCGGGCAACCGCGCCTGGCATATTGGTGACGCAGTAATGCACGACCCCCTCGTCGATAAAAGTCGGCTGCGCGTGGGTGGTCGGCCGGCTGGTCTCGACGCAGCCGCCCTGGTCGATCGAGATGTCGACGATGACCGAGCCGGGCTTCATCGCGCGCACCAACTGGCGGCTGACCAGCTTTGGCGCTGCCGCGCCCGCCACCAGCACCGCACCGATCACCAGGTCGGCGGCGGCAACCTCGCGCTCGATTGTCTCGACCGTCGAGAACAGCGTATGGAGCTGTGAGCCGAATTGCAGGTCGAGCTCGTAAAGCCGCGGCAATGAGCGGTCGATCACCGTGACATAGGCCTCCATGCCCATCGCGACGCGCGCCGCGTTGGTGCCCGAGACACCGCCGCCGAGGATCACCACCTTGGCCGCCGCGACGCCCGGCACCCCACCGAGCAGGATACCCATGCCGCCCTGCTCTTTTTCGAGGCAATGGGCGCCGACCTGCACCGACATGCGGCCCGCCACCTCGCTCATCGGCGCGAGCAGCGGCAGGCCGCCGTTTTTGTCGGTCACGGTCTCGTAGGCGATCGCCACCGCGCCGGAGTGCAACAGCCCTTCGGTGAGTGACCTGTCGGCCGCGAGGTGGAGATAGGTGAAGAGGATCTGGTCCTCGCGCAGCGCGCGGATTTCCTGCGGCTGCGGCTCCTTGACCTTGACGATCAGCTCGGCGGCGGCGAACACGTCGGCCGCCCGCATCAGGATCTCGGCGCCGGCATTCTCGTAGGCGGCATCGTCAAAGCCGACCCCCGCCCCGGCGCCGCTCTCGACCACCACCTTGTGGCTGTGATGAATCAGCTCGCGCACGCTGCCGGGAACCAGGCCGACGCGGTATTCGTGGGTCTTCACCTCTTTCGGAACGCCGATCAGCATCGCCGTCACCCTTGCCCGGATCGCGGTCTTATAGTCCGCCGGCGTCAGCCGAGGGAAGCCGCCAGCGCGTCGAGGGTCTGCGCGAGGCGGGCAAGATCGGCCTCGGTGGAGAGGCGGTGGTCGCCGTCCTTGACGAGAGTTACGGCGACGTCGCGGCTGGTCAGGCGCTCGGCGAGACGCAGGCTGAGCTGCCACGGCACCGATGCGTCGCCGAGGCCGTGCAGCAACCGCACCGGCACGTCCAGCCCGATCGGCCCGCCCAGCACAAGTTGGCGCCGGCCGTCCTCGATCAGCACGCTGGTATAGAGGTAGCCGGCCGGGTCGAAATCCGAGGGCAGGACCACCCTGCCCCGCCGCGCGATTTCATCGCGCTGCGCCGCGGAGAGGCGCGGCCACAGCAGCTCTTGCGTGAAATCGGGCGCGCCGGCGATGCCGACGAGCGCGGCAATCCGCTCGGGCCGCGCCAGCGCCGCCAGCAGCATAATCCAGCCGCCCATGCTGGAGCCGACGAGGATCTGCGGGCCCTGCGTTAACGAATTGATAACCGCAATTGCGTCATCGCGCCAGCGGCCGATCGTACCCTGGGCGAAATCACCGCTTGACGCACCGTGCGCGAAATAGTCGAAGCGCACGTAGGCATGCCCGCGCTGGCGGCAATAATCATCCAAAAACAAGGCTTTGGTGCCGGTCATGTCGGACCGGAAGCCGCCGAGGAAGACAATCCCGGGCGGGCCGCCGTCGCGCCGGTGGTAGGCAATTGTGGCGCCGTCGGGGCGTGGTAGAATCTGCGGGCTCTGGCCGGCTGGAGAGGCAGGCGCCGCAGCGGCGCGGTCGGGAGCGGACATCAAGGCGTTGCAGCAACCGAATGGGTATTCACGATAGCATCGCCACCGCAGCGAAAGAAGGCCGTCCGCCGGCCGTCTTGCAGGTCGTCCCGAGCCTCGTTTCGGGTGGGGTCGAGCGCGGCACGGTCGATCTTGCCGGCGCGCTTGTCGCGGCGGGGTGGGTCGCTTACGTCGCCTCGTCCGGCGGCCCGATGGTGCACCAGCTCACGCGCGTCGGGGCGCATCACCTGACCTTGCCGCTTGCCTCGAAGAACCCATTGGTCATGCGCCGCAATGTCGGGGCACTGATCGACATCATCCGCCGCCACAAGATCGACATCGTGCACGCCCGCAGCCGCGCCCCGGCATGGAGCGCCTGGTCGGCGGCACGCGCCACGCGGCGGCATTTCGTCACGACCTTCCACAACGCCTACGACATCGAGCTGCCGCTGAAGCGCTGGTACAACTCGGTCATGGCGAAGGGCGAGCGGGTCATCGCGATCTCGCAGTTCGTCGGCGAACACGCGGCGCAGGTCTATGGGGTCGGCCCGGACCGGCTGCGCGTCATCCCGCGCGGCGTCGACCTCGGCGCCTTCGCGCCGCAGCGGGTCGGCGGCGAGCGCGTCGCCGCCTTGGCCCGGCAATGGCGGGTGCCCGAGGATGTCCGGGTTGTGATGCTGCCCGGCCGGCTGACCCGCTGGAAGGGCGGGCTCGATTTCATCGAGGCGATCGCCCGGCTAGGCCGGCGCGATCTGTGCTGCGTGCTGGTCGGGACCGAGCAGCGGCCCGGCTTCCGCCGCGAGCTCGAAGCGGCGATCGAGCGGCTCGACCTGATCGGCATGTTTCGCATCATCGAGGGCTGCAACGACATGCCGGCAGCCTATGCGCTGTCGGATGTCGTGGTCTCCGCCTCCACCGACCCGGAGGGCTTCGGGCGGGTCATTGTCGAGGCGCAGGCGATGGGCAAGCCGGTGGTCGCGACCGATCACGGCGGCGCTAGAGAGACGATCCTTCCGGGGATCAGCGGCTGGCTCACCCCACCGGGCGATATCACGGCTCTGACTGCCGCGATCGGCGAGGCGCTGGCGCTCGACCGGGCCGAGCGCGCCGCCTTCGCGGGGCGCGCGATCGCGCACGTCGCTTCGGGTTACACGCGCGAGGCGATGTGCGCGCGAACGATCGACCTCTACGAGGAACTGCTGTTCCCCGAGCCCGCCGCCGTTCCCGTCAGCGAGCGCGAGGCAATGGCGGTGGTCGCGTAGGCGCCGCGCGCCCCGCTAATGAAACTGCGGCTTTACTTCCTCGCACAATAGCTTGAGCGCATTGAGCACCCGGGGCTGCGGGATCTTGCCGCCGCAATTCAGTTCGGCGAGGATGCCGTCGAGGCCGATCTCGTCCTGGACCTCGCGCAGGCGTGCGGCGAAACCGTGCGGCTCGTCGATCAGCACCTGGGTCGCCAGCGCTTCCTCGTAGGTCAACGCCTCGAGCCGCTCGACCCGGCGCAGCCGCTGCACCGCGACCTCGCCGCCGGCACGCCGCGCCGAGTCGCGCCCCAGTTCGGCCTGATAGGCGAAAAAGCTCATCAGGCTCTCTTTCGCCTCGGCGCGGGCGCGCTCGCGGGTCTCGGCGAGGTAGGCCGGGACGCGCAGAAACACCTTGCCGTGCCCGGGGTGCCCCGCCGCCGTGTAGGCCGCGCGATAGGATTTGATGCTCTCGGCCAATTGCGTGAACGGCCCCTGGCGCACCGCGACAAAGATCGGCAGGCCGAGCCGGCCGATCTGCGGAAAGGTCTCCGGCGTGGCTGCCGCCATGCGCATCTCGGGATAGGGTTTCTGCCACGGCTTCGGCGTCACCGCGACATTCTTGAACGAGAAATACTTGCCCTCGTGCGAAAAACTCGGCTCGGTCCACGCCTGCTTGAGAATGTCCAGCGTCTCGGCGAAGCGCTCGCGGCTCTCGTCGTAGGAGATGCCGTAATCCTCGTAGGTGCGCACGACGCCGCTGCGGCCGATGCCGTAAATGAGCCTGCCGTGGCTGATCTGGTCGATGGTCGCCGCCTCCTCGGCGAGGCGAAGCGGATGCGACAGCGGCAACACCTGCACCGCGAGGCCGATCCGAATCGTGCTGGTGCGGGCGGCGATCGCGCTCGCCACCATCATCGGCGACGACATCACCGAGCGCTCGGGCGCGCCGTGCAGTTCCGCCAGCCAAACGGCGTCGAGGCCGACCCGCTCGGCCGCCTCGCATTCCGCCAATGCCTGATCGAAGGCGGCGCTCTCGGCGCCGCTTGCGACCGGCGGAAATTCCATGAAACTGCCAAATTCCATGACCAGAGTCCCCTGCGGTAACGCGCCATCATCGGGGCGCACAGCCGGCGACGCAAGCGAACTATGCCGCCGGCAGACCTGACCCGCGGCCGGGGATGACGGCGGCGGCAGGGGCCTATAACAAACGATACAGGTGCGTTTCGCTTATTCTCACTGGCGATCACATCGCGCTCGAAGGAGGTCTCAGATGCAGTGGAATCGGATGCAGTGGAAAGCGACAGCCATGGCGGTTGCGCTGGCCGCGGCGACCGTGGCGGTCCCGCTTTCGTCCGCCCAGGCGTACTGGCGCCGTGGTCCGATATTTTGGCCGTTCGCCGCTGGCGCCGCCATCGTCGGCACCGCCGCGGCCATTGCCACCCTGCCGCTGCGGGCGGTCGCCGGCCCCTATCCCTATCCGCCGGCCTATTACTACCCGCCCGCGCCGTATTACTACGCGCCCCGTTATTCTTACGGGCCGGCGCCATACGGTCCCGGCTATTAGGTCCGCCGCAGCGCCGGCCGCCGCGTAGCACTGGCGCAGCGGGCGGCGGCGCCGCTACAATCGCCCATTCCACCCAGCCCCGCGGGGCAATAAGGAGGAGGCGGCGCGATGCGGATCCACAATCTCTACACCGACAATAGCGGCCAGTCGCATTTCCGCGACATCGAGGTCGAATGGGTCGAGGAAGGCCGAGCCGGCAAGCTGTCGAAACGGCTGCCGGCGACCGGCATCATCTTCCGCGAGGTCCAGCCGGCCTACGACCTCGACTGGCACCCGGCGCCGCGCCGGCAATACATCATCAACCTCGACGCCGGCGTGCAGATCACCGCGAGCGACGGCGAAGCGCGCATCATCGGCGCCGGCGAGGTGATCCTCGTCGAAGACACCACCGGCAAGGGCCATCTGTCCAAGGCGGTCGAAGGCAAGATCCGCAACTGTATCTTCGTCCCAGTGGAATAACGCGATTTTCGATGATGGGAGGAAACACATGGCACGCGACGGCTATCTGATCCTCGACAGCGATCTCCACATGATGGAGCCCGGCGATCTGTGGGCGCGCTATCTCGACGAGCCCTGGCGAGCGAACCCGCCGCGCTTTTTCGGCGGCCAGCAGCAGCAGCTCGCCGAGAGCAAGGAAGACAAGGCCAACACCGATTCGATCATGGGCATGGAGGTGCAGGGGCTCGCGATCCCGGCGCACAACATGCAGCAGGGCGCGACGGTGTCGAGCCGCGAGTTGCGCCGCCGCAGCCGCGCCCGGCACCCGCATTTCAACGTCGCCCGGGCGCGCGGCTATCGATGCGCCCTCGACCCTGACCGCGATGGACATCGAGGGGATCGACGTCGCGGTCATGTACGGCACGCGCGGCCGGCAGATCCTGTGCCACGACGATCTCGCGCCCGACTACGCCGCCGCCCTGGCGCGCGCCTACAACAACTGGGCCGCCGATTACTGCAAGACCGACCCGACGCGGCTCAAATTCGCCGCGCAGATCGCGATGCACGATATCGGCCTGGCGGTCGCCGAGGCGCGCCGCTGCGTCAAGGAATTGGGCGCGGTCGCGGTCATCGGCACGCCCAACCCGGTCAACGGCCAGCATCTGCACGACGATGCCGTCGAGCCGCTGTGGGACGCGCTCGAAGAGCTCAACGTGCCGATCGGCTTCCACCCGACCGGCAACACCGCGCTGAAGGACGATGCCGGGCGGCGCTATGTCGGGCACGCCAATTTCCACCCGATCGCGCATGCGATCCGCAATCCCGGTCGAGCTGATGGGCGCGATCGCCAGCCTGACCACCGGCGGCGTCATGGAGCGCCACCCGAAGCTGCGCGCCGCCTTTCTCGAAGGCACCGCGGGCTGGCTGCCGTGGTGGCTGTGGCGGCTCGACGACCAGTGGGAGAAATTCGGGCCGGGCTGCGAGCGCCCGCTGTCGATGCTGCCGAGCGAATATTTCCGGCGGCAATGCTACATCGCGCTCGATGTCGACGAGGAGCCGGCGGTGCACGCGGTCAACGACATGGGCGCGCGAGTATTTCGTCGTGTCGAGCGACTACCCGCACTCGGACGGCGCCTTCCCGGAGGCGATCTCGCAGTTCCTCGGCCTGGCATTCGACGCCGAGCAGCGCAAAAAGATCCTGTGGGACAATTGCGCCCGGCTCTACGGCATCCCGACCCCCGCCGGCTCGCTGACCCAGCCGGCGCCGCAGCAGGGAACCGCCGCGGAGTAACGGCGACCCGACCGGGATTACCGGCGCGGCTAAGCAATCTCGTCGAGATTGTTTCGCTGCGTCGGTAATTCCAGTTGGTCGCTATGCCGGGCGTGGCATCGCGCCGACGCTCAGCCGGACGACTGCACGGCAAGTCCGCAAATCATTGCCCGTCACCAGGCTTCGGAAGCGTGATAGGTACTTCGAACTGAATGCGTGTTGCCGTTCTTTCTTCATTTGCGCTTGCACCCCTTGCGCCGATCCCTATCGGGAGGATCGATATCCTCCCTCCCCCCTCAATGCTCCGCTATCGGTGACGGTTACTGCCACATCGAACTTGACGGGACTAGCGAGGTAATCGTCTCCAGTGGTGCAAATCCGCTTTCTCGGGCGCCATATGCGTAGTCAAAACGAAGGTGTAGATAATCTCGAAATAAACTGTGCATTTGTGCATCTGCAGCTGTCGTGTATTAGCAAATATGAGCGAACCTATGATCCCGCCTAAGAATGCGACCAGGAAGCCGAGGATTTAGTAATGCACGAAATCGGCTGAGCAACCGTCCAAGCCTATTCCACACGTGCCCCTCCGCTGCTGAAGTGTTCCAGAACGAATTACGGTGAGTGAATTCGGATGACAGTCTACTGTTTGGACTACGGTAAAATCTTACCTATACTCCATCCCAGAATCGAGCCCGTGACCGAGCGGGGGTCGCGGCGGGGCCAGCGGCTGGTTTCGACCTGGTGGAAGAAATCGGCGCACACCTGGTTGAACAGGTCGGGCTCCTCGATATTGAGGGCGTGCCCGGTATTGGGGAACACGACGAGCGCCGCGGACCGGATCAGGCGCTTCATCAAGAGGCCCGGTTCGAGGCAGGGGTCGTCCTCGTCGCCGGTCGCGATCAGGGTCGGCACGTCGAGCTTTTTCATCGCGTCGGTCAAATCCCATAGCGAGGGGCGTCGCCCCTGCACGCCGCGCTGGGTGTTGGCGGCCCCGCGCGTCGAATGCTCGGCGAGCTGGGCAAGGAACTCGGCATAGCCGCGCGGGTCCTTGTTTTGCAGCTGCACCCGGGTGGGGCCAGCGCCGTAAGTCTTGCTGACCTCTTCCATGCCGCGGCTTTCGATCTGCGCCGCGGTGCGCGCACATTCCTCGGCAAATTGCTGGCGCTTGTCGGGCTGCGCGCCGTAGCCGCAGCCGGCAACGACCAGGGCGCTGGCACGCTCGGGATAGGCGAAGCCGAAATGCAACGTCGCAAAGCCGCCCATCGAGATGCCGACGACATGCGCCTTTTCGATCTTAAGCGCGTCGAGCACGGCGCGGATGTCGTCGCGCGCCCGCTCCTGCGAATACTGACGCCAATCCTCCGGCACGTCGGAGGGCGGGTAGCCGCGCGCGTTGAACGCGATAACGCGGTAGCGCCGCGCGAAATAGCGCAGCTGCGTCTCGTAGCTGCGATAATCCCCGGCAAATTCGTGCACAAAGACGACCGGGTATCCGGCGCCGGCCTCCTCGTAATACAGGCTGACGCCGTCATCGGTGGTCAGATGGGGCATTATTCGGCGGCCTCCTTCTTGCTGCGAATTGTCTTGGCGATTTCCTTCTGGCGGTCGAACTCGGCGCGGCGGCGCGCGATCTCCTCCGGCGACAGGCGCGCGATATTGGAGAAGTCGAGCTTCCAGTCGGCGCTGGCGCTCCACCGCAGCGGCGACTGCACGGTGGTGCGCGGCGCCGGCGCAGCGTCGAGCACACGCAACGCAAGCTCAAGCGTCTCGGCCTGCGATTGCGCGTCGCGCGGCCGCCCCGCCGGGTTGCCGAGCGGGAAGTCGCTGAACAGAAAACGCGGCACGCCGACATGTTCGACGATGTCCTTGGCGCACCCCATGATTACGGTCGGGATGCCATTTTCTTCGAGGTGACGGGCGGCCAGAACTCACGGTCTGGTGACACACCGGTCAAACCGCGACGATAATGACCGCGTCGACCTTGTCTTCGCGGCAGCGCGCCAACAGCTCCGGGCAATCCTGGTCCAGCGTCGTGCGGTGGCTGCGGTTGGTCGGCGCGCCGTGAAAGCGCGGCGCCACCTCGCCGATCAGCCCCGCCTCTCGCAGCCGCCGCAATGCCGGCAGCGGAAACCAGGTGTTGCTGTCCTCGGCCGTCGTATGGAGGCGGTCGTAGCCGATATGCGAGATGCGCAGATCGTGGTCCTGCGCGCTGTCGCCGGAAAAGACCGTGTAGAATTTGGCAGCAGCGTTGTAGGCCGCGCCCGGGCCCTGGTCGCCCTTGTCGGGCTGATAGGGCGCCGCCGTCGTGATCAGCCCGATGCGGCTGTCGGCCAGCTTCTTCGTCAACGGCGCAAACGGCACCTCGGCATAATGCGCCCAGCGATAGGGCGCGCCGTAGCCGAGCGTCCGGTAGTAGTCGCTGATGCGCTGCATATAGGGGATCGGCGCGTCGTGCTCCGGCGCAAAGCCGAACCCCTCCTCCTCGTCGCGGTCGCTCATCGTGATCCCTTTCAGCCGGCCTTGAAGTATTCGACGTCCTCCGGGCGCGGGCGCCAGTCGGGGTTGCTCGGCCATTCCTTGGTGCGGCCGCCCATGTTGTCGCCGTAGCGCACGCGAAACAGCAGGGTGCGCGCGGGGCCGGTGATCCATTCGTGCAATTCGCCCGGCGGGTGCACGACAAACGAGCCCGGCACGACATTCACGGTCTCGCCCGGGATCTTCATCGTGCCGCCGCCCTCGAAGCAGAAATAGATCTCGGTGGCGTGCGGATGGCAGTGATAGGGGCTGGTTTGCCCCGGCTCCCAGCAGGCGACCGTGACGTCGCCCTCGCCGACCCGCCCGAGCACCCGCTCGACGTGCTTCTTCGGATCGAATTTCTCTTCGGCCTTAAGATTGAAAACGTGCATCGGACTTCCCCGGATGAACTGCGCGCGCAAGCCTAACCCGCATCCCGGCGCCGGGCGAGCGCTAAGCGGTGGCAGCCGCCCGCACGCCCAGCTCGACGATCATCTGCTCGCGCATGACGAATTTCTGGACCTTGCCGGTGACCGTCATCGGAAACGCCTCGACGAAGCGGACATGGCGCGGGATCTTGTAGTGCGCGATCTGGCCGCGGCAGAACGCCCGCAATTCCTCGACGTCGAGGCGCGCGCCGGCGCGCAATTTGACCCAGGCGCACAATTCCTCGCCGAAGCGCTCGTCGGGCACGCCGAACACCTGCACGTCCTCGATCTGCGGGTGGCGGTAGAGGAACTCCTCGACCTCACGCGGATAGACGTTCTCCCCGCCGCGGATCACCAGGTCGTTGATGCGCCCGACGATGTTGCAATAGCCCTCGGCGTCGATCGTCGCGAGATCGCCGGTATGCATCCAGCCCGCCGCGTCGATCGCCTGCGCCGTGCGCTCCGCGTCGTCCCAATAGCCGAGCATCACGGAATAGCCGCGGGTGCACAATTCGCCCGGCGTGCCGCGCGGAACGATACGCCCCTCGGCGTCGACGATCTTGACCTCGACATGCGCATGAACGCGCCCGACCGTCGACACCTGCCGCTCCAAGGGATCGTCGATCGCCGTCTGGAAGCTGACCGGGCTTGTCTCGGTCATGCCGTAGCCGATCGTGATCTGGGTCAGGTGCATCGTCTCGACGCAGCGGCGCATGACCTCGATCGGGCACGGCGCGCCGGCCATCATGCCGGTCCGCAGGCTGGTGAGGTCGAGGCTGTCAAATTCGGAGTGTTCCAATTCGGCGATGAACATCGTGGGCACGCCGTAAAGCGAGGTGCAGCGCTCCTCGGCAATCGTCTGCAGCGTCGCCAGCGGGTCGAAGCCCTCGCCCGGAAACACCATCGCCGCGCCGTGCGTGATGCAGGCGAGGTTGCCGATCACCATGCCGAAGCAGTGATAGAGCGGCACCGGGATGCACACCTTGTCGCGCTCGGTGTAGCGCATCGCCTCGCCGAGGAAAAAACCGTTGTTGAGGATGTTGTGATGGGTCAGCGTCGCGCCCTTCGGCGCGCCGGTGGTGCCCGAAGTGAACTGGATGTTGATCGGGTCGTCGAACTGCAGTTCGCCCGCGAGGTCTGCCAGGCGCGCGTGCTCACCCGCGCCGCCCATCGCGAGCACATCGTCGAACGCGAAGGTGCCCGTTGCAAGCGGCCCGCCGATCTGGATCACCGTCTCGAGGGTCGGCAGCTGCGCCGTGTTCAGCCGGCCGGGTGACGACCCGGCCAGTTCCGGAGCGAGCGTGTTGAGCATCCCGATGTAGTCGCTGGTCTTGAACGCGGTGGCGGTGACGAGCGCCCGGCAGCCGACCTTGTTCAGCGCGTATTCGAGTTCGGACAGCCGGTAGGCCGGGTTGATGTTGACGAGGATCAGCCCAGCCTTGGCCGTGGCGAATTGCGTCACAACCCACTCGGCGCAGTTGGGCGCCCAGATCGCGACGCGCTCGCCCGGCGCAAGCCCCAGCGCCAAGAGGCCGGCGGCAAAGGCATCGACCCGCGCGCCAAGCTCGCGATAGGTCCAGCGAATGCCCTGCTGGCGCACGCTCAGCGCATGGCAGTCGCCGTGGCGGGCGACGGTCTCGTCGAACGCCACTCCGATCGTCTCGCCGATCAGGGGCGTTACCGCGGCACCATGCACATAGCTCAAGCCTGCGGCCATGCTCATCCTCCCCTCAGCCCTTGCGGTCTTATCGTCAGTGCCGCCACTCATTCGCCGGCGGCGGCTCGGCACCGCCGAGCGGATAGGGTGGCGCGGCCGCTGGCGCCGCCGCCGTCATATCCTGCTGGCGCGCCGTCGCGGCGCGGCGCAGGCGGTAGGAACCGCGGATCGTCAGCGGGATCGAGCTGAGATACACGACGCCGACGACCATCAAGGTTGGCCACGGCGCCGTCGTGAAAAACGCGGTCATCACGCCGATGATCAGCAGGGTCGGGATCACCAGGTGGTGCGGAATGCGGATGCGCTTCAATGACACGGTCGGGACCGTGCTGATCATCAGCAACGCGATTGAGCTGATCCACACCGCATTCAGGTACGGCGAGCGGGCGACCCAATCGGCCCAGCCGCCGCCCCACTGGAAGCTGACGAACATCGGCAGCATGATCAGCCCGGCGCCCGCCGGGGCCGGCGCGCCGCTGAAGTAATTGGCGGCCCAGGGCGGTGGTTCGGCCCCCAGCTGGGTGTTGAAGCGCGCCAGCCGCAACGCGCAACACACCGCATAAAACAGTACGATCGCCCAGCCGATGCTCTGCAATTGCGCCATCGTCCACAGATAGAGCACGGCCGCCGGCGCGACCCCGAAACTGATGAAATCGGACAGGCTGTCGAGTTCGGCGCCAAACGGCGAGGTCGCCTTCAACATCCGCGCCAGACGGCCGTCGAGCCCGTCGAAAATGCCGGCGGCGATGATCGCGAACGCCGCGTAGGGAAACTCGCTGTTGATCGCATAGCGGATCGCCGTCATCCCGGCGCACAGCGCCAGCAATGTCAGCACGTTGGGCACCATGCGATTGACCGACAGCTCGGACAGCCGCCGCCCCCGCATGCGTGGCCGCCGCATCCGCACTCGTGACGAGCGCACTGCCACCGATCTTCTCCTTGCCGCGAGCCTCTGTCTTGTAAGTCTACACGAATTTCCGGCTGGCCGGGTTAATGGGCGTCAATGGGCGATGCCGCCGCGGGCGGGCTCGGCGGCGAGACGGTCGGCGAGCACGGTCTCGCCGGCGACCATGCGCTGGCCGAGCGCCACCAGCGTCACATAAGGCGACGGGCAATAGATGTCGACGCGCGAGCCGAAGCGAATGAGCCCGATGCGCTCGCCGGCCGCGACTTGTTGACCCTCATAGGCCGGGCAGACGATGCGCCGCGCCACCAGCCCGGCAATCAGCACGAACGCGATGTCCGGCTCCCCGTCGGCGGCCATGCGGATCGCCAGGCGCTCGTTGTCGGTGCTCGCCTTGTCGAGGCTGGCATTGACGAAGCGCCCCTTGATGTAGCGCCTCGCCATCACCCTGCCGCCGAGCGGGGCGCGCGCGATGTGGACATCGAACAGGTTGAGGAAGATGCCGATCCGCATCACCGGCACCCCTCCCATGTCGAGTTCCGGCGGCGGCGGCGCCGGGCCGAGCGCGACCACGATGCCGTCGGCCGGGCTGATCAGCAGCCCGGCGCGGGCCGGGGTCACCCGCCACGGATCGCGGAAGAAATAGGCGATCCACAGCGTGACGATCAGCCCCGCCCAGCCGGCAGGCGACCACACCAGAAACAGGACAGCGCTCGCCAGCGCCGCCGCCGCAACGAACTTCCAGCCGTCGGGATGAATGGGGGCAAGGGTTTGTCGCAGCATCGGCACCGGTTGGATCGGGGAAATTCACCCCTGGCGGGGCGCACCGCAGTTTGCGCACATCCGCGTCGCGGCTGCATCAGATCCTGCGTGTGCCGGACGCCCCTCAGGCGGCGATCGCCTCAAATTCCGGCAAGAGTGGCGAATCGGCACGGTGCAGCCTGCCGCCGCGCAAGGCGAATTCGGGGTGCAGCAGCTGGCGCGCCCGGTGCGTCGCCCGCTCCGAATCAACCAGCATCCAATCGCCCTCGATCAGCCGCATCGCCGACAGGTCGGCCGGCATGCCGACCGACAGCGCGCCCATGTCGCCCTCCAGCCCGAGCATGATCGCGGCGTTCTGTGTCGCCATGCGGACAACCTCGACAAGCGGCACGCCGAGCGCCAGCAGTTCGGTCATCGCGTGCTGCAGGCTGTAGGGCCGCGCGAACGGCGAGGCGCGGTCCTCGTCGGCGACGATCGCATCGACGCCCTCGCCGCTGAACATGCCGCGATAGGCGCGCCCGCCATCCTGCAGGCGCACGTTGTAGCCATGCAAATCCGCCCCGACCGTGAACGGCAATATCCCGGCGCCGACGACGCGCTACGCATTGGCCTTGGCGAGCTTCATTGCCGCCATGCCCCAGCGCGAATAGCCGCCCGGCTCGGCGTGCGCCTTGATGCCGCGCACTAGGTCGGCGTTGTCGCGGGTAGTGCCTCACTTTGATTGTAACGACCGCTTTCGCAGCGGGGCTCCCCAGAAGGTGTAGCCCGGCTTACGCCAGAACCAACGTCCGCGCACATGTTCCGTAATGTAATCGCCTCGTTTTTTCTCCATACAATCGTCGCGTAGGCAATCGTCTTGATCGCAATTCGTATCGGTCACAGGGCAAATGAAGGCACGTGGAGTTAATGATTTAGTCATTTATATTTATCCTACTAGGGTTTCTCCTGTACTTTTTATTGGCTAGGCATCGATCAGCGGTACTCGCACGAAGTTTTACCGGCAGGCGATTGTGCGCGCATGGTTATCGCCCAGATTAAGCACGACCGGGCCGTTGCTCAGCGTCGCCTAAGCATATGGGAACGGAGCGCCGCGATGGCTACGTCGAAGCGCGAATGGGGCGTTACATACCTCCGTGTCGCGTCGGCTCACCCGGCGCCGCTCTGGCTGGCGCGCCAGGCCCGCCAGCCGCCGAATTCGGTGATGTCGCGCGCGCCCGCGACGGCACATGCCTCGCACAGAAAGCCGGTGACCTCGCCGCCGTCTTCGAGCGCGATCCGGCCGAGGCCGAGCGGCGCCGCGATGCCAGCGAGAAAGGCGCCGATCGCCGGGGTCGGAATGTCCCAGATTTCGAGCGCAACGGCCGCGCCGGCGCCGGGATGCCGCACCAGCCCGGGCCGCTTGCCGTCGGGCAGCGCATAGAGCCGGTAGTCGGGCGCGGTGCGCGCCGCGCGGCGGAAGCGGGCGCCGAGCGCGACAAGCTCGCCGTTCAACGCCTCGCCTTGCAGATGCGCCCCCAGCACCGCGACCGGCAGATGGGGGAATGGCGTCGCGGCCGGTGGTGGCGACGGCGCCGGCAGCGGCTGACCGGTGGCGCCGAGCGGCAGCCCGGTGGCCGCATGAAACGCCGCGCCGACCGCGGCGAGCAGCGGGTCGTGAAACGCCGGCGCCAGCAACGTCACGCCGGCCGGCAGCCCGTTCGACTGGAAGCCGTTGGGCACCGCGATTGCCGACAGGTCGAGCAGGTTGGCGAAATTGGTGTAGCGCCCGAGCCGCTCGTTGACCCCGACCGGATCGGCCTCGACCTCGGCGATGCGGTAGATCGTCCCGGACGTCGGCACCAGCAAGAGGTCGATCTGCCGCCACACGGCTTCGGCCGCATTGCGTAACGCGGCGAGGCGGTGCAGGTCGCGGAACGCGTCGCCGGCGGAAAAGCGGTCGCCGCCCTCGATGACACGCCGGGTCACCGGGTGCAATATGTCGCGCCGCCCGTCGATCGCGGCGTCGATCGCCGTCATCCGCTCGGCCAGCCAGGCGCCCTGATAGAGCAATGCCGCGGCGTCGAGAAACGGCGCGAGATCGATCGCCACCGCCTCGCCGCCGAGCGCGGAAAGCCGCGCGATCGCCGCCTCGAACAGCGCCGCGGCCTCGGCGTTGCCGAAAAACTCGCGCTGGCCGGGCTGCGGCACGCCGAACGCAAAGCGCGGCGGCAGCGCACCGAAGCAGCCGAAGCCGGGCGGCGCCGCGCGCGAGTATTCGTCCTCCGGGTCGGGGCCGCGGATCACCTCGAGCACCGCTGCCGCATCGGCCACGGTCAGCGCCATGATCGAGACGCAGTCGAGCGAGCGGCAGGCCGGCACGACGCCCCTCCCGCTGACCAGGCCGCGCGGCGGCTTCAGCCCGACGATGTTGTTGAACGCGGCCGGCACGCGCCCCGATCCGGCGGTGTCGGTGCCGAGCGCGAACGCGACCAGCCCGGCCGCCACCGCCACCGCCGAGCCCGAGCTCGACCCGCCCGGAATGAACTCCGGGTCGAACGGGTTGCGCGGCACCCCGTAGGGCGAGCGGGTGCCGACGAGGCCGGTGGCGAACTGGTCGAGGTTGGTCTTGCCGACCAGCAAGGCGCCGGCCGCGAGCAGGCGCTCGACCACCGGCGCCGAGCGTGCCGGCAGATGCGCGAATTCGCGGCAGGCGGCGGTGGTCGGCAGGCCGGCGACGTCGATGTTGTCCTTGACCGCGAAGGGCAGGCCGTAGAGCGGCATCGCCGCGGTGCCTTCGGTTGCGGCGCGGCGTTCGAGCGCAACGGCGGCGGCCAGCAATTGCGCGTCCGGGACGCGCGAGATCCACACCGCATCCTCGCCGCGCGCTGCGATGCGGTCGAGGATCTCGCGGGCGAGCGTGCTCGGGCCGGCGGTCCCGGCGGCATAGGCGCGCGTGAGCGCCCGGAAATCGAAACTCGGCACCACCACTGCTGCTCCCTCAGGGTTTCTCGGGCAATCCGTGCAAGGGCTATTCCAAATGCCCGCCAAATAGGCAAGCTGCCTGTTCTCCAGCCGCGCCCCGTGCCTGCAGCCGCTGCGCCGCCGCTCGCCCGCTAGCGGCGCTCTTGTATGCAAGATTGTATGCCAATTCCGGCCGGCCGCTCGCCCTGGCACACCGGTTGCTACGGCAGCCCGAGAGCGAGATCACGAACCGGGGGTGCAGGGCAATGCGGCGGCGGGAATTTCTGAAGAATGCCACGACAACGGCGGCCGGCGCCGTTGCCGCGTCCTATATCCGGCCGGCCCGGGCGCAGGCGCACAAGGACACATTGCTGACGCTGTCGGAAAATGGCCCTAACAGCCTCGACATCATGGGGATCGGCACCAACCGGCCGGGCTATGAGGCGTCGTGGAACACCCATGACCGCCTCGTGACCTTCGGGGTCAAGAAGGATGCCAGCGGCCACGACCATTACGACCACACCAAGATCGAGCCCGAGCTCGCCGAATCGTGGAATGTCGGCGACATGTCGGCGACCTTCAAACTGCGCAAGGACGCCACCTTTCACGACGGCTCGCCGGTCACCGCCAAGGACGTCAAATGGTCGTTCGACCGGGCGGTCTCGGTCGGCGGCTTCCCAACCTTTCAGATGAAGGCCGGCTCGCTGCAAAAGCCCGAGCAGTTCGTCGCGGTCGACGACCACACCTTCCGCATCGATTTCATCCGCAAGGACAAGCTGACCCTGCCGGATCTTGCCGTCCCAGTGCCGGCCATCATCAATTCGGGGCTGGCGACGAAGCACGCCACGGAGAAGGACCCGTGGGCATTGGAGTGGCTGAAGACCAACGAGGCCGGCGGCGGCGCGTTTCACGTCGCCAAATGGACCCCCGGCCAGGAGCTGGTCTATCAGCGCTTCGACAAGTGGAAATCAGGGCCGCTGCCCAAGCTGCAGCGGGTGATCTGGCGCACCGTGCCGTCGGCCGGCAACCGTCGCGCGCTGATGGAGCGGGGCGACGCCGACATCTCGTTCGACCTGCCGCCGAAGGACATGTCCGAGCTTGCCGCGGCGAAAAAGCTGACGATCGTCGGCACGCCGATCGAGAACGCGATCCAGTACTTCGATATGCAAGTCAAGATGCACCCGTTCGACAACGTCAAGGTGCGTCAGGCGATCGCCTATGCGATCCCCTACAAGAAGATCATGGATGCGGCGATGTTCGGCCGCGGCGTGCCGATGTTCGGCGGGCCGGCGACGGTGACGACGACCGACTGGCCGCAGCCGAGCCCCTATGTCACCGATCTCGACAAGGCCAAGAAGCTGCTCGCCGAGGCCGGCTTTGCCAACGGCTTCGAGACCGTCCTGTCGTTCGACCTCGGCGCGGCGGTGATCAATGAGCCGCTATGCGAGCTGACCCAGGAAAGCCTGGCGCAGATCGGCGTCAAGGTTTCTCTCAACAAGATCCCCGGCGCCAACTGGCGCGCCGAGTTCTCGAAGAAGACGTTACCGTTTAGCGCTAACGTATTTGGCGGCTGGCTCAATTATCCCGAGTACTTCTTCTATTGGAATTACCACGGGCAAAACGCAATCTTCAACTCGATGTCGTATCAGAACCCGGCGATGGATAAGCTGATCGACGCGGCGCGGTTCGAGACCGATCCCGCCAAATACAAAGAGGAGTGCGAGGGCTTCATCACGATGGCCTTCGACCAGATCCCGCGCATTCCGCTGTTCCAGCCCTATCTCGACGTGGCGATGCAGAAGAACATCACCGGCTATCGCTACTGGTTCCACCGGCAGCTCGACTACCGGCAACTGGCGAAGGCTTAACCGCGACGGAGGCGATCGACATGAGCGCAACCTGTCAAACGGCACCGGAAATGGTGGCGCCGCTGGCCTTCCGGCCGCCGCCCGGGTTGGCCGCCAGTCTGGCGGCGCTCGGGCCGGTCGCTACGGCACGGCTGAGGCTGCGGCAATTACTGTCGGTGATCGCCGGGACGCATCGGCGGCGGCCCGGCGGCGGCGACCCGAACGGGCCGCCCGAGGATCGCCGGGCGGAAGACAATTACTGGGACGACCCGGCCCTGTGGATGCTGATGCTGCATTGAGATGATCGTCCTGCGCCGCCTGCTGACCGCGCTGCCGAGCATCATCGGGGTCATCATCGTCACGTTTCTGCTGACCCGGGCGTTGCCCGGCGACCCCGCCGCCTATTTTGCCGGTCCGGCCGCCAACAAGCAGGCGATCGAGGAGATCCGCCACAAGCTCGGCTTCGACCGCAGCCTGCCGGCGCAATTCCTCGACTATGTCGAGAAGCTGGCGCACGGCGACCTCGGCACCTCGCTGACCACCGGGCAGCCCGTGATGACCGAGCTGCTGACCCGCCTGCCGGCCTCGGCCGAGCTGACCTTGCTCGGCCTCGTATTGGCGGTGGGGATTGCGGTGCCGCTCGGCATCGCGGCGGCGATGCGGCCGGGCTCGGCGGTTGACCATGCCTGCCGCATCCTGACCACCGCCGGCGTGTCGCTGCCGACGTTTTTCACCGGCCTGTTGCTCGTCTACCTGTTCTATTACCTCGCCGGCATCGCGCCGGCGCCGCTCGGCCGCCTCGACGTCTATGCGACGGCGCCGCCGCAATGGACCGGCTTCTACCTGATCGACAGCCTGATCGCCGGCGATTTCGCGACCTTCCGCGCCGCGCTGGCGCAGCTGATCCTGCCGGCCGCGACGCTGGCGATCTTCTCGCTGGCGCCATTGGCGCGCATCACGCGGGCGTCGATGCTGGCGGCGCTGGGCAGCGAGTTCATCCGCACGGCGCGGGCCAGCGGATTGCCGCGCCGCCGCATTGTCTACGTCTATGCCTTCCGCAACGCCGTATTGCCGGTCATCACCACGCTCGGCATGGTGTTCTCGTTCCTGCTCGGCGCCAACGTGCTGGTCGAGAAGGTGTTTGCCTGGCCCGGCATCGGCTCCTACGCGGTCGAGGCGCTGATCGCCTCGGACTATGCGCCGGTGCAGGGCTTCGTGCTGACGATGGCGCTGCTCTACGTGTTCCTGAACCTGCTGATCGACCTCGTATACGGCATGGTCGATCCGCGGGTGCGGCTGGACGCATGACCGCCGCTTTGCGCCATGCCGGCTACGTGCTCGGCGACAACCCGGTCACCGCCTTCGCCTTCGCGCTGTTCTCGCTGTTCGTGCTGGGCGCGGTGTTCGGCCCGATTGTGGCGCCCTATGACCCGCTGGCCAGCGACACCGCCCGGGCGCTGACCGGCCCGTCGCTGGCGCATTGGTTCGGCACCGACCAGCTCGGCCGCGACATCTTCAGCCGCGTCGTCGTCGCCACACGGCTCGATCTCGGGATGGCGATCGTGTCGGTCGCCCTGGCCTTCGCCGGCGGCACGCTACTCGGGCTCGCGGCCGGGTTTTACGGCGGCTGGACCGACCAGCTGATCGGCCGCGCCGTCGACACGATCATGGCCTTCCCGCTATTCGTGCTGGCGATGGGCATCGTCGCCGCGCTCGGCAACAGCGTCGCCAACATCGTCTACGCCACCGCGATCATCAACCTGCCGATCTATGCAAGGCTCGCCCGCGCCGAGGCGAATGTGCGGCGTGGCGCCGGGTTCGTCGAGGCGGCGCGGCTGTGCGGCAACAGCGAGGCGCGGATCGTGCTGACGCAGCTCCTGCCCAACATCATGCCGCTGATGATGGTGCAGGTGTCGTTGACGCTCGGCTACGCGATCCTCAACGCCGCCGGGCTGTCGTTCATCGGCCTCGGGGTGCGGCCGCCGACCGCGGAATGGGGCATCATGGTCGCCGAGGGCGCCAGCAACATCATCTCGGGCGAGTGGTGGGTGGCGCTGTTCCCCGGCCTCGTGCTGATGGCCGCGGTGTTCTGCTTCAACCTGATGGGCGACGGGCTGCGCGACATCGTCGACCCGCAGCGGCGCACATGATGTACGACCGGCACGCCGTCCCGCTGCTGTCGGTCGACGGGCTCAACGTCGAGTTCCGCACCCGCAGCGGGATCGTGCGCGCGCTCGACGCGATCGGCTTCGAGTTGCGCCGCGGCGAAACCCTGGCCCTGGTCGGCGAGAGCGGCTCGGGCAAATCGGTCACCGCCTACGCGATCATGGGCATCCTCGACGCCGCGGCGCGGATCACCGCCGGCCGGATCGAGTTCGGCGGGCTTGACCTCTTGAGCGCCGGCGAGAAGGCGATGGGCGAGATCCGCGGGCGCGAACTGGCGATCATCTTCCAGAGCCCGCGCACCGCGCTTAACCCGATCCGCCCGGTCGGCAAGCAGATCGCCGACATTCTGCTGCGCCACGGCAACGTCACCGCCGCGCAGGCGCCGCGCCGCGCCGTCGAGATGCTGGCGACGGTGCGCATTCCCGACCCCGAGCGCCGCGCCCTCGCCTATCCATTCGAGCTCTCGGGCGGCATGTGCCAGCGGGTGATGATCGCGATGGCGCTGGCCTGCGAGCCGGCCTTGCTGATCGCCGACGAGCCGACCACCGGCCTCGACATCACGACCCAGGCGGTCATCATGGATTTGATCGCCGAGCTGGCGGCGTCGCACAACATGGCGACATTGCTGATCACCCACGATCTCGGCCTTGCCGCCGAATATTGCGACCGCATTGCCGTCATGCATGCCGGGCACATCGTCGAGATGGCGCCGGCCCCGGAGCTCTTTGCGATGCCGCGCCATCCCTATACCGCCAAGCTTGTCGCCGCGACCCCGGGCGAGGCGACTCGGCTCGACGCGCTGGCGTCGATCCCCGGCGCGCTGCCCGACCTGCGCCGCGCCGATTTGCCGTCGTGCCGCTACAGCGAGCGCTGCGAGCGCGCCGCCCGGGATTGCCGCGAGGCGCCGCTGTTGCGGCTGACCGCGGCCGACGGGCGGCAGATCGCCTGCCGGCATCCGCTATGAGCGACGCCGCGGTGCCCCTTCTCGCCGTCGACGGGCTGCGCAAGCTCTACCCGGTCGGCAAGGTGGCCCCTCCCTGGCGGCGCCACGCGGCGCGCTCGCTGCTACACGCCGTCGATGGCGTCAGCTTCGCGATCGGCCGGGGCGAGACGGTCGGGCTGGTCGGCGAATCGGGCTGCGGCAAATCCACCCTGGTGCGCCTGCTCGCGCGCCTGATCGACCCGAGCGCGGGCGCGATCCGGTTCGACGGCGCGGAGATCGGCGCGGTGCCGGCGCGGCGGTTCGGGCATTCGCCGCAGCGGGCGCAGATCCAGATGGTGTTTCAGGACGCGACCGACAGCCTCAACCCGCGCTTCACCGCATCCCGCGCGATCGCCGATCCGCTGCTCCGGCTCTCGCGTCTGTCGGGCCCGGCTCTGCGCGCCCGCGTCGCGGAGGTCGCGCGGCTGACCGGGCTGCCGCCGGAATTGCTGTCTCGCTTCCCGCACCAGCTGTCGGGCGGGCAGAAGGCGCGCGTCGGGATCGCCCGCGCCATCGCGGTCGAGCCGCGCCTGCTTGATCCTCGACGAGCCGACTTCGGCGCTCGACGTATCGGTGCAGGTCGTGATCCTGCAATTGCTCGAGGAGCTGAAGCGCACCCTCGACCTGTCCTATCTGTTCGTCAGCCACGATCTCAACGTCGTGCGCCTGCTGTGCGACCGGGTGCTGGTCATGTATCTCGGCCATATCATCGAGAGCGGGCCGGCCCGGCAGATCTTTGCCGCGCCGGCGCATCCCTACACGCAGGCCCTGCTGTCGGCGATCCCCAAGCCGGGCGCCCGCGCCACCCGGATCGGCCTGGCCGGCGAGCCGCGCAGCCCGATCGACCCCGACCCCGCGATCTGCTCGCTCTATGGGCGCTGCCCGCGCGCAACCGATTTATGCCGCACGCGCCGCGCCGCAATTGCGCGAAGTCGCCCCCGGCCACGCCGCCGCGTGTCATTATCCGCTCGCGGCAAGTGCCGCACCGACCGGCGCCGCGGAGGCGGTCGCGGCGGTCTCCTAGCGAAGAGGCAACATGGCGGATCCCGATTTCGACGCCGACGCCTATGTCGACGCAGCCGCGGCGCTGATCGGCCTGCCGATCCACCCGGAGCATCGCCCGGGCGTCGTGCTCAACCTCGCACGCGTGGCGCAGATGGCCGCGCTGGTGATGGATTTTCCGCTGGCCGACGAGACCGAGCCGGCGCCGGTGTTCCGGCCGTGAGCGCGGTCGCGATCGCCGCTGCGGTGCGGCGCGGCGCAACAAGCGCGGTCGCGGTGGCGGAGGCGGCGCTGGGGCGGATCGCGGCGCGCAACCCCGCGCTCAACTGCTTCACGACAGTCACCGCTGAGCGCGCCCTCGCCGCGGCGCGGGCGGTCGACGCACGCCACGCCGCCGGCAAAGATCCCGGCCCGCTCGCCGGGGTGCCGTTCGCGGTCAAGGATCTGTTCGACATCGCCGGCATCGTCACCCGCGCCGGCTCAAAGATCGACGCCGAGCGCCCGCCCGCCGCCACCGATGCGACACTGGTGCAGCGCCTCGTCGCCGCCGGCGCGGTGCCGGTCGGCGCCCTCAACATGGACGAATACGCCTACGGCTTCACCACCGAGAACGCCCATTACGGCCCGACCCATAACCCCCACGACACGGCGCGCGTCGCCGGCGGCTCGTCGGGCGGCTCGGCGGCGGCGGTGGCCGGCGGCCTCGTGCCGTTGTCGCTCGGCTCCGACACCAACGGCTCGATCCGGGTGCCAGCCTCGCTGTGCGGCATCTTCGGGCTGAAGCCGACCTATGGCCGGCTGAGCCGCGGCGGCGCGCGGCTGTTCGCCGCCAGCCTCGACCATGTCGGCCCGTTCGCCCGCTCGGTCGCCGATCTCGCCGCCGCCTATGACGCGATGCAGGGGCCGGACGGGCGCGACCCGGCCTGCGCCGACCGGCCGGTCGAGCCCGCTGCGGGCGATCTTGAGCGCGGCGCATCGGGCTTGCGCATCGCCGTCGCCGGCGGCCATTTCGCCGGGACCGACGCGGCCGCCGCTGCGGTCGCGACGGTCGCCGCAGCGCTCGGCGCGACGCGAACGGTCGAGATCCCGCAAGCCCCGCGCGCCCGCGCCGCAGCCTTTGTGATCACCGCCGCCGAGGGCGCCAATCTGCACCTCGCCGACCTCAAGACGCGCGCCGGCGATTTCGACCCGGCGACGCGCGACCGCTTCCTTGCCGGCGCGCTGATCCCGGCCGCCTGGGTCATCCAGGCGCAGCGCTTTCGCGCGTGGTATCGCGCGGAGGTGCTGCGGCTGTTCGGCGGCATCGACATCCTGATCGCCCCGGCAACGCCGTGCAGCGCGCCGCTGATCGGCCAGGAGACGATCGAGATCGACGGGAGGCAGGTGCCGACCCGCCCCAATCTCGGGGTCTACACCCAGCCGCTATCGTTTATCGGATTGCCGATCGTCGTCGTGCCGCTGCGGCCGCAGGGCGCCATGCCGATCGGGGTGCAGATCATCGCGGCGCCGTGGTGCGAGGCGGACGCGCTGCGCGTCGCCCGCGAAGTGGAGCGCAGCGGGGTGACTTGCGCCGTGCCGAGCGAGGGGTGACAGCCGGGCATGGCGCCCAGCGATCAGCGGCTTTGTCTGCGCCAGGGGCGGCGCTCAGAACGTCGATTTCGACAGGGCGCGGGTAAACTTGTCGAAATTGGTTGCCCCCGGATGGTCGGGTTCCGGCGACTCCTTGTGACGCATCACGCGGGCCTCGGGGGCTGGCTTGTCACTGGCGTTGCCGTTCTTGGCGCGCGCCTCCGCGGCCTCGGGCGCCGGCTCGGGTGTCGCTTCAGGAGCTTGCTTGAACTTGCGGGCGAAGGCTTCGGCCAGGCGGTCCAGCGTCTCGATCTCACCCTCGTCGGCGTCCAGCGCCTTGAGTTCTTCGGCGTGTCGCTTCAGGATTTCATCGCGTCGGACCTTGACGTCCTGCTTCGCCTGCTCGATGTCGGACTGCTTCAGAAGATCCCACATCCAAACGACTCCCCGCTCCGCAAGGCAAACTGGGGCTATTAAGGTCAACCATCGTTAAGGGCGAATTAACGCGGTCGCGATGACTGCGGCAGTTTGTCTAAAACCCCGAGAACCGGCGCGGCCGGCGCGCCCCCGCGGCGGTGGTCAGACCATGCTGTAGCCGCCGCTAATGCTGATCACCTGGCCGGTGATCCAGGCGGCGCGCGGCGAGGCAAGCAGCGTCACCATCGGCGCCACGTCGCTGGCCAGCCCGAGCCGCCGGAGCGGGTAGAGGCGCACGAGCTTGTCACGATTGGCCTCGACCCAATCGTGGTCGTGGTCGGTCTCGACGAGGCCGAGCGAAACGACGTTGGCGGTGGTCCCGGAGCGGCCGAATTCGCGCGCGAGCGATTTCGTCAGGCCGATCACGCCGGCGCGCGCCGCGGCGACGATCGCCAGCCCCAACTCACCGACCCGCGAGGAATCGCCGATCAGGCTGATGATCCGGCCGTTGCCGGCGGCCTCCAGGTGGCGCGCGGCGGCGTGGCAGCAATGGATCGCGCCATAGAGGCAGGTGTCGATCTGGCGCTGCCAGTCCATCGGCGTCGTATCGGTAAAGCGCTGGCGGATCGCCAGCCCGGCGTTGTTGACGAGGATGTCGAGCCGGCCGAGTTCGCCCGCCACCCGCTCGACCATCGACGCCACGGCATCGCGGTCACCGACGTCGGCGGCGCAGGCAATCGCCCTTCCGCCCTGGGCGACGACCGCATCGACCACCGCGTTTGCTGCGTCGGCCGAGCTGCGGTAGTTGACCGCGACCGCCGCACCCTCGGCCGCCAGCGCCAGCACGATCGCGCGCCCGACGCCGCTCGCACCGCCGGTCACCAGCGCCACCTTGCCGGCCAGCTCCAGATCCATCGCTAGGCTCCCTGTGCTTGGGCCTTGGCCCGTTCGATCACACGGAACAGGCGCTCCGGGGTCATCGGCAACTCGAAGATCTCGACGCCGAGCGGCATCAGTGCATCGGCCAGCGCGTTGGCGATTGCCGCCGGCGCGCCGATCGTGCCGCCCTCGCCCATGCCGCGAAAGCCGCCCAGCGTCGAGGGGGATTCCGCATCGAGATGCACCGTCTCGATGGCGGGCACCTCGCTCGCGGCCGGAATGACGTAATCGGCGAAGCTCGCGGTCAGGATCTGGCCGGCATCGTCGTAGACGACCTCCTCGTAGAGCGCCGCGCCGATGCCCTGCGCGACAGCGCCATGCACCTGTCCGTCGACGATCATCGGGTTGATAATGCGCCCGCAATCCTCGGCGACGACATAGCGCCGGAGGGTCACGCGATAGGTCTTGGGGTCGATCTCCAGCGCCACGATATGGGTCGCCGCGGTCGCGGTGCCGAAATACGGGTCGTAGAGCTTGGTGACCTCCAACTCCTCGCGCGCCTCGCGCGGCAGGCGGCCCATCTCGGAATAGACCGCCTTGGCGATCTCGCGGAAGCTCAGCGCGCGGTCGGTGCCGCTGACGAAAACCCGGCCATCCGCCGCATCGAGATCCTCCACCGCGGCTTCGAGCAGGTGCGCGGCGGCGCGGATGATTTTCTCCTTAAGCAGCCGCGAGGCCGCCGTCGCGGCGCCGCCCGCCAGGACCGCGCTGCGGCTGGCATAGGTGCCGGTGCCGTGCGCGACGACGGCGCTGTCGCCCTGGAGAATTTCGATGTCGGCGATAGAGGCGCCGAGCTCGTCGGCGATCACCTGCGCCAATGTCGTCTCCAGCCCCTGGCCGTGCGAAGCGATGCCGAAGCTGCCGGTCACCGCGCCGGTCGAATCGAGACGGATCGTCGCCGTCTCGGTGCCGGTGTTGATCGGCATGCCGGGCGCCGCGGAGATGCGCGAGCCGATGCCGGTCAGCTCGGCGTAGCTGGCGACGCCGATACCATAGAGACGCCCGGCGGCACGCGCCCTCGCCTGCTCCGCGCGCAGCTTGCCGTAGTCAACGGCGGCGCAGGCGCCGTCCAGGCATTCGACAAAGCCGGAGCGGTCCCACACGATGCCCGATGCGGTGCGGTAGGGAAATTCGTCGGGCTGGACCAGGTTGCGCCGGCGCAATTCGACCGGGTCGAGCCCGAGGCGGCGCGCCGCCATGTCGACCAGCCGTTCCATGACGAAGGTCGAGATCGGCCGGCCGACGCCGCGATAGGGCCCCATCGGCGCCTTGTTGGTCGCCACCGCGCGCACATGGCCGCGGTAGGTCGGCACCCGGTAGGGTCCGGGCATAAAGCTGACCACCTGGACCGGCTCCAGCGCCGCGGTCCACGGGCAGATCGAATAGGCGCCGACATCGCCGATCACCTCGGCTTCGAGGGCGAGAATGTGGCCGTCGCCGTCGAGCGCGAGTTCGGCATCGATGGTTTCGTCAAACCCCTGCGTCGTCGCGGTCAGGTCCTCCAGCCGGTCGCCGGTCCAGCGCACCGCCCGGCCGAGATGGCAGGCGAGCACCGCGACCAGGATGTCCTCGGGATAGAGCGACGCCTTGCCGCCGAAGCCGCCGCCGACATCCGGCGCGACGACGCGGATGCGGTGCCCCGGCAAGTCGAGCAGATCGGAGAGCATGTCGCGGATGACGCCGGGCACTTGCGTCGACAGGGCCAGCGTCAGCGCGCGGCGGCCGCGGTCGTACTCCGCGAGGCAGGCGCGGTTTTCGATCGCCGCCGGCGTCTTGCGGTGAAACCGGAAACGGCCGCCGACCCGCAGCGCCGCTATCGTCATCGCCGCCGCGACATCGCCGCGGGCGAACGTGCGCGAGGCCAGCACATTCGTCCCGGCCTCGTCGTGCAAGAGCGGCGCATCCGGCCGCGCGGCGGCCTCGGGATCGACCAGCGCGGCAAGCGGCTCATAGGCGATCTCGACGAGGTCGAGCGCGTCTTCGGCGAGGTAGCGGCTTTCGGCCAATACCGCGACGACCGGTTCGCCGACATAGCGCACCGTGCCGCGCGCCAGCGGATAGAGCGCCGTCGCGTGATAATCCGGCATCCGCGAGGTCGCGCGCACCGGCCCGACCAGCGCCTCCAGATCCGCCGCGGTATAGACGGCGACAACGCCGGGCAGCGCCGCAGCAGCCGCGGCATCAATGCGCGCGATCGCGGCATGCGCGTGATCGCTGCGGCGAAACGCGACATGCAGCGCGCCGGCGGCGGCGCGGTCGTCGGTGAAGCTGCCCTGGCCGGTCAGCAGCCGCGGGTCCTCGATCCGCTTGATCCGCGCCCCGATGTTGCGCGGACGCAGCGCGGCGTCGCTCATATGTCGCGCTCCCGTACCGCCGCCCGCAGTGCCGCTACGATGTGCTGGTAGCCGGTGCAGCGGCACAGATTGCCCGACAAGCCGCGGCGGATCTCCTCATCGCTGGCGAGCGGGTAGTTGCGCAACAGATCGACGCAGGTCATCAACATGCCCGGGGTGCAGAAGCCGCATTGCAACGCGTGATGCTCGCGAAAGGCCTCCTGCAGCGGCGACAGGTTCTCGACCGTGCCGAGGCTCTCGACCGTCTCGATCCGGCTGCCATCGGCCTGCACCGCGAAAAACAGGCAGGCGCGCGCGCTGTGCCCGTCGATCAGCACGGTGCAAGCGCCGCACACGCCGTGCTCGCAGCCGACATGCGTGCCGGTGAGGCCGAGGGTGTGGCGCAGAAAGTCGCTGAGCAGCAGACGCGGCTCGACCTCGCGCCGATAGGTCACGCCGTTGACGACGACGCTGATCGCGTGCGTCCCGCTCATCGGGCAGCCTCGGCGGCGCGGCCCCCGGCTGCGGTCAGCGCCTGCTCGGTCAGCGTCCCGACGAGATGGCGCCGATAATCGGCGGAGGCCCGCAGATCGCCACCCGGCTGCACCGCTGCGCGCGCCTGCAACGCCGCAGCTTCGGCCAGGTCCGGCGCAAAGCGTTGCCCAACCAAGGCCGCCTCGACCGCACGCAGCCGCAGCGGCGTCTCGCCGACCCCCATCGCCGCCAGGCGCGCCTCGCCGATCTTGCCGTCCATCAGCGTCACGGTCGCGGCCACCGCGGCGACGGCAAAATCGCCGTCGCGCAGCGCAAACTCGGCGAAGCCCCAGCCGGTGCGCGGCGGCAGAGGCGGAAAAACGATCTCGCTGACGAGTTCGTCCTCGGCAAGCGCGGTGGTCAGCGGCCCGCGGAAGAAATCGGTGGCCGCGTGGCGCCGCGCGCCGGCAACAGCGCAGGTGCGAATCTCGGCGTCGAGCAGAACTGCCAGCATCGGCAACTCGGCCGCCGGATCGGCATGGGCGAGCGAACCGCCAATCGTGCCGCGGTTGCGGATCGCCAGATGCGCGACATGCGCCATCGCCGCGCCGAGAACCGGAAACCGCTCGCCGACCCGCGCCGAGGTTTCGAGCGTGTGATGGCGAGTCAGCGCGCCGATCCGCAGCCCGCCGGCCTGATCGACGACAAAGTCGAGTTCGCCCAATCGGTTGATGTCGATCAATACCGCCGGCCGCAGCACCCGAAAGTTGAGCAGCGGCACCAGGCTCTGGCCGCCGGCGAGCAGCTTCGCCTCGCTCCCGTGGCGGGCCAGCAACGCGATCGCGTCTCCGACGCTCGCAGGACGATGGTAGTCGAACACCGCCGGCTTCATGCCCGGACCTCCCCGAGCGCGTCGCGCCACAGCCGCAGCCGCCGCGTGCCGGAGAGGACATCGGCCCCCGAACCGCAGCGGGGTAGTGCGCTCGCTCCTGTATTTAACGTACTGCCGACCTAGGTGGATCGACCATGGAAATTTCCGAAAAAGAACGATGACGCCCCTACGCGTGCGGAAGCTCTCCTTGTCTGACCTTTCCGAACAACACCGGCGTCTGCGGGCAAGGGCGGAAGAATTCTGAACTGGCTTCGGCCGCGGGCTGCGGACGCCGACGATAAACTTGGCGACCTGACGGATGGGCGCTATCGCCGGCATAAGGGATTTCCGCGGCGGTCGTGATGTCGCGCAGGACTGCGCGCGCCTGCCGGCAGCACAATCGATCTATGGCCGGCATGGGGAGGATCGCTGGGTAGATGGCAGCGTCGCGCTCGGGCGGCGGCTGACGCGCCTGCTTCCCGAGGATGTCTTCGACACGCAACCCCTCATTGCCCGGGACAGCCGGTTTGTCCTGACCTGGTCGCCGACCTGCGCCTCGACAACCGTGACGATCTTGCCGCCGAGCTTGGCATAGCCGCCGCGCAGGCCAGGAGCCTGTGCGACGCGGCCCGGCTGCTGGCCGCCTTCGAGCGTTGGGACGATCTGTGCTGCGACCGTCTGGTCGGCGATTATGCGTTCGCCGTCGACGGCACGGTCGCGGCGCATTTGAGCGCCGGGCTGGACAGTTCCTCGGTCGCGACAACCGCCGCTCGCTGCCGCGACCGCCGCCCTGTACCCCAATATCGCGCAGGTGCTGATCCGAAGTGGCCACCGATCGCCGCTCGATACCCTCGACCGGGACTTCTTTCTCTATGGCCGGCCGATGCTCAACCTTTGCAACAACGTCTGGGACAGCGCCATCAACAACGAAGTACGCGCCCGCAAGCTGGCTGTTTTGCTGACGGCCGGGATGGGCAACCTCTCGCTCAGCTATGACGGCAGCGGATTGCTGGCCGAGTTGCTGCGCGGCGGCCGGTGGGTGACCTGGGCGAAGAACGCGGGCGCCATCGCACGCCGTAGGCATTGGCGATTGCGAGGCGCGCTGTTGGCCACCGTCGCGCCCTGGCTGCCGCCCCGCGTGTGGCAATTGCTGTGCCGCATCTACTACGGCGAGGATTTCGACATCCGGAAATACTCTGCAATCTGCCCGGCACGCCTCGCAGAACTCGATCTCCCGTTGCGCACCCGCGCCCACGGTCTGGATTTCACCTACCGCCCGTGGAAGGACGGGGTCGCCGTGCGGTTATGGGTACTCGGCCGGGATGATCCGGGCAATTACTACAAGGGCACGCTCGGCGGGTGGGGAATTGATGTGCGCGATCCGACGGCGGATCGGCGGCTGATCGAGTTCTGTCTTTCGGTGCCGACCGAGCAGTTTTTTCACGACGGGGTGCCGCGGGCATTGGCGCGCGCGGCGCTGGCCGACCGGGCGCCCGCCGCGGTGCTGAACGAGAAGCGCCGGGAGCTGCAGGCGGTCGATTGGCATGAGGGGTTGACCGCGGCGCGGCCGCAGCTGCTGGAGGAGATTGCGCGGCTCGAGCAGACCCCATCCGCCGTCCGCGCGCTCGACCTGCCGAGGATGCGCCGGCGGGCCGAGGATTGGCCGACGCAAGGCTGGGAGCGGGAGGAAACGATCCAGAGCTACCGCCTCGCCCTGCTGCGCGGCATCTCGGTCGGGCATTTCCTGCGCAAGGCGAGCGGCGGCAATGCGTGAGCCGCCCGGCGCTCAGCCGCCGAGCGCGTAGCGCTCGATCGCGACGGCGAGCCCGTCCTCGTCGTTGGTCAGCGTGATGGCCTGGGCGGCGCGCTTGACCGCCTCGGACGCGTTGCCCATCGCGACGGCGAACCCGGCCTTGCCGAACATTTCAAGGTCGTTCTCCATGTCGCCGAGCACCATGATTTCCGATTGCGGCACGCCGAGGCGCTCGCCGAGGAGTTCGACGAGGCGGCCCTTGTTGATGCCGGGCGGGATCACGTCGCAGTAATAGGCCTGTGAGCGGGCGACATTGGCACGGCCCACCAGCGCCGCCTGCATCTCCTCCGCCAGCCGGGCGACCAGCGGGTGATCGTCGCTCGGGCCGACGATCTTGCCGACCGCCGCGAAATGCTGGTCGGCGAAGGCCGGCACCAGCGTCGGCGGGGTCTGGACCGTGCGCGTCTCATGCTCGACATGAGCGCCCTGTGGGTTGGCGATCAGCCATTGATTGCCGGTGAACACCCAGCAATCGACACCATGCCGGCGAAACGTGGCGACCGCCTCCGCTGCCGCGTCGGCCGGAATCACCTTCTGCTCGACGAGGGTGTAATCGGGCTCGACGATGGTGCCGGCATTGTAGCCGCCGAACGGCAGCTTGAGCTGCAACGGCTCGATCATCATGCGCAGGCCAAACGGCGGCCGGCTGCTGCAGATCGAAAAGCCGATGCCCTTCTCATGCAGCCGCCGCACCGCCGCAATGGTGCGCGGACTCAGCACCTTGTCATGGGTGACGAGGGTGCCGTCGACATCGGTCACGACCAGTGATATCCGGCTCATCGTCCGCTCTCCCCATTGCCCGCCATGATCTCGATCCCGCGCTCCGAGGCGACCACCACGGCGGAGCTGCGACCGACGAACAGCCCGTTTTCGACCACCCCGACCGTCATGTTGAGCAGCCGCTCGATCCGCTCCGGATCTTCGATCAGGCCGAAATGACAATCGAGGATGAAGTTGCCGCCATCGGTCACAAAGGTCTGGCGCTCATTATGCCGCAATTGCGGATGGCCGCCGATCCGGTCGAGCGCCGCGGCGGTGGCCTGCCAGCCGAACTGCACGACCTCGACCGGCACCGGCATGTGCGCGCCGAGCCGGTCCACCAGCTTTTCGTCATCCACGACGACGATGAAGCGGCGGCTCGCGGCGGCAACGATCTTTTCCCGCAACAGGGCGCCGCCGTGCCCCTTGATCAGATTGAGCGGTGTTGCGCTCGACCTCGTCGGCGCCGTCGATCGCGAGATCGATCTGGCGATGCTCGGCGAAGGTCGCGAGCGGGATGCCCAGTTGGCGCGCCGTCTCCGCCGTGTGCTCGGAAGTCGGAATGGCGGTCACGCGGAGCCCCTGCGCGACGCGCGCCGCCAGCCGCTCGATGACGAAGCCGGCGGTCGAGCCGGTGCCGAGCCCGATCACCATGCCGTTCTCGACGAATTCGACGGCACGCTCCGCTGCGGCGCGCTTCAGGTGATCCCGGTCCGCATCCATCGCTGTCATCCTGCCCGAGAAGGCGCCGAGTGGCGAATCGCAGCAATCGCCGCGGCGTAGTCGGGCGCGCCGAACACCGCCGAGCCGGCGACGATGGCGCGCGCGCCGGCCTCGATCGCCTGCCAGGCATTGCTGCCGCTCAGCCCGCCATCGACCTCGATGACCGGCGCAACCCCGCGCGCCTCGCACAAGCGCCGCAGCGCGCGGATCTTCGGCAGCATCGAGGGCAGAAATTTCTGACCGCCAAAGCCCGGATTGACGGTCATCACCAGGATGATATCGCACAAATCGAGCACCTCCTCGATCTGCGCCAGCGGCGTTGCCGGGTTGAGCACCGTGCCGGCCAGCTTGCCGAGTTCGCGGATCTGCGACAGCGTGCGATGCAGATGGATCGTCGCGCTCGGCTCGCAATGCACCAGGATATGGTCGGCCCCGGCATGCGCGAAATCGGCGAGGTAGCGCTCGGGCTCGACCATCATCAGATGCACGTCGATCGGCCTTGAGGTGACGCGGCGGACAGCCTCGACGACAACCGGGCCGATCGACAGGTTGGGCACGAAGCGCCCGTCCATCACGTCGACATGAATCCAGTCGGCCCCGGCCTTCTCGGCGGCACGCACCTCCTCGCCGAGCCGTGCGAAATCGGCCGACAGGATCGACGGTGCGACGATCACCGGGCGGGACATCGAAATCAGGTGATCGGACGCCACTGGCGGCCACCGCGCAACAACAGCTGCTCCGCCCCCTCTGGCCCAGCGCTGCCCGCGGCATAGGATTCGAGCGGCGCAGACTTGTCGTTCTGCCACAGATCGAGGATCGGCTGCACCACGCTCCAGCCAGCCTCGACGCTGTCGGCGCGCTGAAACAGCGTCTGGTCGCCAATCATGCAATCGTAGACCAATGTCTCATAGCCGGTGGCCGGCGCGCTCTTGAAATAGTCCTTGTAGCGGAAATTCATCCGCACGCCGCCCAGCTGGATATCGGGACCCGGCTGCTTCGCGCCAAACTGCAGCGACACACCCTCGTCAGGCTGGATCTGCATCGCAAGCACGTTTGGCGTCAACGAATCGACCCGCGTATTGCGAAACAGCGCGAACGGCGCGCCCTTGAACTGGATCGCGATCTCGCTGGTGCGGCGGGTCATCGATTTGCCGGTGCGCAGATAGAACGGCACGCCGGCCCAGCGCCAGTTGTCGATCGCCAGGCGCATCGCGACATAGGTCTCGGTCATGCTGTCGCGCGCAACGCCCTCGGACTCGCGATAGCCGACCACAGGCTTTCCCACGACGGTCCCGCCCGCGTACTGACCGCGCACGACGTTGCGACGCACGTCGTTGTCGTTGAGCTGAACGACCGCCTCCAACACCTTGGTCTTTTCGGTCCGCACCGCGTTGGCGGCGAACGAGTTCGGCGGCTCCATCGCGGTCAGGCTGAGAAGCTGAAAGACGTGGTTCGGCACCATGTCGCGCATGGCGCCGGTCGCCTCGTAGAACCTGGCGCGGCGCTCGACCCCGACCGTCTCGGCGACAGTGATCTGAACATGGTCGATGTGGTCGCGGTTCCACAGCGGCTCGAAGATGCTGTTGGCGAAACGCAGCGCCATGATGTTCTGGACCGTTTCCTTGCCGAGGAAATGATCCATCCGGTAGACCTGCGGCTCGGTCACCGCCGTGAGGACGCGTGCGTTCAACGCCTTGGCCGAGGACAGGTCGTTGCCGAACGGCTTTTCGATGATAACGCGTCGCCAGTAACCGTCCTTTTCTTCCATCAGCCCGGCGCCCGCGAGGCTCTCGACAATCGGCCCGAACAGCGCACTCGCCACCGCGAGGTAGAAGATCGCGTTGCCGCCGGTGCCGTGCTCCTTCGCGGCTCGCTTGAGATCGTCGTCGATTTTCTTGTAGGTCAACGGCTGGGTCACATCGCCATCAACCAGATTGGTGCGCTTGGTGAGGAATTCCCAGGCTTTCTCGTCGAACGGATCGCCGTCCCCACCCTCGTTGCCGCCGGCGGTGTCGGAGACGAATTTGCGGATACCCTCGCCGAGATCGTCGTGAAACTGCTGCATCGTCCGTTTGGAGCGGTCGACGCCGATCAGGGCAAAGTTCTCCGACAGCCTGCCCGCCTTGGCAAGGTTATAGATCGCCGGCATCAGCAGCCGGCGCGTCAGGTCGCCGCTCGTGCCGAAAATTACGATTGCGCAGGGCGGCGCGGTCGTGGCCATGCTTCAGTGCTTTCCCGGTTCCTGGTGGCCGCCGAATTCGGCACGCATCGCTGACAGGATCTTTTCCGCGAAGGTATGCGTCTGGCGCGAGCGGAAGCGTGTATAGAGCGCCGCCGTCAGCACGTCAGCCGGTACCGCCTGCTCGATCGCCGCGTTGACGGTCCACCGGCCCTCGCCCGAATCCTCGACGTTGCCGGTGAACTCGGACAAGGTCGCGTCCTTGGCCAGGGAGATCGACGTCAGGTCCAACAGCCATGACGCGATGACGCTGCCGCGCCGCCACACCTCGGCGATGTCAGCGAGGTCGAGGTCATAGCGGCGGTTTTCCGGCACCACCGACGAGTTGACGTTCTTCAGGATGTCGAAGCCCTCGGCATAGGCCTGCATGACGCCGTATTCGATGCCGTTATGCACCATCTTGACAAAATGCCCTGCGCCGGCCGGGCCGCAATAGAGATAACCGTCCTCGGCCCGCTTGTCGCCGCCCTGCCGGCCCGGCGTCTTGTCGATCGTGCCGATGCCCGGCGCCAGCGTGGCAAAGATCGGATCGAGATGCTCGAAGGCGTCCTTGTCGCCGCCGATCATCATGCAATAGCCGCGCTCCAGGCCCCAGACGCCGCCGCTGGTGCCGACATCAAGGTAGCGGATCGCCTTCTCGCGCAGCATCTCGGCATGCGCGACATCGTCGTGGAAGAACGAGTTGCCGCCGTCGATCACGATGTCGCCGGCCTCCATGAGGCCGGACAGCTCGACGATCGTGCCGTGGGTGATCGCCCCGGCCGGCAGCATGACCCAGACCGCGCGCGGCTTTGCCAGCTGGCGCACGAAATCGGCGAGGTCGCGGCTCGCGCTCGCCCCCTCGCCGGCAAGGCCCTGCACCGCCGCGGTGCTCTTGTCGTAGACGACGCAGCTGTGACCGCCTTGCATCAGCCGCCGCACGATGTTGCCGCCCATCCGGCCGAGGCCGATCATACCGAGCTGCATTGAGAGTCCTCCGTCAAATACCCTGCTGACTTGCCATCAAGCCAGCGCCTGCTCCAGGGCGCGGCCGAGCGTCTTGAGCCCGGCGTCGATGTCGGCCGGCAGGTGGACGCGCAACAGCCGCCGGCCGCGTTCCGCCAGCACGCCGAGATCGCCGCGCGCCTGCGCCGCCTTGACGACGCCAAAGGTGTATTTCCGCCCTGGCACCGCAATATCCGCGCCATCCTCGCAGGTGATCTGCACGAACACCCCGCTGTTGGGGCCGCCCTTGTAGGCCTGTCCGGTCGAGTGCAGGAAGCGCGGCCCGAAGCCGAGGCAGGTCGCCGCCCGGGTCTTGTCGCGAACCATCTTGCGCATCGCCTGCAAGGTGTCGATGTGCGCCGCGTTGCGCTCGATATAGGCGAGCAGCGCGACATAGTCGCCGGCGCCGACCCGGGCGAGATGCGCCTTCAGGACGCCGACGAGGCTGGTCGCCTTGAGTGCGGCGGCGTTGGCGTCGTCGGCATAGAGCTCGATCCCGTTCTCGCTGAAAAACGGCGTCTCCGCCGGCAAGGTGCCCGATTTCTCGTAGGCGTCGGTCAGCTCGCGCGTCTTGATCTTGCTCGCCTCGACATCGGGCTGGTCGAACGGGTTGATGCCGATGACCGCGCCGGCGACCGCGGTCGCCATCTCCCAGCGGAAGAATTCCTGACCGAGCTGCATCGCGTCGGAGACGACGATCCGCACCACCGGCTGCCCGGCCGCTTCGAGCGCGGCAACCGCGCTCTCCTGCTCGGCATCATGGTCGGAAGCGAGCCGCAGATAGGCGAACAGCCGGTCGCTACCGTAGACCGCCGGCGCGCCGAGCGGCTCGGCATCGACCGGCACGATGCCCTTGCCGATCTTGCCGGTCGACTCGGCGAGGAGCTGCTCGAGCCAGGCGCCGAAATCGGCGATGCCCTTTGAGGCAATGACCGTCACCTTGTCGCGGCCCTGGCGCTGGCACACGCCCATGATCGCGCCGAGGATGACGCCGGGGTTTTCCAGCGGCGGCGAGCTTGGCGCGCACGAGCGCACCATCTCGGCGGTGGCTTCGAGAAACGCCCGCGGCTCGACGCCGATCGCCGCCGCCGGGATCATCCCGAAATTCGACAGGACCGAATAGCGTCCGCCGATGCTCGGCAGGCCGTGATGGACCGCGCGGAACCCCTCGGAGCGGGCCATCCGCTCGACCGCCGAGCCGGGATCGGTAATCGCGACGAACCGCCTCGGCGCCTCCTCGGCGCCGACCGCCGCCGTGGTGCGGTCGAAGAAATATTGCTTGAAGATGTTGGGTTCGAGGGTGCTGCCCGATTTGCTCGACACCAGGAACAGCGTGTTCTTGATGTCGATGCGGCTTTCGAACGTGCGGATCTGCGCCGGATCGGTCGAATCGAGGACATGCAGCTTGGGGTAACCGGGCTTCGAACCAAACGTCTCCGCGAAGACCTCGGGCCCGAGGCTCGAGCCGCCCATGCCGAGCAGCATCACGTCGCTGAACCCGGCGCGGCGCACGTCGGCGGCGAAATTCTCCAGCGCCGCCACGCCCTTCAATTGCTCGTCGACGACGTTGAGCCAGCCGAGCCACTTCGCTTCGTCGGCCTCGGTCCACAGCGAGGCGTCGGCGTGCCACAAGCGGCGGATCTTGCCCTCCTTGCGCCAATCCTCAACCGCGGCCTTGACCGCCGTGTCGATCGCCTCGGGCAGTTTGTAGCTCATCGCGTTGAGCTTCGACCCGAGGACGGTGCGGCGCTTCTTCTGCACCGCGGCGTAGAGCTGGTCGGCGGCGTCGGCGAACAGGCGCACCCCGTCCTCCACGAGCTTGCCGGTGACCGCGTCGATCGAGATGCCGGCGGCGGGCAGCGCGTCCATCACCGCCTGCGCCGCCGCGACATCCTCTTCAAGGCTGGCGCGGGCGCGGCCATGGTCACGGAATGCGTCCATCGTCGCCGGCGGCATCGTGTTGACCGTGTCCGACCCGATCAGTTCTTCGACGTAGAGAGCGTCGCTGTAGGCCGGGTTCTTGGTGCCGGTGCTGGCCCATAGCAGGCGCTGCGTCTGCGCCCCCTGCTGCGCCAGACGTTGCCAGCGCTCGCCGCTGTAGATATCCTGGTAGAGGCGGTAGGCGAGCTTGGCGTTGGCGATCGCCACCTTGCCCTTGAGCCCGGCCAGCCGCTGCTTTGCGGCGGGATCGGCGGACGCGATCGCCTTGTCGAGCGCATCGTCGACCAGCGAATCGATGCGGCTGACAAAGAAGCTGGCGACGCTCGCCACCCGGTGCGGGTCGCCACCCTTGGCGGCGAATTCCTCGATGCCGTCGACAAAGGCGTTGGCGACGTCGTGGTAGACCCGCTGCGAGAACAGCAGCGTCACGTTGACGTTGATCCCCTCACTGATCAGCGTGCGGATTGCCGGAATCCCGGGCTTTGTCCCCGGCACCTTGACCATCAGGTTGCGCCGGTCGACCTCGCGCCACAGTCGCCGCGCCTCCTCGATCGTGCCGTGCGTGTCCATCGCCAGATAGGGCGACACTTCAAGGCTGATATAGCCGTCGCGGCGCTGCGTCTGCTCATAGACCGCAGCGAGCTGGTCGGCGCCCTCCTGGATGTCGCGGACCGCCAGATCCTCGAACAGGGCGCCCGGGTCGAGATCGCCCTCGGCCTCGAGGGCGGCAATCACCGCGTCATAATCATCGCCGTGCCCGATCGCCTTCTCGAAGATCGACGGATTCGAGGTAACGCCCCGGATCCCGTCGTCGGCAATCAGCCGGCCCAATTCGCCGCTGCGCAGCAGCTCGCGGCTAACGAAGTCGAGCCACACCGATTGCCCATAGTCCTGCAGCGTTCTCAGCGGATTTGCCATCTGTGACCCTTCCTGCCGTCCCTCAACCCGTTAATTCTACGCCTCGGGCGGATGATAGTGCCATGCCGAGCCGGTGCCACGACCATGTACGGGATCATGCCCTCCGCCGATGAATTTATCGAGACAGTCAGGCATTTCCTCGACGTGCCGCTGTTCGCCTGTCCAGTTAGCAGAATTTAAGCCGCGGGCATGGTCTCCACATGCCCAGCACTATAGTGTCGCTTTCACTTCGGCCATGCAACCGGCGCGTGGGCCTCCGCCAACGTGGCACGATATACAATCTCCCCGCTCGGCCGCGGGCGGTCGGAGCCGCGCGCCGGTTCGAGCGAAGCCAGAAGTCTGCCGCCGCCGGCGAGCCGGTCAACCAGCAGCGGAATCTCCGGGATCACCTTGCGCCCGGACACCGGCAACAGCCCGAGCGAGCGGGCGCCGGTCGGCGTGCTCAGCCAGAGCTGATAGGCGCGGCCGGCGGGCAGCGGCGCGAGGTTGATCGCGTCGGCCGCAATCTCGTGCGCGTCGCGCGCCAGGCGGATCGCCCAGAGCGGTCGCTGCGCCGCGTCGGTCACGACGGCAACGACCGGCAGCGCGGCAAAATCCGGCGCCGCGCGCTTGACGATCGCCGCCACAACGAATGCCAATGCGAGAACGGCGACGACGGCAACGACCGGGCGCCGGGCCAAATCAGCCACGCGGCGCAACCTCGATCGCCGCTCAATCGGCGTAATCGGGCTCGCTCTTGTCGAGAAGCCGTTTCAGCGCCGCGAAATGGTGCTCGCAAGCCGGCTTGCCGCCGTGCACCGGCGAATTGGCATACTGCCGCAATGTGCGCGCCACGACATGGGGCGGCACCTCCTTGAGCGGCCGGCCGGTCCACATCGCATAGAGCTGCACCTGGCAGGCGCGCTCGAAATAATAGAGCCGGTCATAGGCTTCGGCGACGCTCGTGCCGCACGCCAGGACGCCGTGATGCGCCATGACCAGCACCGAGCATTCCGGGCCGAGCACCCGCGCCAGCCGCTCGCCCTCCGCCGGATCGAACGCCAGCCCGGTGTATTCCTCGTCGTAGGCGATCGTGTCGAGAAAGCCGATCTCGGTCTGGCCGAGCGCGGCGAGCCGCGGCTCTGCAAGACGCGCCAATGCGCTGGCAAACGGCATATGCGTGTGGAGCACGCAGGCGTGCCTGGGAACGAGTCGATGGATCGGCGCATGGATGCAGAAGGCCGAGCGCTCGACCTCGCCTTCGCCGTGCAACACCACGCCGTCATAGCCAACCTCCATCAGGCAGCTCGCCGTCACCTCCGACCAATGCAGCCCGAACGGGATCTGATAGTAACGATCGTCCTTGCCGGGCACGGCGAGCGTAAAATGGTTGAAGATGCCCTCGCTGAAGCCGTGCCCGACGGCGAGACGATGCGCCGCCGCGAGATCGACCCGCGCCTGCCATTCCGCCGCATCGACGTCGCCCTCGTGCCGCCTCTCGACCAGTCTCATCGCCATCCCTCTTGTTCTCCATTCAGGCACGACACTAGGTCGCCCGCCCACCCTGGGCAAGAAGCGGACCGGGGTGCTCAGGCCGGGGCCGCGGCCGCGAAGTAATCGTCGATCGCTCGCACCAAGCCATGGGCGAGCCGGCGCTGATAGCTGGGCTTGACCAGCAGCCGTTCCTCGATCGGATTCGACAGACAACCGAGCTCGACCAGCACCGAGGGGATATCGGGCGCGGTCAGCACGACAAATCCGGCGGCCCGGTGCGGCCTTTCCAGCAAGGTCACGCTGTGCCCCAGCTCCTCGACGACGTCCCGAGCCAATACCAGCGACTGGTTGTCGGTGTGCCGGCGCGCCAGATCGGCCAGGATCGAGCCGATGACCGGGGGCTGCCGCCGCAGATGCACCCCGGCGACGAAATCGTCCTTGTTCTCGCGGCCGGCAAGCGCGGCGGTCTCGCGGTCCGAGGCCTCCTCCGACAGGGTGTAGACCGACAGCCCGCGCAAACCCCTGTCGGGCAGCGCATCGGCGTGGATCGACACAAACAGCTCGGCATGCGCGGCCCGCGCCCGCGCAACGCGCCGGCGCAGCGGCACGAAGGTGTCGCGGCGGCGGGTCAGCACGGCCCGATAATTGCCGGTGGCATCGAGTTGCCGCGCCAGGTCGCGCGCCGTCGCCAGCGTTATCCGCTTTTCGTAGAAGCCGTGCGGGCTGATCGCGCCGGGATCGACCCCACCATGGCCAGGATCGAGCGCAATCACATGCCGGTGCTTGTGATGATGCCGCTGCGCCTCGCCGTGCCTGCGGGCGCGACGCGCATGGGCATTTGCGGGGTCGCTTGGCCAGGCGCCGGCAACAACAGATGCGGCGAACGCCAGCAGCGCCCGCCGGGCGATGATGATGTCCCGCATTCCCCCATCCCCCCGCAGCGCCCTCTCCGGGACCGGAGGGCGGCTGGTCAGCCCCAACTATCGCGCAACGGCGGCGTCGCTGCCACCCGCGGCGGGTTAGGAACCGATCTCCACGACGACGCGGCCGCGCACCTCGCCCTTGAGAATACGCGGTGCAAGGCCCGCCACCTCGGCCAGCGGCACCGTCTGCGTAATCTGTTCGAGGCGATCGAATGGCAGGTCGCCGGCAAGGCGACGCCATGCTTCCGCGCGCTCGTCCTGCGGGCACATGACCGAATCGATGCCGAGCAGATTGACCCCGCGCAGCAGGAACGGAATGACGCTGGCCGGCAGGTCGCTGCCGCCGGCCAGCCCGCAGGCGGCGACGCTGGCGCGGTATTTGAGCTGCGTGAGGATCGTCGCCAGCGTGGTGCCGCCGACCGCGTCGATCGCGCCGGCCCAGCGCTCGCGGTCGAGCGGCCGGGTCGGCGTTGCCGCCAGCGCCGCGCGCTCGATCAGCTCGGCGGCGCCGAGCCCCGCCAGGTAATCGCGCTGCTCCGGCCGGCCGGTCGAAGCGACGACCCGGTAGCCGAGCGCCGCCAGCAGCGCCGACCGCGACGCTGCCGACCCCGCCGGCCGCGCCGGTCACCAGCACGTCGCCCGCGTCCGGCTTCAGCCCGTGCCGTTCGAGCGCGATGACCGCCAGCATCGCGGTAAACCCGGCGGTGCCGATCGCCATCGCCTGCCGGGCGCCGAGCCCGGCGGGCCGATGCACCAGCCACTCGGCCTTGACCCGGGCGCGCTCGGCATAGCCGCCCCAGTGCATTTCGCCGACCCGCCAGCCGGTCAGGACAACCGGGTCGCCGGGCTGGAACGCCGGCGAGTCCGAGCGCTCGACCGTTCCCGCGAAATCGATCCCCGGCACATGCGGGTATTGCCGCACGAGGCGCCCCTGCCCTTCGAGGATCATGCCGTCCTTGTAGTTGAGCGTCGAATATTCGACCGCAACGGTAACCTCGCCCGCCGGCAGTCGCGATTCGTCGACGCTTTCCATCCGCGGCACGACCTTGCCGCCCTCCTCCTGCAGCACCAATGCGCGAAACGTGGCCATCAGCTGCGCAGCGGCTCGAGGATGCTGACGAAATTGGCGACCGCGGCGCCGCCCATGTTCATGATGCCGGCAAGCCTGGCGTTCGGGATCTGCATGTCGCCGGCCTGCCCGGTCACCTGCATCGCCGCCAGCACGTGCATCGAGACGCCGGTCGCGCCGACCGGGTGGCCCTTCGATTTGAGCCCGCCCGACGGGTTGATCGGCAGGCGCCCGTCCTTCTCGGTCCAGCCTTCGAGGATGGCGCGCGCCCCCTCGCCTTTTCCCGTCAGCCCCATCGCCTCGTATTCGATCAACTCGGCGATCGTGAAGCAGTCATGCGTCTCGACCAGATCGAGGTCGTCGAGGCCGAGGCGGGAGGCGGCCAGCGCCTTCTTCCAGGCCAAGGCCGGGCCGTCGAAGGCGAGGATGTCGCGCTTGCTCATCGGCAGAAAATCGTTGACCTGCTCGGCCGCGCGGAACGCCACCGCCTTTTTCATCGCCAGCGCGGTCTGGGTGTCGGCCAGCACGACCGCCGCGGCGCCGTCCGACACCAGCGAGCAATCGGTCCGCTTCAACGGCCCGGCGACCAGCGGGTTCTTGTCGGAAACGTTGCGGCAGAACGCGTAGCCGAGGTCGCGGCGCATCTGCGCCATCGGGTTGGCGACGCCGTTCTTGTGGTTCTTCGCGGCGATGCGCGCCAGCGCGTCCGACTGGTCGCCGTAGCGCTGGAAATATTTCTGCGCGATCTGGCCGAAGATGCCGGCAAAGCCGCCCTCGATCTGGTCCTCCTCCTTGCGGTAGGAGGCGCGCAGCAGGATGTCGTTGACCTCGGCGCCGCCGACCTCGGTCATCTTCTCGACCCCGACCACCAGCACGAGCCGCGCCTTCTGGGCGGCAATCGTGTTGAGCCCCATATGGATCGCCGCCGAGCCGGTGGCGCAGGCATTTTCGACCCGCGTCGCCGGCTTGAAGCGGAACCCCGGATCGGCCTGGAAGACCAGCGACGCCGGAAACTCCTGCTTCACAAAGCCGCCGTTCATCGTGCCGAGAAACACCTGGTCGATGTCGGACGCCGCCACCCCGGCATCGGCGAGCGCGCCCTGCGCCACCTCGACGATCAGCGATTCGACGTCGCGCCCGTCATGCTTGCCGAATTTCGTGTGCGCCCACCCGACGATGCACCCGGTCATGCCGCCCTCCTCCGCTTGCGCCGCGCCGACGATAGCAAGCCGCCGCACTGCGCTCTATCCTGATATGGATATTGTGGACTTTCACCGCATTGCCATGACCGACACGATCACCCTGCGCCGTCCCGACGACTGGCACGTGCATTTGCGCGACGGCGACATGCTGCGCGCGGTACTGCCCGCCACGGCGCGGCAGTTCGCCCGCGCCATCGTCATGCCCAACCTGGTGCCGCCGGTGATCGACGTCGCGGCGGCGCGCGCCTATCGGGGGCGCATCCTGGCGGCGCTGCCGCCGGGAGCCGATTTCACCCCGCTGATGACGTGCTACCTGACCGACGCGACCGCGCCGGGCGACGTCGAGCGCGGCGTTGCGGAGGGCGTGTTCGCCGCGGTCAAGCTGTACCCGGCGCACGCGACGACCCATTCGGCGCACGGCGTCACCGACATCGACCGCGTCATGCCGGTGCTGGAACGCATGGCCGCGCTCGGCATGCAGCTGCTCGTCCACGGCGAGGTGACCGACCCGGAGGTCGACATCTTCGACCGCGAGGCGGTGTTCATCGAGCGGGTGCTCGATCCGCTGCGCCGCCGCCTGCCGGAATTGCGCATCGTGCTCGAACACATCACGACCGAGGAGGCGGTCGCCTATGTCGGCGCCGGCGGGCCGAACCTCGCGGCGACGATCACCGCGCATCACCTCGTGATCAACCGCAACGCGATCTTCGCCGGGGGCATCCGGCCGCATCTCTATTGCCTGCCGATCGCCAAGCGCGAGAAGCACCGCCGGGCCCTGCGCCATGCCGCGACCTCCGGCGACCCGGGATTTTTCCTCGGCACCGACAGCGCGCCGCACGCGCTGCCCGACCAAGGAGACCGCGTGCGGCTGCGCCGGCATCTTCACCGCGCCCTCCGCGCTGGAAATCTACGCCGAGGTGTTCGAGGAGGAAGCTGCGCTCGACCGGTTCGAGGCGTTTGCGTCGCTGAACGGCCCCGCTTCTACGGCCTGCCGCTGAACGAGGCGCGCGTTACCCTGCGCCGCGAGGCGTGGACCGTGCCCGAGCGGGTCGGCACGGGCGACCTCGCGGTCGCCCCGTTCCGCGCCGGCGAGACACTGCGCTGGCGCCTCGCCGGCTAGACCAGTTTCACAATCGGTGGAAGCAACTCCACGTCGTCATCCCCGGGCTTGACCCGGGGATCGCCGTGCCGCCTTCCGTGGATGGCCGGGTCAAGCCCGGCCATGACGATGTTCTTACTGCCGATGTTCTTACTGCCGATTCCGCCCAAGCTGCCTTTGCTCTAGCGCGGCCTTACTGGTCGAGCCAGGCGTCTTCGAAGCGCCAGCCGTTGAAGATGCTGTTGACCATGATCGTCACGCCGTGCACCCGCGGATACCAGCACGTGCCGAGGTTGTAGCGGAAGACGATCGGCCGGGCGGCATCCTCGGTCAGCCTCTTGTCGATCTCCCACACCAGCTTCTTGCGCTTTTCCTGGTCGGGCTCGCGCGACTGCTGCTCGTACATCTTTTCGAGGTCGGCGTTGCAGTAATTGGTATAGTTGCGCTCCGAGCCGCACGCGTAATGCTCGTAGAAATAGGCGTCCGGGTCGTCGACCCCGCTGCCCGTCAGATTGGCCGCCAGCATGAAGTCCTTGCGGGCGATCTTGGGAAACCAGTTGGCGGTCTCGACGACCTCGAGTTCGCCGTCGATATAGATCTGCTTCAGCTGGTCGATCAGGATCACCGCCGGATCGCGATACTGCGCGATATTGCGGGTCGAGACCTTGATGGCGAGGTGCTTGTCCGGGCCGTAGCCGTGCTTTTGCATCAGCTTGCGGGCTTCGGCGCGGCTCTCCGCGACATCGGGGCCGTACCCCGGCAGGGTCTCCAGAATGTCGGGCGGCAGGCCCCACAGACCGGGCGGCGGCGACTGCATCGCGCCGCCGATCTGGCCCTTGCCCTCCGCCAGGATCTCGAGAAACGCCTTGCGGTCGAGCGCCAGCATCATCGCCTTGCGCAGGTCGGCGTCATCGAACGGCGGCTTGTCGCGATTGACCAGAAAGTTGAACGAAATCATCGTCGGATCGAGTTCGCAGATCGCTTTCGGCGCCTGGCTCTTGACGTCCTTCATCGTCTCGACGGTCTGCTCGTACGGGAAGGTCATGTCGAACTTGCCGGCGATGAAGGCGAGCGTCTGGGTCGAGCGGTTGGGGATGATCGTCCACTCGATGCCGTCGAGATAGGGCCGCCCCTTCTTCCAATAGTCCGGGTTCTTCGCCAGCTTGATGTATTCGTTGCGCTTGTATTCGACGAACTTGAAAGGGCCGGTGCCGATCGGGTGCAGCCGCATCTGGGCGGCCGGCACGTGGCAGGGATAGACCGGCGAGTCGCCCGAGGCCAGCAGCATCGGGAAGGCCGGCTGCGGCCGCTTCAGCACGAAGGTCACGGCATAATCGCCGTCGACGACGACGCCGTCGAGATTGCGATACCACGCCTTGCGCGGGTTGAGCCGCAAGTGGTCCTTCGACTTGCCGGTCAACAAATCCCAGGTGCATTTGACGTCGGCGGCGGTGAAGGGCTTGCCGTCATGCCATTTGACGCCCTGGCGCAGCTTGAAGCTGAGTTTTGTGTGATCGGCGTTCCACGCCCAGCTTTCCGCCAAATCGGGCCGGATGAACTCCATCCGGTTCTGCTTCTGGTGCTGATCGAACAGGATCAGGTTGTTGAAGATGGCCATCGCCGGAGCGACGGCCGAGATCGTGGCTTCCTCGTGGATCGACAGGCTGGCCGGGCTGTCGCGGTGGAACAGCCGCAAGATGCCGCCCGATTTCTGCGCCAGCGCCGGGGTGGCGGCGAGCCACAGGGCGCAGGCGCCGACCACGGCCCCCGCGCACCATCGGGCCGCAAGGGTGGCGTAACGAATGTGCATGTCTTCCTCCCTGTTTTTGTCGCGCCGCAGCCGTGCGGCGATCGTTTTCCGGTCTCGGCAATCACCGATTGGGCGTCGCTGCGCCCATCAGTCTACTTCTCCAACAGCTTGGCGCCCAGGGGGGTCGGCACCTCAAAGACGTTGAGGGTAACCGAGACGAAGGAGTAGTAGCCAATCAGGCCGGCGAGGTCGACGGCACCCTTCTCGCCGAAACGGGCGACAACCCGCGCCATGGTGGCGTCGTCGACCCGGTGGTCGTCGTAATAATCGCGGCAGAAATCGTAGACGAGCTGGTCGTCGGGATTGCCGAACTGCGGCGTGCGGCGCTCGGCGATCGCGTCGATCTGGGCCTGCGACAGCCCGGCCTTGAGACCGAGGCGGACATGCGCCGCCCATTCGAACTGCGCCGTCCAGTAGCGCGCGGTCATCAGGATCGCGATCTCGGTCTGGGCCGGGGTGAATACGGTGCCGAAGCGGACATGCGCCCCGAGCTGATGCGCGTGGTCGGCCAGCCCGGGGCTTTTCAGCCAGACATGCACCGGCGGCGGCACCGAGCCGCGCGGCCCCGCCTTGCATTCGTTCCAGATGCGGCGTTGCGCGTCGTCGAGCTGCGGTTCAGAGACTTCCTGGTAGCGCGGCATATCTTCTCTCCCGGGTTGGCAGGGTTGCCGCGCGATCATACTGTGCCGCGCGAGGCGGCCAAGCGAGGAGATCGGCATGGAGCGGCGCAGGCTGGGACAGTTGGAGGTATCGGCGGTCGGGCTCGGCTGCGCGACGATGACGCCGTTTTACGACGAGCCCGATCCGGCGTCGGCGATCGCGACGATCCGGCGGGCGCGCGAGCTCGGGGTCGATTTCCTCGACAGCTCCGATGCCTACGGCGCCGGGCGCAACGAGGAGCTGATCGCGCGCGCGGTCGCCGGCCATCGCGACGACTACGTGATCGCCAGCAAATTCGGCAATATCGGCTTGCAGGGCGGTCCGCGCTTTGCCGACGGTCGCCCGGAATATCTCAAGGAATGCTGCGACAAGAGCCTGCAGCGGCTGCAGACCGATGTGATCGACCTCTATTACATCCACCGCGTCGATGCCGACGTGCCGATCGAGGACACGGTCGGCGCGATGGCCGAGCTGGTGCGGGCCGGCAAAGTGCGCCACCTCGGCATCTGCGAGGCCGGCGCCGCGACGATCCGGCGGGCGCATGCGGTGCATCCGATCAGCGCGGTGCAGATCGAGTATTCGCTGTGGTCGCGCGACGTCGAGGCCGAGATCCTGCCGATCTGCGAGGAATTGGGCATCGGCTTTGTCGCCTACAGCCCGCTCGGGCGCGGCTTCCTGACCGGCACGGTCAGCGGGCTCGACGCGCTGCGCCCGGGCGACGCGCGCCGCAACATGCCGCGCTTTCAGGCGGAGAATTTGCAGCGCAACCTGGCGCTGGTCGAAGAAGTCAAGGCGCATGCCGCTGCCGAGCGCTGCACCCCGGCGCAATTGGCGCTGGCCTGGGTGCTGTCGCGCCGGCCCTTCATCGTGCCGATCCCCGGCACCAGCCATGTCCATCGGCTCGAAGAAAACGCCGCGGCGGCAGGGCTGCATCTCTCGGCCGACACCGAGGACGCGCTGGGCCATGTCTTCGCCCCCGGCGCCGCCGCCGGCGCGCGCTACCCCGCCGCCCATCTCGGCCGGCTGGGGATTTGAGTCGCGGCTAGGCAAGGCCGAGCGATGCCGAGGGGCCGGCCGCAAACGGCGCTCGGTGAGCGGGCCAGGCTGGCGTGGCTTGCCGAGCGCTACCGGTCCTTCGCCTACAACGCCTTCGCCGGCGAATTGGAGATCTACCAAAAGCTCACCTTGGCGATTGCCGGCTCGCGCGAATTGCTGGGCTTCATCGCCGAGCTGCCGCCCGAGCGGCGCCAGCCGAGCCTGTTCCTCGCCGCCGTGCGTCACCTGCACGGCGTCCCCGAGAGCGCGGACCAGCTGCTGGAGACCATTCGCCGGGACCCGGAATCCATCCGCCGGGTGATGCTGTCGCGCACGACGCAGACCAACGAGCCGGGCCGCTGCAGCGTGCTGTTGCCGCTGCTGGCGCGCCTCAAGCAGCCGCTGGCGATCATCGAGGTCGGCGCGTCGGCGGGGCTGTGTCTCCTTGCTGACCGCTACGGCTACGATTACGGCGCGGTGCGGGTCGGGCCGCCTGCGCCGGCCGACGCCTCAGCCCATGGCGGCACCCCGGTGTTCGCCTGCGAGGTCACGGGGGCCATCCCCTATCCCACCGCGCTGCCGCAAATCGTCTGGCGGATGGGGCTCGACCTCGAGCCGATCGATGTACGCTCCGCGGACGAGACGGCGTGGCTGGAAACGCTGGTCTGGCCCGGGCAGGGCGACCGCGCCAGCCGGCTGCGGGCGGCCATCGCGGTGGCGCGGCGCGATCCGCCGCCCGTCGTCAGGGGCGATTTGCTGTACGATCTGGAGCCCTTGCTGGCGGCGGCGCCAAAGGATGCGACGCTGGTCGTGTTCCACACGGCGGTCCTCCAGTATGTGGCTTCATCCGCCGAGCGCGGCCGGTTCGTCGAGACCGTGCGCAATGCCGGAGCGGCGTGGATCAGCAACGAGGCGCCGGGGGTATTCCCCGAGCTGGCGGCTCAGGCGCCGCCCCCGCCGCAGCGCGGCCGCTTCTTGCTGACGCTCGATGGCGTGCCGGTTGCGTGGACCGGGCCGCACGGCCAGTCGATCGACTGGTTCGGCGCAGCGTGATCTTCGCCTGACGCGGAGCGAGGCGGCGGAATTGGCGATTGCAGGCCGGTCGCGTCGCGGCCTAGCGTTGCCCGGGCGAGATGGAGTGACGCTTATGGAATTCGGCATGTTTCACGAGTTTCCCTCGCTGCCCGGGCGCAGCGACACGGAAGCTTTCGACGAGGCGATGGCGCAGGTCGACGCGGCGGAGCGCTGGGGTCTCGACGTGATGTGGCTGGCCGAGATCCACTTCGCGCCTGAGCGCACGCATCTGTCGGCGCCGCTGGCGATCGCCAGCGCGATCGCGGCGCGCACCAGCCGGATGAAAGTCGGCATCGCCGTCCAGGTCCTGCCGTTGTGCCATCCGCTGCGACTCGCCGAGGAGGCCGCGACGGTCGACCAGATCAGCCACGGGCGGCTGATTTTCGGCGTCGGCCGCAGCGGCGTCGTCAGCACCTACGACGCCTACCAGGTGCCCTACGGCGAGAGCCGCGAGCGCTTCGCCGAGATTTTCGAGATCGTCAAGCTGGCCTGGAGCGAGCCCCGGTTTTCCTACAAGGGCCGGTTCTACAGCTTCGACAACGTCACCTGCGTGCCGCCGCCCTACGGGCACAAATTGCCGCCGATCCGCATCGCCGCCTCGACGCCCGACACGTTTCCGGCAATCGCGCAGCAGGGCTATCCGGTGTTCGCCAGCGTGCGCCACACCACCTGGACCGATTTGAAGCCGCAGGTCGCGGGCTATCAGGAGGGCTGGCGGGCGGCCGGCCGATCGGGGCGCGGCGAGGTCTACGTGTCGGCGCCGATCTACATCGCCGAGACCGAGGCGCAGGCGCGGGCCGAGGCGCGCGAGAGCGTCGAGCATTTCTACCGGCTGCAATACGAGCTGATCGCCGAATCGGCGCGTCGCTCCGGCCGGCCGGAGTTCGTCAGCCGCGCCGAATACCTGCGCACCCTGACCTATGACGACGTGCTGCGCGACAACGTCATCGTCGGCACCCCCGACAGCGTCGGGGCCCGGCTGAAGCAGTTGCAGGACGACATCGGCATCGACGGCATCCTCGCCGAGTTGAATTGCGGCGGCATCATCCCGCACGCAAGGGTACTGAACGCGATCCGCCTGTTGTGCCAGGAGGTGATGCCGCGGTTCCGCTGAGCCGCCGCGCCTACGGCTGCAGCAACAGCTTGCCGATGACCTCGCCGCTTTCGAGCATCGCATGGGCGCGGCGGGCTTCTGATAAGGGCAGGCGGGCGTGGATAAGCGGGCGGATCCGGCCGGCAGCGAGGTGGTCGATCAGCGCGCCGGTGGCCGCCGCGCGAATATCCGGGCGGTCGTCGAAGCTGTGGATCGTGAAGAAGCGCACCGCCGGGCTCACCGCATGGTGCTCGCGCATCGCGGCGACGAAGGACGGGTCGGGCGGCCCGTCGAGCCTGCCGTAGGACACGACGAGGCCGAGCGGCGCCAGCATCGCGAAATTGCGGCCGAACCCCTTGCCGCCGATCGGGTCGAGGATCAGGTCGGCGCCCTGCCCCCCGGTCGCCTCGTGCACCCGCGCGACGACATCCTCCGCGCGGTAATTGATCGCCGCCGCCGCGCCGAGCCCGAGCACCGCCTGCCGCTTCGCCTCCGAGCCGGCGACGCCGATCACGCGCCTGCCGGCGATCAGGGCGAGCTGCACCGCGGCGCTGCCGACCCCGCCGGCGGCGGTATGCACCAGCACGGTCTTGGCGTCGACGCCGCGCGCGGCGGTGTGCACGATATGATAGGCCACCTGGTAGTTCGACAGGCAGGCGGCGGCTTCGAGGTCGCAGGCGGATGGCAGCAGGTGCGCCGCGAATGCCGGCACCGCGATGTATTCGGCATAGCAGCCGGCCCGTACCGGCAGATCGCGGGCGCTGACAAACACCTTGTCGCCGACCGCGCGGCCGGCGACATCGGCGCCGCACGCCGCGACGGTGCCGCTCATCTCGATGCCCGGGATCGCCGGCAACGGCGGCATCCAGGCGTAGGTGCCCTTGCGCACCAGCACCTCGGGCATGCTGACCCCGATCGTGTCGGCCTTGCACCAGCACCTCGCCGGCGCGTGGCTGCGGCGTCGGCACATCAACGTATTCGAGGACGGCGGGGCCGCCGGTCTCGCGAATGACGATCGCCTTCATGTTTGCCTCCCCCAAGGACGGTGCCGGCGCGGGCTGCGGCCATTTTTGCGCGCCGCACGCAATCGCAATGGGTTAGTCTCGGGCACCAAGGACCGCAACCGAACACAAATATTGGAGGGAGGATACCACATGAGGATGTTGAATAAGGTCGCCCGCGCCGCGGCGCTGCTGGCGGCGGGCGTGCTGGCCGGCGGCCTGATCGCGGCACCGGCCGGCGCGGCCGAGCCGATCAAGATCGGCTTCGGCATGGCGCTGACCGGCGGGCTCGCCGGCAACGGCAAGGCGGCGCTGCTGGCAATGAAGATCTGGGAATCGGACATCAACGCCAAAGGCGGCTTGCTGGGCCGCCCGGTCAAGCTGATCTATTACGACGATCAGACCAACCCGGCGGTCGTCCCCGGACTGTTCACCAAGCTGTTGGACGTGGATAAGGTCGATCTCGTGGTCGGCGATTACGGCACCAACATGCTGGCGCCCGCAATGCCGGTGGTGATCGCCCACAAGATGACGTTCTTCGGGTTGTTCGGCCTCGACGTCAATCACGAGTTCCACTACGGCCAGTACTTCTCGATGGTGCCGACCGGCGGACCCGACCCGGCGGCCAGCTTCTCGAAGGGATTCTTCGCGGTGGCCGAAGCGCAGAAGCCAAAGCCGAAGACCCTGGCGATCATCGCCGCCGACGCCGAGTTCGCCAAGAACGGCGCCGACGGGGCGCGGCGCAACGCCAAGGCGGCGGGGCTCAAGATCGTCTACGACAAGACCTATCCGCCAAACACGACCGATTTCACCCCGATCGTGCGGGCAATCGACGCCACCAACCCGGATGTCATCTTCAGCGCCTCGTATCCGCCCGATGCGGTCGGCATGGTGCGCGCCGTCAACGAGATCGGCATCAAGGCCAAGATGTTCGGCGGCGGCCTCGTCGGGCTGCAATACGCCTCGATCAAGGAGCAGCTCGGGCCGCAGCTCAACGGCATCGTCAACTACGATTTCTGGGAGCCGGCGAAGACGCTGCAATTCCCGGGCGTGCTCGACTTCCTGAAGAAATATCAAGCCAAGGCGAAGGCTGAGGGGGTCGATCCGCTGGGCTTCTACCTGCCCCCCTTCGCCTACGCCAATCTGCAGGTCGTGGCTCAGGCGGTCGAGGCAACCAAGAGCCTCGACCAGGCCAAGATCGCGAAATACGCCCACGAGCACACGTTCAAGACCGTCGTCGGCGACATCAAATACGGGGCCAACGGCGAATGGGCCGAGCCGCGCGTCCTCGCGGTCCAGTTCCACAACGTCGACGCCAGCGGCATCGACCAGTGGCAGACCGACGCCAAGCAAACCATTCTGTGGCCCGGCAAATACGCCACCGGCAAGGCGGCCTACCCGTACAGCGCGGCGAAGAAATAGCCTTGCCATCCGGCGTCATTCCCGCGAAAGCAGGGGTCCAGGGCGACAGCATGCCGGCGGCTCGCCCTGGCCCCCAACTTGCGCGGGAGTGACGGCGCCGGGGCTCAACGGAGGACAGGCGATGCGGTTTGGATTGTTTGGCGGCGCGCGGACCGATCCCGGCGCGCAGGCGAGCGACAGCCGGATCTACACCGACTATATCGACTATATCTGCGAGGCCGAATCGCTCGGCTTTCACAGCGTGTTCCTCGTCGAGCACCATTTCACCGGGTTCGGCCAGGTCTCGGCGACAATCAACTTCCTGACCTATCTCGCCGCCAAGACGACGACCTTGCGGCTCGGCACCGCCGTGCTGGTGCTGCCGTGGCACAACCCGGCATTGCTGGCCGAACAGGCCGCGACGCTCGACCTCTTGTCGAACGGGCGGTTCGATTTCGGCATCGGCAAGGGCTATCGCTGGGGCGAGTTCCACGGCTTCTGCATCCCGATGGAAGAGGCCGAGGAGCGCTATCAGGAAACGGTCGCCTTCCTGCGCAAGGCGTGGACGAGCGAGGGCCGCTTTTCGCATCACGGCAAATACTGGAACTACGAGGATGTCGTGGTCGAGCCGGCGCCGGTGCAGAAGCCGCACCCGCCCTTGTGGGTCGGCGCACAAAGCCCCAACTCGATCCGCTTTGCCGCCGAGAACGGCTTCAACCTGCTGCTCGGCCAGGGCGGCGGCCCGGAAACCGTCGCCGAGGGCATCTCGGTCTATCGCCGCGCGATCGAGGCGCAAGGGCGCGTTTTCGATCCCGCGATGGTCGGCTGCACCCGCGCCCTGCACATCGCGATGAACGAGGACGAGCGCGAACAGGCGCGGGCATTGCGCGCGACATTCATGGCCAATGTGCAGCAGCTATCGCTGTCACCGACCGGCGATTCGCCGACCTTGGGCCGCCCGCGCAAGCTCTTGTCGCGCGCCGAGATGGACGAGATGACCGAACGCGACGCGCTGATCGGCCGGCCCGAGGAGATCATCGCGCGGCTGAAGCGGCTGCAGGCCGGCGGCCTCGAATACGTGATGGTGATGGATTTCGCCGGCTCGCGCGACCACCTGCGCACCTTCGCGCGCGAGGTCATGCCGGCATTCGCCGATCGCTGAATTCGGCGCCGGCGCCCCCCATCTATCGTCGCGATGCGCCTTGCCGATTTCGATTACGACCTGCCGCGCGAGCTGATCGCCGACCGCCCGGCCGAGCCGCGCGAGGCGGCGCGGCTGCTCGTGCTGCCGGCGTCGGGCGCACTGATCGACCGCCATATCGCCGACCTGCCGTCATTGCTGCGGCCGGGCGACCTCCTGGTGTTCAACGACACCAAGGTGATCCCGGCCCGGCTGGTCGGGCGGCGCGGCCAGGCAACGGTCGAGATTACCCTGGCATATGATTTGGGCGGCGGCGCATGGCGCGCCTATGCCAAGGGCGCGCGCCGGCTGCGGCCGGGCGACCGTGTCGAGTTTGCCGCCGACTTCGCCGCCGAGATCCTCGCCAAGGATCCCGAGGGCGCGGTGACGCTCAGGTTCGATTGCGAGGGCGCGGCGTTCCATGCGGCCCTGATGCGCCACGGCGCGATGCCATTGCCGCCCTACATCAAACGCCCGCGCGGCGGCGAAGCGCGCGACCGGCGCGACTATCAGACGATCTTCGCCCGCGCCGAGGGCGCCGTCGCGGCGCCGACAGCGGGGCTGCATTTCACCCCGGCCTTGCTTGCCGCGCTCGCGGCGCGCGGCATCGCGTGGGTTACGGTGACGCTGCATGTCGGGCCCGGCACCTTTCTGCCGGTCAAGGCGGACGACCCGCGCGAGCACCGCATGCACGCCGAATGGGGCGCTGGTCACGGCCGAAGCCGCCGCCCGCATCAACGCCGCGCGTGACGCAGGCGGGCGTATCGTCGCGGCCGGCACGACAAGCCTGCGCCTCCTCGAAAGCGCCGCCGCCGACACTGGCGCCGTCGCGGCATTTTGCGGCGAGACGCGCCTCTTCGTGCTGCCCGGCTACCGTTTCCGCGCGATCGACCTGCTGCTGACCAATTTCCACCTGCCGCGCTCGACCCTGATGATGCTGGTCGCCGCGCTCGCCGGGCTCGACCCTATCAAGGCCGCCTACGCGCACGCCGTCGCCGCGCGCTACCGCTTTTTCTCCTACGGCGACGCCTGCCTGATCGAGCGGCCACAATGACCGGCATCGGCTTCGAGATCGTGGCGCGCGACGGCGCGGCGCGGCGCGGGCCGGCTCGCGACCGCGCACGGCGTGATCGAGACGCCCGCCTTCATGCCGGTCGGCACCGCGGCGACGGTCAAGGCGATGACCCCGGCGGATGTCGCGGAGACCGGCGCGCGCATCGTCCTCGGCAACACCTACCACCTGATGCTGCGGCCCGGCGCCGAGCGCATCGCGGCACTGGGCGGCTTGCACCGGTTCATGAACTGGCCGCACGCGATCCTGACCGATTCCGGCGGGTTTCAGGTCATGTCGCTGTCGGCATTGCGGAAAATCGACCGAGGACGGCGTCGAGTTCCGCTCGCATCTCGACGGCAGCCGCCACCTGCTGACGCCGGAGCGCTCGGTCGCGATCCAGCACCTGCTCGGCGCCGACATCACGATGGCGTTCGACGAATGCACCCCGTTCCCGGCCGAGCGCGCGGCGGTCGAGGCGTCGATGGAATTGTCGATGCGCTGGGCCGAGCGCTCGCGCGCCGCCTTTGTCGCGCGGCCGGGCCACGGCATCTTCGGCATCGTTCAGGGTGGCGTGCATCCCGAATTGCGCGAGCGTTCGGCAGCCGCGCCTGGTCGAGATCGGCTTCGACGGCTACGCGATCGGCGGGCTCGCGATCGGCGAGGGGCAGGCGACGACCTTCGCGATGGTCGAGGCGAGCGTGCCCAGCCTGCCCGAGGACCGGCCGCGCTACCTGATGGGGGTCGGCAAGCCGAGCGACATCGTCGGCGCGGTCAGGCGCGGGGTCGACATGTTCGACTGCGTGTTGCCGACCCGCTCCGGGCGCACCGGCCAGGCCTTCACCCGCGCCGGCACGCTCAACCTGCGCAACGCCCGCCACGCCGACGACCCGGCGCCGCTCGACCCGCAATGCCATTGCCCGGCTTGCAAGGGCTTCAGCCGCGCGTATCTGCATCATCTGACCAAGGCGGGCGAAATCCTCGGGAGCATGCTGCTGACCCGGCACAATCTGACCTATTACGCCGATCTGACGGCGAGCCTGCGCGACCGCGATCCGCGCCGGCCGCCTCGCCGAGTTCGCCCTTGCGGAGCCGGCAGCGTGAGCAGCGTGAGCGAGCCGGTGCTTGGGCGCCGCGTCGGCGCTGCCCGCCTCGCCCGACGAGGCGACGCTCGACACCGTGGCGAACCCGCATCCCGGGCACGCTCTATGCGGTGCGTTTCACCTGCCCCGAATTCACCAGCATCTGCCCGTTCACCGGCCAGCCCGATTTCGCGCACCTCGTCATCGACTACGTGCCGGACGCGACGATCCTGGAGAGCAAGTCGTTGAAGCTGTTTCTCGGCGCGTTCCGCAATCACGGCGCGTTTCACGAGGATTGCACGCTGCTGGTGGCGCGCCGTCTGGTCGCCGCGCTCGCGCCGAGCTGGCTGCGCATCGCCGGCTACTGGTATCCGCGCGGCGGCATCCCGATCGACGTGTTCTACCAGACCGGCGCGCCGCCCGCCGGCTTGTTCCTGCCGGAGCCCGGGGTCCCTCCCTATCGCGGCCGCGGCTGAGCGATGGCTGCCGCGACGGGCGCCGAGATCCGCGAGGCGATCCGCGCCGAGGCGCTGACGACGGGGTTCGATGCGGTCGGCTTTGCCGCGGGCGCAACTGGCCGAGGCGGCGCGCGACGGCCTGCGCGAATACCTGGCGCGCGGCTATCACGGCGATATGGGCTGGCTGGCCGAGACGGCGGCGCGGCGCGGCGATCCGCAGGTGCTATGGCCCGAGGCGCGCACCGTCGTCGTGCTCGGCCTCAATTACGGCAGCGACGACGATCCGCTGGCCGCCACCGCCGACCCCGAGCGCGGCGCGATCTCGGTCTACGCTCGCGGGCGCGATTATCACGACACGCTGAAGAAGCGCCTGAAGGCATTGGCGCGCTGGATCGCGGCGCGCTGGCCGGGTGACTTGAAGGTGTTTGTCGATACCGCGCCGGTCATGGAAAAGCCGCTGGCGCGGGAGGCCGGGCTTGGCTGGCAGGGCAAGCACACCAACCTCGTGTCGCGCGGGTTCGGCTCGTGGCTGTTCCTCGGCGAGATTTTTCTCAGCCTGGCGCTCGATCCCGACACACCCGAACTGGACCATTGCGGCCAGTGCCGGCGCTGTCTCGACGCCTGCCCGACCGCCGCCTTCCCGGCGCCCTACCGGCTCGACGCGCGGCGCTGCATCTCGTACCTGACGATCGAGCACAAGGGGCCGATCCCGCACGAACTGCGCCCGCTGATCGGCAACCGCATCTTCGGCTGCGACGATTGCCTCGCGGTGTGTCCGTGGAACAAGTTCGCGCGCGCCACCGGCGAGCCGGACTTCCTGCCGCGCGCGGCGCTGACAGCGCCCCGTCTTGCCGAACTCGCCGGGCTCGACGACGCGACCTTTCGCGCGGTGTTCGCCGGCAGCGCCGTCAAGCGCATCGGGCGCGACCGCTTCCTGCGCAACGTGCTGATCGCCATCGGCAATATGCCGGCGCCGACCGCCGAACTGGTGGCGGCGGCGCGGCGCTGCCTCGACGACGGATCGCCGCTTGGTCCGCGCCGCCGCCGTTTGGGCGCTCGGGCGGATCGCCCCGGACATCGCCGCCGCGACGGCGCCGCGCCGCGCCCCCGACACCGACCCGGCGGTCAGGGCGGAGTGGGCTCGGCTGGCCCCCGATCAAGCCAAGCCGGAGCCGGCCGCGGGGTTAAAGCTTGGTGGCGACGTTGTTGAAGACAGCGCTGAGGTTGGTGCCGACCTTCTGGAATGCGGTGATCGCCGCAACTGCGATCAATGCAGCGATCAGGCCGTACTCGATGGCGGTCGCGCCGGCTTCGTTTTTGAGCAGTTTGGCAAGCTGAAACATCTTGGACATCCTCGTGAGGGGCTCGGGCAACGCACAAGGAATACGCCCCAAATCCAACGAATCCGTTAATATGCCGCACCCCATTATTATGAATTTTCGTCATTATGATTAGACGTTGGGCACATTAGCCCGCGCCGCACAGCAGCGCCTCGAGTGGGCTGGCTGCTGCGCGCCGCCTCCCCATATATCCATCCCTACACCGCGATCTACCCCTACACAGCGTTGGGACCCCCATGATCGAACACCGCCCCTTCGCCAGCCTCGGCCGCGACAAGCTCGACTGGCTCGACACGCACCACCACTTCTCCTTCGCCCATTACCATGACCCGCAGCGCATGGGCTGGGGCGCGGTGCGGGTGTGGAACGACGATGCGATCGCGCCAGGGACCGGGTTTCCGCCGCATCCGCACGCCGATATGGAAATCATCACCTATGTCCGGCCGGCGCGATCAGCCACGAGGACAGCCTCGGCAACAAAGGCCGCACCGTCGCCGGCGACGTGCAGGTGATGTCGGCGGGCACCGGCATCCGCCACGCCGAATACAACCACGAGAGCGAACCGACCGAAATTTTTCAGATCTGGATCATCCCGACCCGCCGCGGCGATCCGCCGGGCTGGGGCACCCGGCCCTTCCCGCAGGCCGACCGCGACCGGGCGCCTGGTGGCGCTGGCGAGCGGCGAGGCGGCCGACCGCGAAGCGCTACCGATCCGCGCCGACGCGCGGGTGCTCGGCGCGCGGCTGAAGGCGGGTGAGACGATCGAGTATGCGCTGCGGCCCGGACGCCACGCCTATCTCGTGCCGGCGAGCGGTGCGCTGAGCGTCAACGGCGTGCGCATTGCGGCGCGCGACGGCGCCGCCATCCGCGACGAGGATGTGCTGCGCCTCGAGGCGCTCGAGCGATACGGAGCTGGTGCTGGTCGACAGCGCCTGATGAAGCCGATCAGCCGGAGCCGCCATCCTCGACCCATCCGCCGGAGGTGCGCTCGATGCGCTTCGCTTCCGCCTCGAGATCCTCGGCGGTGCGCAGCCGCGAATCCCAGATCGTCGGGTTGGCGGTGCGCTCGGCCTGCTCGCGGTACCAGCACGCCAGTTCGCGCAGTCGTTCGGCGTCATTCACGGTGTCATCTTCCCATCAGCCCGGCCACGGCAACGCTACACGCGGACGGTTAAGCTAAATTGACAAGCATCACGTCTCGACCCGGCCGGGGCGGCTTCGCTCTCGACAAGACCGCTTCCGGGGTGATATCGGCGCTCGCGTCGAGCGAGGCAGGGGCGGCGGGACAGGGGCGACACCACAAGCAATGAGCCGACGTATCTATTTTGACGGCCTCAATCTCTCGCTCGAACACGGCACCGGCATCGCGACCTACACCCGAATGCTGGCGCAGATCGTGCGCGACCTCGGCAACGAGGTCGGCGTCGTGTACAGCTCGCCGCATCGGCCCGCGAAAAATCCGCTGCTGCGCGAGATCGCGTTCTTCGACAGCCGCGAAGCTGCCCCGGTGCCCTACTCGACCGAGGTGTGGAACGCGTTTTCCGATCAGTTTCGCCTGCTGCGCGGGGTGCAGCCGAGCGCCGTCAACTTGACCGGCACCGTCATCACCGACCAGTTCCAGGGCCGCCTGCCCGCGCACGATCACCTGTTCGTCGCGCGCAACGTTTTCGCCAATGCACGGCGCTATTTCTCGTGGAGCGGCCGCTTCGTCGACCTCGCCTTCGAAAACATGCCCAATATCCTGCATTGTACCTACCAGCTGCCGCTGCGCAGCAAAGGCGCATGCAATGTCTATACCATCCACGATCTGGTGCCGCTGCGCCTGCCGTTCACGACGCTCGACAACAAGCGGCTGACCTATCGGTTATTGCGCAAGATCGCGGCCGAGGCCGACCACATCGTCACGGTGTCGGAGAATTCGAAGCGTGACATCGTCCAGCTTCTCGGGGTCCCCGAAGAGCGCGTGACCAATACCTATGAGGCGGTCGAGTTTCCCCGCGAGCTGGTCGAGCGCCCCGACGATCTGGTGGCGGAACAGCTGCGCGGCTCCTACCGGCTGGAGCCGCAGGAATACCTGCTGTTTTATGGCGCGCTTGAGCCGAAGAAGAATGTCGCGCGACTGATCGACGCCTACATGCTGTCGGCGGTCGACATTCCGCTGGTCATCACCGGCGCGGTCGGCTGGGGCAACCGGACCGAGGCCAAGCGGCTGGCCGAACTCGGCGCCGAGGAGCGAGCGCGCCCGGCCGGCAGCCGCCGCATATATCACTTTGAATATGTCAGCCTGCCGATGCTGGTGACGCTGATCCGGGGCGCCCGCGCCGTGATCTTCCCCTCGCTTTACGAGGGACTTCGGCCTGCCGGTGCTGGAGGCGATGCTGCTCGGCACCCCGGTGGTGACCTCGCGCGCCGCCTCGCTGCCCGAAATCGCCGGCGACGCTGCGCTCTATGTCAACCCGTACGACATCGACGACATCGCCAAGGCGATCAAGACGATCAGCGCGGACGAAGGATTGCGCGCCGAATTGTCGCGACGCGGCCGCATCCAGGCGGAACTGTTCTCGATGGCGCGCTATCGCGAACGCATCGCGGCGCTTTATGAACGGCTCGGCTGAGCCCGCCTTCGACCCGGAATTTCGCGAGCGCCTGCATGCCTTGCTGACGTGGCGGCGCGACGTCAGGCGGTTCCGCCGCGACCCGTTGCCGGCGGGCATGATCGAGCGGCTCGTCGCGCTCGCCCATCTCGCGCCGTCCGTCGGGCTCAGCCAGCCCTGGCGCTTCGTGCTGGTCGAAACGCCTTCCCGCCGCGCCCTCGTGCGCGAGAATTTCAGCCGCTGCAACGCCGCCGCGCTTGGCGCGCAGGCGCCCGAGCGGGCCCGCCATTACGCGCAGCTCAAACTTGCCGGGCTCGACGAGGCGCCGCGCCAGCTCGCGGTGTTCGCCGACCGCGGCACAACGCAAGGGCACGGCCTCGGGCGCGGCACGATGCCGGAGACGATCGATTATTCCGCCGTAATGGCGGCGCATACGCTGTGGCTGGCGGCGCGCGCCGAGGGCGTCGGAATGGGCTGGGTGTCGATCCTCGATCCCGCAGCGGTCGCCGCGGCACTCGACGTACCGGAGGCATGGCGACTGATCGGCTATTTCTGCCTCGGCTACCCGGCGGCGGCGGACAGCGTGCCGGCATTGGAAAGCGCCGGCTGGGAATGGCGCCGCCCGCCGCCGCCATCGCTGCTGCGGCGCTGAGCGAGCAGCCGTCAGCCCACGGCTTTAGTCCAGGGCTTTTTCGAGCAGGTCGAGCGCGGCAATCGAAAAGGCCCGCATATTGGCGACGCGGTCGTCCTTGCCGGTCTCGACCGTCAGCGAGCGATGGCCATGCGGGCCGATCACCGCGACGCAGGAATGCCCGGCGGCGTGGCCATAGCGGCTGCCGGTCGGGCCGGCCGTGCCGGTCTCGCCGACCGACCATGTCGTGCCCAGCCGCTCCTTGATCTTGCGCGCGAACAACAGCGCATAGGGCTCGGTCGACGGCGTGATGCCGGTCATCGCGGCGAACTCTTCCTCGGTGACCCGCAGCAACTCGGTGCGCGAGGCGCGCGTATACACCACCGCACCGCCGATGAAATAGGCCGAGGCGCCGGGGATCGCGAGCAAGGCCGCCGAGACCATCCCTGCGGTCGAGGATTCGGCGACCGAGATCGTCTCCTTGCGCGCCTTCAGCTTCGCCGCGATCCGTTCCGCCTGGGGCAACAAATCCTGTAACATCGCGCGCCTCCCGTTGGTGTCGGGGCCAAGCTTCCGCTTCCCCGTTCCGCCCCCGGTTACGCAAGCGTTTGTCATCAGAGGAGCAGCGCCGATGGAGTACGAAACGATCCTCTACGCCGAGGACGGGCCGGTCGGCACGCTGACGCTGAACCGCCCCGACGACGGCAACATGTTCACCGAGACGATGTGTCACGAGGTGCGCGACTGCATCAACGCGATCCGGCGCGAGACGCGAACCCGCGTGCTGGTCATCACCGGCGCCGGCGACCGCTTTTTCTGCATCGGCGGGCGCAAGGCGGGCATGGAGGAAACCCAGCTTTATGCCGGCGTGCTGCCGACCCTCGACATGTACGAGTCGATCGAGCGGCTGCAGAAGCCGGTGATCGCCTCGGTCAACGGCTACGCGGTCGGCGGCGGCAACGTGTTGCAGGTCATGTGCGACTTGACGATCGCCAAGGAGAGCGCCGTCTTTCGCCAGGTCGGGCCGATGATGGGCAGCTTCGACGCCGGCTTTGGCACCTGGTACCTCGAAGACCTCGTCGGCAAGAAAAAGGCGAAGGAGATCTGGTTCCGCAACCCGCGTCTTTCGGCCCGCGAGGCGCTCGACATCGGCATGATCAACCAGGTCGTGCCCGACGCCGAGCTTGCCGCCGCGACGCGCGCGATGGCCCTCGAAATCGCCGAGCGCGGCGCCTTCGCGCTCGCTTCGATCAAGACCGCGTTCAGCGCCCGCCACGGCGGCGTCGGCGGCCTCGCCCGCCTCGCCCACGACCTGCTCTTACGCTCCTATCTCGACAGCGACAAATCGCACGAACTCGGCGACGCCTTCCGCGAGCGCCGCACCCCCGACCCCGAGAAGTTCGGGCGGTAACTGAGGCGGGAGCATATGGTCAAGCCTATCAATTTTCCTTTTGAGCGTGACAAGATTTATGCAGTTGAAGCCATAGACTCGTTTTTGCAGACCATCATGGATGCCAGGCAGCTCAATCCTGCCCTGAGTGCCGAGGAACGAGCCCGGGGTGTCCCGTGGGCGAAGCTTTGGTGGGAGGAGCTCTATCCGGTCAAACTTTACATTGACCGAAACCCGCAACGATCATTTCAGCAGTTTCGTATCATGCCGGAGGGTCACGCGACGGACGTCGAACTCCATTCGGCGACTGGAGTGATCAGAGTTCAGATTACAACGGCATATCCGGAGTGGAGCGCGGCATCGAATGAACCCCGCACTGGCGGCTACAAACGAAGCTTGGAACGAGAGGGACTTAACCAGGGCGTTCCAGTTTTCACCGGTCGGCAAATATGGAAGAACCCAGATGGCAAGGTGGTGTCGGAGCCAGATGCACGACCACCCGAGATTGATCAGGAAGCTTGGCGGCTTGGCTTGAGCGCAGCGATCGAACGTAAACTGTCGAAGGCGCGTCGATATACCGGCGCCGCCGATCATCTTGGTCATTTACGCTCAAAGGCTCCGGTTCGATACTATTGATTATGACACATATTGTCTTGTCCGTTCGGTTATAACAAATAGCTTCTCAAAGTATAAAAGCATACCATTCGCCGAAATCGTTGTCCTCGACCAAGACCCTCAGACCTATGTCGAATATCCGTGATGCGGTTTGCATGACCAACACCCTCCTCACCCTGCACGACCCCGACGCGGCGCGGCGCTATTACGCGAGGGAACATGGCGGCGGGACACGCTCTACACCCTGTTGCAGCAGCACGCGGCGCGGCGGCCGGAGGCGTTCGCGCTGCGCGACGGCACGCGGCGGCTCACCTGGCGCGCGCTGCTCGATTGGGTCGATGCGGTCGCGGCCGATCTCGACGATGCCGGCCTCAAGCGCGGCGAGCGGGTGGCGGTGTGGCTGCCCAACCGGGTCGAGGCGGTCGTCGTGTTCCTCGCCTGCTCGCGCCAGGGCTATGTGTGCAACCCGTCATTGCACCAAAATTACACGATGGACGAGATCGTCGGCCTGTTGCGCCGCACCCGCGCGGCGGCCCTGTTCGCGCAGCCCGGCTACGGCGCCGACGCCAGGATCGCCGACATCTTCGCCGCCGTCACCGACATGCCGAGCCTGCGCCGGGTCTATTCGCTCGGCGGCGGGCCGGCGCAGGCGGCGCCGTTTCCCGATGCGGGCGGCGACGCGAAGCTGCCGCCGGTGGAGGAAAACCCGGACAAGATCGTCTATCTGGCGTTCACCTCGGGCACCACCGGCACCCCGAAAGGCGTCATGCATTCCGCCAACACCTTGCTCGCCAACGCACGCGCGATGGTCGAGGACTGGCACCATGACGAGCGCAGCGTCCTGTTGAGCCTCAGCCCGCTCTCCCACCACATCGCGACGGTCGCGCTGGCGCAGTCGCTGGCGGCGGGGATGGAACTGGCGGTCAATGCTCCGCCGGCGGGAATGACGCCGCTCGACTGGATCGTCGCGACCGGTGCGACCTATGTGATGGGCGTGCCGACGCACGCGATGGACATTCTCGGCGAATTGCGCCGACGCGGCCTCGACAAGCTTGGTGCGGTCACGACGTTCTACATGGCCGGCTCGCCAATCCCGCGCGAGGTGGCGCAGGCCTTTGTCGATCGCGGCGTGACCCCGCAAAACGTCTACGGCATGAGCGAGAACAGCTCGCACCAGTATACGCTGCCGGATGACGCCCCCGAGACGATCGTTGCGACCTGCGGCCGCGCCTGCCGCGCCTACGAGATCAGACTGTGGGACCAGGAAAACCCCGACATCGAGGTGATGCCGGGCGAGATCGGCGAGATCGGCGGGCGCGGCGCGTGTCTGATGCTCGGCTATTTCGACAACCAGGAGGCCACCGAGGAATCCTTCAATCGCAGCGGCTGGTTCATGTCGGGCGACCTCGGCCGCTTCGATGCGAACGGCAATCTCGAAATCGCCGGCCGCAAGAAGGACCTGATCATCCGCGGCGGCCACAACATCCATCCGGCGAAGATCGAGGATCTGGCGATGCGCCATCCGGCGGTGGCACGCTGCGCCGCCTTCGCCGTCGGCGATCCCCGGCTCGGCGAAAAGGTCTGCCTGTCGGTGATTTTTCACGAGGGGGCCGGCGCCGAGGCGCAGGAATTGCTTGCCCACCTGCACGCGGCCGGGCTGTCGCGCTATGACATGCCCGAGTATTTCATTGCGATGACCGCCTATCCGCTGACCGCGAGCGGCAAGATCCTGAAGCGCGAGCTGGTGGAATGGGCGAAGTCCGGGCAGATCCGGCCGTTGCCGGTGCGCTGGAGCGAGGAGGGCTGAGCCCATGGCGATCCACATGAACCGCATCGACGAGCTGGCATTGATCACGCTCGACCGGCCGGAGGCATTGAACGCGCTGAGCTTTGCCCAACTGCACGATCTGAGCCGGCAGCTCGATTCGATCGCGGAGAGCGACGCCCGCGCCCTCCTGGTCACGGGATCGGGCGACCGCGCCTTCTCGGCCGGCGCCGACATCAAGGAATTGATGGGGCGCACCCTCGTCGAGCAGCGCGCCGGCGCGACGCTCGGGCAATCAGTGCTGGCCAAGCTCGACCAGATGCCGATGCCGTCGATCGCGCTGATCAACGGCTACGCGTTTGGCGGCGGGCTCGAACTGGCGCTCGCCTGCACCTTCCGCCTCGCCGCACCCTCGGCGCGGCTCGGCTTTCCCGAAATCAAGCTCGGCCTCATTCCGGGTTATGGCGGGACGCAGCGCCTGCCGCGCCTGGTCGGCGAGGCGCGCGCCACCGAATTGATCCTGACCGGCCGCACGGTCGACGCCGCCGAGGCCGAGCGCATCGGCATGATCAACCGCATCTTCGACGGCGACCTGGTCGCGGCGGGGCAAGCCTTCGCCCGCGAGATGACCGGCTTCAGCCTGCCGGTGCTGTGCCTGGCGCGCGACGCGATCCGCCGCGCCCACGACCTGCCCTTGCATGACGGGCTCAAGATCGAAGCCGACCTCTCGACCCTCGCCTTCCAGACCGAGGACGCCGCTGAGGGCATGACCGCCTTCGTCGAAAAGCGCAAGCCGGTGTTCAAGGATGGGTGAGCAGGCGTGAGCGTGTTCGAGCGCCTCGACGCGCTGCCGCCGCTGTCGCCGGAGGAGCGGCTGCTGCTGGATAGCGTCAAGGCATTGGCGCAGGGCGAGATCGCGCCGCGCGCTGCGCAATACGACCGCACCGCCAGCTTTCCGTGGGAGAACATCCGGGCGATCAACGGGCTCGGCCTCAATGCGATGTTTGTCCCCGAGGCCTATGGCGGCGCCGGGCTCAGTTACGCCGCTTATCTCGCCTGCGTGCGCGAGATCAGCCAAGCCTGCGCCTCGACCGGCATCGTCTGGGCGACCAATTTTCACGCGACGAAGCCGCTGATCGATTTCGGCACCGAGGAACAAAAGCAGCGCCTGCTGCCGCGCGTCGCCGAGGGGGCGATCGCGTCATTGGCGATCACCGAGCCCGCCGCCGGCTCGGACGCCACCGGCATGACGACCCGCTTCGCGCCCGACGGCGATACGGTCATCGTCACCGGCGGCAAGACCTTCATCAGCAACGGCGACGTCGCCGACCTCTATCTCGTGTTCGGCAAATGGTCGGAGATCGCCGACGCGCGCAAGGCGATCTCCGCCATCATCATCGAGAAGGGCACGCCCGGCCTCGGCGTGCTGCGCACCGAGGACAAGCTCGGCCACCGCGCCGCCTCGACCGCGGCATTGTCCTTCGAGAATTGCCGCGTCCGGCGCGACAACCTGCTGGGCATGCCGGGCCAGGGCCTCGCTCTTCTGTTGGCGGCGCTCAACAAGTCGCGGCCGAGTGTTGCGGCGCATGCGCTCGGCATCGCCCGCGCCGCGTTCGAGGACGCGGTCGGCTACATCAACGAGCGCCGTCAATCGGGCCGCCGCATCATCGAGTTCCAGGGGATCCAGTTCCTGCTCGCCGACCTCGCGACCGATCTGGCGATGTGCGAAGCCTGGCTGTGGCATGTCGCGCATCTGGTCGACAGCGGCGCCGCCGACAGCACGCCCGGCATCGCCGTCGAGGCGTCGATGCTGAAGATGCGCGCCTCGGACCTGGCGATGCGCATCGCCACCGAGGCGGTGCAGCTCTACGGTGGCTACGGCTACATCAAGGAATACCGCGTCGAGCGGCTATTGCGCGACGCCAAGATCACCCAGATCTGGGAAGGCACCAACCAGATCCACCGCCAGCTGATCGGCCGCAGCTTCGTCGCGCGGCGCTGACGCGGACCGGGATCGGGTCCTCAGAAGATCCGCGCAGCGCTGGCCCGCTCGCGCAGCCAGACCTGTGCGTCCTGGCCGGTTTGCCGTGCATCGCGCGCCGCGTCGACCGCGTCGAGCAGAGCCTGTTCGCGGTCGAGGTAGGCGCCATAGAGCGCATCGCCGAGGCGCACGATCCACCGCGCATCGCGGCTGCGCCGGCACACCTCGAATTCCATGATCCCCATGCGTATCCTCCGCGGGGGGCAGCAGCGCCAGGGCGATTTGCTTGCGCCCCAGCGACGATGCAGCCCCGCCTTCCCCGCTATTATTATCGGCAACGATTAGGGAAGAATGAAAGCCGTTTCCGCGTCACTTGGTGAAAAAGGCGGCAGCCGTGGCACGCTCGCCGCATCGCTCTGCCGGCCGCTGCGGCCACGCCGGCGCCGAACTTCGCTTGACAAGCAAATACGATCCGACTATCTGAGCAGCACTCTTGGTCAGAGAGTGCTAATCCGAAATTTGCAGTGCGTGCTAGGAGGTTTATATGGGATTCCGTCCGTTGCATGACCGCGTGGTCATCCGACGCGTCGACGCGGAGGAGAAGACCACAGGCGGCATCATCATCCCCGACACGGCGCGGGAAAAGCCGATGGAGGGCGAGGTGGTCGCGGTAGGCCCGGGCGCTCGCGGCGAAGACGGCAAGATCCAGCCGCTCGATGTCAAAGCCGGCGACCGGGTGCTGTTCGGCAAATGGTCCGGCACCGAGGTGAAGCTCGACGGCGAAGACCTGATCATCATGAAAGAGTCCGACATCATGGGGATCATCGACGCGTCGGCCGCTCGCAAGGCCGCGTAGCAGGAGTAGAAGAAAATGGCTGCCAAAGACGTCAAGTTTCATGCCGACGCGCGCGAGCGGATGGTGCGCGGTGTCGACATTCTCGCCAATGCGGTCAAGGTGACGTTGGGTCCCAAGGGCCGCAACGTCGTGCTCGACAAGTCGTTCGGCGCGCCGCGCATCACCAAGGACGGCGTCACCGTCGCCAAGGAAATCGAGCTTTCCGACAAGTTCGAAAACATGGGCGCGCAGATGGTCAAGGAGGTCGCCTCCAAGACCAGCGACCAGGCCGGTGACGGCACCACGACCGCGACCGTGCTGGCCCAGGCGATCGTGCGCGAGGGCTCGAAGGCGGTAGCCGCCGGCCTCAACCCGATGGACCTGAAGCGCGGCATCGACATCGCGGTCGAGGCCGTCGTCGCGGACATCAAGTCGCGCTCGAAGAAGATTTCGACCAGCGAGGAGATCGCCCAGGTCGGCACGATCTCGGCCAATGGCGAGCGCGAGATCGGTGAGATGATCGCGCAGGCCATGCAGAAGGTCGGCAACGAGGGCGTCATCACGGTCGAGGAGGCCAAGAGCCTGGAGACCGAGCTCGACGTCGTCGAGGGCATGCAGTTCGACCGTGGTTATCTGTCGCCCTATTTCGTCACCAACGCCGAGAAGATGATCGCCGAGCTGGAGAACCCGTACCTTCTGATCCACGAGAAGAAGCTGTCGGGCCTGCAGGCGATGCTGCCGGTGCTCGAAGCGGTGGTGCAGAGCTCACGGCCGTTGCTGATCGTCGCCGAGGATGTCGAGGGTGAGGCGCTGGCGACGCTGGTCGTCAACAAATTGCGCGGCGGCCTCAAGATCGCGGCGGTCAAGGCGCCCGGCTTTGGCGATCGCCGCAAGGCGATGCTTGAGGACATCGCGATCCTCACCGGCGGTCAGGTGATCAGCGAAGACCTCGGCATCAAGCTCGAGAACGTCACGCTCGACATGCTCGGTTCGGCCAAGAAGGTCCGCGTCGAGAAGGAGAACACGACGATCGTCGACGGCGCCGGCGAAAAGGCCGACATCGAGGGCCGCTGCACCCAGATCCGCCAGCAGATCGAAGAGACGACGAGCGACTACGACCGCGAGAAATTGCAGGAGCGGCTGGCCAAGCTGGCCGGCGGCGTCGCGGTGATCCGGGTCGGCGGCTCGACCGAGGTCGAGGTCAAGGAGCGCAAGGACCGCGTCGACGACGCGATGCATGCGACCCGTGCCGCGGTCGAGGAAGGCGTCGTCCCCGGCGGCGGATCGGCCCTGATTTATGCGATTCGGGCGCTCGACAAGCTGACCCCGTCCAATCCGGACCAGAAGGTCGGCATCGAGATCGTGCGCAAGGCGATCCAATATCCGGCTCGGCAGATCGCCGAGAATTCCGGCACCGACGGCTCGATCATCGTCGGCAAGCTCTTGGACAGCAAGGACTCCAATTACGGCTATGACGCGCAGAAGGGCGAATTCACCGACATGATCCAGGCCGGGATCATCGATCCCACCAAGGTCGTGCGGCACGCGCTTCAGGACGCGGCGTCGATCGCCGGGCTGTTGATCACCACCGAGGCGATGGTCGCCGAGAAGCCCGAGCCCAAGGCCCCGCCGGCGATGCCGCCGGGCGGCGGCATGGGCGGGATGGACTTCTAGGCCCCGACGCCGTCAAACCGATCGCCCGCCCGGGGGAGACCTCGGGCGGGCGGTCTCGTTTTTGCTCTGCGCGCTCCGATTGGTGGGCATGGCTCTGCCCGAGGCGCAACCCTGGTCTGCATGCGGTGCCGCGCCCGGCATGCGACTCGGCGAATCCTTGTCACGCAGCGGCCGGCCACCCATACTGGACTGATGCGGCGCCAAACAGTGGACCCCGTTTTTGCGGCCAGATCGGAGCCGCCTCTGCGCCTCTGCGACCACCCGGGGTGCGCGGCGGGCGGCGATTTTCGCGCGCCCAAATCGCGCATCGAGCTCGATCGCTATTACTGGTTCTGCCTCGAACATGTGCGAGCCTACAACGTGGCGTGGAACTATTATGTCGGCATGAGCGACACCGAAATCGAAGCGGAGATCCGGCGCGACACGGTGTGGCAGCGTCCGAGCTGGAAGCTCGGCGAGCGGCACGGCCCGGGCCCGCGTGTGCGTGATCCGTTCGGCTTTTACGCCGGCAACGGGCCCGAGCATGGGCGGCGTCATAGCGACCGGCAGGCGAACGATGCCGCGGCGCGGGCGGCCTCGGCCTGCGACCAGGCCCTCGCCGTATTCGAGATCGAGCCGCCCTTCACCCCGGTGCGCCTCAAAGCGCGCTACAAGGTGCTGGTCAAACAGCACCACCCCGATGCCCATGGCGGCGACAAGGCCGCCGAGGAGAAATTGAAGATCATCAATCAGGCCTACGCGACCCTTAAAGCCAGCTATTTCAACTGACTCACCACAGGATCGCCGGTCCCATCCTTTCCCAGCAACACCAGAAAGAACCTCAAGCAATGCCAACCGTCCAAGAAGCGGCATCCACTCCGACTCCGCTCGGCCTGCCGGACATCAAGGTCTCGGTGCGTCAGACCTTTGGAATCGACTCCGACCTGGAAGTCCCGGCATTCAGCCAGCCGAGCGAACACGTCCCCGATTTCGACGACGCCTATCGCTTCGATCACGACACGACGCTCGCCATTCTCGCCGGCTTCGCGTTCAACCGGCGGGTGATGATCTGCGGCTATCACGGCACCGGCAAATCGACCCATGTCGAGCAGGTCGCCTCGCGCCTCAACTGGCCTTGCATCCGTGTCAATCTCGACAGCCACATCAGCCGCATCGACCTGGTCGGCAAGGATGCAATCGTGCTGCGCGATTCGAAGCAGGTCACCGAGTTCCGCGAGGGCATCCTGCCCTGGGCGTTGCAGCATCCGGTGGCGCTGTGCTTCGACGAGTACGACGCCGGCCGCCCGGACGTCATGTTCGTGATCCAGCGCGTGCTCGAGGTCGAGGGCAAGCTGACGCTGTTGGACCAGAACCGGGTCATTCGGCCGCACCCGGCCTTCCGCCTGTTCTCGACCGCAAACACCGTCGGGCTCGGCGACACCACCGGCCTCTATCACGGCACGCAGCAGATCAACCAGGGCCAGATGGACCGCTGGAACATCGTCGCGACGCTGAACTATCTGCCGCACGATGCCGAAGTCGAGATCGTGCTGTCCAAGGTGCCGAGCTACAACAACGAGGAGGGAAAGCGCCGCATCAGCGCGATGGTCGCGCTGGCCGACCTGACCCGCGCCGGCTTCATCAACGGCGACATCTCGACCGTCATGTCGCCGCGCACGGTGATGACCTGGGCCGAGAACGCCCGCATCTTCGGCGACCTCGCCTTCGCCTTCCGGCTCACCTTCCTCAACAAGTGCGACGAGACCGAGCGGCCGACCGTGGCAGAGTATTACCAGCGCTGCTTCGGGACCGAATTGCCCGAAACCGGCGTCAACGCCACCTTGATGTAGGGAGCACACCGGCATTATGGCGCAGGCCTTCTCGCCGACCGAGATCTTCAAGCGCGCGACCGCCTCGACCTTGCGGGCGATCGCCGAGCAGGACGACGTGAACGTCGGCTTCGGCCCGGAACCCCCGGGCCTTTCCGGCAAGCGGGTCAAGTTGCCCAACCCGGCGCGCGACCTGCCGCCCGAGGAGGCGGCGCAGCTGCGCGGCACCGCCGACAGCCTGGCGCTGCGCCTGCGCTACCATAACGACGCCGTACATTCGAAGCGGATGCCGGGCAGCCCGATGGCGCGCGCCGTGTTCGAGGCATTGGAGCAGGCGCGCGTCGAGGCGCTGGGCTCGCGGCGCATGGTCGGGGTCGCCGCCAACCTGGCCGCGATGCTCGACGAGCAATATCGCCGCCAGGGCTTCGAGCGCGTCACCGAGCGCACCGAGAGCACGATGGCGGAGGCGGTGCGGCTGTTGACCCGCGAGGCCTTGACCCATGAGCCGCCGCCGCCGGCGGCGCGTCAGGTCGTCGACCTGTGGCGCCCCTGGCTCGAAGGCAAGATCGCCAAGGACATCGACGAACTCAACAACGCGATCCAGGACCAGGACCACTATGCCCGCGCCACCCGCCGGCTGATCCAGGACCTCGATATCGACCTCGGCGAGATTGACGATTCCTCGTCGGACGACAATCAGGGCGAGGGCGAGGAGGCTGACGGCGAGAACGAGAACGAGAGCGGCGAGAGCGCCAGCGCCGGCGCGCAGCCCTCGATGGACGGCTCGCCCTCCGACAGCGCCGATGCCGATGCCGAGGAGGATGGCGAGGCCGACGCCGAGGGCGAAATGATGCCCGGCGCCAGCGACGATGATCCCGGCAAACCCGGGCGGCCCGGGAACCTTGCCGCGCGGCCGGGCCGACGAAAACGCGATCTATCGCGCCTACAGCACGACGGCCGACGAGGTCATCGAAGCCGAAAAGCTGTGCGATTCCGACGAGCTCGGCCGGCTGCGCCACCTGCTCGACCAGCAGTTGTCGCATCTGCAAAGCGTCATCGCGCGGCTGGCCAACCGCCTGCAGCGCCGCCTCCTGGCCAAGCAGACCCGCGCCTGGGAGTTCGACCTCGAAGAGGGCATCCTCGACGCGGCGCGCCTGTCCCGCGTCGTGACCAACCCGATCCTGCCGCTGTCCTACAAGCAGGAGCAGGAGACCGATTTCCGCGACACCGTGGTTTCGCTGCTGATCGACAATTCGGGCTCGATGCGCGGCCGGCCGATCACCGTCGCGGCGATGAGCGCCGACATCCTGGCGCGCACCCTCGAGCGCTGCGGCGTCAAGGTCGAGATCCTCGGCTTCACGACGCGGGCGTGGAAGGGCGGCCAGGCGCGCGAGCGCTGGATCGCCGCCGGCAAGCCGGCCAATCCCGGCCGGCTCAACGATCTGCGCCACATCGTCTACAAGCCGGCCGATGCGCCGTGGCGCCGCGCCCGGCGCAATCTCGGGCTGATGCTGCGCGAGGGCATCCTGAAGGAGAACATCGACGGCGAAGCCTTGATGTGGGCGTATAACCGGCTGCTCGGCCGGCCCGAGGAGCGCAAGATCCTGATGGTGATTTCGGACGGCGCGCCGGTCGACGATTCGACGTTGTCGGTCAATCCGGGCAACTACCTCGAAAAGCACCTGCGCGAGGTGATCCGCGACATCGAGAAGATGGGCGTCGTCGAATTGACCGCGATCGGCATCGGCCATGACGTGACCCGCTATTACCGCCGCGCCGTGACGATCGTCGACGCCGAGCAGCTGGGCGGCGTCATGCTCGAACGCCTCGCCGATCTGTTCGAGGAGGAGGGCTCCGGCCGCACCCGCGTCCGAAGCCGCCGCCGCGCTGCATAAGGACAGCTACAGCGCCCGCCTTGCCTTGAGGGCGGCGGTCAGGGTGCCTTCGTCGAGGTAGTCGAGTTCGCCGCCGATCGGCACGCCTTGCGCCAGGCGCGAGATGCGGGCGCCGGTGGCGGCGGCGCGGTCGGCGATGTAATGCGCCGTCGTCTGGCCCTCGACGGTCGCGTTGAGCGCCAGGATCAGCTCGCTGTCCGGTCCGAGCCGGCCGATCAGCCGGGCGATATTGAGGTCGTCGGGGCCGATCCCATCCAAGGCTGACAACGTTCCGCCGAGCACGTGATAGCGGCCGCGGAAGGCGCCGGTGCGTTCCAGTGCCCACAGATCGGCGAGGTCCTCGACGACGCAGATCGCCAGCGGATCGCGCTCGTTGTCGCGGCAGATCGCACAGGGATCGGCGGTGTCGATATTGCCGCAGCTCGAGCACGGCCGAATTGCCGATGCCGCCGCGGCCATCGCCGCCGCCAGCGGCTGCATGACCTGTTCGCGCCGCTTGACCAGAAACAGCGCCGCGCGCCGCGCCGAGCGCGGACCCAGCCCCGGCAACCGCGCCAGCAATTGGATCAGCGTGTCGAGCTCGGACATGCCGGCGCTCAGCCCCCGAGCTTTTCCAATGCCAGATCGGCGAGCGGCAGGGACGCGGTCAGCCCCGGCGATTCGATGCCGTACATATTGACGAGGCCCGGGATGCCGTGCGCCTCCCTCCCCTGCACGACAAAATCGGCGGCGGCCTCGTTGGGGCCGCTGATCTTCGGGCGGATGCCGGCATAGCCGGGCTGCAATGCGTCGTCGCGCAGGCCCGGCCAATAGCGCCGCACCGCCGCGTAAAAGGAGTCGCAGCGGCGCGGATCGACCGCGTAATCGACCCCATCGATCCATTCGACATCGGGGCCGAAGCGGGCCTGGCCGGCGAGGTCGAGCGTGATGTGGACACCGAGCCCGCCCGGCACCGGCACCGGGTAGATCAGCCGGCGGAACGGCGTCTTGCCGCTCAGCGTGAAATAGCAGCCGCGGCAGAAATAGGCGGGCGGGATCGTGTCGAGCGGCACGGCGTCGATGCTGCGGGCGAATGCCGGGGCGTAGAGGCCGGCGGCGTTGACCAGCAGACGGCAGCGAATCGTCGTCGGCTCGTCGCCGCCGACATCGAGCTCGAACCCGTCGCCCCGCACCCGCCCCGACAGCACCGGCGAGCGGAACGCGACAAAGGCGCCGGCATCCTCGGCGTCGCCCTGATAAGCCAGCATCAGCGCGTGGCTGTCGACGATCCCGGTCGAGGGCGACAGCAGGGCCGCGACGCAATGCAGCTCGGGCTCCATCCGTTGCGCCTCGGCGACGCTCAGCCATGCGAGGTCGTCGACGCCGTTGGCGCGCGCCGCCGCCTCGATCTTCTCGACGCCGGGGATCTCGTCCTCGCTGGTGGCGACGATCAATTTGCCGAGCCGGCTGTGCGGCACACCGTGCGCGGCGCAATAGGCGTAGAGGCGGTGGCGGCCGGCGACGCAGCAGGTCGCCTTGAGGCTGCCCTGCGGATAGTAGAGCCCGCCATGGATCACCTCGCTGTTGCGCGAGGAGGTCTCGAACCCGATCGTGTAGGCGCGCTCCAGCACGACGACCTCATGCCCGGCCAGCGCCAATGCCCGCGCCGCCGCCAAGCCGATCACCCCGGCCCCGACCACCACCGCTTCAACCTCGTCCACCAACCCTCCTCACAGGAAACGGTCGTCGGGCGGGCCTTTCAGTTCGACCGTGTTGCCGTCCGGGTCGGTGATGTAGAGCGACGAGCCGTAGCCTTCGGCGCCGTAGCGGCGGCGGACCTCGCCGGCATCGATGCCGTGGCGCGCCAGATGCGCGGTCAGGGCGGGCACGTCCATCGCCTCGATGCGCACCGCGAAATGGTCCATGTTATTGCCCATCTCGTCGTCCTCGGGGCGCGGCACGAGGTCGATCATCGCGGCGCCGGCGCGCAATTGCACCAGCCCGATCAACTCCAGCCGGCGCTCGACATGGCAGCCGAGCACCGCCTCGTAAAATGCGATCGCGCGGTCGATATCGGCGACGCGCAACACGACATGGTCGAGGCCCTTGATCCGCAGCGCGGCATCGCCGCGGGTGACCGGGGTGGCGTCATCCGGCATGGTCGGTTCCTCCCGTTAATGCGGCGGCGCCTTGCGCGCCTGGTGATGCGCCTCACGATAGGCGCGGCGCTCGTCTGCGGTCAGGACGCCGTCATGGTTGGCGTCCATCCGGTCAAACCGCTTTTCGGCGTTGCGCTTGGCGTGCTCGATATATTCGTCGCGGGTGATGTCGCCGCCCCGGTAGTGCTTGCCGCTCGACGCTGACGCCGCGGCGGCGGCCGGCGGCGTGGCGGGCGCCGTGCCCTGGGCGACCGCGGCCACCGGACAGAGCAGGAGCAACAGGCTCGCGACGAGAAAGGCGCGCATGATCGGGTTCCCGGACAGATTACCGCGCCGGGCGAGCCTAGCGAACCGGCGGCGGCGGGGCAATCTTTCAACCGCCGGATCGGGCCAATGGCGCTAGGAATTGCCGCCGCGGCGGCGCTAAAGTCGGCGTCTTACCAGCTCGTCAGCCAGCGAGGACAGATGCAGCCCATCCGCATCGGCAATTTCGAGGTCAGCCGCGTCGCCGATTTCGAGGGGCCATCCTTCGACCCCTGCGAGTTCTTCCCCGATTTCGACCCCGAGGTGGTGCGCGCCAACGCCGATCTGCTGGGCCCGCGACTGGTCGATCCGGCGAGCGGCAAGCTGGTGTTCAGCTTTCACAGCTTCGTCGTGCGGACCGGCCGCCACAACATCCTGATCGATTCCTGCATCGGCAACGACAAGGAGCGCCCGGCCCGGCCGCAATGGCACCATATGCACACGCCCTACATCGAGGATCTGGCGCGCGTCGGGGTCGGCGTCGAGGACATCGACTTTGTCATGTGCACCCATCTGCACTGGGACCATGTCGGCTGGAACACGCGGCTCGCCGACGGCAAATGGGTCCCGACCTTTCCGAAGGCGCGCTACATCATGGCGCAGCGCGAATTCGATCATTGGAAGAAGTGTGCACGACAGCGGCGCCGACACGCCGCACGCCACCGCCTTCGGCGACAGCATCCTGCCGGTCGTCGCGACCGGCCAGGCGCTGCTGGTCGGCGACGATTATCGCGCTCGATGACGGGTTGTGGTTCGAGCCCTATCCCGGCCACACGCCGGGGAATGTCGTGATCCATGCCCGCTCGGGCGGCGAGCGCGGCCTCTTTGTCGGCGACGTGCTGCACCACCCGCTGCAATGCCTGAAGCCGGAATGGTCGACCCGCGCCTGCTTCGACCCGGACGCCTCGCGGGTCAGCCGCACCCGCCTGATCGAGGAGCAGGCCGACAGCGGCACGCTGGTCATGCCGGCGCATTTCCCCGACCCGACCGCCGGCTGGATCCGCCGGCACGGCGCCGCCTACCGCTTCGCCTTCCGCGAGTAAGGCGGCACGGGTCGGACGCCGGACGGATTGCCCGGGCATAGTGGCAGATGCCGATGCCGCAAGCCGTTCCGATCGCCCAGGATCTCGTGCTCGTCGGCGGCGGCCATGCCCATGTCCATGTGCTGAAGCGCTTCGGCATGCGGCCGCAGCCCGGGGTGCGGCTGACGCTGATCGCCCGCGATGTCGAGACGCCCTATTCCGGCATGCTGCCGGGCTATGTCGCCGGGCATTACCGCTTTGACGAATGCCATATCGACCTGGTGCGGCTGGCGCGGTTTGCCGGCGCGCGGCTGATCCATGACGAGGCGACCGGGCTCGACCGCGCCGGCAGGCAGGTGCTGTGCGGCAACCATCCGCCGATCCGCTACGATCTCGTCTCGCTCGACATCGGCTCGACGCCGGGTGTCGACGAGGTGCCGGGGGCGGCCGAGCATACCGTCCCGGTCAAGCCGATCGCGCATTTCGCGGCGCGCTGGGAGGCGCTGCTGGCGCGCGCCCGCGACCAGGGCGGGGTGCGCCTCGCGATCGTCGGCGGCGGCGCCGGCGGGGTCGAGCTGGCCTTGGCCGCACATCACCGGCTGACGGTGCTGCTCGGCGCCGCGCCCGAGGTCACGCTGGTGACGCGCGACGCGCTGTTGCCGTCGCACAATCGGCGGGTGCGCGATCGCTTTGCCCGCCTCCTCGCCGAGCGCGGCATCCGCACCGTCACCGACAACCCGATCGTGCGGGTCGAGCCCGGCTGCCTGTTGACCGCAGACGGCACGATGATCGCGTTCGACGAGGCGCTTTGGGTGACGCAAGCGGCCGGGGCGCCGTGGCTCGCCGCGACCGGGTTGCCGCTCGACGCGCGCGGCTTTGTCATGATCGACGAAAATTTGCGCTCGCCGGCCGACGAGGCCGTCTTCGCCGCCGGCGACGTCGCGACGATGACGGGCCATCCGCGCGACAAATCCGGCGTCTACGCGGTGCGCGCCGGGCCGCCGCTCGCCGCCAATCTGCGCCGCGCGCTGACCGGTCGGCCGCTGCGCCGCGCCGTGCCGCAAAAGCGGGCATTGGCGCTGATCGGCAGCGGCGACGGCCGCGCCGTCGCGTCGCGCGGGCCGTTCTCGGCCTATGGCCGTGTTTGGTGGCACCTGAAGAACTGGATCGACCGGCGCTGGATGCGGCGTTACACCGACCTGCCGGCGATGGCCGACGACGGTGCGGCGGACGCGATGCGCTGCGGCGGCTGCGCCGCCAAAGTGCCGGCCGAGGTGTTAGCGCGTGCCGTCGCCCGGCTCGGGGCGGCGTCGAGCGCGGCGGTGACGATCGGCCTTGACAGCCCCGACGACGCCGCGCTGCTGTCGTTTCCCGGCGCGCCGCCCTTATTGCAGACCGTCGATTTTTTCCGCGCGATGGTAAGCGACCCCTATCTGTTCGGCCGTATCGCCGCGACCCACGCGCTCGGCGACATCTATGCGATGGGCGGCCTGCCCGAGACCGCGCTGGCGATCGCCAGCCTGCCGCCGTCGCGCCCGGCGATCGTCGAGCATGATCTGTTTCACCTGCTGAAGGGCGGCACCGCAGTGCTGGAAGCGGCCGGTGCGGTGTTGGTCGGCGGCCACAGCGCCGAGGGCGCCGAAATGGCGCTCGGCTTTGCGGTGACCGGCCGGCCGCGACCCGGCCATCTATTGCGCAAGGGCGGCCTCAAACCGGGCGACCGTCTCATCCTGACCAAGCCGCTCGGCACCGGCGTCATCCTCGCCGCCGAGATGCGCGGGCGGGCGGCGGCGCGCACGGTCGAGGCGGCGATCACGACGATGCTGCAATCCGCCGCCGCTGCCTCCGCCAGCCTCGTCGCGCACGGTGCCACCGCCTGCACCGACGTGACCGGGTTCGGCCTGCTCGGTCACCTCACGGAAATGCTGGCTGCCTCGGGCGCCGACGCGTGTCTCGATCCGGTGTCGATCCCGGTGCTCGACGGCGCCATGGCGCTATTCGCCGAGGGCCTCGCCAGCTCGTTGCACGGCGCCAACCTCGCCGCGCTTTCGGCTCTTGCGCCCGGCAACCCGGAGCCCGACCCGGCTCTCGCAGCGCTGTTGATCGACCCGCAAACCGCGGGCGGCCTCCTCGCCGGCGTGCCGGCCGAACGCGCCGCCCCGTGCCTCGACGAATTGCGCCGGCTCGGGTACCAGCGCCGCGCAGATCGGCGTCGCCCTCGCCCGCACCGGCGCCCAGCCGCGCGTCCGCCTCGATCCGGGCTGCCTGCGGTCGCCGGCCACGCCGCTCGCGGTAGCCGCAAAATGACGCGCGACCATCGCGCTTCGCTGCCCGCCGTCGACCGCGTGCTGCGCGCGACCGGGGCCGCGGTGCTGATCGAGCGGCATGGCCGCACACTGGTCGTCGACGCGGTGCGCGAGGCGCTCGCGGCATGCCGCGACGCCGGCGAATCCGCCTCGGTCGAGGCGATCGTCGCGGCCAGCGACGCAGCATTGGCGCGGCTGATGCGGCCGTCGCAGCGCCGCGTCTTCAACCTGACCGGCACCGTCTTGCACACCAATCTCGGCCGCGCGCCGTTGCCCGAGGAGGCAGTGGCAGCGGCGGCCGAGGCGATGCGCTCCCCGACGACCCTCGAATACGATGTCGCCAGCGGGCGCCGCGGCGAGCGCGACGACCACGTCGCCTCGTGGCTCAAGCGCCTGACCGGCGCCGAGGCCGCACTCGCGGTCAACAACAATGCCGGCGCGCTGCTTTTGGCGCTGAACGCGCTGGCGGCCGGGCGCGAGGCAATCGTGTCGCGCGGCGAGCTGATCGAGATCGGCGGCGCGTTCCGCCTGCCCGACATCATGCAGCGCGCCGGGACGCGTCTGCGCGAGGTCGGCACCACCAACCGCACCCATCTGCGCGACTTCGCCGCCGCGATCGGGCCGGAGACGGCGCTGATCCTCAAGGTGCACACCAGCAATTACGAGATCCAGGGCTTTACCGCATCGGTGCCGGCATCACGGCTGGCCGGCCTTGCGCATCAGCACCACCTGCCGCTCGTCGAGGATCTCGGCAGCGGCACCCTCGTCGATCTCGACCGCTGGGGCCTGCCGCACGAGCCGACCGTCGCCGAAAGCCTGAAGGCCGGCGCCGACCTCGTCACCTTCAGCGGCGACAAGCTGCTTGGGCGGGCCGCAGGCCGGGCTGGTGGTCGGCCGCGCCGACCTCGTTGCGGCGCTGGCGCAGAACCCGCTGAAGCGCGCCCTGCGCCTCGACAAGATCCGCCTCGCCGCATTGGAGGCGGTGCTGCGTCTCTATGCCGACCCCGACCGCCTCGCCGAGCGGCTGCCGGCGCTGCGGCTCCTGACACGACCGCAGGGAGAGATAGCGGCGCTGGCGCGGCGGCTGCTGCCGCAACTGGCGCGGGCACTCGACGGCATCGCCACGGCCGATATTGTCGAGACAAAGAGCCAGATCGGCAGCGGCGCCCTGCCGGTGTCGCTGTTGCCGAGCGCCGGCCTCGCCCTGGCGCCGCTCACATCCTCCGGCGCCGCGGTCGAAGCGTTGGCGCGCCGCCTGCGCGGATTGCCGGTGCCGGTGATCGGCCATATCGCGGCCGGCCGCGTCATCCTCGACCTGCGCTGCCTCGAGGACGAAGCCGCGTTCGTCGGCCAGCTCGGCGCCCTTGCGACGGCAACGCCATGATCCTCGCCACCGCCGGCCATATCGACCACGGCAAGACCGCGCTGGTGCGCGCGTTAACCGGGGTCGACGCCGACCGCTTGCCGGAAGAGAAGCGGCGCGGGCTGACGATCGACCTCGGCTTCGCCTATACGACGCTGCCCGACGGCACCGAGCTCGGCTTTGTCGATGTCCCCGGCCACGAGCGCTTTCTGCCCAACATGCTGGCCGGCATCCTGTCGATCGACCGGGTATTGCTGATCGTCGCCGCCGATGACGGGCCGCGCCCGCAGACGCTCGAACATCTCGACGTGCTGGAGCTGATCGGCGTCGCCGAGATAACCGGCGTCGTGACCAAGATCGACCGCGTGCCGGCGGAGCGCCGCGACGCGGTGGCGGCCGAACTCGACGAGCTGCTCACCGCTTCCGGCCATCCCGGCAGCCCGATCTACGAAGTATCGAGCCTGACCGGCGAGGGCATCCCGGCGCTCGCCGCGCATCTCAGCGACAGCGCCCGCGCCGCCGCCGCGGCGCGCGCCGCACGGCCGGCCAGCGGCGGCTTCCGCCTCGCGATCGACCGCGCCTTCTCGCTGCCCGGCATCGGGATGGTGGTGACCGGCACGGCGGTTTCCGGCCAGGTCGCGGTCGGCGACCGGCTGCTGCTCAGCCCGCGCGGCATCGAGGTGCGGGTGCGCGGCGTCCATGCCCATAACCGCGCGGTCGCCGGCGCGCAGGCCGGCGAGCGCTGCGCCCTCAACCTTGCCGGCAATTTTCCCGACGGCGCCGAGCCAAGCCGCGGCGACTGGGTGATCGACCCGGCCTTGCACCAGCCAACCAGCCGCATCGACCTCGCAATCACGGTGTCGCGCGCGGCGCCGGCCCCGTTGCGCGACGGGCTGCGGGTGCATTTCCATCTCGGCACCGAGGACGCGGTCGCGCGTGTCGCAGTGCTCGGCGCGCGCGCCATCATGCCCGGCGAGCGGGGCTTCGCGCAGGTCGACATCGAGCGGCCGATCGGCGCGCTGTGGGGCGACCGCGCGATCATCCGCGATCACATGGCGCGGCACACGCTGGCCGGCGGCCGGGTGCTCGATCCCGCGCCGCCGCGGCGCGGCCGCTCGCGCCCCGAGCGGCTTGCGGCGCTGGCGGCGCTCGCCGAGCCCGATGCCGGCGACGCGCTGGAGCGTCTGGTCGAGATTGCCGGCATCGTCGCACTCGCGCCGTTTGCGCTGTCGCGCAACCTACCGCCGAGCGAGGTGGACGCGTTGGTCGAGGCGGCCGGCCTGCCGCATTTTGGTGCGATCGCCGCCAGCCCGGCGCGCTTGGCGCAGCTCGGCGAGGCAATCGTGGCGGCGTTGGCGGAGTGGCACCGCGCCCAGCCCGACGCGCTCGGTGCGGCGCGCGGCGCGTTGTTCGGCCGGCTGCGCGGCCAGGCACCGGAGGCAGTGCTCGACGTCGCGCTGGCCGACCTCGTGGCACAGGGGCAGGCGGTGCGCGACGGCGCGGTCTTGCGGCTGCCGAGCCACCAGCCGCGCCTCAGCCGCGAGGACGAGCGCCTGTGGGAGCGGGTGCGGCCATTGCTCGCCGAGGGCGAATTGCGCCCGCCGCGGGTGCGCGAGCTGGCCGCTTCGCTGGGGCTGGAGCCGGTGCCGTTGTCGCGCTTTCTGAAGCGGGTCGAGCGCTTCGGGCGCGTCGCGCCGGTGGCACCCAACCGCTTCTTCCTGCCCGAGACGGTCGCGCGGCTCGGCGAGATCGCCGCCGCGCTCGCCGCCGAGTCGCCCGACCACAGCTTCACTGCCGCCCAGTTCAAGGATCGCTCCGGCATCGGCCGCAACCTGACGATCGAAGCGCTCGAGTACCTCGACGCGATCGGCCTGACGCGGCGCGTCGGCGAGGCGCGCATCGTGGTGCGCCGCGCCGACGAGCTGTTTGGCTGAGCCTGGGGCTGTCGCCCGAGCTCAGTCGGCCACGACTGCTCGCGGGTGCCGGAACCAGGCGCCCGACAGGATGGCGCTGATCAGCATGATGCCGTAGACAGCAAGGCCGGCGGCCAGCGCCACGAACAGCCAGAACAGCGAGCCCGTCAGCTGCAGCGCCGCCCAGCCGCCGCCGACGGCGATCACCAGGCGAACAAGACCGGCAGCCAGCGGCCATCCCAGGCGCCCGGCGCCCTGCGAGGCGAAATAAAGCGACAGGCCGAGCCCGAAAAACCCGTAGGCCGGCCCGACGATGCGCAGATAGCGCGCGCCGGTCGCGAGCATGCCCGGATCGTGGCTGAACAGTCCGAGCCAGGCGGTCGGCCAGGTTGCCGCCGCGAGCCCGATCGCCTCGGTCAGCACCATCGCGATCGCGCCGCCAGTCAGTGCGACCCGCATCGCCCGCTCGCGCTGGCCGGCGCCGATATTGGTCCCGACCAGCGCCACCAGCGGCGCGCCGAGCCCGAACACGAGCGGCACGAGGAGATATTCGAGGCGGCAGCCGGTGCCGTAGCCGGCAATCGCATCGCTGCCGCCGACGCCGCCGACCAGCGCCGTCGTCAGCACGACGATCAGGCTCGTTTGCAGGGTCGACACCGAGGCGACCGCGCCGACCCGCAGGATGTCGGCGAACAACGCCCAGCGCAGCCGCGCGCGGTGGAAGCGCACGACGCAACGCCCGGCCATGACGTACCAGGCCAGCACAGCGGCGACCAGCGCGGTCGTCGTGACCACCGCCACTCCCGCGCCGGCCACGCCGAGCGCCGGAAACGGACCGATGCCGAAGATCAGGCACGGCGACAATGGCACCAGCAGCACGACCCCGATGCACACCGCCAGCGACGGCACCAGCATGTTGCCGGTGCCGCGAATGACGCTGGCCAGCGCGTTCATCAGCCAAACAAGCGGCGTGCCGGCAAACACCACGTTGGAATAGAGCAGGGCTGCCGTGAGCGCGCCGCCGCTGCCGCCGAGCGAACGGTACAATGACGGCCCAAAGCCGAGCACCAAGGCGGAACAGAAGGCGCCGAGCGCGACGTTGATCACCACCGCGTGCAGCACCAGCGCGTTCGCGTCGTCGCGCCGCCGGCCGCCCAAGGCCCGCGCAATCGCCGACGAGATGCCGCCCCCCATCGCGCCGGCCGACAGCATCTGCATCATCATAAAGCCGGGGAACACCAGCGCCATCCCGGCCAGCGCGTCGATGCCGAGGCGCGACACCCACCAGGTTTCGATCAGGCCGGTGGACGCCTGCGCCAGCATCACGACGACATTGGGCCAGGCGAGCCGCAATAGCGTGCGCGCGATCGGCGCCTCGAGCAGCAGGCGTGTGCGCGGGTCGATCGGCCGGCTTGCGTCGGCGGCGACGCCAAGCGAGGGAACCGGGGAGAGTGCCGCATCGAGAGGCATGCTATCCTCTGCGTCGTCGTGCGCCTGGCAATCAGGTGCATATGCGCCCATATAGGTGCATATGCACTCTTGTCCAGAGCCGCCGGTCGGGCTTTTTGTGGAGTACCGCGATGAGCGCCAGCGCCAGCCCCAGCGTTCAGGATTGCAACTGCCTGGCGATCCGCCAGGCGGCCCGCCATGTGACGCAGTTCTACGACCAGCTGTTTGCGCCGGTCGGGTTGCGGGCGACCCAATTCGCGATCCTCAGCCGCCTGCGGCGCGGCGGCCCGATGCCGATCAACGCCCTGGCCGCCGCGCTGGTCATGGACCGCACCACGCTCGGCCGCAACATCCTGCCATTGCAGCGCGACGGGCTGATCGAGATCGTCGCCTCGCCCGACGACCGGCGGCGGCGCGAGCTGCGGCTGAGCGATGCGGGATATGCCAAGCTGCGTCAGGCGAGCGAATGCTGGACGCACGCCCAGGCACGCTTCGACGCGGTGTTCGGCAACGAGCGCGCGGCGCATTTGCGCGACCTGCTGCGCGAGGTCGTCGCCAGCGACTTCGCCGGCGCCGAACAGCAGCCGGCGTAACGGGCGCGCCTGCCGCTTCTGTCTACTGCCGCGCGGCCTCGCTCAGCTTCGTCAGAAAGGCACGCACCCGCGCCGCGTTGACGCCGAAATCGCTGCGCCCGACCCGCGATTCCGAGCGGATGTCGACGCGGCTGCCGTTGCCGGCCGGCTCGATCCGGATCACGATGTCGTCGGTGAAGCCGAACCACAGGCTGCGCTCGCTGGCCTCGATGCGTCCCTCGTGCGGATCGGCGGTGACGATCGTCCAGCCCATCCGACGGGCGGTGTCGAAGGCGCTGACGAAGGCCTTGCGGGAGTCGAGCGCGAGGCTCAGCGGCGCGATGTCCGGGTAGGCGCGGCGCTGCAGGTCGCTGACCTTCGTCCCCTCATAGGTCGTGGAATTGGCGTGCTGCGCCGCACGCAGCGGCAACACCGCGCGAAATTGCGGCGGGTTCTGCCAATCGGTGGTGATGTCGTGGATCGGCGGCACGGCATGGCCCAGCCGGGCGTAATGCCACGGGATATAGGCAATCGCCAGGCCGAGCACGAAGGCGAGGATGCCGGTCGCGGCGTGGCGCCTGCCGCGGACAAGCGCGCTGAAAACCAGGGCTAACAGCGCAACCGCGGCGGCGGCCAGCCCGCAATAGAACGCCCACGGCATCAGCGTCTGAAACGCGACGCGAAAAGGCCACCAGCCGACGCGCCAACCGAGCGGCCCCAAGGCCAGCAGCACCACCGCCAGCAGAGCCAGCAGCAGCGCCAGGTGCGGTAGGCGGCGCATCAAGACACCCGCGGCTGTCGTGCCGCCGGCCGAGCCTTCACCGCGTCAATTCGAGGATGTCGAGCCCGTTGAGCCGGTCGATCAGGAAAACGAGGCCACGCGCCTTGTCAACGAACACGTCGTTGCTCTGGACGATCGTCTGGCCGGCGCCGGGGGTCGGCATGAAGCTGTCGACCTCCTCGGGGCGGTAGGGGTTGGAGATGTCCACCGCGCGCAGCCCGCCGCCGAACCAGGTCACCAGCACGGTGTTGCCATCGACGGTCTCCTGCGGCTGGTGCGCGCCGAACCAGCAATCCCGGTTGAACGGCTCGTCATGCGGCACCCGCCAGGTTGCCACCGGCATCGGGTGCTTCTCATCGGTGATGTCGACGATCCACATGAACGCGTTGGGCGACGGGGTCAGCCGGTCCGACACCTCCTCGTCGGTGACGACGGCGATCTTGCGGCCCATCAATTCGTGCGGGATCGGTAGCACGGTATGGGTCGGGCACGGGTAAGGCGGGCTCCAGTCAAGGCCGCTGATAAAGGTCGGGTGGCGGATGTCGTCGATGCCGAGGATCACAAAGCCGCCATGCCAGTAGCTCGTATAGAGCCGGTTGCCGCGGCGCAGCGGGTGATGGCAGCGGTGCCGGCGGCCCTGCCAGCTCGGGGTTTCTCCGCCCGCCTCCCATTGCCCGGGCATCCACCATTTCGCGATCGGCTCGGGCCGGGTCGGGTCGGCGAGATCGAGGATCACGACGATGTCGCCGACATAGCCATCCTCCTCGGATGAGATGTAGGCGTAGCGCCCGTCCGAATCGAAGCGGTGCGAGCCGCCGGATTTGTAATGCCCGATCGGGCGCGGCTTGGTCCGGTCGGCGATGTCGTAAATGCGGATGCCGCCCGCGAAATCGTCCGGACGTTCGCCGACCGCGGCGCGGAACAGCTCGTTGTTGACCAGCATGATGTCGTCATGCACCCGAACCTTGTGCGAATGGGTGTGCGCCGGCAGCGACACCTGGGAGACGATGCGCGGCCGGCGCGGATCGGCGACGTCGATGATCGAGGTGCCTTCGGGCGGGTGCATGTGGCCGACATAGGCGTGATCGCCTTCGGCGACGACCTGGCCGCCGCCGGGGATGTCGAGCTTGGCGAGATGACGCAGCAAAGCGGCCATGACCGGTGTCCTATGTGGGTTGGCTAGGCCGCAACGCTATCACGCGCCGTCCGAGCGCGAAACTTGCCGCGCGGCCGCCGGCACCTGATATAGTCGCGTGGGAGGTCGACGGCGGGCAGGCCCCTCGCCAACCCGGTCAGGTCCGGAAGGAAGCAGCCGTAACGAGTTCTGGCCTGGGTCGTTCGCTCGGCCTCCCACCCTGCCCCCCGCGCCGTTGCTGATGACCGATCCCGCACCCCCCTATCGCGTTCTCGCGCGCAAGTACCGGCCGCAATCCTTCGCCGAGGTGATCGGCCAGGAGGCGATGGTCCGCACGCTGTCGAACGCGATCGCCACCGGGCGGATCGCGCATGCTTTCGTCCTGACCGGGGTGCGCGGGGTCGGCAAGACGACGACGGCGCGGATCATCGCCCGCGCGCTCAACTGCATCGGCCCGGACGGCACCGGCGGCCCGACCATCGCGCCGTGCGGCACCTGCGTCCATTGCCGCGGCATCGCCGAGGATCGCCATGTCGATGTGATCGAGATGGACGCCGCCTCGCGCACCGGGGTCGACGACATCCGCGACCTGACCGAGGGGGTGCGCTACCGCCCGGTCTCGGCGCGCTACAAGGTCTACATCATCGACGAAGTCCACATGCTGTCGAAGAACGCCTTCAACGCACTGTTGAAGACGCTGGAAGAGCCGCCGCCCGACGTCATCTTCATCTTCGCGACGACCGAGGTTCATCGGGTGCCGGTGACGGTATTGTCGCGCTGCCAGCGCTTTTCGCTGCGCCGGGTGCCGGTCGAGCAGCTCGTCGAACACTATCGCCGCCTCGCCGAAGCAGAGGGGATCACGATTGCGCCGGGCGCGCTCGGGCTGATCGCCCGTGCCGCCGACGGGTCGGTGCGCGACGGCCTGTCACTGCTCGACCAGGCGATCGCGCTGTCCGGCGGCGCCATCGAGGAAGGCGCGGTGCGCGACATGCTCGGCATCGCCGACCGGGCGCTCGTCTTCGACCTGTTCGAGACCGTGCTGCGCGGCGACGCCGCCGGCGCGCTCGACCGCATGGATGCGCTTTATCAGGGCGGCGCCGACCCGCTGATGGTGTTGCAGGATTTGTTGGAGCTGACCCATTTCGTGACGCGGCTGAAGCTCGCGCCGCAGGCCGGCGCCGGCGACCCGCTCGAGGAAGGCGAGCGCGAGCGGGCCCGGCCGCTCGCCGGGTCGCTGACGATGCCGGTGCTGGCGCGCGCCTGGCAGATGCTGCTCAAGGGCGTCGAGGAAGTGCAGATGGCGCCCGCGCCGGCGCAAGCCGCCGCGATGGTGCTGGTGCGCCTCGCCTATGTCGCCGATTTGCCGGCGCCGGCCGATCTCGTGCGGGCGCTGAGCGCCGCCGAGGCGCCGGCCGGGGGCGTGGGCGCCGCACCGGTCCCAATCGCGATGGCCAGCCGGGACGGCCGCGCTCCCACGCTCGTGGCGCCGCCGGCGCCACCGCGGCTCGACACAAGTGGCCCGAGTGGCGCGCTTGCCATGGCAGCGCCCGTACCGGAAGCGGCTCCCAGCGCGGCATTCGACCCAATGCCGCAGAGCTTTGCCGAGGTCGTCGCACTGTTCGACCTGCGGCGCGAGGCGATCATCGCGGCGCATCTCAAGGCGAACGTCCATCTGGTCGCGTTCGAGCCCGGCCGCATCGAGATCCGCCCGACCGACGCCGCGCCGAGCAATCTGACCAATCAACTGAGCCAGCGGCTGATCGAGTGGACCGGCGCGCGCTGGCTGGTGGCGCGCTCCGAAGCGTCCGGGGCGCCGACCCTCGCCGAGGAAGAGGCGCGGCGAACCAGCGAATTGCGCAGCGAAGTCGCGGCCCACCCGTTGGTGCGGGCGGTGCTCGACACCTTCCCGGGCGCGGCGATCGCGGCGGTACGCGAGCGCTTTGCCGCAGCCGAGGTCGGGACCGATATGGCGGCAGATGACGAAACCGCAACGGAAGAGGACGGGGCATGAAGAATCTCGGCCAGCTGATGAAACAGGCCCAGGCGATGCAGCAGAAGATGGCCGAGATGCAGGCGCAGCTCGAAGCCGTCGAGATGACCGGGGTCGCCGGCGGCGGCATGGTAGAGCTGACGCTCAACGGCAAGGGCGACGTGAAGCGCGTCAAGATCGACAAGAATGTGGTCGACCCGGCCGATGTCGAGGTGCTGGAGGATTTGATCGTCGCTGCCTTCAACGACGCCAAGCAGAAGGTCAATGCCCACAGCGAAGCCGAGATGCAGAAACTGACCGGCGGCCTTGCCCTGCCCGGCGGGCTGAAGCTGCCGTTCTAGCTGGCCTTCGTCGCACGCTCCCGGCTGCCGCGCACCCGCCGGCGACCGGGCCGCTGCGCCGCAATCGGCGGCGATTAAGCATCTTTCGGGTGACTCTTTACTCGATATAAAGGCGATTTTACCGGACAATAACATCACTCGCATACGGTCGTACCGCGACGAGCACAAGGAAGGATGCTCGGATGGGTATAATGCTCGGCACGACACGGCGTATGCCCGCGCTGGCGCGGCGATTGGCGGGCGACCGGCGCGGGGTTACCGCAATCATTACCGGCATCGCGCTGGCGGTGTTGCTGGGGTTTGCCGGCCTGGCGGTCGATGTCGCCGCCTGGCTGACCGCGACCCGCGGCTTGCAGGCGGCGGCCGATCAAGCTGCCTATTCGGCGGCGGTCGCCGCCGGGACGAACGGCTGCTCAAGCCAGGCCGCGAGCGATCAAGCCCTCGCGATTTCCGCTGCCCGCGGCTACACGAACGGCGTCAGGAACACCACCGTTACGATCACCTGCAACCCCAGCGCCTCGACCTTTACGGTGAGGATCGCGCAGGTGCAGCCGCTGTGGTTCACCGCGCTGTTCCTGACGCACGCGCCGACAGCCGCGGCGCAGGCGACCGCCCAGCTCGCAGGCAAGGTGTCCGATCTGTGCGTCCTCGCGCTCGACGGGACCAACGTTTCGGCAGCGCAGATCGGTAGCGACAGCAGCGCGGCAGGGGTGAGCGGCAATACGACGCTCAACCTGCATTGCGGGATCGCTGTCGACTCCAGCAGCCAGAGCGCCTTTTCGGTCGGCGGCAGCGGCATCATCAGCGCGACCGAGGTCTACCTCGTCGGCGATGACCAAGGCAGCCCGTCGGGGAACGGCAGCCTCACCACCTCGCCGACGCCCCACAACATCCTGAAATTCCAGCCGCCGGTTATCGATCCGTATCTCGGGCGCACGATCCCGCCGCTCCTCGGGTGCGATCACACCAATTACGCGCTGACCAGCGGCAGCGCGACGCTCGATCCGGGCGTCTATTGCGGCGGCCTGACGCTGGGAAGCTCGGGCCAGGGCCACAACGTCGCCGTCCAGCTCAATCCTGGCGTCTACTACGTGGTCAGCGGCACGCTGACGATCAACGCCAGCGCCAACGTCACCGGCACCGGCGTAACCTTCGTCCTGACCGGCAACGCGCTGGGACAGACCGGGTATGCGACGATCAAGATCAACGGCGGCGCGACCGTGTCGCTGAGCGCGCCGGCCAGCGGCCCGACCGGCGGCATGGTATTCTTTCAGGACCGCAATGCCCCGTTCAGCAGCAATTCGACGTGCGGCAACGGCAACGCCCAGAACAAGATCAACGGCGGCAGCAGCCAGTTGATCACCGGGGCGATCTATTTCCCCAACCAATCGGTCTGTTTCAACGGCAATTCCAGCACGTCGGGCGCCGGGAGATGCACCCAGCTGATCGCCCGCACCTTGGATTTTACCGGCGATTCCAACGTCCAGCTGTCGTGTGCGGGCTCCGGCATCGCCCCGATCAGCGTACTGGTGCCGCAGCTGGTCAGATAGCGAGCGTGGCGCAATCGGTATCGGGCGCTGAAGAGCGGCCCGCTAACCATATCGGTTTACGCTTCGTAAACCTTCGCGCCTGACAATTCCCGCGTCCCGATTGCTGGGAGGCTGGTCCGATGGCTCGAAGATCTTACCGACAAGCGAGCCTGTACACGTTCGCTACGCGGCTCGCCGCCGATCGGCGGGGCCTGACCGCGGTCATCACGGGCATGGCGTTGACGGCGCTGTGCGGATTTGCCGGCACGGCTGTCGACGTTGCCGTCTGGCTCAACGCGGCCCGCGGCATGCAGGCCGCGGCCGACCAAGCGGCCTATTCGGCGGCCGTCGCAGCGGGAACCAGCGGCTGTTCGGCGCAGGCCGCCACCGATCAGGCCACCGCCATCGCCGCCGCCCGCGGCTATACGAACGGCGTCAAAAACACCACCGTCACGATCACTTGCAGCCCCGCCGCCTCGACTTTTACCGTCAAGATCGCGCAGGTTCAGCCCTTGTGGTTTACCGGCCTGTTCCTGAAGCGCGCCCCGACGGCTGCAGCGCAGGCGACCGCCCAGCTGGCCGGCCAGGTTTCCGATCTGTGCGTGCTGGCGCTCGACGGCACCAACGTGGCGGCGGCGCAGATCGGCAGCGACCCCGACGCGACGTACCTGACCGGCAATACGACGCTCAACCTGCACTGCGGGATTGCGGTCGATTCCAGCAACCTGAGTTCCTTCTCGGTTGGCGGCAGCGCCACTGTCACCGCGACCGACGTCTACCTCGTCGGCGACGACCAGGGCAGCCCCTCGGGGCACGGCAGTCTGACGACCTCGCCGACCGCCAACAACATCCTGAAATACAAGCCCCCCGTCATCGATCCGTATGCGGGGCGCACAATCCCGACGCTGTATGCCTGCGATCACACAAACTATGCGCAGACCAACGCCAACACGACGACCACGCTCAACCCGGGCGTCTATTGCGGCGGCATAACCCTGGGAAGTTCAGGATCGGGCCATAATGTCACGATAAATCTCAATCCCGGCGTCTACTACGTGGTCGGCGGCTCATTGACGATCAATGCGAGCGCCAACGTCACCGGCACCGGCGTCACCTTTGTGCTGACCGGCAACACGCTGGGACAGAGCAGTTATGCGACGCTCAAGATCAATGGCGGCGCCGAGGTGACGCTGAGCGCGCCGACCACCGGTGCGACCGGCGGGATGGCGTTTTTTCAGGACCGCAATGCCCCGTTCAGCAGCAATGCGACGTGCGGCAACGGCGGCGCCCAGAACAAGATCAACGGCGGCAGCAGCCAGTTGATCACCGGCGCGATCTACTTCCCGAACCAGTCGATCTGCTTCAACGGCAATTCGAGCACGTCGGGCGCCGGGCAATGCACCCAGATCATCGGCCGCACGCTCGACTTTACCGGCAATTCGGATGTCAAGCTCTCATGCGCCGGCACCGGGGTCAGCGCGCTCAGCGTCCTGGTGCCGCAACTCGTCAAATAGCGTGCGACAGCCGCAGCGACCGCGCCGGCGACGCCGGCGCGGGGTTGCTCCGACCGCGCCGGCGACGCATAGTTTTTCCAACGTGTCGCCCGGGATAGAGGAGACGCTTCGGCGGCGGCGCGCGATGCCAGGCCAGGGTTGAAAGCTTATGAGGAAATTCTGGCGGTCACGATTGTGGGGGGCGGAAGACGGCCTCGGTGCGATAGAATTCGGCTTCGTCGCCCCCGTGCTGCTAACGATGCTGCTCGGCATTATCGATTTCGGCATGGCCTTTTGGGAACAGATGGAGATCGCCAACGCTGCCGATGCCGGCGCGCAGTGGGGCATGACAAACACCTACAATGCCGACAGCATCGCCAGTGTGGTGGCGAGCGCGACCGATCTCTCCGGCATCGGCGTCACCTCGTCCAACCCATGCGGCTGCCCCAGCAGCACCGGGATAACGATCTATGCCTGTTCGGCGAGCTGCCCCGACAGCACTACTCCAAAGCCCTATATCGTGGTCAATACCCATATATGCTATTCGACGCTGTTCAGCTGGCCCGGGCTTGCCTACTGCACCGCCGGCAACAGCAGCTGCAGCAACTGCAGCAGCAACCAGATCTCGCTCGGCGCCCAGTCGGTCGTGCTGAAGTGAGACGGACGTAAGTCGAGGGCGCCGGTTTGCAGCAGCATGGTTCGCAACCACGAGCGCCGGCCACCGCGACGCCAATGCGGGCGGCGCGCCGTTCCCCGGGGCGGCGGCTATGGCCAGCACACGATGGCGCAACTGCGGTCGAGATGGCCTTCCTGCTGCCGGTTTTTCTGTTGTTCCTGCTGGGCATCGTCGAGTTCGGCCGCGCCCTGTGGACCCAGACAGCCCTGCAATTTGCGGTGGAAGCAGCGGCGCGCTGTGCCGCGGTCAGTCCCAGCCTGTGCAAACCGCCAGGCGGCACCTCGACAGACGTGCCGGGCTACGCCGCCAGCCAGGCTTACGGCCTGTCGATCCCGAAGAGCGCCTTCACCTATACGCCGAACGCGACATGCGGCGTTGCTTCGGGCGCCAGCGGCAGCGGCGGCTCGCAGGTCACCGCCAGCTATACCTTCAATGCCCTGGTGCCGCATCTGATCCCGCTCAACGTGACGTTGAGCGCCAAATCCTGCCACCCCTGAGGCACACCACGGCCTGGGCGACGCTACGGCGCGGCCGAGGCCGCGCCGTGCGCCATCGTGGGCTCGCCTAATTGAGCCCGTACAGCCGGGTCACGTTGTCGTAGGTAATCTTGCGCTTCACGCTCTCGGAAAAGCCCGCGAGATTGCGCTCCAGCGTTTCGTGCGAGTTCGGCCAGATGCAGTCCGGGTGCGGATAATCCGCGCCCCAGATGATGTTGTCCTCGCCCACCAGCGGCACGATCGGCTCAAGATACGCGTCTTGCTGATAAGTGACGAAGCCCTGACGGCGGAAATAATCGCTTGGCTTCATCTTGAAGCCGAGGCTGCGTGCCCGGTCGTGATATTCGGTGTCGCAGCGATCGAACACGTAGGGCAGCCAAGTCACGCCCGACTCGCCGAGGACAAAGTTGAAATCGGGATATCTCTCGCAGGCGCCCGAAGCGAGGATCGAGGCCAAAACCTCCATCGTGTCGAGTTGGAACAGCGTCGAGCGCACCAGCCGCCACTGGGTGAAGACCTCCTTTTCCATCTCCGGCGTATCGGGCGCACGCACCGCCTTGAACCCGGTGGCGTGGAACGAGATCGGAAATTTGCACTCCGCCGAGGCCTCCCACAGCGCGTCCCAGGCCGGATGGTAGAGCGGTAGGCTCATCCGCTTGAAGGCGAGGTCGCCGCCTTTCAGCCCCATCTTGGCGCAGCGCCGCACCTCGGCGGCGGCAGCGGCCGGATCGGTGTTGGGGATGATCGCCAGCGGGAAGATTCGGTTGGGGTCCGAACGCTTGGCGAAATCCGCGGCCCAGTCGTTGTACCTGGCGTTGACCCAGACCCGCAGATCGGCGCCGTCGATCAAATCGTTGACCATCAGGCAGCCGTAGATGATCTCCTTCTCGACCCCGTCGCGGTCGAGATCGGCAATGCGCAATTCCGGGGTGGTCGGCCGCGGCTGCGCGCCGGGATAGCAATTCCAATCGAAGCCGCCCGCCTTCATATCGTCGATATGGTCGAACATGCCTTTGGTGTACGGCAGAAAGCCCGGGCCGACGCCGTTCCACATGCCCCGGTCCGTGTCATCGACAAACCAATGCTGACCGTCGTTGCGCTCCTCGACGCGTGGCGCCAGCTTCTTCCATTTCGCCGGGGCCTGTGACGACCACAGATCGGCCGGGCAATAGGTCAGGTCGATGTGGTTGTCGCCGGAAATGAGCTTCTGTTGCATCGCGCGTCTCGCTCCATTTCGGTTAGCCGCGGGGATCCCGGCGGCGCGGCGACAGGATAGCGGGGCGCGACGGTGGTTTTCAACCGCTCGCGTGATTTTCGCACGATGTTCAGATCCGGGGTTCAGATCCGGGTTTCAGATCCGGGTTTCAGATCCGGGTCGACAGCCAGATCGCCAGGCGCGAGCCGGCCTTGACGACGGCGGAGATCAGGTCGTAGCCGAGGGCTTTGGTGGCGCCGTGCTCGATCGCGGCGTCGCGATGCCGTAACTCGTCGGTGCGGAAGGCGCGCAGAGTCTCGCTGAGGGCTGGGTCGGCGGCGCCGAGGCGCTCGACCTGATCCCGGTAGTGCTCGTCGATGACCTCCTCGACCGCAACGGTGCAGGCCATCGCCGCGCGCTCGCCCAGCAGCGCCGTCGCCGCGCCGAGCGCGTACCCCGCGACGTGCCACAGCGGATGCAGCAGGGTCGGGCGCATCTGCCGCGCGCGCACCAGTTCGTCGAATGCGGCGAGGTGCTGGCTCTCCTGCTCGGCCATATGGCGGATCGCGTCGCGGGCGCGGCCACGCCCGACCACCGCCAGCTGGCCGTCATAGATTCGCGTCGCGCCGTATTCGCCGGCATGGTCGACGCGAATCATCGCGGCGACCGCGGCCTCCGGTCTCGGGTCGCCGGGCAGGTAGGGCGGGCGGTCGTCGCTCATGCCGTCGCCCTCTGCCCTCGCGACAAGCGGCGCGAGTGCCGGGACACCGCGCCGCAGAGCGCAGCCATCACCAGCGAGGCCAGCAGGTTCCAGCCGGCCAGCGACACCCCGAACAGCGACCACTGCACCCGGTCGCACAGCACCGGCGCGGTGCCGAGGATCTGCCGCTTCATCTCCTCCAGCGTCATCGCCCCGGCCGCGCCGGCGGTGCAGGCGCTCGGGCCGGCAAACCATTTCTGCTCGACCCCGAGATGATAGAACGCAAACGCGACCCCGACCGCGAACACGACCGCGAGAACCAGCGCGAGCCAGGGCAGCGCCGGGCGGCGCCCGACCACGAGCGCGACGAGCGAGATCGCGATCGCCACCGCCCACGGCCAGCGCTGCAGCAGGCATAACTCGCACGGCGCCAGCCCGCCCCAATACTGCGACAGCAGCGCCGCCCCGAGCACCGCGCCGCTCGCAGCCAGCACGAAGCCGGCAAACCCGCGGATCGTCAGCGTCATCATTAATAGATGGCCACCGCCACGATGCCGCCAACCAGCAGCACGGCAAAAAGGCTGGTCACCAGCATCAGGCGTCGCTCGATGAATTCGCGCGCGGCGTCGCCAAACCACCACAGCAGCGCCGCCACCAGAAAAAAGCGCAGGCTGCGCGACACGATCGAGGCGCCGATAAAGGCCCACAGATTGAACTGCGCGACACCGCTGGCGATCGTGATCAGCTTGTAGGGAATGGGCGTCATCCCCTTAAGGATGATGATCCACACGCCCCACTTCGCAAAGCCCGCCCGGAGCGCCTCGTAGCTGCCCATCGCATGGTAATATTCGAGGATCGGGCGGCCGATCGCGTCAAACAGGAAATAGCCGATCGCGTAGCCGAGCAGCCCGCCGACGACCGAGGCGAGCGTGGCAAAAGCGGCCAAGCGCCACGCCTGCGCCGGGCGCGCCAGCATCATCGGGATCAACAGGAGGTCGGGCGGGAGCGGAAAAAACGAGCTTTCGGCAAACGCCACCACCAGCAGCGCCAAGAGCGCATGCGGGCCGCTGGCGAGATCGAAAATGCGCGCATAAAGGCGGTGCAGCATGTGTCTTGAGCTCAGCGATTGATCCGGGCGGGGACAGCGAGCCCCTCATAGAGCGTAGACATTGAGATTTCGATACCAGTCGAGAGCGATCAGCCGGTCGCCTGCTGCCCCGAGGGCGGCTGCGAAGCCTGGTCCGCCTGTCCCCAGCCGCCGCCGCCCGGAGTTTCGACGACGACGACATCGCCCGGCCCGAGCGACAGGCTCGCCTTGCCCGGCACCTCCTCAATCTCGCCAGTGGCGCGGATCACGGCGTTGCGGCCCGGCTTGCCGTCGCCGCCGCCGTGCAGGCCGTAAGGTGCGAAGCGGCGGCGCTCGCACTGCAACGACACGCGCGCCTCGTGGCCGAGGATGCGGATCGCACGGATGAGCCCCGTGCCGCCGCGGTGATGCCCTGGCCCGGCCGAGCCCTCGCGCATTTCGTAGCGCTCGACGCGCAGCGGATAGGTGATCTCCAGCGCCTCGACGGGCGTGTTCATCGTATTGGTCATGTTGCACTGGATGCCGTCGTCGCCCGGCCCCATCGGCCGCCCGCCCTGCCCGCCCCCGATCGTCTCGTAATAGCTGTAAGGCCGCCCGCCCGGCGTGCTGGTGGCTCGCGGGTCATGACCGCCGATCACGATCGAATTCATCGTGCCCTGGCTCGCTGCGGGCACCCGCTCGGGGGCGAACTGCGCGGCGACCTTGAGCACCGTGTCGGCGACCCGCTGCGTCGTCTCGGTATTGCCGGCGCATACCGCCGCCGGCAGCCGCGCGGCGAGGAACGAGCCTTCCGGGATCTTCAGTTCGACGCTGCGGAAGGTGCCGGCATTCACCGGGATTTCCGGGTCGGTCAGGATCTTGATCGCGAAGAAGCTGGCCGAATAGGTCATCGGCGCCACCGCGTTGATATTGCCCGGGCGCTGCGCCGAGGAGCCGGCGAAATCGAGCACGAGCCTGTCGGGCGACACGGTCATCGCCAGCGCGACCCGTACAGGCTCGTCGCTGCTGCCGTCGTCGTCGAGGAAATCCTCGCCATGATAGGTGCCGCTCGGCAATTCGGCGAGACGGCGGCGCATCCGGCGCTCGGCATAATCGAGGATCGCGGCAAAGCCGGCGGTGACAAGGTCGGCGCCGTAGCGATGGACCAGCTCGACGAGGCGCTGATCGCCGATCCGCAGCGCGGCAAGCTGCGCGTTGAGGTCGCCGCGGCGCTCCTGCGGGGTGCGCACATTGGCGAGGATCAGCCGCAGCACGTCCTCCTGCAAACGGCCGGCGCGGTAGAGCTTTACCGCCGGGATGACCAGCCCCTCCTGGTAGATTTCGCGGCTTTTGCCCGGCATCGAGCCCGGCTCCATGCCGCCGACATCGGCATGGTGCGCCCGCGTCGCGACGTAGCCGATGTGGCGGGTGACGGCGTAGACCGGCGCGACGATCGTGATGTCCGGCAGGTGCGAGCCGCCCGTGAACGGGTCGTTGACGATGACGACATCGCCCTCCTCGACCGTGCCCACCGCGTCGACCGTCGCCCTGACCGCGCGCAGCATCGAGCCGAGATGCACCGGCACGTGCTCGGCCTGCGCAACGAGCTGCGCGCTTTCGTCGAAGATCGCGCAGGAGGCGTCCATCCGCTCCTTGATGTTGGGCGAGAACGCGGTGCGCTTCAGCACCGCCCCCATCTCGTCGGCGATCGATTCGAGCGCGTTGCGCAACACTTCGAGCGTCACCGGGTCGATCGCGTCGTTGCGCAGCGGCACATCGCTCATCAACCGACCTCCACGACAAGGCTGCCCAGCGCATCGACGCGGGCAGTGTCGCCGGGATAGAGCACGGTCGTCGCCGAGACTTCCTCGACGATCGCCGGCCCGGCGATCTGGTTGCCGGCGAGCAGCAGCTCGCGCTGCCAGACCGGACACTGCACCCATTCGCCGCCGCCCAGTTCGGGCGTCTCGAAAAACGCCCGGCGCATGCCGCGCTGCGCCTCGCCCGGCGGCTCACGCCCGCCCTGGGGCGGACGCGGCAGTTCGGGCGTGTCGATCAGGCCGGTCGCGGTCACCGCAAAGCTGACGACCTCGACCGGCGCAGTCGGGTCGGCGTGGCCGAAGCGGCGCTCGTGCTCGACATGGAACGCGTTGGCCAGCCCGGCCCACTGCGGCTCGCTCAGCCCGGCGAGCGGCATCGGCAATTCGTAGGACTGACCGACATAGCGCATATCGACCCGCATCTCGACGCGCTGGCGCTCCGGCGGCATCTGGTCGGCGGCGAGAAGGCGGCGCGCCTCGGCCAGCATCGGCGCAAACACGGCGCGCGCGTCGGCGGCCGACATGTCGCGGTGCGCCGCGAGCCAGGTCTGCACCAGGTCGTGCCGCAGATCGGCGATCAGCATCCCGAGCGCGCACAATATGCCCGGGGTCGGCGGCACCAGGAGGCGTGGGATCGCCAGCTCGCGCGCCAGCGGCGAGCCGTGCATCGGCCCGGCGCCGCCGAACGGCACCAATGTCAGGCGGCGCGGATCGTGGCCGCGCTCGACCGAGACGACGCGGATGCCGCGCGCCATCGTCGCGTTGGCGACGCGCAGAATGCCCGACGCGGCGGCCACAATGTCGATGCCGAGCGGATGCGCGATACGGTCGGCGATGGCCCGGGAAGCAGCCTCGGTGTCGAGCGTCAATTCGCCGCCAAGCCGCGTGTCGCCTCCCAGCCGGCCAAGCACGAGGTTGGCGTCGGTGACGGTCGGCTCGCTGCCGCCGCGGCCGTAGCAGGCCGGTCCCGGCACCGCCTCGGCGCTGCGCGGCCCGACGCGCAAGGCGCCGCCCTCGTCGATCCAGGCGATCGAGCCGCCGCCGGCGCCGATCGCGTTGATGTCGATGACCGGGATGCGGATCGGCGTGCCGGCGAGCCCGGCCTCGCGGGTGACCTGCGGGCTGCCGTCGAGCACCAGGCTGATGTCGGTGCTGGTGCCGCCCATATCCATCGTGATGATGTCGGCAAAGCCCGACAGGCGCGCGACGTGGGCGCTGGCGACGACCCCGCCGGCTGGCCCCGACAGCACGGTATGCACCGGCTTGGCGCGCGCGCTCGCCACCGTCATCAAGCCGCCCGAGGCTTCCATGACCATGACCGGCACATCGGCCCCGAGGCCGAGCCCGCGGACGGGATCGGCGAGCAATTCGGTCAGCGAGGCGAGATAGCGGTCCATCACCGGCAGCAGGTAGGCGTTGAGCACGACGGTGCTCGCCCGCTCATATTCGCGGAACTCGGCGAGGATGTCGGTCGAGGCGCACACCGCAATGCCGGGCAATGCGGCGGCGAGGATCGCCTTGGCGCGGCGCTCGTGCTCGGGGTTGGCGTAGGCGTGCAGCAGGCAGATCGCAACGGCTTCGACCCGGTCGGCGCGCAGCCGCTCGGCGATCTCGCGCAAGCCGGCCTCGTCGAGCGGCGTCACCTCCTGCCCGGCCGGGTCGAGCCGGCCGCGCACGGTGTGGCAATCCGCGCGCGCGACCAGTGGCAGCGGCCGGGTCTGGCGGATGTCGTAGAGGCTGGGCCGGTTCTGCCGGCCGATCAGCAACAGGTCGCGGAAGCCTTCGTTGGTAACAAATGCGCTATGCCCGCCGCTGCGCTGGAGCAGCGAATTCGTCGCCGTCGTCATGCCATGGCCGACATAGCCGACATCGGCGCCGCTCCTCCCCTGCAGCGCCAAGGCTCGCTTGAGCCCCTCCACCGTGCCGCGCGCGCGGTCGTCCGGCGTCGTCGGCACCTTGGCGACGGTCACCGTCTTCGCCGTCTCGTCATAGGCGAGGTTGTCGGTAAAGGTGCCTCCGACATCGGAGGCGACGCGCAGTCGGGCAACGGTCATCGGCGCAGAACAGCGGGAAACCGCAGCCGACGCAAGAGCCGGGGTGCTAGGATTGCCACCGAGACTGCAATGTCGTGGAGCGAAGCATGGCGCCGCGCGTCGATCCGGTCGCGTCCGACGATACCCCGCCCACCCGCGCCGATGTCGTTATCATCGGCGGCGGCATCATCGGCACCAGCGCGGCGCTGTTCCTGGCGCAGCGCGGCGTCTCGGTGGCGTTGTGCGAGAAGGGCCACATCGCGGGCGAGCAATCGAGCCGCAACTGGGGCTGGTGCCGCAAGATGGTGCGCGACCCGCGCGAGATCCCGCTGGTCATCGAAAGCCTGCGGCTGTGGGAGCATATGAACGAGACGGTCGAGGCCGAGACCGGGTTCCGCACCTGCGGCGTCATGTATCTGAGCAACACCGCCGAGGAGTTGGCGCGGCTCGAATCCTGGCTCGACTACGCGCGCGAATACCAGCTCGACACCCGTGTCATCGCCGGCGCCGAAATTGCCCGGCTGCTGCCTGGCTCGCAGAAGCGCTGGGCCGGCGCGCTGTATACGCCGAGCGACGGCAAGGCCGAGCCGCAGATGGCGGCACCGGCGATCGCCGCCGCGGCGCGCCGCCACGGCGCGACAATCCTCACCGGCTGCGCGGCGCGCGGCATCGAGACGGCGGCCGGGCGGGTCGCCGCCGTCGTGACCGAGAAGGGCCGCATTGCCTGTGAGGCTGCGGTGCTGGCGGGCGGCGCCTGGTCGCGCCTGTTCTGCGGCAATCTCGGCGTCGATCTGCCGCAATTGAAGGTGCTGGGCTCGGTGATGCGCACCGCGCCGCTTTCCGGCGGCCCGGAAATCTCCGCCTCGGGCGGGCTGTTCGGATACCGTAAGCGGATGGACGGCGGCTACACCGTCGCGACCCTCGGGGTGCGCACGATCGACCTCGTGCCCGACAGCTTTCGGCTTTTGCCGCAATACCTGCCGAGCGCGCGGCTGCACTGGCAGAAGCTGCGCTTTCGGGTCGGCCGGCGCTTCGCCGAGGAATGGCGCACCCAGCGGCGCTGGGCGCTTGATGGACCGTCGCCGTTCGAAGCAGTGCGCGTGCTCGATCCGGCCGCCGACCCGTATGTCCTGGAGCGCGCCCGCACCAGCATCGCCGAAGCGTTTCCGGCGTTTCGCGAGGTCGCGGTGGCGCAGAGCTGGGGCGGCATGATCGACGTGATGCCCGACGCGATCCCGGTCATCTCGGCAGTCGACCGGGTGCCGGGCTTTTTCATCGCGACCGGGTTTTCCGGCCACGGCTTCGGGATCGGCCCGGGCGCCGGCCGGCTGGTGGCCGACATGGTGGGCGGCGGACCGACGATCGTCGATCCGGCGCCGTTCCGGCTGTCGCGCTTTACCGACGGCTCAAACCCGCGGCCGCACCCGCTGGCCAGCTGACGGGCGCGCTAGCTGGCGGCGAGTTTCTGCCGCAGCTGGTTGAGGAGAGCATTGACGCTGCCGCCGTTGCGCTGAATGACCGAGGCGAACTCGTCGCGCTGCGTCACCTTCATGCTGATGCCGCCGACATAGGCATCGCTGATTTTGTAATGCCCGCCGTGTTTGACGAGATACCAGTCGATCTCCACCCGGCTGCCGTTGGGACGGACGATCTCGCTGACGACGATCGTCTCGTCGCCGTTCGGGCGCGACCCGACGACCCGGAATGGCTCGCCGCCATACTCGCTAAGCTGCGCGCTGTAGGCGCGCACGATGTATTCCTGGTACAGCCGCAGAAACTCCTGCTGTTCCTGCGGCGAGGCGATGCGCCAATAGCGCCCGAGCACAAACCGGCCGATGCCGGGCACGTCGAAATCGTTATGAAACAATTCGCGGAACCGAGCCAGCCGCCGGGCCGGCGACACGCTCGGCCCCAACACCTGGATGGCCTGCTCGCCGAGCGCGCCGACGAACGCGCGTGCGTCCTGCGCCGCCGCCTCGCGCGGCGTCCCGAACAACAGCACGACCAAACCCAGCGCGCCGATCGCAGTGCTACGTCGCATCATTTCGCGGAAACCTCGTGGATAGCGGGTGCGTGTGCCAAGGAATAGGCAATCGCCGGGTCCGATCCGGCATCGCCGCTTTGCACCGGGGTCGGGTTCGGCAGGTTCGAATGCTCGTGACGGATCTGCGCCGCGCGACGCTGCCGGTACAGCGAACGGATCGTCGCATAGAAATCGAGCGAGGTCCGTTCGATCGCGGCGAGATTTTCGATGTTTCGCGAACGCACGTCGATGCCCGAGGTGGCGCCGCGGGCGAGCGCCGCCCACAGCAGGTGGTGCTCGCTGGCGACATAATCGCCCGGGTCGGCGAAGCTGTCGCCGACCTGCCCGATCAGGTCGCGCGGGTTCGAGGGTCCGAGCACCGGGACCATGACATAGGGACCTTCGGCAAACCCCCAGGTTGCCAGCGTAATGCCGAGATCATTGGCGTGATAGGGGATTCCGGCCCGCGTCGCGACGTCGAACATGCCGCCGATCCCGGCCGTCGTGTTGATCGCGAGGCGCCCGAGCGTGCCGGCAGCGAGCCCCAGCTGGCCCTGCAGCACGTCGTTGGCAAAGATCACCGGCCCGTTCAGATTCTGCAGGAAGTCGTGCAGCGACTGGCGCACCGGCTCGGGCAGCACGGTGCGGTAGGCCTTGGCTACCGGGAGCAACACCGCATGGTCGACCCCCTGGTTGAACCGAAAGATTGCGCGGTTCGTATCCTCGAACGGGTCATCGAAGCCCTGCTGCGCACTGGCCGTCTGCGCGGTGCCGTCGGCGCCGGGCACGGTGCATCCGGACACCGCCAAGACCGCGGCAAACAAAAGGTTGGGCAAGATCAGCGGCAAAAGGCGAATGCGCATCAACGAGCCTCGAATTCCTGCCAGCGGTGTCGCGGCGCGATAATGACCAAGAACGCGCGGTTCGGGCAAGCGATCCTTGGCCTGAGCTGCATCGGACCGGGTGCATCGATCTTTCCCGGCCGCCCGGCACGAGGGCGGTTGGCGCCGCCCATTGGTTATTGACGATATAAAGATATGTTTATATCTTTAGACATGGACACCCCCAGCGAAGCCGGAGCGTCGATGGGCGAGTTGCTCGCCGCCCTGCGCGCCGTCGCAGAACCAACCCGGCTGCGCCTTCTCGTCCTGTGCGCCCGTGGCGAGCTGACGGTCACCGAGCTGGCACAAATCCTTGGACAAAGCCAGCCGCGGGTATCCCGTCATTTGAAGCTGCTGTGCGAAGCGGGCCTACTCGACCGCTTTCGCGAGGGAAGCTGGGTGTTCTATCGCTTGAGCTCGGGTAGCGCAGTGAGTGCGCTGTCGCGGCATCTCGTCGCCGTCTGCGGCGAATCGGACGAGACGGTCGTGCTCGATCTGCAGCGGCTCGCCGCGATCAAGCGCCAGCGCGCCGAACTGGCCGCCGCCTATTTCAGCGCGAATGCCGCGCAATGGCACCTGATCCGCTCGCTCTATGTCGACGAACGTGAGGTCGAGGCGGCGCTGAGCGAGATCGTCGCCGGCGCGGCGCCGCACGACCTGCTCGATATCGGCACCGGCACCGGGCGCGTCATCGAGATTCTCGGGCCGCGCGTCGAGCATGCCCTTGGCATCGACCAGTCGCGCGAGATGCTCGCGGTCGCCCGGGTCAATCTCGAGCGCGCCGGGCTCGCTAACAGCATCGTGCGGCTCGGCGACATGTACCAGCTGCCGCTTGCCGACGCCTCGTTCGACGCGGTGGTGATCCATCAGGTGCTGCATTACGCCGACCATCCGGAGATGGCGATTGCCGAAGCGGCGCGGGTGTTGCGCCCGAACGGGGTTCTGGTGGTGGTCGATTTCGCGCCGCACGCGCTCGAATACCTGCGCGACGAGCATGCCCATCGCCGGCTCGGCTTTGCCGATATCGACGTCGACGCGTGGTGCCGCCGTGCCGGGCTCGAACCCGCCCCGCCCCGGCGCCTGCCGGGCGACCCGCTGACCGTCGTGGTCTGGTCGGCTCATCGCAAGCCGGTCGCCCGCCCGAACATGTTGCCCACCCCCCAGCCAGGCGCGGCGTCTGCGCCGCCTCTTGCCGAACGAGTGCTCCAGGGATGAACCATCTGCCTGCCACGCCTCCGGGACCGATGCCGCGGGGTCTGCTCGGCGCCGACCCGGTCAGCGATTTCGACGCTGGCCCGCCGCGCATCTCGTTCGAGTTCTTTCCGCCGAAGACGCCGGAGATGGAGGAGCGGCTGTGGGCCGCGATCAAGCGGCTTGAGCCATTGCGGCCGCGCTTCGTCTCGGTCACCTATGGCGCCGGCGGCTCGACCCGCGAGCGCACGCACGCGACGGTGCGGCGCATCCGTCACGAGACCGCGCTCGAACCGGCCGCGCACCTCACCTGCGTCGCCGCGACGCGCGAGCGAGATCGACACCGTCGCGCGCGACTATTGGGACGCCGGCGTCCGCCACATCGTCGCGTTGCGCGGCGATCCGCCCAATGGACCCATCGGCGGCGGCGGCAGCTACGCGCCGCATCCGGGCGGCTATGCCTACGCCGCCGACCTCGTCGCCGGGTTGAAGCGGGTTGCCGATTTCGAAATCAGCGTCGCCGCCTATGCCGAGACCCACCCCGCCGCACGCAGCCCCGGGCAGGATCTCGATAACCTGAAGCGAAAGCTCGATGCCGGCGCCAGCCGCGCAATCAGCCAATTTTTTTTCGATCCTGAAACGTTCCTGCGCTTTCGCGACCGCACCGCCGCCGCCGGCATCGCGGTGCCGATCGTGCCGGGCATCCTGCCGGTGACGAATTTCGCCCAGCTGAAGCGCATGGCGGCGGCCTGCGGCGCCTCGATCCCGGCCTGGATGGGAGCGCATTTCGACGGGCTCGACGACGATCCCGACACGCGCCGCCTGGTTGCCGCCTCGCTCGCCGCCGAGCAGTGCCGCCGCCTGCAGGCGAACGGTGTCCACGAGTTTCATTTCTATACGCTCAACCGCGCCGACCTGCTCGTCGCGATCTGTCACCTGCTGGGCGTGCGCGCGCCCAAGCCCGCCGCAGCGGCAGCGTAACGCCCGATGACGCATCTCCTCGACTACCTCACCGACCACGTCCTGCTGTGCGACGGCGCGATGGGCACCCAGGTGCAGGCGCGCGACCTGCACATCGAAGACGATTTCCACGGCCACGAAAACTGCACCGAGATCCTGTGCGCCAGCCGTCCCGACCTCGTGCGCGCCATCCATCTCGGACATTTGCAGGCCGGCTGCGACGCGGTGCAGACCAACAGCTTCGGCGGCTCGCCGATCACGCTCGGCGAGTTCGGCATCGCCGACCGGGCCTTCGACCTCAATCGCCGCGCCGGCGAACTGGCGCGCGAGGCGATCGCGGAAGTCAGGCATGACGGCCGCACCCGCTTCGTGTTCGGCTCGGTCGGCCCGGGCACGCGGCTGCCCTCGCTCGGCCACATCGCCTATCAGGACCTCGAAGACGCGCTCGCGATCCAATGCGCAGGGCTCGTTGCCGGCGAGGTCGACGCGATCCTGATCGAGACCTGCCAGGACCCGCTGCAAGTGAAGGCCGCCGTCAACGGCGCCAAGCGGGCGCGCGGCAACGCCGGCAAGGACATCCCGATCATCGTGCAGGTGACGGTCGAGACGACCGGGACCCTGCTGGTCGGTGCCGACATCGCCGCCGCCGCGACGATCATCCACGCGCTCGACGTGCCGGTGATCGGCCTCAACTGCGCCACCGGCCCGCGCGAGATGGCCGAGCACGTCAAATGGCTCGGCGACAACTGGCCCGGGCAGATTTCGATCCAGCCCAATGCCGGGCTGCCCGAGTTGATCAACGGCCGCACCCATTACCCGCTCGGCCCGAAGGAGCTGGCGCAATGGCTCGAGCGCTTCGTGCTCGAAGACGGGGTCAACATCATCGGCGGCTGTTGCGGCACCGAGGAAGCGCACATCGCCGCGCTCGACCAGATGCTGCGGCGCATCGGTCGAGCCAGTGGAGATGGGCGGTCCCGACCGACGCCGAAGACCCGCGCGCCGGTCTGGGTCCCGTCGGTCGCCTCGCTCTACAGCCAGGTGAGCCTGCGCCAGGAGAACGCGTATCTGTCGATCGGCGAGCGCTGCAACGCCAACGGCTCGCGCGCCTTCCGCCGCCTGCAGGAGCAGGGCGACTGGGACGGCTGCGTCGAAATGGGGCGCGAGCAGGTCAAGGAAGGCTCGCACACGCTCGACATCTGCACCGCCTTTGTCGGGCGTGACGAGATCGCCGAGATGAGCGAGGTCGTCAGCCGCATGCGCGGCGCGATCAACGCGCCCCTGGTCATCGAACTCGACCGAGTACCCGGTGCTCGAAGCCGCGATGAAGCTCTATGGCGGCAAGCCGATCATCAACTCGATCAATTTCGAGGACGGCGAGGAAGCCGCCGACAAGCGCCTCACTCTGGCCCGGCGTTTCGGCGCGGCGGTCATCGCGCTGACCATCGACGAAGCCGGCATGGCCAAGGAAGTCGACGACAAATTGCGCATCGCCGAGCGGCTCTACGATTTTGCCTGCAACAAACACGGCCTGCCGCCGAGCGACCTGCTGTTCGATCCGCTGACCTTCACGATCTGCACCGGCAACGAGGACGACCGCCGGCTCGGCCTCAACACGCTCGACGCGCTCGCCCGGATCCGCGAGCGGATGCCCGAATGCCAGATCATCCTCGGCCTCTCGAACATCTCGTTCGGCCTCAACCCGCCGGCGCGGCAGGTGCTGAACTCGGTGTTTCTCGACCATGCGCTGCGCCGCGGGCTGACCGGGGCGATCGTGCATTTCTCGAAGATCCTGCCCCTGCACCGCATCCCGCAAGAGGAGGTGCAGACCGCCGAGGACCTGATCTTCGATCGCCGACGTGAGGGTTACGACCCGCTGCAGGCGTTCATGGCGCTGTTCCAGGACCGCACGATCGAGAAAGCCGAAAAGAAGGGCCGCCCGGAACAGCTCGAAGACCGCCTGACGCAACGCATCGTCGATGGCGACCGGCTCGACCTCGAAGCCGATCTCGCCCTGGCGATGCAGAGCTACAAGCCGCTCGACATCATCAACAACATCCTGTTCGGCGGCATGAAGACGGTCGGCGACCTGTTCGGCGCCGGCAAGATGCAATTGCCGTTCGTGCTGCAATCGGCCGAGACGATGAAGGCGGCGGTCGGCTACCTCGAACCCTTCATGGAGCGGGTCGAGGGCCAGCAGAAGGGCACGATCGTGCTCGCCACGGTGCGCGGCGACGTGCACGACATCGGCAAGAACCTCGTCGACATCATCCTGACCAATAACGGCTACCGCGTCGTCAACCTCGGCATCAAGCAGCCGATCGGCACGATCCTCGACGCCGCCAAGGAGCATCGAGCGCACGCAATCGGCATGTCGGGTTTGCTCGTTAAATCGACCGTCGTGATGCGCGAGAACCTCGAGGAGATGAGCCGGCAGGGGCTGGACGTGCCGGTGATGCTCGGCGGCGCCGCGCTGACCCGGCGCTATGTCGAGGAGGATTGCGTCAAGGCCTATGCCTCGGGCCGCGTCGCCTATGCCCGCGATGCGTTCGACGGCCTCGCGCTGATGGACCGCATCGTCGGCAAAAGCAACGAGGGCAACGAATTCGACGACTACCTCGCCGAAGTGCAGCGGAAAAATGCCGGCCGCCCCGTCAACGAGAAGCGCAAGCTCGGCCGCGCCGCCGACCCGCGCCCGACGCGCCCGATCGACCTCGAAGAAATCCGCCTGCGCCGCGCCGAATTGACCCGCGACGTGCCGGTCCCGGTGCCGCCCTTCTGGGGGGCGCAGACCATCGCCCGCGTGCCGGTCAAGGCGATCGTGCCCTACCTCAACGAGCGCATGCTCTACCAGTTCCAGTGGGGCTACCGGAAGGACGGCCGCTCGCTCGCCGAGTACAAGGAATGGGCGCGCAAGGAATTGCGGCCGATCCTGTCGCGGATGGCCGACATCGCCATTCGCGAGAACATCCTGGTGCCGCAGGCCGCCTACGGCTACTGGCGCTGCGCCGCGCAGGGCAACGACGTGATCCTGTTCGACGACAGCGGCACCCGCGAGGTCGCGCGCTTCGCCTTCCCGCGCCAGAACCGCGACGGCGGCCTGTGCATCGCCGATTTCTTCCGCGACGTCGACGATCCCGGGCGCGATGCCGATGGGCGCGACGTGATCGGCCTGCAGGTCGTGACGATGGGGCGGCGCGCCTCGGAGGCGGCGCGCGAGTGGTTCGCCGCCGACCGCTATCAGGACTACCTCTACCTGCACGGATTGTCGGTCGAGATGGCCGAGGCTTTCGCCGAATACATCCACAAGCGGATCCGCGGCGAACTCGGCTTTGCCGCCGAGGAGGCGCGCGACCACGACGAGATGCTGAACCAGGGTTATCGCGGCAGCCGCTATTCGTTCGGCTACCCCGCCTGCCCCAACCTCGCCGACCAGCGCCAGCTCCTCGACCTGCTGCACGCCGACGAGATCGGCATCACCCTCTCCGAGGAAGACCAGCTCGACCCCGAGCAATCAACCTCGGCAATCGTCCTCCACCACCCGCAGGCGAAATATTTTTCGGTGTGAGGGGCAGAGCCGCCAAGTTGGCTCAGGAATAATCCGGCCGGCGCTTTTCGCGAAACGCGGCGACGCCTTCGGCGAAGTGCGGGCTGGCGCGGACGCGATCGCCGAGCGCCTGTTCGAGCGCCTCGCGGCTCTTTGCATAATCGGCGACGGCGCTGCTGATCTGGGTGCGTACCGCCTGCACCGCGGCGGGACTGTTGGCGGCGATCGTGGCGGCGGTCTCCAAAGCCCACGGCAGCAGCCGGTCACGCGCGACGACCTGGTTGACGAGCCCGACCCGCTCGGCAAAAGCCGCGTCGACGAGCCGCCCGGTGAGCAGCAAATCCATCGCGTGGACATGGCCGATCTGCTGCGCCAGCTTCACAGTGGCGCCGCCGAACGGGTAGATCGACCAGCGCACCTCCGGCAGGCCGAAGCGCGCTTCGGGGGCGGCGGCGCGGATGTCGGTCGACAGCAGCAACTCGACCCCGCCGGCGACGCAATCACCGTTGACCGCGGCGACGATCGGCTTCGAAAACGGCGTGTCTTTCAACAGCGCGCGGTTGATGACCCGGGCCGCCTCGGGGCCGGCGCTGAGATCGCCGGCGAGATCGGCGCCGGCGCAGAACGCCTTGTCGCCGGCGCCGGTCAAGACGACGCAGCGGCAGGAATCGTCGGCGTCGAGCCGGTCCCACAACGCGGCAAGGTCGGCCATCATCGCCCGCGTCATCGCGTTGCGGCGGGGCTCGTTGGCGATCGTCACAAGCGCGAGATGCGGCTCGCGCCGCTCGACCCGGATCTCCATTGCGGGGCTCAAAACCAGCGCGCCTTGTCGACGACGTTGCGCAGCGCCTCGCCGGCGAGAAAGCGCCGGCAATTGTCGCTCAACACGTCGAAGCGGCGGTCCTCAAGATAGGGGCCGTGGCCGGCGGTGTGCGGCGTCAGCAGGACGCCGGGCATCGTCCACAACCTGTGCTCGGCCGGCAGCGGCTCGATCTCGTAGACATCAAGCGCGGCACCGGCGATCTCGCCGGCGTCCAACGCCGCGACGAGATCGTCGAGCCGAGTCGTCATGCCGCGCCCGATATTGATGAAGAACGCGCTGCGCTTCATCCGCTGGAACCGCGCGCGGTGCATGAAGCCCTCGGTCTCCGGGGTGTGCGGCACGGTCAGGATCACGAAATCGGCGCCCGGCAGGAGGTCGTCGAGCGCGGCGGCGCGGTGCAGTTCGGCAACGCCCGGCGGCGGCGCGGCGCGGCGCTCGTCGATGCCGATGACCCGCATCCCGAACGCGCTGGCGAGCCGCGCCGTCTCGGCGCCGATGCCGCCGACCCCGACGATCAGCGCCGTCGCCTCCGGCAGGTGCACGACGTCGCCGGTCTCGCGCGGTATCGGCCGCCACTCGCGGCGCAATTGCTGCGGCAGATAGACGTGCAGGCCGCGTGCAAACGCCAGCACGAAGCTCATGATGTGGGCCGCAATATGGTCATTGTAGATTTCGCGGAAATTGGTGATGACGACCGGGTGCTCGATCAGCTCGCGATAGTAAAAGCCGGCGGGGGGTGCGGCCTGCGGCGCCTGTAGCCAGCGCAATTTCTCGGCACGCGCGAGCAGCGCCGGCGGCAACGTGCCAAAGGCGCCGTCGGCGTGTCCGATCGCCTGCTCGGCGCCCTCCATCGTCTCGGGCGCGATGATGTCGAGCCCGGGATTGGCTTCGGCGAGGCGCTGCGCCCATTCGCGCGTCCGCTCGCTCTGCGGCGGCAGCATCAGGAAGGTGATGGGCATGGCGGGCCTCCGAATTATGTCGGGCTCAGCATCGGCCGCCGGGCGCCGCATCGCAAGCGTGCGAAAACTCTCGTCGCCCGGGCGGCGAGGCGATAGCTTGCGCGGCATCATGCCGGGACAAGCCGAGGGGAGAGAGATGGCCCAGACCGCTCAGACCAATCGCAAGAAGATCATGGTGCCGACAACGATGTCGAAATCGGGGTGGGCCGTCATCGAGGCGCGCGACGATGTCGAGGGCGTCGAGTTCGTGCCGACCATGCCGAAAGCCGAATTTCACAAGGTGCTCGAAGAGGCGAGCGGCATCTGTCTGGGCACCCAGCCGTTCAGCGATCCCGAGCTCGACGCGGCGCCGCTGCTCGAAGTCGTCTCCCGCATCGGGGTCGGCTACGACGCGGTCGACGTGCCGGCGCTGACCCGCCGCAAGGTGCCGCTGATGATCGGCGGCACGGCGAACTCGGTCAGCGTCGCCGAGGCCGGGGTGTTCCTGACGATGTCGCTGGCGCGCAAGGGCGCGGCGATGAATGCACTGGTGCGCGAAGGGCGCTGGAACGACCGCTACAAGGACATGCCGCTCGATCTCTACGGCAAGACCGTGCTGATCGTCGGCTTCGGCAAGATCGGCACGCGCTCGGCCCGGCGCTTTGCCGCGATGGAAACGAACGTGCTGGTCTACGACCCGTACATCTATTCCGAGACGATCCGCGGCAGCGGCTACGAGCCGGTGCAGGATCTCGACGCGGGGGTGGCGCGGGCCGACTTCATTACGATCCATTGCCCGAAGACGCCGGAAACCATCGACCTGTTCAACGCCGCCCGGATCGCCAGGATGAAGCGCACCGCCTTCCTGGTGAACACGGCGCGCGGCGGCATCGTCAACGAGCCGGCGCTCTACGAGGCGCTGCAGGCGGGCCGCATCGCCGGCGCCGCGCTCGACGTGTTTGTCGAAGAGCCGACGCCGCAGAACAACCCGCTGCTGACATTGCCCAACTTCATCGCGGCGCCGCATGTCGCCGGGGTGACCAAGGAGGCGGTCGACCGCATGGCGGTCATCGCGGTGCAGAACATCCTCTCGGTCATCGACGGCAAGCCGAACCGCGAGAACGTCATCAACAAGGAAGTGCTGGGGTAAGTGCCCGGCAATGTCCTACCTTGCGACGCGCCGCCGTACCATATTAATTAGGTGCTGTCGCTGTCGTCCCAGATCCGACGAGCAGGACCCAACACGGATTTTCCTGTCGCGCCGGGAAAAGGATTTGTGGTGATCGACGAGCATTCCGCCGCTGGAAAGATCGCTGTGGTCGTTCTCGGCGGGCATCATGCTGGCGGCTCGCTATTGTCGCACTGCCTGTCGCTCCTCGGCTTCGCAGGGCCAAGCGACCGGGCAGCCTCCCCCGGAGACAGCGCGGAGGCCGGTGAGGCCGGCGCCGTTGCCAGGCTCAACAATACGATCCTCGAGGATCTCGGTTCGGCATGGGATCGACCCGCTTGTTTCGTTGTTCAGGGCAGCCGCCCGTCCGACAGCGCCCCGCGCGTGGACGAAATCGTCGCGCAGCAATACGCGACCGATGCGTTGGCGGCGCTGCAATCGGCTTACGGCGAGGCGCGCCGCATCGTCATCGATGATCCGCCGATCGCGTTGTTTCCGGGCTTGTGGGACGCCGCGCTGCGGGCGCACGGCTTTCAGCCGCGCCGCGTCCTCGTGGTGCGCAATCCGATCGAAATTGCCGAGTCGCTGCATCGGCACCATCGGCTGGCGCGGCCGCGCGCCATCCAGATGTGGCTGCGATACACGCTGTCGGCACTGTCGCTGGCAGCCGCGCGACCCGAGGCTGTCGTCTCGGTCGAGGACCTGCGTCAGCGCAAGGCGCAAAGCGTTGTGGACTTGGCCGGCGGGCTAGGGCTCGGCTCGGCGGGGTCGGCCCCGCCGGTGGACGAGGTCAACCGATTTCTCGACGACGCGCTCCGCGAGGATCTGGTGCCGTCGGATGTGCTGTTCCGCAGTCCGCTTGTATCGGGTCTGGTCAAGGACACCTATCGGCTGTGCCTCGACTGGCACGATAATGACGAGTCCGCGCGCAGCGACGCCGTGACCGGACTCTTGGCGCGGTTCGAGGAATTCTGCCTGACCGCGGGCGCTCTGACGCGCGTTCCCGCACTGGCGCTCGCCCACCCACCCGCCGTCGGCACCTCGGCTGCGCCGATGCTGGCGGCTGCATCCGGTGGCACCGGGCGGCGCGCCGTCATCATCCATTATCATCTCTTCAAGAATGCCGGCACCAGCGTCGACGCGATCTTGCGCCGGAATTTCGGCCCGCGCTGGGCATCGCAGGAATATACCGCACTATCGGCCCGCGACATGGCCGAGGCGACCAGCGCCTTCCTGCTGGATCACCCGGAGATCCTGGCATTGTCGTCACATACGCTGCTGTTGCCGCCGCCGCAGCTTCCCGACGCCGACATCTTTCCGATTATTTTCGTCCGCCATCCGCTCGACCGGCTGAAATCGGCGTACAGCTTCGAGCGCGCGCAGCAGGCGGATACCGAAGGGGCTCGGCTCGCCAAGCAGACCGACTTCGCCGGATACGTGCGCGCCCGCCTCGCCAACCCGCGCGAGCGCTTTTGCCGCAACGCCCAGGCGCTCCGCCTGGCGATGGCGGATCGTGCCGGCGGCAGCGAGCGGGAGCGCGCGCTGCGCGCCTTCGCACAGCTCCCCTTTGTCGGCTCGGTCGAAGCTTTTGACGCCTCGATCGAGGCACTCCAACGGCTGCTCGCGCCGCGCTTTCCCGGCTTCCGCAGCTTCGTCACCTACGAGAACGTGTCCCGGCCGCAGCGCGACCTTGAAGAGCGCATTGCCGAAATCCGACGCGAACTCGGCAACGACCTGTTCGAGGCGCTGGTCGCTGCCAACTCCGACGATCTCACGCTCTACAGCGCCGCACTGGCGCGATATCGCCGCGAGCCGGAGGTCACGGTCGGCGCCGCCCTGGCGTCCGCCTCGGCCTAGCGACGCTTCGCGCCCTCCCCCCGCTCCGCCGGCCCGAAGCCGGTCGCGCCGAGCGATTTTGTTACCGGCCGACGGCCGCCTGTGTAAGATGCCCACGCGCGGTGACCCGCCGGTTTGGCAGGCCCACGGCATTCTGCGCCGCTGGGCTTTCCGCCCGAAACGCGCCCCCGCGTGCGGATGGCACAGCGAGACGAGCGAGTGATGACGAGCCGCGCCAGCTGGGCACCGCCACGACCGCCGATTTTCTTCCTGCACCTGCCAAAGACGGCGGGAATGACGGTTCGGCTGTTTCTCGAGAACCAGTACCCGGTCGACCGGATGCTTCCCGCCAGCGACTGGCGCGAGCTGGTATCGGCCGATCTGGCGCGGATCAACGATTACCGCTTGTTTCAGGGTCACTTCACCCCCGGGCTTCTGGACCTGCTTCCGGCCGAAATCATGTCGGTCGTTTTCCTGCGCGAGCCGGTCGCGCGGACGATTTCTCACCTCAAGCATCTGCGCCGCGACCCGAATTTTCATCCGGCGCATCACCTGGCGGCCGGGCGCAGCCTCGACGATCTGGTGCGCGACGATCGCATCATGGCGCTGTGCTGCAACGTGCAATCGGCGCTGCTGTCGAATTTCATCCCCGGCGAAACCATCCTCGCCGGCTTGCGGCGCGACGAACAGGAAGGCCGCGCACCGGATGCCGACGTGTTCGCGGTCCCGCCCGACCTGGCGACGGCACAGGCGACGCTCGGTCGCTTTCGCTTTGTCGGTTTCGTCGAAGACCTGCAGCAGGACATCCTCCGGCTGGCGCTGGAATGCGGGCTGCACCCGCCGCGACCGCTGCCGAAGCGCAATTTCGACCCGGAGGGGGCCGCCGACCTCAACCGCATCGACCCGGAGACTCTCGCCATTCTGCGGCATCGCAACGCGATCGACATCGCGCTCTACGAGGCCGCGCGGCTGGAATTCGCGGCCCGCCCGCCGGTGACGCCGGCCGAGGTCGGCGCCGCGTTGCTGGCGCGCGGCATCTACGCGCCAATCACGCAGCCGGTCGAATTCCCGATGAGCGGGCCGATGCCGGGCTCCAACTGGTATTCCTGCGAGGCGGCTGCCACCGGCGGGCATCGCTGGACCGGGCCATTGCGCGAGACCACGCTGGAGCTGCCGCTGGCGCGCGGATATGATTACGAGCTGTCCGCCTTCGTGCTGATCGCCGCTCTCGACGACCTCGCCGTGCGGGTCGGCCGGGCGCGGCTGCCGATATCGTGCACCGCATCGGAGGGCAACATGCACCGGATCGCGTTCCACATCCCGGCGGAGCTGGTCCGAGCCCGCGGCCTGACCTCCCTCCTGTTCCAGACGCGGCACGTCTTCCAGGCTTCGGAGGCCGATCTCAGGCCGCTGTCGTTCCTGGTGCGCGAACTGGCGATCTCGCGCGCCGAGGCGAGCGACGCGGTCGCAGCAGGATGAAAACGGCATGAGGTCCGCCCATACCATGCCGATCCGGCTCCCCTTGCTCGATGACCGTCGCGGTTGTCTTCGCGCTCAGCTCGGTTTATGCGTGCTCGACAATCGGGAGCCTGGACCGCTCGTGCCATAGGAGCTTGGCCATGTCCGCAAGCGCAAATCGTGCGCGAATAGCTGTCGTCGCGAACTGTCAAGCGCGGCCGCTGGCTAATATGATCAGGCTTCTCGCGCCAGACATCGAGATCGTGGAAACGACCATCGTCCATCTCGCGAAAGACGCCGAGGCAGATGCTGCGCTCGCCTGCTACGCGGCGTCCGATTTCGTGTTTGCCCAGGCCGTTCAGGACAACTATCCGACGGCTTTTGTCAGGACCAGCCGATTGAAGGAGCAATTTCCGCAGAAGGTGGCGACCTGGCCGAACATATACTTCCGCGGCCAATGCCCGGACATCCGCTACATAACCTCGGCGAGGGGGCGGGTCCTCGGGCCGCTCGGCGAATACCAGCACATCGCGATCTTCGATGCCTGGCGTGACGGCCTCGGCGCAGGCGCCACCGCGGATCGACTGCTCACGGGGGGCGATTGGGTCGACCGGCTGGCGGAGGAGCCGGCACGATCGCTGGAAGAATTGCGGGCACGAGAGACACATCTCGACGTCAGCGTGACCGACTATATTGCCCAACACTGGCAGACGGAGCGATTATTTTTTACCTTCAATCATCCGGCGAACCGATTATTAATTCAGGTCGCCTGTGATCTTCTGAAATCACATCGGGCTGTCGGCGAACCCGGACGCGATCCCCGCCGGCTACCCGGAAGCGCTTGATCCCTTTATCCCGGCGATGTTGCCGCCGTTGGCGGCGCGCCTTGGGCTGCGCTTTCCAGGCAGCACAGCCACCCAGGGTGTAGTCGTCAATGTCGGCGACAAGGTGACGTATAATGGCAGCAAGCGGGCGCATTACCCCCTCGAGGCATTCGTCGAAACCAGCTTTCGCTGCCTCGATGCACAGTTCGCACCCGGGGAGCCCACGCGGATTTCCTAAGTGCACGTCCACCGTCGCCGTTGCATCCGGCGCGATCAGATCGTCAGGCTCTTCATGAATGGCCACGCCCAAGCATTGGCCCGTTTGCCCGGGACCAATGGGCTGGCCGGTCCGGCCATCACCAGGTTTCCCCAGACCCCACTGTGCGTGCCGATTAGGACCGCCCGGACCAACCGCGGCGCTGCTATACCTGGGTAATAGCAAAGCGGTGCGGCCCTGGTGCCGGCCAGGTTAAGTCGGTCAAAGTCGAGAGGCTGAGCAAGATCGGCGCCAAGGTGGTGAGCCATGGGCATTACGTGACCTTCCAGATGCCGAGGTCGCGGTGCTGCGACAGTTTTGCTGAAATCCTTTGGCTGATCGCCGGTAGCGTGCACCGCCAGCGCCAGCATGACCGAGAACGGCGGCGGGCCACAGACGACGACCGTAGAGGTGCGCATCGATCATGGCAAAGCCGCGAGTTCTGGCTCTGCGAGGCCAACCAGACAGCCATTTTTGGCCCTTACCCAGTCGGCTACAAGCAAATTTTATTACCGCGAGGACTACCAGGGACGGAGGTCACGTCCAACACACTCGAAATCCGGGGGATGTCGGCTAAGATCGCGGATTATCTGAGGCTTGCGGGGATCGGCTGGATCGAATTTCGTTGGGCGAAGCCCCCAGGGACGCGATGATCGCGTCCACCCGCCGGGAATCTGGAGTATGTCGGCGTAAATCACACGCTGCGCGGTTCTAGCGCGAGGGATTGGCAATTCGAATTCGACCAACGCTTCTGTGATATCGCAACAAAGGATCGTGTCTGGAGAGATGAGTTTTGTAATCCGGTGAGTCTGAGGGGCATGGAACCAAGTCTCGTTTTTTACGATTGCTGATCATTTGCGGGTGGTCGGTAACTCGATCAATTCGCCACTCTTGATTGTGACGTTCAATGAATTTGGTATGGTAGCAAATAAACTGCGCTTCTGGGGCGACGGTGCGCTGACCGGTCGAGGAATAGCCGCCATCAAATTCATGACAAAAAGAGGCCGAACTGGTTTCCAGTACGAAGATACGCTCGCTGCTATTGAAGCGGTAAACAAAATTACAGCGCGGTATCAACAGATCATGACATATGGGCCACAGTCAGGGCGGGTATGGAGCGCTGAAGTTTTCGCGAGCCTTGAACGCCACGACCGCAATATCCTTCGGTCCACAGTTTTCGATTGACCCCGCTGTCGTCGGCGGCAATTCGACCGACACTTCATCTCCCACTACTCTCGCGAGCTGAACAATGGATCTCCTCTATTACCACCACCGATCTTTGTGCCCGAAATATAGTGGTCTCCGACCCCCTGCATCACGACGACAAGAAAAAGAATATTATAAATATAATTGAGTCTTCTAAGGGGGCGTTAAGTGCATTACTGCCCCCTTTACCGGCCACTCCACTATCAAGTCGATTGTTGACGGAGGCAAAGCCTCCGTATTTGATCGACGAACTTCTGAACGGCAGCTTTTGCTTGAGGCGCGTGGTACGCGATTGTCGTCGCATGTCGCCGACTTATCTCTTAGAGAAGCATGCATTATACATTTCAAGATCAAGGTGGCCGCTATACACAGCTCGCCATAGAAGCCTTGGCGATTAATAATTGCCATCCTTTAGATTCTTGCGCGCAAGGCTGGTGTCGTGCGTAACTTGGCGGATGCACAGAGAGAAAACGCCCTGGTCGAGATAACGCCTCGAATCAGTCCCCAGTTAGATATTCAAGACGCCTCCCAGCGCGGCCTCGTAGTCTGGATTGCCCAGGTACTGGTCGCCCGTGGTCACCGAATTAGCCACGCCGACGGTAGAGCGTCTGAAGAGACAGTTTTTTCTATGATCAGGGGTCAATCGGCGAGGATTCCCAGAGTGGTTACTCTACGATAGGGCCGGCGACGATGAAGCTGCATCTAGCGGTCGCCAGGCAATTTCCGGAACATCGGCCGGACAGCGCCAAATATTCGACTGTACCTAAGTTCGATGTCATTAATCACAATTGGTGATTGAGGAGGGACTAGAGGGGAACTCGCCAGGGTATGCAAGGAACTGGAAGGCGCCTCCCACCCCACACTGCGTATATGTCGTCGCCCAGATGAAAAGGAAGTTGGGGATAAGCATTTGAATTCCGATGCAATCTTCCGTCCGCTCGGGAGCCTCGCGACAAAAAAATTTAGCTCGCAGGCCCGGTAAGAGCCCAAAAGGCGGCCTGGTTGAGCCTCGCAGCGCCGAAACTGGCGGCTTTGCCATGATCGAGGCGCACCTCTACCGCCGTCGCCTGTCGCATCTTCTCCCAGTTCTCGGTCACGCTGGCGCTGGCAGTACCGGCCAGCCGGGCGATCAACGACAGGATGCTTCAGGCCAACATCTCTCTCGCGGCACCGCCACCTCGGCCATTTGGAACGTGACGTAGCGGCCGTGGCTGACGACCTTCGCGCCAATCTTGATTCAGGCTTCTTCGCGCAGGCCCGTCCGCGACCGCCGGCTCCGCCGTCATCGGACATCGCCAGCTTTCGCTGCCTGGATGCACAGCTCGCACCCCGGGGAACCCGCGCGGATTTCCTAAGCGCACGTGCGCGCTCTCTCTTTTTGCACCCGGCGCGATCAGATCGTCAGGCTCTTTCATGAATGGCCACGCCCAAGCGTTGGCCCGTTTGCCAGGGAGCGCCAATGGGCTGCCACGGTCCGGCCATCGCCAGGTTTCCCCAGACCCCGCTGTGCATGCCAGGGTTAGGACCGCCCGGACCGTAAACCGCGTAGGAGATTTCGACCAGGTCACCGGACCGCAACGGCTCGCTAACCTGCAAATCAACCTCCATCCCGCGCAGGCTGGGCGATATGGTGAGAAACGCTTGTTGCGCCGAACTGCCCATCCGAAAGCCGGCGCGCGCGCAATTCCATCGCTCGGGTCGGCGAGCCACGTGAGTACGCCGCGGGCAAAAGCGGCACCGGACGGCCTGTCAAACGGCACCGTGATCGTTTGTCTCGTGACCACAACCGGCCGCGACAGGGAATTCCATAGCGGGGTAAATCGGCCGGGTTCTTCGTCCTCGGCGATGTATTTTGCGTACCCTTCGAATTCGCCATGCCGGACTGTGCGTAGGCGTCGGTATGGATGTTGTCGCTTCCGCCGAACGGCCATTGGTACCAGGGCGTGGTGGCGAACACACGCCCCGACCACCGGCCGCCTGCGCCCGGCGCATTGGCCCGGCAAAAGGCATAGGTGCCCAGTTTGCTGATATCCATCGATCGCGCATCCGACCGGGGCGCTGCGAGTCCCGGTAATAACAAAGCGGTGCGGCCCTGGTGCCGGCCAGGTTGAGTCGGTCAAAGTCCTGCAACATCGCGGTTAGATCGCCGATCTTGCCGGCTAACGTATCGGGGTCCTGGCTGCCGCCCTGGGTGTAACCGACCGAGCGATAGATAGGGGAACAGGGTTGCCATGAGGCCGCATCGTGTCGATGGCCCGGATGATCCTGAGCATCTCGCTCCAGGACGTGCCGCCCGGATGCAAGCCGCCGCCGCGGCCGGTGGTCCAGGTGGACCGGAAACGCCGCGCAAAATTCCAGGATCGGGCGCGGCACGAATCCCCCGGCCCTTCTGAACGCCTGCTGGGCGAGAATCGCACAGCGGCCGATCGTGACGAGTCGTCGGGAGCGTACCCGGTAATTCCGTCGGGGATGCTCGGCAAATGGATACCGGCGCTGTTGGGAAGCAGGCAGGGGAATGGCGGTAGCGGGGCACCCTGGTACCCGACGCTTGGGACATGGCAGGCCAGCAGCAACCGCGGCTGCGGGTTGACGCCAAATCGGGCGAAGCTTGGAAAGGCGTTCGAGCGCCAGGATTGCCCGTAGCTGATATGGACCTGCGGGCCGGTGCGCTCGGCACGCGCCGCACGCCCCAGACTCGCCCATAGCCCAGCCGCCGCGAGGAGCGTGCGCCTGGAAAGCGCCCGACTTGTGCCGGCAGGTCCGCTCGTGATCTCCTCCAACCGCGCCCCCTGCTTTGGCAGGCGTCAGAGTTACGCCGAGCCAACGCGATCGGCAAGGCGCTCCCTTCAAGAGATATTCGTTTCGCTGAAAGGACATCGTTCGGAGCACCTGTCGGCTCGGCCCTGTCGCATTCGATAAGCATCGCGAACCGTTCCTCGCAGACGCCATCCACGCCGATCGGGGTCGACCAGCTGACCAGTATCTCGACGGTCGTCTGTGCGCTTTGCAAATCCCCATCATGGCGTAGTATGCCATGGCGTCCACAAAATCGGAGAACGGCTCGCCCTCGCAGGCATATTCGCCAGGCCAACTCCGTTGCTTCGGTGAAGAAGCTGGTGGGTGACCATGTCGACGAACTTATAAAAGAATTACAGATGGAGATAGCGCAGACCCGGCCTTCTGCGACTGAGGAAGTGCTCGACGAGTTTGAGAGATTTCTGGCGACTTTATCCGGAGGCATCGGTTCAACGTGATTTCGCTGATATTGGCAAACGGGCACGACACGGGCGCTGTTCGAAAGCAATTACGGGAGAAGGTTGGTGAGGCGCTAAGAAAGCTGATCTGTGATAACGCCCGACTTCGCTGATCCGCCTCGGAGACGGCGAGGGTAATGTACTCGCGTCTCTCGATTGCGGCGAATATGAAGTTCTTTACGCGCTTTTGGCACTCATCGACTTTTAGATCTGATGTTTGGGGGCCGCAAATTTTCTAAGCCAGAAATCGAAGAGATTACGGTTGGGCTCCGTCGCGCGGTTTTAGATGCTGACATATTGGCTATCCCCGACACAGCGCGAATCAGATTTTGCCACAAAGGCGCAACAGCACAACTAGCGGCCGGGCGGCGCGGGTCGATGTTCGTGGCGTGGTTGGCACCTTAAATGCGGTGCGGTTGACCCGACACCTCTTGCAGGCAGGCGGCCGTGTCCCAGACCTTGTTACGAACTGCTACGTGCACGTTCAGCTCATGGATGCTTATCCCGACGTGCTCCATGGCTTGCCGTTCCTTGGTATCATCAGCTGCTATCACGATATCGGTGAATTACTTCGGAGAAGATTTGCAATAGACGGCGATGTCATCGTCTACAACATTCCCGAACAAGCAGTGAATATCGGTCGCCAACCCGATATCGAACATTTCCCAACAGTGTATAACCGTGTTCTGCATGATTTGGACGTCCCATTCTCGGGAGCTGTCTTTTTGGTCGCGGCTGGAATTCTTGGAAAAATTTATTGTTCGCATATAAAATCTAAGGGGGGTATCGCCATCGACATCGGCAGCGTCGCAGATGTTTGGGTCGGAAAAGGGACCCGACCATACCATTCAGACCACCACCTCGCCCGCTGGAAGCTAACATAGCATGCATATTTCACAGTGCACGGCGGCGCGCGGATGAACTACTGGCGTGTTCGGAGAGAAATAGGTGCGCAGTGACAACTGATCTGATGATGGCCACATTGTATTGGCGGCTGCTTTTGAACGAGCTGCCAAGTAGCACAAACATGCGAGATGCCGGAGAGGCGGGCAAGGTGTCGGCACATCGAGTAAATGCTCTCAGAAATCTGTTTTTCCAAATCCTGGATGAAGCGCGCGCGACAAAATTCCTCGAAATCGGCGCTCACGAAGCCGAAGCCTCCCTCAGGTTTGTCCGTAACGATCCGCAGTCACGCCTTGCCGATGCTTACGAGGCCGCTCCCATTGTAGATCGCCGTACCTCGGAGGCGATTAGCGAGCAGGGCGTAAGGATTTACAATAAGGCAATTTCCACATCTTCGGGCATGATGCCGTTCTTTGTACCGAAGGATGAGCGCCTTCTTCAACTTGGTTCCACAAAGAGACGCGTCATGGGCAACGTCGACACCAACGAAGTCATGGTTGAAGCTATTACCCTGGACCAGGCGGCAACCTGCATTGGCTGCCGGCCGGGTGTCGAGACACGGGTCTGTGGATCGATGTGGAGGGGGCGGAGCTGGATGTGCTGAGGAGCGGACGAGATGTCCTGAAAGATTCGATCGCAACAATCTACATCGAGATTAACGATGACGAGCGTTTTGTGGGTAGCTTCTCGCCTTTAACGATATTCAAATACCTCATGTCAATGGGATTTCTGCCGACCAGCCGGGATAGTCAGTTTCCGGGGACATATAACGTATTGTTTGTTCAGGAAGACATATACAGTGCAAGCTTTTCGACGATTGCGAATTACTATACCAATCAGAAGAAATGGGCCGATGGTCTAAAAGTGTGAAGCTGTTGTATATGCCGAAGTTCGGTCTGATGCTCGCCATCAGTTCGCTTCGCGTATGTAAGACTACTACGGCGCATTGTCACTTGATGTCTTATACCGAGTCCCCTGAGGGTGACTCACGTAGGCGATTCACAAACTGATGCGGATATGATTTACCGTGGCAAACGAGAGGGGGTTTGCCATTTTATATTGGTCGTGACCACCACTTAGGGGGTGAACGGCGGTCCAGTATCCATGCCGCACCGCGTCGAGGGGTCGTGTAGCGGCCATTCGTACATTTCGCGCAGGCGTGATAGCGGGTGGGCTCGCAGCCAGTTTCGGACGATCGCGTTTTCCTCCGCGCTGTGATAGCGCATCTCGCCGAGGATCAGCGTTGCGTCGAGCCGTTGCGCCAGACTGTTGGCCCCGTCAAGGGCACCAAAAACCCAGCTCGGATCGGTCCGGTATGTGTGAATTTCAATAAATCGCGGCGAGAGTCCGGCGTCATAGCAAGAGCTTTACCATCAATGCGGCGCGCTCGGAGCGGGGCGAGTTGGGGCAGGAGATCAGCCAGTTCGATCCGAACTGAGCCTCAAAACGCCCCGCGATTGTCGTGAGGTATCGCCCGGCGTTGGCAATTGTCGCTGGCAGCATGTTAGATGCGGGGCATGCTTCGTTGCTCAGATCGAACCGCAACGGCATCGCCCCTGCCGCGTTAGCTCGCGATTTGGGCGATTTGCGATATGAAGCGCCAGTTCTCCGCGGTTCGCGACGGATCGAAACAGTCGCCCCATTTCTGTCGCCGGCAATACAGCGAGTTCTGTTCCATAAAGCCATAGACGATTTCCAGCCCGCGGTAACCGGCTCTAGCGATGTCGCCGACAAAGGCACGCACATTCTGCCGGTCTCGCGGCGAAACGATCGCCGGTAGTCGACATCAATGCGCCGCTCAGCTGATTTCTCACTGGCCGCCGATAGGCGACAATGATGCGTAGCTTGGATAAACCCGGCGGCCCGCATCGCCGCAACTGCCCCTGCACCGTGTGGCGCACGGCCGGCGATTGGTATTGGTCTAGGATCCAGTTGCCCTGCCACACGGAGGCCGGATGGCTGTGGCATTCAGCTGGGCTCCTCGGAGTGAAGCGCCACCAGTTGTAGTTCATCCCGACCTCGACCTGCGCTGCCGCGCTGGCCGCGCCGCCGACCAGCGCCAAGAGAATCGCGAGCCAACGGCTTTTACGCCATCGGGGTGTTCTTCTGCCCATTCAGCCGTGTCTCCGTCAAACGCGGTGCGTTGCTGCGCAATAAAGCACGTGGCGGCCGGCCATGGAACTTTTACCCTCCGGTCCGTAGGGCAAACCATCTGAAACCGTAGCCGGGCTTATCCCGCGGAGATTGACAACCGGCCGACGCCAGAGCCTGATCGGCCTGTTGGCTGACGATAAAATTGCCATAATCACATGCAACGAATTCAGCTGGATTCAGTGGACTCGGCGCTGCGATGCGCCGTCCGCTCTGACATCGGAGAATGCGCATGGCTGAAAGATTCCTTGCAGAAAACAGCGGAAGCAGCGGGCCGGCCGCGGGGTCGGCCGTTTCGCAAGGGCGAGTCGGGGAATCCGGCCGGGCGTCGGCGCGGCTCGCGCAATCACAAGACGCAGCTCGCCGAGCTGCTTCTCGAAGGCGAGGCCGAGGCGCTCGCGCGCAAGGCCGTCGAGATGGCCCTCGGCGGCGACGCGGCGGCCCTGCGCCTGTGTCTCGACCGGCTGATCGCGCCGCGCCGCGAGCGGGCGGTGCCGTTCGCCCTGCCGCCGATCGAGGGGGCGGCCGATATCGCCGCGGCGATGGCGGCGGTTACCCGCGGCCTGGCGGAAGGCGTGCTGAGCCCGGGCGAGGCGTTCGCCCTGTCGCAGACGATAGACACCTTCCTGCGCGCGATTGACTCCCGCGATTTCGACCGGCGGCTGCGCCACCTGGAAGAAACCGATCGTGCGAGCCGCTAAGGCACGCCTCGCCCGGCTCGAAGCGGCGCTGATGTCGGTCGAGGCCGCGGCGCGCTTCCGTCGCGAAGGCCTGCAAGCCCTTGCCATCGTTGGCGCGATCGTGCGCGACGCGGCCGTCGCGGCAAAAATCGACCCCGCCGCGATCTGGGCCATCAGCCGGGCGGAAGAAGCAGCAGCGCAGCTGGCCATGCTCGACGCCGCCGGCGGGAACCGACGCGCCGACCCTGCGACGGCAAAGGCCGAACCGGTACCCCGTGGCCCCGATCCGCGCGAGGAATTGGCGGCCGAGCTGGCAAAAACGGCACAGCGCCTCGCGGCATGCGGGGCGGCGCCCGACCCCGCAACGGCCACGCTCGCCGAATGGTTCGCCTGGGCGGTGACGCGCGCGCCGCATGCCGCGCCGAAGCCGCCTCGGCCTCCACCGGCACAGCGTCGCCCGCGAAAGCACCGGGCGAACTCGCGGTAGGAATCGCGTTGCGCCCGGATTGCGATTTTGCTATTGACTTTTTGCTAATGCTCTGCTAGCAATCCCGCGAGCAAATTCATCAGCGCGGCCTTGCCGCGCGGATCGGTGGATATCGAGCCAACCCAACCTCCGTGCAACAGAATGGGGAAGAGCCATGGCATCGCAGAAACCCGTCTCCGACAAATGCCTCACCCTCGAGCCGCCGCCGTTGCCGCCGGCGCGGGCAGCCCTCGCCCGCGCCATCGAAGCGCTCGATGCCGCGCTCAGGCGGCGGGACCAGGCATTGCGGCCGATACGGGGGCTCGACCGGGTTGCCGCGGCTGCGAAGGCTGCCACGCTGGGTGCATTGCGCGATGAAGTTGCGCGCCTGCGGAAGGCATTTGACGCTGAGGTCGCCGGCTGGGTCGCGGCGGGTGCGAAAGGCGAGCGGCCCGTACCGCCGGCGGAGCTGATCGCCGCCGAGCGTCGGCTTGGCGAGATCGGCGTTGCCGGGGCCGAGGCGGAAAATCAGCTGGCGATCGCGCGCGAGGGCTATGTCGGGGCGGCGGAGCGGGCGAAAGCGGCGGAGGCGGCGCGCAATCTCGCTCTGGGGCCGGCAGCGGTCGAGGCCGCCGAGGCGGTTTTGGACGAAATGCGAACGTCGGTGGCGTCGGTGATGCGGCGGGATGCGCTGCTGCGCAGCCTGGTCTCGGCGCTGCGCGACGAAGGCCATCGCGACCCGCAGCACGGCCATGCGGCCCTGGCCGCGGCCGAAAAAATCGAGAGGGCGGTCGGCGCGCTGCGTCGCACCCCGGCGAGCACCCAGACAATGCCGCACGGTCGCGTGTTTCTCAGCGCGCTGCGATCGGATCCTCGGGCAGAGCTCGGGCCGGCCCTGTTGCCGTCGGGTCTAATCGAGGCGTCGCGGGGACTGGCCCCCCGGCCGGCCGCACGGCTCCGCGAATTGCAATCGTCGCCGGGCTGAGGCGTCAACGGGCGCCGGCACGCGAGCGCTACGGCGTCATCGCTGCCGCCTCGGCGCGCGGATCGGCTTGTCGGAGCCGAGCACCGGGTCGATGACCCGACCCTGGATCGCGACCCGCAACGCCCTGCCCTACGGGCCGCGCCCGCAGGACGCCGAGCATCGCCCCGGCCGGGCCGCCGCCGGCCACAATGCAGATCACGCGCTGCGTCAGCGGTTCGGCCAGCATCGCGCCTCTCCGATCGTTTCCGGCCGGTGCGGGGCGGGAATGGCGCGCCGCCGCTGGCGTTGTTCATCGCAGAAAACCGCGTGGTTGATCCTTGGCCGACTGCGCGAGGCTTGCGGCTCGGATTTCGGCAAGCTTACCGGCATCGTCGAAATCGACGAGACCTATATCGGCGGGAAAGAGGGCAACAAGCACGAGCACAAGAAACTGCCTGCGGGGCGCGGTGCGGTCGGCAAGGCAGCGGTGCTGGGCCTGCGCGAGCGCGGCGGTCGCACCGTGGCGCGGCCCGTTGACGGCACCGACGCCGAGACGCTGAGCATGGAAATTCGGGAGAGCGTCGAGCCGGGCGCAACAATTCACACTGACGAGCATCGGGGCTATGCCGGCCTCGGCGGCGACTATCAGCACGAGACCATCGTTCACAGCGCCGGCGAATACGTGCGCGACGACGGAGTTACGACGAACGGGACCGAGAGCGTCTGGGCGATCCTGAAGCGCGGCCTGCACGGCGTCTGTCACCACGCCAGCGACAAGCAGTTGCACCGTTACGCTTGATCCTGCAGATTTATCTTAACCCAAACGTGGCCCCCGACGTTAGCATCTTCCTCCAAGCGCATTTCTACTGCGTCGAGCGGGTTTTATATTAATTCTGCAAACAGGTCGTAATATCCGGTGTAGCTTCTGAGGATATTCGATATCTCGCGCTTCTGTGCGCTGATAAGAATGCCCGGATCGGCTCCACCAGTGTCGTGTAGTGGATCCCACGCTTTAAAATGTTCAACTATCAGTTGACCCAATGCTTCCTCCTGTGCAAAACGAGAATTGTTCACATCGTGAAGCAGACGACCGAATTTTCTCTAAGGTGTTATCCCCGCAGCCGCACCGGGGGGATGTCGCGCGGGACGATCAGGTTGCAGCCGGTTGTCGCCTTGACCTCGTCGACCGTGATGCCGGGCGCGATCTCCTTCAGGGCCATGCCCGCGGCGGTGATCTCGAACAGGCCGTAATTGGTGATGACGAGGTCGACGACGCCCTTTGCCGTCACCGGGATTGCGCAGCGCTCGACGAGACGCGGTGCGCCGCGCCGCGTCGTCTGCTCCATCGCGACGAAGACGTGCTTGGCGCAGGCCGCGAGGTCCATCGCGCCGCCGATGCCGCCGCCCTTCTGCCCGGCCATCTTCCAGTTGGCGAAATCGCCGTTGGCGGCGACCTCGTAGGCGCCGAGCACGGTCACGTCGATCCGGCCGCTGCGAATGAGGCCGAACGAGTTGGCGTGGTGCACGATCGCCGCCCCCGGCCGCAGCGTCACATGCTGGCCGCCGGCATTGACGAGATGCAGGTCCTCCCTGCCGGCCCCGGTCAAGGGCCCATAGCCGATCACGCCGTTCTCGGCGTGGAAGATGATCTCCTTGTCGCCGAAGTCGAAATTCGAGCACAAGGTCGGGATGCCGATGCCGAGATTGACGATCCAGCCGTCCTCGAACTCCATCGCCAGCCGGTCGCACATCTGCTGGCGGGTCAGGCCCTTGGCGTCGCTCATCGTGCGTTCCTTTCGGCTTCGTATTTTGCGACGTCGGCCGGGCGCATCGGCCACCAGCCTTCGGGCGCAGGCGGGATCTTGACCATGCGATGGACGTAGATCCCCGGCAGATGCACGTCGTCGGGGTCGATTGCGCCGCGCGGGAGGAAATCCTCCTCGACCTCGACGATCGTGACGCGCGCCGCCATCGCCATCAGCGGGTTGAAGTTGCGCTGCGAGCGGCGGAACAAGAGGTTACCGGCCTCGTCGGCCTTCCAGGCGCGGATGAAGGCGTAATCGAGCGGCAAGGCCTCTTCGAGCAGGTATTCGCGGCCGTTGAAGATTCGCGTCTCGCGGCCCTCGGCGAGTTCGGTGCCGACCGCGGCCGGCGTGTAGAAGGCTGGGATGCCGGCGCCGGCGGCGCGCATGCGCTCGGCCAATGTGCCCTGCGGCACCAGCTCGGTCTCGATCAGCCCCTTGTCGACATATTCGGCCAGGGCCAGCCGCTGCGAGGCGCGGGTCGGCGCCGTAAACGAGGCGACCACCCTGCTGACCTGGTCGTTGCGGATCAGCCATTCCATGGTCGGCGCATCCTCGGGCATCGTGGCGCCGCCGCGCGTGCCGTTGGAGACGCAGGTCAGCCGCTTGGCGCCCTGCTTCGTCAGCGCATCGTAGAGGTTGATCGGCATGCCGACGACGGCAAACCCGCCGAAGCCCACGACCGAGCCGTCGGGTATGTCGCGGACGGCGTCGGCAAATGTGGCGAAAACCTTGGACTTCATCGCAGCTGCTGCCCCTCGCTGGTGCCGGTCAGAAAGATGTTGGGTTTGAGAAAGATCGACAGCACCAAGGCACCGTTTGGCGATTTGGCGATGTGGCGGTTGCCTTTCGGGCGCCAGACGTAGTTGCCGGCGGTGACCTCGCCCTCGCCGTCGACGAGGCTGCCTTCGAGGACGAAGGTCTGCTCGACCTCGACATGCTCGTGCAGTGTGAGTTCGGAGCCAGGCTGCCAGCGGAACAGCGCGGTCAAGAGGCCCGTCTCCTTGTCTTCGAGCAGCACCTTCATGTCGATGCCGGCGCACGGCGTCGGCTTCCATGGCAATTCGTCGACCTGGACATAGCGCGAGGCGAGCGGCCCGAGCACATCTTCGTTGGCAAGAAACGGCGTCGTCGCGGTCATCTTGCTTCTCTCCCTTACATCAAAAACACGCCCTTGCCGGTAGTCTGGGTGTCGAACAGTTTGTAGGCTTCATTGGCTTGGTCGAGTTGCCAGCGGTGGGTGAACAATTTTTCGACGTCGATCTTGCGGTCGGCGACGAATTGGGCGCATTCGGCCTGGCCGATCTGCGAGAAGGTCCACGATGCGACGATCGTCAGCTGCTTCCTGAGCATGTCCGGGCTGACGTCGATCGTCACCTGGTTGCGCTCGCCGACAAAGCAGGTCGTGCCCCACACCTTGGTGCCGCGCACCGCGGCGATGCGGCCCTCGGGCTGCGATGAGGTGTCGAGGGTGAACTCGGCGCCGTAGCCGTGCGTCAAATCCTTGATCGCGCCGACGGGGTCGTTGGAGCGCGGGTTGACCGTCTCGGCGGCGCCGAATTCCTTGGCGCGTTCGAGGCGCTCCTCGCTGACATCGAGGGCGATGACGCGCGCGCCCATCGCCGCCGCCAGCTGGGTCGCCGACAGCCCGACCGGCCCCTGGCCGAAGATCGCGATCGTGTCGTTGCCGCGAAACCCGGATGCGGCGCAGCGCGCCATACGCGGTGCCGGTGCCGCACGAGATCGCCGCGCCGGTGGTGAACGACAATTCGTCGAGCAGCGGCACCAGCGTGAAAGCCGGGATCTTCAGATACTTGGCATGGCCGCCGTGGGCGTTGTTGCCGTACACCAGCACCGGCTGCTCCTGGCACAGCTGGGACCAGCCGGAGCGGCAGTGGTTGCACACGGTGCAGCCCTTGTAGTGGTGCACCATGACGCGCTGCGCCGATCTTGGCCTGGGCGGCGCTGACCCCGGGGCCGATCGCGGCGACGATGCCGCACGGCTCGTGCCCGGCGATGGTCGGCTCGCTCGGGGCGGCGAGGCCGCCGGTCGCGCCGCCGGCTTTCGGGCGGCGGTATTGGTGGAGGTCGCTGCCGCACATGCCCGACGCCTTCATCTCGATGACGACCTCGCCCTCGCCCGGAATCGGATCGGGGAAGTTCATCAGCTCGAGCTGGCGTTCTCCGGTAAAGACAACCCCGCGCATCGTTTCCTCCTCGGCTGACATCGCTGTTGCCGCAATGCTAGCATGACAGCGCGGGCCGGGTCGTCAGGCAATCAACACCGAGCCAGTGGGCAAACCAAAGCCGGCGAGGCCAACTCGGCGGGCGGGGGTGGAGGATGGTGCGCTGGAGCAGGCTGTCGGTTGCTGTCGCGGCGGCATGGGTCGCGCTGCTGGCGACTATGCCGGCGGGCCGTGCCTGGGGGGCGGACGGGCATCGCGTCATCGCGTTGCTGGCCGACCGTGCGCTGCAGCAAAGCGACCCGCGCGGGCATGCCAAAATCCTGGCGCTGCTCGCGTTTCCGACAAGGGCGGGCAAGGACCAGACGGAGCCGTGCAGCACGATCGTGCTCTACAAGGTCGGCCCTGATTATGAGACAAGGGCGCTCGCCGCGATCCGGCAGCAGCTCGCCGAGGCAGGGGTGCGGCTCGCCCGCATGCTGCGCGACAACATCAAATAATCGAAGGGGAGAAGACACCGATGAGCGGAACCAAAGCCATGCGCGGCCTCGGCGTGATGCTGGCGGCGCTGATCCTGGCCGCCGGACCGGCGGCGGCCCAGAAGAAATACGATACCGGCGCGAGCGACAGCGAGATCAAGATCGGCAATATTATGCCCTATAGCGGCCCGGCCTCGGCCTACGGCATCGTCGGCAAGACCGAGGCCGCCTATTTCCGCAAGATCAACGCCGAAGGCGGCATCAACGGGCGCAAGATCACCTTCATCTCGTATGATGACGGCTACAGCCCGCCAAAAACTGTCGAGCAGGCGCGCAAATTGATCGAGAGCGACGGCGTGCTGTTTATCTTCGGCTCGCTCGGAACCCCGACCAATTCCGCGATCCACAAATACATGAACCAGAAGAAGGTGCCGCAGCTGTTCGTCTCGACCGGGGCGACCAAATGGGGCGACCCGAAGCATTTTCCGTGGACGATGGGCTGGCAACCCAACTACCAGAGCGAGGGGCGGATCTACGCGGCCTATCTGCTCGAGCACAAGCCGGACGCGAAGATCGCGGTGCTCTACCAGAACGACGATTACGGCAAGGACTACCTGAAGGGGCTGCAGGACGGGCTCGGTGCCAAGGCGAAGTCGATGATCGTCGCCGAGGCGCCCTATGAGACCGCCGATACGACGGTCGATTTGCAGGTGGTCAGCCTGAAAGCCTCCGGCGCGGATGTGTTCGTCAACGTCGCGACCCCGAAATTCGCCGCCCAGGCGATCCGCAAGGTGGCCGAGCTCAACTGGCACCCGCTGCATATCCTCAACAGCGTATCGCGCTCGGTGGGCTCGGTGCTGAAGCCGGCCGGGCTCGACAATTCCAAGGGTCTGTTGACCGCGATCTACCTGAAGGACCCGACCGACCCGGCATTGCGCGAGGACAAGGGCTTTCTCGAATGGTCGTCCTTCATGGACAAATACTTTCCCGAAGGCGACAAGAGCGACGGCGGCACGGTCTCCGGCTACTCGCAGGCGCAGACCATGGCGCAGGTATTGAAGCAATGCGGCGACGAGCTGACCCGCGCGCGGGTTATGAAAGAAGCGGGAAACCTGCATGACTTCGTGCTGCCGATGCTGCTGCCCGGCATCAAGATCAATACCAGCCCGAGCGACTACTTCCCGCTGAAGCAGATGCAGATGGCGCGCTTCACCGGCGAGCATTGGGAGCCGATCGGCCCGATCATCGCCGGCGCGGTGCACGACTGAACGAAGGCGGCGTCGCGCACCTCAACGAGGTGCGCTCACCCGCCTGGGATTACGACCCGATCCGGCCGCACCCGCTGCTACGAGTGGCGGTGGATCGGGTCGACCCAGCGCACCGCCTCGGGCTTCTCGACCGGCTCGATGTCGAGATTGACGACCACCGCCTCGTTGTCGCTGCGCACCAGCACGCATTCGAGCGTCTCCTCGCTCGACGCGTTGATCTCCTGGTGCGGCACATAGGGCGGCACGAAGATGAAGTCGCCCGGCCCGGCTTCGGCGACGTATTCGAGATGGTCGCCCCAGCGCATCCGCGCCCGGCCCTTAACGATGTAGATGACGCTTTCGAGCGCGCCGTGGTGATGCGCGCCGGTCTTGGCGTTGGCGTGGATGTGGACGGTGCCGGCCCACAGCTTCTGCGCCCCGGCGCGGGCGAAGTTGATCGCCGCGGCGCGGTTCATGCCGGGCGTCTGCGGCGTGTTGGTGTCGAGTTGATCGCCGGGGATCACCTTGACCCCGTGCTCCCGCCAGTCGACCGCATCCGTCTCGTGCCGCTCGCTCATTCGCCTGTCCCCGCGTTCCGGTGTCCCGCGACGCAATATAGGCAGCCGCCGGCAATAGCAACAGATCGTGATGTGATTATTTAAATATACACATAATATATATGTATATGTGACACTAGAATGCCTCGCGACATTGCCGCGGCAGCGCGCTACAATTCTTCACGACAATGTGAACGGCAAAAACATCGGTCGCGCGCCACTGTCGGCACGGACAATGAGAGAACGGGGAAATCGGATGCTCAGACAGAATCGCGATTGCCGCAGCTTTTGTCGTGTTGGCCGTCATGCCGGCGGCGGCGCAGACTGCCCCGGCGGGCACGCCGGTGCGGATCCGCGGCACGGTCGACAAGCTCGACGGCCGGAATTTGACCGTCAAATCGCGCGATGGTCAGGTTTTGACGGTCGCATTGGCCTCGGATGCAGCCGTGGTGACACTGGTCAAGAAGAGCCTCGCCGACATCAAACCCGGCGACTTCCTGGCCTCGACCGGGGTCAAGGGCAAGGACGGCAAGATTCATGCAATTGAGGTCCGCATCTTTCCGAAGGCAACGCCCGATGGCGGTCGACAATTTGCATGGGACCTGGAGCCCGACAGCGTGATGACCAACGCCACTGTCGGCACCGTTGCGAAGGCGCCGGAGGGAATGGTCGTGCATGTCACGTTCAAGGGCGGCGTGTCGGAGTACAGCATCGGCCCGGACGTTCCGGTGCTGGCGCCTGCGCCCGGCGACATCAGCCTGTTGAAACCGGGCGCGGCGGTCTTTGTCATCGGCTTGAAAAGGCCCGACGGCACTCTGACATCGCATCGGATCTACGCCGAGAAGGACGGCATCAAGCCGCCGATGTGACATGCCCATGGAGCAGCGATGACGTATCCGTGGAACGATTACAGCCGCCGACTGTCGCCGCTGAAGCTTGCGGTGTTCGTCGCGCTGTTCTGCCCGGCATTGTGGACCTTGCTGTCGTTCGTGCTCGGCTGGCTGCAGCCACGCCCGTTCAACGAGGCGATCCACCAGATCGGGTTCTGGACGATCCGCCTGATCTTTATTGCGCTGGCGATCACCCCGCTGCGCCAGGTTCTGCAATGGTCGCGGTTGCTGCTGGTGCGCCGGATGGTCGGCGTCGCCGCGTTTGCCTATGCGCTCGGCCACCTGACGCTCTATACCGCCGACCAGATGTTCGACATTGCCAAGGTGGCAAGCGAGATCGTGCTGCGGATCTATCTGACGATCGGCTTTGCCGCGGTGCTCGGCCTTTCGGCGCTGGCCGCGACCTCGACCGACGGGATGATCCGTCGGCTCGGGGCGCGCAACTGGCAGCGTCTACACAAACTGGTCTATGTGATCGCGCTGCTCGCGGTCACCCATTTCTGGATGCAGGCGAAGCTCGAGGTGTGGGAACCGACGATCATGGCCGGCATCTACGTCTGGCTGATGGGCTATCGCTTGATGGCCTGGCGGCTCAGCGTGCGCCGGCGCCTCGCGCTGCGTTGGGTCGGGGTGCTCGCCGTTGCCGCAGCGGTTGTGACGGCGCTCGGCGAGGCGGCGTATTTTCATTTCGCGTATGGCGTCGCGCCGATGCGCGTCATCGCCGCGAACTGGTCGCTGGCGACCGGGGTGCGGCCGGCGGTTGTCGTGCTGGCGCTCGCTTTTGGCGTTGCGGCGGCGGGGGCCGCGCGCCAGCCGGCCGTGGCGCAGATCGTCAAGCGCCATCTGCGCTTTGCGTGAGGCGGCCGGTAGAAATGGAGGACCGGGGCGCTCTGCTGCGCGAATTGATGGCGGCGTTCGACGACCTGCCGGTGCCGCTGCGCGACGCGATCAACTACGCGCCTGAGCCGCTTGACCCGAAGGGCCTCGCGGCGCTGTGCCGGCGGCACGGCGCCGGCAACGTGCTGGCAATGATCGAACTGAAGCTAAAGCGGCAGGCGAGTGGGCGGGCCGAATAGCTCAGTCGCGATGGTAGGGATGGCCGGCGAGGATCTGCTGCGCCCGGTAGAGTTGTTCGAGCAGGAGGCTACGCGCCATCAGGTGCGGCCACGTCATCGCGCCCAATGACATGACCGCGTCGGCGCGCTCGATGACCGGCGCCCCGAGCCCATCGGCGCCGCCGATCGCAAAGGCCAGCGCGGCGGTGCCGCCGTCGCGCCATGACGCCAGCCGGTCGGCGAAGTCGCGGCTGGTCCAGGGCGCGCCCCTCTCGTCGAGCACGACGAGGCGGGCGCCGGCCGGGACCGCGGCGAGGATCAGCTCGGCCTCGCGCAATTTCAGCGCGGCCGGCGGCAGGCGGCGCTTTTCCTCGAGCTCGACGATCGCGACCGGCGGCGCGATGCGCCCGGCGTACAGCGTCTGCAGGTCATAAAGCGGGCCGCGCCGCAGCCGGCCGACGGCGAGCAGGTGGAGGCGGATCGCCGCGCCCCTATTGCCCGGCAGCCTCGGCGCCGGCAGCTTCGTGCTCGGGCAGCGCCTCGCCCCACATCTTTTCAATATTGTAGTAGGCGCGGATCTCCGGCCGGAACAGGTGGACGATGACGTCGCCGGCGTCGACCAGCACCCAGTCGCCCTGCGCTTTGCCTTCGACCGCGACGCGGCCGGGGATGGCCTGTTCGAGGTGCTCGGTCAGCGAGACCACCTGCCGCCCCGACCGTCCGGTGGCGACCACCATGTAGTCGGCGATCGTCGTCTTGCCGGCGAGGTCGATCGTGACGATGTCCTCGGCCTTGCCGTCTTCGAGGCTCTCGATGATGCGGCGCAGCAGCTCCGGCGCCGGCAGGGATTGCCGGCGGCGGCGGGGCGCCGTGCGCATCGCCGGGGCGATGATGGCGGTCGCGGGCGCTTCAGGGGCGGCGGTCATTTCGGCGGCGGCGGTCATTTCAGAGGTCACGTCGGGTGGTTGCTCCTGCAGGGTTCGAAGAGAGCGCTCGGCACGGATCTGGGTGGCCGAGCGGGGGTCGCGCCGGGTGTGAAAAAACGCCCAAGCGGGCGGCGCCAACGTCGGCAAGACGGCGCGCCGCCGTGGCTGGCACGCGGGCGCCGGCGAAGCGCATAGCCGCGATCCCGGCGAGCGCCTTCAACGAGCTCCGCGGCCGGTCGAAAACAGCGATCGGAACGGCGCGGAAGATGTCCTGCCAGCGCTTCCAATGTGGGAGCTGGGCGAGGTTGTCGCCACCCATCAGCCAGACGAACCGGGTATGCGGAAAGCGCCGGCGCAGCGCCTTCAGCGTGTCGGCGGTATACGTTGAGCCAAGCTCGGCCTCGATGCCGCTGGCCCGGATGCGCCGGTCGGCGGAGGCCACCGCCTCGGCCTGTTGCAGTCGCTCGGCGAACGGCGCCATGCCGGCCCGCGGCTTCAGCGGGTTCTGCGGCGACACCAGCCACCACACCTCGTCGAGGTCGAGCCGGCGTAATGCCAAACGGCTGATATGCAGGTGCCCGCCATGCGCCGGGTTGAACGACCCGCCGAGGAGGCCGATGCGGCGCCCTTTGGTGAGGCCTGTTGTGGTCAGGGGCGCACCTGGCCGGTGCCGCGCACGAGGTATTTGTATGTCGTCAGCTCGGCCGCACCGACCGGCCCGCGCGGCGGCAGCCGCTGGGTCGAGATGCCGATCTCGGCGCCCATGCCGAATTCGCCGCCGTCGGCGAACTGGGTCGAGGCGTTGACCAGCACGATCGCGCTGTCGACCTCGGCGAGGAAGCGCTCGGCGGCGGCCTCGTCCTCGGTCACGATCGCGTCGGTGTGGTGCGAGCCGTAGCGGTTGACGTGGGCGATCGCCTCGTCGAGCCCGCCGACGACATGCACCGCGAGAATGGCGTCGAGATATTCGGTGCGCCAATCCTGCTCGCTGGCGGGGATCGTGGCGGGGTCGATCGCCAGCACCTCCGGGTCGCCGCGCAATTCGCAGCCGGCGGCGCGCAGATCGGCGAGGATCGGCGGCAGGACGGTGTGCGTCACGCTGCGGTCGACCAGCAGCGTCTCGGTCGCGCCGCAGACCGACACCCGGCGCATCTTGGCGTTGAGCGCGATGGCGCGCGCCTTCGCGGGGTCGGCGGCGCCGTGGATGTAGGTGTGGCACAGGCCTTCGAGATGGGCGATGACCGGGATGCGGCTCTCGCGCTGCACGCGCTCGATCAGCGACTGGCCGCCGCGCGGCACGATGATGTCGATGACCCCGCTCATCTTCAGCATCAGCCCGACGGCTTCGCGGTCGCGCGTCGGCACCAGCTGGATCGCGTCTTCCGGCAGGAAGGCGGCGCGCAGCCCCTCCCGGAGAGCGGCGACCAGGGCATGCGAGGAATGAAAGCTCTCCGAGCCGCCGCGCAGGATCGCGGCATTGCCCGATTTGACGCGCCAGCCCGCCGGCGTCGGCGGTAACGTTGGGGCGGCTCTCGTAGATGATGCCGATAACCCCGAGCGGCACGCTGACGCGGGAGATCCTGAGACCGTTGGGCCGGGTCCAGTCGGCCAGCACACGCCCGACCGGGTCGGGCAGCGCGGCGATGTCTTCGAGCCCCTTCGCCACCGCCTCCAATCGTTTCGGATCGAGCGCCAGGCGGTCGAGCAACGCCGCGCCGATCCCGGCATGCCGCGCTGCGGCGAGGTCTTCGGCATTGGCGGCGAGGATTTCGTCGGCCCGGTCGCGCACGGCCTGGGCCGCCGCGCGCAGCGCCGTCGCCTTCGCGTCGGCCGGGGCAAGCGCCAGCGCCGCCGCGGCGTCGCGGGCTCGCCGGCCGATCTCGGCCATTGTTGCGGCAAGGTCGGCGGCCGCAGGCCGGGTCAGGGTCTCGTATCTGTCATCGCCGTTCGGTCACCACCAGATCGTCGCGGTGAATGATCTCGTCGCGGCCACGGTAGCCCAGAATCGCGGCAATTTCACCGCTCTTGTGCCCGGCAATCAGGCGGATGTCGGTGCTGGCATAGGCCGACAGGCCGCGCCCGGCCTCGGCTCCGCTGCGGGTGCGGATGACGATGCAGTCGCCGCGCTCGAAGGCGCCCTCGACCGCCACCACGCCGGCCGGCAGCAGGCTCTTGCCGCCGCGCAGTGCGCGCGCCGCGCCGTCGTCGACAACCAGCGCGCCGGCCGGGTTGACGGCGCCGGCGATCCACGCCTTGCGCGCCGAGCGCGGCTCGCCGCCCGGCAGGAACAGGGTAGCGCGGGCGCCGGCCTCGATCGGCTGCAAGCGGGCCGCGGCCATCGCCGTCTTCGCGGCGACGACCCTCGGCGATCAGCATGTGGCAGCCGGCGCCCATCGCGATGCGCGCCGCCTCGAGCTTGGTGACCATGCCGCCCGAGCTGTAGCCGGGCGGCGCCGCGCCGGCCATCGCCAAAGTCTCAGCGCCGATTTCGCGCACCACGGGGATGTGCTGCGCTGCCGGCTCGCGTGCGCGGGTCGGCGGTGTAGAGACCGTCGATGTCCGACAGCAGCACCAGCATGTCGGCGCTGACCATCTGGGCGACGCGGGCGGCGAGGCGGTCATTGTCGCCGAAGCGGATCTCGGCGGTGGCGATCGTGTCGTTCTCGTTGACCACCGGCACCGCTCCGAGGGCGAGCAATTGCGCGAAGGTGGCGCGCGCGTTGAGGTGGCGGCGGCGCTCCTCGGTGTCGTCGGGGGTCAACAGAATCTGCGCGACCGTGATGCCGTGCCGCGCCAGCGATTCCTGATAGGCGTGCGCCAGCCGGATCTGCCCGGTGGCGGCGGCGGCCTGCTTTTCTTCGAGGCGCAGCGCCCGGCCGCGCAGCCCGAGATGGCGGCGCCCGACCGCGATCGCGCCCGAGGTGACGATGATCAGCTCCTGGCCACGGCGGCGGCAGCGCGCCACGTCGTCAATCAGGGCGTCGAGCCAGGCGCGGCGGATCTCGCCGTCCTCGGCCACCAGCAACGCCGAGCCGATCTTGACGACCAGCCGGCGTGCCCCGACGAGGGAAGCGGCGGGGGTGGGCGAGTTGTCGATATCGAGGGCGTGACTCATCCCACCTCAGCCAACGCCCCAGGCGCATCGGCGCGGGCGTCGGCGATCGCGGCGAGGACGGCGCCAAGCGCCGGGGGGATGCCGGCGCCGCTGACCCCGGAGAGCGGCAGGATCGGCGTCCCCGGCGGCGCGACGCGGGCCAATGCCCGACACTTGCGCGCGACCACGTCCGGCTCGATCGCGTCGATCTTGTTGAGGCCGATGATTTCCCGCTTGGCCGCGAGGCCGTGGCCGTAATCGGCAAGCTCGCGGCGGATCGTGCGGTAGGCGCCGGCGATGTCGTCCTCGGTGCCGTCGATCAGGTGGAGGATCACGGCGCAGCGCTCGACATGGCCGAGAAAGCGGGTGCCGAGGCCGGCGCCGTCGCTCGCCCCCTCGATCAGGCCGGGCAGGTCGGCGAGCACGAATTCGGTCTCGTCGTCGAGCCGCACGACGCCGAGCTGCGGGTGCAGCGTGGTGAACGGGTAGTCGGCGATCTTCGGCCTTGCGTGCGACAGCCGCGCCAAGAGGGTCGATTTGCCGGCATTCGGCAGGCCGACGAGGCCGGCATCGGCGATCAGCTTAAGGCGCAGCCACACCCACAATTCGCGGCCCGGCCAGCCCGGATCGGCGCGGCGCGGCGCCTGGTTGGTCGAGCTTTTGAAATGGGAATTGCCGAAGCCGCCGTCGCCGCCGCGCAACAGCACGACGCGCTGGCCCGGGCGAATCAGATCGGCAAGCACGGTCTCCTTGTCGTCGTCGAGCACCTGCGTCCCGATCGGCACGGTCAGCACGAGGTCGCGCCCGCCGGCGCCGGTGCGGTTGGCGCCGGCGCCGCCGCGCCCGTTCTGCGCCCGGAAATGCTGCCGGTAGCGGTAGTCGATCAGGGTGTTCAGGTTGGCGGCGGCGAGCAGCACGATGTCGCCGCCCTTGCCGCCGTCGCCGCCATCGGGGCCGCCGAACTCGATGAACTTCTCGCGGCGAAAGCTCATCGCGCCGCGCCCGCCATCACCGCTCTTCAGGTAGATCTTGCACTGGTCGAGGAATTTCATCGGTCACTATCGCGGCAAACAAAAAGGGGAGCGGCCGGGCCGCTCCCCTCGACTCCGCCTGGCTTGCGGGGAACGGCTACTCGGCGGCTTCCGCCGGTCGGTCGTCTTCCGGGCGCGGCACGATCGAGATGAAGGTGCGGCCGCGGATGCCCTTGCGGAACTGCACGGCGCCCTCTTCGAGGGCAAACAGCGTGTGGTCGCGGCCCATGCCGACGCGGTCGCCGGGATGGAACTTGGTACCGCGCTGGCGCACGATGATGTTGCCGGGGACGACAATCTCGCCGCCGAACTTCTTGACCCCGAGCCGCTGCCCCGGGCTGTCGCGGCCGTTGCGCGAGGAGCCGCCCGCCTTTTTGTGTGCCATGCCGAACCCTCCTGCGCCTACCTGCCAGCGATCACACCCCGGGGCGGATCTCGGTGATCCGCAGCACGGTCTGATACTGGCGGTGGCCGTTCTTGCGGCGGTAATTGTGCCGCCGCTTCTTCTTGAAGACGATGATCTTGTCGGCGCGGCGCTGCTCGACCAGCTCGGCGCTGACCGAGGCGCCCGCGACGAGCGGAGTGCCGGTCGCAACCCCGTCGCCGTCGCCGAGCATCAGCACTTCGCTCAGCTCGATTGTCGCGCCGGGCTCGCCGGCGAGCTTCTCGACCGCGATGACGTCGTTCGGGGCGACCTTGTACTGCTTGCCGCCGGTGCGGATCACTGCAAACATGATGAAAGCCGATATCGGTTGGGGCGCCCGTCGCGGCAAGCCCACAGGGCGCGAATCTTGGTCCGGACAGGCATCCGTCCGGGAGCCGCGCACTATAGTGGGGCGCTCTCGGCTGTCAACGATCTCGGGCAACAATCTCGGGGCGCAGATGGGTCGAGACTTCGGCTGGGGTACGGGCCTTGCGCTCGTTCTGTCGGCGCCCGGCGGCATCGCCGTTGCCGCATTGTGGGGGGTGGGGCTGGTCGATGCCGCTGCGGCTGTGGCGGCGGGGGTGGGAGTTGCGGCGCTGGCTGTCGCAATCGCGGCTGCGGCCATGGTGTCGCTCGCCCGAACGCTGACTGCGATCGAGCAGCTCGGCCCGGCGGCGGCATCGGCGCAATTGCCGGACCGGCGGGCACTCGCGGCACGCGCGCTGTGGCCGGCGCTGCTGCGGCTGCGGCGGGCGTGGCGCGACCATGCGGCAACGGCGGAGGCGCGGGCCGTGGCCGCAGAGGCGGTGATCGCCGCGATGCCCGACCCGCTGATCCTGATCGACCGGCAGCGGCGCATCGTGCGCAGCAACGCAGCATCGGCCGAGTTCATCGGCCTGAGCACTGAGCCGCGCGACCTGGCGGGGGCATTGCGCAACCCGGTGCTGCTGGCCGGCGCCGAATCCGTGCTGCGCGGCGAGCCGTCGTGCAGCGTCGAGTTCACCCTATCGGTGCCGGTCGAGCGCGTGCTGCGGGCCCGTCTTGCGCGGATCGAGGAGCCGGCGCCGCACGGCGCCGCGGCGATCCTGACCCTGCACGACGTCACCGCCCTGAAGCGCAGCGAGCAGATGCGCGCCGATTTCATCGCTAACGCCGGACACGAGCTGAAGACGCCGCTCACCGCCCTGGTCGGCTTCATCGAGACCCTGCTCGGGCCGGCGCGCGACGATGCCGTCGCCCGCCAGCGCTTCCTCGGGATCATGCACGAGCAGGCGCAGCGCATGGCGCGCCTCGTCAATGATCTGTTGTCGCTGTCGCGCATCGAGCTCAACGAGCATGTCGTGCCGACCGGCCGCGTGGCGCTGGCGCCGCTGCTTGACGAGGTCGCGCGCGGGCTCGAATTGCGTGCCGCCGAGCGCGACATCCGCATCGTCCCCGCCCTGCCGGACGATCTGCCAGAGGTGCAGGGCGACCGCGACGAACTGGCGCAGATCTTCCAGAACCTGCTCGACAACGCCGTCAAATACGGCCGGCCGCACAGCGAGGCGATCGTGGAGGGCGGTGTAGGGACGGGCGGGGACGCGGGGCTGGTGCGGGTCGCGGTCGCCGATCAGGGCGAGGGCATCGCAAGCGAGCATGTGCCGCGCCTGACCGAGCGCTTCTACCGGGTCGATACGGCGCGCTCGCGCGAGCTGGGCGGGACCGGCCTCGGCCTCGCGATCGTCAAGCACATCCTCAACCGCCATCGCGGCCGCCTCGACATCACGAGCAAGCTTGGCGAGGGGTCGATCTTCACGGTGTGGCTGCGCGCCGCCGATGCGCGAAAACCCGCCGATCCAGCTGTCACCGAACCGTAACGAAACTGTCATAGAAGTGCATCAGGCAAAGGTTAGAACCCGCGTCGACCGGTATGAACATCGCACAGCGGCCAATTCCTTGGAGGCCGGTCGCCCGCAACCCTCTTTATGGAGCAAGCTGTGGCTGTTTTCCGAACCACGCTGCTGGCGGCGGCAATTGCCGCAATCGGCTTGGCGGCGCCGGCCGGCGCCGCGGAGATTTCCGGCGCCGGCGCCACCTTTCCCTACCCGATCTACGCCAAATGGGCCGAGGCCTACAACGCGAAGACCGGCATCAAGATGAATTACCAGTCGATCGGCTCGGGCGGCGGCATCAAGCAGATCACCTCGAACACGGTCGATTTCGGCGCCTCCGACATGCCGTTGAAGCCCGAAGTGCTGGCCAAGGGCGGGCTGCAGCAATGGCCGATGGTGATGGGCGGGGTGGTGCTCGTTATCAACCTCAAGGGCGTCAAGCCGGGCGAGATGAAGCTCGACGGCAAGACCGTCGCCGACATGTATCTCGGCAAGGTCACCAAGTGGAACGATCCGGAGATCGCCAAGCTCAATCCCGGCATGAAGCTGCCGGCGAAGGCAGTGGCGACGGTGCACCGCTCGGACGGGTCGGGCACCAACTTCATCTTCACCCACTACCTGTCGAGCATCGACCCCGAATTCGAAAGCAAGGTCGGTGAGAACACCTCGGTCGAATTCCCGGGCGGCCTCGGCGGCAAGGGCAACGAAGGCGTCGCGGCGATCGCCGGCCGCACCGACGGCGCGATCGGCTATGTCGAATACGCCTACGCGCTGCAGAACAAGATGACGTACACGCTCTTGAAGAATCAGGCCGGGGAGTTCGTCGCGCCCGAGAGCAAGACATTCCAGGCCGCCGCCGCCAATGCCGATTGGGTCAATGCGCCGGGCTTTTACCTGCTGTTGACCAACCAGCCCGGCAAGGAAAGCTGGCCGATCACCGGCGCCACTTTCCTCTTGATGCACAAAGAGCAGACCAAGCCCGCGACGGCCAAGGCCGTGCTCAGCTTTGTCGACTGGGCCTATCACAACGGCGACAAGATGGCCGAGGCGCTCGACTACGTGCCGATGCCCGAGAAGGTCGTCAACATGGTCGAGCAGAGCTGGAAGACGATCCTCGGTCCGGATAAGAAGCCGGTGTGGGACGGTCATTCCTCCTGAGAGCTGACGAGCGACGGGAGGCCCGCCGGGCCTCCCGCCTCGTAATCGGGGACGGCAGGAGCGGGTCGTGGCGGCGGAAATAGCGATCAAGCGACGGGTGGAGGCAGGCCGCGGGCGCGGCGCGCTCGGCGACTTGCTGTTCCATGGCTTGACCCTACTGTTCGCGGTCGTCGTGGTGCTGATCCTGACCGGCGTCATGGTCGCCCTGGTCGCCGGTGCCTGGCCGGCCTTGCGGCATTTCGGGTTCGGCTTTCTCGTCACCGAATCCTGGAACCCGGTCACCGAGAAATTTGGCGCGGTGGCGCCGATCTACGGCACCATCGTGACCTCGGCGATTGCGATGCTGATCGGCATCCCGCTGGCGTTCGGGGTGGCGCTGTTCATCACCGAATTGAGCCCGATCTGGCTGAAGCGCCCGCTGGCGACGATGATCGAACTGCTCGCCGCGATCCCCAGCATCATCTATGGGATCTGGGGTCTGTTCGTGCTGGCGCCGTTCGTCCAGGAGCATATCGAGCCGCTGCTGATCGACACGCTCGGCAACATCCCCGGCGTCGGCCTGTTGTTCGCGGGACCGCCGCTCGGCATCGGCGTCTTGACCGCCGGGTTCATCCTGGCGGTCATGGTTTTGCCGTTCATCTCCTCGATCATGCGCGACGTGTTCGAGACGGTGCCGGCGGTGTTGAAGGAGAGCACCTACGCGCTCGGCGCGACGACGACCGAAGTCGTCTGGCAGGTCGTGCTGCCCTACACGAGGATCGGCGTGGTCGGCGGGATTCTCTTGGGGCTCGGCCGGGCGCTCGGCGAGACGATGGCGGTCACCTTCGTGATCGGCAACTCGCATCACGTCCATGCCTCGATCCTGCAGCCCGGGACGACGATTTCGGCGGCGCTGGCCAACGAGTTCACCGAGGCGGTCGGCGACCTTTATCTGTCGTCGCTGATCGCGCTCGGCCTCGTCCTGTTCGTGATCACGTTCATCGTGCTGGCTGCGGCTAAGTTGCTGCTCATCCGGCTCGAGCGCCAGGCGGGGAGGTGAGGCAATGGACCTTTACGCCCGCCGCCGCCTGAAGCATTGGCTGGTCGTCGTGCTGTCGATTGTGGCGACGGCGTTCGGGCTGGTGTGGCTGTTCCTGGTGCTGTCGACGCTGCTCGTCAACGGCATCGGGGCGATCACCCCGTCGCTGTTCGCCAGGATGACGCCGCCGCCCGGCAGCGCCGGCGGATTGCTCAATCCGATCGCCGGCAGCGTAATGATGACCGCCATCGCGACCCTGGTCGGCACCCCGACCGGGATCCTCGCCGGCACCTTCCTTGCCGAATACGCGCGGGGACACTGGTTCGGCGAGGTGGTGCGCTTCGTCAACGACATCCTGCTGAGCGCCCCCTCCATCATCATTGGGCTGTTCGTCTACGAGGTAATGGTCGTCCATATGGGCCATTTCTCGGCCTGGGCCGGGGCGATGGCGCTCGCCATCATCATGATCCCGGTCATCGTGCGCACCACCGAGGACATGCTGCGCCTGGTGCCTAGCGCGTTGCGCGAAGCTGCCGCGGCGCTCGGCGCGCCTCGCTGGAAGGTGATCGTGATGGTCACCTACCGCGCCGCGATCCAGGGCATGCTGACCGGCGTGCTGCTTGCGGTGGCGCGGATTTCCGGCGAGACCGCGCCCTTGTTGTTCACCGCGCTCAACAACCAGTTCTGGAGCACCAATCTCAACGCGCCGATGGCCAACCTGCCGGTGGTGATCTTCCAGTTCGCGATGAGCCCCTACGCCGATTGGCAGGTGCTCGCCTGGGGCGGCGCCTTGCTGATTACCGCGGCGATCCTTCTCCTCAACATCAGCGCCCGCGTGTTGGCCGCATGGAGCAGTTTCAAGCAATGAACTCCCCCCTCGCGCGACCTCGCTCCTCGCAATTCGAGCGTGCGACGCCGATGGAGCCCGCGATCGCGGCGGCCGAGCCGGCGCGCGCTCCGGTTCCGGTCCGAGCGGTCGCGCCGGCGCGCCTGACCGCCCCGGTATCGGCGACCAAGGTCGAGATCCGCAACGTCAATTTTTTTTACGGCAAGTTTCAGGCGCTGCATGACATCAGCCTGCCGCTGTACGACCGGCGGGTGACGGCCTTCATCGGCCCCTCGGGTTGCGGCAAGTCGACCCTGCTGCGCATCCTCAACCGGATTTACCAGCTTTATCCCGGGCAGGTTGCGACCGGCGAGGTGCTGGTCGACGGCGAAAACATCCTGGCCCCGGGGCTCGACCTCAACCGGCTGCGGGCCAAGATCGGCATGGTGTTCCAGAAGCCGACACCGTTCCCGATGTCGATCTACGACAACATCGCCTTCGGTATTCGACTTTACGAACGTTTGGGCAAATCCGAGCTCGATGAGCGCATCGAATCGGCGTTGCGGCGGGCCGCGCTGTGGGACGAAGTAAAGGACAAGTTGCGGCAAAACGGCCTCAGCCTGTCGGGCGGCCAGCAGCAGCGCCTGTGCATCGCTCGGGCAATCGCGATCGAGCCGGAAGTGCTGCTGCTCGATGAACCCGCTTCGGCTCTCGACCCGATCTCGACGCAACGCATCGAGGAGCTGATCGCCGAGCTCAAAGCCGACTATTGCATCGCTCTGGTGACCCACAACATGCAGCAGGCGGCGCGCAGCTCGGACTACACGGCGTTTCTCTATCTGGGTGAGCTGGTCGAGTTCGACGAGACCGAGCGGATTTTCACCCATCCGAAGGAACGCCGCACGGAAGACTACATCACCGGCCGGTTCGGCTGAGGGCGAGGACGGGCATGGCTTCCGAACACATCATCAAGAGCTACGACGAGGAGCTGGGCCGGCTTCGCAAGATGATCGTCGAGATGGGCGGGCTCGCCGAGAGCCAACTCGCCGCCGCGATCGAGGCCGTCGTCAAGCGGGACAGCGAGCTTGCCGCGCGCGTGATCGAGGGCGATGACAAGGTCGATCAGCTCGAGCGCGATCTCGACAATCTGGCGGTGCGGCTCCTGGCGCTGCGCCAGCCGATGGCGCGCGACCTGCGCGAGATCGTCGCCGCGCTGAAGATCGCCAGCGATATCGAGCGCATTTGCGACTATGCCGCCAACGTCGCAAAACGGTCGATCGCCTTGTCGCAGGCGCCGCCGATCCAGCCGGTGCACGCGCTGCCGCGGATGGCGCATCTGGCGCTGATGCTGGTCAAGGACGTCATCGACGCCTATGTCGAGCACGACGCCGACAAGGCGATCATCGTGTGGGCCCGCGACGAAGAGCTCGACGAGATGTACTCGAGCCTGTTCCGCGAATTCCTCACCTACATGATGGAAGATCCGCGCAATATCGGGGTCTACACCCACCTGCTATTCATGGCTAAGAACATCGAGCGGATCGGTGATCACGCCACCAATATCGCCGAGGATCTGTATTACCTGGTGCACGGCACGCCGCTCGACCAGGTGCGCCCGAAAGGTGACAGGTCGAACATGGCGGTTGTCGGGCCCGACCGTCCGCCGGGCCAAGCGGGCGCACGATGAAGCCGCGGGTACTGATTGTCGAAGACGAGGCGCCGCTCGTCATGATGCTGCGCTACAATCTCGAACGCGAGGGATTTACGGTCGACGAGGCCGCGGACGGCGAGGAGGCGCTGCTGCGCATCGCCGAGCAGCTTCCCGACGCAGTGTTGCTCGACTGGATGCTGCCGCTGGTCTCGGGCCTCGAAGTGTGCCGTCAGATTCGCCGGGCGCCGGCGACCCGCGGGCTGCCGGTCATCATGCTGACGGCGCGCGGCGAGGAGGGCGACCGCATCCGCGGGCTCGACAGCGGCGCCGACGATTATGTTGTCAAGCCGTTCAGCCCCAGCGAATTGGTGGCGCGGCTGCGCGCGGTCATTCGCCGCGCCCAGCCGGACCCGGCGGACAATGTGCTGCGCTACGCCGATGTCGCGATGGACCTGACCGCGCACCGCGTGTCGCGCGGCGGCAAGCCTGTCCATCTCGGGCCGACGGAGTTTCGCCTGCTGCGCCATTTCCTGCAGAACCCGGGCCGGGTGTTCTCGCGCGAGCAGCTGCTCGACCGCGTGTGGGGGCATGATGTCGAGCTGGAGATCCGCACCGTCGATGTGCATATCCGCAGGCTGCGCAAGGCGCTCAACGTCAAGGGTGGCGACGATCTGCTGCGCACGGTGCGCTCGGTCGGCTACGCGCTCGACCGCACCGCCGGCTGACGCGCCGGGGCAAAATTGCGGGTCAGCTAATCAGCAGCGACACCGGGATCATCACGGCGGCGGCCTTGAGCGGCCAGATCCAGCCCTCGCTGTAAACCAGTACGGCCAGTGCGCCGGTGCAGGCTATCAGCATGGCCTCGCGCAGGCCGAGCTCGAAGCGATATCGCATGCCTGATCATAGCATGCGGCGACTCTAACGCACAGGCGGCGCAACTGCCGGACCACGCGCCGCGACCCTCGACCGCAGCCTCGCGCGCTTCTTTGGCTTCGCCCCCGTTGGTTTCGAGTTTGCCCGATGCTAGGGTGCGGCCGCGAAGGTTGGGGGCCATCGCTTGCCTGTCTGCCGTGCCGTAACCGTCCTGTTCGCCTGCCTGTTGGCGCTCGCACTGGCCGCCTGCGCCAGCGGGCCGCTGCGCCATGATGTCGTCGCGCAGGCCAAGCGGGGCGGCAAGGTCGCGTTCGACGTGGTCAAGCTCGACAATGCGGTGCTGAACACCATTCTCGCGCAGAAATCGCCCGATTTTCGCCAGCGGTTCAAGCAGTACCAGCCACCGCCCGAGCTGAAGATTGCGGTCGGCGATGCCATCTCCGTTGTGATCTGGGAGGCGGCAGCCGACGGTCTGTTCGGCAACTCCCTGACTGAATTGTCGTTTCCGGCGGGTGCTGCAGCCAAGGCGCTGGCTGAGCAAGGGGCGTCTCTCGGCGGCGTGCCGAGCCTGCCGCTCGGCATGGCGTCCTCGCCCAACCTGCTGGCTCTGATGTTCGGCGGGGCGCAGGCGCGCAATCTCGCCGCCGCCGCCGGTCTCACCGGAGGTGCCGTAAATGTCCCCGGCGGCGGCCAACAGTCGCAGAAGCTCCAGAAATTCCTCGACGAGGCCGCGCAAAGCGGCCAGGCGGGCACCCGGATCCCCGACCAGCTGGTCGGCTCGGACGGGGCGATCAGCATTCCCTATGCCGGGCGCATCAGGGTCGCCGGGCTGACGCCGGAACAGGTCGGGCATCGGATCGAGGCGCTGCTCGGCCCAAAGGCGCTCGACCCGCAGGCGCTGGTGATCGACCGGCGCAGCGCCGCCAACTCGGTCGCAGTGGCGGGCGAAGTCATTCGCGGCGCGCGGGTTCCGCTGTCAGGCGGCGGCGATCGCCTCTTGCAGGTGATCGCCGCCGCCGGCGGCGCCAAGGCGCCGATCCACGACACCTTCGTGCGGCTGTCGCGCGGCGGCGTCACGGCCACTGTGCCGCTGGCGACGCTGGTCGCCGAACCCGACCAGGACATTTATGCGCGGCCCGGCGACGTGCTGACGCTGGTGCAGCGGCCGACGACCTACAGTGTGTTCGGCGCAGCCGCGATCAATTCGACAATCGCCTTCCACAGCGACCGGCTGTCATTGTCCGAGGCGCTGGCGAGAGCGGGCGGGCTGGACGACAACCGCGCCGACCCGCGGGCGGTGTTCCTGTTTCGCTACGAGCCCGTTGGCCTGGTCCGCGCGCTGGGACAGCCGATCGCCAGCGACGCGCGCGGCGGCGTGTCGCCGGTCGTTTACCGGCTCGACCTCAACGACGCCGGATCCTACCTGGTCGCCCAGCGGTTCCCGGTGCACGACAAGGATGTCATCTTTGTCGCGGACGCGGCGAGCCAGCCGCTTTATCACTTCTTCAGTCTGCTCGGGCAGATCACCGGCCCGATCGACGTTGGGCTCATCACCTGCCATTCCCAGGGTTGTTGAGCGTCGACCAGCCGGCGGTGGCGCCTACTCGCGCAGATCCTCGAAGAACTCCTTGACCCGGGCGAAAAACCCCTCGCTTTCCGGGTTGGTCTTGCGGTTTTCTCCGGCCCTTTCAAATTCGCGCAGCAGATCCTGCTGACGCTTTGTCAAGTTGACCGGCGTCTCGACGACCGCCTGGATATACATGTCGCCACGCAGCGGCGAGCGCAGCACCGACATTCCTTTGGCGCGCAAGCGGAACTGGTGCCCCGATTGGGTGCCGGCCGGCACCGTAACGCGGGTCCGGCTGCCTTCGACGGTCGGCACCTCGATCGAGCCGCCGAGCGCGGCGGTGGTGAACGGGATCGGCACCCGGCAGAAGATGTTGGCACCGTCGCGCTGGAAGATCGGATGCTGTGAGATGCTGACGAAAATGTAGAGATCGCCCGTTGCGGCGCCCTGCGGGCCGGCCTCGCCCTCGCCGGCAAGGCGGATGCGCGTGCCGTCCTCGACACCGGGCGGGATGTTGACCGCCAGCGTCTTCTCGCGTCGCACTCGGCCCTGCCCGCCGCACGCGGTGCACGGCTTCTCGATCGTGTGGCCGGTGCCCTGGCAGGTCGAGCAGGTGCGCTCGATCGTGAAAAATCCCTGTTGCGCCCGCACCCTTCCGTGGCCGTGGCAGGTCCGGCAGGTGACCGGACGCGTGCCCGGCTCGGCGCCGTTGCCCTTGCAGGTGTCGCAATGGACGAAGGTGGCGACGCGGATCGTCGTCTGCTTGCCCTTGAAGGCGTCTTCGAGCGAGACCTCGATATTGTAGCGCAGATCGCTGCCGCGGCTGGGCCCGGCCTGGCCGCGGCGACCGGCGCCCATCGCGCCGAACATCTCCTCGAAAATATCGGCAAAGCCGCCCTGGAACCCGCCGCCGCCGAAGCCGAAATCGCCGGGGCCGCGGCTGCCGTTCTCGAAGGCGGCGTGGCCGAACCGGTCGTAGGCCGCCCGCTTCTGGTCGTCCTTCAGAACATCATAGGCTTCGCTGATGTCCTTGAACTTCTGTTCGGCCGATGTGTCGCCCGGATTGCGGTCCGGGTGAAATTGCATCGCGAGCTTGCGGTAGGCCCGCTTCAACTCGTCGGCATCGGCGGATTTTCCCACGCCGAGGGTCTGGTAAAAGTCCTGCTTTGCCATTGTCGATGGACACCCGCCACCCGGTCAGTTGCGCAGGAACCGCCCCCGGCCCTGAGCCGGGGGCGGCGATTGCCTTGCTGGTGACACCGCCTCAGGCGGAGCCGCGCTTCTTCTGATCGTCGACTTCCTCGAAATCGGCGTCAACGACCTTGTCGGCGCCCGGACCGCCCGGAGCACCGCCAGGACCCGCCCCGCCGGCACCGTCGCCGCCGGCTTCCTGCTGCGCCTTGTACATCGCCTCGCCGAGCTTCATCGAGACCTGAGCCAACGCCTCGGTCTTGGCCTTGATCGCTTCGACATCGTCGCCGCCCAGCGCATCCTTCACGGCCTGGATCGCGCTCTGCACGGCGTCGCGGTCGGCCGGCGGCACCTTGTCGCCGGCTTCGGTGAGGCTGCGCTCGGTGGTGTGGACCAGCCCGTCGGCCTGGTTTTTGGTCTCGACCAGTTCGCGCCGCTTCTTGTCCTCGGCGGCGTGGGCTTCGGCGTCCTTGACCATCTTGTCGATGTCGCCTTCCGACAGCCCGCCCGACGCCTGGATGCGAATCTGCTGCTCCTTGCCGGTCGCCTTGTCGCGCGCCGACACATTGACGATGCCGTTGGCGTCGATGTCGAAGGTGACCTCGACCTGCGGCATGCCGCGCGGCGCCGGCGGGATGCCGACCAGGTCGAACTGGCCGAGCAGCTTGTTGTCCGCCGCCATCTCGCGCTCGCCCTGGAACACGCGGATCGTCACCGCGGTCTGGTTGTCCTCGGCGGTCGAGAAGGTCTGGCTCTTCTTGGTCGGGATCGTCGTGTTGCGGTCGATCAAGCGGGTGAAGACGCCGCCCAGGGTCTCGATGCCGAGCGACAACGGCGTCACGTCGAGCAGCAAAACGTCCTTGACCTCGCCCTTCAGCACGCCGGCCTGGATCGCGGCACCGATCGCGACGACCTCGTCGGGGTTGACGCCGCGGTTCGGCTCCTTGCCGAAGATCTGCTTGACGGTCTCGATCACCTTGGGCATGCGGGTCATGCCGCCGACCAGGATCACTTCCTCGACCTCGGAGGCCTTGAGACCGGCGTCGCGCAATGCGGCGCGGCACGGCTCGATCGTCTTCTGGATCAGATCGTCGACCAGCTGCTCGAGCTTGGAGCGGCTGAGCTTGATCGTCAGATGCTTCGGCCCGTGCTGGTCGGCGGTGATGAACGGCAGGTTGACCTCGGTCTGCACCGAAGAGGACAGCTCGATCTTCGCCTTTTCCGCGGCTTCCTTCAGGCGCTGCAGGGCCAGCTTGTCGCTGCGCAGGTCGATGCCCTGCTCCTTTTTGAACTCGTCGGCGAGGTAGTCGATGATCTTCTTGTCGAAATCTTCGCCGCCGAGGAAGGTGTCGCCGTTGGTCGATTTGACCTCGAACACGCCGTCGCCGATTTCCAGCACCGAGACGTCGAAGGTGCCGCCGCCGAGGTCGTAGACCGCGATCGTGCCGTTGCCCTTGCGCTCCATGCCGTAGGCCAGCGCCGCCGCGGTCGGCTCGTTGATGATGCGCAACACCTCGAGCCCGGCGATGCGTCCGGCATCCTTGGTCGCCTGGCGCTGCGAATCGTTGAAATAGGCCGGCACGGTGATGACCGCCTGGTCGACGCTCTCGCCGAGATACGCTTCGGCGGTCTCCTTCATCTTTTGCAGGATGAAGGCGCTGATCTGCGAGGGCGCGTATTTCTTGCCGCGGCTCTCGGTCCACGCGTCGCCGTTGTCGCCGGGGATGATCTTGTACGGGACGAGATCGGTGTCCTTCTTGACCATCGGATCGTCAAAGCGGCGTCCGATCAGCCGCTTGATCGCAAAAAACGTGTTTTCGGGGTTGGTCACCGCCTGCCGCTTCGCAGCCTGGCCGACCAGGCGCTCGCCGGACTCGGTAAAGGCGACCATCGAGGGCGTGGTGCGGGCGCCCTCGCTGTTTTCGATGACCTTGGCGCTCTTGCCCTCCATCACGGCAACACAGGAATTGGTCGTGCCGAGATCGATGCCGATAACCTTGCTCATGGGGACCTCTTCTACAAAAGCAGGACCGGTCGGCCCGGGAAAAGCACCGTCCCGATCCCCCGGAAATGCGGCCGCCTTGACCCTCTCGGGCACGCGGCGACCGCGGAGGTTATATATGTGGAGGCCCGGCTGGCTACAACCGGCGCCGGCCGTTGGTTTTGCACCTGTCGCAGGCCCGGTTTCACCTGCGTAGAGGCGCGCTGTCGTGATCATTTCGGCGAGCTATCGCACCGACATCCCGGCCTTTTATGCGCCCTGGCTGCTGCGCCGGCTGGGTGCCGGGTTTTGCGACGTCCGCAACCCCTACGGCGGCGGCATCCGACGGGTGTCGCTGGCGGAAGGGGCGGTCGACGGCTTTGTTTTGTGGACCCGCAACGTGCGGCCGTTGCTGGCGGATCTCGACGCGATACGGCGGGTCGCGCCGTTCGTCGTGCAGTTCACCGTGACCGGCTACCCGCGCGCGCTCGAGCCTTCGGTGATCGCGGTTGACGAGGCGGTCGCCCAGCTCGGCGAGTTGCGGCGCCGCTTCGGGCCGCGCGTCGCGGTGTGGCGCTACGACCCGGTCGTATTCGCCGCCGGGCTCGACGCGGCGGCGCATGCCGATAATTTTGCGGCGCTGGCGCGAGAACTCCGCGGCACGGTTGACGAGGTCGTGCTGTCGGCAATGCATCCCTACAAGAAGACACGGCGCAACCTCGACCGCGCCGCCGCGCGCCATGGCTTTGCCTGGCGCGACCCGCCGCCCGAGGAGAAATGCGCGCTGCTGCGGCGCCTGGCGACGATTGCGCATGAGCAGGGCATCGTGCCGACGCTGTGCAGCCAGCCCGAGCTGCTCGGCCCGGGGCTTGCCGAGGCAAGCTGCATCGACGCGGCGCGGCTGTCCGACGTCGCGCAGCGGCCAATCGCGGCGCCGGCGAGCGGCAACCGCCCGGGCTGCCGCTGCGCCCTGTCGCGCGATATCGGCGCCTACGACACCTGCCCGCACGGCTGCGTCTATTGCTATGCCGTCGCCGAGCGCGACCGCGCGGTCGTCAATCTGCGCGATCACGATCCCGATGCGGCGATGTTGCGCGGCTGAACAGCCGCGCGCGCTCAGTGATGGTGGTCGCCGCCGCCATGATGGTTGCCGCGATAATAGCCGCGGCGATAGCCGCGATAATAGCTACCGCGGTTACCACCCCAGCCCCGACCGCCACCCCAGCCGTAGCCATAGCCGAGCACGGCCGGCGCGCTGTAATAGGGGGAGGGATAAGCGGCGGGACAGCCGTAGGGATAGTAGTAGGGGTTGCAATACCCGGAATAATACGGCGCGTACGGGTAATACCCGTAGTATTGCGCCTTGGCCGGGCTGGCTCCGCCGGCCGCGGCCACCAACCCGGCGGCGAGCACGGAAGCGGCGATCAGCGGGCGCCGAAACCAACGAGGGGTATTCAATGATAGCATCAGAGAGCTCCTATCGGGTCTGATACGGGAAAGCTGTTATTAATTATACGCACCCGGTCAGTTTTTATCCCCGCACCTGCGATGAACAACGCCAGCGGCGGTGCGCCATTCCCGCCCCGCACCGGCCGGAGACGATCGGAGAGGCGCGATGCTGGCCGAACCGCTGACGCAGCGCGTGACCTGCGTTGTGGCCAGCGACGGCCCGGCCGGGGGTGACGCTCGGCTTTCCGCTGGCGCGCGCCGGGATCAGGGCGTTGCAAATCGCAATCCCGGGGCGGGTCATCGACCCGGTGCTCGGCTCCGACAAGCCGATCCGCGAGCCGTCGCCGCGTCTGCTGTTCAACCGGCTGCCGCTGCTGCGCCGCATCCCGGCGCCGCCCGCGATTCCCGGAGGCGGCCGCCGGTCGTGTCCCGAGGGGTGGTGTAGAGCTGTAGGTACGTAGCCCGCCGCCGCCTGACTCGCGGCGGTCGCTGCGGCGGGCTGCTTACCCACAGCGGTGGTCATCGCGGGTCTTCGCCAGGTTTCGGTTGAAGCCCTTCGACCGACCTGAGGATCCGAGGATGACCGACGAGATGATGAGCTTCAGGCGCTTTTGGAGAAGAGTTCGGACGCCGATCTGCTGCGCGAGATGATCGGGTCCGCCGCGCATCGCCTGATGGAGCTGGAGGTCGAGAACCTGACCGGGACGCAGCGCCGATCGGATCACGCAGCGCAACGGGTATCGCGAGCGCGACCGGGAGACCCGCCCCACGGATCATGTGTGGACGGCCCCGGAGTGCAAGGGGTGACGGGCGAAGAGTCGACGACGGTACGATGTGCGGTCATGTGTCCGGCCTGTTTGCGCGGCACATGCCGCTGGCCCAGATGGGTTCCGCAATCCAGCCCCAAACAAGTCCGCGGCGTCGGGACGCCGGTGATCCGGGCGGGGTGTTCTGGATCGTCGGATCGACCGATCATCATCTCCTCGCGGCACACCTGCACTCCTGGCAGCGACGACCGGTCAGGCAGCGGCCGCGAGCGGAGCTCGCCGATATGCCTCGCCGGTCGTCATCATGGCCCACGCGATGCGGGCCATCTTGTTGGCCAGAGCCACCGCCGCCAGCTTGCGCGGCCGGCGCTCCAGCAAGGACAGCAGCCAGGCCGAGGCGCGGCCCGGCTTGGCGTATCGGATGATCGCCGTGGCCCCGAGCACCAGCAATTGGCGCAGCCGCTCGTCGCCGGCCCGGCTGATGCCGCCCATGCGCTGCTTGCCGCCGCTGGAGTGCTCGCGCGGCGTCAGCCCGATCCAGGCGGCCAGGTGGCGGCCGGATTGGAATTGCGTCGGGTCGATCCGTACGGCCAGCGTCAACGCGCCGATCGGGCCGATGCCGGGAATCTCGGCCAGCAGCCGGCTGACCGGGTTGGCCTTGTGCTGCGCCATCAGCGCCGTGTCGAGCTTGGCGATCTCGCGGTCGAGATGCGCCACCTGCTGCCCCAGGAAGGCCAGCAGGCGGCGCGCGGCCTGCGGTACCTCGGCATCCTGCGCCACCGCCGCCAGCAGCTCGGCCACCCGGCCGGTGCCGCCGGCCACCACCACGCCAAACTCAGCGGCATGGCCGCGCAGCGCGTTGATGGTCTGGGTGCGCTGGGCCACCAGCAGCTCGCGGGCGCTCAGAGTGAGAGCATCGGCTTGTTGGGTGGCCGACTTGATCGCCACCCGGCGCATCGCTGGCCGGCTGGCGGCCTCGCTGATCGCCTCGGCGTCGTTCCGGTCAGTCTTGCCGCGCTTGACGAACGGCTTGACGTATTGCGGCGGGATCAGCCCCACCCGGTGGCCCAGCTTGCTCAGCGTGCGCGCCCAATGGTGCGAGCCGCCGCACGCTTCCAGCACCACCTCGGTCGGCGCCAGCTTGGCGAAGAATGCGACCAATTGGCCCCGGCGAAGGTCGCGGCGGAGCACCGGACGCTCTTGGGCATCCACCCCGTGCAGGGTGAACACCGACTTGGACGTGTCGATGGCAATGCGTTTAAGCTCCATGGCGGACGGCTCCCTCGTTTCGGTCATACGACCCCGAAACTTTGGCACGCGATGCCGTGGGGCCGTCCACCCCAACAAGTCCGTGGGCTGAAGGCCCGTGGGACGGTCGAGCGGCGCATCCCGAAATTGCGCACAACGGCTCCCTTGCGGCTGTGCAGACTGCGCACGCTCCCACATTCGGAACCCGAACGGGGGCGGTCCATGCCATCAAATGGGCCGTACAACGGGCCCGCTACATGACCCTGGAAACCAGGCCTCCGTTGAGCGACGATCCCTTCGTCAAGCTGCCCACTGTGACCGGCTGACATAACCGGCCAGACCCGCCGGAGACCTGGAGCGACCCCGCGCTCCGACACCACGCTGAGGGGCACGATCCAGCTGGGTCTGCCGGTCGCGCCCGATCTCACCGAGGTGGCTGTCCGGCGCGTTGTTGACGCCCTCGCGCGCGCGATATAAACAGCTGCGGCGCCGTTGCCGATCGATCAGGGCGATGCCTTCCGCCGCTGATCAGTCCGGGGCGAACCTAGTCTCGTCTACGTCGCACGATCCCGACAGTTCCCGGGGACGCAATACGGAGATTGACCGCTGAGTGACAGCCCTGTAGCCGGTGCGCCTGATCCGATAACGGTAATTATTCTGTCGTGGAACAGGCCATTATATCTCTGGACATGCCTCGACAGCCTTTACCGTTACACTAGGCATCCGGCGCGCTTCGTGTTGGTCGACAATCATTCCGATGATCAGGGGGTTGCGAAGGTCGTAGCCGGCTTCGAACGACGAGGAATGTTTGCCGCCGTCGAGTGGCACATGACCAACGCGCCCGATCGTGTGACCGATGCCATAGAGCGGCATCGGCATTTTCCATCAAATTACCTGGCCTACATCGAAAGCGACGTCGCTGTTTTTGACACGGAGCCATGCTGGCTGACGCGGATGCGCACCATCATGGACGCCCACCCTAATCTGGGGTTGCTTGGTTCCTACGTAGACACGCGCGATTTTATCGATCCGGAGGTTGCACGGCGAATCGCTCCAGACCTCGATCAGAGGACCTTCGACGGCCTGATCAAGGCAAAGAGCCCGGAGCGCTCGCTGTCTCCGACGCCGCCTCTGGCGCCCGTGATCGATCCTTTCAACCCGCCCGGCCGGTTGGCCATGGTGAAAAAGGAGATCATCGACGTAATCCGCGTCGGGACCGATGCCGTGATCTATGAGAAGGCGAAAGCGGCGGGGATAGGGGCCGGCATTGCGACGCAAGTGCGGCATCGGCACCTGTCGCTGCTCAATTTTTTCGATTACCCGGCCTACGACGTCGTCGGGCGCGACGAAATGCAGGCGAGAGCGGATGCGTGAAAGGGGCAGGTATACCCGCCGTTGATCGTGCAGTATGCGATGCCTACCCCTGCGTATCCTCGAGCGTGTAGAGCCGTTCCCTAACGATTACCGTCCGGCCTGCGCGTTTGATTTCTGCCCGAATTGCGAGAACCGGAGAGAAAATGAATTCGTCGGGTGTCGCTTTCACCTTCACAACCAGCGTATCACCGCTGAGAATATGGATCTGTTCCATGGGAAAGTAGGATTGATGCCACGAATTATCGATCGAGAAAGGCGAACTATCAAGCACAATTCCGGGTGCGAGTTCGAGGTCGAAATAGCCGAGAAAGCCGTGACATGTCGCGGCATGGGAGAATGTATGGTCGAATTCGTGTTCGAAAAAGAAGGCTCCGGAATTGGCCGTGGAGCAGTCGATCGTCTGGATTTTGACTGGCTCTAGCACCGTATGTTTGGCGGCCTGCACGATAATGCGGCGCGTGCGGTCAAGTTGCCGGTCATGGACCAGCCGGAAATCGAAGCCCCAGACAGGTCGTTCCCAGAAGCCGGGTCCACGCTCAACGTAGAGCCTCGAATCATCGAGCGGTGACAAATACAAACGCGCCTTCTTTGGCATTACCGCGCCGCCGGGTTTGAGATTGCGGTCGCGCACTCGCGCGAACGCGTCAAAATGCCGCCATTCCTCAAATAGGTACATCCCGGCCCATTCGCCCATTACAAGATCCGCGGGCGCGGGGCTGACGAACTGCGCGGCATCGCCTAAAACGAAGCTTACGCGATCGGCGAGGCCATTGGCTTCGGCGACCGAGCGTGCATCATCAACGATAGGTGTTGCTTCAAGCGCGTGGACTTGGCCGGCTCCGGCGCGCGCGGCCAGCAGCGACAAGATGCCGGAACCGGCGCCGACATCGATTACCAGATCTCCTGGCCGGACCGTAGCCTTGATGGCCTTTTCGAACGCCAGGACGCGGCTGCTATCGGCCAGCATGCCGCGATGGCTCCTCCAGCCGCTGAACGCTCCGGCATGTGCGCTCGGTTGTTCGGTTGCCGTCATTTCCTGCAGCAGCCCGTTTTTCTCGAGGCAGTCCCAGACCTCGGCAGCCCGCTGCAGGCTCCCCACCTTTTTTCCGGCATATTTCCTCAGGAAGGCTTCGCGCTCGATCGGGGTACACAGGCCCGAGAAAACCTCGATTACTTCCGCCGAGAGTTGATACTTGGGCATGGTTCCGCCAGTCTTGATGCCTGTGGCTGCAGTTAGAGGGTATACGAATGGCAGTCCGTCTGACGGACGTGATGAAGATGGTTACATAGGGCGCGCGGATCCTGCTTCAGACCCTAGCCATTGGCACTGCTGGCTCTGTATGGCGGAAACCAGGTGTCACGGGCAAGATTGCCGGCACGATCGCACAACGCGTTAAATCGCTCGTCGTCATAGACCTGACGCAGCGAGCGCAGCGGCGTCGGCGCGACGTTGAAGCCCTGCTTGTATCGATATATCCCGTCGCCGACGCGTCCGCCGCCCCCGATGTTCAGGTACTGTACTCCCATTTGCTGCAGCCGCTCGATCGCATTCCAGATCACCCAGGTGCCGAGACCGCGTCCTCGCTCGCTCGTGGCCGCCAAATGGCCCTCGGCGTACTCGCCGGCTACACCATATAGATGAACGGCCTCAATCTGATGTCCGATGCGAGCCCCGATACCAACGCAGTTAGGATCGTGAACCCAGCGGTCGAGCGTTTCCGGCGAGAATTGATCGCCGGCGAGCCGGGTCATTGCCGCCGGATGCAAACGCTTCAGGCTTTCGGCGAGAACGGCCGGCTCTTCGACCAGACATGCTCCGCTACGGCCGCCATCACGGATCTTTCGTCGGATGTTGGGTGAAAACGTGTCGAGGATGTCAGGGCTTCGCAAGTCAAGAACAAAGACCTCATTATGCGCCACGACATTGCTGTGCGGAACCTGATCTTCGAACTCGGCGGATAACGCAAGCTGAATATAGCCGCAAATCCAACCTTGCGCGACCGCGTATTCGCGCCAAAGAGAAAATGGCGCCCTCGATATCGGCTCTATTGAGGTGCCGGAAAGCCCGGGTATCGTGGCAATATCCGTGGTTCCCAGGAACGAGCGCTCGAAAAATGGCAGGAGCATGCGCGCGCCCTTGCTTCGGACGATGGCCAGACGAGCGTCAATTCCGGAGGCGCGCAGGGCAAAAGCGTAGCTCCACGATTGCGACGGAAGACCGGTTCCCCGGTGCTCGGCTTCCCACCGCTCGCGATCTTCCAGGTGCAGGATGGTGACGTCCTCGGGCATGCCTCGATATTTCGGCCGTCGCAGCGCTTGTCCCCGGTGCAGGCGGAAGGTACAAGAAGCGTGGCGCACGGCACAACCCGGACCAGCACGAATCGCACCGTTCATTAGCTTCGTAACCGGGCTGACGTCCGCAGATCGCTTGATGCGCAAGCCAGGCGGCGCCGGTCAATCCACCTGCGTGGAGGCGACATGCCGGACGACGAGCCAGATGCCGCGATGTTCGACGATTTCGCCGAAATTTATGACCTGGCCAATCTCGATCGTGCCCGCGAAATCGCGTTCTACTGCCACCTCGCCGGTGAGGGGGCGCGATCGCTGCTCGATCTCGGCTGTGGCACCGGCACGATAACGATTCCGGTGGGCGAGAGGCTGATCGCACAGCACGGGCCGACCGCGCGGATCGTCGGCATCGACCAATCGCACAGGATGCTTCAGGTCGCGCGCCGTCGTGCCCCGGACATTGAATGGATGCAGGGAGACCTCCGGGCACCGCCTGTAAACGAAAAGTTCGACTTGATAATATGCGGCTTCAATGTGCTACAATTTTTGGTTAATGATACCGATATACTGAAATGCTGTTGCTATATTCGTGATACGCTTACGCCGAGCGGAACCTTTGCATTTGACATTTACAATCCGAATCTCGAGTTTCTGAATGGGTCACACAGCGATCGGGAGATCCGGTCGCTGGTTGATGGTCAGGGACGCCGGTTCGCACTAAGAGAGCGCGGCGACTACGATCCATCATCTCGCGTCTTGGTAACAGACTGGTACTTGCTGGCCAAAGACAGCCCGGCTGACGCGCCAACCGCGTGCTTGCATGCTCCGATGCGGCAATATTTTCCCGAGGAGGTCGAGCGGCTTCTGGCGGCGACCGGCCTCACGCCGCGGGAGCGTTACGGCGACTTCGACCGCTCGCCGTTCACGGCGCTCTCAAAGCATCAGGTCTTGGTCTGCGGTCGTTCATGCTAAGCGATGCGCTGACCGCACATTTTGATACGCTGATCCTCGACGAGGACGGCGTGTACGATCCGGCCAGCTTCAACGATCGGCTTCTGCTCGGCCTCAAGGGAACGATGAGCGAGGCCCAGGGTGAGAAGACGCTGGCTGAGCCGGCACAGCAGTTTGACGTGCATCCGCACCAGATCACGGGCTGGAAGACGCCGCTTCTCGATGGGGCGGCCGGGGTATTTGGTTCCGGTGCGGCAAGCACGGAAGCCCGGCCGGCGGTGGATTTGAAGGTGCTGCACGCCAAGATCGGGGAGCTGGCGCTGGAGAACGATTTTCTGGCCGGGGCGCTCGAGCCGCGGCCGGCATGCTGGGCGCAAAGCGATGATTGACCGTAAGCATGAGCTGCTGAGCTGCCGCCGTCCCGGCAAGACAAGATCCTGAAGCTCAGCCGGAGCGGGCTTTATTACCGGCCCCATCCGGTGCCGCCGGCCGGCAAGGGGGCCAGGCGCGCCAATGTCTTCGTCGAACGGCTCTGGCGCTCGGTCACTCGGTCAAGTATGAAGAGGTCTATCTGCGGGCCTACGACAGCGGCGGCTAGGCGCGCGCGTCGATCGACCGGTATCTGGACTTCTACAACCGCAAGCGACCGCATTCGAGCCTTGACGCTCGAACGCCCGACCGCGCCCACTTCGACCAGCTGCCGCAGGTCGCGGCAGCATCAATTTCGCCGTCGTTTTCGGAGCGTCACTCTGGTCGGGCTACGCCCTCCCGGCATACCACCCCGAAAACGGCACACCACGACGGCAAGCGGCAGAGGTTCCACTTATCAAGCGCGAAAACCTGTCCAGACCAAGCCGGCCACCTCTGTCCTCTTCCCGGGAAGTCTGTAAGCATGCGGCGTAGGCCGCGGCAGGGTTATTTCGGCGCGGTCGACCGCTTGAGCAAGTCGGGATCGGCCTTGTAGATCTCGATGATGCCGGTGAGGGTTTCGATGCCGAAGTCGGTGAACGCCATGAGGCTCTCGTCGCCTGGGCCGTAGACCCAGATCAGGCCGTCCTCCTGGTCCATTTCGGTGGCGACCTCCCACAGCCAGTCCTCGTCCTCGCCGAGCATCGCGGCGACGCGAGCGATGGTGTGAACATGGTGGACCTTGTTGACCGAGGCCAAGGTCAGGCCGCCGCGGCGGTAATCGCGGGTGCTTTGGGCGCCCAGTTCCACGGCAGCAATTCGTCGAGCCGATGAGCCGGATGCGTGGCGATGCGGGCCAGCACGTCGGCCAGCCAGGCTTGCGGGTCGACGCCGTTCATCTTGGCCGTGACGATCAGGCTGTACATGGCGGCGGCGCGCTGACCACCGCGGTCGGATCCGCAGAACATCCATGATTTTCGCCCGAGAGCGATACCGCGCAGCGCCCGCTCGGCGGCATTGTTCGACAGACACACACGCCCGTCGTCGAGGAACAGGGTGAAGGCCGCCCAACGCTTCAGGATATAATCGATGGCCTTGGCGAGGTCGTGGCCTCGGGAGAGTCTGGCGCGTTGCTCGCGCATGTAGACCTCAAGCTCCTCGACAAGCGGCTTGCTCCGTTCCTGGCGAACAGCTCTGCGCTCCTCGGCACTCTTGCCATTGATCGGCCGCTCGATGTCGAACAGGGCGTCGATGCGGCGCACGACCTCGATCGCGATGGGAGAGAGCGCGATCGCCTTCTTGCCCGCAGCGCTGCGTCGGGCGTTCTCCTCAATGTCGGCCATGGCGAAGAACGGGCGCCGGGCGTGAACCCAACACCCCGCCTCCACGATGGGGCCGGGACTTCGGTCGGGTAAATAAAGCTGGCGATACCCATCGAAGGCGTCGGCCTGGAACAGCCCGGTGTATCCAGCCAGATGGCTCTGCGGATGCTCGCCTTTGCGATCGCGGGAGTAATAGAACATCGCCGCCGGCGGCGATGTCCCGCCGAACGGCTTGTCGTCACGGACATAGACCCAACATCGCCCGGTATCGGTCTTGCCCTTGGCCAGCACCGGCACGGTGGTGTCATCACCATGCAGGCGTTCGGCCGCCATGACATGCGCCGCGACGAGGCTCAGCACCGGATCGAGCGCGGCGCAGCTCGATCCCACGGCGTCGGCCATCGTCGAGAGGCTGATCGGCACGCCTTCCAGAGCATAGCGCTCGGCCTGCCGGTTCAACGGCTGATGCTGGCCGAACTTCTCGAACAGGATCATCGCCAAGAGGCTTGGGCCTGCCCAGCCCCGGGCGATCACATGGAAGCGGAGGGGCCGGCGCCTGGCTGATCTTCTCGCAATCCCGGCAGGTGAACTTTTCCCGTACCGTTTCGATCACCTTCCATTGGCGCGGGATCACTTCCAGGGTCCGGGTCACATCCTCGCCTAGCTTGCGCAGCCGCGTTCCGCCACAGCAGTCGCAAGTCGTCGGCGGCTTGATCACCACGCGCTCGCGCGGCAGGTGTTCGGGGAAGGTGTTTCGTTCGGCGCGCTTGCGGGTGAAGCCAGCCACATTCGTGGTCTTGGCCACGGCGATTTCTGCGGCGAGTTCATCCTCGGTGGCGCTCGCTGCCAGCTCCTCGAACTGCAGCGCCAGCTGATCGATAAGCCGCTCCGATCGCTCCGAGCGAGGGCCATAGAGCTGGCGTTCGAGTTTGGCGATCCGCAGCTTCTGATGGGCGATCAGGGCCAGGTCCTCGGACGCCTTGGCCCGTGCCACCGCCAGTTCCGCGGCGCCGGCGTCGCGTTCCGCGAGCACTTCCCGCATCCTGGCGCGCTCGATCGTCAGCGCCGCTTTCAGCGCGTCGATGTCGTTCCGGCAAGGCTGCAAGATCGGCGTCCATGACCGCAAGTGAATCGCAGAATCCGGCCCGCTCGACTCCTGGAAAATCGAGCCTGGCGACCTTATCCGGCGCTGGTCGGCCGCCAGGTATGACGCGGGTTTCGCCAGTCGATTCCGTCGAGCATATAGGCCAGCTGCGACGCCGATATGCCAACCACGCCGTCAGCCGGTGACGGCCAGATGGATGGCCTTTGTTCTGGCAGCCGAGGAAGGCGAGGCTTGCTGTCCAGCCCGGGGGTTCCGGGCGAACAGAGGAGCAATCTCATGACCGAGGTCGGCGCATTCATCGGGCTGGACGTCCACAAAGAAACGTATTCCGTTGCTGTCGCAGAGAGGGGCAGGAACGGCGAGATCCGTCACCTCGGGAATTTTCAAAACGCACCCGACGCGATAGCAAAGCTGGCGCGACGGCTGGGCCGACTCCACGGCGCCATCGAATTCGTCTACGAAGCCGGCTGGTCCGGGGATGCCATCCAGCGGAAGCTTTCCCGGCTGGCTTCGTGTGCCGCATCTGCGCGCGATCGCTGACGCCACGACGGCCCGGCGAGCGGGTCAAGAACGACCGGAAGGAATTCGATCACACTGGCACGGTCGCTGCGCGCTGGCGAACCTACCTACGTCTGGGTGCCGACCCGTTGCACGAGGCGGTCCGTGACCTAGTCCGCGCCCGTCACGCGGCGGGCAGAGAGTTCGCCGAGCCCGCATACAGGCTTTCCTGCTGCGCAACGATTTTCGCTTCGTCGGCAAGGCTTGAAGCCATCGACATCGCATGTGGCTGTGCAACCGTAGTTTCACTCATCCAGCACAGCAGATCGCGTTTCAGACTTATCTCGACGCGCTGGAATATGAGGAGCGGCGCAAGCTGGAACTCGAGGCCCAGATCAAA
>CAVVDM010000014.1:0-444352 GCA_963746885.1 uncultured Alphaproteobacteria bacterium
AACCAGGGCGATGATCTCGTGTCCCTCGTCGCCCCAGGCGAATGCCCGGTGGACCGGTAGAGCGACCGTGAAGGCCACCAGAGCGACAGCACCGACCGGCGAACGCCAGCGCGAATTCCGTCGCCTAATCATTCGTCCAGGTCCAGGTCGAGGATGCTGATCGGGGTGTCGCTGAGCAAACCTGTCAACGGCGTGTCGCCTTCCCCGACCCCGAGGGTTGCTTCGGGCAACCGACGCACGCTGACCATCGGGCCGGTCGCGGACCCGTGGCAATCGAATGGCGTGCCAAAATCGACGCCGCCGAAACCCGGGAACCGTACGAAATAATAGCCTTCAATGCGACCGAATGCCGGTACTCGACCAGAACTGGCCCGGTAGTGCTTGGTGATCTCGTCCTGGACGATCCGATCACGTTCTTGCTCATCGGCTGAGTTGATCTCGTTGGGCAAGCGCACGATCCGAAGCCGTTCCGTCGTCAGCAACGCCGCGATGAAAACCGGCGACGGCACGCTGCGCTCGGTTTGAACTTGTAGGTGCGGAACAAATCGCGCCCGATGGATTTCTTCCTCGAACAAAAGTCGTTCCTGCCGCTCAGCTTCCTGCTGGCGTGCGGTCGCAAACAGTATTTCGTCCAGGAACGATTGATCGACCTCCAAGGCGTTCGCGAGCGTTGTGCAGTACGGGGGCACTGTCCCTGTCAGCAGGATTTCGGAGAGAACTTGATGGCCTTTCGCGGGGTGAAATCCGAGACGTGCGACGAGTTCCTTCCGGGTAAGACCAAGCGTGTTCGCGCGATCCACAAGGAAGCGGGCAATGGCATAGCGGTCTTCAGAAAAACGAGGCTGAAAAGATGGCAAATCCGTCCTCCATCGGGTGAAACCGTCCCCGGTGGAGATCGCGAGGGAACCGAATTTCGACGCCGTAACAACCCCGATCCGAGTCGCTTTAGCTTTGATTTCGGGGGCAAGCTGACGATCAAGATCCCCGGCGACAGCACCACGCGGCGCCAGGATAGCACATCCACCACCTTCTGCTGCCGCTGTGGTTCGAAAATTTGTCGTGTCAGGAGGCTCCAATACCTCCCTGGCGACTTTGATAGGGGAAAGGGGGGTGGGGTCTTCGAGACGGGGAGCCAAAAGGAGGTAGCAGAGCGACGTAGCGATGTGGGGATCCTAAAATCGCCGCCTGGAATCGACCGGGGTGGCTATATTGTTGTCGGCCGGGAACAAGGGGGAAGCAATGCCTGATGCGCAGCAGCCAAACGAACTCACCGCGACGATCGTCGCCGCGTATCTGCGGCGCAATCAGGTTCCACCTGACCAATTGGCGTCGCTGATTTCGACCGTGCATCGGGCGCTCGCCGGCCTTGGGGAGCCGGCGACAGAAGCCGTTGTCGATCGCACCCCGGCGGTCTCGATCCGACGATCCGTTCACCGCGATCACGTCGTCTGCATGGATTGCGGCTGGAAAGGCCAGATGCTCCGCCGGCATGTGACGACCGCCCATGGGCTGAGCGTTGAGGAATACCGGGCAAGGTGGAAATTGCCCGCCGATCACGCCATGACCGCACCGGCTTATAGCGAACGCCGTTCGACGATGGCGAAGCAGATTGGTTTGGGTCGTGGTGGCGGCATGGCGACGGCTGAGGCGTCCGAACCGGCGACACCCGAAAGCCCGGCGGCGGCACCCCGGCGACGTGGGCGACCGAGGTCAACAGCCGCGCCAGCGTAAGTTCCGCCTTACGTCAGACCTGGCAACGGTCGCCGGATCGCCCCTCGCCAGTGACGCCGGTCTATGACGCTCCCATCGGCTTATACGCGCCGGCAATCTTTCCCGCCCGCTCGAACAGGGTTTTCGCCTCGGCGGTCGTAAAGGCTTGGGTGGTCACCGAATTCTCGATGCCTCCGCCGCCAGAGGCAACAAATGCAAGCACCGTCGCGGCCTGCGCGTCTGGCATTTCTGAGATGACCGTGAAGTCATGTTGACCAAGCGTAAAATACAGGTGGAGCAGCTTGCCGCCCGCTTGCTCGCAAAGCTGCGAGATCGCTGCTTGCCTGTCTTCGGGTTTTGTCATCCCGCCTTTGATATATTCGCGGGTGAAGCGGCCCTGTGTGATGAAGATCGCCATTTCAACCTCCCATGCTTGCCCAGGTTGTGCGGCCGGCTCATTTATGGCGCCGGATCGTTGTTATGAACGCGAGGTCAGAAATCCTCGCTCACGATGAGCGAGCGATCCTGCAACTCGAACACCTTGGACATTTCGGTCATGAACTTTTGCCACGCTGCATCCGCCGGCAAGTCCTGTGCGGCTCTGCCAAACGCGGCCATGTCGGGTTGGGTCACCGCGACCATCAACTGACCGGCATACTGGCCGGAGAAGATGCGGCCCGCCCGCACGGAAGTCGCCCCGTGGCGCTTCAGGATCGCGGCTCCCTCCTTGACGAGTGCCGTGTGGTCGTGATTGCCCTTGAAGCGATTTACGATGATCACAGCCATGTTTTCCTCCCGGGCCCTGGTTGTGCGCCCGGCTCAGCCGTAGCGCTGGATCGTGTTCTGAACGCCAGACAATCCTTTTTCCAAGTCCGCCGGAGACATTACCGGGACGAATTCGACTTTCGCATTCAGGCCGAAGAAGAAACGCTCGGCCATATCCGCTATCTGCGAGGAATCCTGCATCTCCACAACGAAGAATCCGCCGCGCTCTCCCCCTGTGAGGAAAAAGTAAGAAGCCTCTGGTTCGAGGTCTTCGACAATCTGTTGAAATACCTTTTCCAGCTTGCCAGTGCGGATAGCTGTGTTGCTGGCCTCAACGGGCAACGCGAATTTTATCATAACGCGCATCATTTCCTCCCCGTGTCTGAGATTGCCCCTCCCTCGATCTGCGACGAGTTTCCGAAGCGGCATCACCATAGGCGTGGGTATTTTATCGAGCAAGGCGAACCGCTCTTGGCTCTTGGCGCGGATGCCGCGCATCCACGGGAAGCGATCAGCTTGGGAAAGCCGCAATGGCGGTGGAGCCGCCACACGGTGCCAAGAGACGGGGGGACCGAGATCAGCCGTGCCGCCAGCGTAAGTTCCGCCTTACGTCAGATCAGCGCGGCCTATAACCCGAGTTGCCGGGTCGGGCCTCTGGGATGCCGGCTCCCAACACCCGGTAGACGCTTGCACGGCCGATCCCTAACTGGCGGGCAATATCGGCTGGACGAACTCCATCAGCCTTGAGCGCCCTGACCTCGGCAGCCCGAGCACGGGCAGTCGGCTTCCTGCCCCGGTATCGCCCTTCGGCTTTTGCCTTGGCGATCCCTTCTCGTTGACGCTCCAGCATCAACTCGCGTTCGAATGTCCCAACAGCGCCGATGATCGTGAAAATCAGCTTGCCGGTCGCCGTGCTGGTGTCGGCACCCAGGTTGAGGATCGCCAAGTCGGCCCGTTTCGCTTTCACACGTTGGGCGATTTCGAGCAAATGCTGCGTCGAACGGGCGAGGCGATCGAGCTTCGTGACGATCAGGATGTCACCTTCCCGAATGAAATCGAGCGCCCCTTCAAGCTGCGGCCGTTTGCCGACCGCCGAAACCTGTTCGCTGAAGATCTTTTCGGTTCCGGCAGCGGTGAGATCCCGGATTTGGGCATCGAGGCCCGCCTGCTGTTCCAAAGTGCTGGTTCGCGCATAGCCGACTTTCAATCTGCTCTCCTGTCTCAGTTGACGTTGTACAACTTATGAGACAGGTGCCCCAAAACATCAAGTCCAATTCTTTTGAGACATGTTTAACGGCGGAGCAAAATTGCTCACAAGGGCACGCCCATATGAGACGACGGTCGGCTAAACCGACCGCACTGAAGCTGCCGGGCGCACGCGTCGCACCAACGTATCGCCGGTCATCAGCGCAGGGGCGCACGTCAAGCACGCACGTCGAGGCAGCGCATCCGGTATCCTTGACGCCATCGTATCGCCGACCGGACCAGGGTGATTCTGGCCGAGGATCGAGCATCAATGAAACGTCGCGGCCGGGCTGCGCTCGCCACGTTCACTCGGTCGATGAATTCATCATCCAGCCGAATGGACGATTTCATCTCATCGACCTTGCAGATAATGCGGTTGCGCAACGACAGGTCGGTGATCTGCGACAGCAACGCCTCCAATGGCAGCATCTCGCCGCTGAAGCGTTGCCCCACCTTCTTGTAGAAATAGATGCCGGCACGATTGATCACATCGTCCTCCGTGAACCCGATTGCAGGGTCCACCGGCTTGTCGGGCAATCTCGATTCCGCATACACCCACAGGAAGCCCGATAGATCTCGGGGCTTCATCGTCAAAGGAACCGCAAAACTCACTGTCCGTCCGACCCCAAGTTCACTTTCCAAAAAGGTCATCGGGATTTCCTCTAACGCCCCGCTCAAAATCGATTGAAGCGTTTTATGCGATCGTCTGGTAAGAAAAACAGGTACAGGTGTGCTACAACTGGATTGATTGCTTTCTCATGTCCTCGATTATCCGATACGATTGCTAACTTTATATGGGTTTAAACCAAAAGATTAACAGATTTGTTTCCGGTCATGATCTAATTGCCCTTGGAGACGAGGGCGGTTTGATCTCGATCATGCCGCCGAAGACCGAGCCGGCGGCGAAGATCGCTGATCGCGTTACGGTGACCGTGGTATGTGTCGCCAGGGCTGTTTGACAGCACGTAGAATGTCTCCTTATTGAGCCAACTGTAGTAGCACCGGGGGTGCTTGCCGCCGTACTCTATGCGGATGTTGTCGGCGCCCACGTGCGAGCGACCGCTGATCCAACGAGGTCGGCCTCGCTCAGGTCGCCTTCCAGCCGGATCGCCTGATTGCCGGCCGAGGGTTCCTCGTGCAGCGCGTTGAAACTGGCAATTTCCAGCATCGTCCAAGCTGGCTCGATGCCGTTGAGCCAGCGGCGGACTTCATGATTTTGGAGAAAGCCAGGTGCGACCACGGCGGTCAGTCCATTTGCCACAGCCCAAAGGGCATAGGAGGGTAGGATCGGCCTGTCCAGCCCGCGAATGTTGTTTGCAGTAAGACCGGACCGCAGTCCTCGCCAAATCAGGCTGGCAGCGGGGAATGGTGGACGGCCGGATCGATCACGTGACCCGGCCGTACCAGTCTTTGGTCTAGTAGATGTTTTCTTCTTAACGGAGGTTCTTGTAGAACGGTTCGAGCCAGGAAAGTTCGCTTTCGCCGACCCGTCCGGGCGGGATCACCCATGCGCCGTTGGTATGGCCCAAGACCCATTCTACCAAGTCGTCGTCATCCTTGATCTCCGGTGCAGGATCGTTCTCGTTATCGAGGCCCTGCGAGATCAATCCATTACGGGCTTCCTTTATGGTCTCGTAAGCGCCAATCCCGATGTTTCCATCAGAATCAGAAACCAGTACAAGCCAATTATCTTCTAACTTACCAACCATCATTGATCCTTTCATAGTCGAGCATTTTGCTCACACGAACGATATGTATCTCTCGCATTGGTATTTCCATATATATTTTTCCCGTCAATTAAAAATGTGCCGACGGAATGTTCATTGGCAAAATCGCATAGGAGGGCACGATCGTCAGTCCTGTCGAGCCAGCGAATTCGGAGTAGAATCCCAGACAGCGTTCTCGGCGGAGGAATTCCGATGGATGCAGCCGAAATCCTCGACCAGCTAACCCACACAGACGGCTTGCCAAAAGCGGCGCTGCACGCGGCGACGGCGCAACGGGCGGAGATGGTCCCGGTCTTCCTCCAGGAGATCGATTCCTATCTGGCGCTCGACTCGACCGGCCGGGCGAAGCCAACGCCGCTGTTCTTCGTCTTCCATCTGCTCGGCGAATGGCGCGAGAAAACCACCTACCGGCCGCTGGCGCGGTTGCTGCGCTGCGCCGACCATGAGGTCGAAGCGACTCTCGGCGACGCCATCACGAGCACCACCCATCGCGTCATGGCGGCGGTCTTCGACGGCGATCCGGCGCCGCTTTACGCGATCATTCTCGACCGGGATGCTGAGCCGTTCGTCCGCTCCCGCATCTGCGAAACCCTCGCCATGCTGGTGCTGCGAGGGGAACTCGACCGCGATGTGGTGGGTCGATTTCTCCGCGACGCCTACATGGAATTGCAGCCGCAGGCCGAATGCTATGTCTGGCAGGGCTGGCAATCTGCCATCGCGATGCTCGGCCTGACCGAACTCAAGGTCCTCGTCAAACGGGCCTTCGATCGCGGCTTCATCGACCGGCATTGGATCGGCTTTGAGGATTTCCAGGCCGATGTCGAATGGGCAGCCCGACATCCCGACGTGCCCCGGCACCCGGAGGACGACGAGTTCACCCCGTTCGGCGACACCGTTGAGGAACTGTCCCGCTGGTATGGCTTTAGCGATGAGGCCCGTCTTGATCGCGAGCGGCTGCGACAAGAGATCGACGCCGAACACGCCGAACACGCGAACCCCACCGGAATCCGTTCAAGGGGATCGGTCGAAATGATCCTTGCCCCTGCGGTAGCGGCAAGAAATTCAAGCGTCGCTGCTTGGGCTTGTCGGCGGCGCTGACTTGAGGCGATCGGCCCAATCGTGCTTCTACCCGAGGAAACGACGCACGATCGAACGGGCGAGAAGCCGACGACGTTCCTGCTCGGTGTCGCCGGTCCTCCGCTGATGGTTCAGCCTCGGGCCGCTCGGCGTCTGGTTCATCTCGTCGTCCACCACCTGGGCACGCTCGCGGCGAAGTTCCTCCATGCGGGATCGGATCGTCGCGAAATCGTCGGCGGCGCGGGGTCGGGTCGTCACGTTTCCTCCGGTCTCGTTTTGTCGTCGGCCTACCGCCAACAGGGCCACGTTCCCGGCTAGAGGCGGATGCCAATCACGGTATCATGGGAACGGGAGTAGGGCGCGACGGAGTAGAAGATGACCGCGACGCTCGACGACGAGGTAGCCGATCTTCGGTTCGCCAATGCTGAGTTGCAGCGCCGGCTCGATGAAGCACTCGCCGAGCGCGATGAGGCGCTGGGACAGCAGACGGCTGTCGCCGAGGTCCTTCAGGTCATCAATTCTTCGCCCGGTGAACTTGGTCCGGTGTTCGACGCAATCCTTGAAAAGGCCCACGGCCTTTGCGGCGCACCGTGCGGCAGCCTGCAAATCTTCGATGGCAAACGGCTTCGTGCCGTGGCGGATCGCGGAATGGCAATGCCCTATGCGGCCATGCTCCGTGACGGGTTTCATCCGCCGGTCGGCACCATCGCGTCCGCTTACCCGGTCCAGGTCGATCTTGCGGAACTCGCCGCGCAGGTTCCGGATGACCTGGTTTTACGGGCCGGGGTCGATGTCGCAGGTCTTCGGACGGTGCTATTCATACCGTTGCGGAAAGAAAATGCATTCCTTGGACGTATCGTAGCGGCTCGCCAGGAAGTGCGCCCCTTTACTGACAAGCAGATCGGTCTTTTGGAGAATTTTGCGGCCCAGGCGGTGATCGCGATGGAGAATGCACGGCTCATCATCGAGACCCGCGAGGCGCTCGAACAGCAGACCGCCACCGCCGAGGTATTGCAGGTCATCAACGCATCGCCCGGTGTCTTGGCCCCGGTGTTTGACGCAATGCTTGAAAAGGCGATGCGGCTTTGTGAGGCTTCCTTTGGTGGACTGTGGACTGAGGATGACAGGCTCTTTCGTGCCACAGCACTGCGGGGAGTTCCGGCACTCTTTGCCGAGTTTCATAGCAAGCCACTGGACCCGGTTCCTGGCACTGGGGCGTATCCTTTATTAGCCGGCGAGAATTTTGTGCACATTCCTGATCTGGCAGACGACGAAGGCTATCGCTCAGGGAATCCGGCAAAGCGCGTTCTCTATGGTTCGGGCGATGCGCGAACGGTCCTCTTTGTCGCTTTGCGCAAGGAAGCAAAGCTGCTCGGCTTCTTCATGATTTACCGTCAAGAGGTACGGCCCTACACCGACAAACAGATCGCCCTCCTACAAAACTTCGCCGCCCAGGCGGTGATCGCGATGGAAAATGCGCGGCTCATCACCGAGACGCGCGAGGCACGCGACGATGCTGAGGCGGCATTGCGCGACTTGAGAGCCGCCCAGGCCAACTTGATCCAAGCCGAGAAGATGGCCTCTCTGGGTCAACTGACCGCCGGGATCGCCCACGAGATCAAAAACCCACTCAACTTCGTCAACAACTTCGCCGGGCTGTCGGTCGAACTGCTCGACGAGTTGAAGGAGACGGCCGGACCGGCGCTCGACACGCTACCCGAGCAGGACCGCGCTGATGTCGATGAAACGATCGAGTTGCTCACCAGCAATCTGGAAAAAATCGCCGAACACGGGAAACGCGCCGATGGCATCGTCAAATCCATGCTGGAGCATTCCCGAGGCAGCAGTGGCGAGCGCCGCGAGGTCGATCTCAATGGCTTGATCGAGGAAGCCCTCAACCTCGCCTATCACGGCGGCCGTGCCCAGGATCAGAGCTTCAACATCGCATTGGAACGCAATTACGACAGCACGATCAGGCCCATCGAACTGGTGCCGCAGGACATCACCCGTGTCTGCCTCAACCTGTGTGGCAATGGCTTCTACGCGGCCACCAAGCGCCAGAAGGAGGGAGGCGACCCGAAGTTCCAGCCGGTCCTGACGGTTTCGACACGCGATCTTGGCGATGCCGTCGAAATCCGTATCCGCGACAACGGGACGGGCATTCCAGCCGCGATCAAGGACAAACTGTTCCAGCCATTCTTCACGACGAAGCCGACAGGCGAGGGCACCGGCCTCGGGCTGTCGATCAGCTACGACATCGTCACCCAAGAGCATGGCGGCACGATCACCGTGGATAGCAGGGTCGGCGAGTTCACCGAATTCACCATCCGGTTGCCCCGCAGCTTCCAGGCGAGTGCCGCCGCATGAGCGTGAGCTTGCCCGAAGGGCAGTCTGCGCGTCGCGCAAGCATCCTCGTGGTCGATGATGAACCCGACGTGGCCGAGCTTTTCCGTCAACGCTTTCGCCGCGAGGTTCGCCAAGGCACCTATGCGATGTATTTCGCCGCCTCGGGAGAGCAGGCGTTGGAGAAGCTGGCTGGCGAAATCGAGCCGCAGTTGATCGTGATCCTGTCGGACATCAACATGCCGGGCATGGACGGACTGACGCTGCTCTTCCCTGATCTGCCGGTGATGATGATAACCGCCTACGGGGATGACGAGCGCCGCCGTCGTGCTGCGGAGCATGGCGCATCGGAATTCCTCACCAAGCCGGTCGATTTCGACCAGTTGAAGGCGCAGCTACGGCAGTTGCCGGCGGCGGCGGACTGAGCCGGCGATGCAGTTCAAGCGGCCTCTCAGCGGAATGCGCGACAACGGGAAAGTCGGGTTCGTTCGAGAGGCGCGTCTTGTCGCCGTCGCCGTGATGCCGGTCGCCGCCGCGTTCATTCTCGGCCAGCTTGCCACCTTTCCGAACCTTGCGCCCTGGTATGCCGGGCTGGTCAAGCCGGCGTTCAATCCGCCGGATTGGGCTTTCGCGCCGGTTTGGACGATCCTCTACGTGCTGATGGCGTTCTCGGTCTGGCGGGTTCTGCGGCTGCGACGACGGACGGGCATGCGCCGAGTCGGTTTGACGCTGTTCTTCGTCCAGTTGGCGTTGAATGCGGCGTGGTCCTGGATGTTTTTCGCCGCCCATAGCCCACTGCTCGGGGTGGTCAACATCATCCCGCAACTTCTGGTCATCGCGGCAACGGTGATCGTCTTCTGGCGGCTCGACCGGGTTGCTGGTTGGTGTCTCGTGCCGCTGGCGGTCTGGGTCGGGTTTGCGACCGTATTGAACTTGGCGATCTGGTCGCTGAATTCCTGATCCGGCATGTCAGCGCCCGAGATCCTGATATGGCTGCCCCCACCGATCCTCGAACACGACATCGGCGAGTGAGATGCGCCGAACGGGTCCAAAGCGACCCATCGGGTAGCCGATGGGCAGGATCGCATAAGAATGCCAATCCGCCGGCAGACCGAGAGCAGCCTCGGCTTCCTTCTCGAAGTTCAGGTAGAGCGTCGTCAAGGTAGCCCCCAGGCCGAGCGCCCTCGCCGCCAGAAGCATGTTCTGCACGGCCGGATAAATGGACGAGCCAGCGGTGCGGGTTGGCGTCTCACCTTGCAGACACGGCACGATCCACACCGGGGCCTCTTGGATGTGATCGGCGAGGTATTGCGCCGCATCAAGCATTCGGAGAAACCGCTCCCGGCTGGTGCCCGGTGCCGGCTCGCCCGCTCGATACCGTGGAGCGACGGTCTCATCCCAGGCGCGTTTGTAGAGAGCACCGACTGCCTGCTTGATCGCCGGGTCCTTGATGACGAGGAAACGCCAGCGTTGCATGTTGCCGCCGCTCGGGGCACACGTGCCGGCTTCGAGGATCTGGCGGACCAGATCCGGCGGCACCGGATCGGGTTTCAGCCTCCGCATTGAACGGGTCGTGCCGATGATCTCGAACAGATCAGTCGTGTTCACGATCTCCTTGGGCATTGCGTTCCCCGTCATTTGGGCCGGTTCCTCGCATGCTATCACCGAGACGTTAGGCGTGCCACGTCAAGCCAACCGCTCCCGCCGGATTGGCTGATCCGGGAAGCCTGGAGGCACCCTATCTGGCCGCGCCATACAGTTGCCATATAGTTGTCGGATACGGCTGACTGGAAAATCCGGTCGCTGAGTTGGAGGGGAACCATGCTCCATACGGCATTGCGGGGCCTTTCGAAACTTCCACTGATCCTTATCATCGCTGTTGCCACGCATCTCTTTATGTCCTTTACACAAACTCTAATGCATTACGCGCTTGGTCATCGTCCGGTCGGCGGCAAGTTCTTTCGCAACCATATCGCCTTCCACCACACCTACTATTGTGGCGATCATCTCGTCTCGCAAACCTACCTTGGCGATGAAGGAAACAACACGCCATATTTCTTTATCCCAGTGCTCCTGGTGGGGGCGTGCACATTTTTCATATTGCCAGTTTATCTATTCGTTTCTCTGGTCATTGCATGTTCTGCATCGTTTTACATCCATGTCTTTCTCGATAAGGAATACCACGCGGAGGGTTCACGTTTCCGTCGTTTTGCGTGGTTCAGACGTAAACAGGAACTCCACTTAGCGCACCACCAATTCCCGAACTGCAACTTCGCGGTGATCGATTTCTTCTGGGATAGGATGTTCGGGACGTATAAAGGGTCGCTTTGATAAAATCTTTCCCTCTCTTTATCGCTTCAAGGTTTTGTTCGAGGAACTCGACCCGGTTTCAGCATGGTGCCTTGCCCCATCGGTGGTATGGGTCACTTTGTGCGGCAGTTCTGAACTTGGCTATCTCATTTATCTATCGGAAACCTGACTCGACTTGACACCAGATAGGCAACGTCGCGTAATTGCTCGTTATCATACCACCGTTGAAATAACGCCAGCCCGATTACCTTCCATGAAGATTGGGTTTTCGCCAGCTTCGTACCGAACACTCCGAGAAATCCAAAAACTCCTCAGCTAAGTCCGCTGAACCGCACTCGCGCTATTCGAGGTCATCGAGGAACTCCGAGGCCGGATTGACACCAGTCACGAGCAGATGGTCGCGGGCGCGGGTGCAGGCCACGTAAAGCAGATGCCGCTCGGTCTCGTAGACTTCTTCGAGGTCGGCATCGTCGGCGACATTCTCGATCCGCTCTTGCAGCGGGATGATTTCGTCGTCACGCGCCATGACGGCGACGGCACGGAACTCAAGCCCCTTCGCAAAGTGCATCGTGCCCATCGTCAGACGGCCGAGCCGCCGACGGCGATCAGGTTGACGTTTGCTGTTACCCTTCGATGGTCTGGGAGTAGCGGTCTCCCAACCAGCGTTGCTGATACGACCTTCGAGCCGCAGTCGCTATATCGTCGATGAAGGTGTAATTCGCGAGCGCACCGACCCCGCCACCGAGAAGGGGGATGCCTTGCAGTATCTTCCGTTTCGTCAAATTCACCCCGAGTTGCCGTGCAAGACTTCTAAGCGCGACGATTGCTGCTTCCTTTCCGACAACCTGTCCAGCGGCTTTTGCCGCCATCGATTTGAAGGTCTGCCGCAGCAGCGTCACTTCGAGTTCCCGGAGGAACGGCAGTGCCGCCGTCTTTTCCGCGACCGAATTGGCTCCCGCTGCGGCGATGATGCCGCGAACGAATTGCTGTTCTGGCTCATCGTTTGAGACATAGCCGTAGCACGTACCGACGCCGCGCACTGTCCGCAGCGTCAGCGTCAGCAGCGACGGTATATCCACGGTGATCCCCGCTAGTCCGGCGGCTCCCGTCGCGCCGCCCTCGACAACGGCATAACCTATCGCCCACCTATGAAAACTGTCGGCGAGAGCGTCCAGTTGGCGGAGGTTGAGCGCTCTGAGATCGTCAATATCCTTGACGCCCGCATCACGGAACACCCGCTCTTCAAACAAAGTTTGACGCGCAACCCAATCCGCGCCTCTTAGCGCTCCTTCGATCGCCGATGTCGGAACCGCCTGCCCGAAAGCCCAAGCCAGCGGTTTGAGCGCATAGCCCATGGCGTTGTTGAGTGCAGATGGACGCCGATCTTTCCATTCCTCGATCGCCGCCGCTTGCTGCCGCTCATAAGGGTCGGTGCTACCGCTCCACGGCATAGCATCCCTCGGTTTGGGGAATGTAATTCATGTTCAGTCCGGATTGGCTTCCCGCGCCTGACGCAGCGCCCGACCGAAGAAATGGCGGATCGCCTGGGCACGCACTTCAGGATCGCTAAGAACGATGTTCTTCATCTCGTTATCGCGCTGAAACATTTTGATCGCGCCCTGGAAGAACGCCTGCGAGAAGGCTGAAAACACTACGTCCGGCGGATTGTTGCGCAGCATTTCGGTCATGTCCTCATCGAGGATTTCACGGTTGACCTGCTCAAAGCGGAGAAAGTCTGCCTCACTGAACTGCGTGCCATGACGCTCGTTGAACGAGTGTATGATCTCAGCAAGCGATTTCTTCTCGTCCTCGGTGTAGGGTTTGGCGGCAAATTCGCTGATCGGCTTCAGCGTCGCATCATCGCCGGGGCTGAGCGATGCGTTGCCAGCCTCTTTCTGTTCGACTTTGAAGGCCTGAAGCCGCAGCATGTCGTCTGTGATCTCGATGTCGGGCGGGATTTCACGATCCGGCAGAAGGCGGATTAGCCACGCCGCATACGCATAGAGCTTTTCCAGGCTGGTATCGTCGAGGCGGACTACCTGGGCGACGAAGCTGTAAAACCGCATGTAGCTTTTGAGAAGCTGGCGGAATTCTTCCTGCCGCCCCTCATCATCATCCGCCTCAAAGCGGCTGACCGCTTGCCGCACCAAGCCTTCGAGCTTGATACGATCAGACGGGTCGAGCGGCCCCTTGTAGAAAATCTCCGCGAAACGCTCGACCTCGCCGTTGTCGAGGATTCCGAAGGCTTTGAGGCGGGCTTCCAGTTCATAAATCTGGTTCGGGTCCGAGACAGCTTCGAGTTCCGTCGCCTCGTAGTAGGGTCGGAAGGCCGTCTGGATGTCTTCGATCGTGTTCTGGAAGTCGAGGATGAATGTGCGCTCCTTGTCCGGATAACTTCGGTTCAGTCGTGAAAGTGTCTGCACGGCTTGAAGGCCGGCGAGCTTCTTATCCACATACATGGCGCAGAGTTTGGGCTGATCGAAGCCTGTTTGATATTTCTCGGCGACGATCAGAATTTGGTATTGGTCCGGATACGGCGTGCCATTTTGCCTGATGCCGTCAAACCGCCGTGGCAGTTCGGTTTCCGAAAAACGATTGAGGGCAGCCTCGGTCCAAGGCTCGCCGTCCAGCACCAGATCGCCAGAAAAGGCGACCAATGCCTTCAGGTCGGTATATTTCTGCTGCTTCGCCGCGTCCTGTGTCAGGTTCGCCCCCTCGATTTCAGGCGGGACGATCTCGATGTCGCCAATGCCCCCCCTGATGGCGATTACGAGGTCACCCGCTCTCAGTCGCGAGCGAGCGTATCCCTTCTCGATCTCGGCCGTTGTCTTGCACAAAATCTCTGGGGCGAGTCGTTTAGGTTTCACGTCTCCCCCCTTCACAATCATCACGCCCTCGTCCACATTAGGGCCGGGGAGAACGATCCCATACATGATGGGTCGCCTCTGATCTGTCAGGTATTTAAGAGGTGAAACGGTCCAAGTGCATGGGACGGACGCGATCATCTCTTCGAGCGATAGTTCACGGACCAGTGTCTTGTTCGCGCCCCCAGATCAAGGCATCAAGGGTTGAGTGCCAGCGTTCATTTGCGAGGTCAAGAAAGCGTTTTTTTTCTCGATCAGTTGATCAATGCGGGCGATCTCGCGGTAGAGGAAATTTGACGATAATCTCTCTGAGTGTAGACGCTTGGCAGCGGAAGCTTTAAGATCTCCGAGCGTTGAGGGCGTGAACGCTCGGATAACTGACACCCGTCGATGCGGCCACAACGGCTTCAATGAATGGCATCGATTACATCGCGTGATACAAATATCTGGCGTTCACGCCAATCTTCGGCAGACACACGCGAAAATCTGGTTCGAGAATCCATCCATGTTGGAATAAACGCGACCATCAATTATTGTCGATACAGGCCTTTCAAATATGTTCTAACGGTTGAGAATAACCCAGAAGTAAGGCCGTTCCATACCGGTTTACGAGCACGGATTGGCGCATGGCGGAAAACTAGAAGCTCGTATTTCTCGGGCCTGTATTCCCTTTTCGAGACTGTGACATTACCGATATCAATATATTCGATGCTCGAAGGCCATGCAGGTTGAGATGTTTTACCTTGAAAAAAGCGATCTCGTGGTTTAGGATGGCACTGCATGTCGACAGGAAATCCGGCACCAGCTTGGGGTAACCTAAATGGATGACGCGCCAAAAGTGTCACGACCGTCATCACTTCCGTCAACAACCCGGCGATCTCGGCTTCAAGAGCCTTTAGCTCACCGTCGATTTCCGCAAGCGGACGGGGCGGCACATATTTGTAAAAATACCGATTGAAATTGATCTCGTATCCGACACGACCAACTTCGCGGTCTCGCTCATCACGGTAACTTTCATCAACCCAGGCATCGGGCACGAAGGGCGTCACTTCGCGGGCCACATAGTCCTGCCAATCTTCCTTCAGGGGCACCAGTTCGTGGTCGCGGAAGTCGGTATCGGGTTCCGGCTTTCCGATCGGCATCTCGGACAGATTTCAGCGGTCTCATCCCGCTCCGACAGGGCCGATAGGATCGCCTTCTTTACCGGCGTGCGAACCGGAAGTCCTGCGTCCTTCAGAGCTTTGTGAAGCATCTTCTCAAACTTTTCCGATCCCGATACACGTCGTTGGGCAATTCGGCGAGGGCGTCTAACAGATCGTCACGCTCGGCGGCGTCCAGCTTGGCAATCGCCTTTTCCTCGGCCAAACGGGCCAAGCGTTCAGGGGTGACCTGGAAATTCAACCGCAACGGCCGTTCGACGCGGATTTCCCGATACCCAAAATCGCTGGTGTCGAAGATCTTGGAGAACTCGCCATGGTCTCCATCCCCGTTCAGCATCGCGGCATAAATTTGGACGATCTCTTTGCGGGCATCCTCGGGGATTTCACGCCGCTTGGACCCCAGGCTCTTCCGCATGGGCTTCCAGAACCGTTCGGACGATGGCATCAATCAGTTGAACCTTGCCGCGTCGGCCATTCTATTTCCGGTTCGTGAGGAGCCAGACATAGGTTTGGATGCCGGTGTTGTAAAAGAGGTCGGTAGGCAGGGCGACAATCGCCTCAACCCAATCATTTTCCAGCATCCACCGGCGAATTTCGGTCTCGCCGGAACCGGCCCCGCCGGTGAACAGCGGTGATCCGTTCATAACGATGCCGATGCGTGACCCCTGCTCGTCATCGCGCATCTTCGAGATCATGTGCTGAAGGAAGAGAAGCTGTCCGTCCGAAATACGCGGCGTCCCGGCCCCGAAGCGACCGTCGAAGCCTTGGGTCTCGGCCTCGGCCTTGATCGGTTCCTGATACTTTTTCCAGTCCACCCCTTAGGGCGGATTCGACAGCATGTAGTGGAAGGTCTTGCCCCTGTGGGCGTCATTCGTGAGCGTGTTGCCGAAGGCGATCTGCTCCGGGTCATGGCCGGTCACGAGCATGTCGGATTTGCAGATGCCGAAGGATTTGCCGTTGATCTCCTGGCCGAACAGTTCGACGCGGATGCGCGGGTTGAGGGCGTGCATCTCCTCCTCGGTGAGTGCCAGCATTCCGCCGGTGCCGCACGCCGGGTCATAGACGGTGCGGATGATGCCGACGCCGGTCAGGGCGGCATGATCGCTCGCCAGCAAAAGTTCGACGATGAGGCGAATGACCTCGCGGGGGGTGAAATGCTCACCGGCAGTCTCGTTGGAAATTTCCGAGAAGCGGCGGATTAGCTCCTCGAACAGGTAGCCCATCTCGATGTTCGAGACGCGATCCGGGTGCAAATCGATCTGGCAAAACCGGTCGAAGACCGGCCAGAGAATGTCGGCCTCTTTGAGCCGTTTGAGTTGGTCGGTGAACAGAAATTTGTCGAGAAAAATATCGCGGACGTTGGGCGAGAATTTGGTGATGTAGTCGATCAAGTTCTGATGTAATTGGCCGGGGTCTTGATCGTGAAGGGTTTTGAAAGTGAGGCGGCTCAGATTGTAGACCTTGATGTTGCCGCCGATGGCCCCGAACAGGATCATGTCGCGGGTGGCATCGTCCACACCCTCGGGCAGGCCCTTCGCGGCCTCCAGAACCGCCGTCTTGGAGGCCTCCAGGATGCAGTCGAGGCGTCGCATCACGACGAACGGCAGGACGACCTTGCCGTAATCGGATTGCTTGAAGTCGCCCCGGAGAATTTCGGCGATCGACCACACGAACGAGGCGAGGGATTGAGCTTGGCTCGTCGTGCTGTTCATCGGTCCCCCTGCGGTCAGCCTTCCGCCCATACTACACCCAAGCTGACGCTCGACGCCGCTTTCAATCGTAGCGAGTATCCGACGCGATGACCGAACGCCTCGGTGCATACGGCAGGAGCGCCGAGAACAGCGGCTATTTGGGCAATGACCTGCCGATTTCAGCAAAGACCTCCACGGGATCGGCCCCGAGGGTCCTGACAATCGCCAGAAACTCGACGACATCGAGCCGCCGCTTGCCCGCCTCTATCTGCGACACGACCGATTGCGGCCGACCGAGCCGCCGAGCCAACTCGACTTGCGTAAGGTTGGCCTTACGCCGCGCAGCCGCCAAGACTGCACCGACGTTCTCGTAATCCTCGGGCTGCACCCACACGGCCGGCTTCCAAGCCCAACGTGGTTAAATCGGATAATCCAATATCAGAAAATCGCATGACGTGGTAGGCTGTGTGCCGTCATCGGATCGGCGCTGCTGCCGGTCTCGATGGCGATTTTTCGGCAACTTTTATGGAGGAAACATGGCTGGTGTGACCTGGGAGGCGACGATCAGGCTTCCCCGCAATGGCGATCAGGTGGGTTCGGGTCGTGGCGCCGACGCAGTTCGACGCCAAGCAGATGATCGAACTCCAGTGTGGCGCTGAGATCCTGTTTGGGCCGGTAAGGGTCGATTTGATGCGGGGTAGTAGGACCAGGGCGACGCCGCTACTGATCCCATTGTGGGTCCATTGCGATCCCCCCGTTCAAGCCCCGATCGGTTCTCGCGTTATGAGAAGCTGACGGTTCCCGATCGGAGCCATCGACGCCCATCGGTAAAGACTTCGAACGCGGGGATGATCGCCGTAAGTTAGGACCCATCGATGTGGAGTCAATTTCAGCATCTCAGCCAGCCGAGCATGATCCGCAGTTGAAAATTCATAATTGTAGTAGTGGCCTTCACGTCTGGATTCTCCGGCCAGTATGGTGGATCTAGAAAGAGCAACTTCCTTCGGCTGGTATCCCCGATAAGACCTGTAAAATCCCTGTTAATGATTTCCACAGATACCGGAAATTGCATTCGATCCGAGTTGAGCCGGACGATTGATCGCAGCCATCGGGGCGACCATCGACGAGCAACATCGGATTGTATACCGCCGTGGATCCATCCTCCGTGCGCCGTTGCTTGCCTGAATAGCTTGAGAAATCCGATATCGAGGATCTCGGCATGGTTTTCGGGAAGTTGAATTACATCACGAAGTACCCGATGCGCATGAGAAAAATCTTCGCGCTGTGGCAAACGATCCGGAATTCGCTCAACAAGTGCATCTGGTTGATCTCGCACCGCCAGCCACAATGCGACCATGGTTGGGTCGCGATCATTGATGACATGACGAATGTCGGGTCGCCGGAACATCATTGGCAGGGCGATCCCGCCGGCCCCGGCGAAGACGTCAACGAATTCGTCGATGCCATCTCCGAGGGCCAACAGGGCGGGGAGGATTTGCGATCTGACCTTCGCCTTGCATCCAGGATAAGGGCAAAGCTGCTCCCCGAGAGCCATCAGGCTACCTTACGAGCCTGAGAGATCAGATGCCGCGAGATGATCGCAGCGGCCAACTGGCGATACATGTTGTTGGAGGCTGTCATGGCGAACAACCGGGGTTGCCCGTCCGGTCGATCCTTGATCGCCAGATAATGGACGACAGGGAAATCGGCGAGATCGCCGGGCGAGTAGAACCCAACCCCTGCTTTGTCGAGTTCACGACCAAGTTCCCCCGCCAAGCTGGCCGTATTGTCTTCGTTATCTTGGACCATCTCCGCAGCAATCTGTTCCTGTGCAGAGGCTCCGAGTGTCGAGAGATCGACCGGATGCTTTCCGATCTTCACATGGGCATGCGGCGGCGACGCTGTTGTGGCCTCCTTGCGCTGACGGCTCGCGCGGGTAGCCAGCCCCTTCTCCTTCGCAGCCTTGAGCTTCGGGTTCTCGGCGTCCTTCTTGTCCCGAAATTCCCGCGCGATCCCGGTGATGCGTCCCTTCTGCCGGGCCAGCGCGACGGCTTTGTCGGCGTCTATCTCCGGACACAGTTCGCTATCGGCGAACCACCCGATGCAGGCTGCGTATTCAGCCCGGCGCTCACGCGGGATCGTTGGCTGTTTCTCCGTGTCCTCGCTATCCGGGTCGGTGGCAATCATCAACTCGACGACGCGAGTCCCGTGCGTGTCGCCGACGATGTTGTTGCGTTTGCAGTAGGTAAGGAAGTCGGCCTCATTCTCCTGCGCCCATACGAGCACCGGAGCCGCATAGAAGAATGCGTATAACTGCGCGTCCCGAAAGCAATTCCACGCATTCTGCGCAGCGTGAACCAGTGCATCAAGCGTAAGGTCCACCTTACGCGGCAGTTCGTTAATCATAGCTGTATGTTTACCTCTCAATCTGTTGTCGATGTGACGAAGATACTCAACAGATGCACGAAGTACAGAGATATCACTCGGGAAATGGGTTTTTGAGTCAGTGATTCCGGTTACAGCTAGCGCTAATGCACGGGCCGTCCGTCGGGCCTGCCGGTCTTAACGATCTGAAAACGCTAGATGTGTCTATATCGTCAGGAGTCCAATTTACCCGGCGAGATTGGCTGTGCCGAAGCATCTACAACGCATGAAGAACGGCGCTTGGCGCGTGCGGATCGCGGTCCCACCCCGATTGGTCCCCGTCATCCAAGGCCAATTTACCTACCGCTCGGCACGAAGGACGAGGCGGAGGCCAATGCTCGGGCCGTCCCGATCATCGCTGAGTATGAGGCCAAGATCGCCGACGCCGAGACGCCGCTTTCGGCAACTGAGGCATCTGCCGCAAGTCGCCGCTGGTTCTACCTGGACGATGATCCTCTATTCAATTACTCCCGCCGAGGAAGTCCGCCTCCAATCAGTTTGGTTCCCGTCTTCGACGAGCGCGGGGAACTTATGGGGTATCGAAAGCGCAACGAGAAAGACCCCTCAAATATCATCGTGTCAATGGCCCGCATTTGGTCCAATTCGCGGCCGGACAACATTGATAGAAAGACCTGGGTTGGTGCCGTTAGTAAGCTAAGACGGCTTGCTGCTCATTTCCAGGAGTTTAATCCATTCCATATCATCTCTGATGATTTAGCCGATTATCCCGACGCTTTACTCGCAGATGGGTTAAAGCAACGCACGGTTGATGACCATCTTGTCTACATCAAGGCGATCTTTGAGGCAGTAAAAAATGTTGCTTTGATCGAAGCCAATCCAGCAGCAAATCTGACAAAACGTTCCTTAATCTCACGGATCAATGCCAAAAAAATACGAGCGGAGGGAGAGGCCGAGCTTGCCGAAATAAGACAGAAAATTGAACAGGCGACAGATCCGATGCTGATCCGGCTATATCGGGCGGAATATGCGTGGCGTCATGCCGAATTTGCTGCGTTGCTTGCGCCACCACACCTGCGTTCGGCGGCAATAGCCAAGCGCATAAGTGCAAGCGTTCGCTATCAGGAAGTGAACGCAGAAACTTTGACGATCAAGCTCATGAGCAGTGTTCGCTCGAATTCGGCGATCTGATAGGAATCGTTGTGCCGATCGACAACGAATGTGCGCCTTGGTCGCCATAGCCTTTCGCCTCACGATAGGGACGACATCGTGGACTATCAACTCTCGCTGAGACCGAGGCGATGATTGGAAATGCTACACGGTCAACGCCGTCGCCCCGACCATGAAGGAGCAGCGGTCGGGCAAGATCATCACGGTAAGCTCGATCGCCGGCACGGGACCCTCGGTGGACGGTGGCTATGCGCATTACGGAGCCGCGAAGGCGGCTATCGCCCACTACACCCGGTATCTGGCCCAGGACCTCGGGCCGTTCGGCATCACCGCGAACTGCATCGCGCCCGGCGTGATCGCCACCGGCCGGATCATGGCGGCGGTCATTCCCGGCAGCGTTCAGGGCAATCGGGACCGGGCGGAGTTGGTGGCGCTGCGCCGCCTTGGGACGGTCGAGGATTGCGCCAAGGTGGTCGAGTTCCTGGCGACCGACCTGTCCGACTACGCTACCGGGGCCGTGGTCCTGATCGACGGCGGGCTGGTGCGGGGATGAGGCGCAGTTCAGCCAGTTACGTCAGAGGGCAAACGGGTCCGCTCCATAAATACCAGTATTTTACCGGACACGCAGATGGGCCATCTGGGCGAACGCGGCGGCCATGTTCGGGTCCGCCTCCATCTCAGTCAACTGCCGCTCGCGCTCAGCCAGCCGGTCACGGATGTTCTCGATACGCATTCCGACGAGCGTCAGATGGGCGGTCAGATCGATGGGGATCGGCATATCCGACGCCAGGTCAAACGGCCCGTAACGCACCACAACGCCTTCCTGATCGAAGCCGATGACGCCGCGTGTCCGGTCGTTGCGGAACTCCACGAACATCTCACGATTGCCGGTGAGGCAGAAGGACGCCCGCTCCGATAGGAGCGCGTGAAAGGCAAAGCGTGCGTTCTCGCGTTCGATTTCGTCCGGCGAGTTGAGGCGGGCAACACCCCCCTCGATGCGATCGGCGTAGTCGCGGGCGCTCCGCCGATCGGCCTGTCGGATCATCGCGTCCAGCGTGTCATGCTCCATTTGCAAGCCGTCGATCTCGTGCATCAATTCGCGCATCCGTTCGCGCTACGCCCTGCGTTCCTCACCCCGAAGGTCGTCAAGCTCGATTTGGTATTCGTGGTAGTTTTCGTGCTTGCGCTGGATCAGCCGGGCCATGGTTTCGAGCCGCGCTCGGCCGCGACCCGTCCGGTTTGCGCACTCCACGCCGCGCATTCTCGCATAAGAGATAGTCGCGGCGAGAATCGGTCTTCTTGTTCACGCGGCCACCGCATTCGACGCAACGACATAATTTGGTGATGATATTACCGAAGCCGCGACCCTTCCGCCCGCCCTTGGCAACCGCGCCGGCTATACGCTTCGCGGCCAGCTTCATCCCGACCCGCTCGAACTGGCTCTCGGTGATGATCGGCGGGTAGTAGCGGAGAGGGGTGCCGTCCGCGACCCGCGCATCGTATCGGATCTTTCGCACATTGCCGGCATCATCGAGGATCTCTCGGGTTGTCGTGTGCGGCTGCCATAAGCCGATGACGGCGATGTTCCTAAGCAGGTTGTGGGCTGTGCCGGCGGACCAGCCCTTGTTCTCGTCCGGGTTCTTGCGGTGGTGGTTGCCGAGTGGTGGGATGTTCCGTTCGTTGAGCCGCCGCGCGATCACAACCGAGCCAACACCGGAGTCGGCCCAATCGAAGATCATGCCGACGACGTTCGCGATGCCCTCGATGATGTCGTAGAAATACTCCCGTCCCTCAATAACGATCGGCGCATCAAGCGGCGTTAGCCACGCCGGGCACGCCCGCCCGATGAATTGGCCGGGTCCACCCTTCTTCATCGTCGAGACGGGGTTGCCGCTCCGCACCTGACTGCGTTTGATGCGATAGGTGTCCCTTAGTGTCCTTTGCAGATCGGCGCTGTGCTTGTGCGCGATCACCATGTCGATGAAATCTTCCATCAGCACCAGCACGCCAGATAGCCCCCCGATCGACTCCCAGGTTCGCAGCGTGCGTCCTCGGATGTCCAGCTTGATGCCAAGCCGTAGGATGTCGAGGTATTGATACAGCGCCTCGTTCGCCGACAGACGGCCGAGCCGGGAATGCAACTCGGTCCCGATCACCGAGCCGGGGGGTGTCCTGCCACTCCTGATGTCGGCAAAGATCTTGCCGAGTTCGGCTTCAAGGTTGTCGCCCTTGAAGCCCGACTTCGCATCGTCGAAAAATGCAACCTCTACGAACGGCAGGCCGATCCGGTCGGCCCGCTGCCGGTAGTGCTCCATGTCCATCTGGCGCTCGACGGACGAGTTGCCGCGCTGCCCTTCGCCAGAGTAGCGGCCATAGACAATGTAAATGCGCTGGCTCATCCTACGCTCCTGTCCAGGGAGGATATGGGGCGATGCAAAGCAAATCGCATTGGGTGGGAACGTGGGCGGCTGCGCCGGCCCCCTCCGAGGTTGGTGTATCGTTCAACAACCATACGATCCGCATGAACCCGCGAGTCAGCATCGGCGGCGACCGCTTGCGGGTGCGGATCTCGAATGCTTATGGAAGCCGCAATCTGACCATCGGCGCCGCCCGGGTTGCGCTGCGCGAGGCCGGCGCCGGCGTGGTTCCCGGCTCCGACCGCAAGCTGACCTTCGGCGGCAGCGACGGCGCGACGATCGCCGCGGGCGCCGTCTCGTTCAGCGATCCGGTCGAGCTTGCCGTCGCGCCGCTCGCCGATCTCGCGGTCAGCATCTACCTGCCGGGCGAGGTGCCGGCCAGCTTTCAGATCACCGGCCGCTACGCGCGCCAGACCAACTACATCTCGCCGCCCGGCAATTTCACCCAGGCGGCGGTGATGCCGATCGGCAGCCTGACGGACCAGTGGTATTTCCTGTGCGGCGTCGATGTCGTTGCGAGTAACGAGACCGGCGGCGTCGTGGCGCTCGGCGAACTCGCTGACCGACGGCAACATCTCGACGATCGACGCCTATTGCCGCTGGCCCGACCAGCTCGCCCGGCGTCTTGTCGAGCGCGGCGGCCGGCCGATGGCGGTGATGAACAACGGCCTCGGCGGCAACCGCATCCTCTACGACCTGCGCGGAGATAGCGGCCTCAAGCGCTTCGATCGCGACATCATCGCACAGCCCGGGGTCACCCACGCGATCGTCATGCTCGGCACCAACGATCTGCGCAACCGCTGGGCCAAGCCCGAGGAGGAGGTCACCGGCGAGCAGATGATCGCCGGCCTGCAGCAGATGGCGGTGCGTGCGCACAGCCGCGGCATCAAGCTGATCGGCGCGACGCTGACCCCGTTCGGCAACGAGACGTTCATGGCCAATGCGTGGAACCCGACGCGCGAGAAGCACCGCGTCACGCTGAACACCTGGATCCGCGAGAGCGGCGCGTTCGACGGCGTCGTCGATTTCGACGCCGCGCTGCGCGACCCCGAGCGCCCGACCCAGATGCTCGGGGTCTACGATTGCGGCGACGGGCTGCATCCGAGCGATCTCGGCTATTGCCGGCTGGGCGACGCGATCGACCTCGCGCTGCTCGACTGAGGCGCCGCGCGATGCCGGCCCCTTCCAAGCTGACCATCCTCGGCCTGGCCGCCGATCTGGCGGCCGGGCACACCACCAGCCGCGATCTTGTCGAGGCGGCGTTGGCGCGGATCGCCGACCCGGCGGGGGAGGGGGCGCGCAGCTTCATCCGGGTCTATGCCGACAATGCCCGCGCCGCCGCCGACGCACAGGATCGCCTGCGCCGCGCCGGCTACGTCGCCTCGCCGCTCGCCGGACTGCCGATCTCGATCAAGGATCTGTTCGAAATTGCCGGCGAGCCGACCCTGGCCGGTTCGACGGCGCTCGACGACCGGCCGGCGGCGGCGCGCGACGCCCCGGTCGTCGCCCGGCTGCGCGCGGCCGGGGCGGTGCTGGTCGGCCGCACCAACATGACCGAGTTCGCGTTTTCCGGGGTCGGCATCAACCCGCATTACGGCACGCCGGGCAACCCATATGACCGCGCCCTGATTCCCGGCGGCTCGTCGTCGGGTGCTGCGGTGTCGGTCGGCGGCGCACAGGCGGTCGTCGCGATCGGCAGCGACACCGGCGGCTCGGTGCGGATTCCGTCGGCGTTGTGCGGCCTCGTCGGGTTCAAGCCGACGCAGCGGCGCATCCCGCGCGACGGCGTCATCCCATTATCGACGACCCTCGAATTCGATCGGGCCGCTCGCCAACAGCGTCGCGTGCTGCGCGATCGCCGACGCGGTGATGGCCGGCGAGGCGGCACAGGCGCCGGCGGCAGCGCCGGTCGCCGGGCTGCGGCTCGGCGTGCTGCAAGGATTCGTCGTCAGCGACCTCGCGCCCGTGGTCGCGAGCGCTTTCGCTGCTGCCTGTAGCGCCCTGTCGCAGGCCGGTGCGCGGGTCACCGATCTGGCGCTGGCAGAGCTCGACGAGATCCCGGCGATCAACGCCAGCGGCGGGTTTGCGCCGATCGAGGCTTATGCGTGGCATCAGCCGCTGCTGGCGCGGCGCGGCGGTGACTACGATCCGCGCGTGCGCGCCCGCATCGAGCGCGCCGCTGGCATGACCGCCGTCGAGTACATCGAGCTGTGCGCGGCGCGGGCCGACCTGATCGCCCGCCTGGCGCCGCGCACGGTCGATTTCGATGCCCTGTTGATGCCGACCGTCGCGATCACCGCGCCGCCGATCGCTGCCTTCGCGGACGATCACGACTACCGGCGGCTCAACGCGCTGATCCTGCGCAACCCGTCGGCGGTCAATTTTCTCGACCGCTGCGCCGTCACGCTACCGATTCAGCCGGCGGGCGCGCCGCCGGTCGGGCTGAGCCTGGTCGGCGAGCACGGCGCCGACCGCCGGCTGCTGGCAATCGCGCGCGGCGTCGAGGCGGCGCTCGCCGCGCGCGACTGATCAGCGCTGTGCGGGCGGGATCTCGCGAACGAGACCGGCATCGGGGTGCGCCCCATGCGCGCTGGTCCACACGACATCGGGCCGGACTTGCGGCTCACGCGCGGCCGGCAGCGTCGCTGCGCCGGTGGTCCCGCCGGTCATGGAGCCAGGCATCGCGCCGCAATTGCCCGAGCTGTGTCTGACGACGCGCGGCGGCGCGCCGTTGCCCTGCGAGGTGATCTGCACGCTCTCGGTGCAAACCCCGTTGCCCGACATCGTCGAGACGAACGAATAGCCGCTGCTGTCCGGCGGCAGGTTGTGCAGCGCCGTCTCGGTCATCCGGCCGGAATTCACGGCCCGCGTCATAGCTTCGGCCTGGCGGAACATTGCCGCCGCCTGCCGATTCATCTCGGCCGAGATGCGGTCGAGTGCCGCGAACGGAGAGCCCGGCCCGAACACGGACGGCATCGGCGCGAACACCTCGATCGGCGCCGGGCTTTCGTCGAAGCTGATCCGCGGCGCGACATTGCCCGTATAGCGGATCTGGGCGACGCCGCCGTCCGGCATCCGCACCGTTAGAACATGGGTCTTGGGGCTTTGCGCGAAGGCCACCCCGGAGAAGCCGATCGCCGTCGCCGCGGCGCCGGCCATCAGCGCAGTCCAAAAAGTTCGCATTTCCATCCCCTTTGTGGTGAAGACAGGATTGCACGCCTAATGTAGCGCACGCCGCGCCCGATGCAGCAGACCGAACGTCGCAGCCCCCGGCGTTCCTACAAACGAGCGCCGATGAACTCTTGCGGCAATGCATCCCCTGGGGGCTGCCGCCAGCAGCCTATGCTTGAGCAGCCTACGCTTGAGCAGCCTATGCTTGACGCTGCGCCTTGCGGATGGCTGCCAGCACCCGCGGCGGGGTGATCGGCGTCTCGTTGACTTCCGCCCCGATCGCCGCGAGCGCGTCGCGCACCGCGTTGGCGATCGCCGCCGGCGGGGCGACCGCGCCGCCTTCGCCCATGCCCTTCATGCCGTATTCGGTCGCGGTTGCCGGGGTGTGCAGGTGGCCGATCTTGATCATCGGCAACTCGAAGGCGGCGGGCATGTGGTAGTCGAGAAAGGTCGCGGCGAGCGGCTGACCCGCCGAATCATAGGGGATCTCCTCGCATAATGCGGTGCCGATGCCCTGCACGACGCCGCCGCGGATCTGGCCCTCGACGATCATCGGGTTGACCATCGTGCCGCAATCTTCGGCCACCGCGAAATCGATCAGCTCGACCGCGCCGGTCTCGGGATCGATCGCGACGACCGCGCCGTGCGTCGCATAGGAAAAGACGCCGGTGCTGATGCCGGGCTCGTAGGTCGCCGTCGCGTCGAGCAACGGATCAACCCCGGCCGGCAGCCCGTCCATCCGCAGATGCGCGACCCGCGCCACCTCGGCGATCGACACCGAGCGGCCCTGCGGCCCGGTCACCCGCCCCTCGGCGCAGCGCACCTCGATGGGCTCGCATTGCAGCAGGTGCGCACCGATGCGCTCGATCTTGTCGCGCAACAGGCGGCTCGCGCGCGCCACCGCGCCGCCCGACATGACCATGCTGCGCGAGGCGAAGGTCCCGAAGCCGAACGCTGTGCTCTCGGTATCGCCGTGGCGCACGGAGATATGTGAGGGATCGATGCCGAGTTCCTCGCAGGCGATCTGCGACAGCGTTGTCTCCAGCCCCTGGCCGTGCGACTGGATGCCGACCATCAGCACGAGGCTGCCGTCGGTCAGGATGCGCGCCGTGCAGCTCTCGAACCCGGGGATGATCGAGGCGCCGCGCGAGGCGAATTCGGCGGCGCCGTGCGCGGTCTGCTCGGTAAAGCTGGCGAAGCCGATGCCGACCAGCCTTCGGTCCGCCTCGCTGTGCTTCTGCCGTTCGCGGATCTGCGCCAGCCCCAGCAGAGCGGCGCAGCGCCGCACGCTCTCGGCATAGTCGCCGGTGTCGTAGCGCATGCCGGTGATCGACGTGTAAGGCATCTGCGCCGCCGGGATCATGTTCTCGATCCGTACATCGGTCGGGTCGCGGCCGACGGCGCGCGCCACCTCGTCGATCGTGCGCTCGATGGCGAAGCACGCGCCGGGGCGCCCGACCCCGCGATAGGGGCCGAGCGGCGCCTTGTTGGTTGCCACCGTAAAGGTGCGCGCCCGGTAGTTGGCGATCGTATAGGGGCCGGGCAGGGTACGCGCCGCCATGTTGGCTTCTTGGTACGGCCCTTGCGGCCACAACCCGTAGGCGCCGGCATCGACGATGATGTCGGTGTCGATGCCGAGGATACGCCCCCGCCGGTCGGCATAGGCGGTGAGCCGGTAATGGTGGTCGCGGGTATGCGCCGAGGTCAGCAGATCCTCGGTGCGGTCCTCGATCCAGCGCACCGGGTGGTCGAGTTCCAGCGCCAGTGCCGCCATGATGATCTCTTCCGGGTAGAGCCGTGCCTTCGGCCCGAAGCCGCCGCCAACATCGGGTGCGACGACGCGGATGCGGCGCTGCTCGATCCCGAGGATCTCGCCGATCGCGACGCGTACCGTGTGCGGCGTCTGGGTCGAGGCGTAGATCACGACCTCGTCGAGCCGATGGTCGCGGCAGGTCAGCACGGCGCGGCCTTCCATCGGCGCGCCCGATTGCCGGTTCATCCGGTATTCGCGCTTGACGACGATCTCCGCCGCCCGCGCCGCCGCCTCGATGTCGCCGCCTTCAACGACCCGCTCGATGAACAGGTTGTCGCCCCAACTCTCGTGCACTAGCGCGCTGCCGCCGCGCATCTGTGCCGGTGCGTCGACGACGGGGGCGAGCGGCTCGTAATCGACCATGACGCTGGCGGCGAGGTCTTCCGCCGCGGCGCGGGTCGGCGCAACGCAGGCGGCGATCGCCTCGCCGACATAGCGGGCCTTGTCGGTGGCGAGTGGCGGCCAGGCGGGCGCGCGGGCGCCGGCGGCCTGCGTCACGACCCGGATCGGGGTCATGCGCGGCAGGTCGGCGGCGGTGAAGACGCGACCTTTGGCGTCGGGCGGCACCGCGATCCCGCGGATGCGCGCGTGGGCGTGCGGGCTGCGCAGGAAGACAACCTCCTGCGTGCCGGGCAGCCTTAGGTCGGAGACGAATTCGCCGCGGCCCAGCAGATGCCGCAAATCTTCCTTGCGCCTCAGTGACGCGCCGACGCCGTTGCGGGTGCTCGCGCTCTGCATGCCTCTGCCCTCCCCGGGTCGCCGCTACCTTATCTCGCCGAGCGGCGCCATGCGCAGGATGCCCGGATCGCCGACCACGCTGTCGATCGCAGCGAGCATCCGCGCGAGGCTGGAGGCGGCACCCTGAAGTGCCGCCGGTGCCGCGTCTTCGGCGTCGCCGCCTTCGAGCCGGTCGTAGAGCCGTTCGATCGTGCTTTTTGGGTGTGGAAAGACGGCGATCTTGAACGTCCCGCCGGCCGGGATCTTGGCCGCCTTCTGCGCCAGGCGCAGCGCGACGTCATAGCCGCCGAGGACATCGACGAGGCCCTTGGCCTTGGCCTCTTCGCCGGTCCACACGCGGCCCTTGGCGACTGCCTCGACCTGATCGGCGGGCATATGCCGGCCGGCGGCGACGCGCTCCTTGAAGCCGCGATAGGTCGCATCGAGAAAGCTCTCGAGGCGTGCGTGCGCCGCCGGCGAGAAATCGTCAAAAGCGCTGAACATCGCCGCATTGGCGCCGCGCTGCGCCAAGTCGTAGGTGATGCCGAGCTTGTGCAGCAGGCCGCCGATGACGATCTTGCCGGCCAGCACGCCGATCGACCCGGTCAATGTCGCTGGCTCGGCGACGATCGTGTTGGCCGGAGCGGCGATATAATAGCCGCCCGAGCCTGCGACATCGCCCATCGACACGATGACCGGCTTGCCCTGGGCACGCACACGCGCCACTTCGCGCCAGATCGTCTCCGACGCCACCGCCGAGCCGCCGGGGCTGTCGATGCGGAACAGGATCGCGCGCACGTCCTTGTCTTGCGCGGCCTGGCGGAAGGCGCGGCCGAGTTGGCGGGCGCTGACCCCGCTGCCGCCGCCGAGCACGCTGGTCGAGCCGCTGCGGGCGGTGATCAGGCCGGTCGCGTAGATCAGTGCGATCTTCGGGCCGCTGTCGTGCGGCCGGCCGGCGGCTTTGAGATAGCGCGACAGTGAAACCAGCTTGGCGCCCGCTCCGGCCCGCTTGCGGGCCTGGGTGATCGAACTCGTCGCGATAGCCGAGATGGTCGACGAGCCCGGCCACCTTCGCCTCGGCGCCGACCAGCGGGCCGCGGTCGATCAGCCCGCGCACCTGCGCCGGCGACAATTTGCGCGAGGCTGCGATGCCGTCGACGATCTGCCGCTCCATCGAGCCCAGCAGATCCTCGATCTGCTCGCGCTCCGGTGCGGTCATGCCGGGCTCGGTGAGGAAATTGGTCGCCGTCTTGTATTGCTCGCGATGCGCAAAGCTGGGTTCGACGCCGAGCTTGTCGAGCACGCCGCGCAGGTAGGGCATCTCGGCATCAAGCCCGATCAGCCCGACCGACCCCAGTGGCTGCAGCCAGATTTCGTCGAGCGCCGTAGCGAGGTAATAGGGCCGCGTGCCGGGGCCGAACTCGCCGAAGCTGTCGGCGAAAGCGATCGCGAACTTGCCTTTGGCGCGGAAATCGCGGATCGCGTCGCGCACCTCCTGGCAGGTCGCGAGCCCGAGATTGTCGGCGCCCAGCTCGACATAGAGCCCCTTGACGCGCGGATCCTCGGCGGCGCGATCGAGCGCGTCAAGAAAGTCGCGCAACGTGGGCTGGCCGCCGAACACCAGCTGCGACAGCGCGTCCGGGCCGCTGCCCTTTGCCAGGCCGCGGTCGAGATCGGCGCGCAGCACGATGGCGCCCGGCAGGCTCGGCCGGCTTGCCGCAAGGCGCCAGATCGCGACGCCCGTTCCGACGACCGCGAGCACCGTCAGGAAACCGATCGCGGCAAACAGGCCGATGACAAGGCGGCGCATCAGAATTCCGTTCTATCGCTCGGCAATCCGCCGGCCGCGATCTTAGCGTTGCGGGGCCGCGTGTGCGAGGCGTTCAAGATCGGGCGCGGGAGTGCTACATAAGGCCCATGCAAGAGGAGGTGGAGATGGACGACAAGACCCGCACCGAGCTCGAAGCCGCGACGTTCCGCGCGCTTGTCGCGCATCTGCGCGAGCGCACCGACGTGCAGAACATCGACCTGATGAACCTCGCCGGCTTCTGCCGCAACTGCCTGTCGAAATGGTATCGCGCCGCGGCCGAGGAGCAGGGCGTCGCGCTGAGCGATCCGCAGGCTCGCGAGATCGTCTACGGCATGCCCTATGACGAATGGCGCAAGCAGTATCAGAAAGAGGCCAGCGCCGAGCAGAAGGCGGCGTTTGCCGCTTCGCAGCCGAAGCATGCAAGGGTGTAGGGGGAACGATGCCCGACGTTGGGGGGATTGCCGGCGAGCGGCTGCGCGCGTTCATCGAGCGCATCGAGCGCCTTGAAGAGGAGAAGCGCACGCTCGCCGAGGACATCAAGGAGGTCTTTGCCGAAGCCAAGGGGAGCGGCTTCGATACCAAGATCATGCGCCAGATCATCAAGATCCGACGCATGGACAAGGACGACCTCGACGAGCAGGAAACCCTGCTCGACATCTACAAGCGCGCCCTCGGCATGCTGCCCGATGCCGCCCCCGAGAGCGCCGCGGCGGAATAGCCAGCGGGCAATCGCGTGGGTCGCTCGATCGTCGCGGCGCTGCTGGTCAGCGCGCCGCGACGATCAGCGAACACACGCTCGTCCGGCTCCGGCTCGGCTAGGCCTCAGTCACCTGTCTGTCTTGCGCAGTCTCGCGTCGGCCAAGGGTAGCAGGCGCGCGAGGCGCGCCGCCCAGACGGCTTGGCCCTGGTCGTCGGCGATCAAATCCTGCCGGATCTCGATCTCGACATGCGGCAGGCCGCGCTCCTCGCCATGCACCGGCACGGTATAGTCGCTCGCCCCGGTGATCGCATAGGGCGCGTTGTCGCCGACCGCCAGATCGCCTTCCGCCCGCAGCAGGTCGAGCATGATGCGGGGCAGGCGGGTGTCGCTGGCATCGGGATTGTAGAGAATGCCGACCTCGACCTTCCGCGCCTCGCCCTTGAATACCGGGGTGAAGCTATGCATCGCGACGAGCACGCTGCGCCGTCCCGCGTCGCGGCGGCCGTCGAGCAGCGCGGCGATGCGCTCGTGGTAGGGCTGGAAGATCTCGCGGCGGCGCGCCTCGCGCTCGGCGCTGGCGATGCCGGCGTTGCCGGGAATCGGCGTCAATTCGCTGAGCGTCGGGATCGCGCTACTCCATTCCGGCCGGCGGTTGCAGTCGATCACGAGGCGCGAATAGGCCTGCAATACCGCCGCGGCGTCGAGCGCCTGCGCCAGCTTCTCGGTAACGCCGGCAATGCCGATGTCCCACGCGATATGGCGCAGGCGTTCGCTGTCCGGCAGGCCGAGATCGCCGAGCCGCCGCGGGATCACGCGCCCGGCATGGTCGGCGGTCAGAAAAAAATCCGAGCGCCCCTGCGCCCGCAAGACGCGGACCGGCGGCGGGTCGCCCGCGCCGAGCAGGCTTGCGGATCGGTCGTCCATCAAATAGTCGCCGCGCCGGTCAATAGATCTCGGCGTAGCGCGCGCAGGTTTCTGCCTCGGTCAGCCCCTCGACCACCTGCAACTCGGCCCGCTTGAACCGTAAATAGGCATCGAAGAACACGTCACCGAACCATTCCCGCGCCTCCGCACTGGTTGCCAAACCGTCGAGCGCTTCCCCGAGCGAACGCGGCAACGGCCGGACGCCGGCTGCCTCGCGTTCTGCCTCGCTCATGTCCCAGAAGCTGCGCTCGGATCGTACCGGCAAGGTGCGATTGGTGCGGATGCCGTCGACACCGGCAAAAATCAGCGCGCCGAGCGCCAGATAGGGGCTCGCTGCGGCGTCGGCGACGCGATATTCCACGTTGAACTGGTGCGGCGCGGCGTCGCGGCCGAAAATCGGGCAGACGCGGAGGCTGGCGCCGCGGTCCTGCACCCCGAGATTGGCCCAGGTGGGCGCCCAGCGGTTGGGGCGCAGCCGGTAATATGATACCGCAGAGGGCGCGGTGATCGCGGTCAGTATCGGCAGATGGTGGAGAATCCCGGCGACGAAATGCTCGCCGAGCGGGGTGAGCCGATAGGGGCGCGCCGCGTCATAGAACACCGGCCGGTCGGCGCCGTCGCGCAGGCTGAAATGGATGTGCGTGCCGTTGCCGACGCCGTTTGGGTCGAGGATCGGCGAGAAGATCGCGCGGTAGCCGAGCCGGTGGGCGACGGCGCGGGCCATCTCGCGCTGGATCACCGCCTCGTCGGCTGCCCGGATGCCGCGCGACGGGTGGATCGTTACCTCGTACTGCCGCGCCCCGTATTCCGGCAGGAAACTGTCGGGATTGAGCCCGGCGGCACGCAGCGCTGCGATGTAGGTCTCGCCGAATTGGCCCTGGCGGCGGTGGGCGTCGAGCGCATAGGTGGCGCCCGGGCGATGCTCGACGCCGGTATAGACAAACTCCTGCTCGAAGGCGGCAAGCACGGTGAGCCCGCTCTGCCGGTTGACCTGGTTGAGGGCAAACAAGGCGCGCCGCAGGAAATTGCGCGGGCAGCATTCCCAATGGCGCTCGTCGGTGGTCATGATGTCGCCGAGGTAAAAGCGCTCGGCGGCGCTGTACTCGTCAAACTCGACCTCGACCTTGGTGGCGGTATCGGGCACCAGCATCAGGTCGCCCTCGGTGCCGAACGGGGTGTCGTAGATCGGCCCGAACGGCGACATCATGATGTTGCTGTGGGTGAGGCCGACGCCCTTGCGCATGCGGACCTGGAACTCCTCGGCCGGGAACGCCTTGCCACGAACCAGGCCGGCGAGATCGCAGGTCCCGACAAAAATAAGCGGTTCGCTTCTCACCGGCAGTCTCCTTCTCGTAGGGCCGGCTGGGGGCGCTACGCCCGCACCGGGTCGAGCATCGCGCCGTCGCGCCCGATGGCCGGCCGGTCGACGCGGAACCCGCCGGATTGCCGCCGCCACAGCGCAGCATAGGCGCCGTGTGCGGCGAGCAGGCGCTCATGCGTGCCTTCCTCGACGATGATGCCGCGATCGAGCACGATGAGCCGGTCCATCTGGCAGATCGTCGACAGCCGGTGCGCGATCGCGATTACCGTGCGCCTCTCCATCAGCTCGGCGAGCTGCTCCTGGATCGCCGCCTCGACCTCGGAATCCAGCGCCGATGTCGCCTCGTCGAGCACCAGGATCGGCGCATCCTTCAGGATCACCCGCGCGAGCGCGATGCGCTGGCGCTGGCCGCCCGACAGCTTGACGCCGCGTTCGCCGACATGCGCGTCAAAGCCGGTGCGGCCGTGCCAGTCTTCCAGCCCCTCGATGAATTCAAGCGCATGCGCACGCCGTGCCGCGTCGACGATTTCCGCCTCGCGGAGCGTCCGGGCGGCCGTAGCGGATGTTGTCGCGGATCGAGCGGTGCAAGCAGCGAGGTGTCCTGCGTCACCATGCCGATCTGGGCGCGCAGGCTTTCCTGGGTCAGCCCGGCGATATCGTTGCCGTCGATCAGGATGCGACCCCGCTCCGGCCGGTAGAAGCCGAGCAGCAGATGCACGAGCGTCGACTTGCCGGCGCCCGAGCGGCCGACCAGCCCGACGCGCTCGCCCGGCGCGACGTCGAGGTCGAGCCCGCGCAGCACGCCGCCGCATCCGCGGCGCGCGGCCGTAATCGAAGCTGACATTGTCGAAACGGATCGCACCGGCGACGCGCGGCAGCTCGACCGCCCCCGGCAGGTCCGGCATCTGGCGCGGCACCGCAATCGAGCGCATGCCATCCTGCACCTGGCCGATATCGTCAAAGATGTTGGCGATCTGCTGCGCGACGTTGCCCGACATCGTGTTGATCTGCCAGGCCATCGGGATCGCCGTCGCGACCGTGCCGACACTGACGTGCCCGGCCCGCCACAGCAGGATCGCCAGCGCGCCGGTGCCGACCATCAACAGAGCGTTCATCAGCCTGCAATGACAGCCCCCACCACGTCCCGAGGCGCTGCTGGGCGCGCCAGGCGTCGGTATGCTCGTCGACCCCGTCGCGCACGAAGGCGTCCTCGTCGCGGGAGCGGGCGAACAGCTTGACGGTCAGGATATTGGTGTAGCTGTCGACGATCTTGCCGGTCAGGTTGGAGCGCATCTCGGACATGCGGCGCGAGCGTTCGCGCATCCGCGGCAGGAACGAGGCGAGCACCCCGATGTAGAGAACGAACCAGGCCAGAATCGGCAGGGCCAGCCGCCAATCGGCCGCGGACAGGAGGCCGATTGCGCTGGTGCCATACACGAGGAGGTACCAGATGCCGAGAATCGACAGCACGACGCTCTCGCGCAATGCCGGCCCGGTCTGCATGACGCGCGCCGCGATGCGCCCGGCGAAATCGTTCTGAAAGAACGTCCAACCCTGCCGTACGACGTGCCAATGGCTCTGCCAGCGCACGAGGTTGGTGAGGCCGGGCACCAGCATCAGGTTGGCGACGATCAGCTGCGCGAAATGCGCCGCCGGGCGGATCACCAGAAACAATGCCGCCATCAGCAGCAACTGCGCGCCGGCCTGCGGCCAGAGCATCTCCGGCGCCACTGACGAGACGAGCGAGACGATCCGGCCGATGCAGACCGGGATCAGCGCGTCGGTAACCGCAACGCAGAAGCCGGTCGCGAACAGCGCCGCGACCGGCCCCGGAATCTGGCGGATAAAATGCCAATAGAAGCGAACGAGCGCGTGCGGCCCGTTCAGCGTCGGCGGCGGCGCTTCGGGCGGCGGCCCGGTCGGATCGAGCAGGTTTTCGAAAAACCGCAGCATCCCCAGCTAAATGCCTGCCGCCGGGCGGCGGGTCAACCGGCCCCGCGAGGCGCGTAACGGAATACCAGCTTCCCGCTCGCTGTCACCGCGCCAGCCGTATCACTCCGAACAGCCCGCGATCGTCAAAGCGGCGCCGGTCGGGCCGCACCGGCTCCGACTGACAGATCACGAAATCGTCGTGGGCGCGCTGCTCGGTCAGCGCATGAAACCCCCAGTTCGTGTCGATGTCGTCGAGGATAATGAACCCTCCCGGCTTCAGAACCTTGCTCGCCTCGGCGACCTCGAAACAGACGTTTCGCTTGGTGTGCAGGCTGTCGTGCACAAACAGGTCGAGCTGCCCGAGTTCGGCGAGGAGGCCGGGGAGGCGCCGCCGGCTGGTGCCCGGGATCAGGTGCTAGCGCTGCCGAACGATGCCGTCGACCGCGACGCCGACCTCGCCGGCCAGCCGCGCTTCAGGCGGTGGATCGATACTCCACAGCCGACCGTGACCACTGCGCTCGAGCGCCTCCAGAATGACCCGGCTGGAAATGCCGTGGGCGACCCCGGTCTCGACGGTTTTCGTTGGACGCAGATGGCGCACCAGGCACCATAGGGCACGAGACAATTCCGGATCGGCGTCATTCGAGCCGTAAAAGCTCTCGAGCCCGAAGCGCATCCCCACCGGCGCTTCGCCGGCGTATTCGCGCTGTTGATCTCTGCGATCGAAGACGCGTTCCCACGCGGCAACCGGGTCGCGGGCGATGCGCACCAGCCGCGGCAATAGGGGCTTCATCGGTCGATGACCCGCCGCGATCAGCGGAGTTCGGGGAAATCGTCTTCCGCGAACTCGTGCACGCCGCGGGCTCCGGCCTCGCGCTGCGCCCGCTCGGCGGCGCGCAATTCGACCCGCCGGATCTTGCCCGAGATCGTCTTCGGCAATTCGGCAAATTCGAGGCGGCGCACCCGCTTGAACGGCGCCAACTGGGTGCGCAGGTGGCGGAAGATCGACAGCGCCGTGTCGCGATCGGGGGCGTGTCCCTGGGCCAGCGCGACGAATGCCTTGGGCACGGCGAGGCGCAGCGGATCGGGCGACGGCACGACGGCCGCCTCGGCCACCGCCGGATGCTCAATCAGCGCGCTCTCCAACTCGAACGGGCTGATCCGGTAATCCGAGGCTTTGAACACGTCGTCGGCGCGACCGACATAGGTGAAATCCCCGTCGGCGTCGCGCATCGCGACATCGCCGGTGCGGTAGACCGCCCCGGCCAGCGGCTGAATCGTGCCGTCGTCGGCCTGATAGCCGCGCATCAGCCCGAGCGGCGGCGGGTCGAGCGCCAGGCAGATTTCCGCCTCGTCCTGCTCCTGGCCGTCGGCATCGAGCAGCCGCACCCGGTAGCCCGGCGCCGGCCGGCCCATCGCGCCCGGCTTGAGCGTCTGCCCTGGCATGTTGCCGATCTGCAGCGTCGTCTCGGTCTGGCCGTAGCCGTCGCGGATCGTCAGGCCCCAGGCGGCGCGCACCTGCTCGATGACCTCGGGATTCAGCGGCTCGCCGGCGCTGACGGCCTCCTTCAGCGCCACCTTGCAGGATTTGAGGTCTTCGAGGATCAGCATGCGCCACACGGTGGGGGGCGCGCAGAAGGTGGTGACGCCGTGGCGCGCGATCGCGTCGAGCAGCGCGCGGGCGTTGAAGCGGGCTGGTTCAGCATGAACACGGTCGCGCCGGCGTTCCACGGTGCGAAGAAGCAGCTCTAGGCGTGCTTGGCCCAGCCGGGCGAGGAGATGTTGAGGTGAATGTCGCCCGGCCGGAGGCCGAGCCAGTACATCGTCGTCAGATGGCCGACCGGGTAGCTTTGGTGGCTGTGCAGCACGAGCTTGGGCTTGGCCGTCGTGCCCGAGGTGAAATAGAGCAGCAGCGGGTCCGTCGCCGGGGTCTCGCCGTCGGCAACGAAATCGGCCGGCGCCTGGTAGGCGCTTTCGTACGGTTGCCATCCCGGGGCGGCGCCGCCCACGACGATGCGGGTATAATCCCCCGGCACCTCGGCGAACTTGCCGGCGTTGTCGGTGCCAGCGACGACATGGCGTACCCGGCCGCGCGCGAAGCGGTCGAGGAGGTCGTCGCGGTTGAGCAGCGTCGTCGCCGGGATGATGACGGCGCCGAGCTTCATCGCCGCCAGCATCGATTCCCACAGCGGCACGACATTGCCCAGCATCAGCAGCACGCGGTCGCCGCGCTTGACGCCGAGGCTGCGCCAGTGATTGGCGACCCGGCTCGAGCGCTCCGCCATTTCGGCGAAGGTCAGTTTCTGCTCGGCGCCGCCCTCGTTGACGATCCACAACGCAGGGCGGTTATTGCCGCGCGCGATCGGGTCGAAATAGTCGAGCGCCCAGTTGAAGCGGTCGAGCTCCGGCCAGCGAAACTCGCGGTAGGCCCGCTCGTAATCCTCGCGGCACGCGATCAGAAAGTCCCGTGCCGCGATAAATTCCGTTGCCGACATCCGATTCCCCCCTGTTCCGACGTTGTCAGGTCGGCAGCACCTCGGCAATGTCGTCGACGATCAGCAATTCGTCCTCGGCTCCCGGCTCGGGCAAGAGGCGGCGGACGATCAGCCAGGTGCCGTCATGCGGGTTTTCGCGAACTTCGGCGAGCCCGCCATCGGTCAGCCTGAGCTTGCTGCCGGCGGGCAGATGCTGGATGGCGAGCATCAGAAGAACACCGTCAGGTTCTTCGCCAGCAATACGTTCTGGTCCAGGAGGATCTCGCGGCGGGCGAGGCGCCAGCCATTGCCATCGCGGCGCAACAGGTCGTTGCGGCGTCCGGCAAACAGGTAGGTCTCGGTCTCGACCCGGTTCTGATAAACGATGAAGCGGCTGCCGGCCTCGACCTCATTGGCCGCGGCGACGGAGGGCCGCGCCGCCGCGATGCGAATGTTGGTCACGAAATGGCAGACCCGCGACAGCGGCTCCTCGGCCCAGTGGATGCCGGTCATGATCTGGTCGACCCGCTTCGCCAGCGTCCACTTGTCCTCGTCGAACCAGCTGATGTCGTAGCCGGCGCGGGTGTTCTCATGCTCGGCGTGGGTGCCGAACTGCACGTTGCGCCGCATCGGCATGAAATAGTGCAGATCGTCGGCCAGCCGGTCGAGCCACTCGCTATAGCGGCGCTGGTCCAGCAGATCCGCCTCCTCGAAGAGGAAGTCCTCGATCTCCTCCTTGAGGCGGAAATAGGCCAGATCGCGCGTCCAGGCCATGGTCATTCGGCCGCGGCGCGGCGGTCGCCGGGGGCGGCGCGGCCGACCAGCGTGTCCCAATCGGCGCCGTCGAGGTAGCGCTGCCAGCTAGCATAGAAGCCGCGCGCGCTTTCCTCGGTGATCTGCAGGCTGACCCGGCCCGGCATCGGGTCGTCCTCTTGCACCCGGCCCATCGACTGCTGGTAGTTGTAGGGGTAGCGCCGCGCGATCGTGCCGCGGCTGGCGGCGGTGGCGTAGTTCCAGTTCTCCATGTCGTCCTGCTCGGTCATGCCGGCCGGGCCGGAGTAGCGCATGTAGTAGTGGCGCAACAGGTCCTTGACCTCAGCCGGCGCGTCCTTGTCGACCAGGAAGAAGCGCCAGATTTCGGTCTGCGTCGCGCTGACCGGGTGCCACACGCACAAGGCGCGCGGCTGGCGCCCGTGATAGGAAGTGTTGGGAAAGATCGTGCCGGTAAACGGCAATAGCCGCGCCTTGTCGCCCTGGCGGCGCTGCCGCTCGTGATAGCAATGGCGGAAATAGTCGCCGACGATCTTGTTGTCCTGAAACGTGTCGACATAGGGCGGATTGGGCGGCATCCACACGCTGTGCACGCCGTGTCCCGATGGGAAGCTGACCCAGATGTGCTTGCCGCCCTGGTATTCGTTGTCGCGCCGCCCGGCCGCACCGCCTTTCGCCGACGAGGGGCCGATGCCGATCAGGTCGACCGAGCGGTGGCTCGGATTATGGTAGGTGTCACCGCAGAAATTCTCGGCGGCGAATTTCCAGTTGGCCGGAATGATCCACTTGTGGACCCCGCCGAACACCTCCGAGCCGCCCTCGCGCCCGTCGCGGCAATCGAGCACCTGGTCGAGATGATCCTTGGCGGCGCCGAGATAGTCGACGAATTCAGGTGCCGCGGGATCCCACGACGCCCAGATCGTGCCCTTGTAGTTGACCATCCGCGGCACCTCGATCAGCGACCATTGCGAGCGGTCGAGATCGGGGTAGAGCTCCTTGTGCATCGGCACGCCGACCAGCTTGCCGTCGGTCGCAAAGCTCCAATTGTGGTAGGGGCAGGTAAAGAGCGGCGTGTTGCCCGCGTCGTAGCGGCACACCTTCATGCCGCGGTGCCGGCAGGTATTGAGAAAGACGTGAATTTGCCGCTCTTTGTCGCGGCACAGGATCACCAACTCGCCGCCCATCCGCGAGGTGAAGTAATCGCCGGGGTTGGGGATCTGGCTGTCATGCCCGACGAACAGCCAAGCGCGGGCGAACAGCTTTTCCTGCTCGTCGGCAAAGATCGCGTCGTTGACGAAGATCTCGCGGCTGACGATGCCGCGCGCGGCATCGACGAGGGGATGATCGAGGTTCATCGGCGGCTTCCGTCAGCTCTGTAAGGCCGACCGAAATTAGGCCGGCGCTGCCGTATCGGCAAGCGGCCGAGCGAAAGCCGCGATTAGCGGTGTGCAGCGTTATACTTTTCGAGCGCGTCGACGCCGGGGCACAGCGCCTCCTCGTCGAGCGTGTTGAGCGGCGCCTCGACCGTTTCGAGAAAAGTGTGCAGGTCGCCGGGGTCGGGGTCGACGTAGAGGAGCCCGGTGACAACCTCGCCGACGGCGTGGCGCTGCTGCAGGTAGGTCAATGCCGCGATGCGGTCGGTCGGGTCGTAGTCGCGTTCGAGCTTTCTGAGCCGCAGCACCGAGCCGTCGTGCTGCACCACGGTCTCGACCGTGCCGGGCGCGTAATCGGCAGTAATCGCGTCGCGCTCGACCATGTAGTCGAGCTGGTTGACCATCTCGTTATGGGCGCGCACGTAGTCGAAGCTTTTGGTTGAGCCCGGGTGGTTGTTGAAGGCGACGCAGGGCGAGACCACGTCGATGAAGGCGGCGCCCTTGTGCTGGATCGCGGCCTTGATCAGCGGCACTAGCTGCGCCTTGTCGCCCGAGAAGCTGCGCGCGACGTAGGAGGCGCCGAGCTGCAATGCCATGCCGACGAGGTCGATCGGGAAATCGCTGTTGACGGCGCCGCGCTTGGCCTTCGAGCCCTTGTCGGCGGTCGCCGAGAATTGCCCCTTGGTCAGCCCATAAACCCCGTTGTTCTCCACGATGTAGAGCATGTCGACGCCGCGGCGGATGCAGTGAGCGAACTGGCCCAATCCGATCGAGGCCGAATCGCCGTCGCCCGACACGCCGAGGTAGATCAGGTCGCGGTTGGCCAGGTTGGCCCCGGTCAGCACGCTGGGCATGCGACCGTGCACGCTGTTGAACCCGTGCGACTGGCCGAGGAAATAGGTCGGCGTTTTCGACGAGCAGCCGATCCCCGACAGCTTGGCGATGCGGTGTGGCGGCAGGGCCAACTCGAAACACGCCTGGATTATCGCGGCGCTGATCGAATCGTGGCCACAGCCGGCGCATAGGGTCGAGATCGACCCCTCGTAATCGCGGTGCGTGTAGCCGAGCGCGTTGGTCGGCAGTTGCGGGTGATGCAGACGGGGCTTGACGATATAGGTCATCAGGGAAGCGCCTTGCGCAGCGGAGCGAGGGTAACGACGGCGAGCATGTCGGCTATCGCCTTGCCGATGAACCGCGCCGTGATCGGGGTGCCGTCGTAATGCAGGATCGGCACGAGTCGGGCCGGGTCGATCTCCAATTCGGTCGTCAGCAGGGTGCGCATCTGCTTGTCGCGGTTCTGCTCGACGACAAAGACGCGCTCGTGATTGCTGATGAAATCGACCACGTCGTCATGGAACGGGAAGGCGCGGATGCGCAGCGTGTCGAGATGGATGCCGCGCGCTTCGAGCGCGTCGAGCGCTTCCTCCATCGCGAGCGCGCTTGACCCGAAATAGATCGCGCCGAACTTGGTCGGCTCCTTTGCCGTGCGCTTGATCGGCCGCGGCGCCAGCCGCTTGGCGGTCTCGAACTTGCGCAGCAGCCGCTGCATGTTGTCGACGTACGGGCCGCCCAGCTCGGTATAGCGGGCGTAGCGGTCCTTCGACGTGCCGCGGGTGAAATAGGCGCCGCGCGTCGGGTGCGTGCCGGGATACGTGCGGTAGGGGATGCCGTCGCCGTCGACGTCGAGGTAGCGGCCGAACTCCTTGCCCGCCTCGAGGTCGTCGTAGTTCATGACCTTGCCGCGGTCGTACTGGCGCGCCTTGTCCCAGGTGAGCGGCGGCACCAGCCAGTCATTCATGCCGATGTCGAGGTCCATCATCACGAAAACCGGCGTCTGCAATCGGTCGGCGAGGTCGAGCGCATCGGCGGCGAAGGTGAACGATTCGTTCGGGTCCTGCGGGAACAACAGGACGTGCTTGGTGTCGCCGTGCGAGGCATAGGCGGCCGAGAGGATATCGGCCTGCTGGGTTCGGGTCGGCATGCCGGTCGACGGGCTGCCGCGCTGGATGTCGAAGATCACCGCCGGGATTTCGGCGAAATAGGCCAGCCCGATAAACTCCTGCATCAGCGAGATGCCGGGGCCCGAGGTCGCGGTAAAGGCGCGTGCACCGTTCCAGGCGGCACCGATCACCATGCCGATCGAGGCGAGCTCGTCCTCGGCCTGGATGATTGCATAGCGGTGCTGCTTGGTTTCGGAGTCGCGGCGCAGCCGGTGGCAATGCGCTGCAAACGCCTCGGCGAGCGACGATGACGGGGTGATCGGGTACCAGGCGCACACCGTGGCGCCGCCATAGACCGCGCCCAACGCCGCCGCGTCGTTGCCGCTGACAAAGATGCGGTCACCGACCTTGTCGCGCTTTTCGAGCCGCAACCCGAGCGGACACTGCAGCTCGCCTTTCGCCCAGTCGCGCCCGAGATGCAGCGCATGCAAATTGGGCTTGATCAGCGCGTCCTTGCCGCGGAACTGCTCGCCGATCAATTTCTCGATCGCCGGCACATCCATGTCGAGGAGAGCCGACAGCACGCCGAGATAGATGATGTTCTTGAACAGCTGGCGCTGTCGCGGGTCGTCGTAGGTGCGGTTGCAGATCTCGGTCAGCGGCGCGCCGATCACGTTGACGTCGTCGCGGAAGCGCGACGCCGGTATCGGCCGCGTCGAATCATAGAGCAGGTAGCCGCCGGGCTCGATCTCGGCGATGTCCTGCGCCCAGGTCTGCGGGTTCATCGCGACCATCATGTCGACGCCGCCGCGCCGGCCGAGGTGACCGCTCTCGCTAATCCGCACCTCGAACCAAGTCGGCAGGCCCTGGATGTTCGACGGAAAGATGTTGCGCGAACTCGCCGGAACGCCCATCCGCAGCACCGATTTGGCGAACAGCGCGTTGGCGCTGGCCGAGCCGGAGCCGTTGACGTTGGCGAATTTGACGACGAAATCGTTGACGCTTGCTATCGGCTTCGGCATGCGGGCCCGGCCTGTGTCATATCGAGAAGGAATTTGCTCATGTCCCAGGCGCCGGTTGGGCAGCGCTCGGCGCACAAGCCGCAATGCAGGCAGACATCCTCGTCCTTGACCATGATCCGTCCGGTCTTCAACGAGTCGCCGATATAGAGATCCTGCTCAAGATTGGTAGCGGGAGCGTTAAGCCGGCCACGTAAATCGTCTTCCGAACCGTCTGCGGTAAAGGTGATGCAGTCCATCGGGCAGATGTCGACGCAGGCGTCGCACTCGATGCACAGCTTGCCAGTGAACACGGTCTGGATGTCGCAATTGAGGCAGCGCTCTGCCTCGGCATAGGCCAGCTTGTCGTCATAGCCGAGCTCGACCTCGGTCCTGATGTCGTGCAACGCGACCTGAAGATCGCGCAGCGGCACCCGATAGCGCTGGTCGTTCGAGATGTCGTTGTCGTAGCTCCACTCGTGGATGCCCATCTTCTGGCTGACCAGAGTGACCCCGGGGGGCGGCCGCTCGGCGACATTCTCGCGGTTGCAGAGCTTGTCGATCGAGATCGCGGCGTCGTGCCCGTGCGCCACGGCCCAGATGATGTTCTTCGGGCCGAATGCCGCGTCGCCGCCGAAAAACACCTTCGGCAATGTCGATTGCATGGTCTTCGGGTCGACCTTGGGCATGTCCCAGCGGTCAAACTCGATGCCGATGTCGCGCTCGATCCACGGGAACGCGTTCTCCTGGCCGATCGCGACCAGCACGTCGTCGCACGGGACATGGACATGCGGCTCGCCGGTCGGCACCAGATTGCGCCGGCCGCGCAAATCGTATTCGGCCTTGACCTTCTCGAACAGAACGCCGGTCAGCTGGCCGCCTTCGTGGGTGAACTCGACCGGCACGAGGAAGTTGAGGATCGGGATGCCCTCGTGCATCGCGTCCTCTTTCTCCCACACCGAGGCTTTCATCTCCTCGAAGCCGGAACGGACGACGACGGTGACCTCCGCGCCACCGAGACGGCGCGAGGAACGGCAGCAATCCATCGCCGTGTTGCCGCCGCCCAGCACGACGACGCGGCGGCCGATCTTGTCGATATGGCCGAACGAGACCGACGACAGCCAATCGATGCCGATATGGATGTGGGCGGCGGCTTCCTGGCGCCCGGGAATCTCGATCTCGCGGCCGCGCGGCGCGCCGGAGCCGACAAAGACCGCGTCCCACTCCTCGGCGAGCAGCCCGCGCAGGCTGTTGACGTAGTGTCCGAAGCGGGTCTCGACCCCCATCTCGACGATGCGGTCGACCTCCTCGTCGGTGACCGCTTCGGGCAAGCGGAAGCGCGGGATCTGGGTCCGCATCATGCCGCCGCCCTTGGCGTCGCCGTCGAACAGCACACAGTGATAGCCGAGCGGCATCAGGTCGCGCGCCACGGTCAGCGAGGCCGGGCCGGCGCCGATCAGCGCGATGCGCTTGCCGTTACTCTGCTGCGGGATCACTGGCAGGAAGCGGCTGACGTCGCCCTTGTTGTCGGCGGCGACGCGCTTCAGCCGGCAGATCGCGACAGGCTCCTTCTCGACCCGGCCGCGGCGGCAGGCCGGCTCGCACGGCCGGTCGCAGGTGCGCCCGAGGATGCCGGGAAAGACGTTCGATTCCCAGTTGACCGCCCAGGCCGCACCGAACTGCTTTGCGGCGATCAGACGGATGTATTCCGGCACCGGCGTGTGTGCCGGGCAGGCCCATTGGCAATCGACAACCTTATGGAAGTAGTCGGGATTGGAGATGTCGGTAGGCTGCAAAACGCTTCTCCTGCGGGTCGGTCGATGTCCGACCCGAAGTCACTCGCGACGCGACCGGCTTGCCATGACGTCCTCCCGGTCCGGGACCGTGGCGATTCAAAGGCCCCTGACGCGGCGGCGCCTTATACCCGGACTCGCTGCGACCGTCACCCTCCCTGTACCCGCCTTGTTGCACACCTGGATTGCGGCTGCGACAGCTTGCCTCATCCGTACCGGGGGTGCAACGACGGGAACCGAGAGGTCCGGCGAATTCCCGCGCCTGCGGAGGATATTGGGCGGGTACCGGCGCGGAACCAGGGAAAATTTGCCGATCGAAAGGCTGAGCGGGTCGCGGGGCTAATCCGTGGCGCGGTCGGTGCCGTATCGCAGCACCTGCACCCGCTCGATCGTGACGAGGCCGCTGGTCATCATGCCGTCGAGCACCGGGAGAAAGCGGTTGATGTTCTCCTCGCTATCGATGATTTCGATTATGAACGGCAGGTCTTCCGAGAGGCGCAGGATCTTGGCGGTGTGCAGTCGGCTCGAATGCCCGTAGCCCATCGGCCCACGCAATACCGTGGCGCCGGCCAGGTGTAACTCGCGTGCCTTCAGCACGATCGCCTCGTAGAGCGGCTGGTGACCGTGGCGGTGATCCTCGCCGACAAAGATTCGCAGCAGGATCGCGTCCTTCGGTATCTGCATCAGCCTCGTCTCCTCAGCGGTTCAGGGCCGCCGCGGCAATATGCCCGAGCCACACCGCCACCAGACACACCGTAACCGACAGGCCGATATTAGCCGCGACCCGCAGCCAATCGCCGTCGCGCGCCAGGTTCAGGGTCTGCAGGCTGAACGAGGAAAACGTCGTGAACCCGCCGCAGAATCCGATCATGACGAACTGCCGGGCCATTGTCCCGACGAGAAAGCGCCCCTCAGGTTCGGTCAGCGTGCCAAAAAATCCGATGATGAACGAGCCGGTCACATTGACGACAAAGGTTCCCCACGGAAATACTTCGCCGATCCGCTCGGCTACAAGACCGGAACAGGCGAAGCGGGCAACACCGCCGAGTGCGCTGCCGATCGCGACCCACAGATAGGACCACCACACGCCGCTCTCTCCCTTTCTCCGAACGAGCGGAGCGGGCAACAAAAAACCCGCTCCGGCGGCGGGTTTCGGACATACCCCCACCGCGATCAACGGTAGGAGTCATCAGCCCCGCGGCATCGTGCGCGGCGCGGTTTCGGGGAACTCCATCCCCGTCCGGGAAAATGCCGTTTGGAGGCGGCGGGGTCAACTGCCGATCGTCGAACGGGCCGGCAATTGATCGCAACATCGTGCCAGAATGTCGCGAGGCCATTAACGCGTTCATAACGTTTGGCGTGCATTTATTTGCCCCGGGACCACAGCCCAGAACGGAGAACTCAAATGATTGCGACCATGACCAAGCTCTTCAAGGACGAAAGCGGCGCGACTGCCATCGAGTACGGCCTCATTGCCGCCCTGATCGCAGTGGCGGCGATTGCCGCCTTCCAGCTCGTCGGCACCAACCTCAGCTCGATCTTCAATACCGTCGCCGGCGACCTCTGATCGCTCGACTGGTTTTCCGCGACGGGCCCGCAAAGCCGCAATTGCGGCGCGGCGCCGCCTCCGGTTCGGCTGAACCGGGGGCGGCGTGCCCGCGGCGGATCAAGCGCCCGGTCGCATCAAGGCCGAGCTTCTACAGATCCGCGTAAACGTGCGTCTCGGCATGCGCGCCGGGATGCGTGACGGCGCCATTCTCGGCGTCGCCGACGGTCTGGGCATATTTCCACAGCGTGCCCGACTGATAGCCGTTGCGTCGCGCCGTCCAGCTGCGGCGGCGTTCGGCCCATTCGACTGTCGCTGAGCGCAGCGTCGATCGTGCCGGTGACGGCGTCGATGGTGACCCTGTCGCCGTCGCGCAATAGCGCGATCGGCCCGCCGACCGCCGCTTCCGGCCCGACATGGCCGATGCAGAAGCCGTGCGTCGCGCCCGAGAAACGCCCGTCGGTGATCAGCGCCACCTTCTCGCCGACCCCCTGACCGTAGAGCGCTGCCGTCGTCGACAGCATCTCGCGCATGCCCGGCCCGCCGCGCGGCCCCTCGTAGCGGATGACGATGATGTCGCCCTCCTTGTAGCGGCGCGCCTCGACCGCCGCGAAGGCGTCCTCCTCGCAATCGAAGCACAGCGCCGTCCCGTCAAAGCGCAATGTCTTCATGCCGGCGACTTTGACGATCGCCCCCTGCGGCGCGAGGTTGCCGCGCAAAACGACGACCCCGCCCGTGGGCGACATCGCGTTCGAGGTCGGCCGCACCACGTCCTGGCTCGTCGGCACGACGATGTCCTTCAAATTCTCGGCGATCGTCTTGCCGGTGACGGTGATGCAGTCGCCGTGCAGGTAGCCGCCGTCGAGCAACGCCTTCATCAGCACCGGCACGCCGCCGATGTCGTGCAGGTCTTTCATCACATATCGCCCACCCGGCTTCAGATCGGCGATGTAGGGGGTGCGCTTGAAGATTTCGCCGACATCATGCAGGTCGAATTTGATGCCGACCTCGTTGGCGATGGCGGGGAGGTGCAGCCCGGAATTGGTCGAGCCGCCGGCCGCCGCGACGACCGTCGCCGCGTTCTCCAGCGCCTTGCGGGTGACGATGTCGCGCGGTCGCAGGTTGCGGCGTACCAGCTCCATCACCGCGGCGCCGGATGCTTCGGCATAGGCGTCGCGCGAATCGTAGGGCGCCGGCGCACCGGCCGAGCCCGGCAATGCCAGCCCGATCGCCTCGGAGACGCAGGCCATCGTGTTGGCGGTAAAGAGGCCGCCGCACGATCCGGCCGACGGGCAGGCGGCGCATTCGAGCTCGTGCAGTTCGTCGTCGCTCATCTTGCCGACATTGTGCGAACCGACCGCCTCGAACACATCGCCGATCGTCACGTCCTTGCCCTTGAAGCGGCCGGGCAGGATCGAGCCGCCATACATGAAGACCGAGGGCACGTTGAGCCGCACCATCGCCATCATGATCCCCGGCAGCGACTTGTCGCAGCCCGCGAGGCCGACCAGCGCGTCGTAGCAATGGCCGCGCATCGTCAATTCGACCGAGTCGGCGATGATCTCGCGGCTGACCAGCGACGACTTCATCCCCTCGTGGCCCATCGCGATGCCGTCGGTGACGGTGATCGTGGTGAACTCGCGCGGCGTGCCGCCGGCTGCCGCGACCCCTTTCTTCGCTGCCTGCGCCTGGCGCGACAGCGCGATGTTGCACGGCGCCGCCTCGTTCCACGTGGTCGCGACGCCGACCAGCGGCTGGTTGATCTGCTCCGTGGAGAGGCCCATCGAATAGAGAAAGGCACGGTGCGGCGCGCGTTCGGGGCCGATCGTGACGTGCCGGCTCGGCATATGTGACTTGTCGATGACCGGATGGCGAACGTCGTCGGGCATGGCCGATCTCCTCTTGACTGGCGCGATTCCAGGGGTGCGGCAACCTAGCCGGCCGTTCCGGCGCAATCAATGCCCGCTTTGTTTGCGTCTTGCCGCGCAACGCGGCAAATTCACCGGATCGGATGTGGGAGGTTGGCATGGCAGCGGTGATGGAGCGGCAGGGCGTTGTGGTGCGGCCAAGCGGGGCGGCGCTCGCCGCCGATATCGAGGGGGTTGACCTCGCCGGGGCGCTCAGCCCCGAGACCGTGGCGGCGATCAAGCAGGCGTGGGGCGATCATCTGGTGCTGCGCTTCCGCGGCCAGGCGCTCAGCGACGACGATCTGATGCGCTTCAGCCGCCAGTTCGGCGAGCTCGACTGGGCCCCGATCGCCGCCGCGCGGATCAAGGTGCCGGGCGAGGACCGCTATGTCGAAGCGGCGCCTGAGGGCAAGCAATACGTCATGGTGATCTCCAACGTCATCGAGGACGGCAAGCCCATCGGCCAGCTCGGTGCCTACGAGGCGATCTGGCACACCGATATGTCCTATGTCGCCGAGCCGCCCATGGCTTCGGCGCTCTATTCGCTCGAGGTTCCTCCGAGCGGCGGCGACACCGGCTTCTGCAACATGTACCTCGCCTACGACACGCTTGCCCCCGAGCTGCGGCGGCGGATTGAGGGAAGGGTTTGCCGCCACGATGCGAGCCGCAACAGCGCCGGCGAACTGCGCCGCGGCTTTGTCGACGCGCCCGACGCCAGCCAGACGGTCGGCGCCGAGCACCCGATTGTGCGCACCCATCCGGCGACCGGCCGCAAGGCGCTGTTCCTCGGCCGTCGCCGCAACGCCTACATCCCGGGTCTGCCGCTCGCCGAGAGCGAGGCACTGCTCGACGCGCTGTGGGCGCACGCCACGAAGGACGAATTCACCTGGTATCAGCAATGGCGGGTCGGCGACCTGATCCTGTGGGACAACCGCTGCGTCCTGCACCGGCGCGACGCCTTCGATCCCGCGGCGCGGCGCGTCATGCACCGCACGCAGATCAAGGGCGATCGGCCGGTCTGAGCGCGGGGAGTTCGGCAATGCGGTTTGACGCGCTGCTGCCCGGGTTGCTGACGGCGGCGTTGCTGTGTCTGGCGGCGTGTTCCTCGGAGCCGCCGGGCACGACCACGCTGACTCTCAACGACCCCTACTGGGACCAGGTCAATGTCGAGCTCGTGCTGACCAAGCGGGGCGATTGCGACAGCCGCGAGACCGGCTACATCTCGACCCGCAAACTGGTCATGCGCAAGGACACGACCGAGGCGATCGGGGTGCCGCCCGGCGCCAACGTGTGCTGGCGCCACGACCGCAATCCGAACAAGCCGGTGCCGGGGGCGTGGTCGGGCTGGACCAAGGCGACCCTCTATCCGGGGAAAGACGCCGCCGCCGACCTGTAGCGCGACCGCTACATCTCGCTCATGACTTGGGCGTGCGAGAGGACTGCGAATAGTACGGTGCCGCCCACGATGTTGCCGAGCAGCACCGGGATCGTGAAGCCGACCAGCATGTCGGCGGGTCCCAGTTGGCCGCTGATGACGAGCATGAAGGCTTCGACGCTGCCCGCGACGATATGTGGAAACCCGCCGATCGCAATGACATACGTCACAATCGTCACGACGTGAAATTGCGCACCCTCGGCGCTGGGGATCAGCCACACCATCGTCGCCATCAGAAACCCGGCCGAAATGCCGCCGAAAAACATCTCCATCGGTGCACCGGACAGCATATCCCGGGCGAGCGTCAGCATGGTGTCGTGCAATGCCGCCAGCGGCCCCGGCGTGAAGCTGCAAAAGAGTGCCGCCGCCAGGGTTCCGACCATGTTGGCGGCGAACACGATGGCCCAGGTGCGGGCCAGCCGCTGCACGTTCCGCCAAGTGAAATCGGCCGCTACCGGCAGCACGACAGTCACGGTGTTTTCCGTGAAAAGCTGTTGCCGCCCGAGGATGACGATCAAAAAGCCGAAGGAGTATCCGAAGCCGCTTACCAGTGGCCGCCACCCGGTGTCGGGCAAATTCTTGTAGAGGATCGCCTGGGCCAGCAGCGAGAAGCCGATCGACAGGCCGGCCGCGATCCCCGACCACCACAGCGAGGTTGCCGGGCGCGCCATCTCGATCTCGCCCTCGCGGCGGACGATCTCGTAGAGGACCGGGACGCGCAGGCGCGAGCGATCCTCAATATCCTCGACCTCGCGGTCGCTGACGCCGGCGGCGGGCTCGCTGATGTTCGCGGATGCAGTCTTGGGGGCGGGCCCCGCGCCTTCTCTATCGCTCGACACGGCGGCCCACTCCCGTTGCTCTGGCGTCGGCGAGAGACGCGGAGAGACGGAGGTCTCCCGCCGGCCATTGGGGCACAGCCCGAAGCTGCCGGTCAACACGTGTGCCCATCGCGCGGATCTTGGCCCGGTGCGAATCCGCGTCTTCCAAAAGCCGTGTTGCGGACGTAGAAGGCGCCGTTTCGAGATCGCTAGCGCCCACGCTTTGTCGGAGCTTCCGCATGGTCCGTCGCCTTGTCGCCGCCGCGCTCGTAATGCTGCTGAGCCCCGCGGTGGCGGGTGCGCAGCAGGCCGCCGCGCCGGTCCCGCTCTATCCCGGTGCGATGCCCCGCGAGATCGAGCAACAACCGCTTCCCGCGCCCCCGCCCGCATCCGTGCCGGCCCCGGATTCGGGCGGTGCGCCGCCGTACCTGCCGGCGCCGGCCGCGCTGCCGTCGCCCTCGTCGCCCGCCGCGGCCCCCGCAGATGCCGGCGCCGCCGCCACGGGACCGGCGGCGGCGCGCGAGTTCTGCGACCAGACGGTTCCGGTGCGGCTCGCCGAGCGCGACCGCGTGGCGGAGCCCTTTCGGCGCTTTGTCGGGATCTTCAGCGATGCGGCATGGACGCCGCAATCATGCGCCGCGTTGGTCGTCGAGAACGTAACCCCCGACGGCACCGCGACGATCACCTATGCGTTCGGGCCGATGGGCTCCAACGCGCGGGGTCCATCCGGCGTTCTGCACGGAACCGGGATCATCCGCGACGGTGAGCTCAGGTTTCAGAACGCCGACGGCAGCCAGTTTGCCTTCCGCCCGCTTTACGCCGATCTCGACGGCCACCTCACCATGCCGCAGGGCCAGAGTTACGGGGCTGTCTTCAAAAGGACGCCATGAGCGGATGGCGCGCGCCGCCCGGCGGATGGCGTTGTCGACCCGTTCGCTGAAAGAGGTTGGCGGGCGCGCGAGTTGACGCTGGGGGGCGGCGTTCCTAGATTTTGCGGACGCGGAGGTTGGACAGCACCACGATATGAGCAAATAGTCCGACCGGGGGCCGCGGGTCCGGTTCTTGCTGTGGCGCCCACATGAGGCGCAGGGAGCACATGGTTCAATCGTCGGCGCCGTCGCCGTTTACCGAGCTGAACGAGCGCAGCCGCGAGATTTTTCGCCTGATCGTTGACGGCTATGTGCAAACCGGCGAGCCGATGGGCTCGCGCACGCTGTCGCGGTTGCTGGGCCAGAACCTGTCGCCGGCGACGATCCGTAACGTGATGGCCGATCTCGAGGAGTCGGGGCTCCTCTATGCGCCGCACACCTCGGCCGGAAGGCTGCCGACCGAGGCGGGGTTGCGCCTGTTCGTCCACGGCCTTCTGGAGCTCGGCAATCTGGCCGAGGACGAGCGCAACAATATCGAGAGCCTGTGCCGAGCGCGCGGCAAGAGCCTGGCGCAGGCGCTGGAGGAGGCGACGGCGGCCTTGTCCGGGCTGTCGCATTGCGCTGGCGTCGTCGTCGTGCCGAAGCAGGAGCGGCCCTTAAAGCACATCGAGTTCGTCAATCTCGGCCCCGGGCGCGCGCTCGTCGTGCTGGTTACCGAGGACGGGCTGGTGGAGAATCGGGTCATCGAGGTGCCGCTCGGCCTGCCGCCCTCGACCCTCGTGTCGGCGGCCAATTACCTCAATGCCCGGCTCGTCGGCCGCACCATCGAGGAGGCGCGCGCCGATATCGAGGACGAGATCGGCTCGCACAAGGCGCAGCTCGACGAATTGACCTCGCGCGTCGTCGCGACCGGCATCGCGAGCTGGGCCGGCGGCGACGGCGATAGCGCCCTTATCGTGCGCGGCCAGGCCAATCTCCTGGGAGATGTGACCGCGCTCGCCGATCTCGATCGGCTGCGGGCATTGTTCGAGATGCTGGAGACCAAGGAGACGCTGCTGCGCCTGCTCGACGCCAGCAAGCAGGCGGAAGGGGTGCAGATCTTTATCGGCGCCGAGAGCCATCTGTTCGGCGTTGCCGGCTGTTCGCTGATCATCGCGCCTTACCAGAACAGCCGCGAGCAGATCGTCGGCGCGATCGGGGTCATCGGCCCCACCAGGATCAACTACGCCCGGATCATCCCGATGGTGGACTACACCGCGAAGATGATCGGCCGAATTATAGGGTAAGGAGCATGATCGAGGACAAGGACGAGGGTGCCCCGACTGGCCCCGGGGCGACGGCGGCCAATGACCCGGGATTGGTCGACGACGCAGCGGCGTCGCCCGAGGAGCGCCTGGCAGTGGTCGAGGCGGAGCTGGCCGATACCAAGGACCGTCTGTTGCGCGCGCTTGCCGAAACCGAGAACGTGCGCCGCCGCCTGCAGCGCGAACGCGACGACGCCCAGAAATACGCGGTCGGCAGCTTTGCCAAAGACCTGCTGTCGGTGGTCGACAATCTGCATCGCGCGCTCGACGCGATGCCCGAACTCGGAGATCAACGACCCGCGCACGCAGAGCTTGCGCGACGGCGTCGCGGCGACCGAGCGCGAGCTGTCGGGCGCGTTCGAGCGCCACGGGCTGAAGCGCATCGATCCGAAGGGCGAACGCTTCGACCACAATTTCCACCAGGCGATTTTCGAGGCCGAGCGGCCGGACGTGCCGGCCGGCACCGTGGTCGAAGTGTTGCAGCCCGGCTATCTGCTGCACGATCGGCTGCTGCGGCCGGCGATGGTCGGCGTCGCCAAGGGCGGCGCCAAAGCCGGCGGTGAGGCAGCCTGATCAACGGTCCGCAGGCGCGAGGCGCAGGCGGCGCTCGATCCGGGCGAAACCCATGTCGGTCAGGATCGCGAAGAGGGCGACCAGCACCGCGCCCTGGATCACGTAGGGCAGCTTGTTGCCGGCGAGCCCGTCGAAAATCGGTGTGCCGAGGGTCAGCGCGCCGACCGTCGAGCCGATCGTCGCGGTGCCGATCGCGATCGTCACCGACAGGCGCACCCCGGCGAGGATCGCCGGGGCGGCGAGCGGCAACTCGACGTCGCGCAGGATCTGCCACGCCGACAACCCCATGCCTTCGGCCGCATCGCGCACCGAAGCAGGCACAGTTTCGAAGCCGGCGATCGCGTTCTCGACGATCGGCAGAAGACCGTAGAGAAACAGCGCGACGATTGTCGGGCGCCCTCCGAAGCCGAGCGCCGGAACGGCCAGCGCCAACACCGCCGCCGGCGGAAAGGTCTGCCCGATCGTCGCGAGCGCATTGACGATCGGCCGGAAATCGCGGCCGGCGGGGCGGGTCACGAAAATTGCGAGGCCCACCCCGAGCAGCGTCGCCGCCAGGCTCGCCGCAGCTACCAGCCCGGCGTGCCACAGCCATAGCGCCATGAAGCTGTCGCGGGCAAAGACCGGCGGGCTGACCCCTGGAAAAGCCCAGCGAAACAGTGGCGCCAAGCACGGCATGCCCGTGAGCAGCGCGACAAAGACGAGCCCTAGCCAGGGTAGGGGGCTGGCAACCCGCCGCACCAAAGACTTGCGCATTACCGCACGAGGTCGGCGAGGGTGATCACGCCGAGGGGTCGTCCGGCCTCGTCGACGACCGAGAGGCGGTCGGTGTGGCGCGCCGCCATCGCGGCGAATGCCTCGCGTAATGACGCCGTGCGCGGCAATGGCTCACCCTCGGCCGCCTCGCCAGGGCGCAGCCGCTCGGCGACCTGGCGCAGCCCCAGGAGCCGCAGGCCGCTCGCCGCGCCGCCGACAAACTCGGCGACGAAGTCGCTCGCCGGCTGTTCGAGAATGTCGAGTGGGCGGCCCCATTGCGCGAGCCGGCCACGGTCGAGCAGCGCGATCTCACTTGCCAGCAGCAGCGCCTCCTCGATGTCGTGGGTGACGAACAGCACGGTCTTCTTCGTCGCCTGCTGAATACGCCGCATCTCGGCTTGCAGCGCGGCGCGGGTCACCGGATCGACGGCAGCGAACGGCTCGTCCATCAGCAACACCTCGGGGTCGGCGGCGAGCGCCCGGGCGACGCCGACCCGCTGCTGCTCGCCACCCGACAGTTGATGCGGGTATTTGCCGCGATAGGTCTCGGGGGCGAGCCGCAGCAACTCCAACAACTCGGTGACCCGGTCGCGCACCTTCGGGCGCGGCCAGCCGAGCAGCCGCGGCACCGTCGCGATGTTGTCTTCGACCCGCCAATGCGGAAACAGGCCGATCGACTGGATCGCATAGCCGATGCGGCGGCGCAGCGCCTCGGGCGGCACCCTGCGCACATCCTCGCCACCGACCCGGATCGTGCCTGTATCGAACGGCACCAGCCGGTTGATCATGCGCAGGGTGGTCGACTTGCCGCAGCCGGAGGGGCCGAGCAGCACGCAGAATGCGCCCTCGGGGACGCGCAGCGACAAGTCGTCGACGACCCGGCTGCCGTCATAGGCTTTGCTGACCCGCTCGAGTTCGATCATCGGCGCGGCAGCATCGCGGCCAGGGTCTGCAGCAGGAAATCGGCGGCGAGCGCCAGCCCGATCGCCGGCAACGCGCCGAGCAGCACAAGGTCGGCGGCGGCCTGGCCGAGCCCGGCGAAGACAAAGCTGCCGAGCCCGCCGGCGCCGATCAGCGCGGCCACGACCGCAAGCCCCACCGCCTGCACCGTGACGATGCGCAGCCCGGCCAGCAGCAGGGGCAGCGCGAGCGGCAATTCGACCCGCCACAACAGCTGACGCCGCGTCATCCCCATGCCGCGCGCCGCATCGACTACCGCTGGTTCGACGCCGGCGATCCCCGAGACGGTGTTGCGCACGATCGGCAGCAGCGCATAGAGGACGAGAGCGATAATCGCCGGTGCCGGGCCGACGCCGCCGATGCCGAGCCCCGCCAGCAGCGGCGATGCCGCTGCCAGCGCCGACAGCGGCACGATCAGCAGGCCGAACAGCGCCAGCGACGGTACCGTTTGCAACAGGTTGAGGCCGGCGAACAGCGGCCCCTGCAGGCGTGGCCGGCGCGATGCGGCGATGCCGAGCGGCACCCCGATCGCCACCGCCGGTCCGACCGAAGCGGCCACCAGCACGATGTGGCGCAGCAACGCTGCGGCAAACACGGAATGGCGCGTGTGATACTCGCGGGCCAGCGACAGCGCGTCGAACAGCCCGCCTGCGGCCATCGCGACAACGGCGGCGGCAATGATGCCGGCCGCCGCGAGCCGCTCGCCAGGACCGGCGCCGGCGCGTTGCAGGCCGTCGACAATGGCGAGCGCGGCAGCGCCGAGCAGCACCCAGAACCCGGCACCGAGCGACACGCGGGCGAGGGACGGCGACACTGCCGCGAGCGCTGCTGCCGCTTGTCCCGCCGCGGCCAGCACGAGCAACAACAATGCGCCGCTCAACGCCGCCGCCAGACGACAGAGCGCGCGGCGCGGCGGTGCGGCGGCGATGGCGAGCAGGGCGAGGCCAAGAGCCCCGATCGCCGCATCGAGACGCGGGTCGGTGGCCGCGAGCAGCCCGATCGGCCGACCTGAAACGAGCCGGTTCGGCGCCAGCGTGACAAACCCCGTGCCGAGCACCGCCGCCAGGGCCGCGCCGAGCAGCACCGGCAGCACGCGATTTTGCAGCCGCGGCGCCGCGCTCGGCGATGTCACGGCAGGAGATGATGCGATGTCAGGTAGTCGTGTGCCACCGCGCCGGCGTCTTCGCCGTTCACCGCGATGCGGGCGTTCAGCCCTTGAAGGGTGGTCAGCGATAGCGACGCGAAGACCGGGCCGAGCGCCGCCGCGATTTCGGGGTGCCGCTGCAGCACCGCCTCGCGCACGACCGCGGTCGGGGCGTAGACCACCTGTGCCCCCTTGTCGTCGCACAGCGCGGTGAGGCCGAGCGCGGCAAGTTCGCCGTCGGTGCCGTAGGCCATCGCCGCGTTGACCCCGGAAGTGCCCTCAGCCGCGGCGCGCAAAGTTGCCGCGGTGTTGCCGCCGGACAGCGTCAATAGCTGGTCGGACGCAAGGTGAAACCCATAGGTCTGCTCAAAGGCCGGCAATGCCGCCGGGCTCTCGACAAATTCGGCCGAGGCGGCAAGCTTGAAATGGCCGCCTTTCGCCAGGTAGGCGGCCAGATCATCGAGGCAATCGCGCGCCGGGAAACCTTTGAGGTCCTTGCGGATCGCGATGACCCAGGTGTTGTTGGCCGGCGCCGGGGTCAGCCAGGCGAGATGGTTCTGAGCAGCGTCGAGCTTTTTGACCTCGGCGTAGCCCGCCGCGGCGTTCTTCCATACCGGATCGCTCTCGCGGTGAAAGAACAGGGCGCCGTTGCCGGTGTATTCGGGGTAGATGTCGATCTGACCGGCAAGGATCGCCGCGCGCACGATGTTGGTCGGGCCGAGCTGGAGCTTGCGTGTCACCGGCAGCCCGTGCGCTGCGATGATTTCGGCGATCATGTTGCCGAGCAGCGCGCCCTCGGTGTCGATCTTCGAAGCGACAACGATCGGTTCGGCCGCCCGTGCCGGGAGCGCGGTGACCAGCATGCCGATACATGCCGCGAGCAGAGTAGTCAGGGCTTTCGCGATCAGGGGCAACGGCCTCGCATCCCGGCGGCGGTCATTCGCACTGCGGACATCATATACCGGCTCCTCGTTTTCATCGCGAAAAACCCCTCGCCCGTGGTATCGAGCCTTTGCGGGCAAGCGTTAAGATTGTTGTCTTCCCTGCGGACTCAGCAGAACAAACCGCCGTTGCCGCCCGCACCTGATCCGGCGGGCAGCGCCCCGATCGACCATCCTCTTGCGGAAACGCGGGCGATTGCTGGGGATACGCCGCTCCCACTCGTTAACGGTGTTCCGCGGTTGCGGTGGCAACCGAATGGGAATAGCAGACGCGTCCTGGCCGCGTAGTGCTGCAACGCTCGATAGAGTTGAGAAGGAAAGCTCATGAGACGCTTGGCCGCTTTATTGACAGCCTCCGGCCTCGCTGGCGCTGTGGCGTTGACAGCACTGCATGCCGCGCGGGCGCAGAACGTGTCGGATGGACCTCCGCCCGAGGTGCAAATCGCCCCGGCCCAGAATCTGGAGGAGATGGTGCCGCCGGCGGGGATGCCGCGGCTTACGATCGCCAACGCGCTGGGCGGCGTGGCCCACGTATTTCCAGCGATCAATACGGCGAGCCTGATCGGCCGCATGAAAGCTCTGTACTTTGGCGGCGACCCGCCTCTGGTTTACCACAGCGGCGGCTCGATCATGCCCAAAGCAAAGATCATCAGTATCTTCTGGGTGCCGCCGACCCTGCAGAACGGCGGGGCAACCAGCATGTCCGCCCAATATCAAAGCCTTATGAAGCGCCTGTCCGCCGATTACCCCGGACACGGCATCGACAACAACAACACCCAATATTTCCAGACGATCGGAAGAAAGACCACCTATATCAACAACTCCGGTAGTGACGGTGGCTTCTATGTCGATACCTCACCCTACCCAGCCTCGGGCTGTACGGATAGCGTGACTCCCGGAAACTGCATCACGGATGCCCAGGTGCAAGCCGAGATCCAGAAGGTCATGGGGATCAAGCATTGGGGTGGCGGCCTCAGCGTGATTTTCATGCTGTATACCTCGTCGGGCGAAGGGTCATGCTTGACTGCTGGGGTATGCGCTTACACATATTACTGCGCCTACCACGGGTACATTCCAGGGACAACTCCAGTCATCTATGCCAATATGCCCTATGGTAATGCGGCTTATTGTCAGGAGCCTGGAGAACCATCGCCGAACAATAATGTCGCCGCCGACACGGTGATGACCGCCGCTAGCCACGAGATCACCGAAGCGATCACCGACCCGCTGCTCAATGCCTGGTTCACAGCCGGCTTCGGCTTCGAGATCGGCGACCTCTGCGCCTATGATTACGGCACCACGAATACCTGGGACTCGGGTAAGGCCAACCAGTCGTGGAACGGTCATTTCTACCTGCTGCAGACGGAGTTCGACAACCACGCCTACAGTTCCGGTAACGGCTGCGTCCAGGCGGGTCCGTATGGGGCTGCCCCCAGTTCCGGGCTTTGAGGCTCGCTCGCGACGCCTTCGAGGCGCTTAGGCTGGCCCCGGTCGGTCCCGACCCACGGGTCGGGACCGACCGGGGCGCCAGGCATTTCAGAGCGGGATCGCGAGTAGCGTGTCGATGCAACGGCTGTCGAGCACGACGATCTTGCGGGCGAACTTCCAGCCCGCGGCGGTCTGCGCCACGCGGTCGACGTAGCGCCCGGCGGCGAACACCACCATCGCGCCGTCCTGCATCGTGCGCACGACCAGGAAATTGGCGCCGAGGTTGAGCGCGTCGCCCTCGTCCTGATCAATCGTCAAGCCGGATATGAGGTGGCGATAGCGTTGCGGCTCGTAGATGTTGGCGTCGCGCAAGGCGCTGACCCGGTCGTGCAGCATGTTCTGCGAGGTGGCGTAGATCAGCCCGAGTGGCCGGCCGGCCTCGTAGTCCTCCGCCGAGGTAATGCGGTAGGCGCAATCCTCGGTGAAAAACCCGGGCCACGCTTCGAGCGCGTCCGAATCCAGGCAGGCGGCGTAGGCAGCGTAAAGGTCTTGCAGCGCGAAGCGTCGCGCCACCGCGGCGAGGTCCATCGCCTGCTAGAGCCCCATCAGCCGGCGATATTCCTGCCAGAACCCGCGGATCGAGGCCTCGGTGGTGCGCGTCTCCTGCGAGGCGTGCTCGAAGCCGCCCATTTCGAGCACCGAGCATTCGCCCGCGGCCTCGCCGCCGGCGATCGCGCGCTGCACAAAGCCGCCGACCGCGCCGTCTTCCATCGACACGTAGCCAGCCGGGCCAACCAGATTGGCCTGCTGCAGCCGGCGCTCGGTCATCGCCGCGTCGTCATCCTCGAAGCCGAGATAGATCCATTGCAATTCGGTCTCTTCCGGCCCTTTCGGCAGGACGAGGCGCAGCGCGATGGAATTGTGGATCTGCTGCAAGACAAAATTCGGAAAGACGCTGAGGATCTGCAACGTCACGCCGTCGCCGATCTCGTCGACCGAGTCGAGAAAACGCGGGTCCTTGAGCCCGTAGTCCTGATGCAGCGAGGGGATTTGCGAATAGGCCTGGTCGGAGGTGGCGTTGTCGCCGCGCTCGGCGCCATAGGTGTAGCTGGCGTGATGCGCTCCGGATTCGGCGATCGCCACGCCGCCCTTGGTGGTCAGCCGGCTGATCCGGAACGTTGTGAAGAAGCTATGCAGCAGGCTCGCGTGATAGGTGTCCTTGACGTTCTCGACGTAGAGCTTCCAGTTGTTGTGCAAGATCTGCGACGTGGTGCCGAGGATCTTCGGCTTGCCGCGGATCACCCGACCGATGCGCGAGCCGATCATGTTGCCGATATAGTCGGCCAGTGGCGGCACGTCCGGCGACAACGTGCCGAACACGAGGCCGGCGAACTGGTCGGTGCGCAATTTTCGCAGGCCGTGCTCTTCGAGGCGAAAGCTCTCCGGCATGCCACCCTTGCCGCCGACGCCGCGACGGAAGGCGACGCTCGTCAGGTTGCCGGTGAGGTCGAACCGCCAGGCGTGGTAGACGCAGGTCAGCCCGTCATCCGAATGGCCGCGCGCTTTCAGGCAGACGAGGTTGCCGCGATGGGCGCAGCGATTGACCATCGCGTGGATCTCGCCGTCCTCGCCGCGCGTAACGATGACCGGGGTCTCGCCGAGAAACGTCGTCTTGTAGTCGCCGGGCTGCGGCAGTTCGTCGGCCAGCGCGAGATATTGCCAGCTCGGCCCGAGAAACACGCGCTCCAGTTCGGCGCGGTAGATGTCGGGATCGGCGAATACCGGGTAGGGCACCCGCGCATTGCCCTCTTTCGGCCATTCGAGCGACATGCCTCACCTCTCCGCTTGGCAGACACTCCGCCTTGAAGGCGCGGTGCCTGCCAAGCGTATCACGAAATCCCCGGCGATCGATGGCTCCCTGGCTGCTCGGTGCCTTTGCTCGGGCAACCGTCGCCGTCGTCTGCCCGGCGGCGGCCTCAGCCGCCGTAGAAGACGTTGTCGCCGAGGTCCTTCATTTCGAGGATCGCGACGTCCGGCCGGCCCTGGATCGGGTTCGGCACGTAGGCCTCGGTGACTTCGCCGACGACGATGTGGTGGTCGCCCTGCTCGACGATGCTGGTTACCTTGCACTCGACCGCGGCGAGCGCCGCGTCAAGGATCGGCGCGCCGTTGGCGCCCTTGTGGATCGCCTGGCCGGAGAGCTTGCCGTCAGCGAGCTGCGCCGGCTTGAAGAAGGTGAAGGCGAGCCCCTTGTGCTCCTTGCCCAGCATGTTGAGGGTGAAGCTCTTGGTGTTCTTGAGGATTCCGTAGGCGCCCGAATCGGTCTTGACCCCGACCACGACGAGCGGCGGGTTGAATGCGCTCTGCGTCACCCAGTTGACCGTGGCGCCGGCAACGTTGCCCTTGCCGTCATCCGCGGTCAGCACGTAGATGCCGTAAGGGATCATGCGCAGCGCGGTCTTCTTGGCGTCCTGGTCCATCCGTCTCCTCCGGGTTGCTGTTGACCCCGCCACTACAACGTCCGCAACAAACTGGCAAGGGCCGGCCTCAGTTTTCCCGGCTGCCGCAGGACAGGACCTGGGCCGGGCCCGGCACGTCCTCTTGCATGACCCGGACGCTCCAATCCTTTGGCTCGCCCGCACCGCTCGCCGACTTCTTGGCTGGTCTCGGCGATCGCCATTTGCTTCGCCTGGTTGCACGTCTTCGGCGATCAGCGTGGCAAAATACATCAAGCTCCCGGACGACATCGTGCAGCTGAACTTCTTCATCCGTTCCTCCTTCGGTCAGGCGCGATCCAGCCCTTGGCGCGTTCCGCCGGAAACACTACCAAGAGCCGGCGCCGTGTGCGAGACCGCAGCTTGCCATTGCGGGCGGCGCGGCGAGGACGCAATCTCGCCGGCATCGGCCTCAAGGCGGCGCCGCGACCCTCTCGCTGCGCCCGTAAGACAGGAGTACGAATGGCCCAAGTCATCATCCGCCGCTCGACCATCGACCTCGGCGGCCTGCCGACAACGATGCGCGCCGACCACGCGCGTTTCCTGAAAAACTGGCGTGACGTGCTGGTGACCTTCGGGCCGATCTATCGCGGCGCGGCGCCGGCCGGCTATCTCTACCAGACCGACCTGCCCGGCGATCTGCCCGCTTCGGTCGCGCGCTTCATGGAGGAGGACCCGCTCGGCGTCAACGGCGTCTCCGAGGCCGAGGAGGTCAGCGACTGGCATTGCGCGCTGGCGACCCGCCAGCCGACCGCGCCGCCGCGGCCCGGCCTCCAGGGGTTTTTCTTCCACGGCATCGGCAAGCCCAATATCACCGAATTCCGCAACACGATCGTGCCGGCACACCGAGCCCATCTGCAGCAGAAGGACGCCGGCAACTGCTTATCGCGCGGCTACCTGACCAATGCCGGCGGCAAGGAGTGGCTCGGCAGCGCAATGGTCTACGAGTTCGAGACCCGCGCCGCCCTCGACGATTTCTTCAAGGACGAGCCCTATTGCACCAACGGCATCTACGAGCGGATCGACATCTACGACTGGCAGCGTGGCGTCAGCGCTTGAAACCCATCCGTGGTGGCTATTTTGTGCCGATGACCGCGCTGTAGGGGCCGGCCAAATGCACCGTGCGGGCATCGGAAAATCCGGCCTGACGCATCCAGCCGATGCAGTCGGCGCCGGTGAAGTCAAAGCCGCCGCGGGTCTCGATCAGCATGTTGAGGCTCATCAGCAGTCCCGGAAGGTGGGCACGCCTGTCGTCGTCGATCAGCATCTCGCACACGATCAGCGAGCCGCCGGCCGGCAGGGCGGCGTACGCCTTGTCGATCAGCATCCGCTTCGTCGGCAGATCCCAGTCGTGCAGGATCATCCCCATCACCAGCACGTCGGCGCGCGGCAGCGCGTCGTTGAAGAAGTCCCCACCGGCAAACCGCACGCGTTGCGCAAGCCCGTGCTCGGCAACGAAGCGGGAAAAAATCGGCCCAACCTCAGGGAGGTCGAAACCGATCGCGGTCAGATGCGGGTGAGCGAGTGAGAGGCGCACCGGCACGCAGCCCTGCGCCGTCCCAATGTCCGCGACGCTTGCGACATCCGCCCAAGGGAAAACCCGGGCCAGTGCGTCGGCGACCGGCTTTGTAGCCCCGGTCATTGCGCGCAGGAACCCTTCCAGGCGCGCTGGATCCGTATACAGGTTAGCGAACAGGTCGCCGCCGCTTTTTGCCTCGTTCTGCGGCTCGCCGGTGCGCAGCCCCTCGGTCAGCGAGCCCCAGAACCCGAAAAGGCGCGCATTGAACATTTCGATGATGCCGCCGACGTAATTCGGCCCGGCCGGGTCAAGGAAGTGCGCCGCCTCTGCGCTGTTGCTGTAACGCCCGTTTGCATCGCGCAGTAGAAACCCCTCTGCCACCAGGGCATCGAAGAAATCGCGGGCAGCGCGCTCGTGCAGCCCGAGGCGCGAGCGGAGGGCCGCGGTATCGAGCGGACCGTCCGCGAGCGCCCCGAACACGCCAAGCTCGACGGCGCTCAGCAGAACTTTCGCCGACCAGAACCCGATCGCGGTCTGCATGATCCGGTCGTACGAAATATTTTGTTCCAACGTCGCCTCCTTGTTTTTTTCCTCCTATCGGCTCGTTACTTGCGCCCGCTCGCCTTCAAGCCCTTATCGAGCGCGGCGAAGGACTGCGTCGGCGCCGGCATCAGCCAGCGGAAGCCCTTTTCCAGCAGCTTCTCGACGTTGTTGCTGTCGACATGCGGGTGGCCGCAGGGGACGCCGGCCGCCTTGCAGATCGCCAGAATTTCGTCGATTGCGGCGGCGACTTCGGGGTGGTCGTATTGGCGTGGGTAGCCCATGTCCTGCGACAGGTCGCCTTCGCCGATCAGCACGACGCCGATCCCCGGCACCTCCTTCAGCATCTGCGGTAGGTTTTTGATCGCGCGCACCTCCTCGCACATGATCACGACGAGGATTTCGCCCTGCGGGTTGAGCGGCCAGGTGTCGGCCCGCTTGTAGTATTCCTGCTGGCCGATGCCCCAATAGCGCGCCGCGGTGCGGGGCGCGTCGCCGCGCTGGCCGGGCGGCTCGATAATAGGCCGCGCCGCTCGGGCGCGGATAGCGGCAGGCTTGGACCGCGTTGCGCGCCTCCTCGACCGTCGAGACATGCGGCCAGACGATGCCGTAGACGCCGATGTCGAGCACCTGCTTGGCGATGAACTGGTTGAGTTCGCCGCCATTGGGCGGAATCCGCACGAACGGCGCGACGGCAGGCGCGAGGCTGCCGGATTTGAGGATCTGGGCGCGGTCGAGCATGTATTGCATGCAGTCGCGCAGGGTGCGGATATCGTAGGGGTTGTGCTCCATCTCGAACACGACCCCGTCATAGCCGGCGGCACCCACCGACTGCGCCGCGCCGATCTCGGCCGGCGAGAACGTGACAAACGCCGGCTTGCCGCTTTCGAGCGCGCGGATCGCCGGGTTGAGGCGGGGGATTTCAGGCATTGCTCACGCTCCTATGCGATGGTTTTGCAGGGTTCTATGCTGCGCGCCGCAGCCTTCGGTAGCCGGGCGTCGCTCGACGCGATGCAGTGATGGGCGATCGCCTGCGACCGGCAGCTTGTCGGCCTCCGCTGTCATCGTCGTCCCTTCCGCGTTCTCGACAAAGCCACCCAAATGCCTCTATAGCTCAGCGCGATGATTTCGCTCAGCGAACAGGTCACGATACCATCTCCGCTGCGGGTCGTGTGGCCGCTTTTGGCTGACCCCGCTCTGGTCGCGTCCTGCATTCCAGGCGCGAGCCTGACGCCGACGGCGGTGCCGGGCGTCTACGAGGGCACGGTGCGGGTCAAGTTCGGGCCCACCGTCGCGGTGTTCCGCGGCGAGGCGAGGCTCGCCTACGACCACGACGAACTGACCTGCACTGTCGAGGGCCGCGGCATCGATGGGCGCGGCCAGTCGCGCGCCGTCGCCTCCGGGGTCGTCACCGCGATGGGCGTTGAGGAGAGCGTGCTGCGTGTTGAGGGCAGCTTCAATGTGACGGGGCCGCTCGAAACCTTCGCCAACGCCGGCGGCATCCATGTCGCCCGAGCCCTGCTCGCCGAATTCGCGCAGAACATGGCGAAGCTGATCGAACACCGAGGGCGCGCCGGCGCCGGAGGCCGAAGAGATCCCGATGTTTGAGCCGCAGACCGCGGCGATGCAGGCGCGTGCCCTCGCGGCGGCGCCGGCGGGGGGCGCCGCGCCGCCGCCGGGTCGCGGCGGAATTGCGCGGTGGTCGGCTGCTGTGGCGGGCGGCTCTCGGCTTTCTGCGGCAGGTGTTTTCCCGGGAAGGGGCGGCAAAGTAGCGATGGCCAAGACGCAGGTTTCCGACATCCTGGCCCAAGCCTTTGCGGCCGAGGGCACCGACATCCTGTTCACGCTGATGGGCGATGCGAACATGTACTGGTCGGCGGCGATGGCCGACAACCAGGGCACGAAGCTGATCCATGCCCGCCACGAGCATTGCGCCGTCGCGATGGCCGACGGCTACGCCCGCGCCACCGGCAAGATCGGCGTCGCCTCGGTGACCTGCGGCCCCGGCTACACCCAGATCATGACGGCGCTGACGATGGCGGCGCGCGGCAGCATTCCGCTGGTGGTGTTCGCCGGCGACGCGCCGATCGGCGCCTCCTGGTATGTCCAGCAGATCGACCAGGCGCCGCTGGCCCTCGCCACCGGCGCCGGCTTCGTGCCGATCCGCACGATCGACCGCGCCCTCGACAACGTGCGCGAAGCCTTCTATCTGGCGCGCACCGAGCGCCGCCCGGTGGTGCTGAGCGTGCCGCTCGATCTGCAGAAGGAGGAATTTCCCTACCTGCCCGACTACACGCCCTCGACCGACCTCGTGCCGACGGCGCAGCGCACGCCGCCCGACCCGGCAATCGTCGACGAGGTCGTTGCAATGATCGCCGCCGCCGAGCGGCCGGTCGTCATCGCCGGGAAGGGCGCGGTGGCGTCGGGCGCCAAGGCGGCTCTCGAAGCGCTCGCCGAGGAGAGCGGCGCGCTGCTGGCGACGAGCCTTCTCGGCAAGGGCCTGTTCGACGGCAGCCCGTTTGCGCTCGACGTCGCCGGCACCTTCGCCAGTGACCTGTCGCGCGAGTTCTTCGCCGAGAGCGATTTGGTGATCGGGGTCGGTGCCGGGCTCGGCCATTACACGACCGAGGGCGGCTATCTCTACCCCAACGCGCGGGTCGTGCACATCGACACGAACCCGAAGGGGCTGTGGCAAGGGCTGCGCACCGCCGATTTGCACGTGCGCGCCGACGCGCGCGCCGCCGCGGACGCGATTACCCAACGGATGCGCGAGCGCGGCGTGCGCCGAGCCGGCTGGCGTAGCAACGAGATCGCCGCCCGCATCGCCGCCGACAGCCCCGACAATAAGCAATACGCGGTGACCCCCGGCACCCTCGACCCGCGCCCGACGGTGCGCGAACTCGACGCCGTCGTGCCGAAGGATTGGGAGGTCATTGTCGCCGGCGGCCATTGCGCCAATTTCGTCGCGACGCATCTGCGCGGGCGCGCCGGCGGCAAATACCATTTCCTGTTCGAGTTCGGCGCGATTGGCTCGGGGCTGTCGGCGGCGATCGGCGTTGCCGCGGCCAAGGGCGACGGCAAGGTGCTGCTGGTCGACGGCGACGGCAGCATCATGCAGCACATCCAGGAATTGGAGACGATCCGGCGCCACGGATTGAAGCTGTTGATCTGCGTCCTCAACGACGGCGGCTACGGTGCCGAGACGCACAAAGTTCCGCGCCTACGGGGTCGACCCCAACCACGCGATCCACGGCCGCGGCGACCTCGCCGCGGTGGCCCAGGGCTTCGGCCTCAAGGGCGCCCGGGTGACGACCCCGGCCAGCTTCGAGGCGCTGTTCCGCGAGCATCAGGCCGCCGGCGGCACGACCTTGTGGGACGTCCACATCGACGATTTGATCCCGTCGCGGCAATACCGCCGGGTGCATTACGGCGAGGCGTGACCGTGCGCGCGTCATGATCGGCGACCCGATCGAGTTCGAGCTGTTCAAGAACGCGCTGTTCGGCGTTGCCGACGAGATGGCGCTGACGGTCTTTCGCACGACCTATTCCGGCGTGCTCAAGGACAACATGGATTATTCGACGGCGCTGTTCGATGGCGCCGGCGTGCTGGTCGCGCAGGGGCTGACCCTGCCCGGGCATCTCGGCTCGATGCCGACCGCGATCGCCGCCGTCAAGCACGCCTTTCGCCGGCCGGATTCGACCCCGGCGACGTCTACATCCTCAACGACCCGTTCCAGGGCGGCATGCATCTGCCCGACGTGTTTGTGTTCAAGCCGATTTTCCGTGAGGAAGCGCCTGATCGCCTGGGCCGGCACGGTGTGCCACCACACCGATGTCGGCGGCCGGGTGCCTGGCTCGAACGCCTCCGACTCGACCGAAATCTATCAGGAAGGGCTGCGCATCCCGCCGTTGAAGCTCTACGAGCGCGGCGCGCGCAACGAGACGCTGTTCGCGCTGATCGAGACCAATGTGCGGGTGCCGGTCAAGGTGTTCGGCGATCTGCGGGCGCAGCTTGCCGCCTGCCATATCGCCGAAGCGGCGCTGATCGAGCTGGCGGCGCATTACGGCGCCGAACGCCTCGCGCATTACATGACCGAACTGGTCGATTACGCCGAGCGGATGACCCGCGCCGCGATCCGCGACCTGCCCGACGGCGTCTACGATTTCCTCGACCATATCGACGACGACGGCATCGATGTCGGCAAGCCGATCCCGCTCAAGGTGACGATCACCAAGCGGGCTGACATGATCCTTGTCGATTGGACCGGCACGTCGCCGCAGGTCAAGGGCGCGATCAACAACACGCTTTCCTACACGAAATCGGCGAGCTATTGCGCGATCCGCTCGATCCTGCCGCAGAACATCCCGACCAACGAGGGCGTGTTCCGCGCGATTGACGGTGACGGCGCCGGCCGGCACCGTCGCCCACGGCGTGTTGCCGGCTTCCTGCGCGGCGCGCGGGCTGACCGGCTTCCGCATGGTCGACTGCCTGTTCGGGGCGCTGGCGAAAATGCTGCCGGATCAGGTGTTCGCCGCTTCGGACGGCGGCAATACCGGCGTCTCGATCGGCGGCTATCACGCCGACCGCACGCCGTTCATCTACGTCGATTTCACCTGCTGCGCCTGGGGCGGCGCGGCCCTATGCCGACGGGCTCGACGGCAACTCGCACCATCTACGCCAACATGGCCTCGCAGCCGATCGAGGTGACCGAGACCGAGCAGCCCTTGCAGATCACCGCCTACGAATTCATTCAGGACGCGATGGGGCCGGGGAAATGGCGCGGCGGCGCCCCGTTCCGCCGCGAATACAAGCTCCTGGCCGACGAGGCGATCCTGCAGGTGCGCTCCGACCGCCACGCCTTCCGCCCCTTCGGCCTCTACGGCGGCGGCCCCGGCCGCCCGTCGATGAACTACCTGAACCCGGACCAAAACCCGGCGCCGCTCCCCTCGAAGCTGACGATGACTATCAAAAAAGGCGATGTATTCCGGCACGAAGTCGCCGGCGCCGGCGGCTGGGGAGACCCCCTGGATCGCGACCCGGCCATGGTACTGCGGGATGTGCGGAACGACTTCGTCAGCGAGCGCGCGGCCCGCGATGATTATGGGGTGGTGCTGGCCGGCCATGCGGTCGATGAACCCGGGACTTCGTTGCTGCGCCAAGAGATGCGCGAGGCGCGCAACTGGGCCGCATCACCGGTCTATAGCTGGGGTCTCGCGGCGAAATAACGGAATTGGCGAGAGCCCGCGCTACCGCGTCAGCTCTCGCATGGCGCGGTCGATGCCGTCGAGGGTCAGCGGGAACATGCGATCTTCCATCAGCGCCCGGATCATGCCGATGCTGAGGGTGCCGTCCCAGTATTTCTCGGGCACCGGGTTGAGCCAGATCGCCTTCGGGTAGGCGTCGAGCAGGCGCTGCATCCACACCTGCCCCGACTCGTCGTTCCAGCGCTCGACGCTGCCGCCTTCGCGGTCGATCTCGTAAGGGCTCATGCTGGCGTCGCCGACCAGGACGATCTTGTGGCCGGGATCGTAGGTGCGCAGGATCTCCATGACCGGGGTCTGCTCGACATGGCGTCGCCGCGAATCCTTCCACACCGTGTCGTAAAGGCAGTTGTGGAAGTAGAAATGCACGAGGTGTTTGAACTCGCCGCGCGCCGCCGAGAACAGTTCCTCGCAGATGCGGATGTGGTCGTCCATCGACCCGCCGACATCGAGAAACAGCAAAAGCTTCACCGCGTTGTGCCGCTCGGGGATCAGCTTCAGGTCGAGCCAGCCGGCGTTGTGCGCGGTCGAGCGGATCGTGCCGGGCAGGTCGAGTTCGAGGTCGGCGCCGCTGCGCGCGAACTGCCGCAGGCGGCGCAGGGCCAGCTTGATGTTGCGGGTGCCGAGTTCGACCGTGTCGTCGAGATTGCGAAACTCGCGTTTGTCCCAGATCTTGACCGCGGTGCGGTTGCCCTGCGATTTCGGGCCGATCCGCACCCCCTCCGGGTTGTAGCCCGAATTGCCGAAAGGCGAGGTGCCGGCGGTGCCGATCCATTTGCTGCCGCCCTGATGCCGCGCCTTCTGCTCGGCGAGGCGCTGGCGCAGGGTCTCCATCAATTTGTCCCAGCCGCCGAGCGCCTCGACGAGCTTTTTCTCTTCCTCGGTCAGATGGCGCTCGGCAAGTTTTTTGAGCCATTCCTCGGGCAATTCGGTCTGCGGGTCGCTCGGCGTCTCGATGCCGTTGAAGCAATGCGCAAAAACCCGGTCGAAGCGGTCGAGATGGCGTTCGTCCTTGACCAGCGCGGTGCGCGCCAGGAAGTAGAACTCGTCGATGTCGTAGCCCGCCACCCCCGCGCGCATCGCTTCCAAGAGGGTCAGGAACTCGCGCAACGACGCCGGCACCTTGGCCGCGCGCAATTCGAGGAAGAAGGAAATGAACACGGCCGACTAACCGCGTTCCCGCCTATTCAAAAAGGCGAGGCGCTCGAACAAATGGACGTCCTGCTCGTTTTTGAGGAGGGCGCCGTGCAGCGGAGGAATGAGCTTTTTCGGGTCGCGGGTGCGCAACACCTCCGGTGAGATGTCCTCGACCAATAAGAGCTTCAGCCAGTCCAGCAGTTCCGAGGTCGACGGCTTCTTCTTGAGGCCGGGCACGTCGCGGATGTCGAAGAAGATGGTCAGCGCCTCATGCACCAGGTCGGGCTTCAGCCCGGGAAAATGCACGTCGATGATGCGCTGCATCGTCTCGCGGTCGGGGAAGCGGATATAGTGGAAGAAGCAGCGGCGCAGGAAGGCGTCGGGCAGTTCCTTCTCGTTGTTCGAGGTGATCATGACGATCGGGCGCTGCTTGGCGGCGATCGTCTTCTTCAGCTCGTAGACGAAGAACTCCATGCGGTCGAGTTCCAAGAGCAGATCGTTGGGAAACTCGATATCCGCCTTGTCGATCTCGTCGATCAGCAATACCGGCGCCGTTTCGGCCTCGAAGGCGTCCCACAATTTGCCGGGCCTGATGTAGTTGGCGATGTCGTGGACCCTCTCGTCGCCGAGTTGGCCGTCGCGCAGGCGCGACACCGCGTCATATTCGTAAAGCCCCTGCATTGCCTTGGTGGTCGATTTGATGTGCCAGGTAATGAGGTCGCGGCCGAGCGCCTGAGCCACTTCGTGCGCGAGGATCGTCTTGCCGGTGCCGGGCTCGCCCTTGATCAGCAGCGGCCGCTCGAGCGCGATCGCGGCGTTGACGGCGACCTGCAGATCCTGCGTCGCCACATAGGTGTCGGTACCCTCGAAACGTTGTTGCATTGCCGGTGCCGTCCGTTGCTGTGGCGAAAATGCGTTGGAAGGGTCTGCTAGTCCTGCGCGGCGAACCAGAGTGGGCAGTTGTAGTCGATCGTCACCTCTTCGCCCACCGCGATTGCAACCAGAGCAACGAGGTCGAGCGTGCCCTGCGCATGATTGCGCCGGACCCGGGCGCGGGGCCGGCGGGAGTGGTTGCACAGCGCAACGAGGCCAAGCGCGACCGCGCCGCATCCCTCGCAGGCCGGCTCGCCGCCCCAGTCGAAATAATAATCGTGCAGGATTGTGCGATCGAGGAGTGCGCGCTCTGCTTCAGGCACGAGGATCACCGGCGCCGCTTCGATCAGCGTGCCGGCGGCGATCGGTGCCGCGGCATACACGCAGCGACCCTTTGCTGGGTCGCTGCGGATTTCGAGGCAGCCGTTTGGAACCGGCCGCAGACGAACCGCGCCGGCGCGGCGCGTTGCGGATGCGGCCACGTCACGCCGCCTTCAGGCCCTTCAGGCCGGCGACATCAAGCGACTAGGCGTTCAGGCGTGATGATCGTGCACCCGCTCGCCGGCGCCGGCCGAGGCGGTCGAGGTCGCCGCACCGGCAGGCGGCTGAACCTGCGCGGCCGGGGCGGCAGTTTGCTCGTCCGGTTCCTTCATGCCGGCCTTGAAGGCTTTGATGCCGCTGGCGAAGTCGCCCATGATGCCGGAAATCTTGCCCCTTCCGCCAAACAGCAGCACGGCCACGCCGATAACGAGGATCCAGTGTATTGGACTGAGAGAACCCATAAGACGACCTCAGAAATTTGGCAGGCCGGCAGTGTATCAGACTTCGCGCCGACCTGCTTGGCGATTCGGGCGCACGCCGCCCTGTGCGCAGGTGAATGAAACAGCAGGTCGTGCCGACGGTGCGGAAGTCAAGTGTCAGGAACGACGCAGCGCGGTGGGGGCGGCCTCCGCCGCAGCGTGCCGCCCCTGTTATCGCCGCGGTAATTGGTTGGGAAGTCGAGCCGAACCGGTAAACTCTCGAACCGCACGCTAGCATCAGCCGGAGACCCCGATGCCCTATTTCCCGCCGCCCGAGCCCGCCTGGGAGCGCTGCCCGCCACGGCAAGCGGGCCTGGATTCCGCCCTTATCGCTGCCGCCGCCCGCCACGCCGCCGAGCACGAGACGCCCTGGAGCCGCGATCTGGCGCAGATGATCGCGACCGATTTCGGCGAGGAGCCGCCGTGGAACGAGGCGCTCGGCCCGGTGCGGCCGCGCGGCGGCCCGAACGGCCTCGTGTTGCGCGGCGGCCGGATCGTCGCCGAATGGGGCGATACCGGGCAGGTCGACCTGACCTTCAGCGTCGCCAAGAGCTACCTGTCGATCCTTGCCGGCCTTGCCTGGGACCGCGGCCTGATTCCCGACCTTGACGCGCCGGTATGTCGCACGGTCGACGATGGCGGGTTCGCCTCGCCGCACAACGCTGCGATCACCTGGCATCACCTGTTGCAGCAGACCTCGGAATGGGAAGGCGAGCTGTGGGGCAAGCCCGATCTTATCGACCGCAACCGCAGCGTCGGCGGGCGTCCGGTTGCCGGCCGCAAGGGGACGCACCGCGACCTGCAGAAGCCGGGTACGTTCTGGGAATACAACGACGTGCGGGTCAACCGCTTCGCGCTTGCCCTGCTGCGGGTTTGGCGGCGCCCGTTGCCCGATGTGTTTCGCGAGCTGGTTATGGAGCCGATCGGGGCCTCGCGCGACTGGGAGTGGCACGGCTATCGCAATTCCTATGTCGAGATCGACGGCGCGCGGGTGCAGTCGGTGTCGGGCGGCTCGCACTGGGGCGGCGGGGTGTTGATCCATGCCCGCGACCAGGCGCGGATCGGCCTGTTGATGCTGCGCGGCGGCGTGTGGGCGGGGCGGCGCATCCTGTCCGAGGCGTGGATCGAGCGGACGCGCGAGCCGTGCCCGCTCTACCCGCAATACGGTTATCTGTGGTGGCTCAACACCGGTCGCGCGCTCTATCCGAGCGCGTCGGCGCACGGCTATTGCGCGAGCGGCGCCGGCGGCAACCTGACCTGGATCGATCCGGACAACGACATCGTCGCGGTGTTGCGCTGGATCGATCCGGCGGCGCGCGACGGCTTCCTGCGTCTGGTGACGGCGGCGATCCGGGCTCAGGACACGACCGAAAGCCGTTGCGGCAGCGGTGATTTGGCGCTACCCCGTTAAGCATCGGCCACATTTTCGGGGCGCCGGTATTTGATGGCGGCGGGTAATCTCGTTCAGGGCGCTCTGTTTACCGTGATGGTGGTTCGCGCCGGCATGCTGCGCGACCCGGCCTTCGCGCATGAATTGGAAACGCAGATCGAGCGCAGCCCGCGGTTTTTTCAGAACGCGCCGGTCGTGCTCGATCTGAAGGGTGCCGACGATTTCGCCAGCGCGGCGGAATTTGCCGAAGCCCGCGAGCTGTTGCGCGCGCAAACGCTGGCGCTCGTCGGAGTGCAGAATGCCGAGCCGGCCCAGCTCGACGCAGCGGCGGCGGCGGGGCTGGCGAGCTTCGCCCCGACTGCTGCGCAGCCGGGGCGTCGCGGCACCCGGCCTACTGCCGCTGGGGCGCCGCAGCAGGCGGCGCCGGCGGCGCGGGCCGCGACCCGGCTCGTCACCGAGCCGGTGCGCTCGGGGACGCAGATCTACGCGCGCGGCACCGATCTCGTCGTCGTCGCGGCGGTCAGCCCGGGCGCCGAGCTTGTCGCCGACGGCAACATCCATGTTTACGGCGTGCTGCGCGGGCGAGCATTGGCGGGGGCGAGCGGCGACACGCAGGCGCGGATCTTCTGCTCGCGGCTCGAAGCCGAGTTGGTCAGCATCGCCGGGCGCTATCTGGTCAGCGAAGAGCTGCCGGCCGAGCAGCAGGGATCGGCGGTGCAGATCGCGCTTGTCGATGATCGGTTGACCGTCACCCGAAATTAACGCCTGATCAGCAGCGATTGGGGTTGCGAATCGATCGCTGCGCGCCGGAAAATACCCGCGCAGGGACAAACCGGCCGGCGGGCGGCAAGCCAGCGAAATGTTGGCCGGCGGGGCGCAAGCGGGGGTGAGGGGAAGGCCATTGGCGAAGGTAGTGGTCATCACATCGGGCAAGGGCGGGGTCGGCAAGACCACGACCGCCGCCGCCTTTGCCGCCGGCCTCGCATTGCGCGGCCACAAGACCGTGGTCATCGATTTCGATGTCGGTCTGCGCAACCTCGATCTGATCATGGGCTGCGAGCGCCGCGTGGTGTTCGATTTCATCAACGTCATCAATGGCGACGCCAACCTCAACCAGGCGCTGATCAAGGACAAGCGCAACGACAATCTCTTTATTTTCCCCACTTCGCAGACCCGCGACAAGGATGCGCTCAAGCGCCAGGGGGTCGAGCGCGTAATCGAGGAGCTGAAGCAGCAGTTCGACTACATCATCTGCGACAGCCCGGCGGGGATCGAGCACGGCGCCATTACTGCGCTCTATTTCGCCGACAGCGCGATCATCGTGACCAACCCGGAAGTCTCCTCGGTGCGCGACAGCGACCGGATCATCGGCATCCTCTCCTCGCGCTCGCGCCGCGCCGAGCGCAACGAGCCCCCGGTCGAGGTGCAGCCTGCTTGTTGACCCGCTACGACCCGGGGCGCGTCGCCCGCGGCGAGATGCTGACGGTCGAGGACGTCAAGGAGATCCTGTCGATTCCGCTGCTCGGCGTGATCCCCGAGTCCGAATCGGTGCTGCGCGCGTCGAATACGGGCACCCCGGTGACCTTCGACGGCGACAGCCCGGCTGGCCGCGCCTATCTCGATGCGGTCGCGCGGTTTCTCGGCGAGCAGCGCGAGATGCGTTTTGTCAAACCCGAGCGCCGCAACCTGTTTCGCGTCCTGTTCGGTAGAGCTTGATGGGTCTGTTCAATTTTCTGTTCTCGCCGCACCGCCCCAGCGCCCAGATCGCCAAGGAGCGGCTCAAGATCGTGCTGGCGCATGAGCGGGCCGGCCGCGGCGCGCCCGATTTTCTGCCGAAGCTGCAGAAGGAGCTGATCGACGTCGTGTGCCGCTATGTCGAGATTCGCGAGGACATGATCCGCGTCAATCTCGGCAAGTCGGGCGAGACCTCGCTGTTGGAAATCAACATCGAGATCGACGGCGAGAAGCCCAAGCCGCCGCCACCACCGCGGCCCCGGCTCGCCGGCGCGGCGCCGCCGGCCAATCCCGGCTGAGCCGCCGCGCCGGGCGAGGGTGCCAGACGGCCGATCCTGATGAAGCTGACCGACGAAGAGCAGGCGATGCGCGCGGGCGCGCTGGGTGAGCCTCGTCGCTGGGCGATCGAGCATCAGATCGCGGTCGGCGAATTCTTCGACGCCGCGGATCTTGTGCCGGTGTCGCAGGCCCACATCATGGCCGATACCGAGTCGCTCGGTGAGGCCGGGGTTCGCTTTCTCGAAGGCTTGGCGGCGGCGCCGGCGGCCGAGCGGCGTGTGCGGGTGCCGACTCTGACCGATCCGCGCGGGCTCGACCCGCAGGTTTACAAGCGGCTCGGCCAGAGCGAGGCGATGCGGCTGATCGAAGCGCGCGCCATTGCCGCCTTCAAGGCGTTCGGCGTGTTGATGACCGACACCTGCATCAACTACCAGACGATCATGCCGCCGGTGCGCGGCGAGCACCTTGCAATGGGCGATACCGGCGTCGTCATCTATTCGAACAGCGTGTTTGGCGCGCGCAGCAATTTCGAGGGCGGGCCGTCGGCACTGGCGGCGGGGCTGACCGGCCGCACGCCGCGTTACGGCTATCATCTCGACGAAAGTCGCCGCGCGACGCGGCGTTTCCGCCTCGCAGCAACGCCGCGTGATCTCAGCGAGTGGGGTGCGCTTGGCGGCATCCTCGGTCGGGAATGCGGCTCCTATTGGGAGGTCCCGCTGATCGAGGGTGTCGAGACGGTGCCGGGCGCCGACGCGCTGAAGCATTTCGGCGCGGCGCTCGCCAGCTACGGCTCGGTGGCGCTGTTTCACATGCCGGGGATCACACCGGAAGCCCTTGGGGAACAGGGTGAATTTGCCGGCGCGCCGCCGCCGGCGCAGCGAATCGGTCGCGGCGAGATCGAGGCGTTTGTCGCGGCCTATGGCGCGGCCGGCGACAAGGTCGATGTCGTCGTGTTCGCCGCGCCGCAACTGTCGCTGATCGAGATGGCCGAGGTCGCCGACGCGCTCGACGGCAGGCGGGTGCACGCCGACACGACGCTCATCGTTGCAACCTCGCCCGAGATCAAGCACGCCGCCGACCGCATGGGGCTGACGGCGCGCATCGAGGCGTCGGGCGCGGTCGTCGCCGCCGGCATCTGCTTCTACCAGAGCTATGCCGGCGAGATGGCCGAGGCCAATGGCTGGCAGCGGCTGCTGACCAATTCGGCCAAGCTCGTCAACATCATCGGCGGCTACGGCTATCGCCCGAGTTTGGCGAGCCTCGAGCGCTGCGTCGCCTCGGCGGTGGCCGGGCGGGTTGTCTGATGCCGATCGTGCTGCATTGCCACAAGGGCATCGGCCCCGCCGTGACCGGGACGGCGCTCGTCGCGCGCGACAATTTCAGCGCCCGCTACGATCTCGACCGCAAAGCGGGCGTGTTTTCCCGGCCGAGCCACGCGCTCGCCGGGCAGAGCTATAACGGGCAAATCCTGGTGCTCGACCAGGCCAAGGGCGGCGTCGCCACCGCCTGGATGCTGCGCGACATGAAGGAGCGCGGCATCGTGCCGCTGGCGCTGATCTTCAACCGGGTCAACCCGATCCTGGCGCAGGGCGCGGCGCTTGCCGGGGTGGCGCTGGTCGACCGCTTCGCGGGCGACGTCACCGATCTCTTCCGCACCGGCGACACGCTGCGCGTCGACCCGGCGGCAGGCGTCGTGGAAATTTTGAACCGGGATTGCTAGCGGCGGCGAGCGCTAATCCGGCAGGCCAAAGACCTCCTCGGGCTCGCTATAGCCGCGCACCGGGTGAAAGCCGAGCGAGACGAGCCGCACCGGGCAGGCGGCGGCAAAGCCCTGCGAGACGATCAGCGGCCGCATCAGCCGCTTGGTCAACCCTTCGAGCCGCGCCGCCAAATTGACTGCCGGGCCGATCACGGTGAAGTCGAGCCGATCGGAAGCGCCGACATTGCCGTAGATGACTTCGCCCAGATGCAGCCCGATGCCGATCTGGATCTCGGCGCGCCCGGCCGCTCGGCGCGCGACATTAAGTTCGGCGAGCCGGGAGAGGGTCGCCTTGGCGGCATCGAGCGCACGCACGCTCGTCGAGGTGAAATCCCCCTCGTCGCCGGTCGGGAAGATTGCCAGCACACCATCGCCAATGAATTTCAGCACGTCGCCGTCGCGCTGGTGGATCGCAGAGGTTACCGCGTCGAAATATTCGTCGAGCAGCGCGATCATCTCGGTCCCGCCGAGGCGGTCGGATAATGCCGTGAAGCCGCGCAGGTCGGTCGCCATGATCACGGCATTGAGGCTCACTCCCTCGCCGCGCAGCACGTGGCCGGCGAGAATCCGCCGCCCGGCCTCGACGCCGAGATAGGTATCGAGCAGATTGGCGCTGACCCGCCGGGTCGCGCGGGTTTCGACGATCGCGGCCAGCGCCGGGACGAGCTCGTGCAAGGTCGCGATCTCAGGCTCGGTAAAGCCGCCCGGCCGGTCGGTGGTCCAGGTCGCCACCGGATAGCGACGCAGCATCGGGTTGAGCGGCAGCGCGACATAATCGGTACCGCCGGCCCGGTGGATTTCCGCGAGCAGCGGGTGATCGCCGATTTCGTCGTCGAGCCGCCGGCGAAACGGCGTGCCATGCTCGATCGTCCGCTGGATCGGGCTTTTCGTGTATTCGCTGGTCCGGTCGGCGCCGTGCGCGATGTGGATTTCCTCGGTGATCTGACGGTCGCGCCACCAGCGCACCGCAAAGCCCTGGATCTGCGGGTGCAGGGTGCCGAAATGCAGGGTGGCGCGCCACACAGGGACGCCGCTGCCGAGGAGCCGTCGCGACAGTTGGTCAAACAGTGCGGTCTCGCTGTCGATACGCGGACCCTCGGTCAGCAGCCAGTGCGCGATCGCCCCGCCGGGGATCGGAGGTCCCGGCGTGGCACGAACGGCGGCGACACGGAATAGCGAGGCGGGATCGGGTTGTGCGGCAGAATCCATGCGCTCGCCGTTTGATCGTCGGGGCGCCGTATCGGGGCGCAAGGTTGCCCATAGATAAGGTTCGATTGGGCGGGCCGCGAGAGCCGCGCCCGTTTCCTTGGCCGGCAAGCTCGTCTAACCTGAGCGCCGTTGCTCACCTTGCGGGGACAGGCGCCATGCCCGGCTTTACCACGCGGCCCGAGATTCGCGGCACCTTCGGGGTCGTCGCGACGACCCATTGGCTTGCCTCGGCGGTAGCGATGAGTGTCCTCGAAAAGGGCGGCAACGCGTTCGACGCGGCGGCGGCGGCCGGGTTTACGTTGCAGGTCGTCGAGCCGCATTTGAACGGCCCACTCGGCGAGGCGCCGATCCTGGTCTACAGCGCCAAGAACCGCCGCGCCGACATGATCTGCGGCCAGGGCGTGGCGCCCCAGGCGGCGACGATCGCCCGCTTCCGCGAGCTCGGCCTCGACCTGATTCCCGGCACCGGATTGCTTGCCGCCAGCGTACCCGGTGCGTTCGATGCCTGGGCGCGGCTGTTGCGTGACTATGGCACGATGCCGCTCGCCGAGCTGATCGAGCCGGCGCTGGGCTATGCCGAGCAGGGCTACCCGCTGGTCGGCCGGATCCGCGAGACGATCCTGACCGTCGCCGAATTGTTCCGGAAGGAATGGACGAGTTCGGCCGCGGTGTACCTGCCGGGCGGCAATCCGCCGCCGGCCGGGCGGCTGTTCCGCAACCCGGCATTGGCGGCGACCTACCGCCGCGTGCTGGCCGAGGCAGAGGCGGGCGGGGGGACGCGCGAGCGCTGCATCGAGCGGGCCCGCGACGCCTGGTATCGCGGCGCCGTCGCCGAGACGATCGACCGCTTCTGCCGCACCCAGAAGGTGCTCGATGCCTCGGGGCGGCGTCATGGCGGCCTCTTGACCGCCGACGACATGGCGCGCTGGCAGGCGCCGGTCGAGGCACCGGTGACCTACGATTATCGCGGTCATACCGTGGTCAAGGGCGGCCCGTGGAGCCAGGGGCCGGTGCTGTTGCAGCAACTGGCATTGCTGAGCGGGTTCGACCTCGACGAACTCGATCCGGTGGGTCCCGATTTCGTGCACATCGTCACCGAATGCGCCAAGCTCGCCTATGCCGACCGCGAGGCATGGTATGGCGACCCGGATTTTGTCGATGTACCGATCGCGACGTTGTTGAGCCCGGCCTACAACGACATCAGGCGCACGCTGGTCGGCGGGCGCGCTTCGCTCGAATTGCGCCCAGGCAGCCCGGATGGGCGCGAGCCCTTTGTGCTGGTCGGCGGCGCCGACGTCGCGCCGACGGCTGGAGTCGGGGAGCCGACGGTGGGGACGCTCGGCGGCCTCGGCGAGCCGACGACCAGCGAATTGGGGGTCGTTGCCGGCGACACCTGCCATCTCGACATCATCGACCGCTGGGGCAACATGGTGTCGGCGACGCCGAGCGGCGGCTGGCTGCAAAGCTCGCCGGTCATCCCGGAACTCGGCTTTTGCCTCGGCACGCGGCAGCAGATCTCCTGGCTCGACGAGCGCTCCGCCTCGTCCCTTATGCCGGGCAAGCGGCCGCGCAGCACGCTGTCGCCGACCCTTGCGTTGAAAGACGGCGAACCGTGGATGGCGTTCGGCACACCGGGTGGCGACGGCCAGGACCAGTGGTCAACGCAGCTTTTCCTGCACCATGTCCATCACGGCATGAACTTGCAGGAGGCGATCGACTGCCCGGAATTCAACAACGATCACGCGCCGTCTTCGTTCTACCCGCGCGCCGCCAACCCGGGTGGCCTCGTGCTCGAAGGCCGATTCCCGGAGAAGACGCTGAGCGCGCTCGCCGAGCGCGGCCACAAGGTGCGCTATGGCGAAACCTGGTCGGGCGGCAGGCTGACCGCCTGCGCGCGCGACGAGACGCCGGAAGGCACGATCCTCAAGGCCGGCGCCAACCCGCGCGGGATGCAGACCTACGCGGTCGGGCGGTAGGACAGAAGATCACAATTTCGCAGTCGGGAGGGATGACGCCATGGAGTTGGATTTCACCGGCAAGGTCGCGCTGGTTACCGGCGCGGCGAACGGCATTGGGCGCGCGGCCGCGCTCGCCTTTGCCAAATCGGGTGCGAAGGTGGTCGTCGTCGACCGCGATGCGGCGGGTGGCGAGGCGACCGCCGGCATCATTCGCCAACAGGGCGGCGAGGCGCGCTTTGTCGCCGCCGACGTGACAAAATCGGCCGATGTGCAGGCGTATGTGAAGGCGGCGCTCGACGCCTTTGGCAGGATCGACTGCTTCTTCAACAACGCCGGCATCGAGGGTGGCTGGAAGCACACCGCCGAATACGACGAGGCGATGTTCGATCAGGTCATCGGGGTCAACGTCAAGGGCGTGTTCCTCGGGCTGCGGCACGTGCTGCCGGTCATGCTGGCGCAGAAATCCGGCGCAGTCGTCAACACCGCCTCGGTCGCCGGGCTCGTCGCGACCCCGGGTATGCCGGCCTACGTCGCCTCGAAGCACGCGGTGATCGGATTGACCAAGACCGCCGCTGGCGAGGTCGCGCGCAGCGGCGTGCGGGTCAACGCGGTGTGCCCCGGCCCGGTTGACACCCGGATGATTCATTCGCTGGAAGAGCAAATCAGCCCGGGCGACCCGGCGAGCGTCGCGCGGCGCTATCAGGCGGCGATGCCGACCGGGCGCTATACGACGCCCGAGGAGATCGCCAACATGGTGCTGTTCCTGTGTTCGGATCTCGCCAGCAACACCACCGGGGGTCAGTTTGTCGTCGATGGCGGGCGCACCGCGACGGGCGGCTCGGTGACCCAGGCGGCGGAGCGTTGACGCGGCGGCTCTACAGGTGGCGGGTGCTGTCGCGGTAGCGCCGGTTCATCACCCTGAGGCGGCGCGAAATGACGCGCAGCACGGTAATCGAGAACGCTGGCGTGCCCGCGACCAGCGATAAAAACCGCGGCACGTCGATCTCGACGAGCTCGCAATAGGTGCCGGCGATCACCGTCGCGCTGCGCGGCATGTGCTCCTCGATGATCGCCATCTCGCCGACGATACCGCCGTCGCGCACCGTTTCGAGGATCGTGCTGCCGCTTAGAATGCGCAATGTTCCGCGCTTGATGACATACATCGCGTAGGCTTCGTCGCCCTCGCGGAACAAAACGTCGCCCGGCTTAAGCGTGACGGTCTTGGCCTCGCCGCAGGCGGTCAGGATTTCTTCAACGGCGAGATCTTTTATCATTTGCAGTTCACAGGATTGCTCGTGCGGCCTTGCGCCGACGCTGCGATTTGAGGCGAGCACAGAATGGAACATTGACCGGCAATACCGCAAGGGTCTGGGGATATCTCGGTTCGGAACACTATCAGGGTCTGCGGCGCGCACCCCGAACGATAGGCTGGCTTTTTAGATTTTTCCGACGGCCGCGAGGATTGTCGCCTCGGTCAGGATCTGCGGCAGCACGGTTGGGGTGCCGGTTTTGTCGTACAATAAATAGAGAGGCACGCCGCTGCGCCCGAATTTTTGCAGGAACGCGGTGATGTCGGGATCCTGCCGCGTCCAGTCGCCCTTCAGCGCGACGACGCGGTGCGCGGCAAAGGCGCGGCGCACCGCGTCGCTGTCGAGCGTGGCGCGCTCGTTGACGAGGCAGGTGATGCACCAGGCGGCGGTCAGGTTGACGAACACCGGCTCATGCTCGGCGTTGATCCGCGCCAGCCGGGCCAGGCTGAATTTCTGATAGGCGAGGCCGCCGCCCGCAGCGGTAATCGTCCCGCCAGGCGGGGCGGCGAGGGGCACGAGGCTCGACGCGACGACCAGCGACAGGACGATCCCGGCGGCCGCGAGGGCGATGCCGACCCGGCGCCCGACCGTCCCGGCCGCCTGGGTGCGCCCGTAGATCCATACCGCGAAGCCGACGGCTACGAGGCCGAGCAGCGCCAGGAACGCGCTGCCCGGCCCGATTTCCTGGATCAGCACCCAGAGGAGCCAGGCTACCGTGCCGAAAAGCGGGAAGGCGAGCAGCTGCTTGAACCAGCCCATCCAGGCCCCCGGCCGCGGCAACAGCCGGGCCAGCCCCGGCACCGCGGTCAGCAGCATGACCGGCGCGGCGAGCCCGAAGCCGACCGCAACGAAGACGGCGAGCGCAACCGGCGGTGGCGCGATCAGCGCGAAGCCGAGTGCGGCGCCCATGAACGGCGCGGTGCACGGCGTCGCGACGATGGTCGCCAGGACGCCGGTGGCAAATGCCCCGGCGAGCCCGGCGCGGCCGGCGAAGCGGCTGCCGATGCCGCCGAGCCCGACGCCGAAATCGGCGACCCCCGACAGGCTCAGTCCCATCGCCAGCAGCAGATAGGCGAGCGAGGCGACGACGATCGGCGATTGCAGCTGAAAGCCCCAGCCGATTGCCGCACCGCCGGCGCGCAGCAGCAACAGCACGCCGCCCAGCGCGGTGAAGCAGAGGATCACGCCGGCGGCGTAGGCGATGCCGTGCGCCCGCTCCTCGGCGCGGTGAACCGACACGGTGAGCCCGAGGACCTTCAGGGACAGGATCGGGAACACGCAGGGCATCAGGTTGAGGATGACGCCGCCGAGAAACGCCAGCAGCAGCGCCTGCCACCACCCGATGCTGGTGTCGGCTGCGTCGTCGAGCGGCAGCGCGGCGACGCGCGGGGCGGCGATCGAATAGGACCGCTCGATGCCGCCGGCGCCACGCACGACCAGCACCCCGCCGAGCGTTTTGGGCAGGCTCGCGGTCGGGCCGCGCTGGCGGCTCAGCGCCACGATAATGCCGTCGCTGCGCTGCTCCTCCTTTGGAGCGACCGCGGCATCGACCACATTGCCGTCGAACGGGAAGAAGGCCGCATTCGGCCGCCCGATCCCGGCGAGCGCAGCCTTCGGCACGTACAGCCTTAGATCCCTCGCCGATGCCGCAAAGTCCGTCGCGAACGCGGCCGGCTTCGGCAATCTGTCACGAATGGCGGCGAAGCGCGCCGCGACGGCCGGGTCGGGTGGGGCCGGGGCGCCGGCGACCGGCAGGGCAAGCGCCAGTGTCGCCTCGCCGGGAATGCAGATTTCCGAGCACACCAGCCAGCGCGCATGGGCTTCGAGGCGCGCTGCGCTGGCCGATGCGAGATCCGCCGGCGCGGTGATCGGTACCAGCAAATCGGCCGACCCGCGATACCCGTAATTGCCGATCGTGCCGACGACAAAGCGTTCCGGCATCGGCCAGGAAATGTCGCCGGCACGGAAACCGGCCGGGAGTTTCCAGGTGATCTCGGTCGGAATTCCCGAGTCACCGGGGTTGCGCCAGTAGGTGTGCCAGCCGGGCGCGATGTCGAGATGCAGATCGACCCACAGCGTCTTGCCCGGTTCGATCGTCCCGGTTTCGGGAATGAGCCGGGCCGCAACAGGATCGCTTAGCACGGCAGGCGGCGCGGCGAACGCGAAGGTCGCCGCCACAAGCGCCAGGATCAAGCTGCCGATGAACGCTCCGGTGCGCATAGCCCTGCTCGATGTCACCGACTTTGGCGTCCCTCGTGAACGCCGCGACATCTTCAAACGTTATCAGAGAAATGCGGCGGTGGCTGGGCGCTTGCGCCGCGGCGCGGCCAAGACCAATGGTCGCAGCGGCTTGGCTGCGCTATCGTCGTGCCGCTGTTGCTCGAATTGGGAGGGCTGCCATGGACGATCGCCGCACGCTCGCCGTCGATATCGGCGGCACCGGCCTCAAGCTGGCGCTGCTCGACGGTGCCGGTCGCATTATTGGCGAGCGGGTGCGGGTGCCAACTCCGCCGCCCCCGGTCGCTCCCGACGTGCTTGCCGGCGCGATCGATGGGGCGGTCGGCAAGCTCGGCGAGTTCGACCGGGTGTCGGTCGGCTTTCCCGGGGCGGTGCGCGACGGGCGGGTATTGACGGCGCCTAATCTGGGGACCGAGCTGTGGGCCGGGTTTGACCTGCAGACCGCGCTGGCCGAGCGCTGGGGCAAGCCGGTGCGCGTCATGAACGACGCCGATGTGCAGGGCTTCGGTGCGATCCAGGGCGAGGGCGTCGAGATGGTGCTGACCCTCGGCACCGGCGCCGGCACCGCGATCTTTCGCAACGGCCAGATCATGCCGCATCTCGAATTTGCCCATCACCCGGTCCACGGCAAAAAGACTTACGAAGATTACGTAGGCCGCTTGGCGCTCAAAAAAATCGGCAAGAAAAAGTGGAACAAGCGGGTCGCCGAGATCCTGGAGATCCTGCGCCATCTGGTGAATTTTGATCATCTCTATATTGGGGGCGGCAACGCCAAGCGCATCGATTTTGAATTGCCGGCCGATGTGACGATCGTGCCCAACACCAACGGCCTGACCGGCGGCACCGCGCTGTGGCATGCTGAGGATGCCGAGCACGAGGGGGGCCGCGAGGCACGCAGCCGCTCCTTCAAGCGAGGCCGCATCGCGACCGCCGGCGAGGCTGCACCGGCGGAGAGCGCGCACCGGCGTGCGACGCATCCGGGCGTGCCGCGCCATCACACGGCCGGGCGCGCCGCCGCCGCGACGGCTGACCAGGGTCATCGCCGGACGATGCAAGCCTCGCAGCCCAAAACAGCGGTGGCGTTTGCCGTGCCGGAGGGCGCCTGCGATTGTCACGTCCATGTGTTCGGCGTAGCGGCGGAGTTTCCGTTCGTCATGTCGCGCGGCTACACGCCGCCACCGGCCAGCGCGGCGGAATTGCTTGCGTTGCAGGAGGCGCTGCATTTGTCGCGCGTCGTGATCGTGCAGCCGAGCGTCTACGGAAGCGACAATTCCTGCACGCTTGACGGCATGCGGCGGCTTGGTGAACGGGCCCGCGGCGTCGCGGTGATCGACGAGACGACCTCGAACGTGGCGCTCGACGAGATGCACCGGGCCGGCATCCGCGGCGTGCGGGTCAATCTCGAAACCGCCGGCGAAACCGATCCGGATGCGGCGCGGCGCAACCTCTCTGCCGCGGTTGCCCGGGTGGCGCCGCTCGGCTGGCACGTCCAAGTCTATACCAGGCTGTCGGTCATCGAGCGGTTGAGCGAGGATGTTGCGCGCCTGCCGGTGCCGATCGTATTCGACCATTTCGGCGGCGCGACGGCAACGGGCGGGGTCGACCAGCCGGGGTTTGCGGCGCTGCTGGCGCTGGTGACCGCCGGCCACGCCTACGTCAAGGTGTCGGCCGCCTACCGCAGCTCGGACCAGGCGCCGGCTTACGCGGATGTGGCGCCGCTGGCGCGGGCGCTGATCGCGGCCAATCCCGAGCGCATTGTGTGGGGGACCGACTGGCCGCATCCGCATGCCGCCGAGCCCGGCCGGGCGCTCGACGAGATCGCCGCATTCTTCGACATCGACGACGGGCTGGCGCTGAACCAGCTGCAATCGTGGGCGCCCGACACTGACATCCGGCGCAAAATCCTGGTCGACAATCCGGCGCGGCTCTACGGCTTTTGACGGCGGGCTGGGGCGGCGTCTTGCGCTGGGCAGGCCTTTTCGCGCTGTTGTTGGCCCTGGGGCTGACGGCCTGTGCGCCGTCTCCGGACGATGCTCAAATCCCGCCGTTTGCGCGCTGGCCCTATCAACCGTTTTCGCGCGAGGCGGCGGTACAGATCGCGCTACGCGAATGGCGCGCCTTTGGCCAGCCGGTGGTGTACCCGAACACGCCGCTGCCGTTCGACAACGAGCGCGCTGAGGGGCTGTGGCAGCGGGTTGGCGAATACTGGTGGCTTGGCCTGCCGCTCGGCTCGCCCGACCAGGGCCTTACCGGCAAGCACAACGCGAACGGCTATGTCTTTCCGGCCAGCAATGACGGCGACTATGCCTGGTCGGCGGCGTTCATCGATTACGTCATGCGGATGGCCGGGGCGACCCGTCGCTTCCCCTATTCATCGACCCATGCCGATTACATCAATGCCGCACGCAAGCACGCGATGGGGCAGCTGCCAAATCTGGCGATCACCGCCGAGCGGCCGGACAGCTATGCACCGCAGCGCGGCGACCTGATCTGCCTGTGGCGCGGCAGCCACCCGATCCATTACGACGACCTGCCGACCGGCCGCTTCGCAGGCCATTGCGACATCGTCGTCGCGATCCATCCCGGCTCGCTCGACGTGATCGGCGGCAATGTCGACAACTCGGTTTCGATGAAGCACATCCCGGTCGCGGCCGACGGGCGCCTGGTCGGGCCGGATGGCCGGGTCGTCGATCCCGATCATCCGTGGTTCGTGGTGATCCGCGTCCTTTACGACATCAACGACTGAGCGGTGCGCTGAGCGCGGCGATGACCTCGCGGCCGCGGCCGCCGTCGATCATTGCCTCCTGCAGGTAGGGCTCGCGGTCGAGCACGCGGCGGTAGATTGCGCCGGCGGCGGCGACGATCTCGCCATCGCGGCGCAACAGCGCGTCGCCGAATTCGAGCATGCGCAGATTGGGCCAGGCACGGGGTCGCAACTGCGCCACCGCGTCGAGCGCATCGCGCGCCGGCCTGTCGGGATGAGCCTGCGCAAGGATCAGCGCGGCCGCTGCGGTCGAGCGTGACACGCCGGCATGGCAATGGACCAGGAGATGGCGAGCGCGCAGAGGGTCGACAGCGGCCTGATGCACTTCGAGCCCGAAGGCGAGCAGCCGCACAACGTCGTCTTCGCTCGGGGCGAGCCGGCCCGGCGCCGTCTCGATGATATCGTGGAAGCGAAGCCCGAGCCGGCGATGCGGTGCGAATTCCGCGAAGGCAGGCGGCTCGGGCCATTCCGGGTCGAGGATCGACAGAACGTGCGTGACCCCGGCGACGCGATGCGCGCCCAACTCCGGGATGCCGCAGATCGTCACCCGGAAAGGGGCAGGGCGTGGCGCCATTTCGTGCACTTCACATTTCGCCGATCGAAACAGATGCTGCGTTGTCGGGGGCGGCTGCAACGAGGCGGGCGGCGCGGTACCCAGCGCCTCCCCTATTCGCTCGGGAAGCCAACGATGCTGGTGGAATAGAGATCGGCCTCAATGTCGTCCTCCGGCTCGGCGACAGCCAGCGGTTCCCCGTGTTCTCCCGGGCCCGACGAGCGGTCAGCGGCGACCGAACCAAGCCGCGCCGAAATGTGCTGGACGAGCATTTCGCGCTGGCGGCGAGCCCGGCGGATATCCTCCTTCAAGCCCTCGACCAGTCCGGAATTCTTGGTCCGCTGCGCCGCAGCATAGCGATGACGCAGGTCGCTGATGCGTTCGCAGAGGACCTCCAGCTCGCGCCATTCGTGAGAAAGCATAACGACCTCGTCTCAAATTTGTGTCAATCTATCGTTGACTTCATTGCGAACATCTTAACGCCGCGAGGCAGAAGGGCCCTGCCGCGGGCATTTCCCGCACCGCAGATACGAACCTGACCCTGACTGAGCGGGTAAGACGGCGCTGAGCGGAGCAACATGGCGGCTTCATAATATCCGAATGCTGCTGTTCGATCCACTCTTCGAGCCGATCAATTTATTCGGACTATCGCGCTTGCGGTCAACGTTACCGGGTTGGAGAGGCCGGGCCACGAAAACAGCATACGATAGGATGCCCGCGCGCGGGCCGTGACGTAAGTTCCCGGAAAATCGCCGCTCGCGCAGGCCACGTTGCAGGTTTGCGGGCTGATGCCGGTGGTCGCGTCGGGGCAGCCGCAGGTTTCGGTTGGAGCCGGGCTCGCCTGAACATTGGAGAGGCTCGTAGCGCTCGTGATTGCCGTTGCGATGTTTGTGGCGTCGTAGCCATTCCTGGTCGCATATTCGGCGCCTGCCCGCGCTGCGTTGGCGACCTGCATCTGCTCCCAGAATCCCCTTCCGAAATCCATTAGACCCAGAAGCATAATAGCCAGAAGTCCTGCGATGAAAGCAAATTCGATGGAACTCGTCCCGCCCTCTGCGGTGCAGATCGGATTGAAATGCCTCATGTGGCGTACTCGCAACTTATTCGGTTACAACAGTGGTGGGTCCACTAATTGTCTTCGTACCAACGCCACTGCAATTGCTGCTGAAGCTCGAACTTCCTGAAAAGGTGAGAGTCCAAGCGATCAGCTGTGTGCAGGCTGTCGCGGTTGCATTGCCACCAAAATTCAGCGACGTGCTGGGAAAATACAGTGCTCCTGTGAAGCTTTGATTGGATCCGCCGCCTAGGGTATTGGTGATACTGTTGGGCGCTCGACGATCGGCAAAGATGGTGAGGCCCGAATAGGTACCGCTGTTGGGAGCGGTTAAAGTAACGGTGTTGTTGCCGCCGAAATTGATCGTGGAGTAATTGGCGCCGGTACTGCTCGTCAGAATGATCGTCACACCGGTCCCGGTAACCGTGCCACCGCTGGCCGACAGCGTGCCGCGGTCGATGTAATACGTTCCCGGGTTGAGCTTTAAGGTGCCGCCGTTACCGACGCTGATCGTGCCCGTATAGCAGCCTGGCGAGAGGGTCGTCGTCTGGTGATTCCCGATCGAAGGCACCGTTTGGCACGCTGATTGCCCCGCGCCGGGCCATGAGGAAGAAGGAGGCAGCGTGACCTTGGAATAGGGGTCGTCGATCGTCGGCGCACCCGGCTCGAGTAGGGCCGAAATCCGACCGGACGTGCTGTTAATGCTGTAGCCTGGGGTTCCAACGGTTGAGAGCGTCTGGGCTATGATTGTCCCGCTGCCTCCGATCGTGACCGCAGCGCTGTCATTCGAATTCGCCTGAATATCGCAGTTTGGTGTGTTGAGTTGCGGGCCGCCTTGCAGAGAGATCGTGCCCCGACCCGGACCAAGAGTGAGGATGCAGTAAACGCCGCCGGGTCCCGGAACCGCGACTGCCCGTGCGGTTGCCACCGGCGGGGATGACAGAAAGAGCTTGGCGAACCACAACGGTTGCGGCTCGCTGATGACGACTTCCCACGCCTTGCCGTTGCCGGTGGAGGAACCTGCGGCGGGCGGGTTGTTGACTGTTACGGTAACGCCGCCTCGGCCGTCGACGAAGCCGGTCTGGGCTGTGATACCCTTGGCGTTGGTGGCCGGGCTGCCGCCGTTGCTTGCAGCGATGACCGCTGAATAGGCAGCTTGATCGGCGGCGCCCTGCATCGCGCGCAAGTTGGTTTCCCAAAATGCTATATCTACGGCCGCGCCGGCAAATCCGATCAGCACGGTCAGCGACAGGGCCATGGTGACTGCGATCGCACCCCGTCTATCGGCAGCAAGGCGACGGACTGGCGAGCAGCAAAGGCTTGAAACTGTGGTCATTGGTGTTGGCAGGCCCAGAGCGAACCCAAAGGGACGGGAACCTCTGGTATTTTGAACAAAATTAGTTGATTGATCGTAAAGAGTGCAAATTGATGTCTCGCCCGGGCTGGCGCGCCTCGCTGGCGGTGTACCGTGAACCGCGGCTCGTCGCGATCCTGCTGATGGGGTTTTCCAGCGGGCTGCCGCTGGCGCTGACCTTCGGGACGCTGTCCTACTGGCTCGCCGAACTTGGCGTGTCGCTGACCGCGATCGGGTTATTCGGTCTGGTGCGGACCTCGTACAGCTTGAAGTTTCTGTGGTCGCCGCTGATCGACCGGCTGCCGATCCCGTTCCTGACGGCGCGGCTCGGGCGGCGGCGCAGCTGGGCCTTGACGATCCAGTTGTTGCTGATCGGGGCGATCCTCGCGCTCGGGCAGACCGACCCGCGCAGCGATCCGGCGGCGACTGCGCTCGCCGCGGTCGTCGTCGCCTTCCTGTCGGCGAGCCAGGACATCGTCATCGACGCCTACCGCATCGAGTTACTGACGGCGGAGGAGCAGGGCGCCGGCGCGGCAGCGACGCAATGGGGCTACCGTTTCGGCATGCTCGCCTCGGGTGCCGGCGCGCTCTACGCGGCGAGTTTCGGCGGCTGGCATTTCGCCTATACGGTGATGGCGGCGCTGATGGGGGTCGGCATGGTCACGGTGTGGCTGACCCCCGAGCCCGAGGGTGCGCATGCCCTGGAGCCGCTGCCCGGCGCCGGGGTGGCAGAGCGGATCGCGGCCTGGCTGACCGGCGCCGTCGTCGCACCGTTTCTCGACCTGTTCGAGCGCACCGGCGCGGTCCAACTGGTGGCGATCGGTGTGTTCATCGTGCTCTACAAATTTGGCGATGCGCTGGCCGGCTCGATGGCCAACCCACTCTATGTCGCGCTTGCTTTCACCAAGGTTGAGGTCGCGACAATCTCCAAGGTCTACGGCGTCGTCGCGACCCTCGCGGGGGTGGCGTTCGGCGGCTTCTTCGTGGCGCGGGTTGGCGTATTCCGCGCGCTGTTCGTATGCGGCTTGCTGCAGGCCTTGTCGAATCTGATGTACGCGGTGCAGGTCTGGGCCGGCCACGATCTCGGCATGCTGGCAGTGACGATCGGGGCGGAGAACCTGACCGGCGGCATGGCCTCTTCTGCCTTCGTCGCCTACCTATCGCTGCTGTGCAGCCGCGACTTTACCGCAACGCAGTATGCGCTGTTGTCGTCGCTGGCGACGGTGGGGCTCAACGTGCTCGCGGCTGCGGGCGGCGCGCTGGCTCAGGCGCTCGGCTGGATCCCGTTTTTCATATTGAGCACGGCGGCCTGCCTGCCGAGCCTGGTGTTGCTGCTGTGGCTGATGCGCCGGAAAGTGGCTATCGTTCAGCCGTAAGAGAACAGGTCGCTGCGATGGCGTTTGAGCCAGGCGCGCGGCGTTGCCGGGTCCGGCGTCAGGGTGCGCACGAGGCGCCAGAAACGCGGCCCGTGGTTCATCTCGGCGAGGTGCGCCACCTCGTGCGCGACGACGTAATCAATGACCGTTTCGGGCGCCAACACCAGCCGCCAGCTGAACGACAGCGCGCCCTTGGCCGAGCAGCTGCCCCAGCGGCTCCTGGTGTCGCGCACGCCGACCCGCGCGATCGGCCTGTCGATCCGGGCGGCGAACAGCCGGGCGCGGCGGGTTAGCTCGTGGCGCGCCAGGCGGATCAGATGGTCCCGCACCCGGCGGGCGACGTGCTCGGGCTCGCCGCGCACGCGAATCTCGCCGTCGTCGAGCGTCACCGGCGGCGCGCCCCGGTCGCCGTCGCGGCGGATGCGGTGCGGCACCCCGAATACCGGCACCACTGCGCCCTCGACGAACGGCACCGGCAGCGGCAAGGCCGCAAGGCGCGCCGTGATCCAGCCGCGTTGCGCGTCGAGAAACCTGAGCCCGTGCTCGGCCGGGACGCCGTAAGGAAGCACCAGCTCGACCGCGCGCGACGAGGCGTCGATCCGCAACAGCAGCCGCCGCGCCCGCGGGTTGACGCGAATCGACACCGGCGCGCCGAGGTCGAGCGCCAGCGTCCGGCGCCGCACCTCCGCGACGGAAGCGGCAGTGAGCGTGCCGGTGCGAGACGGCTTCATCCGGGATTCTCCGCGGCCCTAGCGGGCCATCGCAAAAGCTTCCCGCTTCGGCTGGCTTTTGGCAAGGTGCGGCGGGGCGTGGTCGTGCCGCAGACGCAGCGAGGTAACCGCGATGACAGAGATCGCCTATCGCCCGGCGGCACTCGGCGACGCCGCCGACATCCACGCGCTGCTACTGGCGCTGGCGCCGGAGATCCCGGTGCTGGTCGATACGCTAGAGCGCGAGGAAGCGCTTTATGCCCTCACCCGCAATTGCGCGCGCTCCGGCAAATCGTGGGTTGCCTGCGACGGCGGCGGCCGGATTGTCGGCTTTGTCCTCGCCGATTTGAACCAGCACGGCCGACATTATGCGGAAGGGGAGGTGATCGAGCTGCGCCATGCCGGGACCGCCCCCGGGCATCGCCGACGGGGCATTTTCGGCCGGCTCGTCGCCGAGGTGCTGGCCCGCATGGTGCCGGTGACAACCACCGTGAGCCAGCACAACCGCTCGGAGATCGCCACCCGGCTCACCAAGCTCGGGTTCCGCCAGATTGCCTCTCCCAGCGGCGAGCAGCGCCTGCGGTGGGACCCCGGCTGAACCGCGTTGCTGCCAGTTAAAACCTCCGATACTCCAAGATTCCGGGGATTTTAGCTAAAAATTCCATAATAATTATACGAATACCCCCTCAAAAACGCGGCGGGATGCTCAGCATTGTTGACGTAAACGGTTTTTTAATTATACGGTTAGGGAGCCTATCGGGGAAACGAATTTCGATTTTTGGCAATGCGTCAGAACATAGTGGAATAGCCACGGCTGGAAAACGGGGTGAGGAAATGGACACACTGGACACCGCCGGCAAATGTGTTCTGATCGTCGAGGACAACCGCCTGAACATGAAATTGTTCAGCGCCGTAATGGCGGCGCAGGGCTATAGCGTGCTGCAGGCAAGTGACGGGCGCCGCGGCGTCGACCTGGCGCATCAGCAGCACCCGGACCTGATCATCATGGATGTCAACCTGCCCGGCATGTCGGGCCTGGAGGCGACGCACAGCCTCAAGGGAGATCGCGACACAAGCGACATTCCGATCATCGTCACGACCGGCCACCGGCTGCGCGGCGACGACCCGGAGGTTCGCGCCAGCGGTTGCGACGGCTTTATGGCGAAGCCGATCGGGATCTCGGCATTTCTGGATCTGGTCGAGCGGGTCATGGAGCGTTCCGGGCACGACAGCCTGTGCGTCGCCTGATTGTGGCGGCGTGCCGGCCGGTCAAGCGTCGGCGCGGTCGATCAGGTGAATGAACGAGCCCATCACCGAGCCGCGCCGCAGCCCGCCCGCCCCGAGATCGTAGCCGGCGGCGTCGGCCAGCGCGAATAGCGGCGCGGCGCCACCCGCAAATACCGTCGTTGCATAGTGGAATTCGTGTCCGCGAAACCGCATGCCCGGCGGCGCCCAGCGGACCGGCCTCGCATAGCGTCGCGTCGCGGTAGCCGAGATGCAGGCGTCGTTCGGCAAAGCTGGTCGCCAATGGCAGCAGCCCGGCCATGCGATGGACCCGGCTCTCGGCGTCGGCCAGCGTCTCGCCCAGCACCATATAGCCGCCGCACTCGCCGTAGATCACCTTGCCCTGCGCCGCGGCCTGCTGCAGCCCTGACAAGAAGCGCGTCGCAGCGGCAAGCCGGCCGGCATGCAGCTCCGGATAGCCGCCCGGCAGATAGACGGCGTCGGCGGCCGGGTCGGGCGGCATGTCGGCGAGCGGCGAGAACAGCGATACCTCGGCGCCCTGCCGGCGCCAGCCCTCAAGCACCGATGGATAGGCAAACAAGAAGGCCTCGTCGCGCGCAACGGCGATGCGGGCCCCAAGCGGCGCCAGCGGTGTGGTGGGTCCTGCGTCGGCGAGGATCGCGGGGCGCGCCAGCGCGACGAGACGGTCGCAATCGAGACCGGCCGCGACGGAGGCCGCCGCCCGCGCGATCGCCGCCTCCGCCGGCTGCTCGCCGGCCGGGACGAGGCCGAGATGGCGTTCGGGCAATAGCAGCACCGGATCCTGCGGCAATGCCCCGAGGCAGGGCAGGGCGGGCAGGTGGCGCGCCATCGCCGCTTCGAGCAGCGCGCGGTGGCGCGGCCCCGCCACCCGATTGAACACCGCGCCGGCAAGCGGCAGTGCCGGATCGTGCCGCGCAAACCCGGCGACCAATGCCGCCGCCGAGGCACCCTGCCGGCGCGCGTCGACGACCAGCACCACCGGCCAGCCGGTCAGCCGCGCGAGCTCGGCCGTCGAGCCGGTTTCGCCGTCGGGTCCGGTGCCATCGAACAGCCCCATCACGCCTTCGCACAACACGAGTTCGGCGGCGGCTTCGAGCATGCCGACGAGGCCGCGCAGTGTGGCCGGGCGCATCGCCCAGAGATCGAGATTGATGCAGTCGCCGCCGCTCGCCGCGCGGTGGAACGTCGGGTCGACGTAGTCGGGCCCGGCCTTCGCCGCGGCGACGCGCCGGCCGTGCTCGCGCAGATGCCGCAGCAGCCCGAGCGTCACCAGGGTCTTGCCATTGCCCGAGGCCGGCGCGGCGAGGATCAGCCCGCGCCCCCGAACACCCGCCGATGTCCTATGCCGATCGATGTCTTGCGTCCTTCCCAGTGGTGCACGGCGCGGGCACAGCGGGACACTAGCCGATTTGCCGCCGCGTTGCTGGAGTTGGCGGGGCGTGGTAGCGTCTCTCAACCAAAAGTGGGAGACGGAAATGATCGGCACAGGGCTGCGCGCGCTTGCTGCGCTGGCAATTGCGACCTCGCTGGGCTTTGCTGCGCCGGCCAAGGCCGGGCCGACCTTCGACAAGGTCAAGGCGGCCGGCACGGTGACGTGCGGCGTCAATACCGGGCTGGCCGGCTTCGGGCAGCCGGACAACCAGGGCCACTACACGGGCCTCGACGTCGATGTCTGCCGCGCCCTCGCCGCGGCGCTGTTTGGCGACGCCAGCAAGGTCAAATACGTGCCATTGACCGCGCAGCAGCGCTTTACCGCGTTGCAATCGGGCGAGATCGACATCCTGTCGCGCAACACCACCGACACCTTGCAGCGCGACACCGAACTCGGGCTCAATTTCGGCCCGGTCGTCTATTATGACGGCCAGGGCTTTATGGTGCCCAAGAAGCTCGGCGTCAAAAGCGCCAAGGAGCTCAACGGCGCGACGATCTGCGTGCAGCCCGGCACCACGACCGAGCTCAATCTGGCCGACTATTTCCGCGCCAACAAGATGACCTTCAAGCCGCTGGTCATCGAGAAGCTCGACGAGGTCGTGGCCGCCTATCTCTCCGGGCGCTGCGACGTGTTCACGACCGACCGCTCGGGTCTCGCGGCGACCCGCATCGCACGGGCGCCGAACCCGGCCGACCAGATCATCCTGCCCGAGGTCATCTCGAAGGAGCCGCTGGCGCCGGCGGTGCGCCAGGGCGACGACCAGTGGCATGATGTCGTCGATTGGGTCGTCTATGCGCTGATCCAGGCCGAGGAAAAGGGGATCACCTCGAAGAACGTCGACGACATGCTGAAAAGCGACGATCCCGACATCAAGCGCATGCTCGGCGTCACCCCCGGCATGGGCAAGGCGCTCGGGCTCGACGAGAAATGGGCCTACAACGAGATCAAGCTGGTCGGCAATTACGGCGAGATCTTCGACCGCAACGTCGGCAAGGATTCGCCGCTGAAGCTCGATCGCGGGATCAATGCGCTGTGGACGCATGGTGGCCTGATGTACGCGATGCCGATCCGCTGAGGCCGCAGAGCCGCAGGATTGACCGCGCAGCCCCGCCTCATGGCGAGCGACAGCGCCGTCACCCTGCGGCCAAGGCGGCCGCCGCCATGGCGCAATCCGAGCGTGCGCGGGATCGTGCTGCAGGTGCTGTTCGTCGCGGGTGTCCTGGCGCTGGGGGCGTTTCTCGTCCACAACACGCTGGTTAATCTCGACCGTCGGCACATCGCCACCGGGTTCGGCTTTCTGCACCGCGAGGCCGCCTTTGCCATCGGCGAGTCGGTGATCCCTTACTCGCCCTCAGATACCTACGCCCGGGCGTTTCTCGTCGGGCTGACCAATACGCTCTACGTCGCCGCGCTCGGCATCGTGCTGGCGACGATCGTCGGCACCGTGATGGGCCTCGCCCGCCTGTCGAGCAACTGGCTGATCGCCAAACTGGCGCAGGTCTATGTCGAGACCTTCCGGAACATCCCGCTGGCATTGCAATTGTTCTTCTGGTGGGGATTGGTGCGCGGCAGTGCGCCCGGGCCGCGACAGGCCTGGCAGCCGCTCCCCGGTATCTTCGTCAGTAATCGCGGCGTCGTCTTTCCGGTGCCGCAGGCCGATCCCGCACATTTCTGGATGGCGCTGGCGCTGGTGGTCGGCATCGCTGCGGCCTGGGCGGTGGCGCGCTGGGCACGGCAGCGCCAGGCTCGCCTCGGCCGGCAATTTCCCAGCTTCTGGGTCGGGCTGGCGCTGACCCTGGGACTGCCCCTTGCGGTGTTTCTTGCCGCCGGCGCACCTCTGCGCCTCGACATACCGGCGTTGCGCGGCTTCAACTTTGCCGGCGGAAGCAGTTTCTCGCCGGAATTCGCGGCGCTGCTGGTCGGCCTCGTCATCTATACCGGCAGCTTCATTGCCGAGATCGTGCGCGCCGGCATTCTCGCCGTCAGCTGGGGCCAGAGCGAGGCGGCGATGGCGCTCGGCCTGTCCGCCGGGCAGCGCATGCGGCTGGTCGTCTTGCCGCAGGCGCTCCGCGTCATCGTCCCGCCGATGACCAGCCAGTATCTCAACCTGACCAAGAACAGCTCGCTCGCGGTGATCATCGGCTATCCCGACCTGGTGTCCGTCGCCAACACGACGATCAACCAGACCGGCCAGGCGATCGAGGGCATCGCGATGATCATGGCGGTGTATCTGGCGATCAGCCTGGCGATCTCGCTGGCGATGAATCTCTACAACCGCGCCGTGGCGCTGGTGGAGCGCTGAGCGTGGCCGACGCGGCCGGGGAATCTGCCCGTCGTCGAGCGGCCGGCGCCGCGCGCGCAGGGGGGCGTCTCCTGGCTGCGCACCAATCTGTTCAGCAGCGTCTTCAACACGATCCTGACGCTGCTGGCCCTCTACCTGCTGGCAGTGTCGATCCCGCCGCTGATCCGCTGGGCGCTGGTCGATGCGATCTGGCGTGCGCCGAACGGCGCGGCGTGTCGCGGCGGCGGCGCCTGCTGGGCGTTCATCGGCGACAAGCTGCGCTTCATCCTGTTCGGCCGCTTTCCCTATGAGGCGCAGTGGCGGCCGCTCGTCGTCGTCGTGATGTTCGTCGCGCTGATCCTGGCGAGCTGCGATCGCCGGCTGTGGGGGCAGCGGCTCGTCGTGCTGTGGCTCGCCGGGCTCGCCGCAATCGGCGTCCTGATGTGGGGCGGCGTGTTCGGCCTGAGCTTTGTCGACACCGATCTTGTGGAGCGGGTTGCCGCTGACCCTGATCCTCGCCGTGGTCGGGATGGCGGTGGCGTTTCCGTTCGGCATCCTGCTGGCGCTCGGGCGGCGCTCCGAGCTGCCGGCGGTGCGCGCGGTTTGCGTCGCCTATATCGAGCTGGTGCGCGGCGTGCCGCTGATCACCGTGCTGTTCATGGCCTCGGTGATGCTGCCGCTGTTTCTGCCGAGCGACATGACGATCGACAAATTGTTGCGCGCGCAGGTCGCGTTCATCCTGTTCGCCGCCGCCTATCTTGCCGAAGTCATCCGCGGCGGCTTGCAGGCGATCCCCAAGGGCCAGATCGAGGCCGCCGACGCGCTCGGGCTCGGCTATTGGCGGCGCACCAGGCTGATCGTCCTGCCGCAGGCTCTGGCATTGGTGATCCCGCCCCTGGTCAACACCTTCATCGGCACCTTCAAGGACACCTCGCTGGTCATCGTCATCGGCCTGTTCGACCTGCTCGGCACGGTCAACGCGGCACTGGCCGACGCCAATTGGCCGGGCTTCAACATCGAGGCCTACATCGTCGCGGCGGCGATCTATTTCAGCTTCTGCTTTTTCATGTCGCGCTACAGCCAGATGCTCGAGCGCGAATTCAACCGGAGCCGGCGGCGCTAGCCGGGCCGGGCGGGAGGGCGTGGATGGCCGACAGCATGACGCCGCAGACTGGTGGGCCGATCATCGAATTGCGCCAGGTCCACAAATGGTACGGCGACTTTCACGTGCTGAAGGACATCAACCTTGCGGTTGGCAGGGGCGAGAAGGTGGTCGTGTGCGGCCCGTCAGGCTCGGGCAAATCGACAATGATCCGCTGCATCAACCGGCTTGAAGAGCACCAGCAGGGCCAGATCATCGTCGCCGGCATCGAGCTGACCGCGGACGTCAAGAACATCGAGGCGATCCGGCGCGAGGTCGGCATGGTGTTCCAGCAGTTCAACCTGTTCCCGCACCTGACGGTATTGCAGAACCTGACGCTGGCGCCGATCTGGGTCCGCAAGACGCCGAAGAAGGAGGCGGAAGAAACTGCGCGCTATTACCTCCAGCGGGTGCGCATCCCGGAGCAGGCCGACAAATATCCGGGCCAGCTGTCGGGCGGCCAGCAGCAGCGCGTCGCGATCGCGCGCTCGTTGTGCATGAAGCCCGAGATCATGCTGTTCGACGAGCCGACCTCGGCGCTCGACCCGGAGATGATCAAGGAGGTGCTCGACGTGATGGTCGGGCTGGCCGAGGAGGGCATGACAATGGTGTGCGTGACCCACGAGATGGGCTTTGCGCGCACGGTCGGCGATACGATGGTGTTCATGGACCGCGGCGAGATCGTCGAGCGCGCCCCGCCCAAGGAATTCTTCGCCAACCCGAAAAGCGAGCGCACCCGCCTGTTCCTGAGCCAGATCCTGGCGCATTAAGGGGGCCGCACGACCGGAGACCGGGAATGACAAGCGCCTTCGGGTCCCTGCGCATCGTCGATTTCACGACGACGATCGCCGGACCGCACTGCACCCGCCTGCTGGCCGATATCGGCGCCGAGGTGATCAAGGTCGAGGCGCCGGAAGGCGACATGATGCGCGCTCGCCCGCCACTGCGCGAGGGCGCCAGCACCTCGTTCGGCCAGCTCAATACCGGCAAGAAGAGCCTGGTGCTCGATTTGAAGCGGCCCGAGGCGGTCGTCGTCGCCCGGCGCCTGATTGCCAGCGCCGATGTCGTGGTCGAGAATTTTCGCCCCGGGGTCATGCGGCGTTTCGGCCTCGATTATCCGGCGCTCAAGGCGATCAAGCCCGAGCTGATCTACTGCGCGATCTCGGGCTACGGCCAGACCGGCCCGTCGGCGGAGCTGCCGGCCTATGCGCCGGTGATTCACGCGTCATCCGGCTATGACCTCGCCCATCTCGCCTATCAGGACGGGCATCGCCGCCCCGATTATTGCGGCATCTACATCGCCGACGTGCTGACCGGCACCTATGCGTTCGGCGCGATCATGACCGCGCTCTATCAGCGCCAGGCGACTGGCGAGGGCCAGCTGATCGACGTGTCGATGCTCGAAAGCATGCTGAGCCTGACCCTCAGCGAGCTCCAGCTGGCGCAGTTTCCGATGCCGCCCCTGGGCCGGCCGGTGTTCGGGCCGATCGTGACCAAGGACGGATTTGTCAACCTGTCGGTCGCCAGCGAGCGGACCTTCCAGAACCTCGCGGCGGCGTGCGGCCGGCCCGATTGGGTCAGCGACCCGCGCTTTGCCGCCTATCCCGAGCGCCGCGCCAATTGGGGGCAGTTGATCGACGAGGTCGAGGCTTGGTCGAAACAGCACCCCAGCGCAGAGGTCCAGGCGGTCTTTGCTCGCCACGGCGTGCCCGCCTCGCCCTACCGCACGGTTAAGGAGGCGATGGGCGACCCGCAGCTCGCCCATCGCCGAGCCTTTACCGAGGTGCATGACCGCGGCGGCAGCTTCCGCGCGCTCAATCCGCCCTTTCGCTTCTCGGCCGCCGACGCCGCGGCGCAGCCGTTCGTCGCCGCGCTCGGCGAGCACAGCGCGGCGGTGCTCGCCGAGATCGGCTACGGCGCGCGCGAGGTCGGGGAGCTGGCTGACAGCGGCGTCATCGCGCTGGCCGCGGTTGCCGCGCCGGCGCCTCCGCCACAGCTGAACACCGCGTCGGGCACGAAGCTGTAACGGGTCGAGGCGCAGGCCGATTGGCATGCCCCAGGGCTCGTCAGACAGTGGAAGACCAGCGCGTGGCGCGGAGGGAGGCACTGGCACAGCCCGGCGACTGACGGTTCGGCCGTAGCGGCGGCCTCGGCGGGTCGGGGAGGGGGCGATGGGGGGGGCGGTGGCGGCGCTGGCTGCGTCTGGGTGTGTCTCGGAGCGGCCACGGCCGCAACGGTGTTTCCCAGCAGCAGACATCCGGCCAGCACCAGGATCAGCGCCGCGCCCCGGCGTCCGCCAGGCACGATCCGTCGATGACGTGCAGCAGTCATGATATACTGGATCATTGCGGATAGACGATCGTGCGCAACATGACCCGGCGTTCCTCCGGGTGATAGTCGCCGGCGCCGCGGTGCATTGTCGCGCGCTCGTCCCAGATCAGCAGATCCCCGACCCGCCACGGATGATAGTAGACGAATCGCTCCTGCGTCGCATGCGCCGCCAACTCTTCGATCAATTCCCACGCCGCCTCGCGCTCCATGCCGACAAACCCGTGCGTGTGCATCGGGTTGACGAACAGGATCGGGCGACCGGTTACCGGGTGGGCGATCACCGCCGGGCGCTGCTGTTCGACATAGTGCTTGTCGGTCATCCGCTCGCCCTCTTCGAGGGTGTAGAGCTTGACGCCGGCGGGGCCGTCGGTACGGCCGTGCAGGCCGACGAGGGTGGCGAGGCGCTCCTTCATCGCCGGCGGCAGCGCGTCGTAGGCGGCGCCCATGTCGGCGAACACCGTCCCGCCCTTGCTCGACGGGACTTCGAGTGCGTGCAGCATCGCCAATAGCGGCAATATTTCCTCATAAGTCGAATCGGTGTGCCAGTCGGTGGCGCGCTTGACGCCATACCAGTCGATGTTGCCGGCCTCGTCGACATTGCGCAGCCACGACACCTCGGGATGGTCCGGGTGGCGATAGCCGACGAGCGAATGCTTGCGCGGCACGCCGAAGCGGCGCCCGAATGCCGCGATGTCGGCGGCGCCGAGCGTCTGGTCGCGAAATACCAGCACCGGATGCTCGGCGAAAGCCTGCTCGATCCAGGCGAAGGTTGCATCGTCGAGCCGGGACAGATCCACCCCGACCGCCTCGCTGCCGAGCGCCTCGCCGAGCGGGCGCAGTTGCGGTGAACCGGACATTGACGACCCTCCCTCGTAACCCGGGGCCGGCCGAGTGCGGCAGCCCTAGGGAACCACCAGGAAGCCCTATATGATCCCGATCAGTTCGCCCTCGCAACCGCGGTCTGCGCCGCGCGCCTTGTCCGGCGCGGATTGTCCGCCGGACCCGGCTCGAACGAGCATTCAACGTGGCGGAGAGTTAGCACTTTATCAATCATCTTTTGCCATTTCCTGTTGGCAGCAAACCGGGATAGGACCGTCATGCAGCTAGGCGATATGCTGGTCGCGCGGGGGCTGGTGACCCCCGCCGACATCGAGGCGGCGCTGGCCCGTCAGGTCAAGGACGGCGGGCGATTGGGCGAGAACCTGATCGCGATGGGATTGGTGACGGCCGACCAGATCGCGGCCGTGGTCAACTCTGCCCCGGCGATCCCCGGCACCGTGGCGGAAGCCGGCATTCCCGAACGCAATCTTTTGTATCTGCTGCTTAAATTCATGCATGTCGAGGCCTGCGAGACGATTCTCGATCTGGCCAACCGGATGAAGCTGCCGCGCCGCCTCGTCCAGCAGTTGATCGAGGAGGCGACCCATCAGCGCTATATCGGGGCGACCGGCGCCACCAGCGATCTTGCGCTGTCGACCCATTACGCGCTGACCGAAACAGGACGCAACGCGGCCCGCGAGGCGCTCGACCAAAGCCTGTATCTCGGCCCCGCGCCGGTGTCGCTGGCGGCCTATCAGGAACAGATCCAGAAGCAGCGCATCACCAACGAGATGCTGGAGGAGGCAACCCTGCGCCGGGGGTTCGAGGGCCTCGTCGTCCCCGACCACATGTTTCGCCGGCTGCTGCCGGCGATCAATGCGGGCCGCAGTGTGCTGCTCTACGGGCCGCCCGGCAACGGCAAGACGACGCTATCAACGCGGATCGCAGCGCTGTTCAAGGATGTGGTCTACGTCCCCTATGCGGTGGAGGTGGCCGGCCAGATCATCAAGATATTCGACGTGCAAATCCACCGGCCGGTGCCGGAGCCGGCGACCGCACCCGCGGCGGCTCCCGGGCTTGGCCTGCACCGCGAAACCGTCGACCAGCGCTGGGTTGCGTGTTCGCGGCCGGTGGTGATGGCCGGGGGCGAGATGACGCTGGAGATGCTCGATCTGCAATACAACCCGGACGCCCGGTTCTACGATGCGCCGCTGCACGTCAAGGCGATCAACGGCATGATGCTGGTCGATGATTTCGGCCGGCAGAAATTCAGCCCGAACGATCTGCTCAACCGCTGGATCGTGCCGATGGAGAACCAGATCGATTTCCTGAAGCTCAACTCCGGTGCGAGCTTCACCCTGCCGTTCGATGTCTTGTTGATGTTTTCGACGAATTTGTCGCCGAGCGATCTGATGGACGCCGCGTTTCTCCGCCGCATCCAATACAAGATCAAGCTGTTCGAGCCGACGCAGGACGAGTATCGCCAGATTTTCACCGGTGTCGCCAAAGCGCGCGGCTTGGAACTACAGAGCGATGTGTTTGATTACGTGGTGCGGGCGTTGGCACCCTTCGGGCTCGCATATTATCAGCCGCGCTTCATCTGCGACCATGCGTTGGAAACGTGCAAGTCGTTCAAGTACGCGCCGGTGCTGACAAAGGAACTGGCGGGCGAGGCATTGGCGAACCTCTACGTCGATATCGAGGATGCCCGCGCCGGAGAGATTTCCGGGTAGGCTGCGCGCTATTGCGCGACCCAGCCGCCATCGATCGACAGGGCGGCGCCGGTCATCGTCGAGGCCGCCTCGCCGCATAGGAAGACGGCGAGCGCACCGATCTTTTCGGGCGTCGTGTAGTCGAGCATCGGCTGCTTTTCGCGCACCAGATCCTGGCGCGCCTGTTCGACCGGGATGCCCTGGTCATGGGCGCGCGCCTCGATCTGCTGCTCGACGAGCGGCGTCAATACCCAGCCCGGGCAGATCGCGTTGCAGGTGATCCCCTGGTTGGCGGTCTCGATCGCGGTGACCTTGGTGAGCCCGACAAGGCCGTGCTTGGCGGTGACATAGGCCGCCTTCTCGCCGCTGGCGACGAGGCCGTGGGCCGAGGCGATGTTGATGATCCGGCCCCAGCCGCGCGCGATCATCAGCGGCAGCGCCGCCTTTGCGGCATGAAACGCGGCCGACAGGTTGATCGCGATGACCGCGTCCCAGCGCTCCTCCGGAAAATCGACGATCTTCGCAACATGCTGGATGCCGGCATTGTTGACCAGGATGTCGACGCTGCCGAAATGGCGCGCCGCCTCGCTGACGAGGTTGCGGATATCGCCGGGCTTGGCCATGTCGGCCGGCAGGTAGAGGGCGCCCACGCCGTGCGCGTCGGCAAGGCCAGCGCGCGCGCGCTCGATCGCGGCGGCATCGCCGAAGCCGTTCAGCACGATGTTGCACCGTTGCGCCGCGAGCGCCGTCGCGATGGCGAGCCCGATCCCGCTGGTCGAGCCGGTGACGATCGCGGTCTTGCCGTTCAACATGAACCCTCTCCTCGAAATTGCCGGCGGGACCCAGGTCGCGTCTCGGCGAGGCGGCCGAGGAAGGCGAAATAGGTCAAGCCGGCCAGGGCCGCCGATATGCCGACCGCCAGCGCCAACGGCATGGCGGTGCCATCGTAGAGCGCCCCGACGACATAGCCAACGAGGCCACCGCCGGCGGTCTGCAGGCTGCCGATCAGCGAGGAGGCAAACCCGGCCATGTGCGGCACCGGCTCCATCGCCGCGACGATCGCATGCGGCACGATCATCCCCATCCCCACAATATAGACGAGCATCGGCCCGACAATCCCGACCACCCCGCCGAGCCGCAGCGTCGCGCACGCCACGATCCCGACGCCACCGGCAAGAATCAGGCCGACGCCGAGGCGCAGGATCGTAGCCGACGCGACCCGGTTGACGAGGCGCGTATTGAGCAGTGCGCCGGTCATCAGCGCGAGCGCGGTCAGGCCGAACACGTAGCCGAAGCGGTTGCTCGGTATGCCGAACACCTCGATCAGGACGAACGGCGAGTTCGAGATGTAGGAGAACAAGCCGCAGAAGATGAAGCAGACGAGCAGGGCATAGCCGATGCAAACCGGGCGGCGAAGGAAGTCGAACAGGTTGCGCGACAGCTCGACCGGCCGCGTCGCCCGGGGGTCGCGTCGCGGAATGCTTTCCGGCAGCATGAACCAGGTGGCGGCCAGCACGGCACCGCCGATCAGCGCGAGCGTCGCGAAAATTGCCCGCCAATGCAGCAGCAACAGATAGCCGCCGACGATCGGCGCCAGCAGCGGCGCCACCGACATGATCAAGGTCAGGTAGGACAGGATCTGCACCGCCCGGCGCCGGTCATAGAGGTCGCGCACGACCGCGCGCGCCAGGATCGGCCCGGCGCAGGCGCCCACTCCTTGGACCAGCCGCCACAACAGCAGCTGCACGATGCTGCGGCTGAGCGCGCACCCGATCCCGGCCGTGGTGAACAGCACCAGTCCCACGAGGAGCGGCCCGCGCCGCCCGAAGCGGTCGGCAAGGGGGCCGTAAAACAGCTGGCTCACCGAATACCCGGCGAGAAACATGCTGAGGGTCAGCGCGGCTTTCTCGGCGGTCGTCCCGAACACCGTCGTCAACGTCGGCAGCGCCGGCAGGCTCATGTCGATCGACAGCGCGGTCAGCCCGCTCAGCGCACCGAGCAGCAGGATGGGGGCCCGTCGGGAATGGGCCAGCATCACGTCAACCGGTGATGGAACACGCCATCCGGCATCCGGCGCTCGGTTGCGGCGCTGTGGCCAGCCGACCATTTCCCGCCTTTCGCTCGTGCTTTGCCGATCGGCTTGGGCACGACCGCATCGGCGCGTTTGCATCCGCGGCCGCGACCGGCTAATCAGTTCTCATGCCACCGAAACGCAACCCACTCAATCTCAACCCGTTGCAGCTCAAGACCCTGACCCTGCTGCAGGAGCTGGCGCGCGTCGCCGGCAAGCCCGCGGCGGAGGACGAGCCAGGCGGGCTGGCTATCACCCAGTTGCCTGATCCGCACGGCGATCATTTTCATCTCGGCGAGGCGGTGGTCGCGGCGCGCGACGCGACCGGGCTGCGCAACCCCGCGGTGTGGACGGTACTCGAACGCAAGGGCCTGATTCGTCCCAAGCTCCCGGAGGCGGTGATCCTGACGGCCCTCGGCCAGCAATACGATACCGGGCTGCGCGACGCGATCCTGCACCGCGCCGCGCATTAGCCAAACCTCGGTCCCGACTGGCCGCGCAGGACCCTAATGGCGGGTGGCCGTCCTGACCGCCCAGCGCAATTCGCTTTGACACAGCGCCCCCAGCGGGCAGGTGGCGCAGCGCTGCCCGTTGCGATCGAGGCCGGCCTTGACGCAGGCCTGGCGCAGCGAACACGGCGGTGCGGCCGGGCCGGCGTTATGCATCGCCTTGGCCTCGATCGTTTTGTGCTGGTCATCCGACATCGGCTCCACCTCGCGTTGTGGGTCCTCGCCTCCCGCGATGATTACCGGAAGGCGGGCATGACCTCCTGGCACATCAGCTTGAGCGCGCGCATCACTTTGTCATGCGCAATGAGGCTGCCGCAATTGATCTCGGCCAGGATGCCGTCGAGGCCGAGTTCGTCGCGCAACCCCATCAGGCGCTTGGTCACATCGCCCGGCGTGCCGACGATGATCTTGTCGCGCAAGGCGTCGGCGTAGGTCAAAGTCTGCAGGCGCTCGCCGCGCTCGGCGCGCTGCTCGATGGCGCGGGCTCCCGACTGAAAGGCCGAAGCCGACAGCTGGTCGCCGAGCCAGCGGTAGAAATGCATGATGCTTTCCTCCGCCTCGTCGCGCGCCCGCTCAGAGGTGTCGGCGACATAGACCGGCGCCCGCAGGTACACCCCGCCCTCGCCGGGGTGGCCGGCGGCGCGCCACGCCGCGCGATAGGCTGCGATGTTGGGGCCGAGCTCGGACAATGTCCCGATCCGCACCGCAACGAAGATCGGGTAGCCGAGTGTGCCGACGGCCGCGAAGGTGTCCGGGCTGTTCACCGCGATGCGCAATTCCGGGTACGGCTTTTGATACGGCTTCGGCACGAGATGGATGTTGTGGAACGAGAAGAATTTGCCCTCATAGGAGAAGCTGTCTTCGGTCCACGCCCGCTTCAGGATCTCCAGCGTCTCGGCAAAACGCTCCTGACTTTCGGCGTAGGGAATGCCGTAAGCTTGGTAGGTGCGCGGAAAGCCGCTGCGCCCGACCCCGAAAATCAGCCGGCCATGGCTGATCTGGTCGACCGTCGCCGCTTCCTCGGCGACGCGCAGCGGATGGCACAGCGGGAGGACCTGCACCGCGGTGCCGATCTTTATCCGCTTCGTCCGCGTCGCGATGGCGGTCGCGACGTTGAGCGGCGCCGACAACACCGAGCGGGTCGGGGCGGTATGCAGCTCTGCCAGCCACATGACGTCGAGCCCCCATTCCTCGGCCGCGTCGACCTGCTCGAACGACTGGTCGAAGGCCTCGGTCTCGGTGCGCCCCCTCGACCATTGAAACTCGTGGAACATACCGAATTCCATGGCTTTTCCCCTGCGTCGCGTTGTCTGATCCACCCTAGATGCCGGGACCCGGTACCACGTTGATCCAAATCAATGGCGGGCCCGACAAAGGCGGATTGGCTTTGTCTATCGGGCCGCGGAGTTCCGCGCTAGCGTCGCCCTGCGAACCGCAGGAGAAAGGATGACAATGTCAGCCGAGGTGGTCAGCGCCGCGAGGGCGCCCAGCGAAATCGACGGCGAGACCGATCATGTGGCGCGTGCCCGCGCGCTGGAGCCGCTGATCGGGGCGGCGGCGCCGCGCATCGAGGCGGGCCGCGAGATTGCCGAGGACGTCATCGCGGCGCTGCACGAGGCCGGGCTGTTTCGCATGATGATGCCGCGCTGGCTGGGCGGCGGCGAAGCGCCGCCGTCGGATTTTGTCCGGGTCATCGAGAGCGTCGCGCGGGGCGATGCAAGCACCGCCTGGTGCCTGTGCCAGATGGATGTGTGCTCGATCGCCTCGGTCTATCTCGGCCGCGAGGCGGCGCGGGAGGTATTCGGCCCGCCGCGCGCTGCGCTCGCCTGGGGCTCCACGCCCGACGCCAAGGCGGTCGCGGTGCCGGGCGGCTATCGGGTCACCGGCAACTGGGAGTTCGGCAGCGGCTGCCACCATGCGACTTGGCTCGGCGGCCATTGCCCGGTGGTCGATGCCAGCGGGGCGCCGCTGCTCGACGCGGACGGACAGCCGCGCGAGCGCACCGTGCTGTTTCCGAAATCATCGGCGCGGATCGCCGATGTCTGGCATGTGCTGGGGCTGCGCGGCACCGGCAGCGACCTCTACACGCTCGAGGATTTGTTCGTTCCCGAGGAGCACTCGATCCTGACCCTGATGCGCTGGCCCGATGCGGCGCGCTGCGCGCTCGCCACGCCCTACCGATTCGGCGCCAGCAGCCTTTACGCCTCGGGCTTTGCGTGCGTCGGGCTGGGCAATGCGCGCGGCATGCTCGACGGCTTTATCGAGCTGTCCAAGCGCAAGGTGCCGCGCTGGGGCAAGAACCCGCTTGCCGACAATGCGATCGTGCAGGTCGCAGTGGCCGAATGCGACACCAAGCTCGAAGCCGCCCGCACCTACCTCGTGCAGAACCTGCGCGAGGTCGAGGCGGCAGCGATGCAGGATGGCGGCGTCACGCTGGACCAGCGCATGAAGATCCGCGCCGCCGGCACCTACGCGCTGCGCCTCTCGACCGGCGTCGTCGACCAGCTTTACGAGCTGGCCGGCACCTCGGCGATCTTCGACGGCAACCCGTTCGAGCGCCGCTTCCGCGACGCCCACACCGTCTCGCAGCACCTGCAAGGCCGCATCAGCCATTTCGAGACGGTCGGCAAACACCTGCTCGGCATCGAAACCGAAGTGCGCTTCGTGTGACGCGCGTCAGGCGGCCAGCTTCTCCCGCGCCGCGGCCTTGATCATCGCGGCGCCTTTTTCGGCGATCATGATGGTCGGCGCGTTGGTGTTGGTCGAGCTGACCACCGGCATGATCGAGGCGTCGATCACGCGCAGGGCTTCAAGGCCGTGCACCCGTAGCTGATCGTCGACGACGCTCATCGAATGGCTGCCCATCAGGCAGCTGCAGCTGGCGTGGTAGACGGTCGAGCCGTTCGCCCGCGCATAGTCGAGCAGCTCGTCGTCGGTCTGGACGCTCGGGCCCGGCAGCTTCTCGCCTACCATGTATTTTGCCAGCGCCGGGGCCGCGAACAGCCGGCGCAGGAATTTGAGGCCGCCGACCATCGCGCGGCGGTCGGTGTCCTCGGCGAGATAGCGCGGGTTGATCGCCGGCTGGTCGTGCGGGTCGGGCGTCTTTGCCACCACATAGCCGCGCGACAGTGGCCGCATCTGCCACGGCCCGCCGGTGATGCCGGGCACGTCGTCGAGCTTCCTGATGAGGCCGGGCTTGTAGCTCGCCGGGGCGAAGACGCATTGCACGTCGGGGGTCGCCGATTCCTCCAGCACCTTGATCGAGGCGGCGCACAAGCGAGGCGCTGTAGGTCAGCATCCCGGTGCCGCTGGTGACGTAGCGCAATAGCTCGTTGGCGAAGGAGAGGCCGCGGCCGCGCTCGTTCAACGTCTCGACGCCGCGCACCTCGCACGACATGCGGGCGATGTAGTGGTCCTGGAAATTGTGCCCGACGCCGGGCAGTGCGTGATGCAGCTGGATGCCGGCCTTGGCGAGGTCATCCGGCGCGCCGACACCCGACAATTGCAGCAGGTGTGGCGAGCCAATCGCACCGGCGGCGAGGATCACCTCGCGCGCCGCATCGACGATCTCGACCCTGCCGCCGCGCGACAGCACGACCCCGGTCGCGCGCTTGCCGCTGAACGAGACGCGGTGCACCAGCGCGCTCGTGATGACTTCGAGGTTGGGCCGCTTTGACGCCGGCTTCAGGTAGGTCTGCGCGGCGCTGGCGCGGCGCCGCCCGCCACGGGTCTGCTGGCACCAGCCGATGCTGTCGCCGGTGCCGGGCGGCAGGTTGTTGACATCGGGCCTGTACTCGACCCCGAGCTCGCCGGCGGCGTCGATGATCGCCTGGCACACCGCCGGGCGCTCGGTCATCGGCGAGGTTGTCAGAAAGCCGCCCTTGCCGTGCGGCTCGCTGGCGTCGCCCTGCCAGTTCTCGGCCTGCTTGAAATAGGGCAGCACGTCGTCCCAGCTCCAGCCGCGATTGCCGAGCTGCGCCCAATGGTCGAAATCCTCGGGCTGGCCGCGGATGTAGATCAGGCCGTTGATCGACGACGAGCCGCCCAGCACCCGGCCGCGCGGGTAGGGGATCGGCGCGGCCGGCAGTGCCGGGATCGGCCTCGGCCTTGAAGTTCCAGGTCAGGGTCGGGTGGTCGAGCAGTTTCATAAAGCCGACCGGGATGTGAATGAGCGGGTTCCAGTCGCGCCCGCCCGCCTCGATCAGGATGACCCGAACCGCCGGGTCCTCGGTCAGCCGATTGGCCAGGACGCAGCCGGCCGAGCCGGCGCCGACGATGACGTAATCCGCTTGCATGTCTCTCCCCTTCCGAGCCTTCGCCGGGACGACGCAGTTAGCTTACGCCGCCAGCCGCTGCCGCGCTGCGCTCCTGATCATTGCCGCGCCCTTCTCGGCGATCATGATGGTCGGCGCGTTGGTGTTGGTCGAGGTCACGGTCGGCATCACCGAGGCGTCGATGACGCGCAACCCCTCGATCCCGTGCACCCGGAGCTGGTCGTCGACCACCGCCATCGGGTCGCGCCCCATCTTGCAGGTGCAGGTGGCGTGGAACACGGTCGAGCCGGTCTGCCGCAAATAGTCGAGCAGCTCGTCGTCGCTCTGCACCTTGCGCGCCCGGCAGGATCTCGCCGACCAGATAGGGCTTGAGCGCCGGTGCGGCGAACAGGCGCCTGACGCGCCCGCAGGCCGCCGATCGCGGCGCGCCGGTCGGTCTCCTCCGACAGGTAGCGCGGGTTGATCGCCGGCGCGGTGTGCGGATCGGCCGATTTCGCCTCGACATAGCCGCGCGACAGCGGCCGCATCTGCCACATGCCGCCGGTCATCCCCGGCTTGTCGTCGAGCCGGCGGATCGGCCCCGGCGCGAAGCTGGCATTGGCGAATAGGATCTGCACGTCGGGGGTCGCCGATTCCTCCAGCACCTTGACCGAGGCGCAGACCAGCGAGGCCGCATAGGTCAGCAGGCCGGTGCCGGCGAACACATAGCGCATCAGTTCGCCGACAAACGGCAATCCGCGCGACTTTTCGTTGGCGGTGGCGATGCCGGTGACTTCGGCGGTGACGCGGGCGAGGAAATGGTCCTGCAAATTCTTGCCGACCCCGGGCAGCGCGTGCGCGACCGGCACGCCGATGCGGGCGAGATGGTCGGGGTCGCCGACCCCCGACACTTGCAGCACATGCGGCGAGCCGATCGCGCCGCCGGACAGAATCACCTCGGCCGCCGCGTCGGCGCGCTCCATCTCGGCCGTTACGGGAAAACTCGACGCCGACCGCGCGCTTGCCGTCGAACAGCACGCGATGAACGAGCGCGTCGGTGACGACTTGCAGGTTGGGCCGCTTCATCGCCGGGCGCAGATAGGTGCGCGCCGCGCTCTGCCGGCGGCGGCCGCGGCGGGTCTGCTGCACCCAGCCGATATTGTCGCCGGCGCCCGGCGGCAGGTGGTTGACGTCGTCGTGGTATTCGAGGCCGATCTCTTTGCCGGCCTCGATGATCTTGTGGCACAGCTCGGGCTGGTCGGAGGTGCGCGAGGTCAAGAGCGGCCCGCCTGTGCCGTGGAACGCGTCGGCGCCGCCCTCCCAATCCTCGGCCGCCTTGAAATAGGGCAGCACGTCGTCCCACGCCCAGCCGCGGTTGCCGAGCTGGCCCCAATGGTCGAAATCCTCGGGCTGGCCGCGCACATAGATCATGCCGTTGATCGAGCTGGAGCCGCCCAAGACCCGGCCGCGCGGATAGAGGATCGCGCGGTTGGCGACGCCAGGATCGGGCTCGGCCTTGAAGCCCCAGGTCAGGGTCGGATGGTCGAGCAACTTCACATAGCCGGCGGGGATGTGAATGAGCGGGTTGCTGTCGCGCCCGCCCGCCTCGATCAGGATGACCCGGGCCGCCGGGTCGGCGGTAAGCCGGTTGGCCAGCACGCAACCCGCCGAGCCGGCGCCGACGATCACGTAATCTGCCTGCATCCCCGTTCCCTCCGGCGCGCCAGTGCGCAGTTATCGTGAAGGGCGGCCGCAAGCCGGGTCAAGCCCGGCTCGGCTATGCGCTCCCCAATGCCTCGTCGAGGTCGCGGATCAGATCTTCGGCGGATTCGAGGCCCACGGACAGGCGCACGACGTCGGGGCCGGCGCCGGCGGCCTCGCGCTGCTCGTCGGAGAGTTGGCGATGGGTGGTCGAGGCAGGGTGGAGGATCAGGCTGCGGGTGTCGCCGATATTGGCGAGGTGGGAAAACAGCCGCACGCTTTCGACCAGCTTGGTGCCGGCCTCGTAGCCGCCCTTGACGCCGAAGGTGAAGACCGCGCCGGGCCCCTTCGGCAGGTATTTCCTGGCCAGCTCGTAATACGGGCTCGTCTTCAGCCCGGCATAGGACACCCAGGCGACGCGCGGATGATCGGCGAGATATTCGGCGACCTTCCGCGCATTCTGCACATGCCGGTCCATACGCACATGCAGGCTCTCGATGCCGGTCAATGTCAGAAAAGCGTTCATCGGCGATAGGGTCGGGCCGAAATCGCGCAACGCCACCGCCCGCGCCTTGGTCGTAAAGGCGAAATCGCCGAAATTCTCGAAGAATTTGAGGCCGTGATAGGCCGGCTCCGGCTCGGTCAGCGATGGGAAGCGGTCGCCCTGGCTCCAGTCGAAACGGCCCGACTTCGACGACCATGCCGCCCAAGGCCGCGCCGTGACCGCCCAAAAACTTGGTCGTCGAGTGGCAGATCAAATCCGCGCCCCACTCGAACGGCCGGCACAGATAGGGGGTGGCCAGCGTGTTGTCGACGATCAGCGGGATGCCGCAATCATGCGCGACGGCCGCCACCTTCTCGATATCGACGATGATGCCGCCGGGATTGGCGAGGTTCTCGACGAAGATTGCCTTGCAGCGCGGGGTCATCGCGCGGCGGAAATTCTCCGGGTCGGTCGGGTCGACGAAATGGCATTTCCAACCGAGCTTCTTGAACGACAGGCCGAACTGGGTCAGCGAGCCGCCGTAAAGATTGCGTGAGGCGATAAACTCGTCGCCCGGCGACATCAGCGTAAAGAACACCAGGAACTGCGCGGCATGGCCCGAGGCGGCGGCAACCGCGGCGCGACCGCCTTCGAGGCTGGCAATGCGCTCTTCGAGGACCGCGACCGTGGGATTGTTGAGGCGCGAATAGATGTAGCCGAAATTGTGCAGGTTGAAGAGCGAGGCGGCGTGGTCGACATCCTCAAAGACGTAGGAAGTCGTCTGGTAGATCGGGGTCGAGCGCGCCCCGGTGGTCGGATCGGGTGCGGCGCCGGCGTGGACGGCCAGGGTCTCGAAGCCGTAGCTTTGATTGTGTGAGGGCGCCGGGCGCTCGCGGGCGGGGCGTGGCCGCGGCGCTTGCGGCGCGCGGTTCTGGATGATGCCGCTGTTGACCCCGCTCCACGACAATTCGCCGCCCAGCCGGCCGAACTCGATCTTCGGGCAGCGGTTCATGATGATCTCGATGCCGGCCGCCTCGCCGAGCGCGGCGGCCTCGTCGTTGCGGATGCCGAGCTGCATCCAGACGACCGGCGCCCCAATCGCGACCGCGTCGGCGACAATGCCGGGCGCCTCGCGCGCCGGCCGGAACACGTCGACCATGTCCACGGGCTCTGGGATGTCGCGCAGCGAGGCGTAGACCGTTTCGCCGAGCAGTTCGCCGCCGGCGATGCCGGGATTGACCGGGATCACCCGGTAGCCCTTGCCCTGCAGGTATTTCATCACGAAATAGCTTGGCCGGTTCCAGTTCGACGAGGCGCCGACCATCGCAATGGTGCGGACGCGTGCGAGGATCGCGCGGATCTGGGCGTCGGAATACGGGATCGGATCGGGCTGGCTCATGGTTCACCGCGCGGATGCCGAGGAGGGGTTCGCATTTCGATCTTACCGCAGCTCGGGTCGCGTAACCCGCCGAAAGCGGCCGCTACAAATTTTGCGAGCAGCCGCGCAGCATTGCGGCGCTGTCTTGCTAACCCTCTTTGTCGTGGCTCGCCGTCGCTTGTTCATGTTACCTTAAAATTCTCCTGCTGAAATGCTACCGGGACTTGCGGTGATGTTGAAGCAAATGTGCACCAAACTTTTGGAACTGTGGCGCGACCGGGCGGGAGCGGTTGCGCTCGAATATGGATTGATCCTGGTATTGATTGTCCTCGTTTTGATCTCCTTTCACGAATTCGATCGGCAGTTCCGTGAGCGGCTTCTTCCTGGCGGCAGCGAACGGGCTGTAAGTTTGCCGCGCCGGGAGTGCGGCGGTAGCCCTTGAGCGCTCGGCGGAAAGGCCGCATCCTGGCCCTGCCGAACAGCCCCTGAGGGAGAGCCGCGATGACGAGTGGATGGCAGCCCGCCCAAGCCTATCCCGACCCCGCAATCATCACCCTCGATCCGCGTTTCGAGGCGATCCGGCCGCCGATGAACGCCGCGGTCGAGCGGCTTTATAACGGCTGCCGCTGGAGCGAGGGGCCGGTATGGTTCGGCGATCTGCGCTGCGTCTTGTGGAGCGACATCCCGAACAACCGCATCCTTAAATGGGACGAGGAGACCGGCGAGACCTCGGTCTTCCGCAAGCCGTCGAACAACGCCAATGGCAACACCCGCGACCGCCAGGGGCGGCTTGTCACCTGCGAGCACCTCGGCCGGCGGGTCACCCGCACCGAGCATGACGGCTCGATCACGGTCATCTGCAATCGCTTCGAGCATAAGCCGCTCAACTCGCCCAACGATGTTGTCGTCAAATCGGACGGGTCGGTGTGGTTTACCGACCCTGCCTTCGGAATTCTGGGCAATTACGAGGGGAACAAGGCCGAGCCCGAATTGCCGACCAACGTCTATCGTGTCGACGGGCGCACCGGCCGCACAACGGTCGCGGCGGAGGGCATCGACTTTCCGAACGGGCTGTGCTTTACGCCCGACGAAACCCGCATGTACGTCGTCGAGTCCCGCGCCACCCCGCGCGCCATTCGCGTTTACGATGTCGTCGACGACGGCACGCGCCTCGCCAACCCGCGCAATTTCGCCGACCTCGGAGGCGGCACGCCGGACGGCTTTCGCTGCGACGTGAACGGCAATCTGTGGTGCGGCTGGGGTGGCGGCGAGGCGCTCAACGGGGTCGCCGTGTTCGCCCCGGACGGCACGATGATCGGTCGCATCTCGATGCCCGAGCGCTGCGCCAATCTGTGCTTCGGCGGATTGAAGCGCAACCGCCTGTTCATGGCGGCGAGCCGATCGCTCTACGCGGTCTATGTCAACACCGAGGGCGCGATCGGCGGCTGATGCGGCGCCGCGATTTCCTCAAATCGGTGAGCGCCGCGGTGGCTTCCGGCGTTGTCGATGCGGCGCCGGCGGGAGCCGCGACATTGCGCTTTCCGCCCGGGTTTCTGTGGGGCACATCGACCTCGGCCTATCAGGTTGAGGGGCGCGCCGGCCGCCAAGGCGAGTGCATCTGGGACCGCTTCTGCCGGCTGCCGGGGACGATCGCCGACCGCAGCAATGGCGACGTCGCGTGCGACGACTACCACCGCTATCCCGAGGACATCGCGCTGATCGCTGGCGCCGGGCTCAAGGCCTATCGCTTCTCGGTTGCGTGGGCGCGCGTCCAGCCGGCCGGCGCCGGCCCGCCCGACCCGGCCGGGTTCGATTATTACAGCCGGCTGGTCGACGCGCTGCTCCAGGCCGGGATCGAGCCCTGGGTGTGCCTCTACCACTGGGATCTGCCGCAAGCCTTGCAGGATCGCGGCGGCTGGACCGCGCGCGCGACCGCCGACCGGTTCGCCGATTATGCCGCGTTGGTGGCGCGCCGGCTGGGCGACCGGGTGATTCACTGGGCCACATTCAACGAGCCGATGGTGCATGCCGTCATGGGCCACGGGTTCGGCGAGCATGCGCCGGGGCTGAAGGGCCGGGCGCCGATGTTCGCGGCGCATCACCATCAGAACCTGGCGCACGGCAGCGGCGTCATGGCGCTGCGCGCGGTCGGCGGGGCGCGGTTCCGCATCGGCACGGTGCTGAACATCACGCCCGTGCGGCCGGCCGGCGGCGCGGCCGCCAACATCCCGGCGGCGCAGATGTGGGACGCCGTGTGGAACCGCGCCTCGCTCGATCCGGCCTATCTCGGCCGCTACCCGGCGCTGCTCGCGCAATCCTTCGAGCCGCTGCTGCACGCCGGCGATCTCGCCCGGATCAAGCAGCCGACCGATTTTCTCGGTCTCAATTATTACGGTCCGATGTATCAGCGGGTCGATCCGGGCGGGCTGGTCGGCACCAACTGGGGCGCGCTGCCGGTGGGCATGGGCCGGACCAAGCTCGGCTGGCCGGTCGACCCGAGCGGGCTCGTCGAGGTGCTGGCCGATCTGCGCGACCACTATGGCAATCCACCTGTCTACATCACCGAAAACGGCGCGTGCTACGCGGACACGGTCGGGCCGGACGGCGAGGTGAACGACCAGCCGCGGATCGCCTATCTGCGCGACCATCTCGCCGCATGTCATCGCGCCTTGGCGGAAAAGGCCAATCTGCGCGGCTACTTCACCTGGACCATCATCGACAACTTCGAATGGGCGCACGGCTACACGGCGCCGTTCGGCCTGGTGCGGGTTGATCGTGCGACCCTGAAGCGCACGCCCAAGGCATCCTACCGATGGTTTGCCCGGGTGGCGCAAACCGGCAGCGTGTAGCAAAAGCGGCGGCAAGCAATGCCCGTTTAAGTATTGCCCGACGCCCGAAAAAACCCGGGACTATTCGCCCGGCACGCTGTTGACCGAGCGCCCGGTGAAATCGCGGGCGGGCCGGGGATCAGGAGGGCGGATTGAGCAAAGCCCGAGCGAGGCGGGAGAGCAGGGCAGCAGATGCCGTTCCCGGCGATGCCGTGCCCGTCCCTGCGGATAGCTTCGTCCTATGCTGAAGTTGCTGCGCGGCATCGCGCGCGTCGTGTTCGTCGTTGTCGTCGTCGCAGCGGTCGGGGTCGGTGGCCTCGTCGGCGTCACCCTGGCGCATTTCAGCCGCGATCTGCCGGATGATAGTCAGCTGGTGAATTACGTGCCGGCAACCGGCAGCAAAATCTACGCCGGCGACGGCAGCCTGATGACCGAATTCGAGACCGAGCATCGTATCCCGGTGTCGATCGCGCAGGTGCCGCCGCTGGTGATCCACGCTTTTCTCGCCGCCGAGGACCGCGATTTCTACAACCATAACGGCGTCGATCCGCTCGCCATCCTGCGCGCGGCGTTGGCGGACGTGCTGCGGTTTCAGCGCGGCCAGCGGCCGCTCGGCGCCTCGACGATCACCCAGCAGGTGGTCCGGCATTTCCTGCTGAGCCATGAAGTCTCGGTGGCGCGCAAGATCAAGGAGGCGCTGCTCGCCTACCGCATCGAGCGCACGCTGAGCAAGGACCGCATCCTCGAAATCTACCTCAACGAGATCTATCTCGGCGCCGGCGCCTATGGCGTCGCAGCGGCGGCCGACACGTATTTCCAGAAGCCGCTCAGCCAGCTGACCCTCGCGGAAGCCGCCTTTCTCGCCGCCTTGCCGAAGGCGCCGAACAATTACAACCCGATCCGCCATGCGGCGGCGGCCAAGGCGCGGCGCGACTGGGTGCTGTCCGGCATGGCGGAAGTCGGCTGGATCACCCGGGCGCAGGCCGACGCGGCGATAGCCGAGCCGCTCGGCGTCAATATGAAGAGCGACCTGCCGGGCAATCCAGTCAACGGGCATGACGGTTATTTTGCCGAGGAGGTGCGGCGCGAATTGATCGGCCGGTTTGGCGAAAAGGCGGTGTATGAGGGCGGCCTGACGGTGCGCACCAGCTACGTGCCGGTCTACCAGGAGATGGCCGAAACCGCGTTTCGCAACGGGCTCGTCGAATATGACCGGCGGCATGGCTGGCGCGGCCCGCTTGCCCACCTGCCGAGCGCCGCCGCAGCGCAGGCCGCGCTGTCCGGCATGGCCGATCCGCCCGCTCCGAGCGACTGGCGGCTCGCCGCGGTCACCGCGATCGACGGCGGCGGCGCGACGATCGCATTGAAGAACGGCGGCAGTGGGCGGATCCCCTTCGCCGAACTGCGCTGGGCCCGGCGGACGACCGCCGACCAGCAGCTTGGGCCGGAGGTGCGGCGGGTGGGCGACGTCGTCGATCCCGGCGACATCGTGCTGGTCGAGCCGGCCGCCGGCGCGGCGCCGGCGCGGGGCCGACATGCCACGGCCGGATTGCCGAACTATGGTCTGCGTCAGATCCCCAACGTCAGCGGCGGTGTCGTCGTGACGGACCCGCACACCGGCCGGGTGTTCGCACTGGTTGGCGGCTGGTCGTTCCGGCAGAGCCAGTTCGACCGGGCGACGCAGGCGAGGCGGCAGCCGGGCTCGGCGTTCAAGCCGTTCGTCTACGTTACGGCGTTGGAAAAAGGCTTCACCCCGGAGAGCGTCGTCGACGACGCGCCGATCTCGATCCCGCAGGGGCCGGGGCTGCCGGATTGGCAGCCGGTCAATTACGAGGGCACCTATGTCGGGCCGACGACGCTGGAAGACGCGTTGATCCACTCGCGCAACCTGGTAACGGCGCGGCTGGCGACGATGATCGGCCTGCCGGCGATCGCCAAGACCGTGCAGGCGTTCGACGTGATGGACAAGATGCCGCTCTATTACTCGATGTCGCTGGGGGCCGGCGAGACGACGCTATTACGCCTGACCAACGCCTACGCGATGCTCGACAATGGCGGGCACTGGCTGCTGCCGTCGGTGATCGACCTGGTGCAGGACCGCAGCGGCCATATCCTTTATCAGAAGGGGGTCGGCGGCTGTGCCGCGTGCTTTGCTGCCGGCGGAGCGCATAACGGATCGGACGACAGCGCGGCCTACCGGGCGGGCGGCGCGGCCGACCCGTCCTCGATCTACGTGCCGCATGCGACCTATGCCGAGGGCGCGACGGTCTATAAGCCGACCAAGCCCGACCCGTTGGTCGAGCCGACCGCCGATTATCAGATTATCCAGATGATGCAGGGCGTGATCCAGCGCGGCACCGGGACCGCCGTCAAGGTGGTCGACAAGCCGCTCGCGGGCAAGACCGGCACGACCAGCGACTGGTTCGACGCGTGGTTTGTCGGGTTCTCGCCCGACATCGCGGCCGGCGTGTTTGTCGGTTTCGACGAGCCGCGCACGTTGGGCCGGGGCGAGGCCGGCGGCCGCGTCGCCGCGCCGATCTTCCGCGACTTCATGATAGCGGCCTTGAAAGACAAGCCGGCGACGCCATTCCCGGTGCCGCCCGGCGCGGCGATCGACGTCGCCAGCGACGCGACGAACGCACCGGATGCGGCGGATGCCGACACGGCGCAGCCGGATACGGCGAGCCTTGGCGACGATGTCACAAATCCCGACGGGACTGCCTCCGATCAGCCCGATGATCGCTATCCGCCGAACGGGCCGGATGCCGCCGACCCCGGGGGGCGCGACTATGCTGCGGCGCGCGGGCCAGCCTATCCCGCGCCCTGGGGGCCGAGCTACCTCGCGCCGAGCGAGGCCGCGCCACCATCGGCATACGGGCCGCCTCCCGGTTATCCTGGCTCCGCCATGCCGCCTTATCCGCCCCCGCCCGGCTGGGCGACAGGCCCGGGCCGCGGCACCGGCGGGCTTTACTAAGCCCGCCGGCTAAGCGCCGCCCGGCGGCGGCGCCCCGAAAGCCTCGGCGAGGAGGGTGTAGGAGCGCAGGCGTGCGGCGAAATCGTGGCAGATGGTTAGGACGACGATCTCGTCGACGCCATAGCTCTCGGCCAGCGCCGCAAGGCGCGCCTTGACGCTGTCCGGGGTGCCGACCACTTGCCGGCGACGGTGGTATTCGACCTCGCGCAGCTCGGTCTCGCTGTAGGGATAGGCGAGCGCGTCTTCCGGCGGCGGGAACGGCGCGCGAATGCCGCGGCGCTGGCGCAGCCGCCACAGATCGCGGCTGGCGGCGAGGCGGCGCGCCTCGTCTTCGCTGTTGGCGCAGATCACGAAGACGCCGATGCTGCCCTGCGGCGTCGGCAGCCGCGGCGACGGGCGGAAATGCTGCCGGTAGGCTGCCAGGACCTCCGGTCCGCCCTCGTCGGTGATGAAATGGGCGAACGAGAACGGCAGGCCGAAATAGGCGGCGAACAGTGCGCTCTGGTCGCTCGAGCCGAGCAGCCAGATTTCCGGGTTCGTATCGCCGGCCGGCGTCACCTGGATGCGCGAGAACGGGTGGTCTGCCGGCATTGTGTCTTCGAGAAACGCCAGCAGGTCGGCGATCTGGTTCGGGAACTGCTCGATCCCGAGCGCACCCGGCCCGTGCTGCAGGGCGATGGCGGTGAGCTGGTCGCTGCCCGGGGCGCGGCCGATGCCGAGGTCGATGCGGCCGGGGTAGAGCGTCTCCAACAGGCGGAACTGCTCGGCCACCTTCAGCGAGCTGTAATGGCTCAGCATGACGCCGCCCGAGCCGACCCGCAGATGCGTCGTCTCGGCCGCGATGCGCGCCACCATGATCTCGGGCGCGCTGCCGGCGAGCCCGGGCGAGCTGTGGTGCTCGGCCAGCCAATAGCGCCGGTAGCCGAGGCGATCGACGTGGCGGGCGAGCTCGATGGTTTCCATCAGCGCGTCGCGCGGGGTGGCGCCCTGGCGCACCGGGGATTGATCGAGGACGCTCAAACTCAGCATGGCTGGCACATTACACGCGGCCGGGCGCGATTGGCACGGCCGTTGCTAATTTGCTTGGCGGTCGATGATCGAGGAGAGAGTGGAATGACCCGGGGCGAGGTGACCGAGAAGATCCTGTCGCAGAAGCGCCTGAAACGCTTGAGCTGGAAGACCATCGTCGGGGAGATCGGCGGCGGTTCGCCGGTCTACCTGACGGCGGCGCTGATGGGGCAGATGAAGCTCCACCCGGAGCAGGCCGGACGCGCCGCCAAATTGCTCGGGCTCAGCGAGGAAGAATGCCTGCTGCTGCAGGAGGTGCCGTATCGCGGCGGCCTGCCGACCGTATTGCCGACCGACCCGCTGATCTATCGCTTCTACGAGATCATGCAGGTCTACGGCACGACGGTGAAGGAGCTGGTCCAGGAGGAATTCGGCGACGGCATCATGAGCGCCATCGACTTCGACCTGTCAGTCGAGCGCCAGCCCGACCCCAAGGGCGACCGCGTCAAGGTAACAATGAGCGGCAAGTTCCTCCACTACAAGGAATCCTGAGCCGATCTAGACGTGGATGCCCCGGGAGGCGAAACGGACCTCGCAATTTTAGGCCGCCAGCCGTTGGCGGGCGGCGGCGCGGATCATCGCGGCGCCGTGCTCGGCGATCATGATGGTCGGCGCGTTGGTGTTGGTCGAGGTCACCGCCGGCATCACCGATGCGTCAACGACGCGCAGCCCCTCGATCCCGTGCACCCGAAGCTGGTCGTCGACGACGCAGTTGACTTGCGGCCCCATCATGCAGGTGCAGGTCGCGTGGTAGACCGTGTTGCCGTTGCGCCGCGCGTAGTCGAGCAACTCGTCGTCGCTCTGCGCCTGCGCCCCAGGCAGCTTCTCGGCGCCGACATAGGGCTGCAGCGCCGGCGCGTTGAAGATCCGGCGGGCAAAGCGCAAGCCGCCGATCACCGCGCGCCGGTCGGTCTCCTCCGTCAGGTAGCGCGGGTCGATTGCCGGTGCATCGCCGGGGCGGTTCGATTTCGCCTCGACATAGCCGCGCGACAACGGCCGCATCTGCCATGGGCCGCCGGTCAGGCCGGGTTCTTCTTCGAGTTCGCCGATCTGCCCGTCCTTGAAGCTGCCCGGCGCGAACGAGATCTGCACGTCGGGCGTCGCCGATTCCGGCAATACCTTGACCGAGGCGGCGATCAGCGACGCGCTGTAGGTCAGCATGCCCTTGCCGGTCAGCAGATACCGCAGCACTTCGCCGGCGAGCGGCAGCCCCCGCGCTTTCTCGTTGGCCGTCGCCATGCCGTGGATCGGGTAGGTCATGCGAACGACATAGTGGTCCTGCATGTTGCGGCCGACGCCGCGCAGTTCGTGCACGAGCGGCACGCCGATCCGTCCGAGATGTTCGGGGTCGCCGACCCCGGAAAGCTGCAATATGTGGGGTGAGCCGATCGCGCCGGCCGACAGGATCACCTCGCGCAAGGCGTCCGCGCGCTCGGTATTGCCGCCACGCGAGAACTCGACGCCGATCGCGCGCTTGCCCTCGAACACGACGCGATGGACCAGCGCCTTGGTCACGAGTTGGAGATTGGGGCGCTTCAGCGCCGGCCGCAGGTAGCTGCGCGCGGCGCTGGCGCGGCGCCGACCGCCGCGGGTCTGCTGGCACCAGCCGATCGAGTCGCCGGCGCCGGGCGGCAGGTCGTTGACGTCTTCGCGGTATTCGAGGCCGAGTTGCATGCCGGCCTCGACGACCTTCGCGCAGATCGGCGACTGGTCCATCTTCGAGGTGAACAGATACCCGTCCTTGCCGTGCACGCCGTCCGCCTCGCCCTCCCAGCGCTCAGCCTTCTGGAAATAGGGCAGACAGTCGTCCCACGACCAGCCGCGATTGCCGAGTTGCGCCCAGTGGTCGTAATCCTCCGGCTGGCCGCGGATATAGATGAGGCCGTTGATCGACGACGAGCCGCCGAGCACCCGGCCGCGCGGATAGATGATCTCGCGCCCTCCGCCCGCCTGCGCCTTGAATCCCCAGGTCAGGGTCTTGTGGTCGAGCATCTTCATGAAGCCGGCCGGGATATGGATGAGCGGGTTCCAGTCGCTCCCGCCGGCCTCGATCAGGATGACCCGCGTCGCCGGGTCTTCGGTCAGCCGATTGGCCAGGACGCAACCCGCTGAGCCCGCGCCGATGATCACATAATCCGCCTGCATGTCCGCCGCTCCCTCCGGGCCGCTGCCCGACGCCGTTATTCCGGTTCCCGATCGAAGTCTATAGTTTAGCGCATCGGCGCGTCATCGGAAGTTGCCGCGACGCGCGTCGATTTCGCGTGCCTACCCGGCCTCGATCATTCACGCTAAGCTGACCTTGACGCAATCACATCGGACCTTGCCGCCATGCCTGTCACGCCTTCGTCACAAGTCATCGCCGAGCTTGCCCCGACCGGCGTCCTGCGCGCCGCGATCAACATGGGGAATTTCCTCCTGGTAACGGGCAAGGACCCTTCGGGCGACCCGTCCGGCGTGTCGCCGGACATGGCTGCCGCGGTCGCGGCCCGGCTTGGCGTCCCGGTCAAATACGTGCCCTATGCGCGGCCCGGCGAGATCGCCGACGACGCCGAGAAGGGCCTGTGGGACATCGGCAATATCGGCGCCGAGCCACAACGCGCCGCCGTCATCAACTTCACCGCCGCCTATTGCGAGATCGAGGCGACCTATCTCGTGCCGGCCGGCTCGCCGATCCGCAATGTCGCGGAGGTTGATCAGCCCGGCAAGCGCTGTGCCGTGACGGCGCGCAGCGCCTACGGCCTGTGGCTCGAAAACAACTTCAAGAAGGGCGAATTGCTGCAATTCGACAATGCCGACGCCGCGATCAAGGCGTTTGTCGACCAGAAGATGGACGCCTATGCCGGGCTGCGGCCTGGGCTGATCGATGTCGCCGCCAAGCTGCCCGGCTCGCGCATCCTCGACGGCCAGTTCACGGCGGTGCAGCAGGCGATCGGCACGCCGAAGAAGAACGCCGCCGGCTTCGCATTCCTGCGCGAGTTCGTCGCGGAGTCGAAGCGCTCTGGGCTAATTGCAAGCCTGATCGAGCGGCACGGCGTCACCGGCCGGCTGTCCGTCGCGCCGCCGGCGTGACGCGGAAAGAGGAGGGCGGACAATGAAGGCGGCCTATCTTACCGGTCATGGCGGGGTCGACAAGTTCCATTACGGCGACCTGCCGGACCCGGTCGCCGGGGCAGGCGAGGTCGTCGTCGATGTCCACGCCGCCAGCATCAACGCCGCCGACTACAAGGTGCGGCTCGGCAGCTACGGATCGACGTTGAAATTTCCCTATATCCTCGGGCGCGACTTCTCGGGCGTAGTCAGCGCGCTCGGGGCGGGCGTGACCGAGTTTCACGGTCGGCGATCCCGTCTTCGGCGTGATGGATGCCGGGATCGAGGGCTGCTACGCCGAGAAGGTAAAGATCAACGCCGCGATCATCGCGCGCACGCCGGACCGGCTCGACCATGCGGAGGCCGCCGCGATGGCGCTGACCAGCATCACCGCGATCTGGGCGCTCGAAGACACCGCTAACCTGCAGCGCGGCGAGACGATCCTGATCCAGGGCGGCGCCGGCGGGGTCGCCGGGTTTGCGATCCAGCTCGCCAAGCACATCGGCGCAACGGTCATCACCACCGCCAGCGAGCGAAACCACGACTATGTCCGCCGCCTCGGTGCCGACCGCGTCATCGACTACAACACCGAGGATTTCACCAAGACGGTGACCGGCTGTGATGTCGTGTTCGACACCGTCGGCGGCGAAGTCCAGGCGCGTTCCTATCAGGTGTTGAAGCCGGGCGGACGGCTCGTGTGGATCGCGCCAGCGCCGGCCGGGTTCAAGCCGCCGCGCGAGGACGTTCAGCTGTTGCGCCCGCGCGTCGCGCGCGATCGTGCGCACCTCGAACGCATGGTGGAGCTGCTTAACGTCGGGGCGGTGTGGCCGCCGGCGATCACCCGCTACCGGCTCGAAGATGCCGCCGAGGCGCACCGTGTCAGCCAGGGCCGCCACCTGCAAGGCAAGCTGGTACTGATCGTACGCTGATCCACAACGTGACAAATGAGGAGGGAAAGATGGCCGGAAACGCAGAAATGATCATTGAGCTCGACAAAAAGCGGATGACCGCGATGGCGCAAAAGGACATCGCCACGCTGAACGAGATCATCGCCGACGACCTGGTCTACACACATTCCTCGGCGCGCCTCGACACCAAGGCGAGCCTGATCGGCAACATGGAATCGGGCAGCACGGTCTATACGTCGGTCGTGCCCTCCGACGTCAAGGCGCAGGATCTCGGCGATACGGTGGTGTTGACCGGCTCCTGCCGGATCAGCGTCAACGCAGGCGGTCGGCCCAACAGTTTCGGCGTTCGCTTTACCGACGTATACGCGAAAAAAGGCGGACGCTGGCAGATGGTCACCTGGCAGTCGACGCGCCTGCCCGACTAGGGTCTGTTGAGACTTGGGATTCCCCGGCGCAAGGGCGGTCGGTCAGCACATTTAGGATGGCGGAAACTGCGCCATCCAGTGCCGTGCAATGTCCTCGCGGCGGCACACCCAGACGCGGTCGTGGCCGAGAATGTGCTCGATAAAGCGCATCAGCGCCCTGGCTCGGCCGGGATGGCCCGAAATCCGCATGTGCAGGCCGATCGACATCATGCGCGGCCGCTCGGCGCCTTCCTCGTACAACAGGTCGAAGCTGTCGCGCAGATAGGCGAAAAAATCTTCCCCCGGGCCGAACACGCCGCGGCCGAACTTCACGTCGTTGGTGGCCAGCGAATAGGGGATGACGAGGTGCGGCTTGTCGCCCACCCGCGTCCAATAGGGCAGTTCGTCGTTGTAGGCGTCGCTGTCATAGAGGAAGCCGCCATTCTCGGCGACCAGCCGCCGCGTGTTCTCGGACGGCGCATAGCGGCAGTACCAGCCGTGCGTCGGCTTGCCGGTGGTCTCGCGGATCAGCGCCACGGCGCGGGCGATCTGGTCGCGCTCCTCGGCCTCGGCAAGCTCGTAATGCTTGATCCAGCGATAGCCGTGGCCGCAGATGTCCCAGTCGCTCGCCGCGATCGCCGCGGCGGCGGGCGGGTTTGCCGCCAGGGCGCGGGCGCACGCGAACAGGGTCACGGGCAGCTTGTAGCGGGTAAAAATCCGATGCAGCCGCCACCAGCCGACGCGCGAGCCGTATTCGAACATGCTCTCGGCGGCGATGTCGCGGCGGTTGCCGGCATCGGTGCTGGCGCTTTCGATCAGCCCGGTCTCCGAGACGCCGTCGCCCGCCGGGTGGGACAGCTCCGAGCCCTCCTCGAAATTGATCACGAAATTGACCGCGACGCGGGCCGCGCCCGGCCAGTTTGCATGCGGCGGCGTGGCGCCGTAGCCGATGAAATCGCGGGTCATTGCGGCTCTCCAGGCGGTGCGAGCGCCGGTCGTCGGCGTCTCCAAGAGAGCCTCAGTCTACGCCATCGCGTTCGGCGCCGACAGTCGCCGCGATCCCGCCGCTGGTCGCGCCGTTTCTCATTCGCGAGGCGTGGGCGGCTTGGGAGGGCGACGAGAGCTGAGCCGCAGCGCAAAGCCGCCTCAGGGCGGGCCGGGTCGACCCGGGACGGCAAACTTATCGCAGCGTTGTCGCCGCCGATTGGGCTACTGTCCGCCGGTCGACATTCGACAAGGTTGCCGAGGCCTACCGTATGACCCTGAAATCCTTCTTTGCCGGCGCGCTCACGCTGTTCGCCGCCGGGGTGTTGCCGCCCGCCGCCCGCGCCGACGCCACGGCCGGTGAGCACTTGGCGCTGCAATGGTGCGCCAACTGCCATGTCATCGGCAATCGCAGCCCGCAAGCCAGAGTGCTGCAGGGGCCGCCGAGCTTTCATACGATCGCCGGCCATCTCGATGCCGGTGAATTGCGCACCTTCCTGTCGCACCCGCATAAACCCATGCCCGATCTGGCACTGACCCGCGCGGAGATCGACGATCTGATCGCCTATATCGAGAGCTTGAAGTGAGCCGGCGAGCGTCCACCCCCGTCGCGAGCGCTTTATTTGGGCGACTGAAATCGGCGTCGATTGGCTTATGCCCACCGCGCCGGACATCAAGTCGCGGGTCGGCGCTTGCCGCCGATCGCTGAGCGCAGCAAAGAGCCGGTCAATCCCCCTTCGACGTCACTCCGTCGTGCATCGGCATGTTGCCGGGCGTCATGGTTCCGCCGTGCATGCCCTGCTGCCCGTCGTGCATCGGCATGTTGCCGGGTGTCATGGTTCCGCCGTGCATGCCTTGCTGCCCGCCGTTCATCGGCATATTGCCGGGTGTCATGGTTTCGCCGTGCATGCCCTGCTGCCCGCCGTTCATCGGCATATTGCCGGGCGTCATCGACCCGCCATGCATGCCCTGCTGCCCACCATGCATCGGCATGTTGCCGTAGCCGGGCATTGTGGCGCCGGGGGCGGCCTGGTCGGCAGGCGCCGATTGCGATTGAGGCTGCTCCTGGCCGGTTGACTGAGCGAAGCAGGGGGCTGCTGTGAGGGCAAGCAACGCAGTCGCCAACGCCATTCCGATTTTGCGATTCATCGCTGTGACCTCCATCTGTGTCAGCGGAAAGAGATCGCAGACCAGCCGCGAGGTCGCATTGACGTGCCTCAAGGGCGGTACGACTGAAATGTGGTGTAATTTGCCCTTAGTGTGGGCGCAGGGACGAGCGCAATATGATAACCACCGACTCTGCGGTTCAACGCTCCGGCCACCATCATCAGGATCACGCGGCGCCCGGAGGCGACAAAGGATCCGGTCTGCGGCATGAGCGTCGATCCGGCGAACGCGCGCTACCGCACGGAACACGCCGGCCAGGAATATTTCTTCTGCGGCGCGCGCTGCCTCGAACGGTTTACCGCCGAGCCTGAACGGTATGTTGGCGCGGTCGAGCCGGTGCCGCCGGCCGCGGTAGCGGGGGCGTCGTGGACCTGCCCGATGCACCCGGAGGTGGTCCGCGACGCACCCGGCAGCTGTCCGATCTGCGGCATGGCGCTGGAGCCGATGACCCCGACGGCCGGTACCGAGGAAAACCCCGAACTCGCCGACATGACGCGGCGCTTCTGGGTCGGCCTCGCGCTTGCAGCGCCGCTGCTGGCGATCGCGATGCTGTGGCATTCGGCATCGCCCGCGACGGTATGGCTTCAGTTGGTCCTCGCCACCCCGGTCGTCGTATGGGCCGGCGCGCCGTTCTTCCGCCGCGGCTGGGAGTCGGTGATCAACCGGTCGCTCAACATGTTCACGCTGATCGCGCTCGGCACCGGGGTCGCCTATCTCTACAGCCTTGCCGCGGCGCTTGCCCCGGGCATCTTTCCAGCCTCGTTCCGCACCCCGGAAGGCGGGGTTCCGGTCTATTTCGAGGCGGCGGCGGTTATCGTGACGCTGGTGCTGCTCGGCCAGGTGCTCGAATTGCGCGCCCGATCGCAGACCTCGAGCGCAATCCGTGCGCTGTTGGACCTCGCCCCGAAGCGCGCTCGCCTGGTCGCCGACGACGGCAGCGAGCAGGACATCGCGCTGGAATCTGTCGTCCCCGGCCAGCACCTGCGGGTGCGGCCGGGCGAGAAGGTGCCGGTCGACGGCGTCGTGCTCGACGGTGGCAGCGCGGTCGACGAGTCGATGATCACCGGCGAGCCGATGCCGGTCGAGAAGGTGTCGGGCGCCGCGGTGACCGGCGCCACCGTCAACACCACCGGCAGCTTTGTGATGCGCGCCGAGCGGGTCGGCAGCGATACGCTGCTGGCGCAGATCGTGGCGATGGTCGCCGCCGCGCAGCGCTCGCGCGCCCCGATCCAGAAGCTCGCGGACACGGTGTCCGGCTGGTTCGTGCCGGCGGTCGTCGGTGTCGCGATCGCGACCTTCATCGCCTGGGCATTGTTTGGCCCGCCGCCGGCGATGGGCTTTGCATTGCTCAACGCCGTCGCGGTGCTGCTGATCGCCTGCCCCTGCGCGCTCGGGTTGGCAACGCCGATGTCGATCATGGTCGGCACCGGGCGCGGCGCGCATCTCGGCGTCTTGGTTCGCAACGCCGAGGCTCTCGAACTGATGGAGAAGCTCGACACGCTGGTCGTCGACAAGACCGGTACGCTGACCGAGGGAAAGCCGCGACTCACCCAAATCGTGCCGCTCGGCGACGTCGGCGAGGAGGAGGTCCTGCGTCTCGCCGCCAGCCTCGAACAGGCGAGCGAGCATCCGCTCGCCGCCGCGATCGTCGCCGGCGCCAAGGCGCGCGGGCTGGCGCTCGCCGCGCCGGCGGGGTTCCGCAGCGAGACCGGCAAGGGCGCAGTCGGCTCGGTCGAGGGCAAACAGGTTGCGGTCGGCAACGCGGCGCTGATCATCGCGCTCGGCCTCGATCCGGCGGCCCTCTCCGAGCCGGCCGACGCGCTGCGCCGCGAGGGAAGCGGCGTGGTGCTCGTCGTGATCGACGGCAAGCCCGCCGGGCTTCTCGCCGTCGCCGATCCGATCAAGGAGGGCGCGCGCGAAGCCCTCGCGGCCCTGCGCGACGAGGGCGTCCGCGTCGTCATGCTGACCGGCGACAGCCGCGCCACAGCCGAGGCGGTGGCACGCCAGCTCGGCATCACCGAGATCGTCGCCGAGGTGCTGCCCGACCAGAAGGCTGCCGTGATCAAGCGGTTACAGGACGCGGGCCGGTTTGTCGGCATGGCCGGCGATGGAATCAATGACGCGCCGGCACTGGCCCAGGCGCAGATCGGCATCGCGATGGGCACGGGCACCGATGTCGCGATGGAAAGCGCCGGGGTGACGCTGGTGAAGGGCGATCTCAGTGGCATCGTCCGCGCCCGCCACCTCAGCCGCGCCACCATGCGCAACATCCGTCAGAACCTGTTCTTCGCCTTCGTCTTCAACGCGCTGGCGGTGCCGATCGCGGCCGGCGTGTTCTATGCCCCGTTTGGGCTCTTGCTCAATCCGATGATCGCCAGCGCGGCGATGAGCCTCTCCTCGGTGACCGTCGTCAGCAACGCGCTGCGCCTGCGCCACGTCACGCTCTGACGGGTCCGGTCAATCGGCGGCCGAGCGGTTCGGGACGGGGTGTGCCAGCGCGGCCGGGACGTCGCGGAGGTGGAGGTCACGCTGTGGGAACGGCACCTCGACGGCGTGCTCGACGAAGCGGTCCCACAGCGCGAGGAACACGTCGCCCTTGACGTTGGTAACCCCGTTTGCCGGGTCCTCGATCCAGAAGCGGAGCAGGAGGTTGATGCCGTTGTCGCCGAATTCGGTGACATGGCACAGCGGTGCCGGCGCGTCCAGCACGCGCCCGGTCTGCAGCGCCGCCTCGATCGCCAGGCGCCGCACCAGCCGCAGATCGGTGCCATAGGCGACGCCGAAAGCCATGTCGAGCCGGACATACCGGTTGGTATAGGACCAGTTAATCACCTGATTGGTGATCAGCGTCTCGTTTGGGATCAGGTATTCCTTGCCGTCGCGGCCGCGCACCGAGGTGTAGCGCGCCCCCAATGAGGTGACGTAGCCATAGGTCTGCCCGACCTCGATGACGTCGCCCGGCTTGATCGAGCGTTCGGCCAACAGGATGATGCCACTGATGAAATTCGAGACGATCTTCTGCAATCCGAAGCCGAGCCCGACGCCGATAGCGCCCGAGAACACGGTGAACGCGGTCAGGTCGATCCCGACCGCGTTGAGCCCGAGCAACAGCGCGAGGAAGACCAGCGCGATCTTGACCAGGTTGCGCGCCAGCGTCCGCACCGACGGGCTGAGCCCGTCGAGGTGCTCGATCCGGGCGCCGACCAGCCGCGCCAGGGCGAGCGCCCCCCACAGCAGCGTCGCAATGATCAGCACCGCTTTGACCAGCAGCAGCAGCGACAGCCGCACCGTGCCGATCGTCACTGCGGCGCTGTCGAGCGTCGCGGCGGTCGGTCCCATCAGCCCGGTGATGTCGAGGGCCGCGACGATCCACGCCGTCGTGGCGACCAGCCGCGCCATCAGCGCGTCGCGGAACAACAGCGTCGACGCCCGCAGCACGATCCACAGCGCGGTCAGCGTCGCCGCAATGCCGACGAGCCGCAGGTCCATGCGGAACCCGACGCCGGCTTGTTCGGCGATGACGAGCAGCAGCCAAGCGTACGCCAATGTTCCGAGCCGGCGCAGCTCGGTCTTGATCCATTCCGCCGGGATGAAGCGCTCGATGACGCGATCGGTCGCCGCCCGCGTTGCGGCCCGGATGCCCCAGGCGACCGCGAACAGCGCCGCAATCAGGCCAAGCTGGAGCGCCAGGCTTTCGAGCAGCGCGCGCGATTCCGCGATGTCGCGCGCCCAGATCAGCCATTGCGCAAGTGACAAGTTGTCGAGCAAGCCGCCGCGTCCCTGTTCAATCCAGAAGGCGGGGTCGGTATGACATGGAAGCGGGGCGGCTTCGAGGCAAATTGAGCGCGAGTACGGACCCGGCTGAAACTACCCTTTATTCGACCTTCATCTCGCCGAGATAGGCTTCGCGGATCATCGGGTTGCGCCGCAATTCGCCGGCCGGGCCGCTGAGCACGACCTGCCCCGTTTGCAAGACATAGGCGCGGTTGGCGATCTGCAGCGCCATGTTGGCGTTCTGCTCGACCATGAAGATCGTGGTGCCCTGGCGGTTGATCGTCTGGATGATGTCGAAGACCTGCTCGACGAAAACCGGCGCTAACCCCATCGACGGCTCGTCCATGCACAACAGCCGGGGATGCGCCATCAGGGCGCGGCCGATCGCCACCATCTGCTGCTCGCCGCCCGACAAGGTGCCGGCAAGCTGCTTCAGCCGCTCCTCGACGCGCGGAAACAGCGTGAAGACGCGCGCCAGATCCTCCTCGAACTCCGGCCCTCGCTTGCGCGTATAGGCGCCCATTTCGAGGTTCTCGTAGACCGTCATGCGGGGGAACAGGCGGCGCGCCTCCAGCACCGGCGCGATGCCGCGGCGCACCCGCTCGGCGACGCTGATCCCGGTCAGCGGGCTGCCGTCGAAGCGGACCTCGCCCGAACTCGGCACGACGACGCCCATGATGGTCTTCATCGTCGTCGACTTGCCCGAGGCGTTGCCGCCCAGGAGGCAGACGATCTCGCCGGGGTCGATGCGGTAATCGACCGATTTCAGGACGTGCAGGTCGCCGTAATGCGTGTCGACCGCGCGAAACTCGAGCAGAGGCTCAGACAAGCGCCGCGCTCCGGCCGAGATAGGCGCGGATCACCTCCTCGTCGCGCCGCACCTCGGCGGGGGCGCCCTCGGCGATCTTCTCGCCGTGGTCGAGCACGATGACTTGCGACGCCAGATTGACCACGACATCGAGCTTGTGCTCGATCAGCACGATCGTCAGGCCGAGCCGGTTGAGGCTCTTGATCTGCTCGGCGAGTTCCAAGGTTTCCGCCGGGTTCATGCCGGCGGTCGGCTCGTCGAGCAGCAGGAGCTTCGGCTCGGAGGCGAGCGCGCGGGCGATCTCGACACGGCGGCGGTTGGCATAGGACAGGCTGGAGACGACATGGTCGACGCGCGGCAGCAGTCGATTGCCGAAGATCGACAGGATCTCGAAGGCGCGCTCGCGAGCCGCTGCCTCCTCGCGGCGCGTTACCGACAGGCGCAGCAAGGCCCCGACCGGGCCGGTGTGCAGCCGCGCATGCATGCCGATCATGACGTTCTCAAGCACCGTCAGGCTCGGAAACAGGCGGATGTTCTGAAAGGTGCGGGCGATACCGTGCTGCAGCACGATATGCGGTGGCTTGCCGGCGATCTCCCTGCCGGCAAAGCGGACGCTGCCGGAATCGGGCGGCACCAGCCCGGTGATGGCATTGAACAGCGTCGATTTCCCCGAGCCGTTCGGCCCGATGATCGCCAGCACCGAATGCGCCGGCACCGCGAGCGCCACCGAGCGCAACGCCACCAAGCCGCCGAACCGCACGGTCAGATCATCGATCGCCAGCAGCGGCGCGCCGGCCTCGGCCATATCGAGCGCGCCGAGCCCTTTGAGGCTGTCGAAGCCGCCACGGGTGACCTGGGCGCTCTGCTGATCGAGGCTGAGCGCCGCCACCCGGCGGGTCGCGGGGATCAGGCCGTCGCGCCGGTACAGCATCATGAAGACGAGGATCAGGCCGAAGATCAGCTCGATCGAGGACGCCAGCTGGACCCGCTGCAGCCACCCGACGCCGATCAGGCGCCCCAGCGCATTGAGCCAGCCGGACATATCCTCGAGAACCCATGACTGCAGGATCTGCAGGATCATCGCTCCGAGCACGACGCCCCAGACGCTGCCGATCCCGCCGAACACGACCATCACGAGGATCATCACCGAGACCGGGAAGCCGAACATCTCGGGCGTCGCGGTCTGCAATTTGGCAACGAACAGCGTGCCGGTCGCGCCGGCGAAGGCGGCGCCGGTGGCGAACGCCAACAGCTTTAGCTTGACCCGGTCGACCCCCATCGCGGCGGCCGCGATCTCGTCCTCGCGGATCGCCATCCAGGCCCGCCCGATGCGTGAAAATTTGAGGCGCTGGCTGGTCAAAATCAGCAGAGCGACAAGCCCGACGCCGACATAATAATAGGGGGTGGCGCTGACCCCGAAGCTCCAGCCGAACAAATGGGGCGCCATCACGCCGTTGAGCCCCATCGCGCCGTTGGTGACGCTCGGGATGTTGCGCACGACGATCGGCACGATCTCGCCGAAGCCGAGCGTCACGATCGCCAGATAATCGCCCCTGAGGCGCAGGGTGGGCGCGCCGAACAGCACCCCGAAAAACGCCGTCACCGCGGCGGCGATCGGCATCATCAGCCAGAACGACACCTGAAAATGGACGACATCGCCGCCCGCCTGGTGAAACCGTGCGACGAGCCCCAGCCACTGAAACGGCTCCCAGAAGCTGGTCCAGTCCGGCGTCATCTGCCACGACGCCGCGACGCCGTAGGTGTAGGACCCGATCGCGAAGAACGCGGCATATCCCAGGTCGAGGAGGCCGGCGAGACCGACCACGATGTTGAGCCCGAGCGCCAGCGCGGCATAGGTCAGCGCATTCGCCACCGAGTCGATGTCGGCGTCGTTGGGGTGGAGGATCGGGAACAGCAGCGCCAGCGCGAAGACGCAGGCAACCGCGACGCGCGAGCGCAGATGCGGCGCGATCCAAACGATCGGCGAGGCCCGCAGAATCCACGCGAACGACTCGCCCATCATGCCGAGCTTCGGGGCGGCCATCTCAGCAGATCGTCATGTCAGGAGCCCGGCATGCCGGCATGTCAGGATTTGTTCGGCGTCGCCCGGCCGAACAGGCCGCTGGGGGCGAACACCAGTACCAGGATCAGGATCGAAAAGATGATCACGTCGGCCCAGCGCACCTCGAGGAACTGGCCGCCGAGGCTCTCGACGAGGCCGATCAGGACGCCGCCGACCATCGCCCCGGTGACGCTGCCGATGCCGCCCAATACCGCGGCGGTGAACGCCCGCAGCCCCGCGGTGTAGCCGATGATGAAGCTGGTGAAGTTGTAATAGAGGCCGAAGATCAGCGCCGCCGCGCCGGCCAGCGCCGAGCCCAGAAAGAACGCCGCCATGACGACCCGATCGACATCGACCCCCATCATGCGCGCCGCCTCGGGGTCCTGCGCGGTTGCCCGCATCGCCTTGCCGAGCCGGGTCTGGTTGACGAACAGCTGCAGCGCCACCATCAGCACGAGCGACACCGCCCAGATCAGCACCTGCCGCAACTCGAGCACCGCGCCCGCGACGTTCCAGCGCACGACCGGCAGCGGGTTGGGAAAATTTTCCGACGAGGCGCCAACCGTCAGCAGGATGATGTTGAACAGGATGTACGACACCCCGATCGTCGTGATCATCGCCGCCGTGCCGCCGACGCCCCGCAACGGCCGCAGCGCGATGCGCTCGATCGCGACGCCCAGCACCCCCGAGGCCAGCATCGTCACGGCAAAGGCGGCGGCAAGCGTGCCCACCAGTGCGACGCCGCTCAGCGTCACGCTCTGCCCAGACAGGCCGAACGCCTCCAAGGTCCACATGCCGACAAACGAGCCCACCATGAAGACATTGAAATGGGCAAAGTTGATCAGCTCGAGGATGCCGTAGACCAGCGTGAAGCCGAGCGCCAACAGCGCATACATCGCGCCCAGGCTCAGCCCGTTGATGACCTGCTGAACGAGGAGCGGGTCAAGGTGCATATGGCCGATCACGCCGCCGCGCGACAGATCGGCGCCAACCGCAATTCAGCGCCCCCCGTCATTGCGACGATCACGAAGCTTGCGGGGCGACGCCGATATACTTGTATTGGTGGAGGACGTCGTCGACCGGGAATTTCGGGTCATGGACGATCTTGAAGACGCTGACGACCCGGCTTGCGATGTCGCCGTTCTCGTCGAAGCTGACCTCGCCCTGCAACGTCTTGGCGTGCGAATTCTGGATCGCATCGCGAATGTTGCCGCGGTTGACTTCCTTGCCCGATGCGGCGACGCGCTTGATCGCATCGATGATGACCAGCGCCGCGTCGTAGGCGGTGATGGAGTAGTTGTCCGGCTGCTGCCCGTATGCCTTGACGAAATTCGCGACAAACGGCTTCGCGTCGGGATTTTCCAGCACGTTCGGGGCCGCGATCGTCGCGTACCACCCCTCGGTGGCCGGGAAGCCGGCGCCTTTCAGGATCTCGGCGCCGTAGACGCCGTCGCCGCCGGCCTTGAGCATTTTCGGGACGATGTCGTAGGACTGCTTGACCACCTTGACCCCGGCCTGGGCAACCCCGCCGTAATACAGCGCATCCGGGTTCAACGATTTGATCTTGGAGAGGACCGTCGTGTAATCGGCCTCCTTCGGGTTGAGCTGGTCGCGGCCGAGCACTTTGATGCCGCGCTTCTTGGCCTGGGCCTGGAAGGCGTCGGCGAGGCCCACGCCATAGGCGCCGCTGTCGTCGAGCACATAGACCGATTTGACGTGCAGCGTGTCGGCGAAGAAGTTGGCCATGTTCGGGCCCTGGAAGGCGTCCGTCGTGACCGTGCGGAAATAGACCGCCTTGCCGGCCGGCCGGTATTGGCCGGCGAATTTCGGGCTGGTGATGTCCGGGTTGGTCGAGGCCGGGGTGATCGTCGCCAGGTTGCCCTGACTCAGGATCGGCGACATCGCCTTGCCCGAGCCGCTCATCGGCGGCCCGATCGAGGCCACGACGCTCGGGTCGGCAACCATCTTGCGGGCATTGGTCGCGGCCTGCGCCGGGTCGTACTGGCCGGCGGTGGCGGTGCCGTCGTCGAGCACCATGATGTTGATCTTGTAGCCGGCGACCCCGCCTTTGGCGTTTGCTTCGTCGATCGCCAGCACCGCGCCGTCCTTGATCAGGACCGCGTCATGCGCGTCGGCGCCGGTCAGCGGCACGCAGATCCCGACCGTCACGGATTTGTCGGCGGCGAGGCCGGGAACGGCCGCACCGGCGACGATGGCGGCAACAGGCAGCTGAACGATCAGAGTACGGCGCGACAGCATGGAAGGGCTCCTGTTCAGCGATCTCGTTATCGCAAAATACGAAGGCAAGTTTCGCGCCAAACCGGCCGACGCGGCAAGCCCGGCTGAGCCAGCTCGGCCTAGCTCGGCGGTTTCATTGCCACGTCAAGCATGACGTTGGGCAGAATTTCGCGCAGCACCCCGCGCAGAGTCGCCTCGTCGGACGCCGTCGCCGCGCCGATCAGCCGGCGCGAGCCGCGGCGCAGGATGCGTGCCGTCGCGCGACCCTCGCGCCCTGGGCGAATCGTCGCGAAAACCTCGGCCGGCTCGACCCGGCGCAGCAACCGCTTCAGCGCTGCAAGTCCCTCGGCCGTTTCGACGTCAATCGCCGGGGCCTCGCCCTCCTCGGGCTCCTCTTCCTCGTCAACCGCCGCGTCGACCGCCTCGACCGGCCGGTGCCGCGCCAGCGACTGGTAGACCGCGCGCCCCACCTCGGTGTCGATGCGCGATTGCAGTTCCCAGCTTTCGCCGCGCGCCGACAGCTCGGTGATCAGTGCGAACAGGTCGTCGCAATCGTCTTCGTGGGTGCAGGTCAGAAAGGCCAAGCGGCCGTCATGCTCGATGACGCGATCGTCGTCCTCGGCAAAGCCGAGCTCGCCGAGCGCGTTGTCGAGCGCCCGGCGCGAGGCGACGAGCAGCACGGTCACGTGCAACCGGCGGCCGGGTTCTGGCGCTTCTTTCTCGGCCATCGCGTCTCCTTGGCCAAACCGAATACAGGCGACAAGGCGCCAAGCGCAACCCTCTTGCCAATCAGCCGAGCCGGCTCTCGCCCTGGCGACTGATCCGCACGTCGCGGTGAATGCCGATGTTCATCAGCAGGCCGAAACCCAGCATCACGGTCACCATGGCGCTGCCGCCGTAGGAGATCAGCGGCAGCGGCACTCCGACCACCGGGATCAGGCCTGTGACCATCGCCATGTTGATGAACGCGTACAGAAAGAAATTGACCGCGATCCCGAGCCCAAGAAGCCGCCCGAACTGGCTGCGGCTGCGCAACGCGATCACAAAGGCATAGAGGATGACCAGGATATACAGCGCCAGCAGCCCGAGACCGCCAACCAGCCCGAATTCCTCGGCAATCATCGTGAAGATGAAATCGGTCTGCTTCTCCGGCAGGAAGCTGAGGTGGCTCTGCGTGCCCTGCAGGAAGCCTTTGCCGAACAGGCCGCCCGAGCCCAGCGCGATCTTCGACTGCAGGATGTGATACCCGGCGCCGAGTGGATCGCGCTCGGGATCGAGGAAGGTGTACAGCCGCACCTTCTGGTAGTCGCGCAGCATTGACCAGCCGAGCGGCGCCGCTGCTGCCGCCACGGCCGCTCCCGCCCCGAAAACCCACAATCGAACGCCGCCGAGAAACAGCAGGATGGCGCCGGTGGCGAGCAGCATCATCGCGGTGCCGAGGTCGGGCTGCTTCAACACCAGCGCCGCCGGGACGGCGATCATCAGCCCCGGAACAACGAGATACCGAATTCGCCCGGCATTTTCGGCCGGCAGACTGTGGAAATAGCGGGCCAGCGCCAGCACCAGCGCGATCTTCATGATCTCCGAGGGCTGTAACTGAATGAGGCCGAGATCGATCCAGCGCTGCGCGCCCATGCCAACGATGCCGCGCAGACCGACGGCGATGACGAGCAGCAGCGAGACGCCGTAGATCCAGTAGGCGCTGCGGAACCAGTGGCGAACATCGATCAGCGCCGCCGCGATCATCGGCACCAACGCGATCGCGAAGCGGATCATCTGGCGTGACGCCCACGGCTGCAAACTGCCGTTCGCCGCCGAATACAGCATCGCGAAGCCAATGCTGCAGATCGCAGCAAGCAGCAGCACCAGCCCCCATTGGATGGCGCGGATCTTGTCAGCGAGGGTCAGTTCGCGGTGGCCGAGGTCAGCCGAGAGGCTGGTCATCGCTACCCACGCCGTGCGGCGAGCGCGTTGACCGGGGCGGCCGGCACCGCCAGGTCGGGCGGCGCTACCCCGGCAACCGCCCCGGGCTCGGGGACGCGTCGCGCCGGGTCGCGTTTCTGCAACTCGATCAGCACATCGCGACAGATCGGCGCAGCGACCGCAGAGCCGCCGCCGCCGCTCTCGCCGCCGTGCTCGACCACGACGGCGCAGACATAGCGCGGTGCCGCAACCGGCGCGAACGCGACGAACAGTGCATGATCGCGGTCCTTCCACGGGATGTCGGCGGGCTTGCGCAGGCCGTGCTCGCGCTCGTATTCGGTAATGCGCCGCACCTGCGAGGTCCCCGACTTGCCGCCCATCGCAAAGGCGGGGTCCTTGATGCGGGCGGCATAGGCGGTGCCGCCTTGCTCGTTGACGACGGCGTTCATTCCGTCGAGCACGAGAGCAAGGTGGCGGGGGCCAAGCCGAAGCCCGTCGAATTGCGGCGGCTGCTGGTCGCCGCCCGGCGGCAGCCGGCCACCGTCGCGCACGAGGCGGGGAGCGACCGCTTGGCCGGTTACCAGCCGCGCCGCCATAATAGCCACCTGCAGCGGCGTCGCCAGCACCGAGCCCTGGCCGATACCGGCGATTAGCGTCTCGCCCGGCTGCCAGGCATCGCCGGTCGTCGCCAGCTTCCACTCGCGGGTCGGGATCAGACCGCTGCGCTCTCCCGGGATGTCCAGCCCAGTCGGGCTGCCGAAGCCGAAGCGTCGGGCCATCGCAGCAATCCGGTCGATGCCGGTGCGGTGCGCCGTCTCGTAGAAGAAGACATCGCACGAGTGCTTGATCGCATCGCGCAGATGCAGCGTGCCGTGACCGCCCCGTTTCCAGCAATGAAAGGTCGCGTCCCCGAGTTCGAGATAGCCCGGGCAGGTGATCGCAGTGTCGGCGGTGATCGTCCCGGCTTCCAGCGCGGCCAGCGCGACCACTGGCTTGAACGTCGAGCCCGGCGGGTAGACCCCGGCGATCGCCTTGTCGGTCAGCGGGTGGCGCGGATCGGTCGATAGCTCCTGCCAAGCCGCCTGGGTCAGCCCGGTCGAGAACAGCATCGGATCGAAGCTCGGGCTTGACACCAGGGCCAGCACGTTGCCGGTCACCGCATCCAGCACCACGCACGAGATGCTGGGTTCATCGGCGCAGCGGCGCGTCACGAAATCCTGCATCGCGATGTCGAGCCCGATCACCACGTCCTGGCCCGGCTGCCCCGGTTGGTGGCCGATCTCGCGCACTACCCGTCCATAGGCGTTGACCTCGATCTCGCTGACCCCTGCGGTTCCGCGCAAGCGGAGGTCCTGCGATTTCTCGATACCGCTCTTGCCGATACGGAAATCGGGAAGTTCGAGCAGCGGATCGCCGGTCATCTCCTTTTCCGACACCGCAGCGACGTAGCCGAGCACATGCGCGGCTGTCGCTCCGTAGGGATAGTGCCGCATCATGCCCTGCTCGATGGCAACGCCGGCAAGCTCGGGGATCGCAACCTCGACCTTGGCCATCTCCTCCCAGCTCAGATTGGCGCGGACGACCAGCGGGACGAAGGCGTGCCGCTGCCGCGCCTCGCGCAGCACACGGCGCCGATCGGCCTCGCCGATCTCGATCAGGGTGCCGAGTGCCGCCAGCGTCGCTGCCAGGTCGCCGGCCTGCTCGGGTACGACGACGGCCCGGTAATTATGCCGGTTGTCGGCCAGCGCGACGCCGAACCGGTCGAAAATGCGGCCGCGCGGCGGCGCCAGCAGCCGCAGATTGATGCGGTTCTCGTTGGATAGAACGGTGTAGCGGTCCCGGTCGAGGATCTGTAGCTGATACAGACGGCCCGCAAGGGTGGCACTGAGCACCGCCTGGGCGCCGCCGAGCATGGCTGCTCGTCGGGTGAGGAGTTTGTGGCGCTGTGTCTCGCGGGGCACGGCCACCGGGCTAGCGCGCTCCGGTCAGCCGGTCGCGCCCATCAGGGCGCGCTGGGTGCGGCCCAGCGCGAAGCTTGCCACCGGGAACATCGCGATCGTCAGCACCGTGCGAAACACGGTGATGCGCGGATCGAACAGGTTGAACTGGATCAGACAATGCAGCGCCCACAGACCAAGCATCGCAACGGTGCCCAGCAGGGTAAAGCCGGTCCATACGAAGGGGAAGGTCCGATTCATGAAAAGGCGGCGATAGCGCAGCACCGCGGCGCGCGCCACCAGCAGGACGAGGGCGCTTGCCCCGACCGGGGCGCCGACCAGCAGGTCCTGTGCGAGACCGATCGCGAACAAGCCAAGCGGCGGCAGCAGGTCCGGCCGGTAGATCGTCCAGTGATACACCGCCATCAGCGCAAAGGCCGGGGTCAGCGCCGCGTAGCCCGGCACGGGCACCGGCAGGATCGCAATCAACGCTGCAAGAAGGGTGGTGGCGAACGGCAACAGCCGGGCAAGGTTGCTGTTGACCCGCGGCAGCGAAGGGATGCTGGAGACCTTCAGCGCCATTGCCTCAGTGCAGGCTCGCCTCGGCGGCGGCGAGCGGCTTGTCATGCCGGTGCTGCCGCGTGGCGACGGGCACCGGCTTGGGCAGTCCACCGGACAATCCGTAATCGATCACCAGCAGATAGCCCAGCTGCGACAGTTCGACATAGGGCTCGATCCGCGCCCCGCCCGGGTCGAGCCCGGCGACCACGCCGACCGGCAAGCCCGGCGGAAACACTCCGCCCTCGCCGCTGGTAACGATGCGATCACCGATTTTGATCGTGTCCGCCGCGGTCGCGTAAATCAGGCGGGGCCGCGCCGAATTGTCGCCCGCCAGTACCGCGCTCGCATGCGACCCCTCGACGACGACCGGGATGCGCGAGTTGAGGTCGGTGATCAGCAGAACCCGCGCGGCGCGACTGCCGACTTCGGTCAGCCGGCCGACAAGTCCCTCGCCGGATATGGCCGCCTGGCCGCGCGCCAAGCCCTGATCGGTGCCGGCATCGACCATTAGGGTCCGCACGAAATTCCCGCCCGAATTGGCGATCACCCGCGCGGTGACGTAGGACACCGCATTTTCCGGGACGACCTTCAACAACCGGCGCAAGTCACGATCGTCGGCTGACAGCTTGAGCGCGACCTGCTGCCACTGCAGGAGCCGCGCATTGTCGCGCTCGAGCCGCCGGTTGTCCTGATACAGCATGACCAGCCCGCGGGCCCGGTTGACCATCGCCGCCGCGAAGCCGAGCGGGCGCGACAAGAGGTCGAGCGCAGGAGCGGCATCGTCGGACAGCGTCGTCCGCAGCGAATTCGAACATCGTCTCGTCCGCTTTGCCGAGCACGATGATCAGTGCCGACAGCAGGATGAGCAGCGGCGGCGCAGTGCGTTGGAGCGCCGCGCGAATCTGCACCGACGGCCGGTTCACCGTTGCCTCTCAGTGTCTGTCATGGGGCCGGACACTTGCGTCCGGCGGGACCTGCGGCGCGGATTTGTCATGCCCCCCGACTCTTCCCCGCACGGAAACTACCCCGAGATAAATGCCCTCACCACATATTGATCAACAGGTTTTTTAGCGTCTTCATCTCTTCGAGCGCGCGCCCCGTTCCCAGGGCCACGCAGCTCAACGGATCCTCGGCGATCGACACCGGCAGGCCGGTCGCATGGCGCAGCACGAAGTCGAGATTGCCGAGCAGCGCGCCGCCGCCGGTCAGCACGATCCCCTTGTCGACGATGTCGGCCGCAAGTTCGGGGGCGGTGTGCTCGAGCGCAACCTTGACCGCCTCGACGATCGAGCCGACCGGCTCGGCGAGGCTTTCGGAGATCTGCCGCTCGCTGATGACGATTTCCTTCGGCACGCCGTTCATCAGGTCGCGGCCCTTGATCTCCATGATCCGGCCTTCGCCGTCATCGGGCATGCACGCCGAGCCGATCTCCTTCTTGATGCGCTCGGCGCTGCCCTCGCCGACCAGGAGGTTATGGTTGCGGCGGATATAGGCGATGATCGCCTCGTCCATCTTGTCGCCGCCGACCCGGACCGAACGGGAATAGACGATGCCGCCCAGTGACAGGACCGCCACTTCGGTGGTGCCGCCGCCGACGTCGACGATCATCGACCCGGTCGGCTCGGTGACCGGCAGGCCGGCGCCGATCGCCGCCGCCATGGGCTCCTCGATCAGGAAAACCCGGCGCGCGCCGGCGCTTTCCGCCGATTCCTGGATGGCGCGCCGCTCGACCGCGGTCGACCCCGACGGCACGCAGATAATGATCTGCGGGCTGGCAAAGCTGCGCCGGTTGTGGACCTTGCGGATGAAATGCTTGATCATTTCCTCCGCCACTTCGAAATCGGCGATGACGCCGTCGCGCAGCGGCCGGATCGCCTGGATGTTGCCCGGGGTGCGGCCGAGCATCAGCTTGGCCTCCTCGCCGACGGCGAGTACCTGCTTCCTGCCCTTGACGCTGGCGATAGCCACGACCGAGGGCTCGTTAAGCACGATCCCCCGGCCCTTGACGTAGACCAGGGTATTCGCCGTGCCGAGATCGATTGCCATGTCGGCGGACAATAAACCCAATAATCTACCTAACATTTTGAGGATAAATCCAAAGTTGCGGCCGATCCGATGTCCTGGCGCAACCTGCGGTCGCGCCGTAAATGACTTTGCCGATCAATGACATGAACGACAGCATCGGGCAATGGATAGTTGCTGCTGCGGCCGGCTGTAGGGTGACGGACGACACCGTCCCCGGGCACGAGCCCGATCCTCGCGGATCGCCCCTGCCGTTTCAAGCAACGCGTGGGGGTATCGTACAGCTTACCGGCAACATCTTGAAAAAATTCGTCGGATCGCCATCGTCCAGGGATCATGAGCAAGCCATCGCCGAGCAAGCATTCGGTCCGCATCGCCGGGCATATGACGAGCGTCTCGCTCGAGGCGCCTTTTTGGGACGCGCTGTGCGAGATCGCCGCGCGGCGCCGGCTGTCGGTTGACGCGCTGTTGTCGATGATCGACAGCGAACGCGAGAGCAACCTGTCGAGCGCGATCCGTGTCTTCGTGCTCGAGAGCTGCCGTCGCGGCGAGTTTGGCAGCGTCGAACTCGCAGTCGTGGGTTCGCGCCGATGACGACGTCGCTCGGTTGCACGCGGCGGCCGGCGGGGTCATTCTGGAGGCGGGTCGCAGCCAAGGCACAGGTCAGGTAATGGCAACGGTGGTCAACCTCAACCGCTTCCGCAAGGCCAAGGAGCGTGCCGATGCGGAGCATCGCGCCGCGGAAAATCGTACGGCCTTTGGGCGCAGCAAAGCCGAGCGCGGGAAGGCGGCGGCGGAACGCGAGCGGCTCAAGCACGATCTCGACGGCAAGCGGATCGACTAGCGCCGGCGGCTCAGCCCGTCGACCCGAGCGCCGTGCGATAGGCATCGAGCGTCGCGGCGTCGAAGCAGACGAAGATCACGCGCTCCGGCGCCGCGCCGGCGGCGAGGCGGGCACGGGTCGCGGCCACCGCAATGCGCGCCGCCTCCTCGCGCGGGAAGCCGTAGATGCCGGTCGCGATGGCCGGGAATGCGATATCGCGAAACTGCCGCTGCTGCGCGATAGCAAGGCAGGCGGCATAGCAGCGCGCGAGAATATCGCGCTCGCCGAACGCGCCGCCGCGCCACACCGGTCCAACGGTGTGGATGATGTAGCGAGCGGGCAGAAGGTAGCCGTGCGTCAGCTTCGCCTCGCCGGGCGCGCAGCCGCCCAGCGTGCGGCACTCGGCGAGCAGCCCGGGTCCGGCTGCATGATGGATCGCCCCATCGACGCCGCCGCCGCCAAGCAACGAGGAATTTGCGGCGTTGACGATCGCGTCAACCGCAAGCCGGGTGATATCGCCACGATCGAGGCGCAGGCGCTGATCGGGAGGCAGGTTGGCGGTGTTCACGCGAGCAGCGGCTCCGATTGGCTCGGGCAATGACGAGCAGGCGCTCACCTAGGGCGGGCGCGCTGCTGTTGTCCACGGCAACCGGACTCAGCCTCCGCTCCGGCAAAAAGAAACCGGGACCGGCCAGGCCGATCCCGGATCAAGTATGCGGGTGGCAAACCCGCGACAGGGAGACTTTGCCGTACCGGACCACGAGTTTAAGGGCGAGGGTCCGGCGTCTCGCCCACTGCCGCATCGCTGCGACTTTCCGGAAACGCAACCGTAGCGATCAGGTTCCCGCGGCCGCTGCGACATTTCGCACCGTCACAGCCCGGTTCACCTGCCGGCCGACCGCATCGGCGGCTCTGCGGCTCGGGCGCGACCGAGCGACGCAGCGCGTGTCGCCGGTCAGCGTCGAAATCGCCGCGCGGCGGGGGAAGCGCTGTTCTGCCCGGCGCAGCGCGGCGGGCTCGGACATGACGATCTCCGCCTGGCGGTCGGGGACAACCCCCATCAGCCGACGCAGCGCGTCGCGCCCGCGCGACAGCCGCGATCGGACCGTGCCGATCGGCACGTCGAGAACCTCGGCGACCTCCTCGTAGCGCATCCCCTCCAGCCCCACCAACAGGATGACGGAGCGCTGCTCTTCCGGCAGTTTCGCGAGGGCACGATCGAGATCGCGCAGTTCGAGACGCTTTCCCTGGTGCGGCGCGCAGGTCAGCAGCGGCTCCGTCTCGCTCAGCCCGACCGCGGCGCCCTCGCGCACCGCGCGGCGCACCTGGTTCACATACTGGTTGTGCAGGATGGTAAAGAGCCAGGCGCGCAGGTCGGTTCCCTGCTGCCACAGATGCAACTTCCCCAACGCCCGTGTCAGACAATCCTGCACGAGGTCGTCCGCCGTGGTAATGTCGCGCGTCAGCGCGCGGGCGTAGCGCCGCAGCCGCGGGATCTCCGCCTCGATGCTGCGATGGATGTCGGCCACAAATTCCTCCGCTCATCGCGATCGGCCGCGCCGATCCAGACAGCCCGGACTCTAGCGGCGCGCCGTAATCCGTTGATGTCAGCGGTTGGGGTTTTGTGTAAGAAATTGTAACCATCTCGGGGGTTTTCGTATGTCGCGACAACGGCTTCGGTCGTTCTGCTTCGATGTCGGCATGACCGGCCTCGGCGCCGCCGGGGCGGCGCAGGATCGCCGCGCATGAGCCAGACCGCGCATATTCTCGTGGTTGACGATCAGCAGGAGATCTGCGACGTCGTCGCGGAGTACCTGACGGGCGAGGACTACCGGGTGTCGATCGCACATGACGGCGTCGGCATGCGGCGCGTGCTCGGACAGTCGCCGGCCGATCTCGTCATCCTCGACCTTATGCTGCCGGGCGAGGACGGGCTGACGTTGGCGCGCTCGCTGCGCAGCGAATCCGGCATCGGGATCATCATCCTCACCGGGCGCGGCGAGACGGTCGACCGGATCATCGGCCTCGAGATGGGGGCCGACGACTACCTGCCCAAGCCGTTTCATCTGCGGGAATTGCTGGCGCGCGTCAAAAGCGTGCTGCGCCGCGTCCAGAGCCGCGACGGCGACGCCCCGCAGCCGGCGCGCTCGCAGGCCCGTTTCGCCGGCTGGAACCTCGACCTGGCGAGCCGCGAGCTGATGTCACCCGGCGGCCAGGAAGTGCGGCTGACCACCGGTGAGTTCGACCTGCTCGCGGCGTTCGTCAACAATCCGAACCAGGTCCTCTCCCGCGACCGGCTGCTCGACCTGGCGCGCAACCGTGAGGCCGGACCGTTCGACCGCACGATCGACGTGCAGGTCGGTCGGCTGCGCCGCAAGCTTGAGGACGATCCGCAGAAGCCGGGTCTGATCAAGACGGTGCGCGGCAGCGGCTACATCTTCACGCCGTCTGTCGACTTGAGCTGAGCGGCACCGCGGCGACAGGGCACCGACGGCGCGGGCGGAGATGATGGCAACGACGCTTCTCGGCGTGGCGGCGGCTGCGACGTGGCTCTACCTGATCGCTGGCCGAGGCCGGTTCTGGTGGGTGCGGCACGATCCGCTGCCGGCCGCGGCGGCGGAGCGCTCGGTTGTCGCGGTGATCCCGGCGCGCGACGAGGCGGCGGTGATCGAACGGGCGATCGCCTCGCTGTTCGCGCAGCGCTATCCCGCGCCGCTGCACATCGTCGTCGTCGACGACCACAGCAGCGACGGCACCGCCGCGGCGGTGGCGCGGGCGGCGACGGCGGCCGGCGGCGTCGAGCGGCTGACCCTCGCCGCTGCGGAGCCGGTGCCGGCCGGCTGGACGGGCAAGCTCTGGGCGGTGCACCAGGGCGTCGCGATTGCCCGCCGATGGCAGCCCGACTACCTGCTGCTGACCGACGCCGACATCGTCCACGCCCCCGACAATCTTGCCGAACTCGTCGCGCGCGCCGAAGGCGGCGGCTACGACCTCGTGTCGCTGATGGTTCGGCTCAATTGCCGCAGCGCGTGGGAGCGGCTGCTGATCCCGGCCTTCGTGTTCTTCTTCTTCAAGCTGTATCCGCCTCGCTTCGTCGCCAACCCGCGGCGGCGCACGGCGGCGGCGGCGGGGGGCTGCATGCTGATCCGCCGCGCGACCCTCGAGCGGGTCGGCGGCATCGCTGCCATCCGGCACGAGATCATCGACGATTGCGCCCTGGCGCGGCGGGTCAAGGAGGTCGGCGCGGTGTGGCTTGGCGCTGCCCGCGACACCTGCAGCATCCGCGAATACCACTCGTGGCGGCCGATCTGGGACATGATCGCGCGCACCGCCTTTGCCCAGCTCAACTACTCGGCGCTCGCGCTACTCGGCACGGTCGCGGCGATGGCGCTGATCTATCTCGCGCCGCCGCTTCTCGTCCTGACAGGTTCGGGCTGGGGCCAGGTCCTCGGCGCGGCGGCGTGGCTCGGCATGAGCCTCGCCTTCCTGCCGATCCTCAGGAGCTATCGCTGCCCGGCGGTGCTGGCGCCGCTGTTGCCGGCGATCGCGCTGTTCTATACGGCGGCGACCGTCGCATCAGCGGTCCTCTACTGGCGCGGCCGCGGCGGCAATTGGAAGGGCCGGTTCCAGGCGGCGCCGATCCGTTGAGGCGTCGCGCGACAGCGCGGCAACAAAGCCGGGCCGCCGGCGGTCGCTGAGGCGCGCCAATTCCCCGCCGAGACGGCGGAACCCTTCGAGCTGATGACGCAGATAGCCACAGCCGATGGCCGGGCCGGCCAGCGCCGCCACCCCGGTCGGCGGAAACCCGGGATCGCGCCGCCAGGTCCCGAACACAACGTCCCACACCGGCAGGATCACCGCGAAGTTGCAGCCCCTCGTGCGGTCGAAGGGCGCGCGCGCGTGCTCGATCGCGTGGTGCAGCCGGTGATAGTGCGGGCCGACCACGAGCGGCGTGAAGAGGCGGCCGAAATCAAGCCGCAGATTAGTGTGCGACAGGCTCTCGATCAGGCGGAAGACAATCAAAACCAGCGGAAATTCCTCCGGCGCGACGCCGATCACCAGGGCCAACGTGGCGCTCCACGCCCCGGCCAGCAGATCGTCGAGCAGGTGGTTGCGGTCGTCCGACCACAGCGTCATCTGCCGCTGGTCGTGATGCAGGCTGTGCAAGGCCCACCACCACCGCACCCGATGCTGCAGCCGGTGGCGCCAGTATTCGCCGAAATCGAGCACCACGATGTAGGCGAGGAAGGTGGCGAACGGCCAGCCGCGCAGCGGCGGAAGCAGCTGCTCGAGGGCCGGCGGAATGTAGCCCTCGAAGCGCAGAGAGCCGTCGATCGCCGCGCTGATCGGGGTCAGCAGCAGGAACAGGATCGCCGGCACGACGCCCAGCCGGTGCACCAGCGTATAGACAACGTCGGTGCGCACGGCCCGCCGCTCCGCCCAATGCGTGCGCCGCCGCTCGACCGGGCGCCACAATTCGAGCGGCCGCAGCAGGACGTAGGCCAACGCAATCTCGATCGCGCCGTACAGGGCAAGCCCGACGCCGTCGAACACGCTCTCGGCCCAATCCATCAAGCCGAGATGATAGAGCGCCGGCTGGACCGTCCCCTCGAAGATGGCGCCCTGCACCTGCTCGGCCAGCCGCAGCGCCCCGTCCATCATCGCGCCCTCGCGGAAATCTGCCGGTCCCTAATCCACAAAAATCCCGTGCGGCGACCGGCCTACCGGGATCGTCGTCTTGAGCGTGCCGGTGGCGCGGTCGATCACGTCGATCGAGGCCCGCCAACGCCCGGTTGCCCACAGCTCCTTGCCGTCCGGGGTCAGCGCCATGTCGTCCGGCCCGCCCGGTGCCGTCAGGGTGGCGGTGACGGCGAGGGTGTCCGGGTCAAGCACCGAGATCGTGCCGGCCACGCGGTTCGAAACAAACAGCGCCTTGCCGTCGGGCGACAGCAGGAAATTGTGGGCGCCGCGTCCGGTCTGGATCTGGCGAAGCACCGTGCCGTTGCTCGGATCGACGACGGCGACGTGGTCCGAGCCCATGACCCCCACCAGAACCTCGCCGTTTGGCCGCACCAACACCCCCGCCGGCTGGCGCCCGACCGGGGCGGTCCACAGCGTCTTGCCCGAGGCGAGGTCGATCGCGGTCAGGTTGTTGGTGCCCTGCAATGTGATGAAGACAGTGCGGCTGTCGCGCGAGAACGCGATATGGCTCGGCATCGTTGGCGCCGGCAGACGGTGGACCAGCTGATAGGTTGTGCCGTTGTAGATGTCGATGCGGTCGAGCCGCAGCGAGGTCGCGACAAACCATTTCGCGTCGGGGCTGAAGCCGATCTGGTAGGGATCGCTGGCCTCCCGCCGTTCCTTGATGGCGTCGTCGTTCGGATCGAGGAAGATCAGCTCGTTGCCGCCCGACATCGCCACGATCAGGCGCTTGCGGTCCGGCGTCAGCATCAGGTGATGCGGGCCGCGCCCGATATAGGTGCGCGAGATCTCTTTATACGTCGTGGTGTCGATCAGGCTCAGCGAATTGTCGTCCGAGTTCAGCACCACCGCGTTCTTGGCGAGGGCCGGAATCGCCATGGCGCCGGCAAGGAGGAGCAGCGCACACAGACCCGCGGCAAGAACGCTTGCCGCGGCGGGGCCGCACAAAGAGGCGCATGAGACGACGCGACGCACGACCACACCGACCTTCCACTCAGCGGAGAGGTCCGCAGAACCTGTTTCCCCTAGCGCAACCGCTGCGGCAAGGCCGCGATCGCGGCATCGAGCATGGCGCCGCTGCGCGCCTCGTTCAGCCCCGACTCGATGACGTCGCGCGCCGCAGCCACCGCGACATCGACAGCGACTTCGCGGATTTCGTCGACGGCCTTGGCCTCGGCCTGCGCGATGCGTTCCTCGGCCAGGCGCTGGCGTCGCGCCAGGGCCTGCTCGAGGTCGCGTCCGGATTGCACGGTGATGCGCTCCGCCTCTTCCTGGGCGTGGGTGATGATCGCCTGTGCCTCGGCCGCTGCCTCGCGCTCCTTCTTCTGGTATTGGGCGAGAAGCTGCTCGGCCTCCTCACGCAGCCGGCGCGCCTCGGCAAGCTCGTCGCGGATCCGCTCAGCGCGCGCGTCAAGGCTGCCGAGCAGCGCCTTGCGCCCCGGCTTCCAGACCACCGCGATGAAGATCACCGCGGCAACCGCGACCCAGAATTCGGGATCGTGAAACAAATGCATCAGCCGGCCCGCCCGGCGAGCGCGCCATCGACCGCCGCCACCATCGTGGCCGCGTCGGGAGCCGAGCCGGTCAATTTCTCGACCATCGCGCGACCGACATCGACGGCAACGCCGCGCACCTCGGCAAGCGCCTGATCCTTGCTGCCCGCGATGCGTCGCTCGGCGGCCTCTATCTGCTGCCCGAGCGTCACCGCGAGCGCGCGCTGGCGCTCGGCGGCTTCGGCCGCCATGTGCTCGGCCGCCGCGCGCAGTGTCGCCTGCGCCTCATTGCGCGCCGTTGCCAGTGCCTTCTCGTAGGCGCCGAGCACGTTTTCCGCCTCGGTTTTGAGTTCGCCGGCGCGGCCGAGATCGGCGTCGAGCCGCTCGCGGCGTGCCTCGATCGCCCGCCCGACCTGCGGCACGGCGATGCCGCGCATCAGCAGGAACAGGACGAGGAATGTCACCCCAAGCCAGAACAGCTGCGGTGCGAAAACGGCTGGATCGAGTTGCGGCATGGCGCGGCGCCCGGCCCGACGCGGCCTAGACCGCGTAGAGCACGAGAAACGCGATCAGCAGGGCGTAGAGCGCCACCGCCTCGGTCAACGCGAAGCCCAGCATGCCGATGCCGAACACTTGGTCGCGCGCCGCCGGGTTACGGGCGATCGAGCTGACCAGCGTTGCGAAAATGTTGCCGATGCCAACGCCGGCACCGGCGACGCCGATTGCCGCCAAACCGGCGCCGATCATTTTCGCGGAGGTTGGGTCCATAGCGTATTCCTTTGCTTGGTCGTTGCAGAGCGGATGGCGATGTCGGACGCGGTCAGTGCAGATGGATCGCGTCGTGCAGATAGAGACAGGTCAGGATCGTGAACACATAAGCCTGCAGGGCGCACACGATGATTTCCAGCGCAAACATCGCGACGTTGATCGCGATCGGCAGGACGCCGAAGATCCCGAGGGTGATCGTGAAGCCGGCGAACACCGCCATCATCGTGTGGCCGGCCATCATGTTGGCGAACAGCCGGATCGACAGGCTCACCGGCCGCGACAGATAGGAGATGATCTCGATCGGCACCAGCACCGGCGCCATGAACACCGGCGCTCCCGGCGGGAAGAAGAATCTAAAGAAATGGAAACCGTGGCGCACGAACGCGACCACCGTAACCGTAAAAAATACGAACAGGGCCAGCGCCAATGTGACGACGATCTGTCCGGTGACGGTAAAACTGTAGGGAATGAGGCCAAGAAAATTGCCGAATAAAACGAACATGAAAATCGAAAACACCAGCGGAAAGTATTCGATGCCATCATGGCCGACGTTTTCACGTACCATATTGGCGACGAATTCGTAGCATAATTCGGCGACCGATTGCAGTCTCCCGGGTATCAGCGCGGCCCGGCGCGTCGTGCCGAGCAACAGCAGCATGATCGCCGCGACGACAATCGTCATCAGCAGGGCTGAGTTTGTATAGGAGATATCGACCGAGCCGATGTGGAGCGACACCAGCGGCTTGATCACGAACTGCTCGAGAGGAGCGCTTACTTCCGCCACGTTCTTCCCCAACCTTGCCCTGCCGCGTGAAGCGGCGCCCTCATCTGCGGCGGTTTGCCGGCGGGCCGCCGCGGCCCATGCCCTGCGCCGCTCGAAACACGTTCACAACCCCCGCCGCGCTTCCCAGGAAAAACCCCAGGATCAACCCCCAAGGCCGCGTCCCGATATAGCGATCGGCCAACCACCCCAAGGCCAAGCCGACACAAAGCGCGGCGAGGAGTTCGATGCCGATGCGCAGGCCGAACCCGAGCGCCCCGCCCGCCGTCGCATCGTCGCGACCGGCCGATCGCTCCAGGCCCGCCCGCGAGCGCGCCTCGTCGATCTCTTCGCCGATCCGCCGCAACGGGTCGGGTGGCTCGCTCTCACTCATTTCCGGACGCGCAGCCATCCTCGCCGGCCGGTGTCGGCCGGAGCGGCGCGCACCATAGTGAGCCCCCGGCGCCCTGTCAAACGGAAGGCGCGGCAAATTGCAGGCACTGCAAGCGCGAGTCGAGTCAGCGCTTTTCCGCCGCCAGAATCGCCACCGGGTACGCGTAGCGCAGCGCCTCGCCGTCGCGCCCGACCGGGATGCCGAGCCGGTCGTCGTCGATCGAGGCCATGAACAGCTCGATGATTTTGCGCTCGTCGCCCGGGTTGGGGAAGGAGCGCGCCAGCAGGTTCGTCACCGTATCGCGCAGCTCGGCAAAGCGCTCGCGGGGCTCGCCGAGCCCGGCCGCGTGGAACAGACCCTTCAGCTCGGCCAGAGCCAGGCAGCGCGTATGCGACGGGTCGCGCAGCAATTCGAGCCGGTTGAACTCGGCGGCTTTCCGGGCATCGGCGGAGGCGTAGGTATCGACAACGACGACCCGGCCGGCCGGCGCGCAGACGCGCACCATCTCGCGGAACACCGCCGGCGGGTCGGGAAAATGATGCACGGCAAAGCGCGTCACGACGATCGTAAATGCGCCGTCCGGGTAGGGCAGGCGGGTGACGTCGCCCTCGCGCCAGGTCACGTTCGCAATGCCCTGCTCGATGGCGTGAACGCCGGCGCGGTCGAGCATCGCCGGGGTCATGTCGATCCCGGTCGCGTGTCGTACATGCCGCGCGAAGGCGCACACGACGATACCGCCGCCGCACGCGACGTCGAGCACCGTGTCGTCGGGGCCGGCATCGGCGGCCTCGACAATCGTCCGCAGCGCGGCCGCGTCGGCGATCGGCGCGGCGGTGCTGAACGGCGTCGCCTGGCGGGTGAACTGGTCGCGGATCAGGTCGCTGTGCGCGGTCTCGGTCATTCCCAACCCCGAATGGAAGCGGCGCGAGATTGCGTCCTCGACGCGCTCGCCGCAATGACAACGATGTCAGTACCATGCAGCGCGAGCTCCCGCGGCCCTGCGAAGGCAACGAACGGTGGCAGCCTTGCGGGCGCAACCTTGGTGCGATATTCTGTCGCGCGAAAAAAAAGGGAGATATGCCCGTGAGCGATCAAGCTCTGCGAGCGGCGTCAGACCCGACTGTCGGGTCCATGATGATGATGGAATACGATGCCAACAAGAAAAGTGCCGGGATTGCTTATTTGCTGTGGTTTTTTGTTGGAATGCTCGGGGCTCACCGATTTTATCTAGCGGCCCCCGGTACGGGAGCAGCCATACTCATTCTCACATTGGTGGCAACATTCTTGAGTTTTGTTCTGGTTGGGTTCGTCTTGCTGTTGATTCCCAGCATCTGGGTATTGGTCGACGCGTTCTTAATTCCGGGGATGGTACGCAACTACAACAACGAACTGATCACCCAACTAAGACAATGCGCGCCTGACCCCCGAGCCGACGCGCTCAGGCCGCCTCGTCGAGGGTCGAGCCGACATCGAGCGTCGTCGCCCGCCGCAGGTCCCGCGGCTGCGATTCGTCGTGCGGCCGGCCGCGATGCATCGTGTCGCGGTTGTCCCATATCACAAGGTCGCCGACCCGCCATTGGTGGCTGTAGACGAATTGCCGCTGCGTCGCGTGTTCGTTGAGGTCGGCGAGCAGCAGGCGCCCCTCCGGCACCGGCCAGCCGACTATGTGCGAGGCGTGCGCGGACAGATAGAGCGTCTTGCGCCCGGAGCCTGGATGGCGGCGCACCAGGCGCTGGCGCGACGGCGGGTATTGCTCGCGCTCGCCCGGCGGAAACTCGGTGAAGCCAATCTGGCCGCGCGACCAGAACACGTCGTGCTCGACAACGAGCCCGTCGATCGCGGCCTTCTGTGCGTCGGTCAAAGCGTCATAGGCGGCGCGCATGTCGGCAAACTCGGTCTCGCCGCCGCCGAACGGCGAGGCGGGCGGCACCGCGACCGCGAACAGCATGCCGAGCACGACCGGCACCGGCATGTACGAGGCATCGGTATGCCACAGCCGGTTGCCGAGGCTGTCGAGCCGCTTCCTGTCGTCGCGGGCGCGCAGGCGGTTGTCCTCGTCGAGGTTCGAGATGTCGCCGATCTCGGGGAAGGCGAGGCGCCGCTTGCCGCCGCGCGCCGCCGAGCGGCCGATTTCGAGCTCGCCGAAGCGGCCGGCAAAGCTCCGCAACTCGGCGTCGCTCAGACGCTGATCGTGGAACACGAGGACGGCATACCGGTCGATCGCCTGCCACAGATCGCGGAGGCCGGCCGCGTCGATCGGCGCGGCCAGGTCGAGGCCGCCGATCTCGGCCCCGATATGCGGATGAAGCGGCGTGATCGTGATGGCCATGCGGCGCTCTCCCAGCCTGTCATGTCCGTTAGCGAGCAGCATCGATCCGCAATTCCGGCATTGTCAATCACCCGAAATGCGCTTAGGCCAGCACAGCCATTAGAGATACCCGTCGAGGGAGGAAGTTGTGAGCCTGCAACTCGCCGAACCATTCCGGCCGCCGACCGTCAATTCGCTGTCGGTGCGGCTGGTCGTCGATTCGTATTTCGATCTGTTCATGCCGCGGGCGACACACCCGCATGTCCGGATCGAGCACGTCTCGCGCATCCCCGGCCACGAGACCTCGACCCTGGCGTGCGAATGGGGTCTGTCGTTGCACCTCGAATCCGCGCGGGCGGGCGAGAAGCACCAATATCTTCTCGATTTCGGCTTCACCCCGGAGATCATCAACCGCAATTTCGGCCTGCTCGGCATCGAGGCGGAGAAGCTCGACGGCCTCATTCTCAGCCACTCGCATCGCGACCATTACGGCGGCATGGTCGGCTTCGTGCAGCAGCATCGCGGCCGTATGCGCGAGGATCTCAAGCTTTATACCGGCGGCGACCTGACTTTCCGCGAGAAGTGGAACCGGGGACGCGAGGGCGAGCAGCCGGTCACGATGGGCGCGCTCGACAGCGCGGCGCTGCTGGCCGCCCATGTCGAGACGGTCTGTTGCGGCCATGCCCATGCGCTCGGCGGCGCCTTCACCAGCGGCCCGATCGCGCGCACCTCGTTCGAGAACGTGCTGCCCAACACGCTGGTCGAGCCGACCCCGGCCGACCATTTCACCGAGGAGGAGAAGCGCGGTCGGCTGGTTCCCGACAAGCACCCCGACGAACACGCGACGTGTTACGTCGTTCAGGGCCGCGGGTTGGTGGTGATTTCGTCGTGCGGCCATTCCGGGATCGTCAACACGGTCAAATCGGCGATGGCGGTGTCCGGCATCGACAAATTGCACGCGGTGATCGGCGGCTTCCATCTCGGCTTCGCGCCGAACGACTATATCGATCACACGGTGGCAGAGCTGAAGGCGCTGGCGCCCGACGTCCTGGTGCCGATGCACTGCACCGGCAGGGGCTTCATCGCCGCAGCGTTGCGCGAGATGCCGCAGCAGACGGTGCTGACCAATACGGGGAGCCGCTTCACCTTCGGCGTCTGAGCCATGCGCCTGTTCTATCAGAGCCTCGGCGTCAGCCGCCGCTCGACCAGCGGCGATTATGCGCAGCGCCTCGCAGCGATCCTCGCCGGGGCGGCGGCGCCGGGCACCACGGTCGAATTGCGCGGCCTCAGCGAGGGCCGCGCAATCGCCGACCAATACCGCTATCTCGAATACCTCGACACCGCGGAAATCCTCGACAACGGGCTCGCCGCCCAGCGCGACGGCTACGACGCCTTCCTGCTCGGCAACATCTTCGAGCCGGGCATGCACGCGCTGCGCGAGCTCTTGACGATCCCGGTGCTCGGGCTGTGCGAAGTCCTCGGTGTTCCTCGCCTGCCTGATGGGGGCGAGCTTTTCGGTCGTCAACGTCAACCCGAAATTCACCCGCCGCGTCACCGAAAACATCGCGAGCTACGGGCTGTCCGGCCGGCTTGTCTCGATCGACCGGATGGAAGTCGAGCGCCCGGCCGTATTCGACCGCGCCTTCGTGGATGCGGGCGTGCGCGCCGATGTGATCGAGCAGTTCCGCGTTGCCGCGCGCCAGGGCCTCGCGAAGGGCGCCGAGAGCGTGATCCCGGCCGGCGGCAGCGTGATGACCCTGCTCGCCGAATCCGGCGTGCACGAGGTCGATGGCGCGCCAATCGTCAACGGGCTGGTCGCGCTCGTCAAGATGGGCGAGCTGGCGGCCGGCATGCAGGCGCTGACCGGGCATTTCACCAGCAAGCGCCTGACCTACGCGCCGCCCTCGGGCGCCTTGCTCGACGATGTTCGCCGGGTCTACGGCAGCCACATCTACCCGGGCGCCGCCTGAGCCGATCAACCTCCAGCCCCGGCCGCCTCGCCCGTCCCGCCGGCTTGGTGTAGGATCATCCGGCAACGGGCTGCTTCTGCCCGGAGGGGAAACAGCATGGGCCTGATGGCCGGCAAGCAAGGGCTCGTCATGGGGGTCGCCAACGACCGCTCGCTCGCCTGGGGCATCGCCCGGGCCTTGCACGAGCACGGCGCCCGGCTGGCCTTCACCTACCAGGGCGACGCGCTCGGGCGGCGGGTGCGGCCGCTGGCGCAGAGCGTCGACAGCGACATCGTCATCGAGGCCGACGTGACCGACGAGGAGAGCCTCGATTCGCTGTTCGCCGACCTTGGCGAGCGCTGGGGCCGGCTCGATTTCGTCGTGCATGCCATCGCCTTCTCCGACAAGAACGAGCTGACCGGCAAGTACCTCAACACCAGCCGGGCGAATTTCCTGCGCACTCTCGACATCTCGTGCTTCTCGTTCACCGATGTGTGCCGGCGCGCGGCGCCGCTGATGACCGCGGGCGGCAGCCTGTTGACCCTGACCTATGCCGGCGCCGAGCGGGTGATGCCGCACTACAACGTGATGGGGGTCGCCAAGGCGGCGCTGGAGGCGAGCGTGCGCTATCTCGCGGTCGATCTTGGCGGCGACAACATCCGGGTCAACGCGATCTCCGCCGGGCCGATCAAGACCTTGGCCGCCTCGGGGATCGGCGACTTCCGCTATATCCTCAAGTGGAACGAGCACAATGCGCCGCTGAAGCGCAACGTCACGATCGAGGATGTCGGCGGCGCCGGCGTCTATCTGTTGAGCGACCTGTCGTCCGGGGTTACGGGCGAGGTCCATCACGTCGATTGCGGCTATCACGTCGTCGGCATGAAGGCGGTCGACGCGCCCGACATCTCGGTCGTGTGACGGGCGCACGATGGCCGGAAACACCTTCGGCACACTGTTCCGCTTCACGACCTGGGGCGAAAGCCACGGGCCGGCGATCGGCGTCGTCGTCGACGGCGTGCCGCCGCGCCTGCCGCTTGCCGAGAGCCGACATCCAGCAATGGCTCGACAAGCGGCGGCCCGGCCAGTCGCGCTTCACGACGCAGCGCCGCGAGCCGGACGAGGTAAAGATCCTGTCCGGCGTGTTCGAGGGGCAGACGACCGGCACGCCGATCCAGCTGATGATCGAGAATGTCGACCAGCGCTCGAGGGACTACGGCAACATCGCCGACCGTTTCCGGCCGGGCCACGCCGATTATGCCTACTGGAAGAAATACGGCATCCGCGACTATCGCGGCGGCGGCCGCGCTTCGGCGCGCGAGACCGCCTCGCGGGTTGCCGCCGGCGCGGTGGCGCGCCAGGTGCTGGGGCCGGGGATCACGATCCGCGGCGCGCTGGTGCAGATCGGACCGCACCGGATCGACCGCGACGCCTGGGACTGGGAGGCGATCGCGGACAACCCGTTCTGGTGCCCGGATCGCGCGATGGCGGCGCGCTGGGCCGATTATCTCGACGGCGTGCGCAAGGCCGGCTCGTCGGCTGGCGCGGTCATCGAGCTGGTGGCGGAGGGCGTGCCGGCTGGGCTTGGCGATCCGGTCTACGACAAGCTCGACGGCGATCTGGCGCGCGCGATGATGACGATCAACGCGGTCAAGGGGGTCGAGATCGGCGCCGGCTTCGCCGCCGCCGCGCTTTCGGGCGAGGAGAATTCCGACGAGATGCGGATGCAGAGGCGGCAAGGTCGCGTTTCTGTCGAACAATGCCGGCGGCATCCTCGGCGGCATCTCGACCGGGCAGGACATCGTCGTGCGCTTCGCGGTCAAGCCGACCAGTTCGATCCTGACGCCGATGCGCAGCGTCGACGCCGAGGGCAACGAAGTCGAGGTTTCGACCCGCGGACGGCACGACCCCTGCGTCGGCATCCGTGCCGTGCCGGTCGGCGAGGCGATGCTGGCCTGCGTCCTCGCCGACCACCTGCTGCGCTACCGCGCCATCGGCGGCGCGGTGTAGGCGGGCGGGCAGGATCCGGGCGATGATGCGGCGGGCCGGATTGCTGGCGATTGCCGCCCTCGTGCTCCTGTGGATCGCGCCGGTCGCTACCCAGGCGGCGGAGCCCGGGCTCGCGACGCCGATCTGGGTCTACAACAACTGGTCGGCATATGACGAACTGTCGGACGCGGCGCCGCTGACGGAAGAATTGGCGATGCGCGAATTGCGCCAGATCCTGCGGCTGCGCAAGGCCGGGGTGCGCATCGACTATTACGTGATGGACGCGTTCTGGTTCGATCCCGAGGGCGGCTACCGCACCTGGCGCAAGGAAACCTGGCCGGACGGCCCCGACGCCTGGCTCGCCGCCTGCCGCGACAACAACATCAAGCCCGGGCTGTGGTTTGGTACGAACAGCCTCGTCCACCTCAACCCGGTAGCGAAATGGCGCAACTCGCTGACGACGAAAAAGGGCGCGATGGCGCTTTACGAGGGCGGCTTTCTCCCTGACTTCATGGACGTGCTGCAGCATTGGTACGACCGCGGCGTCCGGCTGTTCAAATTTGACTTCGCCGAATTTGGCGCCGCGGCGGCGGGCGACGAGCACGCCTTCGCGCCGCGCCAGATCCGGCTGCGCAACCGAGCGGCGCTGCGCGCGGCGCTGCTTGCGTTCCGCGACAAGAACCCCGACGCGGTGCTGGTTGCCTTCAACGGGTTTGTCGGCGACGTCGGCAGCGCCAAGAGCCGCGTGCCGCGCTCCGCTTTGCGCTGGCTCGACGTGTTCGACGCGCTTTATGCCGGCGACCCGCGTCCGTCCAACGTCCCGGAGATGAATTTCTGGCGCTCGGTCGACATCTACAGCGACCGCATGGTGCGCCGCTTCAACGAGGCGGGGGTGCCGCTACGGCGCATCGATTCGACCGGCTTTATGATCGGCGACACCGGGACGATCTATCGCCGGCGCACCGCCGCGTGGCAGGGCATGCTGTTGCTGATGATGGCGCGTGGCGGCTGGGTCAACACGGTCCACGGCAATCTGGAGTTCCTCGACGATGCGGATTTGCACTGGTTCGCCAAGGCGCAGGCGCTCTATGACGGCCTGCAGCGCGACGGTGTGACAAGGGCGTTCGGCGGCCTCGCAGGCGACCGCCTGCCTTACGGATTCGCCGCGGCAACCGCCTCGGGCAGCCTCTACACTGTCGTCAACCCGGCGCAGAGCGTGCAGGTGGCCGATATTGCCGGCTCTACCTCACCCGCACGGACCCTCGGGCGCCGGCCGCATTCTGTTCCGCGATGCCGGGTTTGCGCCGGTGCTGCAGGGCGACGCGATCCGCCTCGGACCTGGCCAGCTCGCGGTGGTCGGTTACGGGCGTTATGCGGATGCCGGCAACGACCTCGGCATCGGCTCGGGCATCCACATTCCGCGCAGCATCGAGCCGATCCAGGCCCAATTCGTCAGAGCCAACGCGGGCATCGTCTTCACCGCAACGGTCCCGGCGCCGGCCGAGGGCGATCTGCGCATCATCCTGCGGCAGAGCGACGAGGGCGGACAGACGACGCGCAGCATGACCCAGACTCCGATGGGACAGCACTTCACGATCAGCGCCACCCAGGAAGGCGAACGGCTTCCGGTCAAGACCCAATATGACAAGATCGTATGGAGCGGCCTGGCGTGGGCTGCCGGCGAGATCCCGCACAGCGAGCTGAAGCCGGGCCTGCCGGTCGAGATCCGCCTATTGTCTTCCGACCCCGACAAGTCGCTCCGCCTCACCGGGCAGGTCTACGCGGTCGAATATTGAGCGTGCCCTCTCCGCCCCCAATGGGCGGAGAGGGTCAACCGCAACGGTCAGTGCAGCGGCGAGAAATTCGAGGGGACGACCAGCATGTTCTCCTGGATCAGCGTCTGGCCGGGCTGCCCGCCCTTCGGCGGCCAGATGCCTTCGCGCTGGGCCTTGGCGCGAACCTCGGCGCGGTGGTTGGCGTCCTTGTAGGCCCAGATGTGGCGCCAGCGGTTGAGCCCGCCGAGCTCGGAATGGCCGGCGAAGGCGAGCGGCGACAGCTCCATCCGCTTGTCGATCGCGGTGGCCCAGCGGTCGATGATCGCCGGGATGGCGCCGGGAGCCAGCGTGTAGGTGCGGATCTCGTAAATGCCGCCCAATTGCCGCGGCTCCATCTTCGGGCAGAACGCCGCCGGGATGAAGATTTCGCTCTGCTGCTCTTCGACGAACTCACGGATGTTGGGCGGCCAGCCCTCGATCTTCTGCGAGCGGACCTGGGCCCGCTGCGCGAAATCCTCGTAAGGCCAGACATGGATGATGCGGTTGAGCGGGCCGACCTCGGTATGCCAGAAGGCACCGAGCGGCGATACTTTCGTGCGGTTTTTCAGTCCTTCGCCAAAACGCTTTTCGGCCTCGGCGACTGAGCCGGGCTTCAGCCGGTAGGTACGGAATTCGACGATCATCGGGTTTCCTCCGCGGATAGGTGACCCGTGACGCTAGACCCGCGCGCCGGCGCCGACAAGGGCTCGCTCAGAGCGCTTCGAGCGCGGCGACGACGGCGCGGTCGATCACGATGCCCTCGACGCGGCGGCGCTCGCGCTCACGGAACGAGCGCTCGGAGGGAATGCGGATTTCCGCCACGCCCTCCTGGCGCGGCGTCGCCTTGATGGCGCGCACGAGGTCGGCCATCTGCGCCGCGAAGCCGCCGCCCGGCAGCATCGCGCCGGGATCGACCACCAGAAACAGAAAGCCGTAATCCTGCGGGTTGCCTCGGGGCAGCGCGGCGCCGGCGAGGAGGCCCAGCGCTTGGATCGCAAAGGCAAGGCCGTAGCCCTTGTGGCCGCCCCACGGCGCCACGCCGCCGGCGGCGGCAGCGCGGGCGTCGCGGGTCGGGTTGCCGTCGGCGTCGAACGCCAAGTCGGGCGGCAGCGGCTCGCCGGTCTCGGCGCTCAGCAATACCTCGCCCCACATCAGGGACGCCGTGCCGATGTCGAAAATCACCGGCCCGTCGGTCGACGGGAAGCCGAACGCGATCGGGTTGGTGCCGAGCGCCGGCCGGCGCCCGCCCGGCGGCACGACATGCGGCGACCCGCTCGCGGTGTGCAGGCCGACCAGCCCGGCGGCGACGACGCGCTCGAGGTAGTATGCGTTGCGCCCGCTGTAATAGCTGTTGTAGACGCCGACCGAGGCGATGCCCTGGGCTTTCGCCTTGGCGACCGCGATCTCCATGCCGCGATAGACCGCGACGTAGCCGACGTTGTTGCCGCCGTCGACCAATGCCGCGCTCGGCGTCTCGTGCACGACCCGGACCGGCGTGCGGGTCGCCCCGGTCTTCGCGTCGCGGGCGATCGCCAGAATCCGCGGCAGCCCGGCAAAGCGATAGCCGCACAGCGAATTGTCGATCAGCTGGTCGGTGATGATATGGGCTTCCTCGGCCGGGTAGCCGATCCGGGCAAGCGCCGCCTCGCCGAGCGCGGTGGCGTCGGCGACATCGAGGCGCACGGTATCGGGCCGGTCGGGGTCGAGAAAATTCGGGCTGTTGCTGATCATCGCGAAACTCATCAAAGCGAGCGGGCAAATCGGACGATGCGCCGGGCGGCCTCGCGCAGCCGCGCCTGCGGGGCGCTCAGCGCGATCCGCAGGTGCCCGGCGGCGCTCGGTCCGAAGCCGTCGCACGGCAGCACCGCCACCCCCTCGCACGCAAGCAGGCGCAGCGCGAAGGCGGCGGCGTCAAGCCCGCTGCCGCGCACGTCCAACAAGACGAACATGCCGCCCTCCGGCGCGACAACGCGGCATCGTGCCGCCTCGCGCAGCAGACCCGACAGCAGGTCGGCGCGCGCCCGGTAGTCCTCGCGCAAGGCGGCAACCTCCGGCAGGTCCCGGGTCAGCGCGACCAGCGCGCCATCCTGGATGAAGGCCGGGCCGCCATAGGTCATGCACAGCAGCAGGTTGAATAGATGCCGGACCAATGCCGGCGGTCCGGCGACCCACCCGAAGCGGAAGCCGGGGATCGCGTGCGATTTGGACAGGCTGGAGACGACCACCGTGCGCTCTGCCATGCCGGGCAACGACCAGGCGCTGACATGCGGCCGGGCAAAGGCGAGGTCTTCGTAAACCTCGTCCGACAGCAGCCACAGATCGTGACGGCGGGACAGCGCGGCGATGCCTTCGATTTCGGCCGCGGTGAACACGGCACCGGTCGGGTTGTGCGGGCTGTTGATCCAGATCACCCGCGTCCTCGGGGTTATCGCGGCGGCCAGCGCGTCGAGATCGGGGTGAAACCCGCGCTCCGGCCGCAGCGGCACCATCACGAGCCGCGCGCCGCTGGCACCGACGACGGCCTCGTAGGTGGCGTAGACCGGCTCCGGGACAATCACCTCGTCGCCCGGCCCGGCCAGGCATTGCACCGCACAATAGAGGCCGCCCTGGGCGCCCGGCACCACGGCGATGTTGTCGGCGCTGCACGGCATGCCGGTGCGCCGCGCCACCCGCGCCGCGATCGCCGCGCGTACGGCCGGATAGCCGACGACGGCCGAATAGCCGGTGCGGTGACGGCGCAGCGCCGCGACCGTCGCCTCGATGACCGGCTCGGGCGGCTCCTGGTCGGGATCGCCGACGGTCAGGAAGATGATGTCCTCGCCGGCGTCTCGCCGCCGCGCCGCTTCGATATGGACTGCCCAAGCGTCGGCGCCGCTGCCGGCGATCCGCTCGACGAGCGGCGAATAGCGCATATTGCGTCGCCTTCAGTAGCCGTCTGCCGCGCCTTCCGGCCGGCGTGGGTCGTTGACCCCGGTCAGTTCCCCGCCGCGACCGACCGCGATCAGCTCGACCGCGCCCCACGGTTTCTGCTCGGCCAGCCGGTAGCCGCGCGCGACGAGCGCCGCCACAGTGTCCGCCGGCAAGCCGCCCTTTTCGTAATACAGCGTATCCGGCAGCCACTGGTGATGAAAGCGTGGCGCCGCGACCGCGTCGGCGGGTGTCCGCCCGAAATCGACGATGTTGCTAACAGTCTCCAGCACCGCGGTGATGATGCGCGGGCCGCCGGGGCTGCCGAGCACCAGCACCGGATGCCCGTCCTTTTCGACGATGGTCGGGGTCATCGACGACAGCGGGCGCTTGCCTGGTGCGATTGCATTGGCGGCGCCCTGCCTGAGGCCGAACATGTTGGGTGCGCCCGGCTTTGCGGTGAAGTCGTCCATCTCGTCGTTGAGCAGGAACCCGGTCCCGGGCGCGACGACGCCGGCGCCGAAAAAGCCGTTCAGCGTGTACGTGACCGAGACGGCATTGCCCGCGCCGTCGACCACCGAGTAATGCGTCGTCTCGGCCCGTTCGTGCGGAGGGACGCCCGAACCAAGTGCGCTCGACGGCGTCGCCTTCTGCGGGTCGATCGCGGCGCGGATCGCAGCGGCATGGCCGGGCGACAGCAGCCGTGCCAGCGGGTTGGCGACAAACGCCGGGTCGCCGAGTGCGCTGTTGCGGTCGACATAGGCGTGACGCATCGTCTCCGCCATCAGGTGCAATGTCTGCGGCGAGCGATAGCCCGACTCCGCGAGGTCCCAGCCCGAAAGCACGTTTAGCATCTCGCACAGGATGGTGCCGCCGGCGCTCGGCGGCGGCGCCGACAGGACCGTGTAGCCGCGATAGGCGCAGCTGACCGGCGCCGCTACGGTAACTGTGTAGGCGGCGAAGTCGGCTTGCGTCAGGAGGCCGCCATGCGCCGCCGAGGCGTGCGCGACGGCGGCGGCCACGGGCCCGCGATAGAAGGCGTCCGGCCCCAATTCGGCAATTCGCGCCAGCGTCGCTGCGAGATCGGGTTGCCGCAGGCGGTCTCCGTCCCGATAGGGGCTGCCGTCCCCGTGCAGGAAAATGCGGTCCGCTGCGGGGTCGGCGGCGAGCCGCGCCGCCTTCTCTGCGAGCAGGCGCGCGTCCGCCTGCCCGACAACAAACCCGTCGCGGGCCAATGCGATGGCCGGCGCCATCACCGCCTTGCGGCCGAGGCGGCCATATTCAGCAAGGGCACGGTCGAGCCCCGCCACCGTGCCCGGCACGGCGACCGCGCGATAGCCGTAGCGGCTTGCCTCGCGCTGCGGCTCGCCGGCCGCGTCGAGGAACATCGCGGGGGTGGCGGCGGCGGCGGCGGTCTCGCGGAAATTGATCACGTTGCTGCGACCGTCGGCGCGGCGGATCAGCATGAACCCGCCGCCGCCGATATTGCCGCAGCACGGATCGACGACAGCCAGCGCATAGCCGACCGCGACGGCGGCGTCGATCGCGTTGCCGCCCGCGGCGAGGATACGGCGGCCGACCGCGCTCGCCTCATGGTGGGCGGAGACGACCATGAGGTGTCCGCCTTCGATCGTGGCTGCGCCGGCGGGTGGTGACGCGGCTACGGCCCCGCAGGCGACCAGCGCCGAAATTCCCGCGGCGAGCAGGCCGAACACAATATTTTCAATCATAGACCAAGAATGCGGCAAGACAGCGCAGGCATAATCGCGCCGGTTGACTGCCGATGACATCACAGCAGCTCGGAAGATGGTAAATTAAGAAAATTTAACCACGAATTGTGATGCATTTGGTTCAACCTCAATCTAGCTTGCTGAACGTGTCGCGGCGGCATGGCGGTGGGCGGAGTGAGACTACCGAACTCACGATTACCTGCCGGCACAAACCAATCGGCGGCTCATACGTCCCACCGCAGCGCCGACGCCCCCGCGACAAACCGCGCTGGGCACCGGCGGCGAACCAACGAGGGCCAGTGATGCATTCGACGAGCAGAATGCGCTAGCCTTCGATCATTGTCAGGCAGTTTGGGTTTTGATCGGATTTCCTGTAAGAGGCGACGCCAGCGATGTCATCCTCCCCGACCGCCGATATCGGGATTGTCAGCGGCGCAGCGGCGCCGGCTCGCGTCTGGCGACAGCGGCGCGAGGACACCGATGAGTTGATGATGGCGCGCAGATCGACGTTGCCCAACGATGACGAGTATCCCGTCGGAAGGGCGGGCGCCGAGACGCATTCAGCCGGTAACGTCGCCGTCAATGCCGCCGCCACCCCTGCCGACAACGCCGCCAGCAACGTGATCGAGCTTGAGGCGCCGCAGATCAGGCGTGCCGGCTTTCGCGATCCGCTGGTTCCGGCTGCGCCGCGCATCAATCCGCGCGCTGTGGCGCTGGCGCTTCGTTTTGCCGATGCGCTCGTCGCTGCGGTTGCCGGCGCGGTCGCCTACCGGCTGCAGCCGGGCTTCAGCTGGCCGGTCGATCCGGCGACCATCTTCACGGCGCTAGCGGTGATGGCGATGCTGCTGCGGTTGCCCGACCTCGGGCCGCGGTTGCTGCATGACGCGCTGCGCCGGCCGTTGTCGCGCCGGCTGGCAGATGCGGCACTGCGCACGCTGCTGCCGTTTGTCGTCAGCCTGCTTGTGGTCATCGCCCTTGTTGCCAGGGGCGATGCTGCCCGGCTGCCGCTGATCCACTGGCTGACGCTGTGGGCGATGGGGGCGGTCGTCGGCATCTGCGGTGTTCGGCTCTACCTGTCGGGTGCGATCGCCCGTTGGCGCCGCCAGGGCCGGCTCAAGCAGGCGGTGGCGATCTACGGCACCGGCGACTTGGCAGAGCGGCTGCTGACCCGCTTGCGGGCCTCATCTCCCGACACGATCGAACTGGTCGGCGTGTTTGACGATCGTGCCCGTCGGCGCATCGCGAGCCCCAGCCTGCGCAGCCTGGCGGTCGGCACCGCCGACGATCTGGTCGCATTGTCGCGCCATCGCGACATCGACCGGGTGCTTGTCGCGCTGCCGCATTCGGCCGAGCAGCGCGTCGTCGAGGTGCTGAAAAAGTTGCGGCGGATGCCGGTCGAGATCAGCCTTGCGCCGGACCTCGTCGGCTACAATGTGGCGTGCCGCGAGCCGGACGCGTTTGCCGGCCTGCCGCTGCTTGAGGTCTACGGTCGGCCGCTGACCTTTGGGCAGATCCTGCTGAAGGGCGCGATCGACAAGGCTTTGGCGAGTTTTGCCCTGGTTTTCGGAGCGCCGCTGTTGCTGGCGCTGGCCATCGCCATCAAGCTCGACAGCAAGGGTCCGGTGTTCTTCCGCCAGAACCGGCACGGCTTCGGCGACCGGGTGATCAGCGTTTACAAATTCCGCACGATGGCGGCCGATGCCGCCGACCATGACGGCGTGCGCCAATCCCGACCGAACGATCCCCGCGTCACCCGGGTTGGTCACTTCCTGCGGCGCTGGAGCCTCGACGAACTGCCCCAGCTGCTCAATGTCCTGCGCGGCGAGATGTCGCTCGTCGGGCCGCGCCCGCATGCGATCAGCATGCAGGTCGAAGAGCGGCCCAATCACGACATCGTGCCCGATTACGCGCTGCGTCATCACGTCAAGCCGGGCATCACCGGCTGGGCGCAGGTCAACGGCTATCACGGCCCCGTGGCGACCGAGGAGGCCCTGCGCGCCCGCGTCCGCTACGATCTCGACTATATCAACAACTGGTCGATCTGGTTCGATTTCCAGATTCTGCTGTATACCCTCCGGATCGTCTTCGGCCAGCGGCACGCCTACTGATTTACGCCGCTCCGGCGCGGCGCTGCAGCAAGCGGCTTGCGGCGCCGCGCCGAGTTCGGTGATATTCCCCGGCGACACGCGACGATGGGACGGCAGGGCGCGCCGTCATTCTCCGCGCGGCGCACCGCGGAGAATGAATTGGGAGCGCAGGGGTGAGGCTGGGGTGGTTGTTTGCGATCGCCGTGCTGGTCCTCGCCCCGCTCGCCGGGTGTGCACCGGCGGCGCCCAACCTCGCTGGCCCGGCGGTGTTCGCAGGCGGCGTGCCGGTGACGCAAGAACACGTGTTGGCGCCGAATGACGAACTCGAGGTCCGCTTCCCGTTCTACCCGGATCTGAACGACCGGGTGTTGGTCGGTCCCGACGGCCGTCTGTCGCTGCAGATGATCAATACCGTCGCGGTCGGCGGTCTCACCGTCGCGCAGGCCACCAAGCTGATAAACCAGCGCTATGCGGCAGTGATCCGCGACCCGCAGGCGACGATCACGCTGCGCGCCTATGCGCCGCAGGAGGTCTTCGTCGACGGCTGGGTTAACAATCCCGGATTGGTGCGCAGCGATGTTCCGCTGACGGTGTCGCGGGCATTGGCGCAGGCCGGCGGCGCCAAGAGCGGCGCTCATACCGACGATATTCTGGTGTTGCGCCGCTCGTCCGACGGCAAGGTCTATTACTACAAAGTGGCGCTCGGCAATTTTGCCGGAGCCGGCGGCGAGGACCCGCTGCTGAAATCCTACGACGTCGTCTATGTGCCGCAGACGGTGTTCGCTTCGCTGTCTGATTTTCTTGCTAATTACATAAGACAGGTGCCGTTCTATTTCCAATATACGGTCCAATGAGGGGTTGAGCGGCATTCACCGCCACCCGCTGCTGTGTTGGGGACGATCGCATGGCCGCCAATCCGTATGAGCTGACAACCCGTGAGGTGCTCAGCATCCTGTTTAAGGAGAAGCGCAAGCTGATCGGCGTTTTTCTGGGGCTGGTGCTGCTGGTAATCGGGTTTTCGTACACGTTGACGCCCTATTACGAGGCGACCACGCGGCTTCTGGTGAAAAGCGGTCGTGAGTTTCAAGTGCGCTCCGACCCAAACCAGCCGATTGCTTCGGTGCCGTCGGTGACGAAGCAGGAAATCGTCAATTCGGAAATTCAGATCCTGACGAGCCGCGATCTCGTCGAGGCGGTGGTCAAGCGGATCGGCGCCGATCGTCTGTACCCGGGGAGTGGCGGCTGGTTCACCTCGGACACCACCGCGACCGACGCGGCGGTGCGGAAATTCTATGCCGATTTCAGGGTGGCCCCGGTCGAGCTGTCCGACGTGATTGACGTCGGCTACCGCAACCCGAACCATGATGTCGCGGTGCAGGCGCTCAACGCCGTCGTAGCGGTTTATCTTGAGAAGCACGCGGAGATGTTCGCCGACCCCCGCTACAAATTCCTGCAGCAGCAAACCAGCCAATACGAGACTGCGCTTGATGCGGCGGCGCGCAAGGTCACCGAGATCAAGAATTCGAAATCGCTGTTCGATGTCGACGCGCAACGCGCCAAGCTGCTCGATGACCGCGCCGCGGTGACCACGATTTTGCAGCATTTGCACAGCCAGTCGGTCGATGCGCACCAGCGGATCGACTTCCTCTCCGGCCGGCTCAAGGTTACGCCGCAACTGGTCACGGCCGGTGCCGGCCAGGCCGATGTCGTCGAGCAGGCTAAGGCGCGGCTGCTCGATACCGAGGTCAAGGCGCAGGAATTGCGCCAGCGCTATGTCGGCGACGTCAAGCCATTGCAGGACGCCGAGCAGCAAATCGCCACCCTCAAGCAGTTCATCGGCGCCTCCGGCGGGCTGACCCACAAGCAATGGTCGCAGCGCAATCCTGCTTATGACGACATGGTGGTGGCGCTGAACCGGGCGCTTGCCGACGCGGCACCGCTCGATCAGGAAATCGCGCTGCGCACGCGGCAGGTGGCGGCGATGGATCAGCGGCTGCGCGATCTCGAAACCGGTGCCCGCGCGCTTGACGACGCGCAGCGTGAGCGGCGCACCCTCGAAGGGCTCGTCCAGACCTACCGGGCCCGCTACGAAGAAGCGCGCATGAACGAAGACCTCGACCGCAGCAATTTCGTCAGCGTCAGCGTCGTGCAAAAGCCGGCCGCGCCGGCGCGGCCGGCCGGGCCGCACCACCTGCCCTTCGCGCTGGCGGGCCTGTTGATCGGCATCATCGGCGCCTCCGGGGTGCTGATCTATCTGCTGGTGTTCCGCGAGACGCTGATCACGGTCGAGAGCGTCGAGCGGATCATCGGGGTTCCGGTGCTGGCCTCGGTGCCGACCTCGCACGCCGCCGGCAACGACAACCGGGACGCGGCGTGATGCTTCCCGACGCGGCCTGCCGCGCCGGGTGACGACGGCGGGCGGGGATGTACGAGCGCTTCTACGGCCTCGATCGGACCCCGTTCGCGGTCACCCCCGACCCGGCGATGCTGTTTATGAGCGCGGCCCATCGCGAGGCGCTGGCCACGATCATCTACGGCGTCGAGACCCGCAAGGGGTTCATCGTCTGCACTGGCGAAGTCGGCACCGGCAAGAGCACGATCGTCCGGGCGTTTTTCGACCAGGCGCGGGCCGACGCGGTCAAGTCGATCTATATCTTCACGCCGCAGGTCAGCCCGTTCGAGATGGCCCGCTACATCTGCAGCGAACTTGGCCTCGACGATCCGGAGAGCGTCTTTGCCGCGGTGCCGCGCCTGCAGCTCAGGCTGCTCGATGAATTCGAAAGCGGGCGCACTGTCGTGCTGATGATCGACGAAGCGCAGTTGTTGCCGCCGGAGACGCTCGAATTCCTGCGGCTGCTCAGCAATTTCGAGACCGATACCGAAAAGCTGGTCCAGATCGTGCTGGTCGGTCAGCCGGAGGTCGACACGATGCTGGCGCGGCGCGACATGCGGCAGGTCAATCAACGGGTCGCGCTGCGCGCCCGGCTTGCCGCGTTCGGCGTCGAGGAGAGCTTCGAGTACATCGGACACCGGCTGCGGGCGAGCGGCGCCGCCGAACTCGCCCAGGTGATGTCGCCGAGCGCGGCCTGGCTGATCGCCGAGGCGGCCGGCGGGATCCCGCGCACCATCAACATCCTTGCCGACAACGCCCTGATCGCGGGGTTCGGCGCGGCGCAGCGCCCGCTCGGCAGCCAGCTCACCGGTAATGCAATTCGCGATTTCCTGGCACGATCGGGTGCGGCCCGCCCGGGCCGGGCCGAGCGGTTCGGTTCGGGGTGGCGTGCGCTCCGCCGCCTGCGCGGCGCGCTTGCCCGCGAGAAAGGTGAACCCGTCGAGTGGATATCGGCCCGGCTGCCGGTGCGCAGCCGCAAGGCGCCTCCCGAGCCGGCGGAGGCGCGCAAGGCCGCCGCCCGCCAGCTTGCCGTGCCGGCTGCCGCCGATATGCCGGTCGAGCGGCACGACGTCTGGGGCTTGCCGGTGGCGGGCGACGGCATCGCGATCGTTGAACCGGTGTCGCAACCCGCCGAGGCCCACGTCGACGCCACGACACGAATGGCGCCGACGGTCACTGTGAAAACGATCGGTTTCCAAACGGTCGACATGTCGCGCCTGCCCGTCGCTTCGCCTCCTCCGGCGCGGCCGCCCTGGCCCTTGCGGCGGCTGTCGCCTGCCGTCAACGATGCCGCGGCAGCGCTTGGCGAAACCGCCGCTCGGCCGCCGCCGGTCCGCCCGGGCAATCCGGCGGCACCGTGGCCCGCTTTGTCGCGGGTTCGTTCCGGGTTGCAGTCGGCGCCCGAACGCGCACCACCGCGCAATCCGACAGGCGAGGGTTAACCAATTCGAGACCAATCTGTCGAACTCTAATGCCCCCCTTATCTATGCTCGGCCATCCATCTGGCGGGGCTAGTTCGGCGGCGCATATGGTGCGGTAGCGGCGTGCAGCGGGAAGGCGGTGGCAGGTGAGCAGCGTCTACGAGGCATTACAGCGGGCGCGACGGGTCAGCAGCGATCTCACGCCGCCGCGGCAGCCGGTCGTGCGCGAAGTCAACCGAGCCCCGGTATCATTGGCTCCGGGGCCACTGGCGACGCCGCTGGCGCCGCTGTTTGCCGCGATCCGGCCGCTGCTCGACAGCAAGCAGGGCGTCGTCCTGCATATGGTCGGCGCGACCGAAGGGGAGGGCGCTTCGACCATCGCGCGCGAATTCGCGCTGCTTGCCGGCACCACCGGCCATCGCCGCACCCTCCTGATCGACGCCGATCGCCGCAATCCGCAGACCGCGCTCGCCTTCGAATGCGATACCAGCCAGGGGCTGGTCGAGTTTTTGTGGGGCGGGCTGGATAGCGCCGATGTGTTGCAGCCGATTGCCGGCACACGGCTGTCGGTGACCTGCCTGGTCGGCGAGCGCGGCCCCGCTTCGGTCGACGCCGAGAGCTTGCGCGAGCTTTATACCCGGCTGCGCGAGGAGTTCGAATTGATCGTGGTCGACTGCCCGCCGGTCGGCGACGGCGCCTACTCGAGCCTGCTGCCGGAGGCGGTTGACGGGGTCATCCTGGTCGTCCAGGCTGAAAAGACCCGTCCGGCGGTCATCACCCACGCCAAGGAATTGGTGCAGCAGGCCGGCGGCCAGGTGCTGGGCGCCGTGTTGAACCGCCGGACAAACTACATCCCCGAATTCCTCTACAAGCTGCTGTAACGCGGGCCGGGCTGCGGCTACACCTGCCGCAGCGCCCGCTCGATGTCGGCGACCAGATCGGCTTCGGCTTCAAGGCCGGCGGACAGGCGCACCAGCCCGTCGCCGATCCCGAGCGCCTGGCGCTCTTCGGGCTTGAGGCGCGAATGCGTCGTCGTTGCCGGATGGGTGACGAGGCTCTTCGAGTCGCCGAGATTGTTCGAGATGTCGACGAGCCGGAGCGCGTCGAGAAAGCGGAAGCAGGCCTCCTTGTCGCCGGCGACGTCGAAGGCGACGAGGGTGCCGCCCGCCGCCATCTGGCGCTGCGCCAACTCGTATTGCGGGTGGCTCGGCAACCCGGGATAGATCACCCGCCCGATCTTCGGATGGGTCTCCAGCAGGCGCGCGATCGCCGCGGCGGTGCGGCATTGCCGCTCGACCCTCAATTCCAGCGTCTCCAGCCCCTTCAGCAATACCCAGGCGTTGAACGGGCTCATCGACGGGCCGGTATGGCGGTAGAACAGGCCGAGATCGTCCTTGACGAATTTCTCGCTGGCGAGGATCGCCCCGCCCAGCGTGCGGCCCTGGCCGTCGATGTGCTTGGTCGCCGAGTAGACGACGACGTCGGCGCCGAGCGCCAAGGGCTTCTGCAACAGCGGCGTTGCAAAAACGTTGTCGACGACGAGGATGCCGCCGGCCTGGTGGGTCAGCCGCGCCACCGCCGCGAGGTCGATGATCTCCATCGCCGGGTTCGACGGGCTCTCGCAAAACGTCACGGCCGCGCCGGGCACAAGAGCCGCCTCCCAGGCAGCCAGGTCGCGCCCGTCGACCAGCACTGTTTCGATGCCGAAGCGCGGCAACAGCTCGGCGACGATGTAATGGCACGAGCCGAACAAGGCCCGGCTCGCCACCACCCGCTGCCCGGCGCGCAGCTTGCACAACAGGGCCGCGAACACTGCCGCCATGCCGCTCGCGGTGGCGCGGCACGCTTCGGCGCCCTCGATCAGCCGCAGCCGCTCCTCGAACATCGTCACGGTCGGGTTGCGGTAGCGCGAATAGACGTAGCGCGAGCCGTCCGCCTTGAACGCGGCCTCGGCCTCCGCGGCGCTGCCGTAGACAAAGCCCGAGGTCAGGAACATCGCCTCGGAGGTTTCCTCGTAGCCGCTGCGCTCACTGCCGCCGCGTACCATGAGGGTCGCGGGGGCGAGCTCGGTGGCAAGCTCGGGCGGCAGGATCGGCGTCGGCATCGCGGGCTCTCCATCGGCAGACCCGCGGCGGTCGAGGCAATAAAAAACCCCGGACCGACGCAGGCCAGGGGTTTCACAGCTTCCCCGACCTTTTAGCGCTGTATTTTACGTGGCGCGCAAGCCGGTCGGCTCAAATTCCCACGGTGGCGGTGGATTACTCGCCCGGACGGCCCCTGTCAAGCGGGCCGCTGCTCGGCTTGGCGCCGGTAATCTCGGCGATCTGGTGCGCGGTTGCCGCGCGGCGGCGCAGCGCTTAGCTTGTGACGCAAGTTTGTGGCAGGAGGTCAGAGATGGGCGACAGGGTACAGATTCGCGAAGTCGGGATGCGCGACGGGTTGCAGAGCATCGCCGCGATCCTGCCGACCGAGGTGAAGCTCGCGTGGCTCGACGCCGAATACGCCGCCGGGGTGCGCGAGATCGAGGTGTCGTCGTTCGTGCCGCCGAAGCTGCTGCCGCAGCTCGCCGACGCCGAGGCAGTGGTGCGTCACGCGCTGACGCTGCCGGGGCTGCACGTCTCGGCCCTCATTCCCAATTCGCGCGGCGCCGAGCGCGGCCTCTCCCTTGGCGTGCCCGAGATGAATTTCGTATTGTCGGTCAGCGAGGGGCACAACCTCTCGAACGTGCGCCGCCATACCGAGGAGTCGATCGAGGATTTCCGCCGCGTCGTGCAGCTGTGCCGTGACAGCGGCAAGGCGGTGAAGATCAATTGCGGGCTCGCCACCGCGTTCGGCTGCACGATCGAGGGCGATGTCGACGAGGACCGCGTGCGCCGCATCGCCAGCGAGGTCGCCGCGGCTGGGGCTGACGGCATCATCCTCGCCGACACGGTCGGCTACGGCCAGCCGGCGGCGATCGGCCGCGTCTTCCGCAAGGTCATCGCCGATGTCGCGCCATTACCGGTCATGGCGCATTTCCACGACACGCGCGGCCTCGGCCTCGCCAATGTGCTGGCTGCCTACGAGGCCGGCTGCCGCTTCTTCGATGCCTCGCTCGGCGGGCTCGGCGGCTGCCCCTACGCGCCAGGCGCCACCGGCAACATCGTGCTCGAAGACACCGTCTTCCTGTTCGAGGCGATGGGCGTTGCCACCGGCATCGACATCGCCAAGCTGGAAGCGGTGCGCGAGCTGGTGCATCGCGCCCTGCCCGACGTGGCGCTCTACGGCGCGATCGCCAAGGCCGGCTTGCCGCGCAACTTCCACCCGGTGGCGCAGGCGGCGTAGCTCAAGCGCCTGCCGGCACGGCGATGTCGAGCCAGCCCTGCGGGGTCACGGTGGCGGCATCGCCGGGGCGGAGCAGCACCGTCGTCGTCGCAGCCTCGATGATGGCCGGGCCGGCGATGCGTTGTGCCGGCGCCAGCGCGTCGAAGCGGTAGACTGGCGCCGTCAGCCAGCCGTCGAGATAGATGCGTCGCTCGGCTTGCGGCGCGGCGGGCGGGGCCGCCGGCAGCGTCGGCTCCTGCGGCAATTCTTCGAGGATGCCCGAGACGGCGACCCGCGCGTTGACCAGCACGCTCTCCTGGTCGGGCATCGCGTAGGTGTAAAGCGCCTCGTGCCGGCGGTGGAACAACGCGACGATCTGCGGCAGCGGGTCGGCTGCCAGCCAGTCAACCTCGTCGAGCGGCACCGTGATCTCGAACACCTGCTCGCCATAGCGCATGTCGACCGAACGAGCGGCGCGCGCCGGCCCGGCGAACGAGGCGCGCAGCCGCCGCATCGCCTCGGCCTCCATCGCGTCGAATAAATCCTTGAGCGCGCCACCGTCGAGCGCCCGCGCGTCGCCGATATGGGTGCGCGACACCTCGAACCTGAGGTCGGTCGCCAGCATTCCCCAGGCCGACAACACCGCGGCGACGCGCGGCACGATCACCCGTCCGAGGCCAAGCTGGCGGGCAATATCGGTCGCGTGCAGCCCGGCCGCGCCGCCGAACGCGAACAGCGCGAAACGGCGCGGATCGACCCCGCGCCGGACCGAGACGAGCCGCACGCCTTCGGCCATGTTGGTGTTGATGATGCGGTGGATGCCGCGCGCTGCGGCGAGCCGGTCGATGCCGAGCGCGGCGGCGACGCAATCGACCGCGGCTTCGGCTGCCGCCGGGTCGAGCCGCCGGTCGCCGCCGAGGAAATTCGCCGGATCGAGATAGCCGAGCACGAGGTTGGCGTCGGTCACGGTGGCCTGCGTGCCGCCCTGGCCGTAGCAGGCCGGGCCGGGCAGGGCGCCGGCGCTCTCCGGCCCGACATGCAGGATGCCGCCCCGGTCGACCCGCGCGATCGACCCGCCGCCGGCGCCGATGCTGGCGATGTCGAGCGAATTCAATGCGATGCGATGGCCGCCGACCCGGCGGTTCATGACCAGCGCCGCCGTGCCGTCGGTGACGAGGCTGATGTCGGTCGAGGTGCCGCCCATGTCGAACGGGATCAGGTCGCGCGCGCCGATCAGCCGCGCCGCATAAACGCTGCCGGCGACCCCGCCGGCCGGGCCGGACAACACCGCCCCGGCGGCGAGGCGGCCGGCCTCGGCGATCGGCGCGACGCCGCCATGCGACTGGATGATCAGGGTCGGGCCGCGGTAGCCGGCTTCGCCCAGCCGGGCTTCGAGCTGCGCCAGGTAGCGCGACAGGACGGGGCCGACATAGGCGTTGACGATCGTCGTCGAGACCCGCTCGAATTCCTTGATCTGCGGCAACACCTCCGAGGACAGCGAGACATAGGCGCCGGGCAGCGCCCGCTCCAGCGCGTCGCGCGTCGCCTGCTCATGGGCCGGATCGCGCCAGGCGTGCAGGTAGCATACCGCGACCGCCTCGACCCGCTCGCGCTGCAAGACCGCGAGCGCCGCGGCGAGCGAGGCGGCATCGAGCGGCACCTCGACCCGGCCGTCGGCGCGCATCCGCTCGCGCACGCCGAGGCGCCGATGCCGCGGCACCAGTTGCTCGGGCGGCGGCAGCCGCAGATTGTAGCGGTCGTCCTTCAATCCCTCGCGCATCTCGATGACGTCGCGATGGCCTTCCGTCGTCAACAGGCCGACGCGGGCGCCCTTGCGTTCCAAGAGCGCGTTGGTCGCCACCGTCGTGCCGTGCACGATGCGCTCGGTGCCGGCCAGCAGCGCCGCGCGCTCGAGGCCAAGGCGGGTTGCCAGCACCGCCAGCCCATCGAGCACGCCGAGCGAGGGGTCCTGCGGCGTCGACGGCACCTTGGCGAGCACCGTCGCGCCGCCCTCATCGATCGCGACGAGATCGGTGAACGTGCCGCCGACATCGATGCCGATGCGGTACATGGCTCAGCCGCCCCTCACAAACCCGTTTCTCGCGTCGCGTGCAACTGCCTCCGGGTCGCGTTGGGCGGGGTCGCCCCAGCCGCCGCCGCCGCCCGATTCGAGGACGAGGCGGTCGCCGGGGCGGATCGCGATGCCGGTTTCCTTGGTCTTGATCGGGCGCGGCTCGTCATTGCCGGAATAGAGCGTGTAGCGGTGCGTCATGCCGTCCCGGCCGCCGAGGATGCCGCAGGCGCCGTGCCGCACGCCCTCGCCGGCGGTGTTGCCGAGCGCCGGCTCGGCGGTCTCGACCACCATCTCGACGATGCCGCCCGGGCCGCCGCGAAACTCGCCGGCGCCGCCCGAATCCGGGCGGAATTCGTGCGTCTTGAAGAACAGCGGAAAGCGCACCTCGGTCACTTCGAGGCTGCCGAACTTGATGCCGCCGGCGCTGTGCCATTCGCCGGCGCCGGGCCAGCCGTCGCCCTTGGCCGAGGCGCCGCCGCCCGGCCGGCCCTGGAAGAAATGCCACAGGAACGGCCGCCCCCCTGGCACGTCCTTGCTGCGCGGGTCCTTGCCCTGGATCGCGATGCGAAAGCGGCGGCCCCAACCGGCCATCGCGCGCTCCGGGCAAGCCGGCGCCAGGGCCTTGACGATGGCCTCGATGATCTCCTGGCCGCAATGGCTGGTGCACAGCGTGACCGGCAGGCCCTCGTCGGCCCACACCACGGTGCCCGGCTTCGCGATCAGCTCGACCGGGCGGAACGTGCCGTCATTCTTCGGCGTGTCCGGGTCGATCAGGAACGACAGCGCGACGACGACGGCCGAGTAGGTATTGGCGTACGAGGAATTGATGAAGCTGTGCACCTGCGCGTGCGAATCCGACAGGTCGACCCTGAGGTCGCTGCCGGCTTTGGTGACCGTGGCGCGGATGTGGATGTCCTGGTGGCCGCGGCCATCGTCATCGAGCAGCGCTTCGCCGCGATAGACCCCGTCCGGCCACTGGGCGATGACGGCGCGGGCCTGTCGCTCGGCGCCGTCGAGCACCGCCTCGATCGCGGCGTGCGTCGTCTCCCAGCCAAACTCGGCGGCCAATGCCAGAAAGCGCCGTTCGCCGGCATGTGCCGAGCCGATCATCGCCGCGAGATCGCCGCGGAAATCGCGCGGATGGCGCACATTGGTCGCGATCATCTCCAAGACGTCGCGGCGAACGTCGCCGCGGTCGTAGAGCTTCAAGGGCGTGATGCGGATCCCCTCCTGCCAGATGTCGGTGGCGCTCGCGTTGTAGGCGCCATGCGTCGCGCCGCCGATATCGCTCTGGTGCGCCCGGTTGATCGACCAGAAGCGCGGCGCGTCTCCTTCGAAAATGGGGACGAAGGCGGTCAGGTCGGGGAGATGGTTGCCGCCGTGATAGGGGTCGTTGAGCAGGAACACGTCGCCTGGGTGGATGTCGCCGCGAAAAAACTCGGTCACCGCGCGGGCCGCAAAGGGCAGGGCGCCGACATGGATCGGCACGTGCTCGGCCTGGGCGATCAGCCGCCCGTCGAGGCCGCAGATCGCGGTCGAGAAATCGCGGCTCGAATTGAGGATCTGCGAGTACGAGGTGCGCAGCATCGCCTCACCCATCTCCTCGACGATGGCGAGCAGCCGGTGCTGGACGACCGAAACGACAACAGGGTCGACGGTTTGCGACACTTTCGACCTCCGCGGGTTGCACGCAACAGGATCGCCCGTTCGGCGGCGATTGTCACGGCGCGCCGCCACTGGCTAGTCTCGCTCTGAGTTCGATAGGGAGGACACCGGCGGTGAGCGAACGCATCTTCGACGGATTGAAGGTCATCGACTGCGCCAGCTTTATCGCTGGGCCGGCGGCGGCGACGGTGATGTCGGATTTCGGCGCCGAGGTGGTGAAGATCGAGCCGCTCGGTGGCGGTGACCCTTATCGCCGGCGCGCCGTGCCGATCCCGGGACGGCCGGCGCTCAACCCCGGTTTTGCGCTCGACGCGCGCAATAAGAAGAGCTTGGCGCTCGATCTTCGCGCTGAAGCCGGGCGCGCCGTACTTTACCGGCTGCTCGCCGATACCGACGTGTTTATCACCAACTACCCGCCCCCGGTGCGCCAGCGTCTCAAGATCCGGTATGAGGATCTGGCGCCGCTCAACGCGCGGCTGATCTACGCCTCGTTCACCGGCTATGGGGAGACCGGGCCGGAAGCCAACAAGCCCGGCTTCGACGCAACCGCATGGTGGGCCCGGACCGGGCTGATGCATTTGGTGCGGGCCGGCGAGGAGGCGACCCCGGCGCGCTCGCTGCCCGGCATGGGTGACCACCCCTCGGCGATGGGCACCTACGGCGCGATCGTCACGGCGCTTTATCAGCGCGAGCGCACCGGCAAGGGCAATTACGTTTCGTCGTCCTTGCTGGCCAACGGGCTGTGGGCCAATGGCTGCTCGGTGCAGGCGGCGTTGTGCGGCGACCGGGTTGTGCCGCAGCCGCCGCGCGAGGCGGCGCCGAACGCGCTGCGCACCCAATACCGCTGCCGCGACGGGCGTTGGCTCTTGTTGTCGATCGCGTCCGACGAATGGCGCTGGGACCGGTTCAAATCCTGCCTCGGTGACGCCGCGCTCGACGACCCGCGCTTTGCGACGGTCGAGAGCCGCGAGCGCGACGCTCGCGCGCTTGTCGCGATCCTCGACCGGGTTTTTGCCACGAGCGACCTCGCCGATTGGCGCCGCATCCTCGACGAGGCCGGACTGATTTTCGGCATTGTCGCCGAGACCCAGGATGTCGCGCAGGATGAGCAGGCTCTTGCCGCCGGCTGTCTCGTGAAGTTCACCGATGCGGAGTTCCTGACGGTCAACAGCCCGATCGAGATCCGCGGCCAGGACAAGGTGCCACCGCGCCGGGCGCCCCGGGTCGGCGAGCACAGCGAGGAGGTATTGCGCGCCGCCGGATACGCCGAAGCGGAGATCGCCGCGCTGCGCGAGTCGGGAGTGATCGGATAAACCCTCCGGCCCGACGCATCACGCCGATGCGGCCAGCCGCGCTTTCTCCCACTCGGCCTTGCGGCGGTAGATCGTCGACGGGTTGACTTCGAGCAATGCGGCGGCGCGCGGCACGTTGCCGCCGCACGCGGTCAGCGCCTCTTCGATCGCCTGTTTCTCGATCTGCCACAGCGGCCTGACCGGCGCGCCGCGGACCGGCTCGGCGGCACGCCAGAGGACTGGCGGCGGGCTGGCGCCCGAGCGCGCCGCGCCGTTCGCCTCGAGACGGGCCAACATTGCAGCCGTGACGATCGTGCCGTCGTTGAACAGCACGATGTTGCGCAAGACGTTCTGCAATTCGCGGATGTTGCCGGGCCAGGAATATCGGGTCAGCACGGCGATCGCCTCGGGCGCGAAATCGGCAAACGATTTGCCCTCCTCGGCGGCATAGAGCGCGAGGAAATGGCGCGCCAGCAGCAGCACGTCGCCCTCGCGCTCGCGCAAGGGCGGCATCGCGCATGGCACGACGTGAAGGCGGTAATAGAGATCCTCGCGGAACCTGCCGGCCTGGACTTCGGCCCACGGGTCGCGGTTGGTGGCGCACAGGTAGCGCACATCGGCGCGCTCGATCTCGCTGCCGCCGACCTTGGTGAACTCGCCCGATTGCAGGACGCGCAAGAGCTTGACCTGCAATGCCAGGTCCATCTCGCAGATCTCGTCGAGAAACAGCGTGCCGCCCTTGGCCCGCGCGATGGCGCCCTCGCGCGTCCCGGCCGCGCCGGTGAAGGCGCCGCGGACATGGCCGAACATCTCGCTTTCCATCAGCTCGCGCGGGATCGCGCCGCAATTGACCGCGACGAACGGCCCGTCGCGGCGCGGGCTGAGCTGATGGATCGCCTGGGCGCACAATTCCTTGCCGGTGCCGCTGTCGCCGCTGATGAACACGGTGGCGCGGCTTTTGGCGGTGCTTTCGATCACGTTGTAGACCGCGCGCATCGGCAACGAGGCGCCGATCAGGCCGCAGAAGCGGCCGTGCCGGGCGACGTCGTTGGCTGCCGCGAGGCTTTCGAGCTGCCGCCGCTCCAGCGCGTTCCTGACCGTGACGATGAGCCGGTCCGGCGCGAACGGCTTGACGATGAAGTCATACGCTCCCTCGCGCATCGCCTCGACCGCGACCTTGACCGAGCCGTGCGCGGTGACGACGATAACCGCCGTCGGCAGGCCACGCTGTTTGATCGCGCGCAGGATCTCGACGCCGTTAAGGTCGGGAAGCTCGAGATCGAGCAGCACCACATCGGGCACCGTCTCCTTCAGCTCGACAAGCGCGCGCGCCCCCGTATCGGCGTCATCCAGCTCGACATCGAGCTTGCTCAAGACCTCGTGATAAAGGCGCAAGATCGACGGGCTATCCTCGACCAACAGCAGGCGCGCTTTTGCCGTCATTCTCCCTCCTTCCGCAAGCCGGCATTGTATCGGCATCATGGTTTAGAATGGCTGAACATCGGGAGACGTCATATAAAAGGCGACCCGGAACGGGTGCGCCGAAGGATGCGCCGCTGACCGAAACCTCGCCCAGCGCCCCGGCGCGCGATGCCGGAAGCGATCCGGCCCCCCTGCGGGCGCGCCGCGTCGGACGGGTGTGGTTGCCGCTGGCAATCTCGGTGTTCGGCGCTCTGGTCATCCTGCTTGTCGGTGCGACCGTCGCGTTCCAGCTCACCAGCGAGCGGGCTGCGATCCTCGATGAAGCCCGCAAGCACACGACGAACCTGGCGCGCGTCTTCGAGGAGCATATCCGCCGCACGGTCAAGGAAATCGACCAGACCCTCCTGATGCTGCGGCGCGGCTACGAGAGCGATCCGGCGCATTTCGCGCTGTGGCAATGGCCGGGCAAGGAACTCCTGCTGCAGGACCTGCCGGTGCAGATCGTGATGGTCGCCCGCGACGGCCGCATCGTCGGCACCACCGAGGGCCCGGCCCCGGTTGTCGCCTCGGTGCACGACGAGGATTATTTCCGCTATCTCGCCGACCACGACGACAATTCCCTGTTTATCGGCCAGCCGGTCGCCGGCCGCGGCGGCGGCAGCAGCGCCGGTCACTGGGCGATGCCACTGGCGCGCCGGCTCAACGCGCCCGACGGCAGCTTTGCCGGGGTCCTGATCGTCTCGCTCGATCCCTCTTACCTCGCGCGGTTTTACGAGACGGTTGATCTCGGGCCGGGCGGCACCGTCATGCTGGTCGGGCGCGACGGCGTCGTGCGGGCGCGGGTGTCGTTCAGCCGGTCCTCGTCGCATGCCCCGTACCGGCCGCACATCACGATTGGCGAGACCGTCCGGCTGGAGCTGAGTCCCGATGCGCAGAACCGCAGCGTTCACGTCGAGAGCGCCCTCGACAACGTGTCGCGCGTCGTCAGCTATAGCGTCTTGCCCGACTACCCGCTGATCGTCGGCGTCGGGCTGTCCGACAACGACCTGTTCGCCCAGTACCGCGCCAGCCGCTCGCGCCTGCTCGGCGCGGCGGGCGGCACCGTGCTGATCGTCTTCGCCTTCACCGCGCTGCTCGTGCGCCAGCTATTGCGCCGCCAGCGCTCTGAGGCGGCGCTCGCCGCGCGCGAAGCCGAGCTGCGCGGCGAACGCGAGCGGCTGTCGCGCACGCTTGCCTCGCTGCACATCGGCAACGAGCGCTTCCGCGCGATCGTCGAGACCGCGCGCGACGCCATCCTGACCGTCAACGAGGCCGGCGGGATCGAGATCGCCAACCCGGCGGCGACGCGGATCTTCGGCTACGACGCGGCTGAATGGCGCGGTCGCGACCTCGCCGAGCTGGTCGATTCGGATGCGGTGATGCTGCGCGATTTCCTGGCGGCGGCGCGCGGGGCGCGCGAGTTCCGCGGTCGCCGGGCGGACGGCAGCGGCTTCGACATGGAGATTGCGTTCGCCGATTTTATCGACGCTGGCAGCCGCAAGACGGCGATCATTATTCGCGACATTAGCGAGCGCAAACGCGTCGAGCGCGAGATCGTCGCCGCCAAAGACGAGGCCGAGGAGGCGAGCCGCGCCAAATCCCGCTTTCTCGCGGTGATGAGCCACGAGATCCGCACCCCGATGAACGGTGTCGTCGGCATGACCGGGCTGCTGCTCGACACGGGGCTGTCGCCCGAGCAGCGCCGCTATGCCGAGATCGTGCGCGATTCGGCGGATCACCTGCTGCTGGTGATCAACGACATCCTCGACTTTTCCCGCCTCGAAGCCGATCGCCTAACGCTCGACGAGGCGGATTTCGAGATCGAGCCGCTGGTGCAGAGCGTGTGCGACGCGATGGCGCCGCAGGCCTTCGCCAAGGGCCTTGAAATCGGCTTCTATCTGGCTCCCGGCACGCCGGCTGCGAGCTATGGCGATGCCGGGCGGCTCCGCCAGGTGCTGTATAATCTGGTCGGCAACGCGGTCAAATTCACCGAGATGGGCGGCGTTGCGATCTCGGTCGCGCCGGCCGGCCGGGCGCCGCCGCCCGGCAATGGCCACCAGCCGCGCGCGCTGTTGCGCTTCGATGTCGCCGATACCGGCATCGGCATCCCGCCCGACGTGCTGCCGCACCTGTTCGAGCAATTCAGCCAGGGCGACGCGAGCGTGGCGCACCGCTATGGCGGCACCGGGCTCGGGCTGGCGATCTCGCGCAAGCTTGCTGCGCTGATGGGCGGCACGATCGGCGTCGCCAGCGAGGCGGGCCAGGGCAGCCAGTTCTGGTTCACCGCCGCTCTCGCCCCGGCCCGCGCCGCTTCGGCCGCGCACGCGGCCGCGCCGCTCGACGGCATGCGGGTCCTCTCGGTCGGCGACAATCCGGTCGGCCGCGAGATCATGGCGCGGCAGCTCGCCGCCTGGGGCGCGCGTCTCGATTCGGTCGCCGACATCGGGAGCGTCGTCCCGCTGCTGCGACAAGCGGCGGCCGAGGGCGCCGGCGTTGCCGCGGTGATCCTCGATCATGCGGCCGCCGGGCTCGATGCGCCGACGCTGGCCCGGGCAATCGCGGCAGAGCCGGCGCTGGCTGGTCTACGGCTCATCCTGACGACGGCGCCGGGCGAACCCGAATTGCGGCGCAGCGCCGAGGCCGCCGGGTTTGCCGCCGTACTGATCAAGCCCTGCGCGCCCTCGGCGCTCCGTGCCGCGCTGGCGCCGCAGCCCACGGTAGCGGCGCCAGCCAGCGCTGGTGTGTCGCCGGCGCCCATCGAGCGAGCGCCGCGGGGCGCTGGGCTGCGCGTCCTGATCGCCGAGGACAACAAGGTCAACCAGCTCGTCATCACCAAGCTGCTGGACAAGCTCGGCTGCCGGGTGGAGGCGGTCGACAACGGGCGCGAGGCGGTCGAGGCATTGCGCCGGGCGGCCTTCCACGTCGTCTTCATGGACGTGCAGATGCCTGAGATGGACGGATTGGCCGCCACCGCCGCGATCCGGGCGCTGCCACAGCCCGAGCGCCGCGGCGTGTGGATCATCGCGTTGACCGCCAACGCCTTTGCCGAGGACGTCCGGCGCTGCCGCGATGCGGGCATGAACGATTTCGTGGCGAAGCCGGTCAAGCCCGCCGATCTCGACGCCTGCCTCGCGCGCGTGCCGCAGGCGGTGCGGGAAAACGCCGCCCTCGCTGCGGCGGAATAAGCAATCCGGCTATTCGGCGCGGCGCAGCCCAAAATCGGCGAGACACGAATTCGAGCGGCTTGCCCCGGGTACGGCTTACTGCCCCGTCCTGGCAAGAGGCGACGACGGCGGCGTATTCGGCGTGGGTCGGCCGTTTGCCCGAGGCGAACCGCCAGCCCTGCATGTTACCTGTGCCCACGCCGGCCGATGGGCCGGAATCGGAAGCGACGCAGGCGGTCAGTCCGAGCATCAGGAAAACCGCAAACCGCGACATCGGGCTAACCTCGGGGCAAGTTCGGTGCGGCGCGGAGATTACGCCACGCTCGTGGTCGCGTCACCGGGGCATTGACGCCGGCTCTGACGCCTAGGCGGGCACCATTCGTCACCGGTTCGGCGCTTGACTTCGCGCCGGGTTAGCTGGCGGGATCGGCCGAACGCAACGCGGCCGAACGGAGGATGATCAATGGCGCGGGCAAACGGAGTGCGGGAAATCTGGGCGAAAGGCGGGGCGGTCATCAACAGCTGGCTCGGCATTCCATCGAGCTTCTCGGCCGAGGTCATGGGGCATGCCGGCTGGGATTCGCTGGTCGTCGACATGCAGCACGGCATGATCGAATACCAGACGATGGTGACGATGCTGCAGGGCATTTCGTGCACCAACACGGTGCCGCTGGTGCGGGTGCCGTGGAACGACCCGGCGCATATCCAAAAAGCGCTCGACGCCGGCGCCTATGGCATCATCTGCCCGATGATCAACAACAAGGCCGAAGCGGAGCGGCTCGTCGACTCGATGCACTACGCCCCGCTCGGCCATCGCAGCTCGGGGCCGATCCGCGCCTCGCTCTACGGCGGCCCCGATTACCACATGAAGGCCAACGACATCGTCGTCGCGTTCGGCATGATCGAGACGAAAGAGGCGATGGAAAACCTCGACGAAATCATGTCGGTCAAGGGGCTGGATGCGATCTATGTCGGCCCCTCGGACCTGTCGATCTCGCACGGCTACAACCCGGGCGGCGACAAGCCCGACCAGTGGATGATGGACGCGCTGAAAAAGATCCTGGCGGCCTGCAAGCGCCACGGCGTCCAGCCGGGCATCCATTGCGGCGCGCCGGAATACGCCAAGAAGATGATCGCCATGGGATTTACGTTCGTCACCGTCGGCGGCGACACCCGCTTCGTGACGACGGGCGCCGCAGCCGCGGTGGCCGAGATGAAGAACGCGCCGAAGCCGGGCGACAGCTCCAGCCCGTACTGACGCCTTTTCCCACACGTCATGCCCGGGCGTGTCCCGGGCATGACGGCGTTCTTGTCTTTATCCGCCCGGCGCGCCCTGCGCCTCGACATAGAGGGCGTAGATCGACTGGCTGGCGGCCATGAACAGGCGGTTGCGCTTGCGCCCGCCGAAAGCGGCGTTGGCGCAGCGCTCGGGCAACAGGATGCGGCCGATCAGCGTGCCGTCGGGGGCAAACACGGCGACCCCGTCCTCGCCCGGGCCGCCCGAGAAGCCGCACCAGACATTGCCGTCGGTGTCGACGCGGATGCCGTCGGCATAGCCCGGCATCGCGTTGAAGAAGACGCGCCCATTGGTCGCCCGCGTCCCGTCATCCTCGATGTCGTAGACGTGCACGGTCTTGTCGCCGCCCGGCGTGTCGACGACGTAAAGCCGTTTCTCGTCGGGCGAGAAGGCGAGGCCGTTCGGGCGCTCCATGTCGCCGACCGCGATGGTCAGCTGGCGGGTCCGCATGTCGAGCCGATACACCCGAAACGGCAATTCCTGCGGCGCCTTGTTGCCGAGATAGTTGCCGCGGATGCCGGCGCCGTTGTCGCTGAACCAGATCGTGCCGTCCGACTTGACGACGACATCGTTGGGGCCGGTCAGCCGCTTGCCCTCGAAGCTGTGGGCGAGGACCGTGATCCGCCCGTCATATTCGGTGCGGGTCAGCCGCTGCGACCCCATCTCGCAGGTGACGAGCCGCCCGTACCGGTCGCGGGTGTTGCCATTGGCGTAGTTGGAGGGCCGGCGGTAGCAGCTGATCGCGCCGGTTTCCTCCTCCCACTTCATGATGCAGTCGTTGGGGATGTCGCTCCACAGCAGGTAGCGCCCGTCGCCGTACCACACCGGACCCTCGGTGAAGCGGCAGCCGCCGGCGATGCGCTCGATCGCAGCGTTGCCCAGCACGTATTTCTGAAAGCGCGGATCGAGCACCTTGATGTCGGGATCGGGGTAGCGGATCGGCGCCGCACCCGGATCCCAGCGGTCGTTGGCCATGTCTGCCTCCTCCCTTGGCGCGGCAATTACGAATTGGGTCCGCGCTCCATCGACACCGGCTGCCAGCGCTTCAGGCCGCTGCCGGCCAACACCGCCGGGTTGACGCACGACATCGGCCATTTGCCGGTCAGCGCCAGCGACAATTCGAGGCCGACGCGGCGCCGACGCGCCGGATCGAACCGGGCGGTTGCCGACGCGACATGCGCGGTCAGGATCACCTTGTCTTCCATCTTCAACAGCGGGTTGTTGCCGCCCGGCGGCTCCTGCTCCAGGACGTCGAGCCCGGCGGCGGCGATCATTCCCTCGTCCAACGCCTTGATCAGCGCCGCCTCGTCGGTGGTCGGCCCGCGCCCGGTGCTGATGTAGATCGCGGTCTTCTTCATCTGCCGGAAATGCTCCTCGCGGATCATCCGGTTGGCGCTCTCGGTGGCCGGCGAGTGCATCGAGAGGATGTCGGCCCGCGCCAAAAGCTCGGGGAGGCTGACCGGCTCGACGCCGCGCTCGACCATGACGATCTCTTCGATAAAGGGATCGTAGGCGATGATGTGCAGGCCGAACGGCTTGGCCCGCTCGGCGACCGCCCGCGCGACATGGCCGAACGCGATGAGCCCCAGCGTCATGCCGCGCAAGCGCGGGAACTGCAGGAGCATCGGCCGGCCTTCCGACCAGCGCCCGTCGCGCACCAGCTTGTCCTGCACGACGAGGCGGCGATGGGTCGCCAGGATCAGCATCATCGCGTGGTCGGCGACTTCCTCGATGAAGGTGTCGGGGCAGTTGGTGACCGGGATGCCTCGGGCGGTTGCGGCCGCGACATCGACCGAATCGACCCCGACGCTGCCGAGCGAGATGATTTTGCAGTGGCCGAGGCCGTCGATCATCTTTTTAGTGATCGGCCTTCCCTTGGCATAGAGCGCGTCGGCGTCCTTCGCCGCCGCAATGAAATCATCCTCCGAGCCGGCCGGGATTTCGTAGATCTCGGCGTCGATCGGCGTCAGTGCCTCCATCTCGTAGCCGTAGCCGCCGCCGGCGACCGTAAAGCTGGCGCCTGCCGGCGTCGCGATTCTGAACTTGGCCAATCTTCCCTCCCATGCGCGAAATCCGTCGTGCGATCAGATCGTCGCCGCGAGGGCTTGTCAATTGCGCCCGGTCGCTGCCGCTTTCGTGCTGAGCGATGCCTGTGTACGCTCGCCCGCGATTGGAACGGGGCGGGCAATGCTGGATCTGATGCTCAAAGGCGGCCGGATCATCGACCCGGCGAGCGGGCGCGACGAGGTTGCCGATATCGGGTTTGCCGATGGTGTCATTGCGGCGGTCGGCTCTGGGATGCCGCTGCGCGCCGAGCGGGAGGTCGACGCGCGCGGCCTGATCGTCGTGCCCGGCCTGATCGACCTGCACACCCATGTCTATTGGGGCGGCACCTCGCTGGGGGTCGAGGCCGAGGCGGTCGCCCGGAGGAGCGGCACCACCACTTTTGTCGATGCCGGCAGCGCCGGGCCCGGCAACTTCCACGGGTTTCGCCGGCATGTCATCGAGCCGTCGCCGTTGCGCATCCTGCCGTTCCTTAATGTGTCGTTCCCCGGGATTTTCGCGTTCTCGGCGGCGGTCATGGTCGGCGAGGCAGCCGATCTGCGCCTCATTGATCCGCGCGAATGCGTCCGCGTGATCGAGGCCAACCGCGACCTCATCGTCGGGGTCAAGGTGCGCGTCGGGCGCGGCGCCGGCGGTGCTTCGGGCATCGCGCCGCTCGACATGGCATTGGAAGTCGCCGAGGAGGTCGGGCTGCCGTTGATGGCGCATCTCGACCATCCGCCGCCGTCGCGGCTCGAAGTCCTGTCGCGGCTGCGTCGCGGCGATGTGATCACCCACTGTTTTCGCCCGTTCCCCAACGCGCCGGTGCGGCCCGACGGGCAGATCCGCGAGGAGGTGATGGAGGCGCGCCGGCGCGGCGTCATCTTCGACATCGGCCACGGCGGCGGCTCGTTCGGCTTCCGCACGGCGGAACGGATGCTGGAGGCCGGCTTTCTGCCCGACGTCATCAGCAGCGACGTGCATGCCCTCAGCGTCAACGGCCCGGCCTTCGACCAGCTGGTGACGATGACGAAATTTCTCGCGCTCGGGGTCGACCTTGGCGCCGTGATCCGTGCCAGCACCGCGGCGCCGGCCGCGGTCCTCGGGCGCGCGGATATCGGACATTTGACGGTCGGCGCCGCTGGCGATGCCACGCTCCTTGAGCGGGTCGAGGGCGAGTTCGAGTTTCGCGATGCGCTCGGCGAAACCCGGCAAGGGCATCAGCGTCTGGCGCTGCGCGGGCTGGTGGTCGGTGGTGAGGTGTGGCCGGAGGCCGAATGACGCCGCCTGCGCCACCTCTGCCTCGCCGTGCTTCGATTCCACAGCGGCCTGGGTTACGATTGGACGTCATCGAGGATCGTCTTAGTGTCGCGCAGTCTGCATCAGGGCATGGGGTCGGCGGCGGAACGGCTCGGGCCGGGCGCGGCGCTGCTGCGCGGCCAGCACGCGCCACCCGCTTCCCTGAGCGAAGGCGGCCGGGTCATGCCGCCGCCGCGGCCGATGCTGCCGAGCTATGCGGCGCTCGACCTCGGCACCAACAACTGCCGGCTGCTGATCGCGCGCCGCTCGGGCGGCGGATTCCGGGTGGTCGACGCATTCTCGCGGATCGTCCGGCTCGGCGAGGGGTTGACCGCGACCGGGGCATTATCCGACGCGGCGATCGAGCGAACCCTTGAGGCGCTCAAGGTGTGCGCCGGCAAGATCGGCCAGCGCAACGTCGCACGCGCCCGCTATGTCGCGACCGAGGCCTGCCGGCAGGCGGCGAATTGTGCGGCGTTCCTGGCGCGCGTCCGCGCCGAGATCGGCATCGAGATCGAGATCATCTCGACCGCCGAGGAGGCGCGGCTGGTCGTTGGCGGCTGCGCGCCGCTGCTGCACCCGCGCATCCCCTACGCAATCGTCTTCGACATCGGCGGCGGCTCGACCGAGATCGTCTGGTTGCGGCAGGCCGGCGCAGGGGAGGGGCGGGGGCATCTGGAAATCCTCGGCTCGGTCTCGCTGCCGTTCGGCGTCGTCACGTTTACCGAGCGGTTCGGCGGCATCGAGGTGTCACCGGCGATCTATCGCGCGATGGTCGCCGAGGCCGAGCGGGCGCTGGCGCCGTTCGAGGAAGCTCATGCGATCCGCCGCGAGGTGCGCGCCCGCCAGGTGCAGATGCTCGGGAGTTCCGGCACGGTGACAACGCTCGCCGGAGTCAACCTGGCATTGCCGCGCTATGTGCGTGCGATGGTCGACGGCTGCACCCTGACCTTCGAGCAGATTGATATCGTCTCGCGCCATCTCGCCCGGCTCGACATCGAGGGGCGCGCTGCCAACCCGTGCGTCGGGCGCGAGCGCGCCGACCTGGTGTTGAGCGGCTGTGCTATCCTCGATGCGATCTGCGCGACTTGGCCGGTCGGCCGGCTGCGCGTCGCCGACCGCGGCATCCGCGAGGGCATCCTGTTCGACCTGATGCAGGGCGAGAGCGGGGTCGTCGCTTGACGGCGCGCCCGCCGCGCGGCGGTGCCACCCCGACCGGCGCCCGCCCGCTGGCGGTGCGCGTCAGAAGCGCGCGGCGGCGCAAATCGTCCTCGACCGAGTGGCTCCAACGCCAGCTCAACGACCCGTTTGTCGCCGAGGCGCGCCGCCTCGGCTACCGCTCGCGCGCCGCCTTCAAGCTGATCCAGCTCGACGAGCGCTTTCGCCTGCTCGCGCCGGGCCGCCGCGTCGTCGACCTCGGATGTGCCCCCGGCGGCTGGACGCAGGTCGCGGTGGAGCGGGTCGGCGCGGCGGGGCAGGTCGTCGGCATCGACCTGTCGGCGACCGATCCGATCGCCGGCGCGACGGTTCTGCAAGGCGATTTCCGCGATCCCGAGACGGCCGAGCGGCTGCGCGCCGCGCTCGGCGGCCCGGCGGACCTCGTGCTCAGCGACATGGCGGCGCCGGCCACCGGCCATGCCGCGACCGACCATCTGCGCATCGTCGCGCTGGCCGAGGAGGCCTTTGCTCTGGCCCAGACCCTCCTCAAGCCGGGCGGCGGCTTCGTCGCCAAGGTGTTCCAGGGCGGCGCCGAGGGCGCGCTGCTGGCTGCCCTCAAGCGCGCCTTCGCCGAGCTGCGCCACGCCAAGCCGGCAGCGAGCCGCGCCGAATTCGGCGGAGACCTACGTCGTCGCCAAGGGCTTTCGCGGCCCATCGAAAAATGGCGCATAGCTGCCGCGCCGGCACGCCTTAAAGACGGGAACTGGACCGGCGGCTCACCCGGACTTACATAAGCGCGATGTCAACCGACAATCGATCCAACAATCCGTGAGCGCGGACGCTATGGAAATCCGGCAGGCGCTGACCTTCGACGACGTGATGCTGGTGCCGGCCGCCTCGAACATCCTGCCGGGCGGCACCGACACCCGGACCCGCATCACCCGCGAGATCGAGCTTGGCATCCCGCTCATCTCGGCGGCGATGGACACGGTGACCGAAGGCGCGCTGGCGATCGCGATGGCGCAGGCCGGCGGGCTCGGCGTCATCCATCGCAACATGCCGGTCGAGCAGCAGGCCGCCGAAGTCCGCAAGGTCAAGAAATTCGAGGCCGGGATGGTGGTCAACCCGGTCACGATCCGCCCGGACGAAACATTGGCCGACGCGCTGCGCCTGATGGCCGACAACAAGATCTCCGGGATCCCGGTGGTCGAGCGCGGGCCCTCGGACGGCACGCCGGGCCGGCTCGTCGGCATCCTGACCAACCGCGACGTGCGCTTTGCCAATAACCCGCGCCAGCCGGTCGCCGAGCTGATGACCAAGGACGATCTGGTCACCGTGCGCGAGGGCAACGTGTCGCGCGACGACGCCAAGCGCCTCTTGCATCAGCACCGCATCGAGAAGCTGCTGGTCGTCGACAACGAATACCGCTGCACCGGCCTCATCACCGTCAAGGACATCGAGAAGGCGCAGCTTTTCCCGAATGCCTCGAAGGACGAGCACGGCAGGCTGCGCGCCGCCGCCGCCTGCGGCACCGGCCGGGCCGAACTCGAACGCGCCGAGGCATTGTTTGCCGCCGGGGTCGACATCATGGTGGTCGACACCGCGCACGGCCATTCGGCGCGGGTGCTCGAGGCGGTCGACGAGATCCGCCGGATGTCGAACTACACCCAGGTCATCGTCGGCAATGTCGCGACCGCCGAGGGTGCGCGGGCGGTGATCGAAGCCGGCGCCGACGCGGTCAAGGTCGGCATCGGGCCGGGCTCGATCTGCACGACGCGCATGGTCGCCGGGGTCGGGGTGCCGCAATTCACCGCGATCGTCGATGCGGTCGAGGAATGCCGGCGCCACGGCGTGCCGGTCATCGCCGACGGCGGCATCAAGTTTTCCGGCGATCTGGCGAAGGCGATCGCCGCCGGCGCCGATTGCGCGATGCTCGGCTCCCTGTTCGCCGGCACCGACGAGAGCCCCGGCGAAGTCTTCCTCTACCAGGGCCGCAGCTACAAATATTACCGCGGCATGGGCTCGATCGGGGCGATGGCGCGCGGCTCGGCCGACCGCTATTTCCAGCAGGAAGTCACCGACACATTGAAGCTCGTGCCCGAGGGGGTCGAGGGCCGCGTGCCGCACAAGGGGCCGGTCGGCAACATCATCCACCAGCTGATCGGCGGCCTCAAAGCGGCGATGGGCTATACCGGCAACTCGACGATCGCCGAGATGCAGCGCAACTGCACCTTCGTCCGCATCACCGGCGCCGGCCTGCGCGAAAGCCACGTCCACGACATCGCGATCACCCGCGAGTCGCCGAACTACCGGCAGGATATGTGACGGCGCCTGAAGGGCATCTCGACTGTTGCCCATTACCCCAACTGTCATTCCGGGGCGTCGCGAAGCGGCGAACCCGGAATCAAGAACACCGGCCGGTGTCCATGGATTCCGGGTTGCCTCGCGACGCTTGGCCCCCGGAATGACGATTGAGGGTAGCTCAAGCGAGCCAGCGTGACCCCCGGAGCGCGCATCGCCGCGGCGATCGACATCCTTGCCGCGATCGAGGAGGGCGGGCGGCCGGCTGACGACATCGCCGCCGATTATTTCCGCCGCCGCCGCTATATCGGCGCCAAGGACCGGGCGCAGATTTCCGCCCATGTCTACGCCGTGCTGCGCCATCGCGCCGTCATCGACTGGTGGATCGCGCGCGCTTCCAAGGGCGAGGTGGCGGCGAGCGCGCGCGGCCGCATGATTGCCGTCCTGCTGATCATCGATAAGCTGCCGGCCGACGAGATCGCGGCGAGCTTCGACGGCAGCCGCTTCCGCCCGGCGGTGCTGTCGCCGTCCGAGATGCGGCTTGTGCAAAGCCTCGCCGGCCGCAGCCTGACGCATCCGGACATGCCGCGCGCCGTCGCCTGCGACCTGCCCGAGTGGCTCGAACCCTATCTCGCGGCGGTCTACGGACGGCGTCTCGAAGACGAGATGATGGCGCTCAACGCCGCCGCCCCGCTCGACCTGCGCGTCAACAGCCTGAAGGCCGACCGCGACACGGCGCGGCGCGCCTTGGCCGCCGAGCACATCCAGGCCGAGCCGACGCCGTGGTCGCCGCTCGGCCTCAGGCTCAAGCATCGGGCGCCGCTCGCCGGCACGGCCGCCTTCAAGGACGGGCTCGTCGAGGTGCAGGACGAGGGCTCGCAGGTCGCCGCGCTGCTCGCCGATGCGCGGCCCGGCATGCGGGTCGTCGATTTCTGCGCCGGCGCCGGCGGCAAGACATTGGCGCTGGCCGCCCAGATGAGCAACCGCGGCAAGCTCGTCGCCTGCGACGTCGGCGGAATGGCGGCTGGAGCGCGCCGGCAAGCGGCTGCGCCGCGCCGGCGTCGGCAATGTCGAGCGCCGGCCGCTGTCGAGCGAGCGCGACCTGTGGGTCAAGCGCCATGCCGGCAGCTTCGACCGGGTGTTTGTCGATGCGCCCTGCCTCGGAATCGGCAGCTGGCGCCGCAATCCCGACGGCAAATGGCGCGCCACGCCGCAGGACCTCGCCGAACTCGTCGTGCGCCAGCGCGACATCCTCGCCAGCGCGGCGCGGCTGGTAAAGCCGGGCGGCCGGCTGATCTACGTCACCTGCTCCCTGCTGCGCGAGGAGAACGAGGCGCAGGCCGAAGCCTTTCTCGCCGCCTCGCCCGATTTCGCGCTCTATCCGATGGCGCGCGCCTGGGCCGAGACGATCGGCGGGCGCTCGCCCGGCGGCGACGATTACCTCCGCCTGACCCCGGCCCGCCACCGCACCGACGGCTTCTTCGTCGCCCAGTTCGAACGCGTCTTCCTGTCCCGGAGCCGGCGCCATGACGCCAAGCCAACGATGACGCTACAGCCAGACGACCGCATCCTGATCCTCGATTTCGGCAGCCAGGTGACCCAGCTGATCGCGCGGCGGGTGCGCGAGAACGGGGTCTATTGCGAGATCTGGCCCTACACCGCGAGCGCGGCGGCGATCCGCGACTTCGCGCCGCGCGGGCATCATCCTGTCGGGCGGGCCGGCCTCGGTGACGGTGGCGACGACGCCGCGCGCCCCCGACATCGTGTTCGCGCTCGGCGTGCCGGTGCTGGCGATCTGCTACGGCATGCAGACGATGTGCGCCCAATTGGGCGGCCGGGTCACGCCTCAGCGACCACCAGGAGTTCGGCCGCGCCTTCATCGACATCATCGGGGAGTGCCTTCTGTTCGACGGGCTGTGGCCCCCAACGGCCCAAGGCGGCGGGCGCGAGCAGGTGTGGATGAGCCACGGCGACAGGATCGACGCGCTGCCGCCGGGTTTCCGCGCGGTGGCGGCGAGCGAGGGCGCCCCCTTTGCCGCGATCGCCGACGACGCGCGCCATTTCTACGGCGTCGTGTTTCACCCGGAGGTCGCGCACACGCCGCAGGGCGGCCGGCTGTTGCGCAACTTCGCGCAGCATGTCTGCGGCTGCTCCGGCGCGTGGACGATGGCGGCCTTCCGCGCCCAGGCGGTCGCGCGCATCCGCGACCAGCGTCGGGGGCGGGCGGGTCGTCTGCGGCCTCTCGGGCGGCGTCAACTCGGCGGTGACGGCGGCCCTCCTGCACGAGGCGATCGGCGACCAGCTGACCTGCATCTTTGTCGATACCGGCCTGTTGCGGCTCGGCGAGGGCGAGGAGGTCGTGCGGCTGTTTCGCGGCCACTACAACATCCCGCTTATCCACCGCGATGCCGGCGCGCTGTTCCTGCGGAAGCTCGCCGGGGTCACCGACCCCGAAGCAGAAGCGCAAGACGATCGGCGCCACCTTCATCGACGTGTTCGACGAGGAGGCGCACCGGATCGGCGGCGTCGAATTCCTCGCGCAGGGCACGCTCTACCCCGACGTCATCGAGTCGGTCAGCGCCACCGGCGGCCCTAGCGTCACGATCAAGTCGCACCACAATGTCGGCGGCTTGCCGGCGCGCATGAAGCTGAAGTTGGTCGAGCCCTTGCGCGAGTTCTTCAAGGACGAGGTGCGCGTGCTTGGGCCGCGAATTGGGTCTGCCGCGAGCATTTCGTCGACCGCCACCCGTTTCCCGGCCCCGGTCTCGCGATCCGCATGCCGGGCGAGGTGACCGGGCGAAAAGCTCGACATCCTGCGCAAGGCCGACGCGGTATTTCTCGAAGAGATCCGCAACGCCGGGCTTTACGACGCGATCTGGCAGGCGTTTGCGGTGCTGCTGCCGGTGCGCACGGTCGGCGTGATGGGCGACGCGCGCTCCTACGATTTCGCCTGTGCGCTGCGGGCCGTGACCTCGACCGACGGCATGACCGCCGACTATTTCCCGTTCCCGCACGAGATCCTGGGCCGCGCCGCCACCCGCATCATCAACGAGGTCCGCGGCATCAACCGCGTCGTCTACGACATCACCTCGAAGCCGCCCGGCACGATCGAGTGGGAATAGGTAAAAATTATCTCCGAGGATCACCGAAGCCGTGTGATTCTTATTGAACGCCGCGACAATCCAACGGCTGAAGAACTTTCCCAGGTGGAAGAGGTCTTCGGCGAATTGTTGAACGTCTTCCGCGAGCCGACGGGAGCGGCCGTCGTGCTTTGGCCTATCACCAACGATCAAAGCGCGCGGAAGGTGTCAAAAACTGCGTGGGCCGTTGGCAGGGATTCAATGGCGGATAGCCGATCTAATCTAACGGACAATTTGAATTTAAGGGTATCATCCCGACCCGCTATTGGGACCTAGCCGATAATACCAGCCGCACCCTAACGGGTGATGGCCCTCACGAATCCCCTCATTTTTGCAGACCGCACATATAGCATCACGCAGCGCAACGGGTATCGCGAGCGCGACCGGGAGACCCGCCCCCCGGATCATGTGTGGACGGCCCCGGAGTGCAAGGGGTGACGGGCGAAGAGTTGACGACGGTACGATGTGCGGTCATGTGTCCGGCCTGTTTGCGCGGCACATGCCGCTGGCCCAGATGGGTTCCGCAATCCAGCCCCAAACAAGTCCGCGGCGTCGGGACGCCGGTGATCCGGGCGGGGTGTTCTGGATCGTCGGATCGACCGATCATCATCTCCTCGCGGCACACCTGCACTCCTGGCAGCGACGACCGGTCAGGCAGCGGCCGCGAGCGGAGCTCGCCGATATGCCTCGCCGGTCGTCATCATGGCCCACGCGATGCGGGCCATCTTGTTGGCCAGAGCCACCGCCGCCAGCTTGCGCGGCCGGCGCTCCAGCAAGGACAGCAGCCAGGCCGAGGCGCGGCCCGGCTTGGCGTATCGGATGATCGCCGTGGCCCCGAGCACCAGCAATTGGCGCAGCCGCTCGTCGCCGGCCCGGCTGATGCCGCCCATGCGCTGCTTGCCGCCGCTGGAGTGCTCGCGCGGCGTCAGCCCGATCCAGGCGGCCAGGTGGCGGCCGGATTGGAATTGCGTCGGGTCGATCCGTACGGCCAGCGTCAACGCGCCGATCGGGCCGATGCCGGGAATCTCGGCCAGCAGCCGGCTGACCGGGTTGGCCTTGTGCTGCGCCATCAGCGCCGTGTCGAGCTTGGCGATCTCGCGGTCGAGATGCGCCACCTGCTGCCCCAGGAAGGCCAGCAGGCGGCGCGCGGCCTGCGGTACCTCGGCATCCTGCGCCACCGCCGCCAGCAGCTCGGCCACCCGGCCGGTGCCGCCGGCCACCACCACGCCAAACTCAGCGGCATGGCCGCGCAGCGCGTTGATGGTCTGGGTGCGCTGGGCCACCAGCAGCTCGCGGGCGCTCAGAGTGAGAGCATCGGCTTGTTGGGTGGCCGACTTGATCGCCACCCGGCGCATCGCTGGCCGGCTGGCGGCCTCGCTGATCGCCTCGGCGTCGTTCCGGTCAGTCTTGCCGCGCTTGACGAACGGCTTGACGTATTGCGGCGGGATCAGCCCCACCCGGTGGCCCAGCTTGCTCAGCGTGCGCGCCCAATGGTGCGAGCCGCCGCACGCTTCCAGCACCACCTCGGTCGGCGCCAGCTTGGCGAAGAATGCGACCAATTGGCCCCGGCGAAGGTCGCGGCGGAGCACCGGACGCTCTTGGGCATCCACCCCGTGCAGGGTGAACACCGACTTGGACGTGTCGATGGCAATGCGTTTAAGCTCCATGGCGGACGGCTCCCTCGTTTCGGTCATACGACCCCGAAACTTTGGCACGCGATGCCGTGGGGCCGTCCACCCCAACAAGTCCGTGGGCTGAAGGCCCGTGGGACGGTCGAGCGGCGCATCCCGAAATTGCGCAAGGGCAGCTATTTTCCCGGCTTCCCGGAGCCGCGCCGGATGGCCGAGCCCTTCGACAAGCTCGGGAGCGCTGACGGCGGTGATCCAGGAAGCCTACGTGCAAGGCGTCTCGACCCGCTCGGTCGACGAACTGGTCCGTGCGATGGGGATGACCGGCATCTCCAAGAGCCAGGTCAGCCGACTGTGACGATGGATCGGTACGAGCACCTGTTTCCACCCGAGCGAGGACGAAATCGCCGGTTTCAACAGCGCGGTCGCCTCTGTTCTTATCTGCCCGGCTGCTGGCGTGATGACAAATACGCTTGAACAGATTTCGGTAGCCGCCAGTTGACGACGTAGCGCTGTCGCTGCAGATCCCGGGCAACCCAATTCATCCGAGCCACAACCTTCATGTGTATCCCCGCCTGTATCCCCCGAAAGGGCGGTTGGGGCAGGAACGCTTGGAAATTGGCGGTTTACCTTGGGTTTTTCAAGGTGGCCGGGTCAGCCTTGTGGAGGGGCTTGACCCGGGGATCCACGTCTTTTTTCGTGGATGGTCGGGACGAGCCCGGCCACGACGGTTTGGGGAGAGGCCAGCTACCGCACCGGCGAGAAGGCGGCCGGGATCAGCAGCTTGTTCTCCTGCCGGACCGGCCGCACCCCGCTCTGTGCCGGCCAGCCGCTGCCGGGAGCACGCGACGCCGCGCGAACGCGTTCCCGTTCGGCGAGGTCCTTGTAGACCCAGGTGTGGACGAACTTGTTGAGCCCGCCGAGTTCGCTGGTCCAGCACGCCGCCAACGGCGACAGCTTTTCGCGCGACTCGATGACCTTGGCCCACGCCTCCAGCACCTTCGGGATGTCGCCGGCGGCGTAGGTGTAGGTGCGCATCTCATAGACGTTGCCGGTGCCGTAATCGCGGCTGCCGAGCGGGCGCATGAACGGCGCCGGGTTCATGATCTCGGATTCCTGCGCGACGATCAGGTCCTGGCCGCCGGGCAGCGCGTTGCGCTCGGGATCCTTGGCGAGGGCGGCGCGCACCGCCGTCCGCTGGTTCAAATCGTCATAGGGATAGACGTGGACGACCTGGTTGAGCGGGCCGAACTCGGTGTGCCAGAACGCCCCGAGCTTCGAGTGCTTGAGCCGCGCCGGCAGGCGTTTGGCATAGCGCTCCTCGAATTCGGGCACCGCGCCGGCGCGCAGGGTATAGGTGCGGACTTCGTAGATCATGGCGCATCCTCCAGGTGACAGGGATTGGTGGGGTGATCTGCCTACGCTGCCACTTTCCGCAGGCGATGAATGACGCGGCGCTTTGCTGGCGTCGGGCCTTTCGCGAAGCGCGACCACGAGCGGCCAGAGAGTTCGCCGACAAAGATGTTGCCGCGGGAGTCGACGGCGATGCCGTGCGGCGAGGTGAACTGGCCCGGCAGAATGCCGCCATGCGGCTTGCCGAGCCGCGCCAATACCTTGCCCTTCAGCGTGTGGATGCTGACGCGCGGCCCGATATTCGGCCAGTCCTTGTTGATCTCGCCCTGCGGGCCGCCTTCGCCGATATAGCATAGCGGGTCATTCCCGTGCCCCCCGGCATGACTAAGGCACATGCCGTTCGGGCCGATGCAGATTGTTCCACTGGGTTTCCCACTTGCCGTCGCCGTCGAACACCTGGACGCGGTGGTTTTCGCGGTCGGCGAGGTAGACCCAGCCCTCGGGGTCGCAGCAGATGTTGTGGGCGATGTTGAACTGGCCGGGGTCGGTGCCGGGCTCGCCCCACGACATCAGCGCCTGCCGTCCGGCGTGTATTTGTGGATGCGGGCGTTGCCGTAGCCGTCCGAGATGTAGAGATGGTCGCATTGCGGCGACAGCGCGGTGTGGGTGCAGCGGTGGAACGGCTCGCCGCACATGAAGGGCGCCGGCTTGCCGGGAATGCCCAAGCGTCATCAGCACCTTGCCGTCGAGCGTGCAGTGCCGCACCGTGTGGTCGCCGTCATCGGTCAGCCAGATCGTGTCGTCGGGCGCGACATGGACGCCGTGCGGCCGGGTGAAGACGCCCTCGCCCCAGGTGCGCAGCAGGTTGCCGTCCCTGTCGAACACCGCGATCGGGTGGTCGCCGCGGTTGAAGGCGTAGACGTTGTCCTTGCTGTCGACGCCGACCGCGGCGCAGTCGCCGAGCACGATCTCGTCCGGGATTTTGGCCCAGTTCTCGTTGACCTCGAAAGTCCACTCGCCGCCGCCGAGCCGCTCCGCCATCGCTTCCTCCCAACGCAACTTGTCCGCCCATCATAGGCGCGGCCGCGTGGGGAGGCGAGGGGAGTGCGGCTCAGGCCAGGCTCAGGCCCGGCTCAGGCCACCTGGGCGCGGCGCATGGCGGGCTTGCGGGCGAGCACGATCTTCTCGGCGGAACGGCCGAGGAAATGCGGCGCGCGAGCCGCCTTCGCCGAGGACGTCGAGGAATTCGTCGGGCCGGGTGATGCGCACCGCGCCGAGGATATCGGCGCCGCGCGCGAGGAACGGGTCGGGCAGCATGCCGACGGTCGGGCCGACGATCGTGACCCGCGCCTGCGGGCCGGGCCAACGCCAGCAGATCCTCGAGCGTGTCGGTCAGCAAGGTCGAGCCGGTGATCAGCAGCACGTCCGCCGCGGGCACCACCTCCGCCGCCGCCTCGGCCGGGCGGTAGAACGGCAGCTCCTCGGGTTTCAGCATCGCCGGGTTGCGCTCCAGCACGAGATAGGGCTGGCGTCGGCGCTTCAGCTCCTTGAGGAACGGGATGAAGGCGCCAACCAGCACGACCTTGTCGCTGGCGTGCAATTCGGTCGCCTCGAACGCGTCCATGCCGGGCAGCAGGTCCATTCCCGGGTGCGGACGGCGCCGCCAGCAAAGTTCGGCGAGCGCGTTCAGCGTGGCGATACCGACGGCGCGCGACAGGCCGCTGCCGGCCAGCGCCTGCTGCATCAGTTCGGCCGCCGGACGGCCGGCGAGCCGCCCCGGCGAGCCGCCCAGGGCGCTCGCCGCGCGCGCCGAAACCGGGCAGCAGATCTCGCCCGGCACCTCGTCGCGCGGCGTCGCGCACGTCCCGGCGGCAACAATTCCTGGGCCGGCGCTGAGCTTGACGCCGGTGAAGAACAGCCCGATCACGGCGCGCTCGACGGCGATGCTATCGAGATCGCGGCCGAGAATATCCGTGACCGCGGCGATCGTCTCGTTCAGGATGGCGCTGTGCACGGGGCCCTCGTCTCTCTCTCGTGTCATGCAACCCCAATAGCATCAATCGCATCGCCATGAAATTGATCCATCTCAGCGCCGCCGCGGCGCTGGCTCTCGTTACCCTCACCGCGCCGCCTGTGATGGCGCAAGGAGCACCAGGCAAGATGACCGAACTGGCAGACGGCCTCAAATACACCGATACGACAGTCGGCACCGGCGCCGAAGCGACGCCGGGCCACAAGGTCAGCGTGCATTACACCGGCTGGCTCGACCAGAACGGCAAGAAGGGCAAGAAATTCGACAGCTCGGTCGATCGCGGCGAGCCGTTCGGCTTTACCCTCGGGGCGCACCAGGTGATCCGCGGCTGGGACGAGGGCGTCGCCGGCATGAAGGTCGGCGGCAAGCGCACCCTGACCATTCCCCCCGAGCTCGGCTACGGCGCGCGCGGCGCCGGCGGCGTGATCCCGCCCAACGCGACGCTGATCTTCGACGTCGAGCTGCTGAAGGTCGACTAGGCACGGCCCGGCCGGATCAGCCCTGCCGCGTCTCGGCGTCGGCGCCGGGCGGGGGAGGGGCGGCGCCGGCGAAGGCGTGGTGGTCGAAGGCGATGCTCTTGATCACCGCGTAGACCGGGCGGCCGGGTGCGAGGCCGAGGGTTTCGACCGAGCGCCGGGTCAGCCGCGCCACCAGCGCCTCGCCGGCGCAGTCGAGCCGCATCTCGACGATCGGCCCGTCGGCGCGGCCGATTTCCGCGACGGTCGCCCGGCAGCACGTTGAGCGCGCTCAGCCCCACCGGCGGCGCCAGCGCGATCATCACGTCGCGGGCGCGGATCCGCACCCGCAGCGCCGCGCCGACCGGCAGGTCGAGATGCGGCACCCGCAGCGCGCCGGCCGCGGCGCGCAGCGTCGTCAGGCCGAAGGCGCGGTCGTGGCCGGCGACCCGGGTCGCGAGGATCGCGCCGGCCTCGGCCCGGCCGGTCAGCGGGAACAGGTCGATCCGGCCCATGATCTCGGTCGGCGGGCCGGTCGCGGCGACATGCCCGTCGGACAGCACGACCATCGTCGTCGCGAGCCGCGCCACTTCGGCGATGGCGTGGCTGACATAGACGATCGGCACCCCGGCCTCGTCGTGCAGCCGCTCGATATAGGGCAGGATCTCGGTCTTGCGCGCCTCGTCGAGCGAGGCCAGCGGCTCGTCCATCACCAGCAGGCGCGGGCGCGCCAGCAAGCGCGCGGCCGATCGCGACGCGCTGCTTCTCGCCGCCCGACAGATTGGCCGGCCGCCGGCCCAAGCAGCGCGCCGATGCCGAGCAGCGCGACGACCTGGTCGACATCGCCGCCGCGCGCTCGGCTTTCGGCGCGAACCAGCGTCCGTAGAGCAGGTTTTGCCGCACCGTCAGATGCGGGAAACAGGCGGCCTTCCTGGAACACGTAGCCGATGCGGCGGCGGCGCGCCGGCACGAAGATGCCGCGCTCGGTATCGGTCAGCACGTCGCCATCGACGACGATGCGGCCGCGCTCGGGGCGCAGCAGCCCGGCGATCGCATTGATCAGCGTCGTCTTGCCGGCGCCGGAGCGGCCGAACAGCGCGGTCACGCCGCCGGCGCTGTCGAACGCGGCGTCGAGCGTGAAGCTTCCCAGGCGGTGCCGGACCGCGACGCTGATCACAGCCCGAGCACGCGACGGGTCGCCCGCTCGATCAGCACCTCGGAGACGAACAGCGCGGCGAGCGAGATCGCGACCGACACCAGGGTCAGCCGGAACGCGCCGAGTTCGCCGCCCGGCACCTGCAGCAGCGTGTAGATCGCGGTCGGCAAGGTCTGGGTCTCGCCGGGGATGTTCGAGACGAAGGTGATCGTCGCGCCGAACTCGCCGAGCGAGCGGGCAAAGGACAGGATCATGCCGGCGAGGATGCCCGGCAGGATCAGCGGCAGGGTGATCGTCGCGAACACCCAGAACCGAGTTGGCGCCAAGCGTGCCCGCGGCGTCTTCGAGCCGCCGGTCGACTGCGTCGAGCGACAGCCGGATCGAGCGCACCATCAGCGGAAACCCCATCACCGCGCAGGCCAATGCCGCGCCGGTCCAGCGGAACGCAAAAACGATGCCCAGACTGTCGGCGAGCAATTGCCCGAGCGGACCTCTTCGGCCGAACAGCAGCAACAGCATATAGCCGGTGACGACCGGCGGCATGACGAGCGGCAGGTGGACGACCGCGTTGAGCAGCTTCTTGCCCCAGAAACTGGCCGCGCGCCAGCATCAGCGCGACCGCAAGTCCGACCGGCAGGCTGCACAGCATCGCCCAGAACGCGACCCGCAGCGACAGGCGGATCGCGGTCAGCTCTTCCGGCGAGAAGGCGAAGAGCCCGCTCACCGCTCGCGGTCGAGCACGGTGAAGCCTTGCGCCTCGAACAGCCGGTCGGCGGCGGGTCCGCGCAGATAGGCCGCAAAGGCCGCGGCCTGCTTGCGGGCGGCGCATCGTCAGCGCCATCGGATAGATGATCGGCGGATGGCTGCCGGCCGGAAAGGTGCCGACGATCGTCACGCCCGGCTCGGCGTGCGCGTCGGTCCGGTAGACGATGCCGAGCGGCGCCTCGCCGCGCGCCACCAGCAAGCAGCGCGGCGCGGACGTTCTCGCGCCGCGGCGATGTGGCGTCTCGACGGCCGGCCAAACGCCGAGCGAGGTCAGCGCCGCCTTGCCGTAAATCCCGGCCGGCACGGAGTTGGGCTCGGCCATCGCGAGGCGCCCGCCGCCCAGCAGCCTGGCGAGCGGAAAGCCGGGGCCGATTTTCGCCTGCACCGGACTGTCCTTCGGCGCGACCAGCACCAGGCTGTTGCCGAGCAGGTCGACGCGGCTTTTCGGCGCGATCAGCTTGCGCTGCTTGCAGATAGTCCATCCACTTGAGGTCGGCCGAGATGAACAGATCGGCCGGCGCGCCGTTTTCGATCTGCTTGGCCAGCGCCGAACTCGCGGCGTAGGAGATGACGGCGGCGTTGCCGGTGTCGCGGTGCCATTGCGCGGCGACCGCATCGAGCGCGGTCTTCAGGCTCGCCGCGGCGAACACGAGCACGCTGTCGGCCCGCGCCGTCGCGGCCCGCGCCGATCCCGTTGCCAGCGCGCCAAGGCCGGCAAGGCTGCAGAGGAATGCCCGCCGCTGCATGAATGCTCTAATTCTCGACGCTATGTCAAAGGTGCCATAGCGATTCTCGCCCGAGCCGCTCGCGGACTTCAAGTCAAAACGTCAGATTTTGGCGCCGGGATCGGAGCGGGTACGGCGCGCCAGCGCCGCCAGATCCTCGGCGGTTCCGGCGACCGCCGCCGCGTGAATGCGGCGATAGCGCTGCAATACCTCGACGCCGAACGGGGTCAGCGTCGCGCCACCGCCGCCCGTGCCTCCGGGCGCCGCGGCGACGACCGGCTCGGTAAAGGCCTGATTCATGCTGTCGAGCAGCATCCAGGCGCGCTTGTACGACATCCGCATGTCGCGCGCCGCGGCCGAGATCGAGCCGGTGTCGCGGACCGATTGCAACAGGCTCGCCTTGCCGGGGCCGATCCGCGCGCCCGACTCGAAAACGATGCTGATCTTGAGGCGTGGCATATCGCCGCTTGGTATAGGCGAGATCGCCCGAGCGGGAAACGGCTGGCTGGCGTGGCGCTTTGACCGGCTGCGGGCTATCGTAGCGGCGGCAACGATGCGAGGGGAAGATGAGCGATCCACAATCATCAGCCGACGATCTCGGGCTGGCCGGCAAGGTGGCGATCGTCACCGGCGGCGGCGCGCCCGACGATGGGATCGGCAACGGCCGGGCGGCGGCGATCCTGCTGGCGCGCGCCGGGGCACGGGTGCTGGTCGTCGACATCGTCCCCGAGGCGGCCGAGCAAACCGTGGCGATGATCGCCGAGGAGGGCGGCACCGCCGCGCCGTTCGTCGCCAATGTGATAGACGAGGAGCAGTGCCGGGCATTGGTTGACGCCGCGCTGTCGCGCTTTGGCCGGCTCGACCTGCTCGACAACAATGTCGGCATCGGGGGGCGCGGCAGCGTCGTCGACACCCCGATCGAGGATTGGCGGCGGATCATGCAGGTCAATGTCGACAGCATGTTCCTGGTCTCGCGCTTCGCGATCCCGGCGATGATCGAGACTGCCGGCGGCGGCGCCATCGTCAACGTGTCGTCGATCTCGGCCTTGCGCCCGCGCGGCCTCACGGCCTACTCGACCTCGAAGGGGGCGGTCATCGCGCTGACCCGGGCGATGGCGGTCGATCACGGCCCCGCCGGCATCCGCGTCAACTGCGTCGCGCCCGGTCCCATCTACACGCCGCGCATGTATACCGGGCAGATGACGCCGGCTGGCCGCGAGGCGCGGCGCAAGGCGTCGGTGCTCGGCATCGAAGGGGTCGGCTGGGACATCGGCCACGCGGTGCGCTTCTTTCTGTCGGCGCAGGCGCGCTACATCACCGGCCAGACGCTCGTCGTCGATGGCGGGGCGAGCCTGGTCGGGCCGAGCCGGGCGCCATGACCGGAGGGCGGCGGAGATGAGCCTGTTCGATCTTTCCGGCCGGGTCGCGGTCGTCACCGGCGGCAATGGCGGCATCGGCCTCGGCATGGCGCAGGGCATGGCCGCTGCCGGCGCGGCGGTCGTCGTCGCGGCGCGCAACCGCGAGAAATCCGAGGCGGCGGTCGCGTCGCTGACGGCATCCGGCGCCAGGAGCGCCTTCATCGCGCTCGACGTCGCCGACCCTGCTTCGTGCCGCGCCCTGGTACGCGACACGGTCGAGCGCTTCGGCCGGCTGGACATCCTGGTCAACAATGCCGGCATGTCGATCAGGAAGCCGCCCGAGGACTACGCCGTCGAGGAATGGCGGGCGGTGCTCGACACCAACCTGACCGGTCCGCTGGTCTGCTGTCAGGCCGCCCATCCGGTGATGAAGCGGAACGGCGGCGGCAAGATCATCAATATCGGCTCGATGATGTCGCTGTTCGGCGCCGCCTACGCGGCGGCCTATTCGGCCAGCAAGGGCGGCATCGTGCAATTGACCCGCTCGCTCGCCACCGCCTGGGCCAAGGACAACATTCAGGTCAACGCGGTGCTGCCCGGCTGGATCGACACCGAGCTGACGATCACGGCGCGCGAGCAGGTCGCCGGCCTGCACGAGCGCATCCTGCGCCGCACCCCTGCGGGGCGCTGGGGCGTACCGCAGGACCTGGCCGGCATCGCAGTGTTTCTCGCCGCGCCGGCCTCGGATTTCGTGACCGGCGCGGCAATCCCGGTGGATGGCGGGTATTCGGTGGAGTTTTAGCCGACTACCGGCCGCTCAGCGCTCGGCCTGGGCGAACTGCCGCGGGTTGCGATCGTGCCGGCTCCACAGCCCGGTGCGCTCGTCGACCGCGGTGCGGAAATGCGAATAGCAGCTGTCCCGCTCGCTCGCCAGGAAGCGCACAAAGGTCGAATTGGTCCGCTGGCACAGCGACAATGCTTCCCGCTTCTGCCAGCTGGCCGGACCGAAGCCGAATTGGTTCGGGGCGCTGGCGGCGCTTGCGACCGCGACCGCGGCGGCGCCGAGCAGGATCTTGTAGCGAAGCTTCATGGTCTTCTCCGCGAAAACTCGACTGGCCGGCGACGTGCCGGTCACCTCCTCCCTCAAGCGGCGTGCCAGCCCCGGCGTCGCGGAGAATCAGCCGGAAAACCTCACTTTTTCGTTTGATTTGGGAAAAATGCGCGGCGTCTGTCGCATTTTGCGACGCCGATTGCCACGCAGGATCCGTCGGCGCGGTATTACGACCCGGCGGCGGACGCCCCCAGCTCGCCGATCACGTCGGCCAGAGCCGTGCGCCACGGCCGCGGCACGATGCCGAACGCTGCGCCGATCCTGCCGCAGTCGAGCACCGAGTTCGCTGGCCGCCTGGTCGGCGTTGGAAACTCCGCGGTGGTGATCGCATCGACGCGCGGCGGCTGCCCGCGCCACGGTGTGGCGAGTTCGAAGATCGCCTCGGCGAAGCCGTGCCAGGTCACTGCGCCGCCGCCGGCGAAATGATAGGTGCCCCAGCGCGTATTGCCGGCGGCGATCGCCTCGACGACCGCGCCGATGGCGGCGGCGATGTCGGCGGCGGCGGTCGGCGAGCCGACCTGGTCGGCGACGACGCGCAATACCGGGTACTGTCCGGCGAGGCGCAGCATCGTCTTGACGAAATTATTGCCGTGCGCGCTGTACACCCAGGCGGTGCGCAGGATTACGTGCTGCGCCAGCGCGTCGCGCACCGCGCGCTCGCCGGCCTCCTTGCTCTGCCCGTAAGCCCCGAGCGGGCGCACCGGATCGTCCTCGCGGTAGGGTCCGATCTTGCTCCCGTCGAACACATAGTCGGTGGAGATATGAATCAGCGGGATCGCGGCGTCACGGCAGGTCGCAGCAAGGTTGAGCGGGCCGGTGCAGTTGCCGGCCCAGGCCCTGTCGGTCGCGATCTCCGCCCGGTCGACCGCCGTATAGGCAGCGGCGTTGACGACGATGTCGGGGCGCTCGCGCGCCACCGCCGCCGCTACCGCCTCGCGCCGGGCGATATCGACGCCGTCGCGGCCGAACGCGGCGAGTACAGTGCCGGCGGGCCAGGCGCGGCGGCATAGTTCGTGTCCGACTTGGCCGGCAGCGCCGAGGATCAGAAGTTTCATGGCGCCGGTCGGTTCGTAACGGAAATAGGCCGGCAGCTCGGCCAGGGTCGGCTGCCGCCGGTCCTTGTCCGACAGCACTGCCGCGTCGGCGCCGACCGGCCAGGCGATGCCCAGGGCCGGGTCGTCCCAGGCCAGGCCGAGATCGTGCTCGCGCGAATAATACCGGCTCACCTTGTAGACGAGTTCGGTGTTGGGCTCGATGCGTGCAGAACCCGTGGGCGAAACCCTCCGGCACGAACAGCTGGTTGCCGTCGGCGGCGGTGAGCGTGACCGCGACATGGCGGCCGTAGGTCGGCGATCCGCGGCGGATATCGACCGCAACATCGACGATCGCCCCGACCGCCACCCGCACGAGCTTGGCCTGGCCCATCGGTGGGCTCTGGAAATGCAGGCCGCGAATGACGCCGCGCTCGACCGACAGGGAGTGGTTCTCCTGCACGAACGGCACGTCGATGCCGTGCTCGCGCAGCACCGACTCGCGAAAGATCTCGGAAAAAAAGCCGCGCGGATCGCGATGGCGCACCGGCCGGATCTCCTTGACCTCGGCAATCTCGGTGGAAATGACTTGCATGCGGCACCGGTCCTGAAGGGGCCCGCTCGGCGGCGGCAGGCCCGATCCGTAGGAAATATTGCCCGAGCGGTCAACCTCGTCGGGAGCGCAGAGAGATCGCCGCCCGTGCCGGCGCCGCTTGCCGGGCTGCCGCGGCGTATGTCAGTCTCGCGTCGATGCGAACGCCCAATTACTATGCCCATCCAGGCTTCGAGCGCGCCGGGCTGCGCCGCCGCGAGCCCGACTGGATCCGCGCCCGAGTGCTCGATCCGGCGAGCGTCTTCATCCCGGTGTGGCGCAGCCAGAACCTCGTCATTGAGGTCGAGGGCGGCGAGCCGCGCGCCGCCGTGCTGACCGTCGAGGCGGTCGGCGCCCTGTTGGGCGGCCTCGCCGACCAAGATGTCGATGAACGTCTGGCCCTGGGGCATCTGGTGTTTCTCGGGGTGATCGACGAGCGTGCCCATTTCGCCCTCGACGTGGCGGCCGACGAGGCGCCGCTCGACATGCTGCGCTCGCCCGCACTCGCTGCCGCCGGCATCTCAGAGGCCGGGGTGCGATTTGCCGATCTGCGCCAGCTCGCCGGCCGGCTCGAACGCCGCGAAGGGTCGTTGCTGGCGCTTGCCCGCGCGATGATGTTCTGGCATTTGCGGCATCGTTTTTGTGGCATGTGCGGTACCCCGACTCGCAGCGAGGAAGCCGGGCACATGCGGCGCTGCACCGATCCGGCCTGCGCGGCGATGCATTTTCCGCGCACCGACCCGGCCGTCATCATGCTGGTGACCGACGGCGAGCGCGCGCTGCTCGGACGCAACAAGAACTTCATCGCGGGCATGTATTCGACGCTGGCCGGCTTCGTCGAGCCCGGCGAGAGCCTCGAAGACGCGGTCGCGCGCGAGGTGCGCGAGGAGACCGCGATCGAGGTCGGCGCGGTGCATTACCACTCCTCGCAGCCCTGGCCTTTCCCGGCCAACATCATGCTCGGCTTCTACGCGGAGGCGACATCGAGCGCGGTCACCGTCGATTACGGCGAGCTCGAAGACGCCCGCTGGTTCGAGCGCGATTGGCTGCTGTCGCACGTCGACGACGCCAGCTTCCGCATGCCGCGGCGCGACTCGATCGCGCGCCGGCTGATCGAGGATTGGCTTGCCGGCCGCGGCTGAGCGACGTCAGAGGATCGCGCCGATGATCCCGATCAGCGCCCCGACCAGCAGTATGCCGGAGCTGATGGCGCCGACCATGAACCCCGGCCCGCGCGTCTCCGGGTCGCTATAATACGCGCGGGCGTAGTGAGCCCGCCCGGCGATCCACACCAGCCCGATGACCCCGCCCCAGCCCGGCGAGACGTATTGCGCGAACAGCCACAGGGACGGGATGAACCAGACGATCTGCTCGAGCGTGTTCTGCTGCACGCGTAACGCCCATTCGAATTCGGGCGGGCCGGTGACGGACGGCGCCTTGACGTCGAAGCGGTGCCGGGCGCGTCCCGCCGCCGCGAACGCCACGACGTAAAGCAGCAAGGCGAGCGCGCCGACCAATGCCGGAAAGCTCGCAATCATTGGCTTCACCCGCCCCGATTTCTCGCGCGTATCAGGCCAGCTTCCAGCCGAGCCAGTCGCACACGCCGCGACCCATCACGAGCTCGAGGTCATTGCCGGTGAGCCACGGCAGTTCCTCGGTGAACAATGTCACGCACTGCTTCCACGAAACCGGCATGCGGGTGATGTCGGTGCCCCAGAAATAGCGGGTCGGGCCGAACGCGTCGTATAGCTGGCGCAGGTATTTGTGGATGTTCTTGAACGGGTAGGGCTCGCTCGATTCGCCCGCCGCCCCGGTTGCCTTCAGCGCGACGTTGGGAAATTTCGCGAGGGCGCAGACTTCGGCGATGTTGCTGAAGGCGGCATCGTCGCGGCCGCCGCGCGCCCGGCCGAGATGGTCGATGATCAGCTTGAGGCCGGGATGGCGCTCGGCGACCTGCGCGACCAGCGGCAGGAAGCTCGACGCCATCAGCGCGACCGGGATGCCGGCCTTCTCGCAGGCCGGCCACAGCCAGTCCATCGTGCCGTCCGACGACCAGCTCTGCTGGTGCGGCTGGGTGAACGCAAAGCGCAGGCCGAGCATTCCCGGCCGGCTCATCCAGCCGTCGATCAGGTTGCGGCTTTCCGGCTTGTCGAGCGGGAAATTGCCGAGGATCGCGAAGCGGTCCGGGTATCGGACCGCCGCGGACTCGGCGACGACGAGGCTGTTGGGGTCCCAGCCCGGCGGGTGGATCAGCGCCGCGTTGACCCCGCCCTGATCCATCTCCATCAGGCATTCTTCGGCCGACCAGGACGTGATCTGGCGGTGCGCCGGGTTGGTCGGCAGGTTCTGCGACCACAGGTGGATTTGTGCGTCGACGATCAGCATGTTGGTCCCTCCCTGGCCTCGGCGGTTTACCTTGCCATCCCTTCGGCGCCGGCCGGCACGTCGTAAAAGGCAAGGGTCATCGAGACGCTGGTGTAGAAGCCGATCAGCGTGATGACGTCGGTGATGCCGACATGGCCAAGCGCCTCGACCGCGCGATCGTAAAGCCCCTTCGAGGCCCAGCGCGACTCGGTCAGGCATTTTGCCATCTCGTAGACGACCTGCTCGCGCTTGTCGTCGAACGAGGTCGGCAGGCCCGACAGCATCGCCTCGACCTTGTCTGCCGGCAGCCCGGCCGCCTTGCCGGCGCGCTCGTGCGCGTTGGTGGGGTAGGCCGAATGAAACTTGCTGTTGGTGATGACGACGGCGATCTCGCGCTCGCGCTCGCTCAGCGAGTAGCCGGTGCGGAAATGCGCGCCGAGCGGCCCCATCACCTTCGCCAGCTTGGGGTTGTGCACGTAGATCTTGTTCGGGCCCGGCAGCCGGCCGCGCGTCTCGACCAGCGTGCGGTAGCCTTCCTGCTGCTCCGGCGTCATCTGGTCGTAGGGAATTTCGGCATAGCGTCCGAAGGTCGGGGTCTCGGCCATCTTCCTGTTTCCTCCGCTTTCAGGGTTGGGTTGTTGGCGCGAGCATAGCTTGTCGCGGGGCGGCGCGCGAGGCGGCGATTGCGCAGGTCGCCCATGACCGATCCCCATGATATTATCGCGGCCGGGCAATGGCCCAATGGCCCGGCAGCGGAGGCGAGCGATGGACAAGCGGCGCAGCATCGAGGTGTCGGGCGTCAAGCACGTCAACCCGATCCCGGCCGCCAGCCGCAAGGGTCCGTTCGTCACCTCCGGCGCGATCGGCGGGGCAGACCCGGAAACCGGCAAGGTGCCCGACGACCTCGATGCGCAGTGCAAGCAGATGTTCGACAATGTGCGCCGCCTGATCGCGGCGGCCGGCGGCACCCCCGACGACATCGTCAAGATGACGGTGTGGATCGCCGACCGGGCGCTGCGCCCGACCCTCAACAAATACTGGGTCGAGATGTTCCCCGACCCGCACTCGCGGCCGGCCCGCCACACCGTCGCCCATTCCGATTTTGTGCCGCCGATGCAGATCCAATGCGACCTTCTCGCCGTGATCGGCGAGGGCTGAGGAGAGACCGATGAAAATCGCCGCCATCCGCACGATTGCAATCGCCGCCAGCGTCGATCCGCCCTATGCCAGCGCCGCCGGCGTGCAGGCGCGGCGCGGCGGCCTCCTCGTCGAAGTGGAGACCGACAGCGGCATCGTCGGCATCGGCGAGGCCGGGCTCGGCGGCGGCGTCACCGCTGATGTCATCGGCAAGGTGCTGGCGCCGCTGCTCATAGGCCAGGATCCGCTGATGATCGAGGCGCATTGGCAGAAGATGTTCGCGCACACCCGGCAGTTCGGCCGGCGCGGCGTCGTCATGCACGCGATGAGCGGCATCGACATCGCGCTGTGGGACATCGCCGGCAAGGTCGCCAAATTGCCGGTCTACAAATTGCTCGGCGCCTGCCGCGACCGGGTCGAGGCTTATGCCTCGGGTGGCTTCTACCAGGAGGGCAAATCGGCCGACGCACTGGCCGGCGAGGCCGAGGGCTACCGCGCCCGCGGCTTCAAGGGCATGAAGATGAAGGTCGGGCGCAACCCGTCGACCCAGACGCATCTGCGCCAGCTGCTCGGCAACGCCGAATTCTGCGAGGTCGATCCGAGCGAGGACATGGCGCGCGTCGCCGCGGTGCGCAAGGCGCTGGGGCCGCAGGCCAAGCTGATGGTCGACGTCAACTGCGCCTGGGGCCCGGCTTTCGCGATCGAGATGGGCCGCGCGATGGAGCCCTACAACCTCTACTGGATCGAGGAGCCGGTGGCGACCGACGACATCGAGGGCAGCGTCCGCGTCGCCGACGCGCTGGCCACCCCGATCGCCGGCTACGAGACCGAGGTCGGGCTCTACGGCTTCCGCGAGCTGATCAGCCGCGGCGCGGTTGACATCGTGCAGCTCGACCTCGCCTGGTCGGGCGGGTTTTCCGAGGGCCGCCGCATCGCCGCCTATGCCCAGGCGCATCACCGCATGGTGGCGCCGCACGCCTTTGCCGGCGCGGTGCTGTTGACTGCTTCCCTGCATTTCGCCGCGGCGATTCCCAACGCGCTGGTCCTCGAATGGGATCAGAACCCCAACCCGATCCGCGAGGAACTGCTGACGGAGCCGCTCAAGCTCGAAAGCGACGGCACCGTCAAGCCGCCGGAGCGGCCCGGCCTCGGCATCGAACTCGACCGCGCCGCCCTCGACCGCTACCGGGTCGGCTGAGGTTCCGGTGACGGCGGGGGCGCTCTATACCATCGGCTACGAAAAGGCGCGGCTGGCCGATGTGGTCGCAACGCTGCGTGGGGCTGGGATCGCCACGCTGATCGACGTGCGCGACCGGCCGATTTCGCGCCGGCCGGGCTTTTCGAAGCGGCTATTGGCGGCGGCCGTCGAGGAAGCCGGCATGCGCTATATCGGCCTGACCGCGCTCGGCACCCCGCCCGAGGGCCGCGAGGCCGGGCGGCGGCGCGACTGGCCGCGCTTTTGGGACATCGTCGAGACGAAGCTCGCCAGCGCGGAGGCCGAGCTGGCCTTGCAGCAGGCTGCCGAAATCGCCCTGGGCGGCCCGAGCTGCCTGCTGTGCTACGAGGCCGACTGGCAGTGCTGCCACCGCCGCCGGGTTGCCGAGCTCCTCGCCGCCTCGCACGGCTTTGCGGTGCAACACCTCAGCGTCGCCGACGCGATCGCCTGAGGGCGGCGATCCGCGCCCTATTCCTCGGAAACGGCGCCGCGCTGCTGCTTGAGGCCGGCGCGGCGCGCCTTGTCGGCGAGGCGGCGGCGGCGCGCGCCGGCGGTGGGCATGGTCGGACGCCGCACCGTCGGCGGCAGGGCGGCGCGGCGAAGCAGCGCGACCAGGCGGTCGAGCGCGTCCTCGCGGTTGCGCTCCTGCGAACGAAACCGCTGCGCGGTGATAACGATGATGCCGTCCTGCGTCAGGCGGCTGCCGGCCAGCCGCTCGGCCCGCTGGCGCACCGCTGCCGGCAGCGACGGCGAATGGCGGATGTCGAAGCGCAGCTGCACCGCGCTCGCCACCTTGTTGACGTTCTGGCCGCCCGGACCGGAGGCGCGGATGAAGCTTTCGCTGATCTCGCTTTCGTCGATGTCGAGGGCGTCAGTGATCGCGATCATCTGGGTCTGTCCATCGTCGGACCGCTGCTAACCGGCCGGATTGCAGGGACTTGCCGGGGCGGGGCGCCGCATCCCGGATTTAGCACTTCACGGCGGCGGGGCTGGTAGTGTAAGCCAGAACCGTGCTGCGCCCGATCGCCGTCCGGCGGTGGTGGTGGCGCGCCCGGGTCATTTTGTAGGGAGCGAACATGCCGAGGGTCAGTTACACGGCGCCCGCGACGGTCGACGAAGCCGTCAAGGCGTTGGCCAGCGCCGGCGGCTTGGCGAAAGTGCTGTCCGGGGGGACCGATCTGCTGGTGCAGATGAAGAGCGGGCGGCTGAAGCCCGATATGATCGTCGATACGAAGCACATCCCGGGCATGATCGGGATCCGCGAGGAGGGTGATTTCTTCGTGATCGGCGCCGCGACGCCGGGGGTCATGATCAGCGGCGACGAGCGGCTCGAACGCGCCTGGCCGGGCATCGTCGAGGGGGTCGACCTGATCGGCTCGACGCAGATCCAGGGCCGCTGTTCGATCGCCGGCAATCTGTGCAACGCTTCGCCCGCCGCCGACAGCGTGCCGCCGGTCATCGCCGCGCGCGCGACCGCGGTCATCGTCGGCCCCAATGGCCGGCGCGAGGTGCCGGTCGAGGCCATCGTCACCGGGCCGGGGCAGACCTCGCTCACCAAGGGCGAATTGGTCGTCGAATTCCGCATTCCGCGGCCGAAGCCGCGCCAGTCGGACGCGTATCTGCGCTTTATTCCGCGGACCGAGATGGACATCGCCGTGGTCGGCTGCGCCGTCAACGTGACGCTCGGCCCGGACGGCACCTGCACCGATGCGCGGGTCGTGCTCGGCGCTATCGCGCCGACCCAGCTCATTGTCGCCGGCGCGGCAGAAGCCCTGATCGGCCACAAACTCACCGCCGAGACGCTGGCCCGGCTCGATGCCGCGGCGCAGGCCGTCTGCCGGCCGATCACCGACAAGCGCGGTACGATCGAATACCGCACCAAGGTCGCCGGCGTCCTCGCGCGTCGGGCGGCCGCCATCGCCTTCGAGCGCGCTGCGGCGCGCGGTGACACGATTCCGGGAGCTGTGTAATGAGTAAGCATCACGTTACGACGGTCATCAACGGCGAGCCGGTCGAGTTCCTGTGCGAGGCGCAGCAGACCCTGCTCGACGTGCTGCGCGATGAACTGGGGCTGACCGGCAGCAAGGAAGGCTGCGGCTCGGGCGATTGCGGCGCGTGCAGCGTCATCGTCGACGGCAATGTGATGTGCTCGTGCCTGATGCTCGGCGTCGAGGCCGAGGGCCGCGGCATCACGACGATCGAGGGCATCGCCGACGGCGACACGCTGCATCCGGTGCAGCAGAAGTTCCTTGAACATGCCGCGCTGCAATGCGGCTTCTGCACCCCGGGCCTGATCGTCGCCGCCAAGGCGCTTCTCGACGAGAATCTCAACCCGACCGAGGAAGAGACGCGGCTGTGGCTGGCCGGCAATCTGTGCCGCTGCACCGGCTACGACAAGGTGATCCGCGCCGTGCTCGACGCCGCCGCGGTGATGCGCGGCGAGGCGGCCTGACGGGCTGCGCAGATGTCGTCATCCCCGGGCTTGATCCGGGGATCTGCGTCTTGCGTTTCGTGGATGGCCGGGACAAGCCCGGCCATGTCGGCTGGATGCGATAGAGGAGCTGGCGCATGAGCTATCTCGACAAGGCCGGCCTCAAGGTCGTCGGCACTCGGCCGATCCGCCCGGACGGCGTCGACAAGGTCACCGGGCGGGCCAATTTCGGGGCCGACACGGTGATGCCCGGCATGCTGTGGGGCCGCATCAAGCGCAGCCCGCACGCACATGCCCGGATCCTCGGCATCAACGCTGAAAAGGCGCTGGCATTGCCCGGGGTCAAGGCGGTGGTGACCCGTGCCGATTTCCCCGATGTGTCGCCGGAGCGGGCGCATATCGGTGCTGCGCCGGCTAATCTGCGCGACCTGTCGCGCAACTGCATGGCCAAGGGCAAGGCGCTCTACGAGGGCCACGCGGTCGCCGCAATCGCGGCGACGTCGCCCGCCATCGCCGAGCAGGCGCTCGACCTGATCGAGGTGCAATACGAGATCCTGCCGCATGTGATGGATGTCGAGGCGGCGATGGCGGAGGGGGCGCCGCTGTTGCATGACGACATCTTCACCGCCGGGCTCGACCCCAAACCGACGACGCCGTCGAACATCTCGAAGATCGTCCGCTTCGCCAAAGGCGACGTCGAGGCGGGCTTCAAGGAGGCCGATGTCATCGTCGAGCGGCGCTATACGACGAAGCCGGTGCACCAGGCCTATATTGAGCCGCACGCCTGCCTCGTCTCGGTCGCTGCTGACGGGCAGTGCACGATCTGGAGTTCGAGCCAGGGTCAGTTCATGGTGCGCGCCTATACCTCGCGCATCGTCGGCGCCGAGATCGCCGATATCCGCGCCATTCCGGCCGAGATCGGCGGCGGATTCGGCGGCAAGACGATCGTCTACCTCGAGCCGATCGCCTACATGCTGTCGAAGAAATCCGGCCGTCCGGTCAAGATGGTGATGAACCGGGAAGAGGTGTTCCGCGCCACCGGCCCCACGTCGGGCGCCGTCATCGAAGTCAAGCTCGGCGCCAAGAAGGACGGCCGTATAACAGCGGCACAGACCGTGCTGAAGTACCAGTCGGGCGCGTTCCCGGGCTCGCCGGTGCAGCAGGGCTGCATCTGCAGCCTTGCGCTCTATGATCTGCCGAATGCGCTGACCGTCGGCTATGACGTGCTGTGCAACCGGCCCAAGGTTACCGCTTATCGAGCCCCGGGCGCGCCGATCGGCACGTATGGGGTCGAAAGCTGCATGGACGAACTTGCCCATGCACTGAAGATGGATCCGCTTAAGCTGCGCGAGATCAATGCCGCCCGAGACGGCACCAAGGCGGTGCACGGACCTACTTGGGCCAACATCGGCTACCAGAAGACGTTGGAGGCAGCCCGGGCCACCGAGCACCTGAAGGCCCCGCTCGGGCCTAATCAGGGGCGGGGTTTCGCGTCCGGCTATTGGCACAATGCCGGCGGCGAATCGAGCGCCGCGGTGCACGTCAACGAGGACGGCACCGTCACGGTCACCGAGGGGCATCCGGATATCGGCGGCTCGCGCGCCTCGATGGCGATGATGGTGGCCGAGGTGTTGGGCGTCCCCTTCGAGAATGTCCGGCCGGTGGTCGGCGATACGGCCTCGATCGGCTTCAGCGCCTCGACCGGCGGCAGCCGGGTCACCTTTGCCGGCGGCATGGCGGTCACCCAGGCGGCCGAGAAAGTCGTCGAGGTGTTGAAGGCGCGCGCCGCGGTGATCTGGGACATCAGCCCGGACGCGGTCGAATGGCGCGACGGCAAGGCCTATCCTGCCGGCGCCAACGCGGGCAGCTTCGAGCCGCTCGATCTGGCGACGATCGGCAACCGCTCGGCGCGCACCGGCGGGCCAATCAGCGCCGAGGTGCAGATCAACGCGCAAGGCCAGGGGCCGGGCTTCGCCACCCATATCTGCGATGTCGAGGTCGATCGCGAGACCGGGCACGTCAAGATCCTGCGCTATACGGCGATCCAAGATGTCGGCCGCGCCATCCACCCGAGCTATGTCGAGGGGCAGATGCAGGGCGGGGTGGTACAGGGGGTCGGCTGGGCGCTCAGCGAGGAATACGTCTACGACAAGGACGGGCGCCTGGAAAATCCAGGGTTCCTCGACTACCGCATCCCGGTCGCTTCCGACATGCCAATGATCGATACGGTCATGGTCGAGGTGCCGAACCCGCGCCATCCGTTTGGCGCACGCGGCGTCGGCGAGGTGCCGCTCGTGCCGCCGATGGCGGCGGTCGCCAATGCAATCTTCGCCGCGACCGGCAAGCGGCTGCGCGATCTGCCGATGTCGCCGCCGAAGTTGCGGGCCGCCTTCGACGCGGAGCAGCCGCGGCGGGAAGCGGCGGAGTAGCGGTTTTACCCCTCCCGCATTGCCGGAGGGGGATCTATATCAGTATCAGCGTTTCAGTCATGGAGCAGCGCATGACGTATCTCGACAAGGCAAGTTTGAAGGTCGTCGGCACCAGGCCGATCCGTCCCGACGGGGTCGACAAGGTGGTCGGCCGCGCCAATTTCGGGGCCGACATGACAATGGCCGGCATGCTGTGGGGCAAGATAAAGCGCAGCCCGCACGCGCACGCCCGCATCCTGTCGATCAACACCGCAAAGGCGCTGGCGTTGCCCGGCGTCAAGGCGGTGGTGACGGGCGACGATTTCCCATCGATCCCGTCGGAAGAAGCTTTCGTCGGCGAGGGACCGATGAACTTCCGCGACCTCTCGTCCAACTGCATGGCGCGCGGCAAGGTGCTCTATGATGGCCACGCGGTTGCTGCGGTTGCTGCGACCTCGCCGGCGATCGCCGAGGAGGCCGCCGACCTGATCGAGGTGCAATACGAGGTGCTGCCGCACGTCATCGACGTCGAGGAGGCGATGAAGCCGGGCGCGCCGCTCTTGCACGACGATCTGTTCACCTCGGGCGTCGACCCCAAGCCGACCGCGCCGTCCAATATCGCCAAGCGGATCACCTTCGCGAAGGGCGACATCGCCGCCGGCTGGAAGGACGCCGAGGTCACGATCGAGCGCCGCTACACGACGCAGCCGGTGCATCAGGCCTATATCGAGCCGCATGCCTGCGTCGTCTCGGTCGGCAATGACGGCCAGTGCACGATCTGGAGCTCGAGCCAGGGCCATTTCATGGTGCGCGCCTATTGCGCCAAGCTGCTCGGCATCGACATCGCCAACATCCGCGCGATGGCGGCCGAGATCGGCGGCGGCTTCGGCGGCAAGACGCTGGTCTATCTCGAGCCGGTGGCATTGGCGCTGTCGAAGCAGGCGGGCCGCCCGGTCAAGATCGTGATGAGCCGCGAGGAGGTGTTCCGCGGCACCGGCCCGGCCGCCGGCGGCGTCATCGAGGTCAAGCTGGGCGCCAAAAAGGACGGGCGTATCGTCGCCGCCGAGTTGCTCGTCAAGCTCCAGGCCGGCGCGTTCCCGGGCTCGCCGGTCGGCCCGGCGTGCATGTGCGGCTTTGCGATGTACGATTTCCCGCATGTCAGCATCGTCGGCTATGACGTCGTGTCCAACCGCCCGAAGGTTGCGGCCTACCGCGCCCCCGGCGCGCCCAACTCGACCTTCGGCGTCGAGAGCTGCATGGACGAGTTGGCGCGCGAATTGAAGATCGAACCGCTCAAGCTGCGCGACATCAATGCCGCCAAGGACGGCACCAAGGCGGCGCATGGGCCGACCTGGGCCAATATCGGCTATCAGCAGACGCTCGATGTCGCGAAGAACCACCCGCACATGAAGATCGCGCTCGGCCCCAACCAGGGGCGCGGCATTGCGTCGGGCTTCTGGTTCAACATCGGCGGCGAATTCGAGCGCGTCGGTGCATATCAACGAGGACGGCACGGCCAGCGTTGTCGAGGGCAATCCCGACATCGGCGGCTCGCGCGCCTCGATGGCGATGATGGCGGCCGAGGTGCTGGGCCTGCCCTACGAGCAGGTGCGCCCGATCGTCGCCGACACCAGCTCGACCGGCTACTGCTTCCTGACCGGCGGCAGCCGCGTCACCTTTGCGACCGGCATGGCGGTGACGCAGGCGGCCGAAAAGGTCGTCGTCGAGCTGAAGAAGCGCGCCGCGATGATCTGGGACATCAGCCCCGAGGCGGTCGAGTGGAAGGACGGCAAAGCCTATCCGGCCGGCCCCAACGCCGGCAGCTTCGAGCCGCTATCGATCCCCGAGATCGCGATGAAGGCCGGTCGCACCGGCGGACCGATTGCGGCCGAGGTAGCGATCAACGCACAGGGCGCCGGCGCCGGCTTTGCGACGCATATCTGCGACGTCGAGGTCGACCGCGAAACGGGGCACGTCAAGCTCCTGCGCTATACCGCGATCCAGGATGTCGGCCGGGCGATCCACCCCGCCTATGTCGAGGGCCAGATCCAGGGCGGCGTCACGCAGGGCGTCGGCTGGGCGCTCAACGAGGAATACGTCTACGACAAGAACGGGCGGCTCGATAACGCGGGCTTCCTCGACTACCGCGTGCCGGTCGCGTCCGACATGCCGATGATCGAAGCGGTTATGGTCGAGGTGCCGAACCCGCGGCATCCGTTCGGCGCGCGCGGCGTCGGCGAGGTGCCGATCGTGCCGCCGATGGCGGCCGTTGCCAATGCGGTGCGCGACGCGGTGGGGCTGGCGATGCGCGACCTGCCGATCTCGCCGCCCAAGCTGCGTGCCGCCCTCGACGCCGAAACCCCACCGCGCCTCGCCGCGGAGTAGCGCTGCTCACATGCCGATGTCGACCTCCCTAATTCCGTCACCCCCGGGCTTGACCCGGGGGTCGATGGATGGCCGGGTCAAGCCCGGCCATGACGGATAAGGGCAAGGCCTCCGCCATGCCGCACGTCATAATCGCCGGCATGGCGGCGCGCCGGTTTACCGGCGGGCTCGGCGAATTCGACGTCGAAGCCAACACGGTGCGCCGCATGATCACCGAATTGGAGCGCCGCTTTCCCGGCCTCGGCCGACAGATCGACGAGAGCATGGCGGTGGCGATCGACGGCGAAATCTTCCAGGACGCCTATCTGGCGCCGCTCAACCCCGACAGCGAAATCGTCCTGATCCCCAAGATCGGCGGCGGCTGATGCGCGGCTTCGGGGAGCGGCTTTCGGCTGACCCGACGGTCTCAGCCTAGTTGCTCGTCGGGCCTCGCGGCTGCCAGTGGGGCGCCTGCTCCAGCGCCTTGTCGATCTGGGGCTGGGGCATCGTGGCGAGTAGCGCATCGCGCTCCTTGACGGCGCTGGCGTGCCCCTGCGCAGCGGCAAGGGTGAACCATTTCAGCGCTGCGACATCGTCACGGGGCACGCCGGTGCCGTGCCGGTAACCGATCGCCAGGAGATATTGCCCCGCCGCATCGCCCTGTTCGGCGGCACGACGAAACGCATCGAGGGCTGCCGCGAAATCCTGCTGCACGCCGCTTCCCTTCGCATACAGCAGCCCGAGGCTGTCAAGCGCCGGGGCGTAGTTCTGCGCTGCCGCCCGCCGGTACCATTGCGCCGCCATCGCCGGGTTCGGCGCGCCGCCGTCGCCCTGCTCGAAAATTTTTCCGAGATTGTAGGCGGCCTTGACGCTACCCGCCTTCGCGGCCTTTGCGAAAGTCTTGGCCGCTGTCGCCGGATCTTTTGGTCCGCCCTGGCCGCGATACTGCTGCAGCGCGAGATTGTTCAACGCCTGCGCGTCGCCCTGCGCCGCTGCTGCGGTGTACCAGCGTCGTGCGAGCGCGTAGTCGCGGGCAACCCCGCGGCCTTTTTCGTACATGACCGCCAGGTTGAACTGCGCGATTACATACCCTGCCGCCGCTGCCCCGGCATACCACCCGACCGCCGCCGCGAGGTCATGCAGCGGCCCATCCTCCTCGGCGATGCAGCCGAGATTGTTCTGGGCGACCGGGTTGCCCCACTCGGCAAGGGGCAACCAAATTCGCCGGGCGCGAGCGAAATCGCCGGCCCGGTAGGCGGCAAGGCCCGCCTCGAACGAGACGCTGCCGGCCGGATCCCCGACCGCTGCCGGAGCCGTCTCGTCAGCGAAAGCCGATACGCTCCCGCCCCGGGAGACAATCGGCAACACCCCGATCGCGGTGGCGGCGATCAGGGCTCGCCAACCGCTTGCAGCCCGCCCTTCCATAGGGATCGCGCGCATCGTGAGTTCTCATCAGGCGGCCTCGTGCCGAACATAGCGCGTTTGCGTTTGCGTGGCGCTCTTGCTCCCCGCAAGCGCCAGTCGATAACATCGTTGGCAAGATCGGCGAACCGAATTGGGGCAGGGAATGACCTACGATTACATTATCGTCGGCGGCGGCTCGGCCGGATCGGTGATGGCCAATCGGCTGTCGGCGAAGAGCGCCAATCAGGTGCTGGTTTGCGAGGCGGGGCAGGACACGCCGGACGGCAAGGTGCCGCCAGAGATCCTCGATTCCTACCCCGGCACCGCCTATTTCGATCCGCGCTTTCACTGGCAGGCGCTCAAGGTCCACACCCAGGTCGTGTCGCACAACCGGCCCGAGGAGCGGCCGCCGTTGCGCAAATACGAGCAGGCGCGGGTGCTCGGCGGCGGCTCGTCGATCAACGGCCAGCTCGCCAATCGCGGCGCGCCCACCGATTACGACGAGTGGGAGGCGAAGGGCGCGCAGGGCTGGAACTGGAACGCCGTGTTGCCCTACTTCAAGAAGGTCGAGCGCGACATGGATTTCGACGGCCCCTGGCACGGCAAGGAGGGCCGCATCCCGGTGCGCCGCATCTGGCCCGATCTGTGGAACGGCCACGCCCAGGCGGTCGCCGCCGCGTTCAAGGAGGCCGGCTACGACTACATCGAAGACCAGAACGGCGAATACAAGGACGGCTACTTTCCGATCACGATCTCCAACCTCTACGACCGGCGGGTGTCGGCGGCGATCGGCTATCTCGACAACGGCACGAGGCGGCGCCCGAACCTGACGATCTCGGCCGAGACGCAGGTTATGGAGCTGTTGTTCGAGGGGACAAAGTGCGTCGGGGTCAAGGCATTGGTCCAGGGCCGCGAGACCGAGTTCCGCGGCAACGAAGTCATCGTGTCGTCGGGGGCGATCCATTCGCCGGCGCACCTGTTGCGCGCCGGGATCGGCCCGGCCGGGGCGTTGCGCGATGTCGGCGTTGCGGTGCGCGCCAATCTGGCCGGGGTCGGGCAGCGGCTGATGGACCATCCGTCGGTCTCGGTGTCGTCGTTCATGAAGCCGCAAGCGCGCGTCAACGGGCTGACCCGCCGCCACATCCTGTTGGCATTGCGCTACAGCTCGGAGACCCCGGGCGTCGCGCCGGGCGACATGTTTGTCGCCGTCGTCAGCAAATCGGCCTGGCACGCCGTCGGCGAGCAGATCGCCTCGCAGCTCGTCTGCGTCTACAAGACATTGTCCGAAACGGGCCAGGTCAAGCTCGCGTCGCGCGACTGGCGGGCCGAGCCGATCGTCGAGTTCAACCTGCTGTCTGACCGGCGCGACCTCGACCGCCTGATGGACGGCTTTCGCCGCCTCGGCGCGATGCACCTGTCGGCGGCGCTGAAGGAGGCGGTCAGCGACCCGTTCCCGGCGAGCTACAGCGACCGGGTGCGCCAGATCGGCATCGTCAACGACAAGAACCGGCGGCTCACCTCCGTCATCGCCAAGTTGCTCGACGGGCCGGACTGGCTGCGGCGCTGGATCATCGACCGCTTCATCGTCGAGGGCTACCGCTTCGACCAGCTGATGACCGACGACGACGCATTGGAAGCCTTCATCCGCCAGATGGCGATCGGGGTGTGGCACGCCACCTGCACCTGCCGCATGGGTGCCGACGACGACCCGATGGCGGTCACCGACAACCAGGGAAGGGTGCGCGGCGTCGCGGGATTGCGCGTCGTCGACGCCTCGCTGTTTCCCGCGGTGCCCTGCGCCAACACCAATTTTCCGACATTGATGACGGCCGAGAAAATCAGCGACATGATGCTGGCTGGCGCGTAACCCCTGCCATTGTGTGGAGAGTTTGCATGAGTTCCGGCACCGATACTGCTGCCCTGACGCCGCGCATCGTCGCGGCGGAAGACGCGGAGCCAATTCGGCCGTTCGGCATCGACATGCGGGTCATGCTCGGGGCCGCGGCGACCGGCGGCGCGTTCTCGGCGATCATCGCTGAGCTGAAGCCCGGCGAGGGCCCGCCGCCGCACCTGCATCGCGACCGCGAGGAATATTTCTACGTGCTCGACGGCACCTATTCGATGAGCGTCAACGGCGCGGAACCGGCGACGATCGGGCCGGGAGCGCTGGTGTTCGTGCCGCGGGGCACGGTGCACACCTTCAGCAATATCGGAAAGACGACCGGCCGACTGCTTGAATGGACCATCCCGGGCAGCAACGAGCCCTATTTCCGTGCCGTGCATGACATGGAAGCCGGCAGTGGCTTCGACCCGGAGCGGTTCGCCGAGATAAACCGGCGCTTCGCCACCGAATTTCCCGGCTGAGCCGGCGCGCGGGGCCGGACACGATACGATGCCGGCCGGCGGCCCAATCTTGCGGCTAATCCCGGCCGGCACGCTCGCCCGGATCGCGGCACTGCGCGCGCGGTGGGCCGGGAGGCGGTCGCGCCGGCTGGGCGGTCAGCCGCACGGCGCCGGGCCGGACCGCGCCGATCGGCTGGACCGGCAGGTTACCCATTATCGGGCGTCGGGTGCGCTGCCGCGCTGGGACCCGTAAGGCTTGTGCCGACGCCGGCCGTCACGGCACCGGCGACACAGGGAGGCTTTGATGCGTTTCGGAGTTTTCGACCATCTCGACGACAGCGGCGCGCCGCTCGGCCGGCATTACGAGGACCGGCTCAAGCTGATCGAGGCCTATGACCGGGCCGGGTTCTACGGCTACCACCTCGCCGAGCACCACAACACGCCGCTCGGCTACGCGCCCTCGCCCGGCATCTTTCTGTCGGCCGTGGCGCAGCGTACCCGGCATATCAAGTTCGGGCCGATGGTCTATCTGTTGCCGCTCTACCACCCGCTGCGCCTGATAGACGAAGTCTGCATGCTCGACCAGATGAGCGGCGGGCGGTTCCTCTACGGCGTCGGGCGCGGCATCTCGCCGATCGAGGTCGGCTTTTACGGCGTCGATTTCGCCACCGGCATGGAGCAGTTCCGCGAGGCCTACGACGCGATCAAGATCGGCCTGACCGAGGACGAGCTGAACTATCATGGCAAGTTCTACGATTTCGACCATGTGCCGATCGCCCTGAAGCCGGCGCAGAAGCCGTTTCCCGAACTGTGGTACGGCACCAGCCGGCCCGACAGCATTCCGTGGGCCGCCAGGGAGGGCGCCCATATCGTGACGTTGCGCGACAACCAGACGGCGCGCGCGATCATCGAGCTATACAAATCCGAGTGGAAGAAGCTCGGCCGGAACGTGGCAGACATGCCGCTGATGGGCATCAACCGCCACCTCGTCGTCGCCGATACCGAGGCGGCGGCGCGCGATATCGCCCGGCGCGCCTATCCCAGTTGGCGCGGCAACATGGAGCGGCTGTGGGCGAAGTATGGCGTGCCGTTCCCGCTCGGGGCGTCATTGCCGCAGGGGTGGGACGCGCTGCAGGACCACGGCCATGCAATCGCCGGTACGCCGAGCCAGGTGCGCGACTACATCGCCCGCCAGATCGAGGAAGCCGGCGCCACCTATTTCGTCTGCGATTTCGCGTTCGGCACCATGAGCCACGCGGAGGCATTGCGCTCGGCCGAACTGTTCGCCGGCGAAATCATGCCGGCTTTGGCCTGACCCACGACGCAGGCCGGTATATGGCCGCATACAGCGACTACCGGAACGCCCAGCTAATGCTTGGTCTTCTCCGTCGTTGTCGTCGTCGTCATGGCGCCGGCAGGTGCAGGCGCCGAGGTCGTTGTCCGCTCTGTCGTCGTCTTGCCGCTGTGATTACCGAAATAGCCGCCGGAATAGATGAACGCTCCTAACCCGACGAGGACGACCAAGCCGCCCACGATGAAGTATAAAAGACCATTGCCACCGCCATTTGAGTTTTCAGCCATCTAGATTTCCTCGACCTCTGTTACAAGCCGTAGCTACCGCCGCTGGTTGGGTCCCCAATAACCACCACCATTAAAGAACAGAACAACCACGAGAATAACGATAAGCAGTCCCAAGACTCTCTCCAAACACTGGACCCGTTGTCCTCATTACATGCGCTGAGAGATGCCGATTCGTCGACCCTCGGAATTTACCTAGACCGCCCTGACTTGAGGCCGACTCGCGGCGGTGGATCCCGGGTCCAGCCCATGGGGCCGCCCTGGGAGGACCCGTTGCGGCGTCAGCTTGCCGCCGCCATCGCGCCGCGCCAGGCGGCGAGATCGGCGAGCGCGCGGCGGGCGACGAGCGGCTTGCGCTCGGCATGGCGCCCCGGATCGGGCGAGAGCGGCGGGAACAGGCCGAAATTGACGTTCATCGGCTGAAAGCCGCGTGCGTCGGCGCCGCCGGTGATATGGCGGAGCAGGGCGCCGAGTGCGGTCGTCGCCGGCGGCGGCGCCATCTCGCGGCCAAGCCGCGCCGCCGCCGCGAATTGCCCGGCGAGCAGCCCGATCGCGGCGCTCTCGACATAGCCCTCGACGCCGGTAATCTGGCCGGCGAAGCGCAGCCGCGGCATGGCTTTGAGGCGCAGCCTCTCGTCGAGCAGCCGCGGGCTGTTGAGGAAGGTGTTGCGATGCAGGCCGCCCAGCCGCGCGAACTCGGCGCGCTCCAGCCCGGGGATCAGGCGGAACACAAGCTGCTGCGCGCCATGCCGCAATTTCGTCTGGAAGCCGACCATGTTGTAGAGCGTCGCCAGCGCGTTGTCCTGGCGCAGCTGCACGACGGCGTGCGGGCGCTGCCCGGTGCGCGGGTCGCGCAGCCCGACCGGCTTCATCGGGCCGAAGCGCAACGTCTCGGGGCCGCGCGCCGCCATGATCTCGACCGGCAGGCAGGCCTCGAAATAGGGCGTCCGCTTCTCCCATTCGCGGAATTCGATCGTCTCGCCGGCGAGCAGCGCGGCGACAAAGGCCGCGTATTGCTCGCGGTCGAGCGGACAGTTGATGTAGTCGGCGCCCTCTCCCTTGTCATAGCGCGACTGGAACCAGGCCTTGTCGAAATCGATCGTGTCGCGGTAAACGATCGGCGCGATCGCATCGAAAAAGGCGAGCGACTCCTCGCCGGTCAGCGCCGCCAATGCCGCGGCCAGGGCCGGGGAGGTCAGCGGTCCGGTCGCGATGATGACCTCGTCCCACTCGGGCGGCGGCAGCCCGGCCACCTCCTCGCGGCGGATCTCGACGAGCTTCTCGGCCGCCAGCGCCGCCTCGACCGCGGCGGAAAACCCGACCCGGTCGACCGCCAGCGCGCCGCCCGCCGGCACCTTGCACATATCGGCGGCGCGCAGGATCGAGCGAGAAGCAGCGCCGCATCTCCTCGTGCAGCAGCCCGACGGCGTTGCGCTCGGCATCGTCCGAGCGCAGCGAATTCGAGCATACCAGCTCGGCCAGCCCCGCCCCCTGATGCGCCTCGGTGCCCCGCACCGGCCGCATCTCGTGCAAGACGACCGGCACGCCCGCGCGCGCCACCTGCCACGCCGCCTCGCTGCCGGCGAGCCCGCCGCCGATGATGTGGATGGGGTTCATGGGGATTAATTGCGCTTGGCAAGCAAATGCCGCAAGGCGCTCTGTCGGCAATACGCGCCGCGGGTGTGGTAATGTCTGCTCAACTTGTTGAATGAGGGTCAGGGAGAATGCCGCCGACCCAGGGAATGCCGCTGGACAAGTTGCAGGAGCTGCTTTCCGGCGTCGATCCGGAGCAGCTTCGCAAGGTTCTGCCGCTCGTCGGCGGCCTCATCACGATGATGTTCACGGACATCGTCAACTCCACACGCATCACGCACGAAGTTGGCGATTCTGCCTATTTCTATGCGCTCGAACGGCATAACTCCTTGCTGCGCGCATGTTTCGCCTCACACGGGCACGAGCTAAAGACGATTGGCAACTCATTCCTGGTCGGGTTCACCGATCCGAGTGCGGCCGTGGAATGCGCCATCCGAATGCAGCGCGCGTTGGCCGACGAACCGATCGTTGTCGGTGCTCACATACTCGCCGTCCGGATCGGCCTCCATACCGGGAAGCCGGACGTCTATCGCGATGACGCTGCGAATCGAACTGATCTGCGTGGCGGTGATGTCAACAAGTCAGCCCGGGTCGAGGGTCTTGCGCGCGGCGGGCAGGTACTGATCTCCGATGAAACGAGGACGATGGCCAAGCCCGAGCGCCTCCATGATTGGGGCATCTGGGAACTTAAGGGGCTCGGCGCCCATCGCATTTTCGAGGTGCTCTACCCGGGCAGGCAGGCGGCGATGCCGGCCGGGCGAATGTCGCTCGAACCGCTGCGCTTTGCGACCTCGTTCGTCGGGCGGGAGCGCGAGGTTCCGGCGCTGATGGACGCGGTGAGGCAACATCGGCTGGTCACGCTGACCGGAATGGGCGGCATCGGCAAGACGCGGCTGGCCGACGCCGTCGCGCGCCGCCTCAGCGACGCCATCCCCGACGGCACCTATTTCGTCGAACTGGCGACGACGGCGGACTCGGAAGGTGCCGTCATTTCCGCCTTGATCGCGGCCTTGCAGATCGATCCCGCCGGCTTTGCCAGCGAGGGCGCGGCGCTGCTCGCGACGCTGCAGCACCGCGAGGCGCTGCTCGTGCTCGACAATTTCGAGGCGGTGATGGCGGCGGCGGGTTTGGTCGGCCGGTTGTTCACCAGGTGTCCGCGGCTGTGCCTGCTGACGACCGCGCAATTTCCGCTGAACATCGATGGCGAGCACGTCCATCCCGCGCCGCAGATGGCGACGCCGGCGGCCGGCGACGCGGCGGTGCTCGCCGGTCTCGACGCGTTCATGCTGTTCGGCGAGCGCGCGAGAGCCCGGGTTCCCGGCTGGGATGCGCGATCGGCCGCCGAAACTGCCGCGGTCCGCGATATCCTGACCCTGCTTGAGGGTATCCCGCTGTCGATCGAGCTGGCGGCTGCGTGGGTCGGCAGCCGGACATTGGAGGAGATCAGGGAGGGGCTCAGCGAACGGCTCCGCCTGCTGCGCCGGCGCGCGCCCGGGCAGGTTTCCCGCCACGACAGCATAGAAGCCTCGCTCGACTATTCCTTCAGCCTGCTGGCCGGCGAGGCCCGGGATCTCCTGCCCAGGCTCGCGGTTTTTGCCGGCGGTTTTTTTGCCGCGGACGCGGCGGCGGTGTGCGGCGTTGCGGAAGCGGCGGCGCTGCTGATCGGGCTGCACGAACGGAACTGGCTGATCCGCCAGGAAATTCTCGGCCGCAGTCGCTATTCGCTGCTGGCAACGGTGCAACAATATGCCGCCGACAAATTGCCGGCAGAGGCCGCCGAGCCATTGCGCCAGGCCCATGCGAGCCATTTCTGGGCCGCCCTCGCCGCCGCAAATCAGGAACTCACCCGGAGCGGCTACGCGGCGGCATTGGCGCGGATCGATGCCGATATCGCCAATTTCGAGGCAGCCATCGCAAACAGTCGGGCGCGTGATGATCACCGGGCGGTATTTGGGCTTATCGCGAACCTGGGCGATTTTCTCAGGATCAAGGCCCGTTACGGCGATGTTCTGGCGCAGGCGCTGGCCGCCCGCGCGTCCGCCAGGCAGCTTGACGCCGAAACCCTGGCGGGCGCCGAGAACAACCTCGGCAACGCCTATCGGAACCTGCCGACCGGCGACCGCGGCGCCAATCTGCTTCGCGCGATCGCCTGCTACGAGGCGGCGCTGCGGGTCTGGACCGAGCAGCTTTTCCCGCAGCAATGGGCGATGACCCAGAACAATCTCGGCAACGCCTATGCCGATTTGCCGAGCGGCGATCGCGGCGCCAATGTGATTCGCGCGATCGACTGCTACGAGGCGGCGCTGCGGGTCCGGACCGAGCAGCTTTTCCCGCAGCAATGGGCGACGACCCAGAACAACCTCGGCGCCGCCTATGCCGCTCTGCCGACCGGCGATCGCGGCGCCAATCTGCTTCGCGCGATCGCCTGCTACGAGGCGGCGCTGCGGGTCCGGACCGAGCAGCTTTTCCCGCAGCAATGGGCGACGACCCGGAACAACCTCGGCGTCGCCTATGCCGATCTGCCGACCGGCGATCGCGGCGACAATCTGCGGCATGCCATCGCCTGCTACGAGGCGGCGCTGCGGGTCCGGACCGAGCAGCTTGTCCCGCAGCAATGGGCGATGACCCAGAACAACCTCGGCACCGCCTATGCCGATCTGCCGACCGGCGATCGCGGCGACAATCTGCGTCGCGCGATCGCCTGTTACGAGGCGGCGCTGCGGGTCTGGACCGAGCAACAGTTCCCGCAGGACTGGGCGATGACCCAGAACAACCTCGGTATCGCCTATCGGAACCTGCCGAATGGCGATCGCGGCGACAATCTTGGGCGCGCGATCGCCTGCTACGAGGCGGCGCTGCGGGTCTGGACCGAGCAGCTTTTCCCGCAGGACTGGGCGACGACCCAGAACAACCTCGGCGTCGCCTATCGAAATCTGCCGACCGGCGATCGCGGCGACAATCTGCGTCGCGAGATCGCCTGCTACGAGGCGGCGCTGCGGGTCAGGACCGAGCAGCGCTTCCCGCAGGGCTGGGCGGGGACCCAGAGCAATCTTGCCAACGCCTATGCCGATCTGCCGAGCGGCGATCGCGGCGACAACCTGCGGCAGGCCATCGCCTGCTACGAGGCCGCGGCGCGGGGATACGACGCGGTCGGCATGACGGACGCAGCGGATCGCGCCCGGGACGCGGCCCGCCGCCTGGGAAAACAGTAGAGCGGTATCGGGTCAGGCCCAATCCGCCCGCGTGCCGTCATGGCCGGGCTTGACCCGGCCATCCGAGATCCGCGGGTCGAGCCCGCGGATGACGCGTTGGGGGACGCTTCGATGCGAGACGACCATTCTCCGGGGACGGCCCGGTTGCCGGCTCGGGCTATCCCGCCCGTCGCTTGCGCGGCGCCGGGAGGCGGGCCTTCAGGTAAGGCCGCAAGTATTGCCCGGTGTGGCTGGCTTCGACCGCGGCGATGTCTTCGGGGGTGCCGGTGGCGACGATGTGGCCGCCGCCGTCGCCGCCTTCGGGGCCGAGGTCGATGATCCAGTCGGCGGTCTTGATGACTTCGAGGTTGTGCTCGATGACCAATACCGTGTTGCCGGTCTCGACCAGCGCGTGCAGCACTTCCAGCAGCTTTTTGACGTCCTCGAAATGCAGGCCGGTGGTCGGCTCGTCGAGGATGTAGAGGGTGCGCCCGGTGGCGCGGCGCGACAGTTCCTTGGCCAATTTGACGCGCTGTGCTTCGCCGCCCGACAGCGTCGTCGCCGGCTGGCCGACATGGATGTAGCCGAGCCCGACCCGCTGCAAGGTGACCAGCTTGTCGCGGATCGCCGGCACCGCGCGGAAGAATTCGGCGCCCTCGTCGACCGTCATGTCGAGCACATCGGCGATGCTCTTGCCGCGGAACAGGACTTCCAGCGTCTCGCGGTTGTAGCGGCGGCCGTGGCACACGTCGCATTGCACGTAGACGTCGGGCAGGAAGTGCATCTCGATCTTGATGACGCCGTCGCCCTGGCAGGCTTCGCAGCGTCCGCCCTTGACGTTGAACGAGAAGCGGCCGGGCTGGTAGCCGCGCGCCTTGGCTTCGGGCAGGCCGGCGAACCAGTCGCGGATCGGGGTGAAGCAGCCGGTATAGGTCGCCGGGTTGGAGCGCGGCGTGCGGCCGATCGGCGACTGGTCGATATCGACGATCTTGTCGAGGAACTCGGCGCCCTCGAGGGCCGCGAACGGCGCCGGGTGCTCGCGCGCGTTGTTGAGCCGGCGGGCCAGCGCCTTGTACAATGTCTCGACGATCAGGGTCGATTTGCCGCCGCCCGACACGCCGCTGACGCAACAGAACGTGCCGAGCGGGAATTCGGCGGTGATGTCCTTCAGATTGTTGCCGCTGGCGCCGACCAATTTGAGGATCTGCCCGGGATGGCCGGGGCGCCGCTGCGATGGCACCGCGATCTGGCGCACCCCGGTCAGATACTGCCCGGTGATGCTGGCGGGGATGCGCATGACCTCGGCGGGCGTGCCCTCGGCGACGAGGTGGCCGCCATGCACCCCGGCCCCCGGCCCCATATCGACGAGCCAGTCGGCGGTGCGGATCGCCTCCTCGTCATGCTCGACGACGATGACCGTGTTGCCGAGGTCGCGCAGGTGCTTCAGCGTTTCGAGGAGGCGCGCGTTGTCGCGCTGGTGCAATCCGATCGACGGCTCGTCGAGCACGTAGAGGACGCCGGTCAGCCCCGAGCCGATCTGTGACGCCAGCCGGATACGCTGGCTCTCGCCGCCCGACAGCGTGCCCGAGGCCCGCATCAACGTCAGATAGTCGAGCCCGACATTGCGCAGGAAGCCGAGCCGCTCGTTGATCTCCTTCAGGATCCGGGCGGCGATCTCGCGCTGGCTCGGGCTGAGCGTGTCGTCGACGCCGGCGAACCACAGGGCCGCCTCAGAGATCGACAACGCCGCCGCCTCGCTGATGCTTTTCCGCGCGATCTTGACCGCCAGGGCCTCGGGCTTGAGGCGGGCGCCGTCGCACACCTCGCAGGTTTTCGAATTGTGGTAGCGCCCCAATTCCTCGCGCACCCAGGCGCTGTCGGTCTCGCGGTAGCGCCGCTCCATGTTGGGCAGAACGCCCTCGAACGGCCGCTCGGTCGAATACTGCTTTAGGCCGTCGTCATAGGTCATCTTGATCGGGTCGCCGCCCGAGCCCCAGAGGATCGTTTTGCGCATCCGCTCCGGCAAATCATGCCACGGCGTGTGCATGCTCTGCTTGAAGTGTCGCGCGATGCTTTGCAATGTCTGCATGTAGTAGGGCGACGAGGAATGCGCCCACGGGCTGACCGCGCCGTCGCTGAGGCTGCGGTTGTCGTCGTGCACGACGAGGTCGGGGTCGAAATAAAGCTTCGTCCCGAGCCCGTCGCAGGCAGGGCAGGCGCCGAACGGGTTGTTGAACGAAAAAAGCCGCGGCTCGATCTCGGAGATCGTAAAGCCCGACACCGGACAGGCGAATTTCGCCGAGAAGATCGTCTCCTCGCCCGTGTCGGCATTCTCGGTCAGCGCGATGCCGTCGGCCAGCCCGAGCGCCGTCTCGAACGAGTTGGCCAACCGGTTGCCGAGTTCCGGCCCGACCACCAGCCGGTCGACGACGACCGAGATGTCGTGGGTGAAGTTCTTCTTGAGCGCCGGAACCTCGTCGACCTCGTACATCTTGCCGTCGACCTTGACCCGCTGAAAGCCGCGCTTTTGCAGGTCGGAGAGTTCCTTCTTGTATTCGCCCTTGCGGCGGCGCGCGACCGGCGCCAGCAGATAGAGCCGCGTCCCCTCCGGCATCGCCATGACGCGATCGACCATCTGCGAGATCGTCTGGCTGACGATCGGCAGGCCGGTGGCCGGCGAATACGGCACCCCGACCCGCGCCCATAGGAGGCGCATGTAGTCATAGATCTCGGTCACCGTGCCGACCGTCGAGCGCGGGTTCTTCGAGGTCGTCTTCTGCTCGATCGAAATGGCCGGCGACAGCCCCTCGATCGAATCGACGTCGGGCTTCTGCATCAGCTCGAGGAACTGCCGCGCATAGGCGCTGAGGCTCTCGACATAGCGGCGCTGGCCCTCGGCATAGACCGTGTCGAAGGCGAGCGAGGATTTGCCCGAGCCGGACAGCCCGGTGATCACCACCAGACTGTCGCGCGGCAGGTCGACATCGATGTTTTTGAGGTTGTGCTCCCGCGCGCCGCGGATGCGGATGTATTGCATGAGGGGGACCTTAGCGCGCCGCTCCCGGCGACGCCATCGCCACCGCGGACCCGCCATCGGGCGTGGGCTGTGGATAACGGGGATAAGAATAAAGTAGGAACATTCCGCCGTCTTGCTAAGATGCAGCCTTCCACGCCCACCAACCCGCGGTGACCCCCATGGCAGGCAGCGTCAACAAGGTGATCCTCGTCGGCAATCTCGGCCGCGACCCGGAAATCCGCTCGACCAACGACGGCACGCGCATCGCCAACTTCACATTGGCGACCTCGGAGAACTGGCGCGACCGCGCCACCGGCGAGCGCAAGGAGCGCACCGAGTGGCACCGCGTCGTCGTCTTCAACGACCGGCTCAGCGAGATCGTCGAGAAATACCTGAAAAAGGGCGCCAAGGTTTATGTCGAGGGCCAGCTCCAGACCCGCAAATGGACCGACAACTCGGGCCAGGAGCGCTACACGACCGAAATCGTGCTGACCCGCTTCAAGGGCGAACTGACCATGCTGGACGGCGCCCGCGACGGTGCAAGGGGCGGGGCCGGCGGCGCCGGCGCGATGGAGGGCGGCTACGACGAGGGCTATTCCGGCGGCTACGGCGAGACGCCCCGCGCCGCCGCCCCGAGCAGCGGTGCCTCCCGCAGCCGCGGCCCGTCCAATGACCTGGACGACGAGATTCCGTTTTAATCCGAATGGCCTTTTTCAATCGCGAGTGCCCGCACTGCGGTCACAAAACGACTTTTCAAGTGCAGGGCTATTATCAAGCCGTGGGGTCTACGTTTGCGCTTGGAAACTGCATGGCCTGCCATCGCCCGGTTGTTGCCTGCTTCGCCGGCGGCGTGCCACTCGGGAATATAAATGGAAATACGGACGCGACCGGGTACCGCGTCATGCACACCTGGCCGGAGGGACGTCCAATTTCCTGCCCGGCACACACACCCGAGCGACCCAAGAACCTGTACGTACAAGGGGTCGACAATCAGCGCCGGCAAAATTGGGATGCCGCCGGCATGGCCTTCCGGACTTGCCTTGATCAGGCGCTGCGTTGGCTGCACCCAGACGGTAAAGGCACGCTTGCGCACCGGATCGATTGCCTCCCTGCGGAGGTTGGCGTGACGCCCAGCATGAAGCAGTGGGCCCATCAAATCAGGACCCTCGGCAATGAAGCTGCCCACGAGGACGAACCCTTCGACGAGGCTTCAACGAAGGATCTGCAAAGTTTTGCAGAAGTCTTTCTAATGTACGCGTTTACATTGCCTGGGATGCTAGCGGCCCGACGCCCCGCGGCGGAAGCACCCGCGTAACCCGCTTGCCTCGGGGGTAATGGAGTGCCTCAGAAGGCCCGCCATGACGAAGCGGAAAAGGGACGCGAATAGGAGGCTGACGATGCCAGAGATGACTCCCCCCTTCCGCGCCGATCACGTCGGCTCGCTGCTGCGGCCGGCGGCGTTGCTGCGGGCGCGGGAGGAGCATCGGGCGGGGCGGATTTCGGCCGTGGAGTTGCGCGCGGCGGAAGACAGGGCGATCCGCGAGGCGGCGGCGATGCAGGCCGAGCTTGGCCTGAAGGGCGTCACCGACGGCGAGTTTCGCCGCGGCTCTTGGCACATGGATTTCCTCTACCAGATCGGCGGGGTCGCGAAGACCGATCGGGTGTTGCATGTCGAGTTCAGGAACCCGGCCGGCACGATCGCGTTTTCGCCGGCGGCGCATCGGGTCGGCGGCAGGCTGACGCTCGACAAGACGATCTTCGGCGCGGATTTTTCCTACCTCAAATCGGTCGCGCCCGCCGGCACCACGCCCAAACTCACGATCCCGTCGCCGTCGATGCTGCATTACCGCGGCGGGCGGGCGGCGATCGACGAAGCGGCCTATCCCGACATGGACGCGTTCTGGCACGACCTCGCCGCGGTCTACGCCAAGGAGATCGCCGGCCTCCATGCGCTCGGCTGCACCTATCTGCAATTGGACGACACCAGCCTCGCCTATCTGAACGACCCGGCGCAGCGCGCCTATGTGACCAGCATCGGCGGCGACGGCGACACCCAGCACCTGACCAATATCCGCCTGATAAACCAGGCGCTTGCCGGCAAGCCCACGGGCATGACCGTGTGCACCCATATGTGCCGCGGCAATTTCCGCTCGTCGTGGATGGCCGAGGGCGGCTACGACCATGTCGCCGAGGCGCTGTTCGGCGGGCTCGACGTTGACGGCTTCTTCCTCGAATACGACGACGCGCGCTCGGGCGGCTTCGCGCCATTGCGCTTCGTGCCGCGCGGGTCGAAGCGGGTCGTGCTCGGCCTCGTCACCTCGAAGCGGCCGGCGCTCGAAGCCAAGGACGATCTGAAGCGCCGCATCGACGAGGCCGCCAAATACGTGCCGCTCGACCAGCTCTGCCTCAGCCCGCAATGCGGCTTTTCCTCGACCGTCGACGGCAACGCGCTGACCATCGAGGAGGAGAAGGCCAAGCTCCGCCTCGTCGTCGAGGTGGCGCACGAGGTGTGGGGCTGACTTGACGTCCGTCATCGGGCTGACGCTCGTCAAGCTCCTCGGCGGCGCCGCTTATTTCGCCTTGGCCGTCCTCGGCGGTGGCGGGATTCCCCGGGCTCTACTGACATGAGCGGCCAGCTCCGCCTGCTCGGTGCCAGGCGCTTCCTGCCGCTGTTTGCGGCCCAGACCTCGGGCGCGTTCAACGACAATCTGTTCAAGAGCGCCTTCGTCATGCTGGTGACCTACGGCACGGCGATGCGCAGCTCCCTCGATCCGGGCGCATTGGCGGCGATTGCCGGCGGTGCGCTGATTGCGCCGTTCTTCCTGTTCTCGGCGACGGCCGGCGAGTTGGCCGATCGCTTCGAGCGCGCCCGGCTGCTGCAAATCCTCAAGACGGCCGAGCTGGTCACGGTGCTGGCTGCGGCGGCGGCGCTGGCCGCCGGCAGCCTCGCGCTGTGCTTCCTGACGCTGTTCCTGCTCGGCGTCCAGGCGACGCTGTCGAGCCCGGTGCGCTACTCGCTGCTGCCGCAGCATCTCGCCGCGGACGAATTGGTCAACGGCAACGCCCTGCTCGAAGGCGGCACCTTCCTGTCGATCCTGCTCGGCACGATCGCCGGCAGCATCGCCGTGGCGGTCGATTACGGCACGATCGTCGCGATCCTGGTGCTGGTGCTGTTCGCCGCTGCCGGGCTCGCGGCGAGCCTGTTCGTGCCCTATGCACCGGCGCCGGCGCCCGGTCTGCGCCTCAGCCGCAACCTGTTCGCCGCAACCGGCGGCATCCTGCGGCACGCCTGGCAAGAGCGCGAAGTGCGCCTGGCGATCCTCGGCACGTCGTGGTTCTGGCTGGTCGGTGCCGTGTTCCTGTCGCAGATCCCGGCCTTCGCGAAAGAAACGCTCGGGGCGGGCAGCGGCGTCGTGACCCTGTTTCTCGGCGCGTTCACGGTCGGCGTCGGCATCGGCTCGGTGCTGTGCGGCCGGCTGATGCACGGCGAGGTCAGCGCCCGCTACGGCCCGCTCGCCGCGCTCGGCATGGCGATCTTCGCAATCGACCTGGCGATCGCCGGCAATGCTGCGGCGCCACCTCTCCCGGGCCAATTGCTCGGCCTGGGCGCCTTTCTCTCGCACCTGGGAGGAATCCGCATTTTCGCCGATCTGACCGCGATCGCGGTCTGCGGCGGGGTCTTCGTCGTGCCGCTCTATGCCCTCGTGCAGCGGCGCAGCGAGGAGGCGGCGCGGGCGCGCATCATCGCCGCCGGCAACATCGTCAACGCATTGGCGATGACTGCCGCCGCCGCCGTTACCGCGGCATTGCTTGCCATCGGCTTCCATACTCCCGACCTGTACATGGCGCTCGGCCTGATGAATTTCGGGGTCGCGCTGTGGAGCTGCCGGCTCGTCCCGCCGGAGTTGGCGCGGCTGTTGCCGCGCATCCTGCGCTGACCGCGCCGATGCGAGCTTCCCGGGAGCGGGGCTGGCAATTCATCGATCTGGCCGGGCTTGGCCGCAACAGCGCCCGGCTCTATGCCCTGGCCGGCGCGCAGATCGTCCTCTACCCGCTCCTGGTTGCGACCCTGCTTGGCATTGCGGCCGGTGTCACACATGCCATGGGCCGGGTCGCGGCGCTGGTCCACGTCTTGCTGCGTTACGGCCCGATCGCGGTCGCCGGCGCCACGCTCCTCTACAGCCTGCCGCGCATCCACCGGCGGCCGGCGATGTCGCTCGTTGCGGCCGATATGCACCTCGATTGGCGGCGGTTGGCGATCGGCGGCGGCGTCCAATGCGCGATTCTTGCGGCGCAGCTTGTGCTGGTGCACGCGTTGACCGGCTGGCCATGGCGCTTCGCGGCGCCGGCCGCGCTAACGGTCTTCATCCTGGCGATCGTGCTCATTCCGCTGCAGGCGGCGAGCGAGGAACTGCTGTTCCGCGGCTACCTGACGCAAGCGCTGGGACGCGTGGTCCGGAGCCGCGTGCTGATTGCGATGGTGGTCGGAATCGTGTTCGGCGCCTTGCACCTGGGCGCCTACGGACCCCTGACCGTGCCCTATTTCTGCGTCCTGTCGCTGATCTTTTCGCTGGTGTCATTGCGCGACGAGCGGCTGGAGCTGGTCATCGGCGGCCATGGCGCGATGAACCTGTTCGCCTTTGCCGCAACCAACCTGACGATCCTGCCGGTGGCCAGCATCAGCACCGAGCATGTCGTCCTGCCGTTCAACAGCGCGGCAATCCTCGTGCTGATCGTCGACGGAGCGCTGTTCTACGGGATTTGCCGACTCCTGGTATGGCTGTGCTGCGAACGCCGGCCGACCCCCTGATCCCGCGCCACGCCGCTGCGGCGTTGTTCGCACCTGCGAACTGGGGTAATTTCACGACGCCGTAACCATCTATAATTCGCGGCGGCGCGCTTGGTGATCCTCCTCGGCGCGCGGCCGCGATTTTCGTCTACAACAGCAGAACCCCGCCTTGGCCGTTACCGCCTCGCCTCCCGCCCCGCCCGCCGGTCCCGACATTTCCTCGATCACGATCGAAGAGGAGATGCGGCGCTCGTATCTCGATTACGCGATGAGCGTGATCGTGTCGCGGGCGTTGCCCGATGTCCGCGACGGGCTGAAGCCGGTGCATCGCCGCATCCTCTACGCGATGAAGGTGACCGGCAACGAGTGGAACCGCGGCTATCGCAAATCGGCGCGCATCACCGGCGAGGTGATGGGCAAATACCACCCGCACGGCAACCTCGCGATCTATGACGCGATGGTGCGGCTGGCGCAGGATTTCTCGATGCGCCTGCCGTTGATCGACGGGCAGGGCAATTTCGGCTCGATGGACGGCGATCCGCCGGCGGCCGAGCGCTACACCGAGGCGCGGCTCGCCCGGGTTGCCGATTCGCTGCTCGACGATCTCGACAAGGACACCGTCGACTTCCAGCCCAATTACGACGAGACCGAGCGCGAGCCCAAGGTTTTGCCGGCCGGCTTCCCGCATCTCCTGGTCAACGGCGCGCAGGGCATCGCGGTCGGCATGGCGACCAACATCCCGCCGCACAATCTCGGCGAGGTGATCGACGCCTGCTGCGCCTATCTCGACAACCCGGCGATCACGATCGAAGAGCTGATGGAATACGTGCCGGCGCCGGATTTTCCGACGGGCGGCATCATCATCGGCCGGGCCGGCTCGCACGCCGCCTACAAGACCGGCCGCGGCGCGGTCGTGCTGCGGGCGAAGAGCCATGTCGAGGAGATCCGCAAGGAGCGCGACGCGCTCGTCTTCACCGAGATGCCCTATCAGGTCAACAAGTCGAAGCTGCAGGAGCGCATCGCGGAATGCGTGCGCGAGAAGCTCGTCGAGGGCATCGCCGACATGCGCGACGAGAGCGACCGCGACGGCGTGCGCCTTGTCGTCGAACTGAAGCGCGACGCCGATTCCGAGATCGTGCTCAACCAGCTCTATCGCCACACCGCGCTGCAGACCAGCTTCGGGGTCAACATGCTGGCCTTGAACGGCGGGCGCCCCGAGCTGATGACGTTGCGCGACGTGATCGTGGCGTTCATCGCGTTCCGCGAAGAGGTCATCACCCGCCGCACCACCTTCCTGTTGAACAAGGCGCGCCAGCGCGCCCACATCCTCGTCGGCCTCCTGGTCGCAGTCGCCAATATCGACGAGATCATCGCCCTCATTCGCGCCGCCGCCGATCCGGCGAGCGCGCGTGCCGGGCTGATCGGCCGGCGCTGGCCGACCGGCGATATCGGCCCGCTGGTGGCATTGGTCGGCGAGGAGGGCAGGGGCCTTGCCGACGACGGCCTCTATCAGCTGTCGGACGAGCAGGCCCGCGCCATCCTCGATCTGCGGCTGCAGCGGCTGACCGGGCTCGAACGCGAGAAGATCTCCGACGAATTGAACGAGCTGGCGGGCGAGATCGCCGGCCACCTCGAGATCCTGGGCTCGCGCGTCCGGCTGCTCGAGGTATTGCGCGGCGAACTGCTGGCGATCAAGGAGCAGTTCGCCAACCCGCGGCGCACGACGATCGAGGATGTCGAGTTCGAGGCCGATATCGAGGCGCTGATCCAGCGCGAGGACATGGTCGTCACGGTCAGCCATACCGGCTACATCAAGCGGGTGCCGCTGTCGACCTACCGCGCCCAGCGCCGCGGCGGGCGCGGCCGCGCCGGCATGGCGATCCGCGACGAGGATTTCCTCAGCGAGGTGTTCGTCGCCTCGACCCTGGCGCCGGTGCTGTTCTTCACCTCGGCGGGCCGGGTCTACAAGCTCAAGGTCTATCGCCTGCCGTTGGGGACGCCGCAGGCGCGCGGCCGGCCGATGGTCAACCTGTTGCCGCTGACCGAGGGCGAGACGATCTCGACGGTCATGCCGCTGCCCGAGGACGAGGCGAGCTGGGCCGAGCTGACCGTGATGTTCGCCACCGCCAAGGGCAATGTCCGGCGCAATGCGCTCAGCGATTTCGGCGACGTGCGCGCCAACGGCAAGATCGCGATGAAATTCGAGGGCGAGGATGCCGACGACCGGCTGATCGCGGTCGCCACCTGCTCCGATATCAACGACGTGCTGCTCGCCACCCGCAACGGCAAGGCGATCCGCTTCCCGGTCGAGGATGTGCGGATCTTCGCCGGGCGCTCCTCGGTCGGGGTGCGCGGCATCCGGCTGCCCAATTCTTCCGACAAGGGCGACGACCAGGTCATCTCGATGTCGATCCTGCGCCACGAGGAGATCGCGCCCGATCTGCGCGACGCCTATCTGAAGCTGGCCGCCGAGCGGCGCCGCGAGATGGGCGAGGAGGGCGAGGCCGCCGAGCCGCAGAGCACCGAGCCGGCCGAGCCCGAGGAAGGCGAGGGCGAGGCCGGCGAAGCGGCAATCTCCGAGGAGCAGTTCGCCGATCTGGCCGGGCGCGAGGAGTTCCTCCAGAGCGTCACCGAAAAGGGCTTCGGGGTGCGCAGCTCCGCCTACGACTACCGCATCACCAGGCGCGGCGGCCAGGGCATCGACAATATGGACCTGACGCGCCGCCAGGACGCGGTGGTGGCGGTGTTCCCGGTCGGGCACAACGGCCAGATCATGCTGGTGACCGATGCCGGCATGGTGATCCGCGTTCCGGTCAACGACATCCGCATCGCGCGGCGCCGCAGCCAGGGCGTCGTGATCTTCAAGCTTGGCGACGGCGAGCGCGTCGTCTCGGTGGCGCGGCTGCCCGAAGGGTCCGACGACAACGGCAACGGCGATGCCGACGAGCCCGGCCCGCCGGACCTCACCGAAACCGATTCCGGCGAGCCGGACACCAACGAAAACGAGGGGGACGATAGATGACCAGGCGGATCGGGATCTACCCCGGCACGTTCGACCCGATCACCAACGGCCACAGCGACATCATCCGGCGCGCGCTTCACGTGGTCGACCACCTGGTCATCGGCGTCGCGCGCAATGACGCCAAGGGGCCGCTGTTTTCGACCGACGAGCGGGTGGAAATCGTCCGCGACGAGATGGCCCATCTCGAAAACGGCGGGGCCGAGCGGATCGACGTCCAGCCGTTCGACATCCTGCTGATGAGCTTTGCCGAGTTGGTCGGCGCCAGCGTCATCGTGCGCGGGCCTGCGGGCGGTGTCCGATTTCGAGTACGAGTTCCAGATGGCCGGCATGAACGCCCGCCTCAACCCGACGATCGAGACCGTGTTTCTGATGGCGTCGGATCGCTATCAGTTCATCTCGTCGCGCTTTGTAAAGGAGATCGGCGCGCTCGGCGGCGACATCCGGCATTTCGTCAGCCCGCGCGTCGCCGAGCGCCTCCTGGCCCGCTTCAACGGCGCCCGCGCGAAAGCGCGGTAAGCCGGAGCGCGCCGCGTCGTGGCCGCGCGGCAGGGATCGTAGGGTGGGTCGAGCGCAGCGAAACCCACCAGCCATGCCCAAGGCTCGGAGATGATGGGTTTCGCGATGCTCAACCCATCCTACGCTTGCTTCAACGGCGCCCGCGCGAAAGCGCGGTAAGCCGGAGCGCGCCGCCGAACCCGGCCACCCCGCGCGTCATCGTGCAGTTCGCGCGGTCGCCGGCAGTTTCGGAGGCTTGGCGGGCTTATCCGGTCCCCACACGTGACTGTAATAGCTGTCGGCCAGTTGCAATGCCGCCACCGGGTTATGGCCGAGCACCCGGTCCTTCGTCACCAGGACGGTGCTGAGCCCGGTGGCGTATTTGAAGAACAGGCTGTCGTGGCCGACGCACAGGCCCATCACCAGGTTGAATTCGCAGCCATGCGCGTTGAGCAGCTCCGCCTGCGCGATCGGGTTGCACAGCGCCTCGAACTGGCCGGGGTGGACTTTCTCGGCATCCGCCAGGCCCACTTCCTCTTTCGGGATGTTGCCGTTCTTGCAGGCGACCGACACCACCTCGAAGCCGTGCGATTCGAGAATGCCGCTCAGGACATGGGCGTGGTCCTCGAAGCTGATGCAGTTGGCGATGCCGACCTTGCGGAAGCCCATCCGCTTGGCGAACTGGACAACCTCCTCCACCCGGGTCCAGCGGCAATAGCCTTCAGCCTCGACGCGAGCAGATTCCTGGGCAACCCGCCGCGCCTCGGGCTCCGCGTAATGGGCGCGGGCGTGCGCTTGTGTGTCGGGATCGACCTTGCCGGGACAAAACCCCGGCCCGCGGGCGTCCGCTTCGCCCTTGCGGCAGGCCCGCACGCTGGGAGGACAATAGGCACAAGCCGGGTCCAGATAGGCCGTCATTGCTCGCTCCACCGCAAACCGATCGCTGCAACGCAGGATAGCCGCGCCCGGCGCAGTAATATTGACACAGATCAACACCGCGCGCCTTCGTCCGACAGTCCGTCGTCCTTTGCGGCGCGCTGCCGCAGGGGTAAGCTGCCGCATCGCCCACCGGACCGCTCAGGGAGGAAACCCGCCATGATGATCGACATGCACGCCCATTGGAGGCCCGCCGAAGTCGCCGACGCCCTGCGCGCCCGCACCCGTGAGCCGCGCATCCTGCGCAATGGCGACGGCGCCGAGGTGCTGAAGTCGCGGATGGGCGAGGAGCCGCTCGCCAAGGCGTTCGACGACGATCGACTTCCACCTCGCCCGGATGGACCGCCAGGGGGTCGGGGTCAGCGTGCTGTCGCTGCTCGGCTCGTTCTGCTGGGTCGAGTCGCAGCCGCTCGAAGTGTCCGGGCCGCTGTGCCGGCGCGTCAATGACGGGCTGTCGGCGATCTGCCAGGAGCATCCCGGCCGCTTCGCCGCCTTCGCCGCGCTGCCGCTGACCGACATGGCCGCCGCCGCGGCCGAGCTCGAGCGGGCGCTGGCCTTGCCGGGCGTCGATCGGCGCGCAGGTTCCGGGCAACTATTTCCTGACCCGCAAGGACGCCGATGCGATGCGCCCGCTGCTGGAGATCGCCAACCGCCACCACGCGGTGCTGTTCATCCACCACGGCCCGCGGCCGGGCGACGCCTTCCCCAAGGTCGCCGGCGACACCGACAACGCCCGCCGCCGCAACGGCACGCTCGACATGCAGGCGAGCCTGTCGTCGGTCATGGTGACGCTGTGCCTGACCGAAATCCTCGCCGACTACCCCGACGCGACGCTCTGCGTCCATAATCTCGGCGGCAACATGCCCTATGAGGTCGAGCGCATGGACCATCGCTGCCTGCTCGACACGCCGGACGAGGAATTGCCGTCGTCGCGCTTCCGCAGGGCGAAGGTCTACGTCGATTGCAACTCGTTCGGCCCGCGCGCGATCGAGGCCGCCGTGCGGCTCTATGGCGCCGAGCGCATCGTCTGCGGCACCGACGGCACCGAATTCGGCGTCGACTGGACCCATAAGGCGCTGGCGGAAGCCGAGATCGGCGAGGCCGCCCGCGAGCAGATCCTGCACGGCAACGCCGAAGCAATGCTCGCCCGCGTCGCCAAGGCCGCACCGGGCCACCGCGCCGCCGCCGAATAATCTCCCCCACCCAGCCGCGGCGCCCCGCGCCGCGGCACCCACCGCGGCAACGCGCGACCGATCCCGGCCCGCAACTGCCGGCAGGTCGTCTCGTCGTGCATTGCGACAGACCGGGTCCAGACTCACAGCGATCCTCTGAGCCCGCATTGTCGGATACGGCTACTTCACGGGCTAGGGTTATTGACGCGCACTTGAAGGCCAGACAATCTGCATTGAATTAAAGTCATGAAACCGGTGGTTCGTTTAGCATCCCGCCTTTTCGGTATGATCATGGCGGTTGCCCTTCTGTTCGAGGCCGGCGCCCGCGCAGACGACAACCTGCTTGCAGAAACGGTCGAGTTCACGGGAACGGTATTGTTCCTGCAGAGCCATGTCCCGGCGCTCGTCATCGGCGTCGTGCGCGACGGCGAGTCCGTGGTCTACGGCTTCGGCAAGACGTCCGACGGTTCTGACGAGGTGCCGGACGGGCGCACAATGCTTCGTATCGGCTCGGTAACGAAGGCATTTACCGGACAGGTGCTCGCCAGTCTAACGGCAGACAGCACGGTCAAGCTGACCGACCGGCTGCAGGACCGCCTCGGCTGGGGCGTCACGGTTCCGAGCCGCGCCGGGCATCAGATCCGGCTGGTAGATCTGGCAACCCATTCGGCCGGGTTGTTGCGTGAGGTCGAACGCCAGCCGGGGCCGCCCGACGACCCGTTTTCGACGCTGACGCCGGACGCCTACCGCAAGGCGCTGGCGTCCGACCCGCTGGTGTTCGCTCCGGGCACCGGAGCGCTTTATTCCAATTTCGGCTTCGACGTACTTGCCGCCGCCCTGGCGCATGCCGCCGGCAAGCCGTATGACGCCGTGCTCAAGGAGCGCATCCTCGACCCGGAGGGCCTCGGCGACACGGTGCTGAAGCTGCGCCCGGGCGACCGCTCGCGCCTCCTGCAGGGGCACAACTTCGACGGCAAGCCGCTCCCCGATGTTCCGACGCCGCTGATCGCGGCGGGCGCGAGCGGGATCTATTCGACGCCCACCGACATACTGCGCTGGCTGTCATGGCACCTCGACCGGTTCGCATCGAAGGACGCTGAAGTTCGAACTCCTCGATCATGCCCCGTATTTGCAGCGCGACGGCCTCAATCCCGTCTTTGGGCTCGACGAATCCGGCCATATGGATGCGATCGGCCTCGGCTGGATTATGATGGAACCGCATGGCAACCTGCCCCTGATCCTGCAGAAGGCCGGCGGTCTGCAGGGCATTTTCTGTTACACGGCCTTTGCGCCGACGCGCGGGGTCGGTGCCTTCGTCGCGATCAACAAATTCGACTTCGCCGCCGCCATGACCATGGCTGGCGTCGTCAATCACCTGATTGGCGAACTTGCCCCGCGCTGAGAGGGGACCCGTCCATCGGTCTGGATGAGGTTGCACCACTTCGAATTCCGGAGTGTCGCTAACAATTGCGTTTGATAGAACCTGCGATCAAACCACGCGCTTCGGTTCTTCCCGAAGGCTCGGGCGCCTTCACCCGGCCGTCCCTGCGGAGCCTCAGCTAAGCAGCGCCACCTTGCCGCTTTCGACATCATAGAACGCTGCGACGACGGAGAGCTTGCCGTCCTTAATCAGCCCGGCGAGCACCGGAGAGGATTCCTTGAGTAACTGCGCTTGGATCTTGGCATTCGCCTCGGCCACCGCCCTCAAATTCGTGCCCGCTTGGTTAACCGCGGGGCGAATGTAGCGATAGAGAGAGCTTATCTGCCCGGGCACTGCCTTGCCGTCGATCGTGGCTTTGACTGCTCCGCAATTGCCATGGGCCAGCACCATGATCACCTTGGTTCCAAGCACCGCGGCGCCATACTCGATGCTCGCCACGATCTCCGTGGTCGCAATATTGCCGGCGACGCGGTTCACGAACACGTGGCCAATACTCTGGTCGAAGATCAGCTCTACGGGCACTCGGGAATCGGCACAGGAGAGCACGGAGGCGAAAGGCTCCTGCTTCTCAGCGGTGTTCTGCTGCAAAATCCCCAAATCTTCTTGATAGAAGGTCAGCTTGCGCTCGACGAAGCGCTTGTTGCCGTCTACCAGCGCCTGCAGCGCCTCCGCCGGGCTCTTCATGGACTGCGCCCGCACCGGGGAGGACGCGGCGAGTTCCACCCCTGCCCCCACGAGCACGCTTGCCGTCGCACCGACGATAGTGGTGCCCAGCAGACGACGGCGCGAGAACGACGCCGCCGGATCACTTCGTTCTTCGCGATCGCAGCCCGCCCGCTCATGCTGTTCAAATCCGTGCATCACAGCCTCCCGCCATTGCCATTTGTGCCAAGCATGCGAACCGAATCGACAGGTAACGCGCGTTCATCATAGTCAGAGCCTCGACGTATGCGCGAGTGTCTCTCAGCGGGTCCGCCCGCATTCGCACGAACGGCCCGCTGTCGGCGCAACCTTGCCGTTGACCGCAGGGTCGGTGAGGGACTGCTCGCTGCCCACAACTGCGGTTTAGTTAGCGAGTTGGTTCGCCCGGGCGTCACGAGGTGCGGCGTACCCGCTTTCCAGAAGATCACGTTCTGCGGCTTTTGCAGTCCCGACTTCCCAGAAGACGCGATACCCGGCAAGGGGGCTGCGGCGCGGGAGCGTCGAGGTGGCGACGCTCCTCGGGAGGGCCGATGGCCCTGCCGGCTCGCGTGATCGCAACGGTAAAATTGCCGTAATCGTATTGTATTTGTCGCCCATCGAGGGCCGCTCCCGCAGCGAATGAGGGGCACGGCTTGAGCCATGGGAGATGGGTGGTGGCTGTAAATTCGCTGTATAAACAGCAAAAGAAGCGGCCGCGGGGGCGGCCTTTTGCGAAGGGGGATTCGGGCAATCCGGCGGGGAGGCCGCCAGGCTCGCGCAACCGCGCGACGTTGCTGGCCGAGCAATTGCTCGATGGCGGGGCGGCGGCGTTGGCGCAGAAGGCGCTGGAGATGGCCCTGGCCGGCGATGTGGTCGCGATGCGGCTGTGCCTCGACCGCATCCTCGCGCCGCGGCGCGAGCGGCCGGTGCGGCTGGCCCTGCCGGCGCTGAGCGACGCCGGCGATCTCGGCGGCGCGATGGCGGCCGTCACCGCGGCGGCGGCGCACGGGGCGATCACGCCGGCCGAAGCCTGCGAGCTGTCGCAGGTGCTGGAAACCTACATGCGGGCCGTCGCGGCCGGCGATTTCGAGCGCCGCCTGCACCAGCTCGAAGAGGTGCAGCGGGCGGACCAGCCCGACGGGCGGCGGTAGGGCGCCATGCAGCGGTTTCTCGAAAAGCGGCTGCAGCGGCTGCAGGCCGATTTGATGGGGGCAGAGGACGCGGCATCGGCCCGGCGCAACGGGCTGCGGGCGCTCGTCGCGGTCGGCGGCAACCTTCGCCGGATGCTGGCGCAACGGGGCGTCGATCCGGCGCAGGTCGCCGCGATGCGGAATGTCGACGAAGCCGCCGCCGAGCTTGCCGCGATGGGTGCCGGCGGGCACGCGCCTGCGGCGGCCGGCCCGGCCTACGGCAGCGGGCGGGATGCCGATGATTTCATCCGCCAGCTCGTCGCGCTGGCCTTGCTGCATTACGCCGACGGCGAGCGGCCGGACCCGGCATGTGCCTCGCTGATGGAATGGCACGCCTGGTGCCTGGTGACGCCGGCCTCGAAGCACGAGCGCAGCATCCTGCTCGACCCCGATGTCGTGCGCTATCAGCGGGTGCTGCGGCTCGGCAGCGGCGCGGCGTGCTGGCGCTAGCGGCTTTCGCAGACGGTATTCAGGGCGGCATCTGCGGTGCTATAGGCGAGGGCGCAAGCAGCAAACGGAACCCGCCATGCCGCAGGACAGCACCCCCGCGCCAGGCAGCCGCTGGGACATCTTGACCGAGACCGGCAAGGGCACGCCGATGGGCGAGCTGCTGCGCCGCTATTGGTGGCCGATCGCCGGCGCCAGCGAGCTCGACCGGCCGGGCGCCTTGCCGGTGCGGCTGATGGGCGAAAACCTCGTCCTCTACAAGGATCTTGGCGGCAATTACGGGCTGCTCGACCGGCATTGCCGGCATCGCCGCGCCGATCTGAGCTACGGCTATGTCGAGCAGTGCGGGTTGCGCTGCAACTACCACGGCTGGCTGTACGGCGCCGACGGCGCCTGCCTGGCGATGCCTTACGAAGACGTCGCGCATCCCGACGCCCGCCTCAGGGATGAGGCGCGCATCACCGCCTATCCGGTCGAGCAGCGCGGCGGCCTGCTGTGGGCCTATCTCGGGCCGGAGCCGCGCCCGCTGGTGCCCGATTGGGAATTCTTCTCGTGGAAGAACGGGTTCCGCCAGATCGTCAAGGCCGAAATCCCGTGCAACTGGTTCCAGTGCCAGGAGAACTCGATCGACCCGGTGCATTTCGAATGGACCCATTCGAACTGGAGCCTGCGTCTCGCCGGCAGGACCGGCCCCTACACGCCGCAGCACGTCAAGGTCGATTTCAGCGAGTTCGAGTACGGCTTTCAATACAAGCGCATCCGCACCGATACCGATGCCGAGGACCGGCTGTGGACGGTCGGCCGGGTGTGCCTGTGGCCGGGGGCGCTGTTCACCGGCAACCATATCGAATACCGCGTGCCAATCGATGACGAGAACACGCTCAGCGTCATGTGGCATTTCAGCCGCGTGCCGCAGGAGCGCGAGCCCTACGTGCAGAACAGCATCCCGACCTGGACCGGGCCAATCACCGACCCCGAGACGGGGCGCTGGGTCACCACCCACGTGATGAACCAGGATTTCGTGACCTGGGTCGGGCAGGGCCGGATCGCCGATCGCAGCCGGGAATTTCTCGCCCCGAGCGACCGCGGCATCGTGATGATCCGCCGCCGCTTCCTGAACGATATCGAGGCGGTGAAGGCGGGCCGGGACCCCAAGGCGGTGATCCGCGATCCTGCGGCCAACCGGGCGATTCCCCTGCCGGTCGCCGAGCGCGCGCCGCTAATCGATGGCCTGCCGCGCGTCGAGATGCTCCACGACCCGTTCGCCGGCCGCGGCCTCAAGGGCTACATCTTTCAGACCGGACAGCCCGCCGAGGTGCGCGCGGCATTCCTCGCCGCAATGGGCTTCAGCGAAGCGGAATTGCAGCCCGACGAGCGGCCGTTCGATCCGTTGGCTCCGGCGGCGCGGTAAGTTCCGCTGTTCTCCTGGTCCTGGATTCCGATCACGGTCGGGGCAGCGCTGGCGCAGACCTTGCGCAACGCGGCGCAGCGCCATCTGACCGCCGATCTCGGCGCGCTCGGCGCTACTCTGGTGCGCTTTCTGTACGGCTTGCCGTTTGCCGCGGTGTGGCTCCTGGTCGCCTGGCTCGCGATTGCCGGGGCGGGGCCGTTGCCGACCGTCACCGCGCCGTTCCTCGGCTGGACGGTCGTCGCCTCGCTGAGCCAGATCGCCGCGACCGCGCTGCTGCTGCGTTGCATGGAGGAGCGCAACTTCGCGCTCGGCGTGGCCTATGCCAAGACCGAGATCATCCAGGTCGCGGTGTTCGGCCTTGTATTGCTCGGTGACCGGGTCAGTCTCCTGTCGGTCGGCGCGATCGTCGTGGCGACGGCGGGCGTCGTCCTCGTCTCGCTGCCGTCCGGCAGCCGCTCGCTGGCGGCGATCGCCCGCGGCTGGGCGTCGCGCGCGGCGTTGTTCGGCGTCGGCTCCGGCGCGGCGTTCGGCATGGCGGCGGTTGGCTATCGCGGCGCGGCGCTGGCGCTCGGCACCCCCTCGATCGTGTTGGCCGCCGCCTATTCGCTGATCTGGGCGCAGAGCCTGCAGACGGTGCTGCTCGGCGGCTACCTCGTGTGGCGGCACGCGCCGGTGGTCGTCGCCGTCTTGCGGGCTTGGCGGGTATCGATGCTGGCCGGCGCGATGGGCGCGATCGGCTCGGCCTGCTGGTTTACCGCGATGGCGCTGCAGCCGGTCGCCAATGTCCGCACCCTCGGGCTGGTCGAGCTCTATTTCAGCTACCTGGTGTCGCGCCGCTTCTTTCGCGAGCGGCTGAGCGGGGCCGAACTGGCCGGGTTCGCGCTGCTCGCGTTCGGGCTGCTGGGGATCGTCGGGCAGCGCTGACCCTCGCAGCCGCCGTTGTAAAGTCCCCCGCATCACGGTTGATTGGGACACCTCGCAAGCGGACGATTTCCGCACGAGAGGTGTGTCATGGCCGATCAAGCGAACGACGTTGGAGCGCGGCCGAGCGCTGCGGAGCGACCGCAAGAGTCTGGCGCAGCGGCGCTCGGGCGCGGTGGCAGGATGTCGCGACAGCGCAAGAGCGCGGCGGTGCTGCGGCTGTTGCGTGGAGAAGACCTGGAGACTGTCTCACGCGAGTTCGGCGTCACGGCGGCGACGCTGACCGGCTGGCACGGCGCCTTCCTGGCCGCCGGTGAAGCCGCCCTGGCGACCCGTGCCGCCACCGGCGACGAGCTGGCGAGCGAGCGGCTGAAGGCCAGGCTCGGGGCGGCGCTGATCGAGCGCAACCTCTTGAACGAGAAGATCGCGATCCTGGAGGCCGACCGCCCTTTTGCCCGACGCAGGCGCACGCCATGAGCCGCGCCCTCTCGCCGGTCACCGGCAAGCCGTACGGCCTGGCCGCGGTCTGCCGCGTGTGGCGGCTCGCCCGCTCGGGGGTTTATCGCCGTCTGTCGGTGCCACCGACGGCGCAGCGGCGCGGGCCGCTCGGCGCGATGTCGGACGCCGCGCTGACGACCGCGATCCCCGGGGCGATCGAGGGCATCCTTGCCGCCAGCCCGTTCCATGGCGAGGGGCATCGCAAGGTGTGGGCACGGTTGCGTCATGCCGGGACCCGCACCTCGTTGCGCCGGGTGCTGCGGTTGATGCGCCAGCACAACCTGCTCGCGCCGACCCGGGTTGGCTCGCCGCGCGGGCCGCGCAACCACGACGGCACCATCATCCCCGACACGCTCGACGCGATGTGGGGCACCGATTGACGACGACGAATACCGGCGAAGGCCAGCGCTTCGCGGTGATCTTGCTAGCAGGCGACCCGCTTCCAGGCCCTGGAACCGATCCGCCAGGGCGTGCGGCAGCGCTTCGGCGGGTTCGCCAAGGCGCTCGCCCGCGGTCTGGCGGTGCGCCACGATCACGGCTCGCAATACATGTCGCACCAGTTCCAGAAAGAGATCGCCTTCCTCGGCATCGAGAGTTCGCCCGCCTTTGTCCGCGCGCCGGAGGGCAATGGCTGTGCCGAGCGGTTCATCCGCACCCTCAAGGAAAACCTGCTCTGGGTGCGGACCTTCGACACCACCGAGGAGCTGCGCCAAGCATTGCTTGCGTTCCGCGAGACCTACAACACGACCTGGCTGATCGAGCGCCACGGCTTCCTCACGCCAGCCCAATTCCGCGAAAAGCAGCTTCAAACTGCCGCCATCGCCGCGTAGGCTTTAATCCGGTGTCCTAAAAACCGCAGGCGGTACAGCACAATCCTAAATTGGGGTAAGCCGCGCGATCTTGCGCCAGGGAATCCGGCGCGGGCATCCGGAAAGTGCCTCGCCCTCGCGACCTGGCGAAAGCCAATCGAGCATGGAGTGATGCAGAACGGGACGCGGTACTTGATGCAGCGGCCGGTGGGCTGAAGATAGCGATTGAGCTCGGCATGTTCGCCGGGATGCGAATTGGCGACGCAGCGCGTGTCACATGGTCGATCTACGACGGCACGAGCCTGGAGTGGCGTCAGGGTAAAACCGGCGACGCCGTTTGGCTTCCCGCGCACCGCGATCTGCGCGCGTTGCTAGAGGCCGCTCCGCGCTTAGCAGCAACGATAGTGACGGGGGCCGCCGGGCGACCACTCAAAGAATCTGGGCTGGCAAAAGCGTTTCGCACACTCATTCTGAGGTTAGAGCGAGAAGGCAAGGTCAGTTCCGGCTTGGCGTTTCACGGGCCGCGACACACTGCCGGCAAGACACTTGCCGACCTCGGGGCCGACCCGCGTGTCATAAAGGCGCTGCTTGGCCAGCGATCCCTATCCATCGCCATCCATTACAGCCAGGAAGCCGACCGGCGGCGTGCGGCGGCAGCAGCGGTCCACTTCCTAGAACAGCCGCGGAACGAAAAAATGGAAAACCGTCGGGGCAGTTTTGGAAAACCGCCTCCTACACACCGTTGACGACTCCGAAAAACCCAGCAATTCTGTGCCTTGGAAGAGTACCGCTCCCGGTGGGGCGCGCGGGCTTCAAACCCGTTGGAGGGCGCGCAAGTGTCCTCGGTAGGTTCGACTCCTGCCTCTTCCGCCACATTTGTTTAATTTTCCTAATAAATCTGCCAAGAAGTCCGGTCGAGAGCCGACATGACCCATCTTTTGGCCCATGCGCCCCGCCCCTTTGATCATGTCAAAGCGCTCTTGGGGGGTTCCTCAGAAATCGCGGCTACAGGCGTCCGCGCGAGCAGTAAGCGGAAGCCGATAGCTTCACGTGACTCGTGTAAACGCTCATAAAGCATAACTCGTCGATCAAAAAATACGAGCACGCAGGGATACGCTCACTGCACCGTACGTCGAACCGGTTGCTATCGCGAGCAAGCGCCGCGTGCGGATAGGTCTGCGCGAACCGAAGCGCATTTTCGATCGTATTGCGTATATCCTCAATTAGCTCACTTTGATCTGAGTATACAGGCTCCGCGTTGCTAAGACTCGCTATGGCAGAGGTTGGATCGGTTAATAAAACTCGGAAATTCTACGGATCGGCTTAGCGCGTCCAGAAGTCCGAAAATATTTTCGTCCCGAGCAAACGTCAGATTCTGAAAATATCCGGCGAACCAAATTAACCGCTTTGCGGTTCGAATTAGCAATGGCATGTTAAGAACATCTTTATTTTCTAGCGTTGCGACGAGACCTGAATGGTTGGCCATACCCACCGGACCCTCGGCGGCTCCGAAAGCCTGCGGTTCGAGCCGGGGGAGCAGAGGAATGATGGAACCCTGTACTGAGAACTCCGGATTAACTATAGGCTTATCGCCGATAGAAGCCTCAAAAGCAACGAGCTGGAGAAAAATAGTCGAAATTTCGTGTGACGCGACAACTACATTAGGAGTGGTGTCAAGGTTATAATTTTGATTGAGCGCCTTCAAATAGGCCACAAGGCTTGCTTGTCGTTGTCGTCGCGCCTCCGATATGATCTTCGCGGCGGACAATCCCTCCGTCACCGCTCCAGTCGTACGGGCATTAATTGCGAACCATTTAGTTCCCCCATAGCTGGGAGGCTATAGTGTGGAGTAGTGTTGAGTACTAAGGTCGATCTTCTGGAGGGCGTCACCGAGCAACGTGGGGTCCCATCCGGCATGCTCGCTTTCAACACGCCCAAAGTTTGCAAATCGTGAATATATATTTCCGTGTTAGGGAGAAGTGCTGAGCCAAGCGTTGCCAAAATTCGTCCCGTGAGGAGAATATCGAGCTCGTGCAGTACGTTTCGGACTACCACTAGGCGAATCCGATCGCGCAGAACGTGAATTTCGCTTCTTAAGAAAGACTCAAAATCGATCTTTTTTGAGTTGTTGTGGACGGATATCGGAAGTGACAGCTTTGATAGCAGGTCAGGTAAATCGACCGCGGCATAAAAGGGGCGACACGCGATGATGCCATATTGCATCGATCACCGTTGCGAGAGGTCCATTGCCGGCCCCGAGATTGATGATTATATCTTCTGTTGAAAATGAAATCTTCTCGTTGAGAAACTACGTAAGGGCCGCAATTTGTGGGTCGCCGGGCGTAACCTTCCCGAGGCTGGGGCGGTTCGGGGGCTGATAGTCCCTCAAATCGCCTTCTTTAGGCGGCGCGTAATTCTGGTTGTGTCAGGGCGTGGCTCGTTCGCCATATGAATGATAATCCACGCATATGAATCCTATTTCCTATTTGGTGCGTCGGAAGGAGTATCTTTTCCGCCGACGATGCGGTCAAGGGCTGCCGCAGCCTTCGCGTCAGAGCCCAAATTTGCGCGGAATTGACCGTCGCAGAAATAGGCGATTTCGAACGGAGCGTAACATACTGAATTCGCATGAAAGTTAGTCCCTATTTCTGCGAAAATTATAGGGCACCGAGCCGGAGCCCCCTCGCAAGGAGCAATGCGCCAACTGCGCGGCCAAGCGTAAGAGGATGGCCCTCTGCCTCTCTACCGCTGCGCCATCAGTTCGCTGATGAAATGCACGTCGCGCGACAGACGTCGAGCTTCGGACTTTCCGGCGGGTCTTCCCACCTTTCCCACGTTTCCCACCCTGCCAACCGAAGCGCGCTGATAACGCGCCACCACCGGCGCTGTTCCATGCAGTGTTCTCCACACCGACCTTTGAAACACCACGGAGTTTCGGTGCAACGTGTCGCTCGTAAATCCAATCTATTTCGGACTCATCAACGCGAGGAATGTTGAATAGATCGCCGGTATATGCCGCATCGGTTTCACTCGCGATCTTGATCCGATGCTCTGGCCCCGCCACGGGAAATCCGTAGATGAAGTCATTAACCGCCGGACCGTCGAGGTAAACAAAAATCGGGCAGCGGCTTTTGTCCCAAAGGGACTGGTCGTCTACTGTGAACCACAACAGCACCTGACGAGTGACTTTGAGGTTTTTATAAGGTCCACCAGAAAGTTCCGGGAGCCAAGCGCCGGCCGCGAGTAGGACACGTGTAGCATGAAAATCTCCAGCGTCGGTCACTACTCGCACACGCCCCAGCTCAAGCACGGCCACGCCGAATCGGGTTTCCGCACCCGCCTCGGCAGCCAATTGTAACTGCGCCTCGATGCAGGCTTTCGGCCGCACAAACCCGCCGCCCTTTCGTGGTTGAACCGCCCCGGGTTTGTCGGAGGCTCCAACTTCTGAGAAGGTGGAGCGATGACAAGCAAGACGACGAACAAGTTTTCGCCGGAGGTGCGCGATCGCGCGGTTGGGATGGTTTTGGATCACGAGCGGGAGCCCCCGTCGCGTTGGGGGGCGATCATCTCGATTGCCGGCAAGATCGGCTGCACCGGGCAGACGCTGAGCGCCTGGCTGAAGAAGGCGGAGCGCGACAGCGGACGGGCCGCCGGCCCGACGACGGAAATATGACCGGCGGCCGCTGCATCGTGGAGGGCTCGTTCATCATGGTCTCGGCCAACGCGTTGTCGTAGCTGTCGCCGACGCTGCCCACGGACGGCTCGATACCGGCCCCGGCCAGGCGCTCGGTGTACATGATCGAGACGTATTGGCTGCCTCGATCGGTCATGCTTTCCAATTCAACTTCTACCGTGCCCTCGGGGCGCTCCAGCGTCAGACGTTCGAGCGGTCGGCGGACGCAGGCGACGACATTATGCCGGTCGGCAGCACGGAGGCAGCCGGCCGCGACACAACACCAGTGGGCGCGGGCGCGGCTTGCCTCGGCCAAGCGGCTGCCTGAGTCGAGGGATTCTGCGGATATCGAGGCGCCGGGTGAAGGAATTTTGCCGCCCAAGGTTGCCAGGATTTTGCACCCTCGCAATCTGGATAAAATCCATTGCGGTTTATCCCGCCGTACCGGCCTTCGAGACGACAGGCCCCCAATTTGGTTTTCATTGGCCGGCTTTGTTAACGGTCATGTCCAGGCTCGCCACGCCGCCAACCGTGGCTGTTAAGGGACGCCGCACTATTCCGCCGCACTTCGTGATTAGCGCCTCGGTGAATTGCTGAGTTCGAATGTTGTCACGTTCGAAGTTTCCTTGCGCTACCTCGTCCATGATCGCCGCCGCTCGCGCAAAGAGTTCGTCGGAACGGTCGGCATTCCAAAGTGCTTGCATCAGCGCGTCACAATACCGCGCGATCTCATTCGAATTTAGCCTTGCCAATGGGGCCGGATTCTCAAGCAACCTGACGGCCAACAACATATGATATCGTGCTGGCTTAAATTTCGCCGCCAGTCTGAGATTACGAAAAAGATACTCCAATTTGTAGAGTGCATATCCGGCGGCATAATACGGTTCCAGCTTGTGCCCCTCGGCGAATAGCTTCCCACTTGCGCTGCAACCCGCGCATAACTACGTGACGTACGGTGTGGTTCTTCCAAAAACATCGCTGCAAAGGCCCTAATCATATTCGTGGGAGTAACAATTCTTGCCTTCTCGATGTTGAGCCGATCATATTGCCGCGACCGCCTCTCATAGAACAGACGACGATCTTCAGGAAACGCTTGAAAATACTCTTCAAGGTGTTTGGCAAAATCGGTGACCGCGAAAAATTGTTTACGGCCTACGGCTGTCTGTCGGTTTGTAGCGCGGATAATCAATTCAATCACTTGCTCGTCTTCAGTTGCGATTAACCGCATCGGAACCAAAACGCTATCGTCGAGTTCGTTCCTGGCATTGAATATCGCATGGCTGGTCTGACAGCCATTCACGATTTGAAAATTCTCGATTGTAAATCGCGATCCGGCATGACGTAGGATTCTCGTAATCACCGTGACGCCATTGTTCATTAGGACAAAACGTCTGCGCTGATGTGAGAGTCGCGATAATCTCGCTGTTAACGGGATTATCGCCCTGCCAATCCCTCACGTTGTCGTAGAAAATGCTTTGCAATATTTTGCCGTCCTCGTCCTTGATGATATTGATGAATTGGCGAACAGGCACGTAGCCCAAATATGCCTCGGTGATTCCTGGTATCTCGGGGATGTCTGTCCGGTTCTGAAATTGAAATTCGCGCGACAAGGCGTTCTTGCTTTCGCGATAGAGGCGCTGAACCTCATCGGCACCGAAGCATTGGAAATCGACGGAGCCAAAGAGATTGGTATTGGAGATGTCGGCGATCCCGGCCTGCCGCCGCGCCTCCAATGTCGCATCCTCCCTCCACTTCCCGGTCGTGACATAATAGAGCTTGCAGTCAGGGTTGCCATGCTTGAATTTGCCACTGAACTTGTAGATAGCCGCCATGATCTCGGCTGCTGCCGTTACGTCCTCATTCCTGGGTAGCGCTGGTGTTGTTTTGAAGAAGTCATTTACGCCGTACGCGAACGTTCCGATTTTCGCCGCATCAATGCCAGTATCGCCGCCAGCGCCGACGATGATGTCTGCGGTATCAAATGTCTGGCTGTACTGCCGCCGCAGCGCGACATAGGCAGTGAAATGTTCAAAGCGGGTATCTTGGGCGAGATGCGCTATGCCATTCGCGCCCGAAAATTCGTCAAGATATGCCTGGGTGACCCGATCCAGCGCGGTGCCCCCTCAAGGTGATAGGCGAAAGCGCACTCCTCATGAGGGATGTCATCCTATCTTAGACCAGTCGAGACAGCAACGCTACCAGAGACGCAGCCAGGGCATGTACCGCCCTATGTTCCCTATGGTCAGCAACAATCTCGCGGAAAAAAGGCGCGCTCCGCGTCGCGCCGACCGAGCGATTTTCCTCCGAGGAAATCGACCGCGGCACGATGCCGGTCACCCGCTCCGATCCGGAGCAGACCAGCATCGAGCTCAAGATGCGCGTCTATCTCGCCGCGCATGCCGCCAAGCAGCACCAGGGGCAATTCGCATGGAAGAACTTTCGCGTGCTGCTCGTCACGACCGATCGGCACCGGACCGGATCGATGATCGATGCGCTCGACCGGGTCCATATTCCGCGCAGCGTCCCGCCCTCGCTCTTCCTGTTTGCCACATTTGCAGATCTGGGCGTGGCCGATCCGCTTGAGCACGAGTGGCTGCACGGAAGCCGGCGGAAGGTTGATCTGGTCTGAGGTGGTGCAATCCCCCGACGCTCCCCCTCGCTTGACGAACCGCAACCGCCGCGTACGCTGAACGCAGGCTCCGCCATCCCTTCGAGCCGCATGTCCGCGCTGGCAGGCGCCAGGCACGCCCTGACGCCTGCTCACGTAGGACATCGCAACACCAGCTCGACATGGAGAGTACACATGGCGGAGAGACAGCCAGCCGCACCGACGCACCGCGTCTACACGGTCATTCGCCGCGAGGGACAGGACGAAATGCCGCGCGGGGGTCAAGGAGGGCGCCGGCGATGAGCCCCGAGATGCGCCGCGCCAAGCTCGCCAAGCTGTGCGAGATCGAGGGCTTCGACGACGAGAACGACCTGTTCGCGGCGTCGATCAGCGACAGCGTCTGCCCGGCGATCTGTTGCAATCCGGACAACCCGGGATGCGACTACACGGCCGAGATGGAGCCCGACCAGGATCGCGGGTGGTGCGAGGAGTGCGAGCGCGGGACGCTGGTGTCCGGCCTCGCGCTCGGGGGCCTCACTGATGACCGGCGAGCGTTAGGTCTACGCGCTCACCGACTGGTCGGTCGAGAAGTGCGAGCGGGGCTGGTATTTCGCCCGCTCCGCCAACCGCCACAGCAACGGCGATTGGCGAGGCGTGCGAGCGGGGCTGGTATTTCGCCCGCTCCGCCAACCGCCACAGCAACGGCGATTGGCGAGGCCCGTACCGTTCCGAAGCCAGCGTCGCGATGATGATCGCTCGCCATCTTCGCCGCGAGATTGCCGAACGCTACCAGCGCCAGGTGAACGGGGGGGCGCGGTGAGCGTCGAGAAGATCCGGGCGCTCAACGATGCGTCCGGACGACGATGACCGGCGGCAAGGTGTTCCTCACCGCCGGCGTCGACGCGCTGCCGTCGGACGTGAAAGCTGTCGTGATCCGCCGCGTGGCGACGTTCTCGGAATTCACGCCGGACAACGACCCACGCCAGGAGCACGACTTCGGCAACTTCACGCTCGCCGGGCGGAAGTTCTTCTGGAAGATCGACTATTTTGACGCGGCGATGGAGTTTGGATCGGAAGACCCGGCCGACGTGTCGAAGACGACCCGCGTGCTGACGATCATGCGCGCCGAAGAATATTAACCTCTCGCCCCGCCGTGCACGGGGCGTTTGCTTGCCGGCGGTCCCTAGGATCGTGTAGCTAAGGAATGGCCCGAAGACCTGGGTTCTGCCCCTAATCCGCCCCTTTGTGCTATAAGCCATTGAAACCGCACGTCGCACAAGGAATGACGACCTTGCTGCGCAACGGCATGACGTTCCTCCGGTTGGTTGCGAATGATGCCGGTTAGCCGGCATTTGGAATGGGATCGGCGGCGCCCCGGCCAACTCCCGGCTAATTCAGCGGGGCGGGGCGGCGACGCCACCCCGCATCTCATGCACGACGACGCCGAGGCGGCGCGGCGGCGGCGCCAGCCACAGCGGATGCGCCAGGCTCGTCGCCACGTCGTTTTCCCCGGCCTGCCAGCGGCGCAACACCGCCTCCGAAGAGAAATCGCCCATCTTGGCGGCGATCTCCTCGGCATTGCCCTCATGCACGAGGTGGAGGATCGTCATCGTCGCTTCGCTGGCCTCGGCGAGGCATTTGCGAATATCGCTATCACGACGCAGCGCCGCCGGCACGCGCTCGCCCAACAGAGCGATCATCCGGCGCAGATCGTGGTTGCGCCGCAATGCCGCGATCTCGCGCGCCGAGCGACTGATGCCGCCGCCGCCGCCGCCGGGGACCGGGTCGTAGCCGTCGATGACGAAGCACAGCGTATCGGCCGGCCGGGCATCGTCAAGTGCTGCGACCGACACTGCGCTGCCGCCATAGCGCTGGTTGTCGATCACGATCGGGGGCAGGCCGGGCAGCGCGGTGCTCGCCAGCACATGGTCGGGGCCCAGCACATGGCGGTCGTTGTCGAAATACGTCTCCGCGCCGGTGACCAGGTTGACCGCGCCGAGCGCGACCCGCACTGCGCCGGAATTGACCCGATCGAAATCGACGACAGCCTCGACGAGTTCGCGCAGCTCGTCGGGCCGGGCGATCGGCTTGTCGCGAGGCGGGGCGACTTGCGCACCCTGCCGCAACGGAACGCAGCCGGCCAACCAGCCGCCCAGCCGACGTGCAGCCCCGCCCTCGCTGCGCGTCGTCACGCGCCGGCTCAGTTCCTGCCAGAACTGGCGCAGCCGAAAGATCCGCTCATGCGGCAGATTGCCGGCGATGATGGCGGCGTTGACCGCGCCAATCGCCGTGCCGGCGATCCAGTTCGGCCGGACCCCGCAATTCTCCAGCGCGGCGTAAGCGCCCGCCTGATAGGCGCCGAGCGCAGCGCCGCCCGATAGCACCAGCGCTATCCGATCGAAACGGGCCAAGCTCTTGTCGGATCGTGCGCGCGCCACACTCCGCTCCCTGCAACAAACCCGTTGATCGAGGCTCATCATAAAAGGTCGCCACCAAGCGTCCAGTGCCGAAACGCGCGCCCGGCTGTTTGGCAGCTATTTCTGCCGTGGGGTCGACACGGCCGGTACGGATTCGAGGTAGACGGCGATCGCCCGGCGGTCCGGCGGTGTCAGCCGCGCGGTGTTTTTGACGATCTCGGCCATCGCGCCGCCGACCTCGTCGAACTCCGGCGTGTGACCGTCGGTCAACACGCCGACAACGTCGTCCTCGGTCCAGTTCCCGACGCCGCTGTCACGGTCCGGCGTGATGTTGGGAGCCCGCTTGCCGCCGGATTGCGAGGGCGCACCGGCCAGCAAGCGGCGTCGGTCAGGTGCCCCGAGCAGCGTGCGCGGGGTATGGCAGTCGCCGCAGCGACCGATCCCGGCGACCAGATAGGCGCCGCGGTTCCACGCCGCGCTCTTGCCCGGTACGGGCCGCCACGGGCCGGGCAGCGGTGTCGCGATGACACCGATGGCGGCGCGCGCGCGCGCGACCAGCGTCATCGAGCCGGCTCCGGCAAGGCCGGGCCGCGACACTGCCGGCAGGCTGCCCAGAAACGCCTTGATGTCGGCGAGGTCGCGCTCTGTGAGCCGATTGTAGAACGGGAACGGGAACGCGGGGACGTAATGCGTGTCGTCCGGCGAGATGCCCCAGCGCACCGCGCGGATGAAATCGGCGGCACTCCAGCCGCCGATGCCGGTCGCCCGGTCGGGGGTCAGGTTCGGCGTTGTCAGGACGCCGAACTCGGTCTTGAGCTTGCGCCCGCCGGCATACGGCTTGCCGCCATGTTCGCTGTCCGTGTGGCAGCGATCACACCCGGCGGCGCTCGCGAGATAGGCGCCGCGTGCAATCGCGTCGTGATCCGCGGCAGCGGATAAGTGTGATCCGAGTGTCGCCGCAAGCCCGAAAAGCAGTCCAGCCAGCACGGGCCTCAAGGCGGCGGCCCGGCCGTTTCTGTCAAAGCGGAGTTAGCGCTGCGCCGCACGCCGGATCGTCGCCCCCCGGCTATTTTTTCGGCGGCGGCGCGCGGAAGGTTTCGTGGCAGCCGCCGCAGCCGTTCTTGCCCAGATCGCCAAACGCGACCTTGATCGACCCCTTGTCGCCGCTCTTGACCGCGGCATCCAGCACCTTGGCCTTGGCGAGGGCGCTCTGCTGGGCCGCGTTGAACTTGTTCCACTCGGCCCAGATCACCGGCTTGGCACGGGTCTTTCCCGGGTACTCGGCATCCGAGGTCTTTTGCGGGAAATGGCTCGGGATTGTCGGGATGGTCTTCAGAAGGTCGTCGACGCCGGCTTGCGCATGCGCCTGATCTCCCTTGTCGTCGAGGAAGCCCTTGACCGCGCCGAGATCCTTGCCCTGCTCCTTCATCAGCGCCTGGCGCTGCTTGATGACGGTCGCGGTATCCTCCGCCCGTCCGGTGCTGGCGCCAAACCCTGCACCGGCGAGCGCAACCGCCAGCACGACCATCAGTGTCGACGCTTTCATGTTTCCCCTCCCTGCGACAAGCCGACTTAATTCAGCGCAAAGTAGCATTCGAAACAGCCGATGCAACACGCTCTTCCGCGGTCAGGTGATCGGCGTCTCGATATGCTTCTTGAACCCCGGGCGCTCACGCATCCGGTCGTACCAGGCGCGCAGATTGGGCAGTTCCGGCCGCTCGATCGGAAAGGCAAACCAGCGGTAGATCTGGGTGCCGAGCACGATTTCGGCGAGGCTGAGGGTGTCGCCGCCAAGATAGGGACGATCCTTGGTCTCATCGTCGACGATCGTCCAGGCGGTGATCGCCCGCCGGCGCGCCGCCTCGATCGCGGCCGGGTCGCGCGTCTCGGGCGTGCTGCGAACCAGCCCGAACAGCAGCTGCCCCATCGGGCCGCCGATCACCGACAATTGCCAATCCATCCAGCGCTCGACATGGGTACGCGCGGCGGGGGCCAGCGGGTAGAGGCGCTCGCCGTGGCGCGTCGCGCACAGATAACGGCAGATCGTGTTCAATTCCCACATGACCAGGTCACCGTCGATGACGGTCGGCACCAGGCCATTGGGGTTGAGCTTGAGATATTCGGGGTCGCGATTGCCGCCGAACGGACCGCCATGATCGACGCGCTCAAAGGGGAGGTCCAGTTCGGTGCAGCACCACAGCACCTTTTGCACGTTCGACGAGCTGGCGCGTCCCCAAATCTTCAGCATGGCCGGCATCCTTCCGTTGGGCCTCTCTATGGAGCCTCAGATTGTAGGGGAGTGCAACCGCGATGGGCCGACCCGATATATTGTGGCCAGTGCATCCTCGCCATCGACGCCACGGGAACCGCATGAACCGCTTTGCCTCACTCCTGGCGATGACCTTGGCGATCCTTGCGCTCGCGCCGGCTGCGGCGGTGGCGACCCAGCAAGGGATTCTGGTGATCAAGAACTGGAAGGCGATGGACAAGTGTGCGGCGCAGGCACAGGCCGCGTTCCCCGATTTCACCGCGGAATCGAACGCCAAGCGCGACGCCAAGCTGAAGGAATGCCTAGCACAGCAGAACCTGCCGCCGCGCGCGCCGCTCGAACCATCCCAGTGATCCGCCGGTCTTTCTAGGGGGCTGTACATCGCATAATCTTGCAGCGAGCCGCGAGGCGGAGGATATGGTGCACTAATTTTTAACCGGACTTGGTGCAGGGTCTGGCCCGCGAGCCTCGGCTCACCGCTTGATCGCAGACCCGTCGCGAGGTCCCTCGCCAATGGATGGCTCCGTTCGCATGTCGGTGCTGAGTCCCCTCCGGATTCATCTGCCGAAATCGGCCGGCCGCTGGTCGTCGATATGGACGGAAGCCTCGTCCGCACCGACACGCTGCTTGAATGTGTCCTGGCGCTTGCCCGGCAGCCGTTTCTGCTGCTGCGGGCGCTGTTTGCGTGGCGGCACGGCAAGGCGCGACTGAAGCAGGCGTTGGCCGAGGCAGCCGATCTCGACCCGGCGTTGCTCCCCTACGACCGGCAGCTCGTCGCTTATTTGCGCGAAGAGCAGGCAAAGGGGCGGATGGTGGTGCTGGCTACCGGCGCCGATCGCCGGACGGCGGAGGCGGTGGCGCGGCATCTCGACCTGTTCGATCTCGTGCTCGCCTCCGACGGCCGCACCAACCTGTCGGGTCATGCCAAGCTGGCCGCGATCCGCGAGCGCATCGGCGAGGCTCCGTTCACCTATGTCGGCAATAGCCGCACCGACCTTGCGGTGTGGCGCGAGGCCGACAGCGGCATCTGCGTCAATACCCCGCTGCGCGTCGTTCGCGCCGCCGCGCGCGCCACGCTGATCGAGTGCTCGTTCGGTTCCGAGGCCGGGTCGTTGCGGCCGCTGCTGCGTGCCATCCGGCCGCACCAATGGGCAAAAAACCTGCTGGTATTCGTGCCGCTGGTGGCGGCCCGCGCGATCGGCGACCTGGCGGGATGGGGCGAAGCGCTGTTGATGTTCACGGCGTTCTGCTGCACCGCGTCGGGGATCTATCTGATCAACGACCTGTCCGATCTGGCCGCCGACCGCCAGCACCCCAACAAGCGTCGGCGGCCGTTCGCCAGCGGTGATCTGGCGCTGCACACCGGGCTCGTTGCCGCCCCGCTCCTGATCCTGACCGGCTTTGGCCTCAGCGCAGCGGTCGGGGCGCTGCCGGTGCTGCTGCTGTATGCGGCGGCCTCGTGCGCCTATTCGTTCTGGCTGAAATCGCATGCGCTGGTCGACGTGTTTCTGCTGGCCGGGCTTTACGGGCTGCGCCTGCTGGCTGGCGGCGTCGCCACCGGATACCGCGTCTCGCTGTGGCTCCTCGCGTTTTCGAGCTTCCTGTTTCTCGGCCTCGCCATGGTCAAGCGGGTCGCCGAGCTGAAGGCCCTGCCGCCGGGAGAGCGGCGCCGCGCGGCGGGTCGCGGGTACCGCGCCGATGACCTACCGATGATCCAGGTAATGGGCGTCGCGGCGAGTTTTGTCGCCGCCCTCGTGCTGGCGCTCTATGTGCAGAACGAGCTTGCCTCCGGCATCCTGCGCCGGCCGACGGTGTCGTGGATCATCGTGCCGCTCATCCTGTTCTGGCAATGCCGGGTGTGGCTCGCCACTTGGCGCGGTGAGATGCACGACGATCCGCTGGTTTTCGCCGCCCGCGACTGGGTGTCGTGGCTCGTTGCGATCGGCTGCTTCGGGGTCCTGCTGCTCGACCAATTGGTTAGCAACTGGTACCTTGCCGCCCTGTATTGAGGTGCATTGAGGCTGCATTGATCCCGTCGCGGTGATGGCTCGCGCAATTCAACCTTTCGCGAGCACCGCGTATCGCTCGTGGGGCGGCACCGTTGCGGGTGAGCATCTCGTCTGTCGGCCGCACACGATCGACGAAGCGCGCGCAGCGTTGGCGGTGCGCGGCGGAAGATCGGTCCTCGCTTATGGATGCGGCCGCTCCTACGGCGACGTCGGCCTCAACCCGGGCGGGATGCTGATTGATTGCCGCGGCCTCGACCGCTTCATCGATTTCGACCGGCAAACCGGCATTGTGGACTGCGAGGCCGGGGTACGGCTTGCCGACATTCTTGCCGCGCTGTGCCGGCCGGACGCGGACGGCGGCGGCTGGTTTCTGCCGGTCTCGCCGGGCACCCGCTTTGTGACTGTGGGCGGCGCCATCGCCAACGACGTGCACGGCAAGAACCATCACCGCGCAGGATGCTTCGGGCGTCACGTGCTGGGATTTGAACTGGCGCGCAGCGACGGCACGGTCGTGTCGTGCTCGCCGCAGTTGCGTCCCGATCTGTTTGCCGCGACGATCGGCGGGTTGGGGCTAACCGGCCTCATTCTCAAGGTGCGGCTGCAGCTGCGCCGCGTCGCCGGCACCGGCGTGGAGACGGAGGATATCCGGTTCGATCACCTCGCCGATTTCTTCGCTCTGGCCGCCGAATCGGAAGCGGAGTGGGAATACACCGCGGCCTGGATCGACTGCCTTGCCGCCGGTAACGCGCTCGGCCGCGGCATTTTCACCCGAGCCCGCCACCAGCCCGGCATCGGCGCCCCGCCTCCGGCGCTCGATCCCGGCATCGCGATGCCGTTCGCCCCGCCGGTGTCGCCGCTCAACCCTCTGACGCTAAGAGCCTTCAACGCCGCTTATTTCCACCGGCTCGGCCGGCGGCGCCGAGTTCGGCGCGTACGAGGGAATGCTCTATCCGCTCGACAGGATCGGCGGGTGGAACCGGCTCTATGGTAGGCGCGGCTTCTTCCAGTTCCAGTGCGTTGTGCCGGGCGCCGTCGCGCCCGGGGCCACGGCCGAGCTGCTCGGCCGGATCGCGGCGTCGCGACAGGGCTCGCTGCTGGCGGTGCTGAAGACCTTCGGCGACGTGCCGTCGCCCGGGTTGCTGTCCTTTCCGATGCCGGGCGCGACCCTCGCTCTCGATTTCCCCGATCGCGGCAGGCCTACGCGTGAATTGTTGGCCCGGCTCGAAGACGTCGCCGTTGCCGCCGGCGGGCGGATCTATCCGGCGAAAGACAGCGTGATGAGCGGCGACACCTTCCGGCGCTCCTATCCCCGCCTCGGCGAGTTCCTCCCGCATATCGATCCCGCGATGTCGTCGGGATTCGCCCGCCGCGTCGGGCTCGACCTCCAATTGCGTGAGGCAGCATGACCGACGCCACATCTGCGGCTCCGCGGCGCGTGGCGATCTTTGGCGCCACCTCAGGTATCGCGGTTGCGGTGGCGCGGCGCCTCACGGCGTCGGGCGCCGGCATCGTGCTGGTCGGCCGCGACGGCGACGCGATCGCCACGGCGGCGCGCGACCTCAAGGTGCGCGGCGCGGCAAGCGTGACCGAGATCACTGGCGACCTGGCGGCGATCGACACGCTCGGCGACATCGCAGAGCGGGCGTGGAGCGCGCTGTCGGGCGTCGACCTGGCGCTGATCGCGTACGGGTCGCTGCCCGACCAGACGGCGCTCGCAGCCGATCCGGGTACGGTTGCGCCGATGCTGGCGCTCAATCTGGCGAGCCCCGCCGTGCTGGCGCTGCATCTGGCGCGGCGCTTCGAGGCGCAGGGCTCGGGCACGATTGCGGTCATCACCTCGGTCGCCGGCGACCGAGGACGCAAGAGCAACTTCCTCTACGGTGCGGCGAAGGGCGGGTTGCAGCGGTTTCTCGAAGGGCTGCGCCATCAACTCTACCCCGCCGGGGTGCAGGTGCTCGACATCCGGCCGGGGTTTGTCGCCACAAGGATGACCGAACACCTGCCGCGCGGGGGCCCCTTGTGGGCCGAACCGGACCGGGTGGCGGCCGATATCGTGCGGGCGGTCGAGCGCCGCCGCGCCGTACTCTACACGCCGTGGTTCTGGCGCATCATTCTGGTGATCGTGTGCGCGCTGCCCCGCCCGCTGTTTCACCGCACTTCGTTCTGAGGCAGGAACCGATGACCGCGTGGCTGATGCTCGTCGGCTCCATCCTGTTCAATGTGGCGGGCAACCTGCTCGTCAAGCAATTCAGCACGACGGTCGAGATCCGCAGCATCTGGGACTATCTGGCGGTACCGTTCGTGCTCGGCATCGGCGCGTTCGGCATCGGGGTGGTGTTCTATGGGCGGGCGCTCAAGGACATCCCGATCGTCATGGCGTATCCCATTCAGGTCGGTGCGTGCATTGTGCTGATCGCTGCGTTTGCCGTGGCGGCGTTCGGCGAGAAGATCAGCGCCCTGGACGCGCTCGGCATCGCGCTGATCGCGGCTGGTATCGCCCTCCTGGCGCGGCTGGCGTGAGCGGCGCCCTCCGGCCTTAACGGCGGCAGCTCGCCGCCATCCTGCGCTGGACGGCCGACTTCGACAGCCAAATATCGTCGACGAACATGACGAGGCTGGCGTTGGATTGCTGATCTCGCACCGTGATGCGACCAGCGTGGTTGAGATAGCCCGATAGCGTGTCGCCGTCGGCGACAACCCCGCCGGCGATCCGTTCGAGAACGGCATAGCCCTGCGGCGTGCTGACGAAGATCTTGTTGCCGCAGCCCGCCGCCCGCTCCACGTAGCCGGAAACGATGGTGTCCCCGAGCGATGAGCGGCACCGGACCGCGATGCGCTGGGTAATCTCCGACCGGGTCAGGTGCAACTCACTGACGTTGGCGAACAGCGTACGCCCGGCGGTTTCGTCGAACAGCGTGGGTGTGCCGATCCGTTCGACGTCGCCTCGCAGCGCGTCGCCATCCTTGATGCCTTGCCCGCTATCGCCGACCAGCACCGAAAAGCCGGTGCGCGTCGTGACGAAGATGTAGCCGCCGCAGCGGTTGGCCCGGTACACGGTGCCGTCGGCATGGGCCGGCGCCCCGCACAGCAGCGCGGCGGCAAGCGCAAGCAGAGCATATCTGACCAGCATCGGCGGCAATCCCCTGATCCGGCATGATCTGCGATCGAGCGTGCCGGCGCTGCGAAATTGCCACGCGTCTGGTCATGCGGCAATTGCCACTCGGCTGAGGCATGTTCCCGTCGAGCGGCGCTGATTTGCGAAAATGCACGGCCAATGCGATCCTGCCCATTGGCCGGTGCGGGCGAAGCGCCGATGCAGCTACCGGTAGCGCGTCGTTCTTTCGCGGGCCGGTTGAAACGTGCGACCATGGCTGCTGGCATTTTGTTGCTCGCGAGGGCGAAGCAGGGACATGGTGATGCGCTGCCGGGACAGGCTCGGCCGCTTCCGTCGCGCTGGCGTGTCGACGCTCGTGGCGACGGCGCTGTTTGGCATTGGTATTGGCCCGCTGGCGCGTGACTGTGAGGCGTATAGCGCGGCCGGTGACCGGCTGTTCCCGGCAACGTTGGTATTGCCGCAAATCGCACCCGGCGACGAGTTCTACACCTGGGACGACACATTGCCGCAGACCCCCGCAGGGATCGGGAGCACCACTCGGCAGAGCAATTTCACGGCCGTCTTCAGCAAGACGATCACCGAGCGCCTCGGTGTGGTTGTCGAGGAGACCTGGACGCGCGTCGACCGCGTCGGCAAAGGTCCATGGTCGGCGATGCAGAACCTCGACAGCGAGATCAAATATCTGGCCATCGACAATCCGGCACACGAATTTCTGCTGTCGCTTGGGCTCGACCGCGAATTCGGCGGCACCGGGGCCAAGCGCGTCGGTGCGTATGCTTCCGGCGCGACGACGCCGCGGATCTATTTCGGCAAGGGGCTGGGCGACCTCGATATCGGCTATCTGCGGCCGCTGGCGGTGACCGGCTTCGTCGGCTATCAGGTCGCCAATTCGGCGCCGCGACCCGACCTGATCACGCCCGGCTTTGTCATCGAATATTCGATCCCGTATCTGCAGTCGAAGGTGCACACTTTCGATTTGCCCGAGTTTGTGCGCGGCTTGACGCCGATGACCGAAGTCCAATTCACAATCCCCGGCGGACAGAGCTTTGGCGCGCGCACCGAGGCATTGATCGCTCCCGGGATCAGCTATGCCGGAGCGGGCTGGGAATTGGCGGCCGAAGCGTTGATCCCGGCCAGTCATGCGGCTGGCCGCGGGATTGGCGTCATCGCGCAACTGCATCTGTCGCTCGATTACCTGCTTCCCGAGACGATCGGCCGGCCGCTGCTCTCGGCACGTTGAGGAGGGTGCCATGTTCAACCCTGCTCAGCGGATGATTTGGCCGGTGCTCATCGCGGCGGCGCTCGCATTGCTCTTCACCGGGCTGGCGCTGGCGGCGCCAGCCGGCACGGTGGTCGGGCTGAGCGGGGCTTGCTTTGTCGAAAGCGATGGGGCCCGCCACCCGCTTAGCCTCGGCCAGCCGGTCGAGGTTTCCGACACTCTCGATGTGCCGGCGGACGGCCGGCTGAAATTGCGGATGAGCGACGGCTCGGTTATCTCGATCGCGTCCGGGACGCGGATGACCGTCGCCGCCTACAGCGTTAACGGCGCGGGACAGCGCCAGCAGGCGCAATTGTCGCTCGCCTCGGGATTGATGCGGGCGGTGGTCGCGGTGGCCCAGCAGCCGTCGCGCTTCGAGGTCGACACCGCAACCGGGGTCGCGGCGGTGCGGTCGACCGATTGGTTCGTCGCGGCGACGCCGACCTCGACTGCGGTAAGCGTCCTTGACGGTACGGTCGCCCTGACTGGCCGCGCCCACGGGCGCGAAGTCCTTGTTTCCGCCCACTCGGGTAGCGAGGTTTACGCCGGCCATCCCCCACTGCCGCCGCATACCGTGAGGCAGGCGGCGTTCGACGCGCTGATCGCGCAGACCAGCCTCCTCGAAAGCCACCTCGGATGGTGCCAATGCATCGCCAACCACAACGCTATTCAATCGTCGTGCGTCACGGGTGCGACGGCCTGTCAGACGGCCTGCGCCAGCACGCAATACTCGTTCATACCTGCCGCGCCCTACAGTTGCGGCTTGGAGCACCGTTAGTCATGCCCACTGGCATGATCGCGCAAAAACTGCGCTTGGGGCTCGTCGCGGCTGTTCTGCTGGTGCTGTCCTCGGGATTCGCGCTGGCGGCGGCGGCCGGCACGGTGGTCGGGTTGAGCGGACAATGCTTCGTCGAGAGCGGCGGCGCGCGCAGCCCGCTGCGGCTCGGCCAGCCGGTCCAGGTTTCCGACACGGTCGATGTTCCGGCCGGCGGCAAGCTGAAATTGCGGATGGGCGACGGCTCGGTCATTTCGGTCGCTGCCGGCTCACGCATGACGATCGGAGCCTACGCCGTCAACGCCGCCGGGCAGCGCGAGAATGCTCATCTGTCATTAGGGCAGGGGCTGTTGCGGGCGGTGGTTGCGCCGGTCGAGCATCCGGCGAGCTTCGAGGTCGAGACCGCAGTCGGCACCGCGGCGGTGCGCTCGACCGACTGGTTTGTCGAGGCGTCGACGACCTCGATGCAGGTCGGCGTCCTGAAAGGCCGCGTTGTGATGACCAGCGCCGCGACCGGCCGCGGCGAGACGATCCCGGCGCGCTGGGGCGCCCGTCTGGAAGCGGGGCATGACCCGGTTCCGCCGCGGGTGTGGAGCCAGGCGGAATTCGACGCCGTGATCGCCCGCACCAACGTGCCATAGCGGCTGCCATGCGTCGGCCGGCAATCGCCTGGCCTCGTTTGCTTCGCATTCGCGGGCTGCGAGAAGCGGGCCTCGCCGCCGCCGTCGCGCTCGCCGTTTTTCTGCCGCTGAAGCTCTACAGTCCCGCGCTGCTGCGCGGGCTCGAGACCGCGTCGCTCGATCTGCGCTTCCGGGTGCGCGGCGTGAGGGTTCCTGGACCCGAAACTGCCGTCGTGCTGGTCGACGACCACAGCCTTGCAGCGCTCGGGCGCTGGCCGCTGAGCCGACGCCTGTTCGCCAAGGCGGTGCAGATCCTCGATCGCGCCGGCGCTCGGGTCATCGCCTTCGATTTGTTGTTCGCGGAGCCCGAGCACCCGATTCCGCCGGCGCTGCGGCGGCTGGCGCGCGCCGCCGCCGGCAGCCTCGGCGAAATGCGAGACCCGCAGCTTAGGGCAGCCCTAACGCATCTCGCCGAGGATGATCCCGACGGCGATTTTGCCGCCGCGCTGCGGGCCAGCGGCCGCGTGCTGTTGCCGGTCGCCTTCTCGTTTCAGGGGCCGGCCGAAGAATCGCCGCCCGAACTGGCGCCGCAGGTATTTCAGAAGTTTGATCAGAGCCGGAACAATCCGATCTTTCCGCTGCAGCCGCGCGCCGCGGTATTGCCGATCCCGGCGCTGGCCGGTGCGGCTGTCGGGCTCGGGCATGTCGCGATGGCATTCGACCGCGACGGCGAGCCGCGCTACGACTATCTAGCCCTGCCGTTCAGCGGCGATTTTTTGGCCTCGTTGCCGGTGCGCGCGGCGGCCGCCTATCTCGGCGTCCCGTGGCCTCAGGTAGGCTTGGCGCTCGGCGACGGCGTCACGCTCGGCACGGCATGGATCCCAACCGACCCGGCGATGCGGCTCGTCGTCAACTATCGCGGCCCGCGCGGCACGATCCCGACCTACTCTTTTGTCGACCTGGTCGATGGCCGGGTATCGCCGGACCGGCTGAAGGGGCGCATCGTGCTGATCGGCGCCTCGTTTATCGGCGCCGCCGATTCCTATCCCGGCCCGTTCGACAGCACCCCGATCCCCGGCACCGAGCGCCTCGCCGAAACGATCGACACGATCCTTACTCATGATTTCATCCGCGAGAGCCCACCGCCGTGGCCGCTGATCGTGATCGGGCTGGTCGCGGGCCTCGCGATCGCGACCGGTCTTGCGGCGGCGCTGCTGCCGACCCGATTTGCCGCCCTTGGCGGCGCCGTGCCGATCCTTGGATGGGCCGGTGGGGCGCAGATCGCCTTCAAGCACGGGCTGTGGCTGCCGCTCGTCGCCCCGGTCGCGGCGCTCGCGGCGGCAACTGCCGGGGTGGTGCTGTTCCGCTACGGGTTTGTCGATCGCGAGCGGCGGCTGATCCACTCGGCGTTCCGGCATTACCTCGCGCCCGATCTGGTCAACGCGCTGGCGGCGCATCCCGACCGCCTGCAACTCGGCGGCGAGACCCGAATGCTGAGCGTGATGTTCTCCGACATCCGCGGTTTCACCACGATTTCCGAGAGCTTCAAGGCCGAATCCGCAGGGCCTCAGCCGGCTGATCAACCGTGGCTTCCTCTCGCCGATGACGAAGCTGATCATGGGGCGGCGCGGCACGATCGACAAATACATGGGCGATTGCGTGATGGCGTTCTGGAACGCGCCGCTCGACGATCCCGGCCATGCCGACCACGCCTGCGAGAGCGCGCTTGCGATGCTCGCCGAGCTCGACCGCATCAACGCCCAGTTGGCGAGCCGAGGCGGCGACGGAAGGCCGGGTATTCCACCCGATCCATATCGGCGTCGGCATCAACACCGGCGAGTGCGTCGTCGGCAACATGGGCTCCGACGAGCGCTTCGCCTATACCGCGATGGGCGACGCGGTGAATCTCGCCTCGCGCCTCGAAGGCCAGAGCAAGACCTATGGGTTGTCGATCGTTATCGGCGAGACGACGCGCGAGGCGGCGCCGTCATGGGCGGCGCTCGAACTCGACCTGATCGCGGTTAAGGGCAAGGCGGAGGCGGTGCGGGTCTACACGCTGCTCGGCGACGCGACATTGGCGGAGACCCCCGAGTTTGCCGCGCTGGCGGAGCGCCACGCGGCGATGCTCGCCTGCTATCGGGCGCAGGATTGGGCGGGGGCGCACGCCGCGCTCGACGACTGCCGCGGCTGCGATCCGCGCCTCGACGGGCTCTGTACGCTCTACCAGGAGCGCATCGCCTATTTTGCCGACAACCCGCCCGCCGCCGACTGGGACGGCGTGTTCGTCGCCGAGACGAAGTAGAAGTTATTCGCCCCAGCTGAGAAACAGGCCGACATCGCCCGGCATGCCCCGCGGAAAATCGAGCACCCGGGCCGCCAGGTGAAAGCCGCGCGGCTTCAGGTCATTTTCCCACCGGACATAAAGCTCCGCCGCCTCGCCGCGCAGGGTTTGCGGCCAGTCGGGCAGGCCGGCGTTGATCGCCCGGCCGCGGTCGCTGCATAAATCGCTCGGAAAGCGCAGCAGCTGAAACTCCCGCTCGCCGCGCTCGGCGGCCTCGCGCGCGTGGTGCAACAGGGTGTTCCAGTTTTCGTTGCGCACATGCTCGTCGATCAGCTCTTTGACCTTCTCGCTGCGGCGTTCGGCCGCGGCGTGGCGCGCGGCATCCGCCAGCTCGAACTTGCGGTGCTCGAAACCGGACACTAGCGCGCGAAAATCGGCAACACTCAGGCCGCCCTCCGCGCGCGCGTGTCGCTGCCCCGCGGCGGGGCCGCTGCCGCCCTCGTCGTGATGTCCGAAGAAATGGTGGTCGAGGGTCGCCAGCGCTTCGGCGAGAAGGCTGCGCGTCCGCGCGACAGGCGCCGGTGCGGCGCGATGCGGCATTTCTTCGCCGGCCAGCGCGCGCAGCAGATCCGCCCGGCTGACGATGCCAACCACCTTTCCATCGTGTACCACAGGCACCCGCTTAATGCGGTATTGCGCCAACAGCGCCGCGATTTCCGCGGCGGCGGTGCTCTCGGTCACGCTGATCACCGGGGCCGACATCACGTCGCGTGCCGTGCGCTCGGGGTGGTTGAGACCAGCGACGAAATCCGCGTTCAACTCCTCCCCCTCGGCGAGCAGCGCCAGCCACCAATCCCGCCGTGCCGCGCGCTCCCGCTCGCTGCGGCCGATCAGGTCGCCCTCGCTGACCATTCCGACAGGAGCGCCCGACGCGTCGACCACCGGCACCGCGCTGACATGGTGCGACAGCAGCGCACGGGCCACCTCGCGGACCGGCGTGTCCTGCGACACCGAAACGACATCCTTGGTCATCAGGTCGCGAGCTTTGCATCGGCGACTTCCAGCTGGGGGTCAGGGGTTGTCCGCGACGATCCAGCGCCGCGCTTCTTCAGCCTCGCCGACCGGGAACACGCGCAGCCGGCCTGGCAGCAAAAAGCGGAACATGCTGACCGTGAAACGGATCCATTCGACATCGGTGACAACGGCCATGCGTTCCCAGCGCGACAGATGCTCCATCCCGACGAGAAAGTCCTCCCACACCGCACCGGCCTCGATGCCGGTGAATTGCGGCGTGATCTCGTAGTAAAGCCGCAATTTCGGATGCCGCTGCAGCGCGGCGTTGACCGCCGGAATCAGCACGCCATCGTAGTCCTGGCGCGTCACCTGGCCCTCGCAGGCGACCGCGAGCACATTGTCGGGAAAACCGGACAACAGTCTGATCATCGCACCACACTCCTGGTTGGCTGCGCTCGTTGCCTGCGCCGTGGAGGTGCCGGGATCAGGCGGGCGACGGCAACGCCAACCGCCGCGCGGTGCCTGCGCACGACGCCGGCACACCTCGGACAAAAGGGATAAATGAGAACGGCGAGCATACCTCCTATATAGGAAGCGTCAGCCCGCGTCCCACTCTCGCCAACTCGCTCCCCCGCCCCCTGTGGGGGGAGGGCTTTTGGCCAGGGTTGCTTAAACCCGCTCGATGACCGCGGCAATGCCCTGGCCGACGCCGACGCACATTGCGACGAGGGCGTAGCGCCCGCCGATGCGCTGCAATTGCCGCGCCGCGGTCAGCGCGATGCGCGGGCCCGAGGCGCCGAGCGGATGGCCGATCGCGATGGCGCCGCCGTTTGGGTTGACCCGGCTGTCGTCGAACGGGAGTTCGAGCCCGCGCAGGCAGGCTAGCACCTGGGTGGCAAAGGCCTCGTTGATCTCGATCACGTCGATGTCCTTGAGCGTCAGCCCGGCGCGCTCCAGCGCCTTCTTGGCCGCCGGCACCGGCCCGAAACCCATGATGCGCGGCTCGACCCCGGCGACCCCGGTCGACACGATGCGGGCGATCGGCTTGGCGCCGGCAGCTTCGCCCGCCTTCAGGCTGGCGACGATCATCGCCACCGCGCCGTCGTTGATGCCCGAGGCGTTGCCGGCGGTCGTCACGCCGTCCTTGAACAGCGGCCGCAATTTGGCGAGCGCGGCCATATCGGTCTGCGGCCGCGGATGCTCGTCTTCGGCAACCGTGACCGGGCCGGCGCGACCCGCCGGCACCTCGACCGCCATGATCTCGCCGGCATAAAACCCGTCGGCCTTGGCCGCCGCGTACTTGCTCTGCGACCCCGCGGCGAAGACATCGGCGGCCTCGCGGGTGATCTGGAAGTCGCGGGCGAGGTTGTCGGCGGTCTCGGGCATCGTGTCGGCGCCGTAGCGGCCCTCGACTTTCGGATTGGGGAAGCGTGCGCCGATCGTCGAATCGAAGACGCGGGCGTCGCGGCTGAACGGCGCCTCGGCCTTGCCCATCACGAAGGGCGCGCGGCTCATGCTTTCGACGCCGCCGGCGACGAACACGTCGCCCTCGCCGCAGGTGATGGCCTGCGCCGCCACCGCGATCGCGTTGAGGCCCGAGCCGCAATTGCGCTGCAACACCGAGCCCGGGATCTCGATCGGCAGCCCGGCGACGAGCGCCGCATGGCGCGCGACGCAGCGGCTGTCCTCGCCGCCCTGGTTGGCGCAGCCGACGACGACATCCTCGATCTTGTCGGGCGCAAAGCCACTCTCGGCGACCACCTTGGCGATGACGCAGGCGAGCATGTCGTCGGGCCGCAGCCGCGCCAGCGCGCCGGCATGGCGTCCAAAGGGGCTGCGCAGACCGGTGTAGAGATAGGCGTCGAGCATCGTCGGCTCCCTTGCGTTGCATAAGGCTTGGGCGCAGTGACGCGCGCCCAAGCCGCGCTGTCAAGATTGCGGCGCAAAACTCCTGTAATTGCGCCGCTTCCGTTATGATCGGGCGAGTTCCGCCGCGAAGGGGGACGCCGCGTGGCGCAGCACGGGGTGCATCATCATCAACACGCCCACCCGCACGGGCACGCCCACGGCCACAGCCAGGGGCGCATCGATTACGGCCGCGCCTTTGCGATCGGTATCGGGCTCAACCTCGCCTATGTCGCGGCCGAGGCCGGGTTCGGCATTGCCTCCGGGTCGCTCGCGCTATTGGCCGATGCCGGGCACAATCTCGGCGACGTGCTCGGCCTGGCGCTGTCATGGGGCGCGGCGCTGCTCGGCCGGCGGCAGCCGAGCCGGCGCTTCACCTATGGCCTCCGGTCGAGTTCGATCCTGGCGGCGCTCGCCAACGCCGTGATCCTGCTCGTCGTGACCGGCGGGATCGCCTGGGAGGCAGTCCTGCGATTGTCGCAGCCGGTGGCGGTTGCCGGCGGCATCGTCGCCTGGGTCGCGGCGGCCGGCATCCTGGTCAATGGCGCGACGGCGCTGTTATTCGCGCGCGGCCGCAAGGGCGACCTCAACGTCAAGAGCGCCTTCCTGCACATGGCGGCCGATGCGCTGGTCACCGCCGGCGTCGTCGTCACCGGGATTGCGATCGCGCTGACCGGGCAGCCGTGGCTCGACCCTGCGGTCAGCCTCGTCGTCGCGGTGGTCATCATTTACGGCACCTGGGACCTGATCAAGGAGGCGATGGAACTCGCGCTGGACGCGGTTCCTGCCGGCGTCGACGCGACGGCGGTGCGCGCCCACCTCGCCGCGCTGCCTGGCGTTACCGCGATCCACGATCTGCACATCTGGGGCATCAGCACGACCGAGACGGCGCTGACCTGCCACCTGATCATGCCGGGCGGCCATCCGGGCGATGCGGCGCTGAGCCGGGTCGCGCGCGATCTCGAGGAACGCTTCGGCATCCACCACGCGACGATCCAGATCGAGCTGGCCGACAGCGACGAGGTCTGCGCGCTGACCCCGGAGCATGTCGTGTGAGCTGCCGCCGGCGTGCCGGCGCTTTGGTTGGGGGCAGCGGTTTTCCGGTCGCGCGCGCTCCTCGCCGTCATTAGAGTGAGGCTTCCGCCTCTCAGGCTGGATTCGAGCGTGGAGGACAAGTGTCGGAATTGCGCATTTTGGCGCGGCTCGCCGCCGTGGCCACGTTGTGTTGCGGCTTGGCGCTGCCCGCTGCCGCCGATGGGCTGGCCCGCTTCAAGGAGGCGGTCAAGGATGCGCCGCCGGGCGCCCTGACCTACCAGAGCGCCAAGGCGCTCGGCGATAACGGCTTCGAACTCGACGACGTGGTTGTGAAGCCGCCCGCGGACGCCGCCGGCGCGAAGGCTGAGCCGGTAAACATAAAGCGGGTGGTGGTCGAGGAATTCGACTTCGACGCGATCGACAAAAACGTGCCGCCGAGCTTCGCCCGCCTGCAGGTCGAGGGCATCGAGGTCAGCGGCAAGCCCGCCCCCGGCGTCGATCTCGCCAAGCTGGCCGGCATTGACAAGGTGACCGCCGATTTCGCGTTCGATTACCGGCTCGACCCCGAGCACAAGACGATGACGGTAAAGCGGTTTGCGCTGGACCTGAAGGGGCTCGCCCGGATCGAGTTCTCGATGGTCCTCGACGGGGTCACCGCCGATCTGGTCAACAAGCCCGACGCGGCGATGAACGATGCGAACCTGAAGAGCGCGAGCCTGGTGTTTGACGACCAGTCGCTGCTCGGCAAGGTGGTGCCGGCGGCCGCCAAGATGCAGGGGATGGAACCGGCCGCGATGGTGGCGATGGGCAAGGCGGTGCTCGACAGCCTGCGCGACGGGCAGGGGGAAACGACCCTCGCCGTGCTCGATGCGGTCGAGTCCTACATGGAAGATTACCACGAGCCGAAGGGTCCGCTGCGCGTGTCGCTCGACCCGCCCGGCAAAACCTCCGCGGCGGCGCTCAGCGCGATGAAGACCCCGGACGAGGCGATCAAGGCGCTGGGGCTCAAGGTATCCTATGCTGGCACCCGGCCGCAGGCTCCGGCCACGCCACCCTCGCCCGAAAAGCCTGGGCCGGGAAAGCCTGCGAAATAGGCCTAGACCTGCGCCAGGCGCATCTGGCTCTTCGAATCGAACGCCGGCATGATCTCTTCGGCAAAGGTGCGCAATCCTGCGACCGAGGCGCCGGGGGCGGCGAACAGCACGTTCTCGACGCCCCCGGCCTCGAGCCGCTTCAGGCCCGCGATGATTTCTTCCGGCGTGCCGAGCAGCGGCGCGTCGTCGAGTTGGAACGCGTCGGGATCGTCCTTGAGGTGGTGGTAGCGCTCGGCGCCGGGGCCGCGCGCCAGGTCGCCGATATTCTTCAGGATCTCGCGGCGGGTCAGGATGGCGCGCTTGCGTTCCTCCTCGTTGTGCACGATCTGCAGCCCGCGCGTGACGCCGACCATCATCGGGTCGTAGGCGCGGCCGACCGCCTGGCATTCCTCGCGGAAGACCCGCACCCGGTCGATGATCACGTCGATCGGCGCGATCTGGTCGAGCAGCAGGTTGTAGCCTTCGCGCGCCGCGCGGCGGATCGAATCGGGACTGCCCGCGGCCATCCAGAACGGCGGGTGCGGCTGCTGGATCGGCGCCGGCTCGACAACGATGTTGTCGTATTTCCACCACTTGCCGCTGTAGGAGAAGCGGCCCTTGCTGGTCCATGCGAGACGGATCACGTCCATCGCTTCGTCGAAGCGGGCGGTGGCCTCCTCCTGCGGGATGCAGAAGCCGGAAAATTCATAGGGTCGATAGCCCTTGCCGACGCCGAAATCGAAGCGTCCGTTCGACAACAGGTCGAGCGTCGCGGCTTCCTCGGCGATCAGCGCCGGGTTGTGCCACGGCAGCACGACCACAGCGGTGCCTAGGCGAATCTTCTCGGTGCGCGCCGCGAGATAGCTCAGCAGGTTGAGCGAGGCCGACACCTGGCCGAAGCCGGTGAAATGGTGCTCGACCAGGAACGCGCTCGCATAGCCGAGTTCTTCGGCGGCGATGATGTACTTGATGAACTCGTGATAGCCCTCGCTGTCACCGGCCGGGCCGCCCCGCGCCCGGGCGCCGCCGAACAATCCGAATTTCATGGCTCACTCCCTCGCACCTGCCGCACCGGCCCAGGATCGCGCGTCGCGATCCTGGGCCCATGATCTGGATCAATATATTCGCCGGGCCCCGGCCGGGTCGATCGGGTCGATGGCGGCGTCTTACCGCAGCAGCGAGCCGGTCGTGTCGGCGTGGAAGGCGGCGAGGTCTTCAGGGGCGAAGTAGTTGATGTCGCCCGGCGTCGCCAGACAGATTGCGGCGGCATAGGCGGCGAGCCGGACCGCGAGGTCGAGATCGCCCTCGATGAGGCCATGGATCAGGCCGGCAACAAAGGAATCGCCGGCGCCGATCCGGTCGACAACCTCGACCGGATAGCGCGGCGCATAGCGGATCGTGCCGCGCGCCCACAGCAGGTCTCCCGGCTCGACCCCCGGCGGGCGGGTCAGCGCGACGAGCGGCACGGCGTAGCGCGCCGCGATCGCCTCGGCTAAACGCTCGGCCTCCTCCGCGAAACCCAAAACCGCGCGCGCGTCGCGCTCGGCGACCACGAACAGTTCGAGGTGCGGGGCGACCGCGGCAAGCATGGCGCGCGCCTCGGCCGCGGTTTGCAGGGTTGCGCGGTAGTTTAGATCATAGGACACCTGCTTGCCGGCGGTGGCCGCCAACTGGGCGACATGCCCGACAAGAGCCCGGCAGCTCGGCCCCAAAGCCGGGGTGATGCCCGACAGATGCACGCGGGCGCTGGCGGCGATCAGCGCCTCCCACGGCGCGTCCTCGAAGCCGAGCTCCGACGCGGCGGAGTTCTTGCGGTCGTAGATCACCCGGGCATTGCGCGGCGCGGGGCCGGGCTCGAAAAACATCAGCCCGAGGCGCGCGTCGGGGATCCAGCGCACAAATTGCGTGTCGACGCCGTGGCGGCGCGCCTCGCCATCGACAATGCGGCCGAGCGGGCCCTCCGGCAACCGCGATACCCAGGCAGCGCGGCGGCCGAGCCGCGCCAGCACGCAGGCGACGTTGAGCTCAGAGCCGCCGACACCGAGCTCGAACAGGCGGGCCTGATCGAGCCGCTGCTGGCCGGGCGGCGACAGCCGCAGCAGGGTCTCGCCCAAAGTCAGGAAATCGTAGGTCGGGACGGCGGGCGGGCTGTCGGGCATGGTCGGCCGTCAGTCGCGCGGGCCGCCGGCGACGTAAATCACCTGGCCGGAGACGAATGACGCCTCGTCGCTGCACAGAAACGCGATCACGTTGGCGATGTCGCGCGGCACTCCGGCGCGGCGCACCGGGATTTCCTTGGCGCGCTCCTCCTTCCACTCTTCGGGGTCGCGCCCGATGCGGAGCGCGGTCGCGCGCGTCATCTCGGTGTCGATGAAGCCGGGCGCCACCGCATTGGCCGTGATGCCATAGCGGCCGAGCTCGATCGCCAGCGTCTTCGCCATTCCCTGCAGCCCGGCCTTGGCGGTCGAGTAGTTGGTCTGGCCGCGATTGCCGAGCGCCGAAACCGACGACAGGTTGACGATGCGGCCCCAATTGCGCTCGACCATCTCGCGCTGCGCCGCGCGCGAGCACAGAAAGGCGCCCCTCAGATGCACCGCGGCGACCATGTCCCAGTCGTCATCGGTCATCTTGTGGATCAGGTTGTCGCGGGTGATTCCGGCATTGTTGACGAGGATGTCAAGCGAGCCGAGCCGCTCGGCGATCTCCCCGACCATCGCCTCGACCTCGGCCGCCACCGCGACGTTCGCCTTGAGGCCGATCGCCTTGACGCCGTGCCGCGCCGCGATCTGCGAGGCGGTCGCCGCGGCGCCGTCGCCGTCAAGGTCGCCGATCGCGATCATCGCGCCATCCTCGGCAAGCCGTTCGGCGGTCGCCGCGCCGATGCCGCGCGCCCCGCCCGTCACCAGCGCGACGCGCCCTTCTTGCCGTTTCGTCATGGTTGTTCCTCTCCAAGTGTTCGATGGTCACCCTGTCGCAGCGGTGCGGCACGTGCAACCCCGGGAATTCACGCCGCCATCCAGCCGCCGTCGATGTTGTAGGCGCCGCCGGTGGCATAGCTGGCGCGCTCAGACAGGAGCCACACCACCATCTCGGCGATCTCGCCCGGCTGCCCCATCCGGCCGGCCGCGATCTGCGCGATGATGGCCTCGCCGCGCCGCTGCATCGTATCTCGCGTCATCTGGGTCTCGATAAAGCCGGGGCAGACCGCGTTGACCCGGATCTTCGCCTCGGCATATTCGAGCGCAGCGGTCTTGGTCAGGCCGATCACGCCATGCTTCGCCGCGACATAGGCCGAGGAGGTCTGCAGCCCGATCAGGCCGGCGATCGAGCCGGTGTTGACGATCGCGCCGCCGCCCTGCTTCAGCATCTGCACGATCTCTTCCTTCATGCAGAGCCACACGCCTTTGAGGTTGACCGCGATCATGCGGTCGAAGGATTCCTCCGCCCAATCCGCGGTCTTTCGGCCCGAGGCGTTGACCTGATAGGGCGCGATCCCGGCGTTGTTGAAGGCGCAGTCGAGCCGGCCGTAGGCGGTCACGGTATCCTGCACCATCGCCTGCACGTGCTCGGCGCGGGTGACGTCCCCGGTCAGCGTGATCGCCTGGCCGCCCTGCGCATTGATCTGCGCCACCGTGTCGCGGGCCGCCACGGCGTCGAAATCGGCGACTGCAACGCGCGCGCCCTCGCGCGCGCAGGCAAGGGCGGTGGCGCGGCCGATGCCGCCGCCGCCCCCGGTCACCAGCGCGACCTTGCCTTCAAGCATCCCGGCCATGCGTCCCTCCCGATCACGCGATCAGCGAGGGAGGATAGCGCGGCAAGGCGGTTTGGCGACACAATGGCGGCAGCGAAACTCAAGCGAAAGATCATGCTATGAGCGAGGACTGGACCAAGATCAGCAGCGACCTCGAGCGCCTATTGAAGCTGCGCACTTTTGTGTTCGGCATGAAGCTCTATGAGGATAGCGCGGAGATGGAGGCAATCCCGCGCATCCGCCGCCCCAAGGCGGTGCACACGCTCGATCAGGTGGTCGGGCAGGCGGCTCGGCTCGGCTGGACGATCGGCATCACCGCCGAGGATCTCGTCGGTGCACAATGCCGCGCCGTCGTCGGCCTCGGCGACGCCAAGGACGCGGCGTGGCGCTCCGGCAAGCACATGGTCGGGGTGTGGTACAGCAGCGAAGCCGACGCCACCGCGCACCAGGCGGCGATGAACTGTGTGCCCGACGGTAAATTCGCGGCATTGGCGCTTGTCGCCGTTGTCGAGCGGCCGGCTCGACCCGCCCGACATCGCGCTGTTCTACGCGACGCCCGGCGCGATGATCTATTTCATCAACGGGCTGCAATGGGCCGGCTACAAGAAATTCGACTGGGGCGTCGTCGGCGAGTTCGGCCTGCGCCGATTCGTGGGGCCGCGCCTTGAAGACGCGCGAGCCCAGCCTGTCGATCCCGTGCTTTGCCGAGCGCCGCTACGGCGGGGTGCTCGACGACGAGATGCTGATGGCGCTGCCGCCCGACTACCTGCCCAAGGCGATCGCCGGCATGGAGGCGCTGGCGAAGAACGGGCTGCGCTATCCGTTCCCGCAATACGGCATTCAGCAGGATGTGCGCGCCGGCATGGCGGTCAGCTATCCCGGCCGCGCCGGATGACGGCGGGCGATGCGTGAGGCGGTGCTGCGGCCGCACGCCGAGATCGCGGTCGCGAGCAGGGACGGGGCCGTGCTGCAGCTGCGGCGGCTCGGCAACCCGCACGCCGCGACGCGCCTCTTCGTCAGCCACGGCAACGGCTTCGCGAGCGACGGCTATGGCGATTTCTGGCACCGGTTTATTGCCGATTTCGACGTCGTGCTGTTCGACATGCGCAGCCACGGGCAGAACCAGCGGGCCGAGCCGGCACATCACGATTACGCCCATATGGTCGAGGACATCGACGCGGTTGGCCGTGCCGCGCGCGCCGAATTCGGCGCCAGGGCTTCAGCCGGACTGTTCCATTCGATGTCGGCGCAGGCGGCGCTGATGCAGGCGATGGCCGGCCCGCCGCAGTTCGACGCGCTGGTGTTGTTCGACCCGCCGAATGTGCCGCCGCCAGGCCACCCGGTACGCGAGGCGATGGTCGCCTTCGAGCGGAAGCTCGGAGGCTGGGCGGAACAGCGGCGCGCGGTGTTCGACGATCCGGCGGAGCTCGCGGCCGATTATGCGCGCACCCGCTCTGGGCGGCGCTGGCCGCCGGACGCCGCCTTGTCGATGGCGCGCGCCGTGTTGCGGCCGGACGGCGAGGGCTGGGGGCTGGCCTGCCCGCGCGAGTGCGAAGCCTCGATGTATCTGCAGGGGATCCCGCTCGGCCTGTGGCCCAAGCGCACGGACGTGCCGGTGCCGGTCACCCTAATCGGCGCCGACCCCGATTGCCCCTATCCGGCGCCAACCGGGCTCGCGAACCGCGCGCTGGCCGCCGAGGGCGGCTTCGACTACTGCGCTGTTCCCGGCACCAGCCACCTCTTGCAACTTGAGGAGCCCGCTGCTTGCGCCGACGCGGCACTAGCGGTGCTCGGGAGGCTTGCTCTGACCTAGCGCGGCGCGGCGGCGATGTTGCCGCCGTCGACGGTCTCGATCGCGGCTGTGGTGTTGCGCGCCAGGGCGAGCGCGAGGAAGGCCTGCGCGACGTCGTCGGCCGTGACCTCGCGGCGCAGCAGATTGCCGCCCATGTAGTCGGCTTCATCGACGCCGCGCGCCCGGGCACGGGCGGCGATCATCTCGGGGGTGAGGAGGCCGCCGCGGATGCGGTCGGCATTGACCGAGTTGGCGCGGATGCCGGCGGCGCCGTAATCGAGCGCGTATTGCCGCATCAAGGCCAGGGTGGCGGCCTTCGGAATGCCGTAGGGGCCGAAATCGGCACCCGGGTTCAGCGCCTGTTTCGACACGTTGAACAACAGCACGCCGCCGGTCTGCTGTGCCTGCATGAGGCGCACGGCGTTCTGCGCCACCCATTGATGCGCAAAGAAGTTGAGCTCGAAGCTGTCGCGCAGGGTCTGCTCGGCGACCTCGCCGATGCGGCCTTGCCACGCTGCACCGGCATTCGATACCACAATATCGACCCCGCCGAAGCGCTCGGCGATCCGGTCGAACGCGGTGCGCACGGCGTCGGAGTCGGTCACGTCGGCAGCAAGGCCGAGCCCTCCGAGATTTTTCGCCGCGGTCTCGACATCCGATCCGTCGCGGTCGATCAGCGATATCTCGGCGCCAGCGCCCCGCATCGCGCGTGCGGTTGCGAAGCCGATCGTGCCGGACCCGCCGGTGACCAGCGCGATCTGCCCGGCAAGCGGCTTTTCGACCGCGCCGCCGAGCTTGGCCTGCTCCAAGGACCAGTATTCCATCTCGAACAACTCGGCCTCGGAGAGCGACTCGAAAGTGCCGATCGCCTCGGCGTCGGTCACCGTCGCGACCCAGCTTTCGGCGAGATCGGCGGCGATTGCCGCGTCCTTGGCGCTGCGCCCGAGACCGAACAAGCCAACTCCCGGCACCAGGATGACGCGAGGGGCGGGATCGAGTTCCCGCTTCTTCACCGCCGAGGCCGCGTTGTGTCGGGCGAAATAGGCGTGGTAGTCGGCGATGAAGCGAGCGACGGCGGCGCGCGTCGCGCCGGCGAATTCGTCGAGCCGCCCGGCCGCCGGCGCCGGCACGATCATCGGATAGTTTTTCGTCCGGATCGTGTGGTCGGGGGTGGCGACCCCGGCCAGGGCAAAAGCATGCAGTTCGGCGGCATCGACAAAATTGCGCACTGCCGGGCCATCGCGGAAATCGAGCACGAAGCGTTTGTAATTTCCTGGTGTCGCCGGGTCGGCGAGTGCGCAGGCGCCGCGCAGAATGGGTGCGATCTCGGCCGCGCCGGCAACCGCGCCCGGCAGCCTTGCCGGCGCGAACACGTTGCGGCGGCCATGCGCGAGGTGCTCCTCGGCGCGGCTGACGATCGCGATCATCCGCTCATATGCCTGGCGCGCGGTGACGCCAAAGCTGAAGACGCCGTGCTTCAGCAGGACGAGACCCTCGACCGACGGGTCGGCCTCGTACACCTCGGCCGCCTTCTTGGCCAACAGGAAGCCCGGCATGATGTACGGTACGATCCCGACCCGATCGCCGTAGAGATCGGCGCAGCGCTCGGCCGCGTCGGGCTGGTCGGCCAGGCTCAACACCGCCGTCGCATGCGTATGATCGATGAATTTGTGCGGTAGGAAGGCGTGCAATAGCGTCTCGACCGATGGGTTTGGGGCGCCCGGATCGATCAGGTTGGCGCGCTGGATGCGGACCATGTCCTCGTCGGACAGCGCGTCGCGATCGCGCAACTTGCGCAGCGGCGCCAAGCGGACGGCCGGCAGGCCGGCCGGCTCGATTGCCGCCATGTCCCAGCCGCTGCCCTTGACGCACAGCACCTCGACCGGCTCGCCGAGCAGATCGGGCAGCACCGTTTTGACCGAGGTATTGCCGCCGCCATGCAGCACGAGGCGCGGATCGCCGCCCAACAGGCGCGAAGTGTAGACGCGCAGCGCGACATCGGGTCCGGCAGCTCCTCGCTCGCCATACTGCGCGACCATGGCCTCGGCATTGCCGTCCGTCCACAGGCTGCGCATTGGAACGGCCTCCACCCGATCAGTAGACCCCCTTAAGGGTCGTGGTTTCGCGCTTTTCGACGGTGCCGCCCGAAGCGGTGTCGGTGGAGCCGAGCAGCTTGCTGGCGAGGCTGTTCGGGGCGACCTCCTGGCTCGGATCGCCCTGCAACGCGCCACCTTCGCCGGGCTTCAGTACGAAGCTCGCCTGGTCACCCGGCTTGCCCGGCCCGGCCGCGTTGATCACCTTCTGCGCCCGCTCCGCCGCGGTGACGTCCTGCGGGCGCGGCGCGCCGGGCTGCGGCGGCCGTAAATTGAATTCGGGCGGGATCGTCAGCGGGGCCCGCGACTCGATCGCGAATTCATCCGGCCCGACGCGGTCCATCCCCAGCGCCAGGCGCAGGTCCGTGCAGCCCGAGAGTGCCAGGATCACCCCCAGGCAAGCAACTGCAAGGAGAGGGGCGCATCGCCGGGCTACATCAGCATGCTCAAGGCTGGTCATGGTGAAACATCTTCCCCTCGATTTGTTTGCGGCGGTGCGCGCCGCAACAGTAAGCCGTCGAGCAACATTGCCGCTACCCCGAGGCAAATGGCGCTGTCGGCAACATTGAATGCGGGCCAGCAGCCATCCCATACACCGCCTCCAGCTCTACACGCCGCGATCGGCAGATGGAAATAAAGAAAATCGACCACCCCGCCAAGACGCACCCGATCAATGACGTTGCCAGCCGCGCCTCCGATGATCAGGCCGATCGCCACTGCGAGAAACGTGGTCTGAACCCGGCGCAACCAAAAGATCAGGACAATGATGATCGCCGTCGCGGCGAGCGAGAACATCAGCGAGTTGATGCCGGTCTGGTTCAGCAGGCCAAAACTGACCCCGGTGTTGCGGGTCAGCACGAGATCGAAATACGAGGTTACCGGTACCACGTGTCCGATGAGGCCGGCTTCGCCGAACGACGCCATCACCAGCGCCTTGCTGAGCTGATCCAGCGCCGCGGCGGCAACCGCCACGGCAAGGCCGCGTCCGAGCATTATTGCGCGGCCGGCAAGGTGGAGACGGCGCGGCTGTCGATGTTTTCGGCGCAGCGCTGGCACAGATCGTCGTGCCCCGCGACATGGCCGACTTCCGGCAATACCCGCCAGCAGCGCTCGCAGCGCTCGCCCGCCGCCGCCGTAACGACCACCGCAATGCCGGGCAATTCGGCCAGCGCGAACGCCCCCTCGGGCGGTGCCTCGAAATGTGCCGTCGCGGCCGAGGTGATGCACAATTCGGCGAGATCGACGCCGCGCAACACGGGCATCAGGCGCTCTGGCAGATACACCGCGACCGCCGCCTGAAGGCTGGAGCCGATGTGCTTTGCCGCGCGTTCTAGTTCAAGCGCGCCGGTGACGACCCGGCGCAACTCGCGCAATTCGGCCCAGCGCGCCGCGAGCGCCGGATCCTGCCAGGCGCTCGGCACTTGCGGGAATGATTCGAGATGGATGCTGCGCTCCGGGGCGTCGCCATGGCGGGCGAGCCACGCCTCCTCGGCGGTGAAGCACAGGATCGGCGCGAGCCAGCGCACGAGACAGTCGAAGGTGCGGTCGAGGACCGTGCGTGCCGCGCGGCGCGCCACATCGTCGGCGGCGTCGCAATAGAGCCGGTCCTTGCGGATGTCGAAATAGAACGCCGACAGGTCCACCGCGCAGAAATTATGCAGCGCGGTAAACAGGCCGTGGAAGTCGTAATCCTCGATCGCGGTGCGCACGGTCTGATCGAGCTCGGCGAGGCGATGCAGGACCCAGCGCTCGAGCTCCGGCATCTCCGTCGGCATCACAGTCTCGGCTTCGGAGAAGCCGGCGAGCGCACCCAGCAGGTAGCGCAATGTGTTGCGCAGCCGGCGATAGGCGTCGCCCATGTGCTTGAGGATCTCGGGACCGATCCGCAGGTCCTCGGCATAGTCGGAGGCGACCACCCACAGCCGCAGGATGTCGGCGCCGCTCTGTTTCATCACGTCCTGCGGCGCGATCACGTTGCCCAGCGATTTCGACATCTTGCGGCCCTCCTCGTCGAGCACGAAGCCGTGCGTCAGCACCGCCTCGTAGGGCGCGCGCCCGCGCGTGCCGCAGCTTTCGAGGAGCGAGGAATGGAACCAGCCGCGATGCTGGTCCGAGCCTTCGAGATAGAGCGAGGCCGGCCATTGCAATTCGGGCCGCTGTTCCAGCACGAAGGCGTGGGTCGAGCCGGAATCGAACCACACCTCGATGATGTCGGTGACCTTGTCCCACTCCGCGGGGTCGTAGGCGTTGCCGAGGAACAGGGCCGGGTCGGTGGCGTACCAGGCATCGGCGCCGGCGCGCTCGACCGCCGCGGCCACTCGCTCGACGACCGCGCCGTCGCGCAATGGCTCGCCGGTCTTGCGACTGACGAAGACCGGGATCGGCACGCCCCAGGCGCGCTGACGCGAGACGCACCAATCGGGCCGGCTCTCGATCATCGCGGCGATGCGGTTCTTGCCCTGCGGCGGGATCCAGCGGGTTTCGTCGATCGCCGTCAAGGCCTTCTGCCGCAAATCGTTGGCCGCCATGCTGATGAACCATTGCGGCGTGTTGCGGAAAATCAGCGGCGCCTTCGAGCGCCAGGAATGCGGGTAGGAATGGGTCAGCGTGCCGCGCGCCAAGAGGCCGCCGGCCGCCTCGACCGCGGCGATCACAACCGTGATCGGCGTCGCCCGGCTTGCCGTCGGGGCGATAGACCGCGTGGCCCGGCAAACAACGGCACCTGCGGCAGGTAGACCCCGTCCGGCCCGACCGTATCGGGCACCGCCAGCCCGTTGGCCTGGCCCAGTTCCCAGTCGTCGGCGCCGTGCCCGGGGGCGATATGCACAAGCCCGGTGCCGGTGTCGGCGACGACGAAATCGGCGGCAAGCAGCGGCACCGCGAAATCGTAGCCTTGGCCATGCAGCGGGTGGCGCGCAACGCTGCCCGCCAGCGCGGCGCCCGGCAGAGCGTTCAGGACGGTATGGCGTTCGATCCCGGCCTTCTGGCACACATCGTCGATCAGCGGCAGCGCCACCAGCAGTTTTTCGCCGGTCGACCGGCGCTCGGCATCGTAGGGGATCGCGCGGCTCCCCTCGGCCACCGCATCGACCTGGATCACAGCATATTCGAGCTCGGCGCTGAACGCGATCGCGCGGTTGCCGGGGAGGGTCCACGGCGTCGTCGTCCAGATCACCGCCGCCGCGCCCTGCAGCGCCGGCTGGCTCGGGTGGGCGATCGGAAAGCGCACCCAGACCGTGTTCGAACGATGGTCGTGATATTCGACCTCTGCTTCGGCGAGCGCGGTCTGCTCGACGACCGACCACAACACCGGCTTGGCGCCCTTGTAGAGCCCGCCATTCAACAGGAACTTGCCGATCTCGCGGACGATCTGCGCCTCGGCAGCAAAGCTCATCGTCAGGTAGGGGTTGTCCCAGTCGCCGACCACGCCGAGGCGCTGGAACTGCGCCTTCTGCTTTTCCACCCAGCCGGCCGCGAAATCGCGGCATTCCTGGCGGAACTGCGCGAGCGGCACGCTGTCCTTCGACTGTTTCTTGGCGCGGTATCGCTCCTCGACGATCCATTCGATCGGCAGGCCGTGGCAGTCCCAGCCGGGCACGTAGGGCGCGTCCTTGCCCGACATCTGCTGCGCCCGGTTGATCACGTCCTTCAGGATCTTGTTCAGCGCGTGGCCGAGATGGATGTCGCCGTTGGCGTAAGGCGGTCCGTCATGCAGCACGAATTTTTCCCGCCCGCGCGATTTTTCGCGCAGGCGCTTGTAAAGCTCCATCTCCTTCCAGCGCGCGACGAGCTTCGGCTCAAGCGTCGGCAGGCCGCCGCGCATCGGGAAATCGGTCTTGGGAAGGAAAACGGTCGGACGATAATCCGTCGGCATCATCAGCCCTTCGGGTGAATGCGGAAAACAGCGAAAGCCGCCCCGATCCTCAGCCGAGGATCGGGCCCGTAATTCGCAGCATCCACCCGCGGCTCGTCAGCATGGCGCAGATATAGCAGCCGAGAGATGCAAATTCGAGGGCGTTGTGCCGCGGCGGAGGCGTCAGTCGGGCGGGACGGCGGCCAGAATGGCGCGGGCGCGCGCGGCGTCTTCGGCGATCTGCGCCTTCAGCGCGTCGAGCCCGGCGAATTTGCGCTCCGGCCGGATGAAGTCGATCAACGAGACGCGCAGGTGGCGGCCGTAGAGATCGTCGTCGATGTCGAACAGATGCGCTTCGAGGCGCGGCTCGGGGGTGCCGACCGTGGGCCTCATGCCGATATTGGCGACGCCGTCGATCGCATGCCCGGCAAACGAATCGTCGCAGCCGTCCCCCGACACCCGCACCGCGTAGACCCCGAAGGCCGGGCGGAGGTATTCGCCGAGCCCGATATTGACGGTCGGAAAGCCGATCGTGCGGCCGCGCCGGTCGCCGACCGCGACGCGACCGTCGATCTCCCAGAAGCGACCGAACTGCGTGGCGGCCTCGCGTGGGCGCCCGGCGCGCAGCAGTTCGCGGATATGGGTCGAGGAATAAACCGCCGCATCGTCGCCGCGCACCGGCTCGACCACGGTGACGCCAAAGCCGCGCTCGGCGCCGGCGGCCCGCAGCAGGTCGATGGTGCCGCGGCGCCGGTTGCCGAAGGTGCAATCATGTCCGACGACGACGTGGGTGGCGCCGATCGCGCCGATCAGCAACTCGTCGATAAAGGCTTCGGCGCTCTTCTTCGCGAAGGCGAGGTCGAAATGCTGCACGAACAAGAGGTCGACGCCGAGCCGCGCGACCTCGCGCTCCTTGACGCGCAGCGGCGTCAGGCGGAAGGCTTCGCCCTCGGGCATGAAGACGCTGCGCGGGTGCGGCTCGAAGGTCAGCACCGCGGACGGCGCGCCGATGGCGCGGGCGCGGTCGCACGCAACGCCGATCAGCGCGGCGTGGCCTCGATGCAGGCCGTCGAAATTGCCGAGCGCCAGCACCGCGCCGCGCGGGTGGCTCGATCCTGAACCGGGGTGTCGGACGATGCGGAGCACGGCTGAATTTATCGCCAGAATTCGCGAAACTCTTGTTGCCGCGAAAATAGCCGGTGGCGCCGTCGAGCGATAGTGTCAGCGCCGCCGACAGCAGGAGAATGCACATTGGACGAGATGGCGGCGCCGCTGCGCGAGGCCTGGTATTACGCCGCGCCGAGCGCCGCGCTGCGGCGGGGAGGGGTGCTGAGCCGCATGATGCTCGGCGAGAAGGTGCTGATCGGCCGCGATCGGGCAGGCGCAGCTTTCGCGTTGCGCGACATTTGCCCGCACCGCGGCATGCCGCTCTCCGCCGGAACCTTCGACGGCACCGAGATCGAGTGCTGCTACCACGGCTGGCGGTTTGCCTGCGACGGGCGCTGCGCCGCGATCCCCTCGCTGGTCGCGGGCCAGACCTTCGATCTCGCGCATGTCGCGGTGCCGAGCTATGCGGCGCGCGAGGTGCAGGGCAATGTCTGGGTGTTCTTCGGCAGCGATCCGGCGGCGGCGCCCGACATCCCGCACCTCGACGGTTTCGCCGAATCGGCGGCGCCCCGGCTCATCGAGACGATGCGCTTCGCCGCCGCCATCGACCACGCCGTGATCGGCCTGATGGATCCGGCCCACGGCCCCTTTGTGCACAGCGCCTGGTGGTGGCGCTCGCGGCGCTCGATGCACGAAAAGGCGAAGGCGTTCGCGCCCGCGCCGTGGGGCTTCGCGATGACCCGGCACGCGCCGTCGAGCAATTCGCGGGCCTATCGTCTGCTCGGCGGCGCGCCGCAGACCGAGATCACCTTCCGGCTGCCCAGCGTGCGGGTCGAGCAGATCGTCGCCGGGCGTTACACGGTGACCAATCTGACCGCGCTGACGCCGATCGACGATAAGATCACAGAGGTCAATCATTGCATCTACTGGACGGCGCCGTGGCTCACCGCGTTGAGGCCGCTACTGCGGCCGTATGTGCGCGCCTTTCTGCGCCAGGACCGCGACATCATGGTGCGCCAGCAGCAGGGCTTGCGGTTCGATCCTGTGTTGTCGCTGGTCGACGATGCCGACGCGCAGGCGCGCTGGTATTACCGGCTAAAGCAGGAATACCGGCGCGCCCGCGCCGAGGCGCGACCCTTTGCCAACCCGGTCGAGCCGCGCACGCTGCGCTGGCGCAGTTGATTGCCGTTTGAGGAGAACATCCGTGACCGATGCGATCGATCGTGCGCTCGGCGAGATCCGGTTCGATGCCGACGGGCTGGTGCCGGCAATCGCCCAGCAGCACGACACCGGCGAAATCCTGATGGTGGCGTGGATGAGCCGCGAGGCGGTCCGCCTGACGCTCGCCGAGGGACGGGTCTGCTACTGGTCACGCTCGCGCCGGGCGCTGTGGCGCAAGGGCGAGACATCCGGGCAGATCCAGCACCTGCGCGAGCTGCGCCTCGATTGCGACGGCGACACCGTGCTGCTGCTGGTCGACCAGCACGGCGTCGCCTGCCACACCGGCCGGCGCAGCTGCTTTTTCCGCGCCTGGCGGGGCGCCGACTGGGCGGTGATCGCCGAGCCCGAAATCGCGCCGGAGCAGCTTTATCCGGGGTCAGCCCGGCGTTAGCGCGCCGGGCAGGACAGCGTCGCCTCGACCTGCCGCAGCAGGATCGGGTTGCGCGGCCGGTTGGCGCAGCGCGCGTTGTATTCGTTGACGCTGGCGTTATAGCGCTGCGTCACGCCGGACAGCTCGGTGAACTCGGGGCCGCTCTGGCGGCGAAACGCAGCGTCGCGCCGGGCCAGCAACTGGCGAAACTGGGCTACCGATTGCGGGTTGTTGACGTCGATCGTGGCGCGCTCGTGCTGCAATTGCGCGTCGAGTTCGCGCCACCTCGTCGCGGCTGGCGCCGTATTCGTGCTGTCGGGCGGTCAGGTCGGCGCCAAGCCTGCCGACACTCTGATTGAGGCACAGGCAGGCGGCGATCTCCGAGGCTTCGGGAGAGGGCGGCGGGGCCTGCGCTTCCGCCGCCGGCGCTGCGGCAATCGCCGCCAGCCCGACCCACAGCACTACCCGCCACGACATGGACCACCGCATCCCAACCTCCCAAATGCGCTTGTGCAGCGCTCAAACGCAGCGCCGCCTTCAACGTTCCATAAGTGGACAATAAATCAACGCGCCAGCCGATGCCATCGACAGCATCAGAGGGGAGGCCAGCGGCGATTGCGGTCGCGGCAGTGGCGCCGCGTCCGCCCTATCGCGCCATGATTACCGGGATGCGGCATTCCATGATCAGATGCCGGGTGGCGCCGCCAAAGATCATCTGCCGGATGCGGCTTTGCGTGTAGGCGCCCTTCAACATCAGGTCGGCGCCGGCCGCCATCGCCTCCTTGCAGGAACGATTCGCCCTGCGTCTTCTGTCGGCCGAAGGCGGCGCGCAGGCTGACCTTGAGGCCATGCGCTTCGAGGTTGCGCGCGAGTTCCTCGCCGGTGGGGCCGGGCTCGGGCATATGCTGCGGCCCGACCGCGACGACGACCACGTGGCTCGCCTGCTTGAGAAACGGCATGCCGAATGCGACCGTCAGTGCGGTCTCGGTGCTGCCGTTCCAGGCGACGGCGATCGTTTCGCCGAGAGTAGGTCCCGACTGCCCTCGGCACCATCATCACCGGCCGGCCGCTTTCGAACAGCGCGTCCTCGAGCGTCGCCTCGGCAATCGAGGCGAGCTTCTCGGGCTGCTCGACGAGGATCAGATCGTAGACCCGGCCGATCATGCCGACGACCGCGTTCTGGCGGCCGTCCTCCTCGCGCCACGACGCGCTCGGGCTGTTGTCGTCCGGCGTCGGCGGGCCGATCGGCACGCCGTGCGGCGGTCATGAAATCGCGGAACAGACGGCGGGCGTGGTCGCGCCGCTCGTGGCCCTCGCGTTCCAGCGTGCGGTCGACCTCGGAGGAGATGGAAAACCCCATCTCGCCGCCGAACACCACGGCGTATTCGGTGGTCAGGCTGTGCAGCCCGACGATGTGGCTGTTGAACCGGCGGGCGACCATCAACGCCGCTTCAAGCACCGGCCCGGCATTGCCGTCGCCGATCACGGCCAGCAAATTCTTCATGGTCCAACCCTGCTCCGCGTGATGCCGGCACGATTGCGAGGCACCGTTTAGCCTATAGTATCAGGCTTGTAGGTCGATTGCGAGAGCTCCACGGCTCGACGCCGCGGCGGCCCGCCGATGACATGTCGCCCCTCTCATTCTCGCAGGGATTGCCGGCTGATGACGCGCGCGACACGGACATTCCTCGCGGCCGCGATCGGGCTTGTTGCGGCGCTGGCGCTGGCAGGCGCGGCCGGCGCGCAGGCCGTCAATTTCGGCACGGACTGGAAGGCCGAGGCCGAGCACGGCGGCTACTACCAGGCGATCGCGACCGGCATCTACAAGCGCGCCGGGCTCGACGTAAAGCTGCGGCCGGGCGGGCCGCAGGTCAACCATGCACAGCTCCTGGCGGCCGGCGTGCTCGACTTCAATATCGCGTCGAACGGGTTCGTGCCGCTCAATTTCGTGCAGCAGAAGATCCCGATGGTCGCGGTCGCGGCGATCTTCCAGAAGGACCCCTCGGTGCTGATCGCCCATCCCGGCCAGGGCGACGACAGCCTCGCCGCGCTGAAAGGCAAGCCGATCATGATCGGCTCCGACACCCGCGTCACCAGCTGGCTCTTTCTGAAGCAGAAATTCGGCTACACCGACGATCAGATCCGGCCCTATACCTTCAGCGTGGCGCCGTTCCTCGCCGACCCCCAGGCGATCCAGCAGGGCTATCTGACGAGCGAGCCGTTCACGATCGAGAAGGCGGGAGTGAAGCCGGTGGTGCTGCTGCTCGCCGATGCCGGCTACAGCAGCTATGGCGGGCTGATCGAGACCTCGCAGAAGCTGGTGCACGACAAGCCCGATCTGGTGCAGCGCTTCGTCAATGCCAGCATCGAGGGCTGGTACACCTATCTTTACGGCGATCCGGCGCCGGGCAACGCGCTGATCAAGCACGACAATCCCGGAGATGACCGACGCGCTGCTCGCCTATGGCCGCGACAAGATGAAGGAGTACGGCATCGTCGACAGCGGCGACGCCAAGAAGATGGGCATCGGCGCGATGACCGACGCACGCTGGCAGGATTTCTTCGACGACGATGGCGAAGGCGGGGCTCTACCCCGCCGACCTCGATGTCCGCAGCGCCTACACGACGCAATTCGTCGACAAGAAGGTCGGCATGCGGCCCTGACCTTCGCTCCGGCCGGGGCCCGCCCGCCGTATTCGCCGCGTCTACTGCATCGTCGAGCGCGAGGTCGGGACGATGCGGGTGACCACCATCTTGTCGCGGTCGAGCAGGTCGGGGATCTGCGGGCCGATCTTGGTTTTCCAGAAATCGGTGTCGTAGACCGCCTTGTACAAGGCCTCGCGCTGCGCCTCAGATTCGAAGCGGCGGATCCAGACATAGACCAATTCGTCGGTCTCGCCGCGGAAGCTGCCGCAGATCACCATGCCCTGCGCCACCTGGAACGGGATGATCTCCCCCTCCATCAGCTTCAGCCACGCCGCCATCTTGCCCGGCCGGACGTGGTATTGCCGCAGTTCGTAAAACGCCATCGTGGTTCTCCCTCGGATCGATCGCGCCGCACGATAGCGCAGCAGCCCCCGGCCACGAAGCCGCGCGACGGAAGGGTGCGTTTAGCTGAAAATACAGCAGAAAAACAGCTAACCGGCCGGTCCCTCGCGCGCCCGCAATCCGCCCACAGAATTGCGATTTTGACTACAGATAGGCTGTGTTGCGCTATTGTCAACGAGCGGCGGCGGCGCGCTTGAAATTGAGCGCCAACAGGCGGCGCCAGCGCCTCCTCTTTGCAGGTGTCGGCCTGCCTCGGAACGACCGCCGAATGCTGCCCTCGTTCAGTCAGGCCGCCTTCAACCGCTCCAGTTCGGTCTCAAACGCGAAGCGGAGTTGGGCGCCCTCGTCCTCCGGCAGCCACAGCGTCATCTGCGGAAAGATCGTGCGATACAGGGAAACGCGCGTCGGTTCCCACGGCAGAAGCTGCGCCGCCCGCGCCTCGGCAAGAATCTTGTGCAACCGCGCGCGGACCTTGTCGGGATCGGGGCGATAGGCCGGAGGGCGCGAATCGCCGAACAGGTCAGGCTGCTCTTCCACCCTGAAAAGGTCGGGTTGCCCGTTGCGAACCATGGGTTCTCCGCGTTTTCCGACGATTGACGCCTACTATTATGCATCGCCGCGCCGCCATGCACGAGGCGCGGCGCAGCGTCATTACGGATCGGGAAAGGCTGCCTTATACGCCTCGTCGATCCTCGTCATCTGCTCGATCGTGAAAGCGAGGCTGTCGGCGACCGCGCCGACATGCTCGATCTCGTCGAGCGACAGAACGCGGCCCTTGCGGGACTTCAGGTATTTGTCGAGCACCTGATACCCGCCGATGTGGAAATCCCACACTTCCGGCGGCACCGGCGTGAACGATTGCGTCTTGTTTATCGAAATCGCCTGATCCGTTGGGGCGTAGCGCACCGCCTCGATAGTGTGATCGCCCCTGCCGTGATAGGCAGCCAGTCCGCGCCGCGGCAGTTCGCGCAGCAGGTGCGCCTGGATGAGCGCCCAGCCAAGGCCCGACAATGTCTCGAAATCGTCGGCCGATTCGGGAACGGCACGCGCGGAAAATCTCCGCGCAGGAATTCCGCGTAGCGCGAGCGGTAGGTTGGCGCATGCAGGACGGCGTAGATGTAGCCGACGATCTCCTCTGGCGTGTAATGGTGCTCGTAGCGTGAATCGAGATAGGTCCGAAACTCGGAAGAAAAGTTCTCTTGCAATTCATCACCGTGAAAAGCGCGCGCGGGAAATACATAATTTTGCGACTTCGTGTCACTTGAAACCAGACAGCTTTCGGTCGGCGTGGTGGCTACGAAAGCGTGCCGCCAAGTGGTAATCCCGATCTGTCGTGGAGCGAGGAGACAAAGATTCTGGTGACCAGCTACGTGGTCCAACAGGTCACGCCTCGGATAATCCATTGTGACACTGCTGAACTCGCTCCAGCGGTCGTCGAATGGGCGGTAGGCCACCAGCTGGGGCGGGGTTGCTGCGCCACTACGCGCGGCGGATCGGGCATCGGGAAAGGACCAGTCGCGGTAGCTCTACAATCCGAAACGTCGCGCCAGATCATCGTCGGAAATTCTTGAATCCGCCAATTCTCGGAGCTTGCGGCTCATCTCGCCTTCGGTGAACGATACGGCGAACGCATCTCTATGGGTCTGAAACCCGAGTACGCTCATCGAAAATATCTCGGTTAAACGCCATCCCGCCTGAAACTCGTCCCGCACCGTCGCGTCTTGATGTGCGAAGAGATAGAAGGGACTTGCAGGTGCCGGCGGCTGCCAATCGACGCTGGTCAACGTCGCATCCGCGGCTGCTTTGTATTTTTCAAGCCGGCTTCCCCAGAGATCGCCGCGCCATATGCCACGCTCCAAGCCGCTCCGTTTGACAAATAGGCTGATCGCCACGCCTTGCTGGATGTCGAAAACGTTCTCATCCTTGGAGCCGTCGGGCGCGTGCTCCTTTTTCTTGGCACTGCCGTGCAGATCGAGAACGTAGATCCGCTCGAAGCTGCGCATCAACGACTGTCGCATACCCCGAAACGTCGGATTGTCGAGCCACGAGTGATTGGTAATGACGCCGACGACACCTTCTTCGACCGCGTCCATCTTGAGCTGCGCGAAGCGGATGAACTTGACGTAGTCGTCGTTGAGCCACTTGGGATTGCGTTCACCCAAAGGGGTGCTGACTTGCCGGCCTGCATCATCCGTTTCGAGCGTGAACTTGAAACCGTCGATCGTGCCGGTGATCCATGCTCCTTTGTTCTTTGAATGACCCGAGTAGGGCGGATTGCCGACGATCACGAGGATGGCCCGATCTTTGACGTCTTGCGCGGCCTTAACCTCGGCGGTGATCGCCGGGAGCAAAAATGTCGCCTGCGGCTCAATTGGCTCCAGCGTGTTGGTCAGGAACACCTGCAACCGCTCGTCGTCATGAAGCGGGTGCTGCTGGTCGCGGAGATATTGCGAGAGCTTCAGGTGCGCGATTGTGTAGGGCGCGATCAGGTATTCGAAGCCGAACAGGTTTTTCAATATGTGCTCGCGCACGATCAGATCAGCGCGGCCGGCGTCCGGTCCGCCGATGTTCTCGAAGATGCGCTGACAGACCTCAAGCAGGAACGTGCCGGTGCCGCAGGCGAAATCGAGCACCGTGACGCGGTTGTGGTCGGCGAGGCCCTCCGCGATCCCGAAATTGTCTTTCAGAATGTCGTCCACCGCGCGGACGATGAAATTGACGATCGGCGGCGGCGTGTAATAGACGCCGCGGCCCTTGCGCATCGCCGGGTCGTAGGCCTTCAGGTAGTCCTCATAAAAATAGATGAAGGGGTCCCGCTCGAACAGGCGGTGCTCTTCCTCGTTCGCCGCCCGCACCTTGCGGCTGATCGCCCGGCGTTGCCGGAACGACAAATCCTCATGGATCGCCGGCAGGTTCAGCCCGTTGACGATCGACAGCACCTCCTCGACGACCCAGCGAACGTCGCGATATTCGAGCTTTTCAAGCTCCGCCAGGAAGTCGACCAACTCGCGAATAAGCCGGAACGATCCCGGCACAAATTGGCGAGCATTGTGCAATGTCACCGGCTCGGCGGTGGAATTGAGGCGTGCCAGGAACAGCCCATACGCGAGCATCTGCGCAAAGGCGTCGGCGAATTCCTTGAGGGTCAGTTCATGGAACACCTGATCGCGAAAGATCTGGAAAAGCCCGAAGAGCCTGCCCTCCTGGTGTTCTCGTTCCTGGCGCACGAGTTCCTCGCCGAGGTAGTCACGCAGCAGCTTGCTGCGCGCGGCGAGGGCCAGGGCGAGTTGCTGCGCGCGCCCGATCCCTTCGGGCGCGGTGGAAAAGAAGCCTTGCAGCAGCTTCGAGACGGCGGCGACGCGATCCTCGCGCAGCCGAAACCTGGGCGTTTCGAGGTCGGTTGCGTGGCACAGCCTCTCGCGCCGGATGCCGTCTTTGTTGATCCAGATGAAGTGCAGGTAATCGGTAACGACGATGTTCTGCGAAAGGCTCTTGTAGCGAACGATCTGATCAGATTTCAGGACCCGGTCGAGATTCTCGCCGATGGGCTTGTTCTCGACATACCCAAGGATCATCCCCCCTTTGGTGATCTTAAAATCGGGCGCGCCCTTGTCCGCCACGCGCTTGGGTTCGTGCTGGACCGCGACCGCGGCCGTGCTCGATTCCGCGACTGCACGCAGGAGCGATTGAAGAGCCGCCCGGTCGGTGTGCTCTGTCTTCTCCTCGACCGGCGACTCGCGAAGGGCAATCAGATATCGGTCGAAGGCGTTCGCATGTGACATTGTTTCCCCGCTCGGCGCGCGCTGGTTGACAGGTTGTACCAGCCGCCGGACTGCCGCAGAAGCGGGAGACGCCGGGTCGCGGGATCGCGCGCCGCTTGGCGGTCGGGGGTCGCGGTTTGCAGCTAGGCGTGGCATCAGCCCGGCTGGGCGGTATGATAGCTTGGCGAATGGGCTTTCGGGAGAGGGGCGATGCAGGCGACACCCGCAGTCACCGGCCGGCTGGCGGAATTTGTCGCCGGGTCGCGCTGGGAGGATATTCCCGGGCCGGTGCGGCGGGAGGGGGTGCGCTCGCTGGTGAATTTCGTCGGCGGCGCGCTCGGCGGGTCGCAGGACGAGGCGATCGGGCTCGCGGTTGCGGTGCTGGCGCCCCATTTCGGCCCGGCGCGGGCCGGCGTCATCGGCCGGCGCGAACGGGCGGACGTGCTCAACGCCACGTTTCTGAATGCGGCCAGCGCCAATGTTCTCGAATACGACGATACCCACCTGCCGACCGTGATCCATCCGGGTGCGCCGGTCGCGCCGGGCCTCGTCGCGCTCGCCGAGGGGCGCCGCGTCTCCGGTGCGGCGCTGTTGCATGCGCTTGTGCTCGGCATCGAAATCGAGTGCCGCATCGGGATGGGCCTGATGCCGACGCATTACCGGCGCGGCTGGCACATCACCGCGACCTGCGGGATCTTCGGAGCGGCCGCCGCCGCCGGCAAACTGCTCGGGCTCGACGCGCAGCACATGGCCTGGGCCTTGGGCCACGCCGCGACGCAATCGGCTGGCCTCATCGAGAGCCTCGGCAGCATGTCGAAGAGCCTCGGGGTCGGCAACGCGGCGAAGAACGGGCTTGCCGGGGCATTGTTTGCCGAGGCCGGGTTCACCGCCGCCGAGCAGGCGATCGAGGGGCGCTACGGGTTTGCCGCGGTGACCAGCGACTCGGTCGATCTCGGCACGATGGTCGAGGGGCTCGGCGAGCGCTGGGAGGTGCTCGGCAATTGCTACAAGCCGTACCCGTGCGGCGTCGTGCTGTTCCCGGTCATCGACGCCTGCCTCGAATTGCACGCGCGGCATCGCCCGGCATCGCAGCGCATCGCCGAAATCGTCGTGCGCGGCCACCCGCTGATGCGCGAGCGCACCGATCGGCCGGTGGTCGAGACCGGCCGCGAGGCCAAGGTCAGCCTGCAGCACAGCGTCGCCGTCGCGTTCCTGTTCGGCGCCGCGGGCCTCGCGCAATACGCGGATGACTGCGTCGCCGATCCGGCGGTGCGGGCGTTGCGCGCCAAGGTGGGCTTCGAGGAGGACGCCAGCGTGCCGGTCGAGGCGGCGATCGTCACCGTGCGGCTCGATGACGGCACCCGCGTCGAGGAGCATGTGCGCCACGGGCGCGGCACGCCGGGGCGGCCGATGAGCGACGCCGAGCTCGACGCCAAAATCCGCGAGCTGGTCGCGTTCGGGGCGCCCTTCGTCGACGCGCCCGGGCTGATCGCGGCGCTGCGCAACATCGAGGGCGAGGCCGATGTTGCGCGCGTATTGCGGCTGACCGTGCCGCCGCCGGGCTGAGCCGGCGGGGTCAGCGGGCCAGCGCGAAGCGGATCGGCACCGAGACCTCGATCGTGGCGGTGGTCATGTTGGCCGGAAACGGCGGCAGGCTGGCGCCGCGCATCATCCGCTCGACCGCCGCGTCGAGATCGGGATGGCCGGTGCTGCGCACCAGCGTGTAGTCGAGCACCCGGCCCGACCGGTCGACGCGGAAGCGCAACACGGCTTGGCCCTGCTCGCCGCGGGCCCGCGCGCCGGCCGGGTAATGTTGATGGCGTTCGAGCCAGCCGCTCAGTGCGACTCGGTAGCCGGGGCTGATAAACGGCACGGCCGGCCGCGGCGGGGGCGGCGGCGTCGCGGCAATCTGCGGTGGCGGAGGAGGGGGCTGATACACCGGCGGCGGCCGCATGACCACCGCCCGATGGCGCGGCTCGGGTGGCGGCAGGGCCCTGACGACCGGCGGCGGCGGTTTGGGCGGCGGCGGTTTGGGGATCGGCGGTGGCGGCGGCTCGGGCGGCGGCGGCTGCGGCTCGGGCGGTGGGGTGGCCTTGACGACCGGCGGCGGCGGTTCGGGCGGCGGTGGTGGCGGCAGCAGGATCTCGATCGCGTGCTTGGGCGGGACCGGCGGCGGCGCCGGCGCCATATGTCCGACGAACAGCGCCAGCAGCACCAGCGCCGCGCCGTGCCCGGCGATCGAGGCGGCCAGCGGCAGGCTGAACCGGAGCCTCACCGCGGTTTGGCCCCCTCCGCGAGCAGCGACACCTTGGTGAACCCGGCGGTGTTGACCAGTCCCAGCATATCCATCAGCCGCGCATAGCTGATCGTGCGGTCGCCGCGGACATAGACCAGGCGATCGGGGTCTTCGGCCGCGAGCTGCGCCAGCCGCGTCTTGAGGTCGCCCTCGTCGATCCGCTGCTCGCCGATAAAGGTGGCGCCGGCGCGATCGAGGCTCAGCACGATCGGCTTTTTCGGCTGGAGCGGCTCGGCCGCGCTGGTCTTCGGCAGATCGAGCGGCACGCCGACCGTCAGCAGCGGCGCGGTGATCATGAAGATGACGAGCAACACCAGCATGACGTCGACCATCGGCGTCACGTTGATTTCGGCGAGCGGCCGGTAGCGGTCCTCGCCCGGCTCGCCCGACGGGGGCAACGACAGGGCCATCGCCTAGGCTCCGGCGGCGCGCGACAGCAGGCTGGCGGAGCGGCCGATCATCACCTGCACCCGCCCGGCCAGCCGCCCCAACTCGACCGTGAACTTGTTGTAGAAGACGACCGCCGGGATCGCCGCGGCCAGACCCATCGCCGTCGCGAACAGCGCCTCGGCGATGCCCGGCGCGACGACCGCGAGGCTGGTGTTGTGGGCCGCGGCGATCCCCGCGAACGAGCGCATGATGCCCCACACGGTGCCGAACAGCCCGATAAACGGCGCCGCCGAGCCGAGCGTCGCGAGAAACGGCAGGTGGTGCTCCAGCCGCCGCATCTCGGTGGTGAGGGCGAGCCGCATCGCCCGCTCGACACGCTCGCGCCGCTCGCTGACGCTCTCGAAATTGGCCGACAATTCGACCGCGTTTTCCTGCAGCCCGGCGACCAGCACGTGTCCGGCCGGGTCGTTTGCCTCGGCCGGCGTGGTCCACAACTCCTTGGCCGAGCGCGCCGCCGCGGTGCGCTCCTCATGCGCCCGCAACGAGCGGCGCACCGCTCGCAGCCGCCAGAATTTGTCGACGATCACCGCCCAGCTCCACACCGACGAGCCGAGCAGCAGCAGCAAATCTGCCTTGACGACAATGTCGGCATGGAGGAACAGCGTCACGATCGAAATGGTTGCTGTTGCCGGCTGCATTTCCTCGCCCCTAGCGGAAGTCTCGACGAAACCTGTTCGCCATTTTCTCGTCATCGTCTCGGGCCTGGCCCGACCATCCTCGAGCGTGCCGGCCCGTCCCGCGACTGACGCCGGTATGGGCTTGATCAAAATAACGCACAAGGCCCCATTCCGTCGCGCACCGATGGTCCTTGCGACCCTGCGACCGGGTCACGTTTCCCAATGCCGAACCTGTCAAAGACCGCTAGAACGGGCCGCTAGCGACATCAGCGAGGGCAGGCGACATGGCAAACGCGTTGCGGGACAAGATTGCGGGCGGCGCGCTCGCGACCGTGATGTCGGCGCACAACCCGCTCTCGGCGCGGCTCGCCGAGGAGGCCGGGTTCGACGGCATCTGGGCCAGCGGCTTCGAGTTGTCCGCCGCCTATGGCCTGCCCGATGCGAGCCTGTTGTCCTTGACGCAGCATCTCGACATGACGCGGGCGATGATCGAGCAGATCGGCATCCCGCTGATCGCCGACATCGATACCGGCTATGGCAATGCGATCAATGTCGGGCATGTCGTCGGCGCCTATGCGCGCGCCGGCTCGGCGGCCGTCGTGATCGAGGACAAGACCTTTCCGAAGGACACCAGCCTGCTCGCCGGCGGCCGGCAGGAGCTGGTGCGGGTCGCCGAGTTCCAGGGCAAGATCGCGGCGGCGCAGGCGGCCAAAGCCGGCCACGACCTCCTCGTCATCGCCCGCACCGAGGCGCTGATCGCCGATCTCGGCATGGACGAGGCGCTGATGCGCGGCGCGGCCTATGCCGAAGCCGGCGCCGACCTGCTGCTGATCCACTCGAAGCGCAAGACGCCGGACGAGATCGTCGCCTTCACCGAACGCTGGCCGGGCACGATCCCGCTCGTCATCGTGCCGACCGCCTATCCCGACCTGACCGAAGCAAAGGCGCGCGCGCTCGGCAAGATCGCCGTTATGATCTATGCCAACCACGCGGTGCGCGCCGCGGTCGGCGCGATGCGCGAGGTGTTCGCCGCGATCCGCCAGGACGGCGGCATCCACCGGGTCGACAAGCGCATCGCCTCGGTCGAGGATATTTTTGAGTTGCAGCGCGTCCCGGCCATGAAGGCGGCCGAGAAGCGATATCTGCGATAGAGAGAGGAGGCGCCGATGCCCGACGGTTTCGTCATCGCCAATTTCCGTCACGTCGCCGACGGCTTGCAGGAGGGCCAGTTCGCGGTCGGCGAGCGTAAGCGGGCGGGCGGGCTTGCCGACCTCGCCCCGATCTACCGCCAGCTGCTCGACCGGCCGATCACCCAGACGCTCGGCATCATCGGCCCGGACGGGCGGGTGAGCCTGACGCCGATGTGGTTCGACTACGAGGGCGACAAGATCCTCGTCAACACCGCCTCGCACCGCTCGAAATGTGCGTGGATCCGCAAAGAGCCGCGGCTGACCAGCCTCCTCGTCAACCCCGACAACCCCTATCACTGGATGCAGATCAAGCACACGGTGGAAAAGGAGTTGCGCGAGTGGGAGCCGGGCGGCGAGTACGTCACCAAGCAACTCGACCGGATCTGGACCAAATACACCGGCAACCCCGGGCCCTATGCATTGCGCGATCCGAAGATCGACGAAAAGCGGGTGCTGTTCGTCTGCCGTATCGACCGCATCGCGACATTCGGCCAGCCGTAGGGCCGCCGCCCGGGATTGCGCCGGCCTGCGTTGTCGGCTGCGGCAAAAGCGCGGCCCTAAAGGTAGCCGGCCGCAGTATTGAACACGCCGCTGAGATTTGTTCCGACCACCTGCCAAGCGGCCACCGCAACCACCGCAATCAACGCCGCGATCAGGCCGTACTCGATTGCGGTCGCACCTGACCAGTCGCGGGCCAATACCGCGGCTTTTTCTCGAAGTTTCTCCAATATCCGCATCGGATTGCTCCTAAAACCCGCGCCCGAAGCCACTCGCCGCGAAACTACGCCTATCGTAGCGCTCCGGCTACCACATTGGGTCATGCCATCCCTTCAAAAATAATTAACGGCCACGGTTGCCACGCGCGGCAAGCTGCCGAACGACAGATGCGACGGCGCCCGCCGCCCTGATTCCCCTGTTATCCGCAGGGAATCTGCAGCCGCTCTTGCGCCGCGCGCCCTGTCGTCGCCGAGCCAAGCCCCACCATGCCACGCGATTGCGGCGCATTTATCCTCGTTACGGGGTATCGGCCGAGAGCGGCGTACCCGCGAAAGTGGGCAGATCGAAGCGCAATCACCCGTAGGATGGGTTGAGCGCAGCGAAACCCATCGAGCCAATGCCGACCTATCGCCGCAATCTCATTACGGGCGGCTGCTATTTCTTCACGGTGAACCTGGCCGACCGCCACTCGCGGCTTCTCGTCGAGAACGTCGATTTCCTGCGCGCCGCGTTCCGCTCCGTGCGGCAACGCCACCCGTTCAACATTGATGCCATCGTCGTCCTGCCCGATCATCTCCACGCCGTTTGGACCTTGCCGGCCGGCGACGCCGATTTCGCGACCCGCTGGCGGCTCATCAAGGCCACCTTCTCGCGTCGATTGCCCCAGGGAGAGCGAATTTCGCCCAGTCGATTGCGGAGGCGCGAACGCGGCATCTGGCAACGCCGCTATTGGGAGCACACGATTCGCAACGACGACGATTTTGCCCGCCACGTCGATTACATCCATTTCAACCCGGTTAAACACGGGCACGTGGACCACGTGGCGGCCTGGCCATATTCGTCGTTTCATCGGATGGTTCGGGTGGGCCTTTATCCGGCAAGCTGGGCCGGCGGCGCCGACAGTCCGGAAAGCGGGTATGGCGAACGATGACGCCGGCTCGTTCGCATCTCCTAATTTCGCAATTCGTAGGATGGGTTAAGCGCAGCGAAACCCATCGCGCCCCCAAGCGCCATGGCAATGATGGGTTTCGCGATGCTCAACCCATCCTACGAGCTGGCGGCGCCGACAGTCAGGAAAGCGGGCATGGCGAGCGATGACGCCGGCTCGTTCGCATCCCCCACGTTTAGTTCGTAGGATGGGTTGAGCGCAGCGAAACCCATCGCACCCCAAGCGCCATGGCAATGATGGGTTTCGCGATGCTCAACCCATCTACGAGTTGATCGCGCCGGGGAGGCGCGGTGGAGGCCGAACGGCGCCGCGCCTTCATCCGTTCGGTTGTGCTTGTAGCAATCTTTCTAACTCAATCGTTGACATTTCGAGCCTGGTTAGTTCCTGGGACGGGATGCTAATCATGCCCCCCTTTACCGCACGAATCACGGAGCAATTCTCTTCGATTAGGGCAAGCATATTCCGTTCAGCTATTTCCTTGAAGCTCATCATCTTTGTTTGTCCTCTCTCTCACGAACACCCGCTGGTGCCGCCGCACGTATCGCACTTCAGGCACGTTCCGTTGCGGACCAGGGTGAAGTTGCCGCATTCGTCGCAGCTGTCGCCTTCATAGCCTTTCATGCGGGCTTCGCGGATCTTTTCGAGGCGCGGGTCGGTGGCCGGAGTGGCGGCGATTGCGACGGTGGTGGTCTCGGCGAAGGCCAGCGCGCCGGCGAAGAGTGGCATGTCGCCCGCCTCCGCGGCGGTGGGCTTGCCGGGTGCAGCGCGGGCATCGGTGCGGGTGGCGGCCTCGCCGCGCGGGCTGCCGCCGCTGCGCTTGCCGCCGCCCTGCAACACGGTCAGGCGGTTGCGCACGAAGCCCTGGCTGGCGACCTTCATCAGCGCGGCAACCTCGGCGCCGCTGCCGGTCGCGGGCTCGCGCAGATTGGGGTCGGCCGGGTTGGCCTCGGCCCAGTTCGACTCGGCCCAGTTCGACTCGGCGACGACGCCCTTGCCGACCGTGTCGGGCATCAGATCGGCCGGCTCGACATGCGCGAGGTCGCCGCGGCCGAGATAGGAGATCGCCAGCTCGCGGAAGATGTAGTCGAGGATCGAAGTTGACATCTTGATCGTGTCGTTGCCCTCGACGATGCCCGAGGGCTCGAAGCGGGTGAAGGTGAAGGCCTCGACATACTCGTCGAGCGGCACGCCGTATTGCAGGCCGAGCGAGATCGCGATCGCGAAATTGTTCATCAGCGAGCGGAAGGCCGAGCCCTCCTTGTGCATGTCGATGAAGATCTCGGCGAGGCGGCCGTCCTCGTATTCGCCGGTGCGCAGATAGACCTTGTGGCCGCCGACCGTCGCCTTCTGGGTGTAGCCCTTGCGGCGGTGCGGCAGGCGGGTGCGCTCGGCCCGCGCCACGACGCGCTCGACAATCCGCTCGACGATGCGCTCGGCGACCAGCGGGGTGCGCTGTGCCTGCGAGAGCGTGTAGAGCTCGGCCGCCTGCTCCGCCGCCTCCTCGTCGTCGTCCTCGAACAGGGTCGAGGCCAGCGGCTGCGACAGCTTCGAGCCGTCGCGGTAGAGCGCCGTCGCCTTGAGGCCGAGCCGCCAGGCGAGCCGGTAGGCTTCCTTGCAATCCTCGACGGTGGCCGCGTTCGGCATGTTGATCGTCTTCGAGATTGCGCCGGTGATGAAGGGCTGCGCCGCCGCCATCATGCGGATATGCCCCTCGGCCGAGATGCAGCGCGTGCCGTTGCGGCCGCACGGGTTGGCGCAATCGAACACCGCGAGGTGCTCGGACGCGAGATATGGCGCGCCTTCGAGCGTCATCGCGCCGCAGCAATAGGTGTTGGCGGCCTCGATATCGGCCCGCGAAAAGCCGAGCGCGACGAGGAGGTCGAAGCCGGGATCGGCGACCGCCGCCGGCGGCAGCCCGAGTCGTTCGGTCAGGAACGCCTCGCCCAATGTCCATTTGTTGAAGGCGAACTTGATGTCGAAGGCGGCGGCGAGGGCGGCTTCGAGCGCGGCGAGCGCGGCGGCGTCGAAGCCCCTGGCCGCGAGGCTGTCGTGGTTGATCCCGGGCGCGCCCTTCAGCGTGCCATGCCCCAGCGCATAGCGCTCGATCTCGGCGATCTCGGATTCGCCATAGCCGAGGGTGCGCAGGGCCTGCGGCGCCAGCCGGTTGATGATCTTGAAATAGCCGCCGCCGGCCAGCTTCTTGAACTTGACCAGGGCGAAATCGGGCTCGATCCCGGTGGTGTCGCAATCCATCACCAGGCCGATCGTGCCGGTCGGCGCGATGACCGTGGCCTGGGCGTTGCGGAAGCCGTGCTTTTCGCCGAGCGCCAGGGCCGCATCCCAGGCGGCGCGCGCGGCGGCGACCAGCTTCTCGTCCGGGCAATTGGTCGCGTCGAGCGGCACCGGCAGGGTCGCGAGGCTCTCATAGCCGTCGCGCTCGCCATGCGCAGCGCGGCGATGGTTGCGGATAACGCGCAGCATCGCTTCGCGGTTTGTGGCGAAGTGGGGGAAGGCGCCGAGTTCGCCGGCCATCTCGGCCGAGGTGGCGTAGCTGATCCCGGTCAACAGCGCGGTGACCGAGGCGGCGATGGCGCGGCCCGCCTTGCTGTCATAGGCGATGCCCATCGCCATCAAGAGGCCGCCGAGATTGGCGTAGCCAAGCCCGAGCGTGCGGTAGGCGTAGCTGAGCCGGGCGATCTCCTTCGCCGGAAACTGCGCCATCATCACCGACAGTTCGAGCACCAGCGTCCACAGCCGCACCGCATGCTGGAAGTCGCCGACCGCGAAGCTGCTGTCGTCCTGGCGGAAGGCCAGCAGGTTCAGCGAGGCGAGATTGCACGCCGTGTCGTCGAGGAACATGTATTCCGAGCACGGGTTCGACGCGTTGATCCGGCCGCTGGCGGCGCAGGTGTGCCAGTCGTTGATCGTCGTGTCGAACTGGATGCCGGGATCGGCCGAGGCCCAGGCGGCGTGGGCGATCCTGTCCCACAATTCGCGCGCCGGCAGGGTCTTCGACACCTGCCCGTCGGTGCGCCGGGTCAGCTGCCAGTCGGCGCCCGATTCGACGCGCTGCAGAAAATCGTCGGTGACGCGCACCGTGTTGTTCGAGTTCTGTCCGGCGACGGTCAGATAGGCTTCCGAATCCCAATCGGTGTCGTAGGTGCGGAAATCGATCGCGGCGTAGCCCTGGCGGGCGAACTGGATGACCCGCTGGACGTAGTTCTCCGGGATCATCGCCCGCCGCGCGGCGCGGATTTCGCGCTTCAACGCCGGATTTTTCGCCGGGTCGAACGGGTCTCCAGCGTCGTCTGGAGCCTCCTCGCGGCAGGCCGCCATGATCAGGTTGAGGTGCCTGGCGGCGAGCTTCGAGCCGGCGACCAGCGCGGCGACCTTCTGCTCTTCGACGACCTTCCAGTCGATATAGGCCTCGATGTCGGGGTGGTCGGCGTCGACGATGACCATCTTGGCGGCCCGCCGCGTGGTGCCGCCCGACTTGATCGCACCGGCGGCGCGGTCGCCGATCTTGAGGAAGCTCATCAGCCCCGACGAGCGGCCGCCGCCCGACAGCCGCTCGCCGTCGCCGCGCAATTTCGAGAAATTCGAGCCGGTGCCCGAGCCGTATTTGAACAGCCGCGCCTCGCGCACCCACAGATCCATGATGCCGCCCTCGTTGACGAGGTCGTCGGCGACCGACTGGATGAAGCAGGCGTGCGGCTGCGGGTGCTCGTAGGCGCTGTCGGAGGCGCGCACCTTGCCGGTGCGGTGATCGACGTAATAGTGGCCCTGTGCCGGCCCGTCGATGCCGTAGGCCCAGTGGAGCCCGGTGTTGAACCATTGCGGGCTGTTGGGCGCCCCCATCTGGCGCGACAGCATCAGGCGCAACTCGTCATAGAACGCGCTTGCGTCCTCTTCGCCGTTGAAATAGCCGCCCTTCCAGCCCCAATAGGTCCAGGTGCCGGCGAGCCGGTCGAAGCATTGCTTGGCGCTGGTTTCGCCGCCGGTGCGTTCGGCCTTGGGCAGCGCGGCCAGCGCTGCGGCGTCGGCGGTGCGGCGCCACAGCCAGGACGGCACCCCCTCTTCCTCGACGGGCGCGAGGCGCGCCGGCACGCCGGCCTTGCGCAGGTATTTCTGGGCGAGGATGTCGCAGGCGACCTGGCTCCACTCGGCCGGCACCTCGATTCCCTCGGCCGCGAACACGACCGAGCCGTCGGGGTTGCGGATCTCGCTCGTCGCGCTGCGGAACGCGACCAACTCATACGGATCTTGACCGGCAGTGGTAAAACGACGTGCGATATGCATTCTTCCCCCCAAGAGATGCACGGGCGTTCCCCGATCGGGGCGCGCACTTCAACCATTCCGGCAGACCCAACTCAGCCGGCGGCTCATCTGTGTGATGGCGTATTCCCTGCGTTTCGCAGGACTTGACCGGCTACTTTTCGGGCTTGTGTCCGTGCGGCGTCTGCTTCACCGGCACCCAAGCGTTGCCGGACTGGCTCGTCGGCGGAAAGGTCGTATTCTCCGGCACCGTCGTAAAATTATCCCGTCGACCGCCGCGTGGACCTACCTCCCGGTAAATCCCGCCGGTATTTCCGCTGTTTGAACCAGGCTTGTACCGCATAACACCCCCCGATTTCATGCGCTTAGCTGCGACTTGACCCGTGTTGTGGGCCGAAGCTCACCATATTCCGGCCGTTAGCGGAACGCGCATTGATGGTTCAGTTCCGCCGCCAAATCCACGCCGCCGAAAGAAACGCCCGGAGCAAAAGCAACACCAGTACCGAGGGACACACCGCCAAGGGTTACCGGCCGCAATGGTGACCACGAGCCGTTAGGGTTCCGCTGGAAGTCCTGACAAGTCAGGGGTGCCTGGGCGATCTGCGCCGGCGGCGAAGATTGTGCCCAGGCTGGAAGTGCGGTGCCCACGATCAAGGGCAAAGCAAGCAGGACTCTCAATTGAACCTCCTCCGCACGATCGTGCGTCTAATGATCGGCTGGGCGACGCAAATGCACCATGCCTAGTAGCTAATATCATTGATGCGACTATATCCTGTGGTTGTCAATGGGTTTGGAGGGGGCCTGATCGGATGCTCCTTGCCCGAGGATGATCGGTGCGATAAACCGGCGCCTAGCACGAGGAGAATGGGACAGAATGGGCGCGACGCTCGGAACACGGTTGTTGACCTGGCTGCGCGGCGAGCGCGTCGGCGCCGACGCCTATGGCAACCGCTACTATCGGCTGCGCGGCGACAAGCCGACGCAGCGCGGCAGCGGCAGGTTCAGCCGCGAGCGGCGCTGGGTCATCTACCAGGGCGTGCCGGAGGGCTCGAAGGTGCCGTCCGAGTGGCATGCCTGGCTGCACCACATGGTCGACGAGGTGCCGCAGGCGCGCCGCCGCTATTCCTGGGAGAAGGACCACCAGCCGAATCTGACCGGCACGGCGGCGGCCTATCATCCGCACGGGTCGGTGCTGCGCGGCGGGCACCGCGTGCGCGCAACCGGCGATTACGAACCGTGGACTCCGGAATAGCGCGCGTTCCGGCGCAGCGGCGCGGCGGGAGCAGCAGAGGGAGCCCCAGAGGGAGCCAATGAGAGGCAACGTCATCGAGACCGTGATGGGGGCGGTCGTCCTCGTCGTCGCGGCGCTGTTCCTGGTGTTCGCCTACAATACGAGCCAGTTGCGCTCGGTCTCCGGCGGCTATGACGTGACCGCCAATTTCGAGGCGGTCGACGGGATTCGCAAGGGCAGCGACGTGCGGATCAGCGGCATCAAGGTCGGCTCGGTGGTGTCCGAAGTGCTCGATCCGAAGACCTTTCTCGCGACGCTGCGGATGAGCGTCGAGCCGTCGCTCAAATTGCCGGACGACACGGTCGCCGAGATCGTCTCGTCGAGCCTGCTCGGCGACAAATACCTGTCGCTGGTTCCCGGCGGATCGGACAAGGTGATCGCGCCCGGCGGCCGGATCAAATACACCCAATCCTCGGTCAACCTCGAACACCTGATCGGCCAGATGATCTTCTCCACCCCCGGCAAGAAGCCGGGTGGCGGCGCAGCAGCGCCGTCGCCGTCACCGGCGCCCACGCCTGGGAAATAAGCGGGGTCCTGCCGGCGATATCCGGGGCAATGCGACCTGTTGTTCTCGCGGCGGCGTCGCACATCTCTAGGGGCACGAAAACACTCCGGGCAACAGTCATGGCCGACACCACCGCTGGCGATTTCCCGATCTGGCATACGCCGGAAGGCGAGCCGGTCTCCTGCATCGAGAAGATCAAGGTGCTGAACGAGAACCTCGACGAGCTGCGGGCGCTGGCGCAGGACGCGCTCGAGGATGCGGTGCTGATGGGGTGCGACGAGCGTCAGGTGCGCGAGGTGCTCGCCGGGATCGTCGCCAGCCTGGTCAACCCGTATCGCCGATGAGGCGTGCGCCGGTCGCGATTCGCTTCCTCGCGCTGGCGACGCTGGGGGTGGTTTCCTGGGCGACCGCCGGTGCCGCCGCCGACATGACGCCGGAGCCGATCGCGGTCATGCAGGGCCTCGACAAGATCTCGGCGCGGGTGTCGCAATTCGATGCGCCGGTCGGCCAGACCGTGACATTCGGCACCTTGTCGATTGTGGTGCGCGATTGCGAGAAGAGCGCGCCGGAAGATCGGCCGGAAAACGCCGCCTTCGTGCAGATCTACGACAACCGCCCGGGCGAGGACAAAGCGCGCCTGTTCAGCGGCTGGATGTTTTCATCGAGCCCGGCTTTGTCGGCGCTCGAGCACCCGGTCTATGACGTCAACCTGGTGGAGTGCAAGGGGGCGCCCGGCGCGCCGACCGCACCGTCGCCGGCTCCCTCGGCACCCGAGTCGCCCGGCAAATCCCCCGGCAAATCCCCCGTCAAATCCCCCGGCAGATCGCACGGAAAGACCGCGCGGTAGCGCAACGCCTCGGCGAGCAATCGATGATAGCGGGCGCGCGGTATCTCGATCCCGCCGAATTGCGCGAGATGCGGCGTCAGGAATTGGGTGTCGAGCAGGCGATAGCCGCCGAGCCGCAGGCGCAGCACCAGATGCACGAGCGCGACCTTGCTGGCGTCGGTAACCCGGCTGAACATGCTCTCGCCGAAAAACGCGGCGCCGAGCGAAATGCCGTAAAGCCCGCCGACCAGCTCGCCCTGATGCCAGCATTCGACGCTGTGCGCCGCGCCGCGCGCAAACAGCGCGCTGTAGAGACGCACGATCTCGTCGTTGATCCAGGTCGAAGGGCGGGTCTCGCTGGCCTCGGCGCAGGCGCGGATCACCGCATCAAAATCGCTGTCGCAGCGCACCGTGAAGCTGCCGCGGCGCAACACCCGCTTCAATCGGCGCGGCACGTGAAAGGCGTCGAGCGGCATGATGCCGCGTCGCGTCGGGTCGACCCAGAACAGCTCCGGATCGTCGGCCGCCTCCGCCATCGGGAAAACGCCGCTGGCGTAAGCCTGGAGCAGAATGTCGGGGGTCAGCCACATTGCCATTTCACACCAGGGAGAGCGGGTATCCGTTCCGGCTTGTCAAGCCCCCCGCGCAAGGAAGCGCTCGAGCCAGTGGATGTCGTAGCCGCCGCGACGAAACTCGGCGTCGTCGACCAGGCGCTGATGCAACGGGATCGTCGTCTCGATGCCGCCGATCACGTATTCGGCCAGCGCGCGGCGCAGCCGCATCACGCATTCCTCGCGGCTGGCGCCATGCACGATCAGCTTGGCGACGAGGCTGTCGTAAAAGGGCGGCACGGTGTAGCCCTGGTAGAGCGCGCTGTCGATGCGCACGCCAAACCCGCCCGGCGCATGGTATTCGCTGATGCGGCCGGGCGAGGGGCGGAAATCCTCCGGGCTCTCGGCGTTGATGCGGCATTCGATGGCGTGGCCGCGCAGCGCGACATCGCTTTGCCGGTAGCCGAGCGGCATGCCGGCCGCGATGCGCAATTGCTCGGCGACCATGTCGATGCCGCTGACCATCTCGCTGACCGGGTGCTCGACCTGCAGGCGCGTGTTCATCTCGATAAAGTAGAACGCGCCGTCCTGGTAGAGGAACTCCATCGTCCCGGCGCTGCGATAGCGCAGCCGCGCCAGCGCCGCGACGGCGAGATCGAGCAGAAGCTCGCGCGCCGCCGGGTCGAGCCCTGGCGCAGGCGCTTCCTCCAGCAGCTTCTGGTGCGAGCGCTGCAACGAGCAGTCGCGCTCGCCGAGATGGATCACCGAGCCTCTGCCGTCGCCGAGCAACTGGACCTCGATATGCCGCGGCCGGTCGAGGAAGCGCTCGAGATAGATCGAATCGTCGCCGAAGCTGGCGCGCGCCTCGGCCTGCGCCAGCGGCAGCATGTGCGCGAGTTCGGCGTCGTCGTGCGCCAGCTTCATGCCGCGCCCGCCGCCGCCGGCCGAGGCCTTCAGCAGCACCGGATAGCCGATCTCGCGGGCTGCCTGCTCGGCGGCGCCGATGTCGCGCAATGCCTCGGCCGAGCCCGGCACCACCGGGATGCCGAGCCGCCGCGCCTCCGCCTTGGCGCGTACCTTGTCGCCCATCAGCCGGATATGTTCGGGCGACGGCCCGATGAAGGTAAAGCCGTGCTCCTCGACGGCCTGCGCGAAATCGGCGTTTTCGGCGAGAAACCCGAGCCCGGGATGGATCGCGTCGGCGCCGCTGATCGTCGCCGCCGACAGGATCGCCGCGGTGTTGAGGTAACTCGCCCGGGCCGGTGGCGGGCCGATGCAGACGGTCTCGTCGGCCAGCCGCACATGCATCGCCTGCGCGTCGGCGGTCGAATGCACCGCGACGGTCTTGATGCCCATCTCGTGGCAGGCGCGGTGGATGCGCAGCGCGATCTCGCCGCGATTGGCGATCAGAACCTTTTCGAACATCGCCGGAAGAGCTCGCCGATCACTCGATCAGCATCAGCGCAGCGCCGTATTCGACCGGGTCGGCATCCTCGACAAAGATCCGGGTGAGCCGGCCGGCGCGCGGCGCGCGGATCTGGTTCATCACCTTCATCGCTTCGATGATCAGCAGCGGCTGGCCCTCGCTGATCGTGTCGCCGACCCGCACGAACGGCGCTGCGTCGGGTTGCGGCGCGAGATAGGCGATGCCGACGATCGGCGAGGTGACGGTGCCCGGGTTTCCCTCCGCCGAATGGGCTGCGCCGTTTTTTGCCGCCGCCTCGGCCGGTGCGCTCGGTGCCGGCGCTGCGGACGCGTGCCCATTGGCGCTCGGTGCCGCCGAGCTGGTCGGCTCGCGGGCGACCCGGATGCGATGGTCGCCGACCGCGTATTCGATCTCGGTCAGGCCGGTCTCGGACAGCAGCCCGGCGAGCGCCCGGATCACCTCGGCGTCGGGCGCAAGCGGCGGCCGACGGCTCCCGAACTTCACCTCGCAGCCTCGGTCGAATTCGGCCTCGATCACGCTCGCCAATGCCTCCAGCGCCAGCTCATACCCTTGCGGCCCCAGCCCGCAGATCACCCCGCGCGCGGCAAGGCTCACATAGGAGTGATGGCGGAACGACTCGCGCCGGAAGATGTTCGACAGATGCACCTCGATGACCGGCAATTCGGCGGCGTTGAGCGCGTCGAGAATGGCGACCGAGGTGTGGGTCAATGCCCCGGCATTAAGGATGATGCCATCGGCGGTCTCGCGCGCCTCCTGGATCCAGTCGACCAGCTGGCCTTCGTGGTTGCTCTGGCGAAACTCGATCGTCAGGTCGAGCGCATTCGCCCGCACCAGGCAGCGCTGCTCGACATCCGCCAGCGTATCGTAGCCGTAAGTCGCCGGCTCGCGCACGCCGAGCAGGTTCAGATTGGGTCCATTAAGGATAAAGATGGTTGGCAACGGAAGCTCCGTTTGGCTCCCCCGCCTTATAGCATGAGCCGACCGCAGGGCAAGACCGGCCCCGGAAGGCTGCGCCGACGCGGCACTTAGCCGGCGCTAGCGCTACGGCCGCGCGGGCCTGACCGCACCGAATCCCGCCGCCGCGACGAATTACAGCGCAACCGGCAGCCGTCGGTGTGTTATGCCTGTCACGAGAGCCGGGTGGTCGGCGCCGGGGCGCCGGTTTGTCAGGAAACCTCAAGGAGTGCGAGATGCCCCGCCGACCGAATTATCGTTTCGAGCGCGCCGAGCGCGACCGCGCGAAGAAGGCCAAGAAAGAAGAGAAATTATTGAAGCGGCAGCAAGAGCACGCATCGTCGCCCGAGGAAGCGGATTCTCCGGCGGAGCATCAGCCCGATCCCGCCGCCGGTTGCTGATCGCGGGATCTCGCGCGCATTTTGCCGGTGGCGAGAGCGGTCCGGAAGGGCCATATCAGGGTAATGGCAAGAACACACCCCCATGCCGAGGCGGCGTACAGCATCGTGACGTTGGACGATGGCAGTTTCGGCGTCGAGGTGAAGATCCCCGACACCCACCCCACGACGGTCAGCAATTTCGCGACCCGGGCGCAAGCCGAAGCGTGGATTGTCCGGCATAAGAACCGCGTGGTGGCCGATCAGGCGGGCCAGCAATGGTTTCGCCGATCCCCCGGCTCGACGCGGCCGGCCCAGAAGTGAGGCGCGTCAGTCGTCGCTGATGCCGGGTTGCCACGAGCCGCTGACCTCGACGCGCTCGGCGAGGCGCTCGTATTGCAGCGCAATGTCTTGCAGATGCGCCTTGATGCCCGGGGTCGTTGCCTCGCCAGCGAGCCGCCGTACCCGGGCGGCGTGGCGACGATAATATTCCGCTGGCAGCGGCGGCGTGGGCGAGGGGTGTTCCATTGACCGGAGATCAGTAGCCCTCGCGCTCGAGCCGCTTGCGCAGCATCTTGCGGTGACGGCGGACCGACTCCGCCTTTTCGCGCGCCCGGCGCTCCGACGGCTTTTCGTAGGCGCGGCGCCGCTTCATCTCGCGGAAAGTGCCCTCGCGTTGCATCTTCTTCTTCAACACGCGCAACGCCGAATTGACATCGTTGTCGCGGACGAAAACTTCCATCGGCGCTGGCTCCTTGCGCGTATGCCCGGCCGCCGGGCCGGGATCGTCGAAACTTGCTTGCTTCCAAGCGAAAGCCGGAACCGTACCAGAGGGCGCGGCTCGGCGTTGCCGGTTACTCCTGCTTCAGGTTTACCGCAGCGGTGCGGCCCTGGTTACCGCGTTCGAGCTCAAAACTCAACCGCTGGCCCTCGTGCAGATTGCCGAGGCCGGAGCGTTCGACCGCCGAGACGTGCACGAACACGTCCTTCGATCCGTCCTCCGGCTGAATGAACCCGTATCCCTTCTGGGTGTTGAACCACTTCACGGTTCCGATCGCCATCGTCGTCCTTCTCAATCGCAAGATGCCGCCGCACGGCTGCGCGCGGCGGGTCAACCTTCAGCATGGTGCGGTGAGCAGGCCCGGCGGTCGCGAACGAGCAGGGAAAAGCAAGCCGAACGACGAAAAAGTCGACGGGCGAAAGTGTGGCCCTTCGCCGGCCGGTTTACAAGGCCGGGGGACGCGGGTCAGGGTGGCGCGGGCCGACCGCGTTCCACCCGCTGCCGCGCAAGGCTACTCGGCCGCAGCGAGGCTCGCCGCCGCTGCAGATTCCGGGGTACGCGAGGCGGTCCAGTAGCCGAGGCCCATGAACCCGGCGCCGCTGACGATGTTGCCGAGCGTCACCCACAACAGGTTCCAGCCCATGCCGGCGAGCGTCACGTTGGCCGGGTGCTTGGCCAGCAGTGCGATCGACAACAGCGTCATGTTGGCGACCGAGTGCTCGAAGCCGCAGGCGATGAACGCGTACAGACACCAGAAGATGATGATGCATTTGGCGGTGTCGTTGGTCATCCGCGCCGAGGTCCAGATCGCCAGGCAGACCAGCCAGTTGCAGAGGATCGCGCGGGCAAACAGCTGCAATGCCGGCGCGTTCATCTTGGCGGCGGCGACCTTGATCAACAGCGGGCTGTCGCCGGCCAGCGCCAGGCCGCCGGCGGCGACGAACAAGGCCGCCAGGACGATGCAGCCGAGCAGGTTGCCGGCCCATGATCCGGCCCAGCAGGCGGCGAGGTCGCGCAGGCTGGTGCGCTTGCGCAGCCAGCCGATCGTCATGAACATCGTATGCCCGGTGAACAGGTCGGAACCGGCAAAGATCACCAGGGTCAGCGCGATGCCGAACGACGCGCCCATCACGACCGGGCGAACGCTCGGCTCGACCGCATTGCCGATCGAGAAGATCAGGATGATGCCGAGCCCGACATAGGCGCCGGCCATCATCGCGCTGATCGTGAAGCCGAGCGGCGAGCGGCGCAGAAACTCCGCCTTGGCAACCGCCGTCTTGGCGAACTGGTCGACGGTATCGATGAACATAAGCCCCCTCCATTGCGCAATTGGGTGATGCGCGTTGCCCCCATTGGCGTGTGGCGCCGGTGCGCCGCTTACACCGTCAATAGACGTCTCTCTGATAGCGGCCCTCGGCGGCGAGCCGGGCGAGGTAGGCGCGGGCCGCCGCCGGCTCCATCCGGCCTTCCCTGGCGATGATCCAGGCGAGCCCGCGATCGACGTCGCGCGCCATCTTCTGGGCGTCGCCGCACACATAGAACTGCGCGCCGTCCTCGAGCCACGCCCACAGTTCGGCGGCGTGCTCCAGCATGCGGTGCTGGACGTAGATTTTTTCGCCCTGGTCGCGCGAAAACGCCGTGTCGAGCCGGGTCAGGAGCCCGTCGCGGTGCCAAGCGGTCAGTTCATCCTCGAACAGGAAGTCGCTATTCCGGCGCGGGTTGCCGAAGAACAGCCAGTTATGCCCGCGTGCGCCCGTTGCCTGACGCTCCTGCAGAAAGGCGCGGAACGGCGCGATCCCGGTGCCCGGCCCGACCATGATGATCGGCCGGTCGGGCGGTGCGAGGTGAAACCCCTCGCTCTGCCGGACAAACACCGGCACGCTCTCGCCGGGCCTGACCCGGTCGGACAGATAGGTCGAGGCGACGCCGGTGCGACGCCGGGCGCGCTTCTCGTAGCGCACGGCGGCGACGGTCAGGTGCACCTCGCGCGCCGCATGTTTCGGCGAGGAGGCGATCGAATAGAGCCGCGGCTGCAGCGGGTCGAGCGCCGACACCAATTCCGACAGCGGCGGGCATGTCGACGGGAAGCACTCCAGCAGGTCGAGCAGGTCGGCGTCCTCCGGCCCGGCGCCGGGATAGCCCTCGGCCATCGCCTGCAAGACCCGCAACTCCTCGATGTCATGCGCGCGCGATGCCAGCACCTCGATCGCCTGGTCGGACGGCCGCCTGATCTCGCAGAATTGCGCCAGCGCCTCGGCGAGCGGGCGCTCGATGCCGTCGGGCGACAGGGTTGGCGTGTCCGGCTTGGCGCCGAGCCGCGCGATGATCGCGCCCACCAGCTCCGGGCAGTTGCGCGCGACGATCCCGAGACTGTCGCCGACCTCGTAGCGCAGCTGACCGTCCTCGGCGGCAAGCACGATCTGCCGCGTGTCCTTCTCCGAACCGGCGCGGTTGAGCGGGCGCGCCGCCGCGAGTCGGATTGCGATCATCTGCTCGGACGCTGCGCCGGCGGGCGGCCGCGGGGTTGCCGCGGCCGCGGCTGCCGGCACCGCGGCGGTCGGCGGCGCGGCGAGCAGCTCGCGCAGTGCCCGCGACGTTGCCTTGCCGCCGGGGACGCAGCGGGTCAGCTGCTTTTCCGCGCCCTGTGCAATGGCCTCGGCATAGGTCTGGCACAGATAGCCGCACTGGCCGCAATCGAGCTGCGCCATGGCCGCCATCAGCTGCCGCTCGGGGCGCCGCTCGGCAGCGAGCGCCAGCCGCTCGTCGAGCGCCAGCGCCGGGTCATGCCACGGAAAATCCTCTGGCTCGGCCGTCTCTGTTGACCCGACGGCGATTCCGGGCGCCGCAGCCGCGGTTGACCCGCCGGGGCCGTCACCCTCGCCAAACAACCCGGCCAGAAAGCCGTCGAGCCAAGACCGCTGCAGCCGTGAGAACGGCGAATTTTCCGGCAGCGAAGGGGCGACGACGCTCATCGCAGGCTGTCGCCGGCGAACATCGCGGCCAGTTCGTCGCCGCTGTGGCGGTTGGCGAAGGCGTGGAAGCTCTCGCCGGCGTTGCGGCGGGCGAGGTAGGCGCGCAGCCCGCCTTCCAGCCGCCGCGGCAATTCGTCGGCCGGGATGTCGCGGCCGATCTCGCGGCCGAGCGCCAGTTCGGCGCCGCTGCCGCCGCCGACCACCAGATGATAGCCCTCGGCCTCGTCGTCGCCGCCCATGTCGACCTTGGTCGCGACGAGGCCGATATCGCCGACATAATGCTGGGCGCAGGAATTGGGGCAGCCGGTCAGGTGGATGTTGATCGCCTGGTCGAGGTCGAGGCGCGGGTCGAGGTAATCCGCGATCGCCAGCGCGTGGCGCTTGGTGTCGGCGAGGGCGAATTTGCAGCCGGCATTGCCGGTGCAGGCGACAAGGCCGCCGCGCACCGCGCTGGCGCTGGTCAGGAGGCCGAGCGCCGCGATCTCCGCCAGCGTGTCCGGAACCTGCGCCTCCGGCACGTCGGACACCAGCAGGTTCTGCCACACCGTGAGGCGCAGCGTGCCGGAGCCGCGCCGCTCGGCGATGTCGGCGAGGCCGCGCAGTTGCGCGCCGCTGAGGCGCGCCGCCCGCGCGAGGATGCCGATGTAGCACAGCCCCGGCTGCTGCTGCGGGTGGACGCTGATATGGGCGCGGCGGTCGATCGGGCCGCGCGTCTCGCACAATTCGGCCGGCACGCGGCGCCACGGCGCCGGCAGGTATTGCGCCGCCTCGTCCATGAGTTTCGCGCTGCCCCAGCGCTCGAGCAGGTATTTGAGCCGCGCCTTGGTGCGGTCGGTGCGGTCGCCGTGGTCGATGAAGACGCGGACGATCGCCGCCGCCGCCGCGACGACCTCGTCGGGCCGCAGCAGCACGCCGCTGTCCTGCGCGAAGCTGCCGTGCCCGGTCAACCCGCCGAGCAGCATGCGGAAATAGACGCCCTCCGGGACCGGCCCGCCCGGCGCGACCCGGACCGCGGCAAAGCCGATGTCGTTGGTGTCCTCGAGCACGCCGACCAGCCCGCCGCCGTCGAGGGCGATGTTGAACTTGCGCGGCAGGCCGAACAGCTCGCGGTGATTGAGGATGTGGTGGTAGAGAGCGCGGGTCAGCGGGCGGGTGTCGATCAGCTCCTGCGGGTCGATGCCGGCGGTCGGGCTGCCGGTCAGGTTGCGGATGTTGTCGGCGCCGGCGCCGCGCGATGTCAGGCCAAGCTCGTCGATCGCCTGCAGCACCTCGAGCGGGTAGGCGGCACCGATCTCGCGCAGCTGCAGGTTGGCGGGGGTCGTGATGTCGGCATAGCCGCCGCCGAAGCGCTCGGCGATGTCGGCGATGCCGCGCGCCTGATATGCCGACAGGATGCCGCCGGGCAGGCGCAGCCGCAGCATGAAGGCATCCTGGTTGGGCGCGACGTAGAACAGGCCGTGGAATTTGTGGCGGAAGACGTCCGGCCCCTTGGGAAAGCGGCCGGCGGCGGCGTTGGCCGCCATCTCGTCCCATATGTCGAAGGGGTTTTTCTCGCGCTTCGCCAATTCCTCGGGCACGAGCTTGCCGCCGGCGGCGACCGCCCGGTCCTGCGCTCTCAGATGGATCGCGGTCGGATCGGATTTTGCGACAGCGGGCAATTCAACCGGGAGTGCCGCGCCGTTGGGCACGGCAATGCCGCGTTTTCTGGCAATTCCGGCGATGAAGCCTTCGAGGTACTGCTTCTGGTCGTCGGTGAGCGCGGTGTCTTCCGGCATCTGCCCCGGCGTTGCTGGCTCCTGCTTGCTGCACCGCAGCAAGCCGTGTGCCAACCCGCCGGGAGCGTGGCCCTACACGGTCGCCTGCGTGCCGAGGATCACCGTGCTCTGCGACGACAGGACGCCGCCATTGCCGTGCGCGATCGCGGTCTCGGCGCCCGGCACCTGGCGCGCGCCGCCTTCGCCGCGCAACTGCCGCACCGCCTCGATCAGCAGGAACAGGCCGTACATGCCGGGGTGGCAGTAGGAGAGGCCGCCGCCATTGGTGTTGACCGGCAGGCCGCCGCCGGGCGCGATATGGCCGCCGTCGACAAACCGCCCGCCTTCGCCCTTCGGGCAGAAGCCGAGATCTTCGAGAAACAGGATCGTGTTGATCGTGAACGCGTCGTAGAGCTCGACGACGTCGATGTCCTTGGCCGTCATCCCGGCCATCGCGTAAGCCTGCCGTCCCGAGGCGAGGGCGCCGGTCACGGTCAGGTCGGGCATGCTGGAAATGTTGGCGTGGGTGATCGCCTGGCCGCAGCCGAGCACGTAGACCGGTGGTTTTTTCAGCGATTTGGCGCGCTCCGCCGTGGTCAGCACGATGGCGCCGCCGCCGTCGGTCACGAGGCAGATGTCGCGCACCGTGAACGGGTAGCTGATCATCCGCGCGCCGAGCACCTCGGGGATCGTCAGCGGCTTTTTCTCCCAGGCGACCGGGTTGAGCAATGCCCATTGCCGCGCCGCCACCGCCACCGCCGCCATCTGCTCGCGGGTCGTGCCGAACTCGTGCATGTGGCGCGAGGCGGCCAGCGCATAGGCGCTAGACGGTAGGAAGGGGCGGTACGGCGTCTCGAACGGGTTGACCTCGCGCACCGAGGCCTGCCGCCGCCCGACGCTGCGCTGCGTCGAGCCATAGGCGATGACCGCAACCTGACACAGGCCGAGCTGCAGTGCCGCGACGGCATGCGCGACATGGAACATGAAGGACGAGCCGCCGAGGATCGTCGAATCGATATAGGCCGGCGAGATGCCGAGATATTCGCAAAGGTTGAGGCCGGAGGTGCGGGCCTGAGTCGTTGCGCACAGCAGGCCGTCGACATCGCGCAGGCTGAGCCCGGCATCCTCGACCGCGCGGGCGATGCCCTGCGCCATCAAATCGATCGGGTTGAGCCCGTCGGCGACATGGCCGAGATCGCTTTCCGCGGCTCCGACGATCGCCGCGCCGCCGCGCTGGAGGCCGCTCATGGTGCGCCCTCAGAGGGAGTGAAGACCGGGTAGGGCGGCTCGTCGCCGGGGGGCCGATGCACCCGGAAGCGCACCCGCATGCCGATCTTTACCGCGTCGGGCGCGATGTCCTCGACCCGGCTCATCAGGCGGAACCCCTCGTCGCAATCGATCAGTGCGATATTGTAGGGCTCGCCCTGCGCCGGGTGGGTGACGGTCGTCGCATAGACCGTGCCGAGCCCCGAGGCGACCCGCCATTCGAGCACGGTGGAGCCCGAATGCGGGCAGACGAGGCGCGGATAGAACACCGCCCGGCCGGCTTCCGGGCTCCATTGATAGGCCAACTCGCCCTTGTCGAGATGCGCCTGATAGATCGCAAGCGGCGATTGTTCCATCACGATGCTCCGAAGATGCTTCCGCGCTCGGCATATTGTGTCGAGGCGGGCAGGGGAGGGCAAGCCGGGCCGCTGCGGCGGCCTCCGTCATTGGCTCGAAGATGCGGTCGCAGCGGCCGCGGCCCGCACGACCTGACCCCGGTCGCTCGCGTCGAACGGGCCGGCGACCTCGCTGCGCTGGCGCGGCAGCGCCTGCCCATGCTCGGTTTGCAGGAAGGCGATCAGCTGTTCGCGCACGAGGCAACGCAGGCTGAACGCGTCGCCGGCGTTGCGCGCGCTGACCAGGGCACGCAACTGCATCGTGTTCTCCGAGGCGTCAGTCACCTGCAGCGCTACGGCCTTGCCGTCCCACAGCTCGCTGCCCTTCACGATCTCCTGCAGCTTTTCGCGCACCCGGTCGACCGGGCAGGTGTAATCGACATGCAGCATGACCGTGCCGAGCAGATCGGCGCTCTGATAGGTCCAGTTCTGGAACGGCTTTTCGATGAAATAGCTGAGCGGCACGATCAGCCGGCGCAGATCCCAGATGCGGATCACGACATAGGTGCTGGTGATCGTCTCGATCCAGCCCCATTCGCCCTCGACGATGACCGAATCCTCGACGCGGATCGGCTGCGTCATCGCGATCTGGATGCCGGCCAACAGGTTGCTCAGCACCGGGCGCGCCGCGAGGCCGAGGACGATGCCGGCGGCGCCGGCCGAGGCGAACAGGCTGACGCCGTATTGCCGCACCGCCTCGAGCGTCATCAGCGCGGTCGAGATCGTGATGACCACCAGCAGCGTCTGCGCGGTGCGGCGCAGGATGTTGACTTGCGTGATGTGCGACCGCGCCAGCAGGTTGTCGGCGGTATCGATGCGGAAGCGTCGCAGATAGAGCTCGGCGCCGATGTCGAGCGCCTTGGACGCGGTCCAGCCGAGCGCCAGCACCAGCGCGACCAGCAGCGCATGGCCGATCGTCAGGGGCCATGCGTAGGGCAGCTGCGCCGCCGGCAGCGCGACGCCGAGGGCGAAAATGATCAGGATCGCCGCCGCCGGATGCCGCGCCCGCTCGAGCAGCGTTTGCAGGAAGGGGCTGTAGCGCGCCGCCAGCCGGATCAGCCGCGCGACGAACCACAAGTAAACAATGAGCACCAGCGCCGCCGCTCCGGCCATGATCGCAAGGCCGATGATCCACTGCGGCACCCAGGTCGGAAGCACATCCATCAGCAACAAAAACCCCCTATCGGATTGCTCCGGTTGTTTGAGCCGCTGTTTGTATACGCCGAGGCATCCCGGTCATTCCCGCGAAAGCGGGAATCCAGGGCGTGACAGCCTGGGGCGGAGGCCCGCCTGGCGCGGGCAGGACGGGGCGCGGACGACGGCGGCTACGCCGCCCGGGCCGGGGCGGCAGCGGCGCGGATCAGATCGCTCGCCTTCTCGGCAATCATGATCGTCGCGGCGTTGGTGTTGCCGGAAATGACCGTCGGCATCACCGACGCATCGACGACCCGCAAGCCCGCCATGCCGTGAACCCGCAATTCGCTGTCGACGACCGCCCCCTCGTGCGGACCCATCATGCAGGTGCTGGTCTGGTGAAAGGTGGTGCTGCCGGTCTGCTTGGCGTGGTCGAGCAGACCCGCGTCGCTATCCACCTGCGCGCCGGGCCAGAATTCCTCGACGACGTGGCGCTGCATCGTCGCGCTGTGGAAGATGCGGCGCGAGATCTTGAGCGCCGCGATCATTGTTTCCTGGTCGCCGCGGGTCGCCAGATAGTTCGGCTGCATCGCCGGCGGCACGTTCGGGTAGGGCGAGCGGATCCTGAGCCAGCCGCGGCTCTCCGGCCGGCACGGGATCGCCACCAAGGAGCAGCCCGGGAACGGGTGCATCGGCTCGCCCGGCTTATCGAAGCTGCCGGCGAGGAACTGATACTGCACGTCGGGCAAATCGAGGCCCTCGCGCGTCTTGGCAAAGAGGCCGATCGGCGCCGCCCCCATCATCAGGGCGCCGCGCCGGCTGAAGATGTATTCGAGCCCGGTCTGCGCCTGGCGCACCCAGCTGCGCGAGATTTCGTTCAGCGTGTTGGCGTGGCGCGCCTTGTAGATCAGGCGGCAGCCGAGATGGTCCTGCAGATTGTCGCCGACCCCGGGCAGTTCGTGCACGACCGCGATGCCGAACTCGCGCAGCAATTCGCCCGGCCCGACGCCGGACAATTGCAGGAGCTGCGGCGACAAGAGCGAGCCGCCGGCGAGCAAGACCTCGCGTCGCGCGCCGACCCGCCGCACCGCCCCGTCGCGGGCATATTCGAGGCCGACCGCGCGCTTGCCGTCGAACAGCACGCGGTGGGCGAAGGCGCGGATCTCGACCTTGAGGTTGGGGCGCTTCATCGCCGGGCGCAGATAGGCGACGGCGGCGCTGCACCGCCGCATCTTGCGCACGGTCAGCTGATAATTGCCGACGCCCTCCTGCTCGGCGCCGTTGAAGTCGGGGTTGGCGCGAAAGCCGGCCTCCTGACAGCCGGCGATGAAGGCGTCGTGCAATTCGTGGCGCGAGCGCAGGTCGGAGATGTCGAGCGGCCCGCCCTGCCCATGATACGCGTCGCCGCCGCGCTCCTGGTTCTCGGTGCGGCGGAAATAGGGCAGCACGTCGTCATACGACCAGCCGACATTGCCGAGCTGGCGCCAATAGTCGAAATCCTGCTTCTGGCCGCGGATGTAGATGAGGCCGTTGATCGAGCTCGAGCCGCCCAGCACCTTGCCGCGCGGCCACGAGACCCGCCGCCCGTCGAGCCCCGGCACCGGCTCCGTCTCGAACTGCCAGGTGATGCCGGGATGATAGATGTTGCGGTAGAACCCGGCCGGGATGTGGATCCACGGGTTGGTGTCCTTGCCGCCCGCCTCGATCACCAAGACGCGGGTCGCCGGATCGGCCGACAGCCGATTGGCCAGCACGCACCCCGCCGACCCGGCCCCGACAATGACAAAATCGTATTCCGCCTCGAATTGCATGCCGGCTTGCCTCACGCCCGATGCAGCGGCGCTTCGGTGCGCTGCTGCAATTCCTCCAGCGTCAACCCCGACACCATGTCGATGACAACGAAGCCGGCTTCGGTCACGTCGATGACCGCGAGTTCGGTGTAGATGCGCTTGACGCAGCCGGCGGCAGTCAGCGGATAGGTGCAGCGGCGCAAGCAGGCGCGGCTCGCCGGAGCGGGTGTTGTGCTCCATGACGACCCAGATGCGCTTGGCGCCGGCCGCCAGGTCCATCGCGCCGCCGATCGCCGGGGCGTTGTCGTCCTCCGAGCGCGCCCAGTTGGCGAGGTCGCCGTTCTCGGCCACCTGAAAGGCGCCGAGCACGCACAGATCGAGATGGCCGCCGCGCACCAGCGCAAAGCTGTCGGAATGGCTCATATAGCTGGCGCCGGGGCGCAATGTCACATACTGGCTGCTGGCGTTGATCAGCCAGCGGTTGACCTTGTCGGGGGCCGGCGCCGGGCCCATGCCGAGGATGCCGTTCTCGGAGTGGAAGACCACCTCGCGCTCGGGCGGCACGTAATTGCCGACCAGCGTCGGGATGCCGATGCCGAGATTGACCGACCACCCCTCCGGGATGTCCTGCGCCAGCCGCGCCGCCAGCGCATCGCGGTCGAGCGGCTGCCAGGTCTCTTTTGCTGTCATTTGCTGCGTTCCTGCTCGAGGTTGCGCCGTCAGGTCTTGAGCGGCGGGTCGCCGGCCTCGATATGCACGAGCCGGTTGACGTAGACCCCCGGGGTGCCGATCTCCTCCGGCGACAGGGTCGCCGAGTTCGGCGACGTGCTGGGTCTGCGCGACGGTCAATTTGGCCGCCGCCGCCATCACCGGATTGAAGTTGCGGCCGGCGTCGCGATAGACGAGGTTGCCCCAGCGGTCGGCGCGCCACGCCTCGACCAACGCCACATCGCCGTAGATCGCGTGTTCGAGGATGCATTCGCGCCCGTCGAACATGCGCGACTCCTTGCCCTGGGCGAGCTTCGTCCCGGCGGCGGTCGGCGGTGTAGAAGGCTGGGATGCCGGCGGCGGCGGCGCGGATGCGCTCGGCCAGAGTGCCCTGCCCGAGGATTTCAAGCTCGATCTCGCCGCGCGCGAACACCTCCTCGAAGATGACCGAGCCGCGGCTTCTCGCAAAGGAGCACACGATCTTGCGCACGCGGCCTTCGCCGATCAGGCGCGCCACGCCCTCGCGGCCGCGCCCGGCGGTGTTGTGCACGACGGTCAGGTCTTTTGCGCCCTGCTCGATCAAGCCGTCGATCAAGGCCCTCGGCTCGCCGACCTGGGCAAAGCCGGCGATCAGCACGGTCGAGCCGTCCTTGATGCCGTCCAGCGCCTCGGCCACCGAGCGCACGAATTTGTCGATCATAGGGGCTCCGCCCTTCTCCTGTTCTGCCCCCCGATTAAAACGGAAGCGGGCGCGCAGGGGAACCACCGGTATTGGCTTTCCGGCGAATGGCGGCTAGCGGCTTTTGCCGTAAGAGAGGATATGGGTAGTCGTGATAGGCGCCGTCGTGGCGCGGCGGGGAGGGATTCCAGATGACTTCGATGATCCTGGTCGGCGACGTCAACCTGATGAATGTCGATGACCCGGCCGTGCCGTTCGCCCGGGTGGGCGGCGAATTGCGCGACGCCGGCCTCGTCTTCGCCAATCTCGAATGTTGTCTCTATCAGCCACCGGGCGGGCATACGGTCGAGCAGGAAGGGTTTTTCGCCGATCCCGAGATTGCCGGCGAGGCGCTGAAGATCGGCGGGATCGCCGCGGTCGGGCTCGCCAACAACGTCAATTACGGCAATGCCGCGATATTGGGCTCGATCGCGCGGCTCGACCGGCTCGGTATCGCGCACGCGGGCGCCGGCGAGACCCTCGCCGCGGCGCGCGCCCCGGCGATCGTCGAGCGCGGCGGGCGGCGTGTCGGCTTTCTGCAGCGCAGCTCGGTCTACTGGCCGACCAACCACGAGGCGAGCGCCAAGGGCGGCGGCATTGCGGTCATTCGCGGCCATACCGCCTATCAGGTGCCGGCGCACAAGACGCGCCCCGAGGTGCCGCCGATGAACCGCCCGGGCGTGCCGCCGATCGTCGTGACCTGGGCCGACCGCGCCTATCTCGCCGCCTTCGCCGAGGATGTCGCGGCGTTGCGCAAAGAGGCCGACATCGTCGTCGCGTCCTGCCATTGGGGGCTGGGCGAGGAGGTGCTGGCGTACATGACCGAGATCGCGCACGCCGCGATCGACGCCGGCGCCGACATCGTGATCGGGCACGGGCCGCATTATTCGCTGCCGGTCGAGCTCTACCAGGGCAAGCCGATTTTCTACGGGCTGGGCAGCTTCTCGTTCCACACCGGGCATGGCGGCCGCCGCCACGGCGACTGGATCGGCATGATGGCGCGGGTCGACACCGGGCCGCGCGGGATCACGGCGCCATGCGTCCGCTTCGTCCGCCACAATGCGGCCAACGAAACGGTTGCCTGCGCGCTCGCCGCCGAAAGCGCGACCTTCGATCGCCTCGCCGCGGCAAGCGGCCGGCTCGGCGCCCGCCTCACGCCCGATGGCGACTGGGTGCGGATCGCGCCGTAGAGGGCGTTGACCCACTTTCAGATGCTGCCGATTGGCGAAGGCGGGGCCATATCCGCGGCTTGCGCCTGCGCGCGCCGGCAGCATAGCATTTCGCCGCTGTGGCGGTGCGAGAGGGAGCGCGCATGAAAGCGGTTGTCTGCGAAGCGTTTGGTGGGCCCGAGGTGCTGGCGTTGCGTGAGGTGCCCGACCCGCCGCCGCCCGGCGCGGGCGAGGTGCAGGTGCGCATCCGGGCGCGCGGCGTGCAGTACGTCGATGTGCTGATGCTGGCCGGCAAGTACCAGTTCCGGCCGGAGCCGCCGTTCGTCCCGGGCAATGAGGGGGCTGGCGAGGTCGTGGCGGTCGGTTCCGGCGTCAGCCAATTCAAGCTCGGCGACCGCATCATGAGCCGCCACCGGCTCGGCGCTTTCGCCCAGCTCGGCAATGCGCGGGCCGAGAATTGCAACCCGGTCCCCGACGGGATGGACATTGAGGCGGCGGCGGTGTTCAGCGGCGCCTACCATACTGCGTACCATGCGCTGTTGCAGCGCGGGCGGCTCAAGGCGGGCGAGTGGGTATTGATCCACGGCGCCGCCGGCGGCATCGGCATCGCTGCGATCCAGGTTGCGAAACTGTTCGGCGCCAGCGTCATCGCCACCGCCAGCACCGACGAAAAGCGCGCCGCGTGCCTGGAGGAGGGCGCCGATTACGCGATCGACTACCGCAACGGGTTTCGCGACAAGGTCAAGGAATTGACCGGCGCGCATGACGGGGTCGACATCGTCTACGACCCGATCGGCGCCAACGTCACCGACGAGTCGCTGCGCTGCATGGCGTTTGGCGGCCGGCTTCTGGTGCTCGGCTTTCTCGGCGGCGGGCCGGCGACGCCGCGCACCAACTATCTGCTGATCAAATGCCTGGAGGTCATCGGCGTGCGGCTCGGCGGCGTCACCGAGCACAACCCCGAAATCGGCCGCGCCAACATGAAAGCGCTGGTCGATCTGGCCGGGCAGGGCAAGTTGCGCCCGCGCATCTCGCACCGTTTTCCGCTGGAGCGCGCCGCCGACGCGGTCCAGACGGTGATCGATCGCAAGGTCATCGGCAAGGCGGTCTTGGTCGGCTGAGCCGGCCAATCCGGGCGATTCGGAAACTTTCAACGCTTTGCGGTGTTCTATGCCTACATATGCCAAGCGATGGAGGTTTGACATGGCGACGGCAACCAACTCCGATGTGGCGGCGCTGCAGGCTGAAATCCAACAACTGCAGGCCGGCCTTGCTGCTGCAGTCGAGAAGATGCGCGGACTGAGCGGCGAAGTTCCCAACGGGCAAGACACGACGCTTGCTTCGGCCGAGAAGGTGTGGACCGGGGTCAAGCGTCAGGCACAGCAGGTCGGTCACGAGATCGAGGAATGGCCGCTGATCTCGGCATTGACGGCGTTTGGCGCCGGGATCGCGATCGGCATGTTGTTTGGCGGGCGGCGCGGCTAGGCGCGCGTCTCGGCGCCGCCGCAGGTGGCCGGCCTGCTGTCGCGCGCGGTGATCGCGGTCGCCGCGGCGCTGGTGGCGATCGGCAGCGTCGTCGCGGCGACCGGGTTTCTGATCGGCGCGCTCTATCTGTATCTGCTCGCGGTGCCGATGACGCCGGGGCTGGCGGCGCTGACCGTCGGCCTCGTTCTGCTTACGGTCGCGGCGCTCGTCGTCGTCGCGGCGTGGATTGTCGTGCGCCCGCGGCGCCCGCGCCCCAGCGGGGCAGCGCCAGCAGGCGGGCGCGACACGCTTGCCGCGGGGCTCGGCAACATCGCGGCGCGCGAGGCGGTCGCGGCGGCCGAGGCCCATCCCTATTACGCGTTCTCGGCGGCGTTCCTGGCCGGGCTGGCGCTCGGCGGCAGCCCGGAGGTGCAGGACCTCGTCAAGACCGTGCTGAAGGCTTCCAACAGCAGCGGCGGCGACGCGAAATGAGACGCGCCGTTGCCTCGCGGCTCGGCAAGCGCTTGCGCCTCAGTCGTAGGTGACACCGATCGTCTCGGCGACCAGCACCGGGCGGTCGCTGCCTTCGAGTTCCATCGTGCTTTCGTTGGTGATCCTGGTGCCGCCGCCTTTGACCGGCTCGACCGCCTTTATCGTCAGGTGCAGGCGGACCCGCGAGCCGGCTGGCACCATGCCGGTGAAGCGCACCCGGTTGGCGCCGTAATTGATGCCGCGCGAGCGCTGCTTGACCCGGTAGAGCGTCGAAGCGAGGCGCGGCACCAGTGACAGCGTCAGCCAGCCATGCGCGATCGTCTTGCCGCCGGGCATCTCGCGCTTGGCGCGCTCGACATCGACGTGAATCCACTGATGGTCGCCGGTTGCATCGGCGAATTTGTTGATCTGCTCCTGCGTCACGGTATGCCAGTCGCTGACCCCGATCTCCTTGCCCTCGTAGGCCTTCAGATCGGCTGCGCGTTCGACTTCCAGCATCGTGTGCTCCTCGTTTTCCGGTTGTGTCACGGCCGCATGCAGAAGGCGCTTTCGCCCGGGCGGCGCAGCTTTTCGGCGAGATTGGCGAATTCGACCGCGAGCTTTCTGGTGTCGCGCGGGTCGATGATCTCCTCGATCCAGAATGTCTCGGCGGTGCGGAACGGCGAGCGCAGCTTGTCGAGCCGCTCCTCGATCTCGGCGCGTTTCGCGGCCGGGTCGGGCGCGGCCTCGATCTCGGCACGGTAGGCCGCCTCGATCCCGCCCTCCAAAGGCAAGGAACCCCAGCGCGCCGACAGCCAGGCATAGCGGATCGAAAAGCGCCCGGAAGGCTGGTTGACGGCGCCGGCGACGCCGAACACGTTGCGGACGAGGAAGGTGCACCACGGCACGCTCGACTGGTTGACCGCGGCCATCGCCCGCACGCCTTTCCGGATCGTCTGCGCCTTCTCGGCCTCCAATCCGATGTGGAAGCCGGGGCAGTCGCACAGGTAGACGATCGGCAGGTGAAAGGTCTCCGCGAGGTCGACAAAGCGGATGATCTTGTCGCAGGCGTCGGCGGTCCACGCCCCGGCGTAGAAGAACGGGTCGCTTGCCATGACCGCGACCGGCAGCCCGTCAAGCCGCGCAAAGCCGGTGATGATCGGCCGCCCGAACATGCGGCCCATCTCGAAGAAGCTGCCCTGGTCGACGACGGCCTCGACGATCGGCCGCATCTTGTAGACATGGCGGCGGTCGCGCGGGATCACCTCGAACAGGAACGCGTCGCGCCGCTCGGGGTCGTCGGTCCGCTCCCCGCGCGGCGCGACCTCGTAGACCGAGTCCGGCAGGTAGGAGAGAAATCGGCTGGTGCAGGCGAACGCCTCTTCTTCGCTGTCGACCGCGTGATCGACCGCGCCGCAGCGGGTCTGGATCTCCCAGCCGCCCAGCTGGAAGCGGTCGAGCGCGGCGGCCGGGTCCTTGTTGAGCGCGTTGACCACGGGCGGCCCGGCGACGAACAGGGCCGAGGTTTCCTTGGTCATCACCGAATAATGGCTCGCTGCCAGCCGCGCGGCGCCAAGCCCGGCGACCGAACCGAGCCCCAGCGCGACGACCGGCACGAGGCCCATATTCGTCGTCGTGTAGTAGTAGGGCAGGTTGGAGCCGACCCGCCCGGGCAGGTTGGCGCGCCCCGAGGTCTCGATCGTCTTGACCGAGCCGCCGCCGCCCGAGCCCTCGATGATGCGGATGATCGGCAGCCGCAGATCGTGCGCCATCTGCTCGGCCATCAGCGGCTTCTCGCGGATCGTCGCGTCGGCCGAGCCGCCGCGCACCGTGAAATCGTCGCCGACCACGACGACCGGTCGCCCGTCGATCATCGCTCGGCCCATCACGCAGTTCGACGGGGTCAGCTCTGTGAGGCTGCCCGAAGCGTCGTACTCGGCCTTGCCGGCGATCGCGCCGATTTCGTGAAAGCTGCCTTGGTCGACCAGGCCGCCGATGCGCTCGCGCACGGTGAGCCGGCCGCCCCGATGCTGCCGCTCGACCTTGTCGGCGCCGCCGAGCTCGCGCGCCAAGCGCTCGCGCTCGCGCAGCTCATCGAGTTCCGGCTGCCAGTCCATCGCCCTCTCCGACCCCGATCCTGTCCCGCCATACTATCCGCGGCGGGCGGGATCGCGAAACCCGCCTAGCGGTCGCGCATCTTGGGATCGAGCACGTCGCGCAGCGCGTCGCCAAACAGGTTGATGCCGAACACGGTCAGCATGATCGCCAGGCCGGGGAAGATGGCGATCCACGGCGCCGTCGAGGCGTATTCCTCGGCGCCGCCCTGCAGCATCAGCCCCCAGGCCGGCACCGGCTCCTGCACGCCCAATCCGAGATAGGAGAGCGAAGCCTCGGCCAGGATCGCCTGGCCGACCGAGGCGGTGATGATGATCAGGAACGGCGCGACCACGTTCGGCACCATGTGGCACAGGATGATCCGCATATGGCCGAAGCCGAGCGCCCGTGCGGCGTCGACATAGGGGACTTCGCGGATCGCCAATGCGGAGGAGCGCACGACGCGGGCGCAGCGCGGGATCAGAGGGATCGTGATCGCGATGATGACGTTCTGGACGCCGGTGCCGAAGATCGACACGACGGCGAGCGCCATGATGATCAGCGGGAACGAGATCACGATGTCGAGCAGGCGCTGCAGCCACAAATCGATCTGGCCTCCGAAATAGGCGCTGGAGACGCCGAGCACGAGGCCGCTCATGCCGCCGACGCCGGCCGAGGTCAGTCCGACGATGAACGCGGTGCGCGCCCCGAACAGGATGCGCGACAACAGATCGCGTCCAAGCTGGTCGGTGCCGAGCCAATGCGCCCAGCTCGGCGCCTCGGTCATCGCCGCGAAATCGTTCGAGGTCGGGTTGTACGGCGCGATCCAGTTGGCAAAAACGCCGGCTAGGCCAAAGATCAGCACCAACGCGATGCCGATCGCGCCGACCGGCTGGCGGCGCAGAAAGCCGATTACGATCGCGACGATGCCGCGCGGCGCCAAGCCGCGATCGTCGAGGATTGTCGGAATGCCGGTGGGGGTCGGGGCGGCGACGGTCATGGATCAGCCCTCAGATCAGGCGAGGCGGATGCGCGGGTCGAGCCAGGCATAAAGCAGGTCGACGATCAGGTTGCACAGCACGGCAATCGTCACGGTCAGTATGACGAGGCCCTGGGTCAACGTGTAATCCTGGTTCTGCACCGACAGCACCATCAGCCGGCCGATGCCGTTCAGGTTGAACACCTGCTCGGTGACGACGAGGCCACCGATCAGGAAGGCAAACTCGATGCCGATCACGGTGACGACCGGCAACAGCGCGTTTTTCAGCGCGTGGCGGTTGATGATGACGCGCTGCAGCAAGCCCTTGGCGCGCGCCGTGCGGATGTAATCCTCGCGCAGCACTTCGAGCATCGCCGAGCGCGTCATTCGCATCGACACCGCCGCATAGCGATAGCCGATCGTCAGCGCCGGCAGCATCACGATCGACAGGTTGCGGATCGGATCCTTCCACAGCGGCACGTAGTCGATGGGCGGCATCCAGGGATGCCCGATAATGGCCTGGGTGAGATCGAGCACGAGCAGGATCGACATAATGCCGAGCCAGAAGGACGGGGTGGCGAGCCCGGCGATCGAGAAGGTGCGGACCACCAGGTCGATCCAGCTGTTCTGCTTCAGCGCGGAGATCGTGCCGAGCGGGATCGCGATCGCAACGGCGATGATCGTCGCCGTTACCGCGACTTCGAGCGAGATCGGGAAGCGGCTGGCGATTTCCGAAATGACCGGCTTGCCCGACCACATCGATATGCCGAAATCGAACCGCACCAAGCCCCAGATGAACTCGCCGTACTGTACGATCCACGAGCGGTCGATGCCGATTTCGGCATGGCAGGCGGCAAGCGCCTCGGCGGTGAAGCTGGTGCCGCCGGAGCCCAGCCGCACCAGGCAAATATCGCCCGGCACCAGGCGCATCAGAATGAACACCAGCGTCGCGGCGCCGAACAGCGTCGGGATCACCAGCAGCACGCGGTTGATGATGTATCGGTACATTCGCCTTCCTGTTCGCGGCGGCGGCCGACGGGTCGGCCGCCGCCCGCCATATTATTTGTCGAGCCAGACGTTGGCCAGATCCTGATTGATGTAATGACTCGGGCTGATCTTCCATCCGTGGACATAGGAGCGGTAGGGCACGATCCGGTACCACCACAGCAGCATCAGCTTGTGCGCCTCGGTATCCATGACGCGCTTGGAAAACTGGAACATCAGCTGTTTCTGCTTCGCCGGGTCGGTTTCATGCAGCGCCTTCTCGTAGAGCTCCTGCTCCTTCGGGTCCTCGTAATTGCCGTAGTTCTGCTTGCTGACCGAGCTCGACAGATACGGCTGCACATCCATTAGCGGGTTGACGACGCTGTGGCAATTGGCCTGCAGCACGACATCGAAGTTACCGCTGCGCTCGGCGGCAAACCAGGGCCCGGTCGGCAGCACCTCCTGGGTGACGTGAAGGCCGATCTTGCTCCACTGGTCGACCAGCCAGATCCCGACGTATTTATAGGGCTGGTCGACCGCGCGGTTGAGCAGCGTGAAGGTGAGCCCCTCGGCGCCGGCTTCCTTCAGGAGCCGCCTGGCTTCCGCCCGCGACTTCTCGATGTCCGGCCAGAACCCGGCGATTTCGTGCAGCTGCTGCTTGCTCGGCGCCAGCGGGTCGGCGGGGAAGATGATGCTGCCGACGGTGCGCACGTCGGCGATCTTCGACAATGCCGCGGCGCCGCCCCAGCGATCGACCGCCAGGGTCAGGGCGCGCCGCACCCGGACGTCGTCGAACGGCTTCTTGGCGTGGTTGATGGTCGCGACGCTGCCGCAGTTCCAATCGCTTTCCTGGACCGCGATCTTGTCGCCGAGGGTCTTTTTCAATTCGTCGCGCGACGCGGGCGGCAGGCCGCGAAACTCCATCGCGGCGCGGTCGGAGCGGATCGCGTCGATCCGGGTCGCCTGCTTCGGCGCGAAGATCCCGACGATGCCGTCAAGATACGGCTGGCCCTTGTGATAGTAATTGGGGTCGCGCACGCCCTTGATCGACTGGCCGATATCGTAGCTGACAAACTTGAACGGGCCGGACCCCATCACGTTCTTCTCGTACCAGTGGGGGTCCTTGTCGAGGATCGCCTTGCTGTAGATCCAGGCATAGGGATCGGCCAGTGCCGGCAGGAAGGCGCTGGTGGCGAATTTCAGGTGAAACACGACGGTGGTCGCATCGGGCGACTCGATCTTGTCGACCATCTCGAAATTGCTGGCGCGCGGGCTCAGCACGCCTTTGGGCGGAAAGACGATCATCTGCCAGCTTTTGGCGACATCGGCAGCGGTCAGCGGCGTGCCGTTATGAAACTTGACGCCCTCGCGGATCTTGAAGGTCCAGGTCTTGCCGCCGTCGGTCGGCTTCGGCATTGCGGTGCACAGATCGCACACGAAATCGCTGGTCGAGGCCGGGTTGTCCGGGTTGATCCGGATCAGCACGCTGTAATAGGGCGCGGCCGTGTGGATCGTCGCATAGCTGGTTTCGCGGTGCCCGTCGAGGCTGGCCGGCGCATCCGCCGGGATCATGTAGGTCAGCGTGCCGCCGTGTTTCGGGGTCTCGGCGCGCGCCGGCGCCGCCGCCATCAGAATGGCGCCGAACCCCGCCGCGCAAAGCCGTAATCCAACCGACATCGTCTCCTCTCCTTTTTTGTCATCGTTGTCCGCGACAGTTAAGCCGCCGCGGCCGCCCAAGGCCAATCATCGAAAGGTCGTGCGCACCCCCGCGAAAGCGGGGGCGCTGCGACCCTGCCGCCGGCCGCTATTTCCCGAGGGCTATTTGTCGAGCCAGATCGTCGACAGGTCCTGGTTGACGTAATGGCTCGGGCCGATCTTCCACCCTTTGACATAGGAGCGGTACGGCACGATCCGCCGCCACCACAGCAGGTAGATCGCATGCACCTGATCGCTCAGCACCCGCTTCTCGAACTGGCGCATCAGCACCCGCTGCTGCGCCTTGTCGGGTTCGCGCAGCATCTTGTTGTAGATGTCGACTTCGGTCTGGTCCTCGAAATTGCCGTAGTTTGACGACGACACCGTATGCGGCAAATATTTGGCGACGTCGGCCAGCGGGTTGACCACGTTCTGGCAGTTCCCCTCGGTCGTTACGGCGAAGTTGCCTTCGCGCATCGCCTGGAACCAGGGTCCGGTCGGCAGCACGCGCTGCGTGACGTGCACGCCGATCTTGCTCCACTGGTCGATGACCCAGAGGCCGTAATACTTGTACGGCTGGTCGACTGTGCGGTTGTTCAGCTCGAACGTCAGCCCCTCGGCGCCGGCCTCCTTCAGCAGGCGGCGCGCCTCGGCGCGGGATTTCTCGATGTCCGGCCCGTATCCGGCGAGCTGCTGCAATTCCTCCTTCGTGGCGGCGAGCGGCGACCCGGGATAGACGACGCCCCCGACGGTGCGCACGATCGCGATCTTCGCCAGATCGGGCGCGGTGCCCCAGCGGTCGATCGCCAATGTCAAGGCGCGGCGCACGCGCACGTCGTCGAACGGTTTCCGCTTGTGATTGATCGTCAGGATGCCGCCGCAATTCCAGTCGCTCTCCTGCACCGCGATCTTGTTGCCGAGCGCACCGACCAGCTCGTCGCGTACACTTGGCGGAAAGCCGCGGAACTCGATCGCCGCACGGTCGCTGCGGATTGCCTGGACTCGCGTGACCTGCTTGCTGGCAAAAATTCCCTTGAACCCATCAAGGTAAGGCAACCCCTTGTGATAGTAATCGGGATTGCGTTCGCCGATAATCGACTGGCCGGCCTCGTAGCTGACGAATTTGAACGGGCCGGAGCCCATCACGTTCTTTTCGTACCAGTGGGGGTCTTTGTCGATCTGCTTTTTCTGATAGACAAACGCGTAGGGGTCGGCGAGGGCCGGCAGGAACGCGTCGGTGGCAAATTTCAGGTGGAAGACGACAGTGGTCGGGTCGGGCGTCTCGATCTTGTCCACCATGCTGAAATTGCCCTTGCGGGCGCTCAAGACGCCCTGCGGCGGAAAGACGATCTCGTTCCAGGTGGCGGCGACATCCGCAGCCGTCAGCGGATCGCCGTTGTGAAACTTGACGCCCTGGCGAATCTTGAACGTGTAGGTCCTGCCGCCGTCGGTCGGTTTCGGCATCTCGGTGCAGAGGTCGCAGACAAGGTCGCTGCTGTCGCCGGGGTTGTAAGGATTGGCCCGGATCAGGACACTGTAGAACGGCGCGATCGAGTGGATCGTCGCGTAGGTTTCCTCGCGATGGCCATCGAAGCTCGGCGGCGAATCCGCCGGGATCACATACGTCAGAATGCCGCCATGCTTCGGCGTTTCGTCCGCCGCTGCCGGCGATGCGAGCAAGGCCGCGGCAGCGAGGGCCGCCGCCAGCCGTAGCTGGTATCCCATGTCTCCCTCCCGATTTTTGTCGTTGGATTTGGTTATCGCCGCCAATGCCGCGGCGTACAAGCGTCGTTTCGGTGCCGCCGCCGTCATCCCGGGCCACCCGTCACGAGGGCGGCCCGGGCAACGGCGCGACAGCTACTTGTCGAGCCAGATACGTCGACATGTCCATGTTCAGGTAATGGCTCGGGCTGATCTTGAAGCCCTTGACGTATGACCGGTAGGGGATGATCCGGTTCCACCAGATGACCTTGGTGGCATGCGCCTCGGTGTCCATGACCCACTTCTCAAAGGCGTTCATGTCGGCATGCTGCTGCTGCGGGTCGCTGTCGTGCAGCATTTTGTCGTACAGCGCGGCCTCCTTGGCATCCTCGTAGTACCCGTAGTTTTCCGTGCTCATCGAGGTTGGCAGGTAGGTCGTCACGTCGAGCACCGGGTTCACGACGCTGTGACAGATCGGGTAGTGCACGACGCTGTAGGTGCCCGAGCGCATTTCCGCGAACCACGGGCCGGTCGGCACCACCTTCTGCGTCACGTGCACGCCGATCTTGCTCCACTGGTCGACGAGCCAGATGCCGATGTACTTGTAGGGCTGGTCGACATCGCGATTGAGCAGTTCGAAGCTCAGATTTTCGACCCCGGCCTCTTTCAGGAGCCGCCTCGCTTCCGCCCGCGACTTGTTGATGTCGGGCCAGAAGCCGGCCACCTCATGCAGCTCCTTGTCGGTCATCGCGAGCGGCGAGCCGGGATAGACGATGCCGCCGACCTGCTTGACGATCGCGATCTTCGACAGGGCCGCCGCGCCGCCCCAGCGGTCGATGGCCAGCGACAGCGCGCGCCGCACGCGGGCGTCGTCGAACGGCTTTTTCTTGTGGTTGAAGAACAGGTCGCTGCCGCAGTTCCACACGCTCTCTTGCACCGCAATCTTGCCGTCGAGCTCCTTCTTCAGCTCGTCGACCGCCGAGGGCGGCATGCCGCGGAACTCCATCGACGCCCGGTCGGCGCGGATCGCGTCGATACGGGTCGCCTGCTTCGGCGCAAAGATCCCGGTGATCGCGTCGAGGTAGGGCAGCCCCTTGTGGTAGTAGTCGGCGTAGCGCACGCCCTTGATCGACTGGCCGGCTTCATAGCTGACGAACTTGAAGGGGCCCGATCCCATGATGTTCTTTTCGTACCAGTGCGGGTCCTTGTCGAGCTGCGCCTTCTGGTAGATGAAGGCAAAGGGGTCGGCGAGCGCCGGGATGAACGCGGTGCTGGCGAATTTCAGGTGGAAGACGACCGTGTGCGCATCGGGCGTATCGATCTTGTCGACCATCTCGAAATAGCCCTTGCGGGCGCTGAACACGCCCTTGCCCGGGAACACGATCTCGTTCCAGCTCGCCGCGACGTCTGCCGCCGTCAATGGCGTGCCGTCATGGAACTTGACGTCGTCGCGGATCTTGAAGGTGTAGGTCTTGCCGCCATCGGTCGGCTTTGGCATCTCGGTGCACAGATCGCACACGAAATCGGTGGTTGACGCCGGATTGTCCGGGTTGACCCGGATCAGAACGCTGTAATAGGGGGCCACCGCCTGTACGGTCGCATAGGTCTGTTCCTTGTGCCCATCGAAGCTCGGCGGCGAATCCGCCGGGATCAGGTAGGTGAAGGTACCGCCGTGTTTTGGGGTCTCGGCCGCGATTGCCGGGGTAAAGGCGGCAGCGAGAGCGATTATCGCCACCCCTGCCAGAGCCGTTCCGAGTTTCACTGTGCTTCTCCTCCATATCATGTCTACGCATCCGGGGCGCGCAAACCGGCGGCAATCAGGCCGCCCCGTTCGCGCGTCCTCCCTGTTCGGTCGTATTGGCTAGCGGTGGTGCTACTGCACCTCGCTGCAGGCAACCCAATGGCCGGGCCGCAGTTCGCGCAATTCGGGGCGGCTGCGCCGGCATTCCGGCACCGCCAGCGGGCAGCGCGGATGAAAGACGCAGCCGGGCGGCGGGTTGATCGGGCTCGGCACCTCGCCGACCACCGGCTGAAATGACCGCGTCGCCTCGATCGTCGGGTCCGGTATCGGCACCGCGGCCAGCAACGCCTTGGTATAGGGGTGAAGCGGGTTGTCGAACAGCTCGTCGCATTCGGCCAGCTCGACGACGCGGCCGAGATACATGACCGCGACTCGCTGGCACAGATGCCGCACGACCGACAGATCGTGCGCGATGAACAGATAGGTCAGATTGAATTTCTCGCGCAGATCCTCGAGCAGGTTGATGATCTGCGCCTGGATCGACACGTCGAGCGCCGACACCGCCTCGTCGCAGACGATGAATTCGGGGTTGAGCGCCAGCGCGCGCGCAATGCCGACCCGCTGGCGCTGCCCGCCCGACATCTCGTGCGGATAGCGGTCCGCGAAGGACGGATTGAGGCCGCACAGCGTCAGCAGTTCCTGCACCCGCTCGCCCCGGCGAGCGGCGTCGGGCTCGACGCCGTGCACCCGCATCGGCTCGGAGATGATCGAGCCGACCTTCTGGCGCGGGTTCAGCGAGCTGTAGGGGTCCTGGAAGATCACCTGGATGCGGCGGCGCAACGCCACCAGCTGCTTGCGGCCGAGATTGGCGATATCGACGCCGTCATAGAGGATCTCGCCGGCGGTCGGCTTTTCCAGCCGCAGGATGCAGCGGCCCATTGTCGTCTTGCCGCAGCCGCTCTCGCCGACGAGGCCCAGGGTCTCGCCGCGGCCGATCGCAAAGTCGACCCCGTCCACCGCCTTGACGTCGCCGATCTGGCGCCGCACGACGACGCCCTCGGTAACCGGAAAGTGCATCTTGAGGCCGCGCACCTGGAGGAGCGGGGCGTTTGCGCTCGCCATCGTCATCGCGGTCATGCCGCTTCGCCCGCGGCGGTCGATCTCGTTGGTGCGGTAGCAGGCGGCAAACTGCCCTGCCGCGCCGGCCGGCACGAGCGGCGGCGGCGCCTTGGCGCAGCGATCGACGGCAAACCGGCAGCGCGGCCGAAAGGCGCAGCCGCCGTCGAGGCGGGTCAGGTCGGGCGGCTGGCCCTCGATCGGGTCGAGCCGCGCCTGACGCGGGCGGTCGAGCCGCGGCACCGAGCGCAACAGCGCCATCGTGTAGGGGTGATGCGGATCGTGGTAGAGCGCGGTGGCGCTGCCGCTCTCGACGATGCGGCCGGCATACATGACGTTGACCCGGGTGGCGTAGCGCGCCACCACCCCGAGATTGTGGGTGATGATGATCAGCGCGACCCCAAGCCGCCGCGTCAATTGCTGCATCAATTCGAGGATCTGCGCCTGGATCGTCACGTCGAGCGCGGTAGTCGGCTCGTCGGCGATGATCAGCTTGGGGTCGCAGGCCAGCGCGATCGCGATCATGATGCGCTGGCGCATGCCGCCCGACAGCTGATGCGGGTATTGCTGCAGGCGGCGCTCGGCGTCGCCGATGCCGACCAGCCCGAGCAACTCGACCGCACGACGGTGTGCCGCCGCGGTGTCGCTGCCGCGATGCTGCTCGATCGTCTCGGTGATCTGCCGGCCGATCGTCAGCACCGGGTTCAGCGAGGTCATCGGCTCCTGGAACACCATGCCGATGTCGCCGCCGCGCACCTGGCGCATCTCCTCCTCGGACAGCTTCATCAGATCGCGGCCGGCGAACAGCACCTGCCCCTGCGTGATGCGCCCGGGCGGGTCGGGGATCAGGCGCAGAATCGACAGCGCGCCGACCGACTTGCCCGAGCCGCTCTCGCCGACGATGGCGACCGTCTCGCCGGGGTCGACCGTATACGAGATGCCATCTACCGCCGGCACCAGCCCGATCCCGGTGCGGAATTCGGTGTGCAGGTCTTTCACCTCAAGGAGTGGCGGCAAGCGGTTCTTCCTCCCGTTCCGGAATTTGCCGCCGTTGGTAGCCGGGGCAGGCGGGACTGTCAACGTCGCTGCCAGAGAAACCGCCGGAAAAGCTGCCGCAGAGCGCCGCAAGGATCGGCGGATTTTCCATCGCGAGGCCCAGCCCGCGACCCGCGCTGCTTGTTAGGCGGAAACGATCCGCCGTATACGAACCCGATGCAACAAGCCGAAGACCGCGGCCCCGGGACGGCCGGCATGTTCGGCGTGCTGCGGGCGAGCCTGGCGGCGACCGCCCTGTTCTGGCCGCTATGCCCTGCACCGCTTCAGCCGCGACGGCTGCTTCGCCGCGTCAGGCGCGCTCAGCTACACGACGCTGGTGTCGCTGGTGCCGCTCGGCGTCGTCGGGCTCGGCGTCTTGTCGGCATTCCCCAATTTCGCGTCGGTGCGGCACGAGTTGCTTGCGCTGGTCTTCCATAATTTCGTGCCGTCGATCGGCGAGCAGGCGGCGTATTGGTTTCAGACTTTCGCCGCATCGGCGGCGCAGACCACGGCGATCGGCATCATCGGCATCGCCGGGACCGGCATCCTCCTGCTGGTCACGGTCGAGGACCAGCTCAACGCGCTGTGGCGCGTGACGACGCCGCGGCCGTGGAGCCAACGGGTGCTGGTCTACTGGACCATGGTGACCTTGGGTCCGCTGCTGGTCGGCGCGAGCCTCACGCTGTCGACCTATCTCGACACCGCCGCCCGCCACGCCGGCCTCAGCCCCGAGGCGCTGGCCCACTACGCCGCCGGCTGGCCGCATTACTTCGCGCGCGCCGTGCCGTTCGTGCTGGAGCTGATCGCCTGCACGCTGCTGTATTGTCTGATCCCCAATTGCTCGGTGCGCTGGCGCGACGGGGTGGTGGGGGCGGCGGTCGCCGCGCTCGCGGTCGAGATCCTCAAGATCGGCTTCGCGATCTATATCGGCACGGTGGCGTCCTATCAGACGGTCTATGGCGCGCTGGCCGGCATCCCCATCTTTCTGTTGTGGATGTATGTATCGTGGAACGCGGTGCTGCTCGGCGCCGTCGTGGCGGCGAACCTGCCGACCTGGCGGGTCGACGAGCGGCTGGCCCATATCGGCAGCGGCGGCGTGCGGCTCGGCTTCGGCCTCGCCCTGATCGCCGCGCTGGCGCGGGCGCAGCGCCGCGGCGCCGCGTGCCGCATCGCGTTGCTGGCGGCCGAACTCGGGGTGCCGACCTCGGTCGTCGACGAGCACCTGCAGACGCTGGCGCGGGCGGGGTTCGCGGCGCCGACCCAGGATGGCGGCTGGGTGCTGGCGTGGAGCCTCGACGAGCGCGACATTGCACGATCTCTACGTCGCGCTCGGCCTGCCGCTCGCCGGCACCTGGCTGGCGCGGCCGCTGGCGCCGTGGCAGCAGCAGGTGGCGCCGGCGATGGAGCGGATCGTCCAGGCCGAGGCGGCGGCGATGCGGCTGACCCTGGCGACGCTGCTGGCCGAGACCCGCCTCCCGGCAGCGCCCGCGGGCATGACGCCGGCCGCGGCAGTTGCCGAGCGCGGCGGGTCGGAGTAGGGGAGGCGGTGCGAGCCTGCGCGGACGCAACGGAGGCGTTCGAGGAATGACCGACGAGATGGCGACCGACGAAATTGCCGAGGACGAGCCGCTTGCGCCGTTTGCGCGATGGCTCGAATTGGCGGCCCGGAGCGAGGACCTGGCCGAGACGATGATGCTCGCCACCGCGACCCGCGACGGGCGGCCCTCGCTGCGTGCGGTGCTGCTGAAGGGTGCCGATGCCGACGGCTTCGTGTTCTACACCAACCTCGATAGCCGCAAGGCCGAGGAGCTGGCGGCCAACCCGCACGCGGCGCTGTGCATGCACTGGAAGTCGCTGGCCCGGCAGGTGCGCGTCGAGGGCAGCGTCGCGCCTGTGAGCGCGGCCGAGGCCGACGCCTATTTCGCCAGCCGGGCGCGCGACAGCCAGATCGGCGCCTGGGCCTCCGACCAGTCGCGCCCGCTCGCCGGCCGCGACGAACTCGAACGCCGCTTCGCGCTGCAGGCGAAGAAATATGCCGGTGCCGTGCCGCGGCCGGCGCACTGGTCCGGCTATCGCGTCCGCCCGGAGCGCATCGAGTTCTGGCAGGAGCGGCCGCACCGGCTGCATGATCGGCTGGTCTTTCTGAGGGATGGCGCACGATGGCGCAAGCAACGCCTCTTTCCCTGAGGCGACCCGGCCGCGATGCAGCGCCTGCGGCAGCGGGCGACCTATGCCTCGCTCACCGTCGCTTCGGTGCTGATCATCGCCAAGTTCGGCGCGTGGATCAGCACCGACTCGGTGGCGCTGTTGTCGAGCCTTGTCGATTCGCTGGTCGATGCCGCCGCCTCGCTGCTCACCTTTTTCGCCATACGCCACGCCGTCGTGCCGGCCGACCGCGAGCACCGTTTCGGCCACGGCAAGGCCGAGCCGCTGGCCGCGCTCGGGCAATCGGCGTTTCTCGTCGGCAGCGCGGTCCTGCTGATGTTCGAGGCAGTGCGCCGCCTGGTGTACCCGGCGCCGATCGAGAACCCGCCGGTGGGCGTTGCGGTCATGCTGTTCGCGATTGTCGTGACGATCGGCCTCGTCACCTATCAGCGCTATGTCGTCCGCCATACCGGGTCGCTGGCGATTGGTGCCGACGAATTGCATTACCGTAGCGACGTGCTGCTCAACCTCAGCGTCATCGCGTCGCTGGTGATCGGCAGCGCGTTGAACCTGCCGCTTCTCGATCCGATATTCGGCGCCGCGGTCGGGCTGTGGATCATCGCCAGTGCCTTCAAGATTTTCCGCCTGTCGTTGACCCAGCTGATGGACCGCGAGCTGCCCGATGCCGAGCGCACCCGCGTCCGCGCGATCGCCGAGGGTCATCCCGAGGTCACCGCGGTTCACGACATCCGCACCCGCGTCGCCGGCCCGACCGCGTTCATCCAGCTCCATATCGAGATGGACGGCGCGATGAACCTGACGCGGGCGCATGAGATCTCCGACGATGTCGAGGCGCGGCTGCGTCGCGCTTTTCCGCATGCCGAGATCATCATTCACGAGGACCCGGCCGGCATCGACGAGCGCGTGACCTTCCCGGCCCCCACCGCGGCGCGATGACCGCCGCGCGATGATCGCCGCCGGGCCGGCGGCTCGGTGGCTTGCCGCGGTGGCGTTTCCCGGCCAAACTGCGCCATTCCCGCGCGGAGCGAAGCGATGAGAAACCAGCCGACCGGCCATACCGGCCGCCATTTCCTGCAGATCCCCGGACCCACCAACGTGCCCGAGCGGGTACTGCACGCGATCGCCTTTGCCACGATCGACCACCGCGGCCCGGAATTCGCCGATCTCGGCAAGGAGGTCGTCGCCGGTATGCGGCGGGTGTTCCAGACCGACGGCACGGTGGTGATCTACCCGTCCTCCGGCACCGGGGCGTGGGAGGCGGCGCTGGTCAACACGTTGTCGCCGGGCGACCGCGTGCTGATGTTCGAGACCGGCCAGTTCGCCGCCCTGTGGCGCCAGATGGCGACCCGGCTCGGGCTCGACATCGATTTCGTGCCGGGCGACTGGCGGCACGGCGTCGACCCGGCGCAGGTCGCCGACAAGCTCGCCGCCGACCGCGAGCATCGGGTCAAGGCGGTGTGCGTCGTGCATAACGAGACCTCGACCGGCGTCGTCAGCCATATCCCCGCGATCCGCGCCGCGATCGACGCGGCGCGCCATCCGGCGCTGCTGATGGTCGACACGATCTCCTCGCTCGCCTCGATCGATTATCGGCACGACGAATGGCGCGTCGACGTCACCGTCGCGGGCTCGCAGAAGGGGCTGATGCTGCCGCCCGGGCTCGGCTTCAACGCCGTCTCCGACAAGGCGCTGGCCGCCGCCAAGACCGCCAAGCTGACGCGCTCCTATTGGGATTGGCAGGCGATGGCCGAGACCGGCCACACCGGCTTCTTTCCCTATACGCCCTCGACCAACCTGCTCTACGGGCTGCGCGAGGCGCTCAAGATGCTGCTCGACGAGGAGGGGCTGCCGGCGGTGTTCGCCCGCCATGCGCGCCACGCCGAGGCGACGCGGCGCGCGGTCGCCGGCTGGGGGCTTGAGGTTTTGTGCGCCGACCCGCGGGCGCATTCGAACGCGCTGACCGCGGTGCTGGTGCCCGACGGCTATGACGCCGACCGGGTGCGCGAGATCATCCTCGACGGCTTCGACATGTCGCTCGGCACCGGGCTCGGCAAGATGAAGGGCAAGATCTTCCGCATCGGCCATCTCGGCCACTTCAACGACCTGATGCTGTGCGGCACGCTATGCGGGGTCGAGATGGGGCTGCACCGCGCCGGCATCCCGCACCGCGCCGGCGGCGTCGCCGCGGCGCTCGAATTTCTCGGCGCGCATCGACGGCACGGCATAGGGAGCACAGCGAGATGACGCCACAGCAAGTCGAACAGGCGGCGCGGCGCCCTGACCGCTTCCCGTACCGGGCAGCCGATCGCCGCGCTGCCCGAGGCCGCGCGCCCGGCGAGCGAGGCGGATTCCTATGCCATCCAGGAGGCGGTGCTGCGTCGCCTCGGCGAGCGCGTCGGCGGCTGGAAGGTCGGCTTCTCGCCCGAGGGCGGCATCTTCTGCGCGCCGATCTATGCGTCGCGCGTGCATGCCAGCCCGGCGAGCCTGCCGGCCAAGGGCTTTCACGTTATCGGGATCGAGTGCGAGATCGGCTTTCGGGTCAACGCCGCGCTCGACGCCCGCGCCGAGCCCTACAGCAGCGACGAGGTGCTTGCCGTGTCCTCGCTGCATCCGACGATCGAGGTCGTCGATTCGCGCTATCAGGATTTCCGCTCGCTCGACCGGCTGCAGGTGCTCGCCGACAATTTCTCGAACGGTGCGCTGGTCTACGGCGCGGTGGCCTCGGGCTGGCAGGGCATGGGCCTCGTTCATCCGCCGATCATGGTAACCGCCGACGGCAAGCCCTTTGCCGACTGCACCGGTTTGCGCGCCGGCGACCCGATCGGTCTCCTGGTCGATCTGGTCAATCATGTCGCCAATCACCGCGGTGGTGTCCCCGCCGGCACGTTCGTCACGACCGGCACCCACACCGGCCTGGTGTTCACCGAGCCGGGGGCGCGGATTCGCGCCGATTACGGCCCGCTCGGCCATGTCGAGGTGTCGTTCCCGCGCTGACCGGGGTGGCGCGGCCGGCCGATCCGATCGAGATCGCGTGCTACGACCCGGTCGCGCGCGGGGTGCACTGGCTGGTCGCGGCGCTCGCGGTGACCGCGGTCGCGCTTGGTCTGGCAAGCCTGGGGGCGCCGCGCGAGACCGCGTCGCGTAACCTGCTGCTGGTGCTGCACCGCTCGGTCGGCCTGTCGATCCTGGCGCTGATGGTGTTCCGGATGATCTGGCGCGTCCGCCATCGGGCGCCGCCGCTGCCGCCGGGCTTTCCGCGGATCGAAGCGCTGGCGGCGCACGCCGACCATGCCCTGCTCTACCTGCTGTTTCTGGTCATGCCGCTGAGCGGATATGCCAACGCCGCCGCCGCGGGCCATGCGGTGAGCTTTTTCGGCGCCTTCGCCATCCCGCCATTATTGCCGGAGAACGATCGGGTGTCGCAGATCGCCGTCGCGGTACACCTCGTCGGACAATTCCTGGTCTACGCCCTCGTCGCGGCCCACGTCGCGGCGGCGCTGTTGCACCGCATCCGGCGGCGCCACGCGATCTGGCAGCGCATGCTGCCGCCGCGCCGCGCGGGGTAGCAGCGCCGGCTTGCGCTTCAGCCCGGGCCGCTCGGGACCAGGGCGAGTTTCGCGCGGAAAAATTCGAGCACGTCGGCGAGGCTCTTTGCAGTGCGCAGGCGCTGACGCCCGCTCAGCACCGTGAACAGCGCCTCGCCCGCGCCCGGATTCGTGCCCTGGCCCTGATTCGCCCCCTGACCGGAGCCTGGCCCGACCGATTTGACGATCGTGTAGACAGCGCTCTCGTGGGTATGGCGGAACACAGAGAACAGCGCCTGCCCGTCGCGATTGTCGATCGCATAGTCGCGCCATATCCCGCGCGCGACGTTGCGGCTGTAGAGCCCAAGCAGCTGGTTCAGCTCGGAGCGGGTGAAATACAATGTGCGGCGCGGGCTGCGATGATCCCGGAGGGGCAGCACCGTCGCATTGTTGCCGATCATCGCCGACCGTTCTTCTGTTGCCGCTGTCATCATTTTGACCATTTTGCGCGAGGCGTCCAGCGATCTCGCGCACCACGGCGGCCGGTTCGGGCGGGCTGCGGTGCGACCGGTTGCCGCCGCCGGGAGCGGCCTCCTGGCGCGATTTGCGTCACCGTGACCGAGCGGATATGGTGCGCCCTCATTGATGCCGCCGTTTGGGGCTTGTGTGAGCGATATTTTCCGCGAGATCGAAGACGAGCTGCGGCGCGACAACCTGCTCAAGCTGTGGTCGCGCTTCGGCAAGTACGTCATTGCCTTCGTGGTGGCGGCGGTGGTTGTCGCCGGCGCGATCGTCGGCTGGCGCGAGCATCAGGCCACCGCGCGGCGGGCCGAGGGCGACCGCTTCTCGGCTGCCCTCAACCTCGCCCGCGCCGGCAAGGACACGGCGGCGGCCAAGGAATTCGCTGCGCTGGCGAATAGTGGCGGCGGCTATCGGGTTCTGGCGGCCTTCGAGGAAGCCGAGTTGCTGGCCAAGGCAGGCGACCGCAAGGGGGCAATCGCAGCCTATGACCGGCTTGCCGCAGCCTCCGACATTGATCCCCAGTTCCGTGACCTGGCCGTGCTGCTGTCGGTCATGCACGGGCTGCCGGACGCCGATCCGAAGGCCGCCGTCGAGCGCCTCTCGCCGCTGACCGCGAGCGGCAATCCGTGGCGCGCCAGCGCGCTCGACCTGACCGCCGCGGCCAAGCTCAAAGCGGGCGACCGCAGCGGCGCGCTGGCGATCTACAAAAAACTTGCCGACGATCTCGCCGCACCGCAGGGCCTGCGCGCCCGCGCCGCCGAGATGGCGGCGGCGCTCAAATCCTAGCCGCCCCGGTTTCGCGATGAACCGACGCGATTTCGGTGCGCTGCTGCTAGCGCTGGGCGTCTCCGGGTGCAACCCGCTCAACGCGTTCAAGGACAAGAAGCAGCCGCTGCCGGGCGAGCGGATTCCGGTGCTCGGCTTCGGCGGCGAACTGGATCCCGATCCCGCTCTCGCCGCCACCCCGGTCGTCCTGCCGCCGCCTGTCGTCAACCCGGACTGGCCGGAGCCGGGCGGCAACCCGGCCCATGCGATGGGCCATCCGGCGTTGCCGGCCAGGCTTGCACGCGCCTGGGAAACCAATATCGGCGACGGCGCCTCGCGCTACACCAGGGTGCTGTCGCAGCCGGTCGTCACGGGCGGCCGGGTCTATGCGATGGATGGCGGCGTGCAGGTCAGCGCCCTCGACATCGCCAACGGTAACCGGCTGTGGCAAGTCGACCTCAAGCCTGACGGCGCATTAGGCAACGCCTTCGGCGGCGGCCCGGCCTTCTGGCACGATCGGCTTTATGTCGGGACCGGTTATGCCGAGGTGCTGGCGCTCAATCCGGCCAATGGCAAGGTGATCTGGCGGCAGAGTGTGTCGGCCCCGGTGCACGCCGCGCCGACCGTGGCGGACGGACGAGTGTTTGTCGTCACCGTCGACAACGAGCTGAACGCGCTCTCGGCCGACAACGGGCACAAGCTGTGGACGCATAACGGCATTCCTGAGACCGCCGGCCTGTTGGGCGGCGCCAGCCCTGCGGTCGAGCGCGAGGTCGTGATTGCCGCCTATACCTCGGGCGAACTGTTCGCGCTGCGCGTCGAAAACGGCCGCGCGGTATGGTCGGACAATCTTGCCGGGAGCCGCGACGTCAACGCCATTGCGGCCCTGGCCGACATTCGCGGTCGGCCGGTCATCGACCGCGGCCGGGTGTTTGCCGTCAGCCACAGCGGCCGCATGGTGGCGATCGACCTGCGCACCGGCGACAGGGTGTGGGACCGCCAGATTGCCAGCAGCCACAGCCCGTGGGTGGTCGGCGACTATGTTTTTGTGCTCGCCAACGACAACGAGATGGTCTGCCTGACTCGCGACGCGGGCAAGATTCGCTGGGTGCGCCGGTTGCGCCGCTACGAGGACGCAAAGGACAAGTCAGATCCGATCTTCTGGGCCGGGCCGGTGCTGGGCGGCAATCGGCTGATCGCGCTGTCCTCGACCGGCGAAGCGGTTTCGCTCTCACCCTACACCGGCGAGCCGGTCGGCAAGATCGACATGTCGGCCGGCGGCGATCAGGGGCCGGTCGTCGCCGGCAACGCCCTCTACCTGCTGACCGCCGACGCCAACCTCTCGGCCTACCGCTAGCGGCATAACGCGCGCGTTCAGGTCGCGGAGCTGCGCTCCGTTTGACCGCCGCGATACGGTGGTTTCGTGGCGCTTCTGTATGTCCCAGGCATCAAGCGCGAGGTTTGTGCGGCTGGGGCCAGGGCGCCAGCGCCGCGTTTGACATAGGCTTGGCCTCTATCCATAGGATGGCATTATATAGAATTTAGTTCGTAACGACTGTCGCATGGCGGTGTATGGATGGCGGCCTTTGCTCCCGAGTTTGATCCGGACGAACGGCGGCCTCTGCCGTATCGCCGCGTGCCGGGGCCCCGCCTGTCAATCGGCGGGACGGACGACGAGCCCGAGTACTTCCTGAAAGTGCCGGGCGGACCGCTGCTTGTGCTGCGGGAGCAGGAGCGGTTTCTCTGGGAGTTGCTGGACGGGACACCTTTGTTCGCAGAAATCGGGCGCCGCTTTCAGGCGCGCTTCGGCGCCCGCCGCGCGCCTGACGATTTCCGCACCTTCATCGCCGAACTGCTTGCCGCAGAGGCTGTCGAGCGCATCGCAGAAGGCGAAAGCGTCAGAAAAATTCAACTCGACAGCGGCAATCCTGCGACCGTGCCGTCCGGCGGCGGCGCGACCATCGGAGCATTTCCACGCCGCCAGGCGGGGTCGGACGACCGCGCGGTGCGGCGAGGCGGGCGCGAGGGAAAAGTGGACACCGGGTTACGCGGAGGTCGCGTTGCGAAGTTGGTGGAAATAGGCGATGGCGATCATCTCCCGCGGTGGTGTTATCGGCTCATGCGACCAGATCAAGGATTTGCTCGGCAGGGGCGACATTCAGGGTCCTCCAGCCGTCAACTTTGCGCAGCGTGATCTGCCCGCTGGCCAACAACGCCCAGAACAGATGGATACTTCGAAGCATATTTTCTAGCTTCATGGGGTGGATGCTGCTGAGACGCCGGTTCTGCGCAAGAGCTGCCGCGCAAGGCGATGGTGGCGTTCTTTGAAAAGCTTGAGCCGAGGTGATCGCGATCGAAGCCTGCGGAGCCAGCCATTATTGGGCGCGGCTGCTGCAATCGTTTGGGCATCGGGTGAAGTTGATCGCGCCGCAACTGGCCAAGCCCTACGTCAAGCGTGGCAAGAACGATGCGGCGGACGCCGAGGCGCTGTGCGAGGCGATGAGCCGGCCGACGATGCGGTTTGTGCCGGTGAAGACGGCTGAGCAGCGAGCGGCCTTGATGCTGGTCGGGGTTCGCGATCGGTTGATCGGCACGCGCACCCGGCTGGCCAACGCAAATCATGGCTATGCCGCCGAATTCGGCGTTACTGCGGCCAGGGGCATGGCGAAACTGCGTCCGCTCCTCGAGCGCTTGGAAGTCGGTGACAGCCTGCCCATACCGTGGCCCGTGAGGAGATATGGCAGCTATGCAGGCATCATGAACGCCGGCGATTCAGGGCCAACGGCGCGGAATATGAACGCAGCCCGGCTTTGATCGGGCAAGAGGAGATTCGCCGCGGACATCGAGGCCGGTGAGAGCTACATGGCCACCTCTCTCCTCCGGCAGCTTCGAAACCGATGCGGTAGGAATGCCGCAACCCGGCTCGTCGAGCTGCTCAAGCGCAAGGCGCCGAAGCTGGCCGCCGTGGCATTGGCCAACAAGATCGCCCGCATCGCATGGAAGATGATGGTGAGCGGCGACGACTACCGCATAAGAGCCATGCCGCCGACTTCGGCACGAGCTTAGAGATCGGCCAGACACGGGGAGCAACTCATCTGCAACCGTGCTGACCCGAACGCTCGTGCTGGCGATCGAGCTGAGCAATACCAGTTGGGTTCTCGTGGCCCAGGTCCCTGGTCTGGCGCGGGTCAAAGCGAAACAAACAATTGAGCCGACGGCCGAGGCGCTGCTGGCAGCCATTGGTGGCTACCGTCGTCGAGCCAGGGGGGCCGTCGAACGGGTGGTCGGCGGCCACGGCGGGCAGCTTGACGAAGGGATCGTCGCTCAACGGAGGCCTGGTTTCCAGGGTCATGTAGCGGGCCCGTTACACGGCCCATTCATCGTTTTGTTCCAACAGGATGGCCCCGACGAGGCGGATCACGGCCGCGTCATTGGGGAAGATGCCGACGACCTCGGCGCTTGATCTCGCCGTTCAGGCGCTCGATCGGATTTGCCGAGTGCAATTTCGGGCGATGCGCCGGCGGGAAGCTCATATAGGCGAGCACATCGCTCTCGGCCTCGTCCATTAGCTCGGCGAGCGTCTTGACCCCGGGGCGCAGCTGGTGGCGCTGCGTGCGCCGTGCGCCGCCCCGGTCAGGTTTTCGACCTCCAGCTCCATCAGGCGATGCGCGGCGAACCCGATCATCTCGCGCAGCAGATCGGCGTCCGAACTCTTCTCCAAAAGCGCCTGAAGCTCATCATCTCGTCGGTCATCCTCGGATCCCCGGTTCGGTCGAAGGGCTTCAACCGAAATCTGGCGAAGACCCGCGACGACCACCGCCGTGGATAAGCAGCCCGCCGCCGCCTGACTCGCTGCGGTGGCTGCGGCGGGCTACGTACCTACAGCTCTACACCACCCCTCGGGACACAACTCCGGTACTACCGCGCACGGGAAAGCCCGCCCCGCACGCGTCAATAATCGATCCATCCTGCTTCTATGGGGCTGAAAAACTGCCCGTTTATGGACGGGCACTAGCCTATAGGCATCAGCATGGGCGGAGCCAGACGGGTTCTCGTGTCCGGCGGCTCGGCGCAGGCATCACCCGCTATGGTCGCGTGGGGTGGCCCGGTTTGGTCGGTATATCTTTACCCTCTGAGGACGGAGAAGGCTGCATCATGCCGGCGGCGGCACGCCGGCGCGCTCGAGCGCTGCCGTCTGGCGCGCCGCCAGCACGCTCTCGTCGAAATCGTCGATCAGCTCGTGGAACAGCCGGTGCCAGTTGATCTTGGCCTGGAGGTGCAGAAACACCGAGCCGAGACCGACCGCGGCGCGATCCATGAAGACAAAGGCGCGTGGCGGCGCGATGCCGCCGAGGCGGCGAATGTCGCGGTGCACGTCGTCGACGAGGGTGCGGCCGTCGCTGCCGGGCTTTGCGCGCTCCTGGATCATCCGCGCCCGGTCGTCGAGCAGGGGGCCGTAGACAAAGGTGGCCCAGCGGTTCAGCACGGCGATCATCTCGTGCGACAGCTCACCGAAGCCCCAGCTGCGATAGGCCGCGACCGCCAGCTCGCGGTCGTCGCGCTCCAGCGCATGGTAGAGGTCGATCACCCCCTTGACGAAGCTCGCCGGAAACACCCGGACGCAGCCGAAATCGAGGAGGTTGACGGTATGGTTGGGCGCCACCGTGTAGTTGCCGAGATGCGGATCGCCGTGGATGACGCCGTAGTAGTAGAACGGCACGTACCAGATGCGGAACATGCGCAAGGCGATCATGTTGCGCACCGCCAGCGGCGCCTTGGCGATGTCGAGGATCGGCCCGCCATCGAGCCAGGTCATCGTCAAGAGGCGCCGGGTCGACAATTCGGGGATCGGCCGCGGCACCGCGACACAAGGTTCGTCCTTCAGGATCTCGCCGTAGAGCCGCATGTGCGCGGCCTCGCGCGTGTAATCCAGTTCCTCGCGCAGCCGGTCGGCGATCTCGGCGTGGATGTCGGCGGTGGTGACGCTGCGGTCGTAGCGCTCGTAAAGCCCCATCGCCAGCTTCAATTGGCGCAGGTCGGCCTCGACCGCCGAGGCCATGTCCGGATATTGCAATTTGCAGGCGAGCGGCGTGCCGTCATGCGCGGTCGCGCGGTGCACCTGGCCCAATGAGGCGGCGCGTGCCGCGACATGCTCGAAATTCTTGAAGCGGCTCTGCCAGTCCGGCCCAAGCTCGCCCATCATGCGGCGGCGCACGAACGGCCAGCCCATCGCCGGCGCGTTGGCCTGCAGCTGCACCAGCTCGCGGACATACTCCTCGGGCAAAGCGTCAGGGATCGTCGCGAGCAGTTGCGCCACCTTCATCAGCGGCCCCTTGATGCCGCCCAATGCCGCCTTCAAATCGGCCGCATGCCGCTCGCGGTCGATGGGCACCCCAAGATAGCGCTCGCCGGCCAGCCGCGCCGCCAGCCCGCCCATCGCGCTGCCGACCCGCACATAGCGCCGCGCCCGGCCGGTAAAGCTGTCCTCGTCGGTCAACGGCACGACCCTCAATGCAGCATCATTCCCGCCGGCACCTGCCGGACGGGATGTTTAGCTGTAAATACAGCAGATTTGCAGCTAACGCCCGAGATCGATCGGTCGCGATCGTTGCGGTAAATGAACATATAGAGAACATGCTACCTAATTCAACGCCGGCGATCTCGAGCCATACGCGCGAACCGTCGCCACCCGTCTGCCGCCTCGCCAGATCCGCATCATGCTGCGACGCCTGACCCGACCAACGCATTCAATACTGCCGAGCTGCCGCGCGCGTGGCACCCACCACCGATTTGCGTCATAATCAGCGGCCTGCGGAGAGCGAGGGCAATGTCCGATCTTCCCAAATCGGTGCAGATCAACGAGGAAGGCCCGCGCGAGGGCTTTCAGTTCGAGAAGGGGCCGATTGCGACCGAGCGCAAGGTCGAACTGATCGACGCATTGTCAGACACCGGCCTCAATCACATCCAGACCGTGTCCTTTGTCAATCCGCGCCGCGTGCCGGGCATGGCCGACGCCGAAGAGGTCGTCGCCCGCTTCGGGCGCAAGCCTGGGGTCGCCTATACCGGGCTATGGCTCAACGAGAAGGGGCTTGAGCGCGCGCTCGCCTGCGGTCGGCTCGACCTCAGCGGCTCAATCTCGCTGACCGCGTCGGAGCCGTTTCTCGAGCGCAACCAGAACCGCAGCCTCGCCGACAACCTGGCGATGCAGCGCAACATGATCCGGCTTTACCGGGAGCACGGCGTGCCGGTCGAGCGCGGCTCGATCATGGCGGCGTTCGGCTGCAATTTCGCCGGCGACATCCCAGTTGCCGACGTGCTCGACATGGTCCAGCAGATCGTCGACCTTGCGGCCGAGCACGACATCGCCCTGTCCGTCATCTCGCTCGCCGACACGATGGCCTGGGCGACGCCTTTGGCGATCAAGCGCCTCGTCGGCGCGGTGCGCGAACGCTTCCCGCTGCTCGATGTTGCGCTGCACCTGCACGACACGCGCGGCATGGGGATCGCCAACGCCTATGCCGGGCTCGAAATGGGGGTAGCGATCTTCGACGCCGCGGTGGCCGGGCTCGGCGGCTGCCCGTTCGCGGCGCACCGGGGTGCCGCCGGCAACGTCTGCACCGAGGACCTCGTCTTTATGTGCGAGGAGATGGGCATCGAGACCGGCATCGATCTCGCCGCGCTGATCGAGGCGGCGCGCCTCGCCGAAGATATCGTCGGCCATCCGCTGCCCGGCTCCGTCAAGATGGGCGGCAGCCTCGACACGCTGCGCCGGCAGGCGCGGTCGCGATGATCGGGCCGCCGCAAGCGCGAGATTGCAATGGCCGATGAGCGAAGCTTCTTCACCGACGGTGCCGCCTACGAGCGGATGATGGGCCGGTGGAGCGCCCTCGCCGGCGAGGTCTTTCTCGATTGGCTGGCGCAGCCGAAGGGCTTGCGCTGGCTCGATGTCGGCTGTGGCACCGGCGCCTTGACCGAGTTGCTCGTCACCCGTTGCATGCCCGCCGAGGTGCAGGGGCTCGATCCGTCGGCATCGCAGATCGCCTATGCCCGCACCCGCCCGGCGGCGAGCCTGGCGCAGTTCCGCCAGGGCGACGCGCAGGCGCTACCATTTGCCGACGACAGTTTCGATGTCGCCGTGATGGCCTTGGTGATCGCCTTCGTTCCCGATCCCACCAAGGCGGTCGCCGAGATGGCTCGCGTTGTGCGGCCGGGCGGCTGGCTGGCGACGTATATGTGGGATCTGCCGAGCGGCGGATCGCCGACGGGACCGTTCACGACGGGACTGCAATCCCTGAGCATCGATTACGCAATGCCGCCCAGCGTCGCGTTTTCCCGGCACGACAGCATGCGTGCGCTATGGGAGCAGGCCGGGCTTGAAGCGATCGACACGCGAGCGATCCGCGTCCCCGTTGTTTTTTCCGACTTTGACGAGTTCTGGCAGGTAAATAGCGTCGTAGGACCGGCTGGCCAGGCGATCAGCAAGATGCCGCCGCGGGCGCGGGAACAACTCAAGGTCCATCTGCGCCGGAAACTGCCGCAAGATCCGGATGGCCGCATCTGCTATCACGCGCACGCCAACGCGGTGAAAGGGCAAGTCCCCAACTAGTCCGACAATGCATCACAGTTACTTTCATTGGTAAGGAGAACCGTCATGCCGCTGACCCAGGAACTCGGGCAATTCGCCGCCGGCCTGACCTTCGAGAAGCTCCCCGCCGAGGCGGTTGAGATCGCCCGCACCGGCATCATCGACACGATCGCGACGATGATCGCCGGCGCCCATGACCCGGCGCCGCAGCTGCTGCGCCGCGGCCTCGCGCCGGCGGCGGGCCCGGCCAGCCTCTATTTTTCCGGCGACACCGCGACCGCGCCCGAGGCGGCGTGGATCAACGGCACCGCCGGCCACGCGCTCGACTACGACGATGTCGGCTGCCGCGGCCACATCTCGACCGTGCTGTTGCCGGCGATCCTCGCCGAAGCGGAAACGCTGGGCCTCGGCGGGCGCGAGATGCTGGCCGCCTATGCCGCCGGCTACGAGACCTGGGCCGAGCTGGCGCGCCGCGACCCCGGCCACCATCATGTCAAGGGCTGGCACCCGACCGGCATCTTCGGGACGATCGGCGCCGGCGCGGCCTGCGCCAATCTGCGCCGCCTCAGCCCCGAGCAGGCGACGATGGCGATCGCGCTGTCAGCGTCGCAGGCCGGCGGCATCATGGCCAATTTCGGCACGATGACGAAGCCGTTCCACGCCGGCCGCGCGGCGCATGCCGGGCTGATGTCGGCGCGCCTTGCCGAGCTCGGCTTTACCGCCGCGTCCGACGCGCTCGAGCACCCGCAGGGCTTCCTCTCCGCGGTGTCGCCCGAGGGCAAGGCCGATCGCGACGGCCCCTGCCCGCAATTCGGCGAGGTATGGCAGATCGTCAAGCAGGGCATCAGCATCAAGAAATACCCGGCCTGCTACTGCACCCATCGCGCCCTCGACGGGATGCTGGAGCTGTTGGCCAAGCGCCCCTTGAAGCCGGCCGACATCGCCCGTATCACGGTGTCGATCAGCAAGACGCATTCGCTGATCCTGCGCAACCACGCGCCGCAAACCGGGCTCGCCGCCAAGTTCAGCATGGAGTTCGCGATGGCGGCGGCGGTCATTTCGCGGCGCGCCAGCCTCGGCGAATACACCGACGCGTTCGTGCGGCGCCCGGAGGTGCAGGAGTTGATGAAACGGGTCAGCGTCGTGACCAACGAGAATTACGACGCCCAGGTCTCCGGCGCCTCGAAATGGGACCAGGTCACGGTCGAGCTGACGAGCGGCGAGCGGATCGAGGGCGAGCAGGTGCACCGCGCCCGCGGCCACGCCGAGCGGCCCTTGAGCGAAGCGGATTTGTTCGACAAATTCCGCACCTGCCTCGATGTCGGCCATGCGCGAATTGCGCCGGACCGCCTGTTCGACCGCCTGCGCCATCTGGAGTCGATCTCCGCTCGCGACCTGACGGCGGTGGGGTGAGGCTTCCCTCGCCGCCGCTCCTCGTTATTTCCGATCGAAGCCAGGCGACGCGGCCACTGGCCGAGATCGCCGCGGCGGCGTTCCGCGCCGGCTGCCGCTGGTTCAGCGTGCGCGAGAAGGACCTGCCACCTGACGAGCGTCGCGCCTTGCTGGGCGCGCTGGTGGCACTCGGGCAGCGTTACGGCGCGACCGTCACCGTGCATGAGGATGTCGCTGCTGCGGTCGCTTGCGGCGCCGGCGGCGTCCATCTGCCGGGTGGCGGCGACCCGGCGGCGGCGCGGCGGAGGTTGCCCGATGGACTGATCGGCGTCTCGGCGCACGACGCCGAGGAGGCCGCGGCGCAGCTCCGGGCCGGCGCCGACTACGCGACGCTGAGTCCGATCTTTCTGACTGCGAGCAAGCCCGGCTACGGCCCGGCGGTCGGGCTCGACGCACTCGCCGCGGCGGCGCGGCTGGCGCCGGGGCCGATCGTCGCGCTCGGCGGCATCGGCGAGGGCAACATCGACGCGTGCCTTGCCGCGGGCGCGCGCGGCATCGCCGTAATGGGCGAGATCATGCGCGCCGCCGACCCCGAAGCCACCGTCCGCCGCCTGCTTGCGGTAATGACATAGCCACGGAGACATCGATGGACGCGGATTATGTGGTGGTCGGGGCAGGCTCGGCCGGGTGCGTCGTCGCCGCCCGGCTCTCCGAGGACGGCGCCAAGGTCGTGCTGCTCGAAGCCGGCCCGCCCGACCGCGACCCGATGATCCACATCCCGGCCGGCGTCTTGCGCGTCCTCAACAACGCCAAGATCAACTGGAACTACACGAGCGAGGGCGAGCCGGGCACCGCCGGCCGCTCGTTGCAATGGCCGCGCGGCAAGACCCTCGGCGGCACCAGCTCGATCAACGGCATGCTTTACGTGCGCGGCAACCCGGCCGATTACGACGGCTGGGCGCAGATGGGCTGCCGCGGCTGGAGCTACGACGAGGTTTTGCCGTTTTTCCGCAAATCGGAGACCTATCGCGGCACCGGCGACCCGGAATATCGCAGCAAGGGCGGCCCGCTGATCGTCGAGGACTACCGCACTATCCTCGATCTGACCCACCACTTCGTCGAGGCGGCGCAGCAGGCGGGGTTCGCTTTCACCCCCGACTACAACGGCAAGACGCAGGAGGGCGTCGCCTATTCGCAGATGACCCGGCGCGGTCGGCTGCGTGGCTCGACCGCCCGCACCTTTCTGGCGCAGGCCAAGGGCCGCGCCAACCTGAAGATCGAGACCGACGCGATCGCCACCAAGCTGCTGTTCGACGGCAGGCGCTGCGTCGGCGTTGCGTTTCGCCAGAACGGGGTCGATCGCGAGCAGCGTGCCGCGCGCGAGGTCATCGTTTGCGGCGGCGCGGTCAACTCACCGCATCTGCTGCAGATTTCCGGCATCGGCCCGGCCGAGCATCTGATGGCAATCGGGGTGCCGGTGGTGCACGATCTGCCCGGCGTCGGCGCCAACCTCAACGACCATTACGTCGTGCGCATCTCGCACCGGGTGAAAAATGCGGTGACGATCAACCAGTTGGCGCGCGGGCTGCGGCTGGCGCGCGAGGTCGCGCGCTGGGCCACGGTTGGCAGCGGCGCGCTGACCTTTGGCGTTACCTCGGCGATGGTGTTCTGCCGCAGCCGCGAGGGCCTGTCGAGTCCCGACCTGCAACTCCTGTTCACCCCGGCGAGCTATGCCCAGGGCGTCTTCCGCCAGTTGGAGCGCGAGCCTGGGATGACCGTCGCGGTCTGTCCGGTGCGGCCGGAGAGCCGCGGCACGATCATGGCGCAATCGCCCGACCCGCTGCAGTATCCGGCGATCCGCCCGAACTACCTGTCGGCGCCGAACGATTTGCGGGTGCTGATCGCCGGCATCCACCACACCCGCCGCATCTTCGCCCAGCCGGCGATGGCGCCCTATTCGCTCGAGGAAACCGTGCCCGGCGCGGCGGTCGATTCCGAGGCCGCGTTCGGCGAATTCGCCCGTAACGCCGGCACCAACGTCTTTCACCCGGTCGGCACCTGCAAGATGGGCACCGACACGATGGCCGTCGTCGACCCGCGCCTCAAGGTCTACGGCGTCGAGGGGCTCAGGGTCATCGACGCTTCGGTGATGCCGTGCGTCACGACCGGCAACACCAACGCCCCGACCATCATGATCGGCGAAAAGGGCGCGGCGATGATCCGCGAGGACGCCCGCGCCGCCGCGTCTTCGCAGGCCGCCGCGGCGGAATAGCGTCAGAGGCTTCGGCTGTCGTACGCCCAGTGTAGCAGTGCCTGGCGCTGCCGCGGGCGACAACCGAGATTGCCCGGTTCGCAATGGCGCTGGATCTGGCGGATGTGCCGTCGCATGGCCTTCCAGCGCTTGATTTGTCGCGCGTCCTCGTCGAGCAATCGGCGGCCAATGTAATACCGGCAATACCACTGGAACCAGCCGCGCGGGTCGTCCGGGCGGATCCACCCCTTATCGCGCCACACCGACAGTTTCTGGCCGGCATCGACCCCGAAGTAATTCAGCGAGCAGTCGCGGCATCCGGCAGCGAGTTTGGCGCCCGCGAACCAGCTCGCTGGAAATTCATCGACGCAGTCAGTCAGGTATTTGCCGCAGAACACACCAAGCCGCAGCATCTTCGCCGGGGTCAGCTCGGGGCGGAACTCGGGATCGAATTCCTGCCCCGCCGGCGCGGTGAGTTCGTAGAAATAGCCGCGCTGCATCTTGTCGTTAACCGAGACGAGCAGCCTCGCCATCAATTGTAGACCGGCGTTGTCCCTGGGGTCGGCGAATAGCCGAAGCTGCCGCGGGCGATGATCGCCTCGCGCCCGCCCAAAGCGGCGATGCGCGCCCGCTGGTCGGCCTTGGCCTGCGCATCGGCGGCGTCGGGATCGACGACGCGGCGCAACTCGCGCTCGCAATCGGCGACAAGGCCTTGGTAGCCCGGCTCTTGTGCGAGGTCGCGGGTCTCCTGCGGGTCGGCGTCGAGGTCGAACAGCTGCGGCGGCATGCCGGCGTAGTGGATGTATTTGAACGGACCCTTGCGGATCATGAAGGCGCCGGTCGCGGCCCCGGTGGCGTGATACTCGCTGAGGATCGTGCGGCGCGCTGTGACCCCCCTCGCAACGTCGAACAACGAGGCGCCGGGGAGGTCGCGGTCGTCGGAGTGCGATGGCAGGCCGACGCATTCGGTGACGGTCGGAAAGACATCGACCAGCGACACCGGTTCGCGGCAGACAAACCCCTGCGGCACGTCGGGGCCGGCAAGGATCATCGGCACCCCGGCCGCTTCCTCGTACATCGTCGACTTTCCCCACAGCCGGCGCGTGCCGAGATTGTCGCCGTGGTCGCTCGAATAGAGCACCCGCGTCGTGTCGGCGAGGCCGGTGGCGGCGAGCGCATCCATGAGCTTGCCGACATTGTTGTCGGTGAAGCTGACGAGGCCGAAATAGCCGGCCAGCGCGCGGCGCAAGGTCACCGCGTCGAAGCCTTTGTCGTAGACCTGACACTCGCGAATCGCCGCGATATAGGGGTGGTCGGCGCCGCGTTCCGCCGCCTCGTAGAGCGCCGGCAGCGGCACCCGGTCCTCCGGGTAGCGGTCGTACCACTCGGGGCGCGCGATCAGCGGGAAGTGCGGGCACACCAGCGACACGAACAAGACCCACGGCTTGTCCGCCGGCGCCGCGGCGCGCGCCGTCAGCCAATCGATCGCCGCCGCGGTGATTCGGTCGTCGTAATCCTGGTAGCTCGAATTGCCGCGCCCGGCGTCCTTGGCGAGGCGCAATGTCGCCTTGCGCACCGGCAGCGGCTCGCGCAGCCAGCCGAGCGGGTCGCCGATCCCGTCGACGACATGCAGCGGCATCAGCTCCTGCGTAAAGCCGTTGTCGTCGTCGGCGCTCTTGAAGTGCAGTTTGCCGACCGACACCGCCCTGTGGCCGGCTGCCTTCAGCCGATGACCCCATGACGGTACGCTGCCGTCATAGGGGATCGCGTTGTCCCAGAAGCGCGTCTTGTGCACGTAGCGCCCGGTCGCCAAGGCGGCGCGCGACGGCACGCAGATCGGCGAGTTGCAGTAGGCGTCGGTGAAGCGCACGCCCGCTGCCGCCAGCCGATCGAGGTGCGGCGTCTGGACCATCTCATGGCCGTAGCAGCCGAGCACCCGCCGGCTGTGTTCGTCCGACAGGATGAACAGGAGGTTCGCCGGTTTCACCGCTACCACCGGCTCCGCTACGTATTCCGCCCGATTTGCTTGCCCGCGGAAGTGCCGGCGATCTTGCCGAACACCGAGCCGGAGACGAGGCCGGTGCCGCCGGGATAGTTGTGGTAGAAGAGACCGCCGACCAATTCGCCCGCTGCGTAAAGCCCGGCGATCGGCTTTTGCGCGGTGTCGAGCACCCGACCGTCATTGTCGATGCGCACGCCGCCAAACGTGAAGGTGACGCCGCAGGTCGTGCAATAGGCCTCGTAAGGCGGCTTTTCGAGCGGCATCGCCCAGTTGGTTTTGTCGATCGCCAGCCCCTTGGTGGTGCGGCCGTCCTTGACTGTCGGGTTGTAGGGGATGTCGCGCTGCACCGCCGCGTTGTACTCGCTGATCGTCTTGAGGAAGGTCGGCTTATCGACCGGGGCGTACTCGGCCATCTTGTCGGCCAGTTCCTCGATCGTGTTGGCGGTGACCTTGGTCACCTGGCGGATGCGGTATTCGTCGCGCTGCAAATGCACGACCTGCTGGTCGAAGATCTGCCAGGCGAACTGGTGCGGCTGGTTCAGGATCTCGCGGCCGTATTTGGCGTAGGTGTAGTTGCGGAAATCGGCGCCCTCGTCGCAGAACCTGACACCGTCGGCATTGACCATGACGGCGAACGGGTAGGAGTGCTTCTGGAAGTTGTCGCCGACCGCGAGGTCGCCGAATTCGGGTGCGTTGTAGTCCCAGCCGACCGCATGGCAGCCCGACCAGTTGCCATACGACATCGCGCCGATCTCGAGCGCCATCTTGATGCCGCCGCCGGTGTTGAAGCGGGTGCCGCGCACCTTGGCGAGGTCCCAGCCGGGGCCGAGATAGCGGGTGCGCATCTCGGCATTGGCCTCGAATCCGCCGCAGGCAAGGACGACCCCCTTGGCGCGGATTTCGGTGGTGTGGCCCGCGACATTGGCGACGACGCCGTGCACCCCGTCATCATCGTGGATCAGTTTCTCGCCGCGCGCCTCGTAGGCGATCTCGATGCCGCGATCCTCGGCGGATTTGAACAGCCCCTCGACGAGGCCCGGCCCGCCGCCCCAGGCTTCCAGCGCCAGCCCGCCCCAGAACACGAATTTCCCGTCGTGCTTGAAGGCCTGGCGCGAATACATCGGCGCAAAGCGGATGCCCTTCGAGCGCATCCACAGCAGCGTCTCCTGGCTCTTGGTGATCAGGAGTTCGGCCATGTCGGGGTTCGACTTGTAATCGGTCAGGCGCCCGAGATCGTCGTAATATTTGTCCTGCGTGTAGGTGCCGAAATCCGAGGTGGCGATCTCGGTCTCGCTGAGGTCGCAGAGTTTCAGCAGGTCGTCGACGCCGTTATAGACAAAGCGCAGCGCGCCCGCCGTGTAGCGGCTGTTGCCGCCGCGCTCGTCGAACGGGGCGGATTCCAGCACCAGCACCCGCGCGCCATTTTCCCGCGCCGCCAGCGCCGCGCACATCCCGGCATTGCCGGCGCCGACCACGACGACATCGTATTCGCCCGAAATCATCTCCGCTCCCTCCGCTCCGATTCGCCTTTAGCGCCCTCAGTACCGCGCGCCGGGGTCCGGGGCAAGCCTGCGGCGGCGCGGCCCCGGGTGGTCGGTCACCGCCTTGCCAGCCGGGCGCGCGCCTCGTCGAGATCGGGCAGGGCGGCGTTCGCTGCGACGTTGCCGAGGCGCGAGCCCTTCGTCACCGCGAGCGCGGCGAGGGCGGCGTCGTTCTCGGTGATCTTCGCCATGATCGCCTCCTTGGCGCGATCGAAAACGCCGCGGTTGGTGGCGACGAAATGCTGCGACTGCCGCAGCCCGGCGAGATAGCCGTTGATCTCCGGCACCACGTAGCGCGCCACCATGTCCCAGCTGTGCGCCGTGTTTTCCGGGTTGGCCCAGTCGTGAACAAAGCCGACGATGGTGCCGAAGCCGCCGCTGACTTCAAGCACGGATTTGATCGTCTTGACCAGGTCGTCCGGCGTGCCGATCGTCGCTGCGGCGCCGTCGACAAACGCAGTCTTGTCGACCGCTTCGTCGGGGTCGCTGAACGGCATCGCGCCCGGCCGCTGCAAGGTGCCGACGATATATTCGTTGTGATGGCGCAACAGGCCGTGGCGCGCTTCGGCGCGCGCCTTTTCGCGGGTCTCCGCGATGTGCCAGCTAAGGAGGACGCGCCAGTTCTTGCGATCGACCGTCGTGCCGTGCTTGCGGGCGGCGGCCTCGGCGAAGCCCCATTGCGTCGGCAGCGCGTTCAAGCCCTCGCTCGACATCGAGCCGATCGAGATGACGCCGATCCCGTGCTTGCCGGCCAAGGTCATGCCCGACGGGCTGATCTGCGAGGCGACCGCGAACGGCATCTCCTCCTGCAGGGGCAGGAGCTGCAACTGCGGCATCCTGCAAGGTGAACCAGTCGGTTTTCGCGGTGACCCGCTCGCCGTCGAACAGCCGGCGGATGACCGCGATCGCCTCGTCCTGGCGGTCGCGCTGCATCATCGGGTCGAGCCCGAGCGTGTGCGCGTCGGACGCGAGCGCGCCCGGCCCGGAGCCGAAGATCGCCCGCCCGCCGGTCATGTGGTCGAGCTGCACCATGCGCTGGGCGACATTGAACGGGTGGTGATAGGGCAGCGAGACGACGCCGGTGCCGAGCATGATGCGCTTCGAGCGCTCGCCCGCCGCGGCGAGGAACATTTCCGGCGAGCCGATCATTTCCCAGCCGCTGGAATGGTGCTCGCCGCACCAGAATTCGTCGTAGCCGAGCTTGTCGAGCTGCTCGACGAGGTCGAGATCGCGGCGGAACTGCAACATCGGATGCTCGCCGATCGGATGATGCGGGGCGAGAAAGGCGCCGAATTTCAGACGCGGCATGGTGCGGTCTCCTGAGTGTTGGCCGGGCCAAGAGCCGGGCGACGAGCCAGAACGGGGTCGGTAGACATAAGAGCCCTTATCGGCCTGCCGTGTCGCCACTCATCGCCGACAGCTCGGCCGCCCGCTCGCCAAGCTCGGCGAGCAATGCCAAGGTCCGGCGCGCCTCCGCGGCGTCGATCCGGCTCATCGCAAAGCCGACATGGATCAATACCCAATCGCCGAGGCAGGCCTCGAACGAGTGGTCGTCGTCGATGATGCACAAAAGGTTGATCTGGCGCCGCACGCCGCCGACATCGACCGTCGCCAGCGCCGCCTCGGCGTCGTCGAGGCGCACGATCCGTCCGGGGATGCCCAGGCACATGCCCACTCCCTTTCGATCAGGCGGCCCGTTCGATCAAGCGCGCCGCCGCAACCGCCGCCTGGCCCAGCGCCAGCCCGCCGTCATTGGCCGGGACCGTGGCATGGCTTAGCACGGAAAACCCGCTCGCGGCGAGGCGGCTGACGGTCTCGCCGAGCAGGGTTGCATTCTGGAAACAGCCGCCCGACAGCGCAACCGTGTCGATACCACGGCTGCGGGCAAGCGGCTCGGCCGTCGCTGCGATCGCCGCGGCAAGCCCCGTGTGAAACCGCGCGGCGATGATTGCCGACGGCACCGCGGCGGCGAGGTCGCGCAACAAACTCCCCCACAGCGGCCGCGGATCGACGATTTCCGGCGACAGCGCAAACGGATAGCCGGCGCCTTCGCGCAATGCGGCGCGATCGACCAGCGCTTCGAGGCGCATCGCGGCTTCGCCTTCGTAGGCCTGAACCTCGGGGCAGATGCCGAGCGCGGCGGCGACCGCATCGAACAGGCGGCCACACGACGAGGCGGGCGGCGAATTGATGTTGCGGGCAATCATCCGGTCGAGCGTCCCGCGCGGTTTCGCCGCCAAAAAGTTACAGATGCCGAGGCCACCGAAGCGGCTTGTCAGCGCGGACCAATCCATCGCCCGCATCAGCTGGGCGTAAAGGTTGCGCCACGGCTCGCGCACCGCCCGCGCGCCGCCCGGCATCGCCACCGGTGCGAGGTGGGCGAGGCGCTCGAAGCCGCGATAATCGGCGAGCAGGAACTCGCCGCCCCAGAACGTGCCGTCCTCGCCCCAGCCGAGCCCGTCGAGCACGATGCCGATGACCGGCGGCGCGGCAAGCGGCCGACCGTTCTCGGCCAGGCAGGCGGCGACATGCGCGTGATGATGCTGCACCGCGACCAGTTCCAGGCCGGAATCGCGCGCCTGCTCGCGCGCCAATTTTGCCGACAGGTATTCGGGATGCAGGTCGGCCGCGACCGCCACCGGACGGTGCGCGAACAGCGCGCGATACAGGTCGAGATTCTTGCGATAGTCGTCGAACGCCGCGGGGTGTTCGAGATCGCCCTGATGCTGCGACAGGATCGCCTGCCCGTCCGTGACGAGACAGAATGTCGCCTTCAATTCGCCGCCCGTCGCGAGGATCTCCGGCGCCGTCTCGAAGCCGCGCGGCAGGGCGATCGGCGATGGCGCGTAACCGCGGGCGCGGCGCACGAGGCGCACGGTCCCTCCGATCGCCCGCACCACGGAATCGTCGACCCGGTTGGCGATCGCGCGATCATGGGTCAGCGCGTAAGCGGCGATGCCGCCAAGCCGCGCGGCGAGGTCGGCGTCGTCGGTGATTTGCGGCTCGTCGACCCGGTTGCCGCTGGTCATCACCAGCGGCCGGTCAAGCTCCGCCAGCAGCAGGAGGTGGAGCGGCGTCGTCGGCAGCATGAAGCCGAGCGTGTTCAGTCCCGGCGCGACCGCCGCCGGAAGCTGCCGCGGCCCGTCGGCATCGAGCAGGACGATCGGCGCCGCCGGGCTGGTCAACGCCTGTTCTTCGACGGGGGCGAGCATCGCGTATTGCCGCACCATGGCGACGTCGCGCGCCATCAGCGCAAACGGCTTGGCGTCGCGGTGCTTGAGGCGCCGCAGGCGGCGGACGGCATCGGCGTTGGTGGCGTCGCAGGCGAGCTGATAGCCGCCAAGCCCCTTCAGCGCCACGATCTCACCCTCCGCGATCAGCCGCGCCGCCGCTGCGACCGGGTCGCCGGCGACCGGCACCGCGTCGGCGAGATGCAGCAGCTGCAGTCGCGGCCCGCAGGCCGGGCAGGCGATCGGCTCGGCGTGGAAGCGCCGGTCGGCGGGATTGCGGTACTCCGCCGCGCAATTCCCGCACAGGCGAAACCCCGCCATCGTCGTCTGCGCCCGGTCGTAGGGAATGCCGTGCACGATGCTGAGCCGCGGCCCGCAGTGTGTGCAATTGGTGAAGGCGTAGCGATGACGCCGCGCGGCGGGTGACAGGATTTCGGCGGCGCAGGCGGCGCACAGCGCGGCGTCGGGGGCGATCTCGGTGTGCGGCGCGCCGGGCCGGCTGGCGGCGATGCGGAACCCGGGCGGCAATGGGTCGGGGAGGGCGCGGCGCTCGATATGGTCGATGCGCGCCAATGGCGGCGCCTCGGCTTCCAGCCGGCCGATCAGGGCGTCGATGCCGGCGGCGCTGCCGCTCACCCGGATCACGACGCCGCCGCCGTCGTTCAGCACCTCGCCGTCGAGCCCCAGCGCGGTGGCAAGGCGCCACACCGTCGGCCGAAAGCCGACGCCCTGCACCCGGCCGCGGATGCGGATCTCGACGGTGGGCAACGCGCCGCCACGGGTGATCATCACGGCACTCTCATCTGCTGCCTATTGAGGTATAATCGCAACGAGTGGCGCGGCGAGCGAGGTATTGGCGTGGCAAAGAAAGTGGTCTGCACCGGGCGGGCGCTTGCCCTCGCACTGATTTTCGCGAGCCCGGCGGCCCCGGTTTTGGCGCAGATGGGGAATGGCGGCGGTCCCGGCTCCGGGATGATGGGCCCGGGAATGATGAGCCAGGGGATGGGCCAGGGCATGATGGGCCGGGGGATGCAGGGCTACGGAACGCCGCAGACGCCGCAAGCGGGGACCGGCGGGTCGTCCAGCTCTGGTGCTCAGGTGTTTGCCGCCCAGTGCGCCATTTGCCATTCGCCGCCGGCGAACGGAACCGCGATGATCGGGCCGGACCTGCACCATATTTTCGGCCGCCGCGCCGGGACATTGCCGGGCTATCCCTATTCTGCCGCGTTGCGGCAATCGGAGGTGATCTGAAACGGCCAGACGCTCGACGCTTTCCTCGCCGCGCCGCGAACCTTTGCGCCGGGCAACCGGATGGCCTTTCCCGGCATCGCCGATGCCGCCGTGCGGCAGGTGCTGATCGGCTATTTGCGGACGGCGATGCAATAGCCACCGCCGCCGCCTGCCACCACGCTCACGCCCCCCATTTCCAGTCGCGCACCTCGGGCATGTCGTCGCCATGCGCGGCGATGTAGTGCCTGTGCTCGACCAGCTTGTCCCGCAACTGCTGCTTCAGATGGGCGCCGATGTCGCGCAGGCGCGGCACGCGGTCGATCACGTCGATCGCCAGGTTGAAGCGGTCGAGCCGGTTCAGCACGGTCATGTCGAACGGGGTCGTCGTGGTGCCCTCCTCGACATAGCCGCGCACATGGATGTTGTGATGGTTGGTGCGGCGGTAGGTCAGCCGGTGGATCAGCCAGGGATAGCCATGATAGGCAAAGATGACCGGCCGGTCGCGGGTGAACAGCGAGTCGAAATCCCAATCCGACATGCCGTGCGGGTGCTCGATCGGCGGCTGTAGGGTCATCAGGTCGACGACGTTGACGACGCGCAGCTTCAGATCGGGCAGGTGGCGGCGCAACAGATCGACCGCGGCCAATGTCTCCAGCGTCGGTACGTCGCCGGCGCAGGCCATCACCGCGTCAGGCTCGGCATTCTCGTCGTTGCTGGCCCAGCTCCAGATCCCGGCGCCTTGCGCGCAGTGCCGCACGGCCGCGTCGATGTCGAGCCATTGCGGCTCCGGCTGCTTGCCCGCGACGATGACGTTGACGTAGTCGCGGCTCCGCAGACAGTGGTCGAGTACCGACAAGAGGCAATTGGCGTCGGGCGGCAGGTAGACCCGCACCACCTCCGCCTTTTTGTTGACGACATGGTCGATGAAGCCGGGGTCCTGGTGGCTGAAGCCGTTATGGTCCTGGCGCCACACATGGCTCGTCAGCAGATAGGTCAGCGAGGCGACCGGGCGGCGCCACGCGATGCGGCGGTTTTCCTTCAGCCACTTGGCGTGCTGGTTGAACATCGAATCGACGATGTGGATGAAGGCTTCGTAGCACGAGAACAGGCCGTGGCGGCCGGACAGCAGGTAGCCTTCGAGCCAGCCCTGGCAGAGGTGCTCGCTCAACACCTCCATGACCCGGCCGTCAGGCGCGATATGGTCGTCGCCGGGGAGGATCTCGGCGGTCGAGACGCGGTTTGTCACCTCGAACACCGCGCCGAGCCGGTTCGAGGCGGTCTCGTCCGGTCCGACGATGCGGAAATTGTGCGGGTTGGCGTGCACGATGTCGCGCACGAACCCGCCGGCGATCCGCGTCGCCTCGGCCTCGACGCGGCCCGGCTGCGGCACCGTGACGGCGTAGTCGCGGAAATCGGGCAGCGCAAGGTCGCGCAACAGGATGCCGCCATTGGCGTGCGGGTTCATCCCCATGCGCCGCGCGCCCGCCGGCGGCAGGTCGCGCAGCGCCGCGGCGGGCGCGCCGTCGGCGTCGAACAACTCGTCCGGACGATAGCTTTTCATCCACTCGTCGAGCAGCGCCAGATGTGCGGGGTTGGCGAGGTCGGCAACCGGCACCTGATGCGCGCGAAAAGTGCCTTCGACGGGCAGCCCGTCGACCATTTTCGGACCGGTCCAGCCCTTCGGGGTCTTCAGTACGATCATCGGCCAGGGCCGGCGCCGCGCAAACCCGCTGCTGCGCGCTTCGTGCTGGATCGCGGCGATCTCGTCGAGCACGCGGTCGAGCGTTGCTGCCATCGTCTGATGCATGACCGGCGGGTCGTCGCCCTCGACCCAATGGGGCGCGTAGCCATAGCCCTTCAACAGATCGGTCAGCTCCGCCTGCGGCAGCCGTGCCAGCACGGTCGGGTTGGCGATCTTGTAGCCGTTCAGATGCAGGATCGGCAGCACCGCGCCGTCGCGCTCGGGGTTGAGGAATTTGTTGGAATGCCACGAGGCGGCCAGCGCCCCCGTTTCCGCCTCGCCGTCACCGATGACGCAGGCGGCGATCAGATCGGGGTTGTCGAACGCCGCGCCATAGGCGTGCAACAGGCTGTAGCCGAGTTCGCCGCCCTCGTGGATCGAGCCCGGGGTCTGCGCCGAGGTGTGGCTCGGGATGCCGCCGGGAAACGAGAACTGGCGGAACAACGCCGCCATGCCGCGGGCGTTGCGCGGCACGTTCGGGTAGACCTCGCTGTAGCTGCCTTCGAGCCAGGTATTGGCGACGATGCCCGGCGCGCCGTGCCCCGGCCCGGTGACATAGATCACGTTGAGATCGCGCGCCTTGATCGCCCGGTTGAGGTGGACATAGACGAAATTTAGCCCGGGCGTCGTTCCCCAATGACCCAGGAGCCGCGGCTTGATGTGCTCGAGGCTGAGCGTCTCGCGCAACAGCGGGTTGGCGAGCAGATAGATCTGCCCGACCGCGAGATAATTGGCGGCGCGCCAGTAGGCGTCGATCGCCGCCAGCTCCGCTTGCGTCAACGGCCCGCTTGCGTCGGGGCGAGCGGCGGCATTGTCGAGAGGGGTATCCATCGGCGAGGTGCTCCTTGGCTTGCCCGGGGTCCATGCTGATTAAACAACCGGCAGGCGTCGGGTTCCTGGATCTGGATCAATTGCTGCGGAGGCACTAGCATCGGCCGTGCCGCCGGCACAGTTGTCCGGCGGCAGGGAGGATGCGATGCCGGCGCGCACGGGACAGCAATATATCGACAACCTCAGGGCACAGGAGCGCGAGGTCTGGCTTGGTGGCGAGCGGGTGCGCGACGTGACGACCCACAAGGGGCTGGCGGGCGGCGTGCGCGCGATCGCCCACCTCTACGACATGCAGCACGATCCCAAGCTGCGCGAGACGATGACCTATGCCTCCCCGTCGAGCGGCGCGCCGGTCGGCCGCTCGTTCGAGATGCCGAAGACCCGCGAGGCGCTCGAGACCCGCAGCCGCATGATGCTGAACTGGGCGCGCGCCACCTGCGGCATGATGGGCCGCTCGCCCGACTTCATGAACGTCACGTTCGCCGCCTGGGGCGCGGCGGCCGACTTCTTTGGCGAGAAACGCCCGGAATTTGCCGACAACATGCGGCATTACGTCGAATACATCCGTGAAAACGACGTCACGCTGACCCACTCGCTGATCAATTTCCAGCGCAGCCGCAACGTCTCGGGCATGTTCAACCTCAAGGAAGGCACCGCGCTCGAAGTCAAGCGCGAGACCGATGCCGGCATCATCGTGCGCGGTGCGCGCATCCTGGCGACCCTGGGGCCGCTGGCGGACGAGATCGCGGTCTATTCGCCGCGTCTCGCGCGTCACAGCGAGGAGCACAGCCCGTTCGCGATCAATTTCTCGATCCCGTGCAGCACCAAGGGCCTCCGCTTCCTGTGCCGCGACAGCTTCGATTTGGGCCGCTCGCATTTCGACCATCCGCTGGCCTCGCGCTTCGAGGAGATGGATTGCGTCGTGTTTTTCGACGATGTGCTGGTGCCGTGGGAGCGGGTGTTTCTGCTCTACGATGTCGAGCGCCTCAACGCGACGCCGCACGTCACCCATTCGACGGCCCACTCGGCCCATCAGGGCGCGGCCAAGAACCTCGCGAAATGCGAGTTCGTGCTCGGCCTCGCGTTGTTGATGACGCAGGCGCTCGGCAATGCGCAACTGCCGCATACCGAGGAGCGCATCGGTGAGCTGATGCTCTACGCCGAACTGATGCGCTCGTGCATGCGGGCCGCCGAGGCCGATGCCGAAATCGACCAGTGGGGCGTCATGTGTCCGGCGATCCTGCCGGTCGAGAGCACCCGCAACCTGATGATGACCTGCTATCCGCGGATGATCGAGATCCTCCAGCTGTTGGGGTCGAGCAGCTTCCTGATCCAGCCGAGCGAAGCGGATTTCAACGGGCCGCTATTGCCCGACATCGAGCAATACCTCGCCACCGACAGCATCGGCGCGAAGGACCGCGTCAAGCTGTTCCGCCTCGCCTGGGACACCGCCGGCAGCGCCTTCGGCAGCCGGCAGGTGCTGTACGAGCGCTTTTTCGCCAGCGATCCGCTGACCCGTGCCCGCGCGATGGCGGCGATCTATCCCAAGGGCGAGGTGATGGACCGCGTGCGGGAGTTTTTGGGCCGCGACGACGAGCCGTGATAGGATGACGGCCAAGGCGGGTCGCCGATTACCAACCGAAAGCGAGGACAGGATGAGCAAGCGACCGATGTACCTGCAGCACGTCAACGTCTACGTGCGCAATGTCGAGCGCGCGAAGGCGTGGTACGAGGATCTGCTGGGGCTGCACGTCTACGAGTACCGCCCGGGCTGGGCCGCGTTCATGTCGGCCGACGAGGAGCAGTCGCACGAGGTCGCGCTGATGCAGGTCGGCGACGACGCGCCGCTGCAGCATAAGGGCCAGGTCGGGCTCAACCACATGGCCTGGCGCCTCGAAAGCCTCGACGACCTGAAAGAATTTTACCATCGCATCAAGGCGAAGGGGCAGCCAATCGAGTCGATTGCCGATCATGGCATCTCGCTCGGCATCTACATGCGCGATCCTGACGGCAACGGCGTCGAAGTGTTCTACGAGATGCCGCGCGCCGAGTGGCCGGTCGACTACCACATCTTCTCGCGCGACAAGGTCGGCCGCGGCCGCTTCCCGGGGCCGTGGGATGCCGAGGAGGTGCGGCCGTTGCCGGTCTCCGCGCCGCAGCCCGCCGCGGCGGAGTAGATATCGCCGGCTGTCCCGGTTTTCCGCCGGGACAGCGACGCTTCTATCGAGAGACTTCGCGCATGCAATCTTCCGACCCTGCGACCGCGCCGAGCCCGCATCTGATGGCGCGCCCGGATTGGCTTGCGCGTCGGCAGGAGGAGATCCTCGAGCCGGAGCTGCCGATCGTCGACCCGCACCATCACCTGGTCGATCGCGACAACACCGGCCGCTATTTGCTGCCCGACCTGCTCGCCGACCTCAACACCGGCCACAACATCACGGCGACCGTCTATCTGGAATGGCTGTCGATGTACCGTCGGGGCGGCCCGAATGCGATGCGCCCGGTCGGCGAGGTCGAGTTCGCCAACGGGGTTGCCGCGATGGCCGCCAGCGGCACCTACGGCAAGACAAAGGTGTGCGCCGGGATCGTCGCCTTTGCCGACCTGATGTTGGGCGCGCAGGTCGAGCCGGTGCTCGAGGCGATGATCATGGCGGGCGGCGGAAGGTTTCGCGGCATCCGCTACATCTCCGCCTCGCACCCGGACGAGGCGGCGCGCGGCTCGTCGGTCAACCGCCCGGCCGGCCTGCTGTTGAACGACAGGGTGCGCGAAGGCTTCGCCCGGTTGCACCCGCTGGGCCTCAGCTTCGACGCCTGGATGTATCATACCCAGCTCGGCGAGCTGGTCGATCTGGCGCGCGCTTTCCCCGAGACCCCGATCGTGCTGAACCATGTCGGCGGCCCGATCGGCATCGGCCCCTTTGCCGGCCGGCGCGACGAAGTGTTTGCCGAGTGGCGCGCGCGAATCGGCGATCTGGCGCGTTGCTCCAACGTCCACGTCAAGCTCGGCGGGCTCGGCATGCGCCTGTTCGGCTTCGACGTGCATACCGGCGACCTGCCGCCGAGTTCGCAACAGCTGGCTGCCGCCTGGCGGCCCTACATCGAGACCTGCATCGCCGCTTTCGGGACGCGCCGCGCGATGTTCGAAAGCAATTTCCCGGTCGACAAGGGCAGCGGCAGCTACCCCATGTTCTGGAACGCCTTCAAGCGCATCGCCGCCGGCTGCTCGGCTGGCGAAAAGGCCGATTTGTTCGCCGGCACCGCCAGCCGCTTCTACCGGCTCGGCTGAGACGAGCGACCGCCCGTCGGGTTACGGCGGCGTCCGTTACGGCCCGGCACCCCGTGCGGCGTGTTCGGCATGACAAGATTACCGCATTGCTGATCGGTCAGATCGAACCAAGTCATTCTCAAGCTGCCACAGTCCGGCGGCTCGCAATCACCCACCGATGCCCGCGAAGCGGAAGTCCCTTTGTGAGTAGAGAACCTAGCCGGAAGACGCAAGTCGGCGGCCGGTTCCGGCAAAGGCTCAACGGCGGCGGCGCGCCGATTTTCACGTCGGACCTCCGAGAACACCCACATCCCGACGCTTGCACAAACGACCTTTTCCAATTTATTATAATAAAGATCGTTAATAAAACCAAACGCGCTGGCGGTGGGGATTATGCAGCGAGCGCGTCTTTCTTGGGGAACCCCGCGTGGCTCGCTTGTCGCTCGATCGCTCCATGGTGGCCCACCGCTTTGCCGGGGGGTGTGGCAGGCTGTGATGGGGGCGATCGACTGTTTCCTCTTGGCGGCCGCGCGCCGCCGACGAAGCGACGATAACCTGTCGGAAAGACGCGTCCTGTTCCGACCGAACGGCGGCGGCGGGCTGCCGTGACCACCGTTACAACTACATCGGCTGGCATCGTCCTCGGCGGCCCGATCAAGAGGAGCCCGGCAAAGACGGGACGGTCGGGGCCACCGGCACGCTGGGTATCGGGGTGGTCGTCGCCGGCGGCGGTCCCGTCGCCAATGTCGCAGCATCTGCGATGATCAGCGAGTTAACGGTGCGATCGCCGGTGGCGGGTCGGAAAAGACCGAATTCCGGTGGCACGTTGCAACTGGCAGCCGGCGCCAGCGCGCCCGGCGCAATCGCCTTCATCGGCAACGGAGGAACGCTTGCAATCGAGGGAACAACCATGCCGGTAAATACGATTTCCGGCATTGCCGCGGGTGACGCGATCGACCTGACGTTTAGCGCGACCAACTCGGTCAGCTTTGACAGCACGATGCTGATCGTCACCGGCGGCGGCACAACCGACATGCTGAGCCTGGCCGGCGTCGCGCCCGGCACCCAATTCATCCTCGGTAATGACGGCCAGGGCGGCACAACCGTCGTTGCGGCGGCGGCGACCGGCACGAGCTGGAGCAATCCCGCGGGTGGCGATTGGACGGTTGCAGGCAACTGGGCGAACGGCGTCCCGACACTCGGCGTCGACGCGACGCTCGGGGTGGTGTCGGGGAGCTACTACCTCGTTACGCTGACGACGAGCGGCGCGGCGCGGTCGCTGACGCTCGCCGCTCCCGCCACGCTCGACGTGCATTCGATCAGCGGCGGGCCGGCGAGCCTCGCCATTGCCGGCGATCTCACCAATGGCGGCACGTTGATCCTCGACAGCTCCGCCAGTTCGGGCGGCAGCACCGTCATGGTCGGCGGTATGCTGGCCAATGCCGGCAGCATCGATCTTTACGGTGGCAGCGGCATCAATGCCGGCCGGGCGACGCTCGAAGTCGGCTCGCCGGCACCGGCGATATGGACCGGCCAGCTCACTCTCTCCGGCTCCTCGGTCATCGAGTTTCAGAACGGCACGATCGGCAGTATCGCCAGCGGGGCCAGTATTGCCATCAATGGCGGTAACGCATTTGTCGCCAATTCCGGTGCCCCGGCCAGCAACAGTGCGCTCACCGGGTTGACGACCAACTCCGGGACATTGTCGCTGACCAGCGGGGCCGTTGTCGACGTCAGCGGCTCACTCACCAATAGCGGATCGCTCTTTGTCGATTACGTGACCAGCGGCGGCAGCACGCTGTCGATCGGTGGCGCCCTGACCAACGCCAGCGCCGTCTACGTCGGCGGGCGAGCAACGCTCGACGTGCAGGGCGGCTTTCTCAACACCGGAGTGGTGTATTTCAGCTACTCGTTTGGCGGCGGCAGCACGCTGTCGGTCGGCGGCACGCTGACCAACAGCGGCTCTATCTACATCGGCAACTCCAGCGAGACGCTGGCCAACACGGTCACCGCCGCGGCGCTTGCCAATACCGGCACGATCCAGCTCGACGGCGGCAGCGGCACCAACACCACCGAGACGACGCTCGCGATCGCGGCGACACCGTTGGTGCTGACCGGCAGTCTCTCCCTGTACGATCACTCGCAGATCGTGTTCGGCGACGGCGGCAGCATCGGCGCCATCGCCAGCGGCGCGAGCCTGTTCCTGATCGGCGGCAACGCCTTCGTCGCCGATGCAGTCAGCCCCGGCAGCAATAGCGCGCTCGCCCAGCTGGCGAGCAATGCCGGCGCGCTGGAGCTCGAAGGCGGCGAGGCGCTCCAGCTACAAGGCGATTTTACCAACTTCAACACCTTTTACCTCGATCTTTATTATGGTGGCGGCAGCAGCGTTACGGTGGCCGGAACGTTCGACAATACCGGCTATTTCTACATCGGGAACAGCGGTTACACGGCCGGCAGCACCACGGTCACCACGTCGTATCTGCTGAATACCGGGACGATCGATCTCAATGGCGGGACGGGCACCAGCACCTACCGAGCCGTTATAGATGTCACCTCCGGGGCGGCGCCGTCGCTCCTGACCGGAACCTTCAATCTCTATGGGGATGCCCTGGTCTCCTTTGCCGGCAGTGGGAGCATTACCGGCATCGCTACCGGCGCCACGGTGCTGCTCAATGGCGCCGCCGCGCTGATCGCCAACGCGACAGACCTGAGCAGCAACAGCGCGCTGGCCGGACTGACGAGCAATTCGGGCATACTGGACCTGCAAAGTGGCGCGAGTCTGCACGTCCGGGGCAACCTGAGCAACGACTACAATATTGACGTCGATTATTTTTACTACGGTGTCGGCGGCAGCAGTCTGACAATCGACGGCCAGCTGACAAATGCCGGCTTTTTCGGGTTGGGAGGGGGCGGCTCGCCGACGACGCCCAGCACCGTTACCGCCGCCGCACTCGCCAATACCGGTGTCATCCAGCTCATCGGCGGGACCGGCACCAGCACCTATCAAGCGGTCCTCGACATCACTTCCGGGGCGGCGCCACCGGTGGTCACGGGCGACCTCATTCTCTATGGCAATGCGCTGGTCGAGTTTGCCAGCGGGCAGATCACCGCCATCGCCAGCGGCAGCGAGATATACCTGAGCGGGCCGACGGCCCTCATCGCCGACCAGAGCAATCCTGGGAATAACAGCGCGCTTTCCGGATTGGCGAGCAACGCCGGCTATTTGTACCTGGATGGCGGTGCAGCGATTCACACACTCGGCGACTTCAGCAATTTCGCCACCATTGTTGTCAATCCCAATTCCTCCTACGGCAGCGCCAGCGGTGCACTGACGATCGACGGCGTGCTGACGAACACCGGGCAGTTGACCGTCGGGCAATACTACCAGGCCACACCGACAACGGTCACTGCGGCCGCCCTCGATAATAGGGGCAGCATCTATATCAACGGCGGCACCGGGACCGCCGCCATGCAGTCAGCGCTCGTCATCACCTCCGGCGCGGCACCGCAGACGCTACTCGGCGTTTTCTCGCTATCGGGCGATGCGCTCGTCGAGTTCGCCGCGGGCGGTATCGCCAGCATCGCGCGCAATGCCCAGCTTGTGATCAATGGGAGCAGCGCCTTCGTTGCCGACTCGAGCGACACCGCCAGCAACAGCGCACTGACCCAACTCGGCACCAACGCGGGCTTTCTCGATCTGGAGGGGGGCGCGGTCGTCCATACGCAGACCGATTTGGTCAATTTCGGCACCCTGTATCTCGACAGCTCGTATAGCGGCGGCAGCAGCCTGACGGTCGACGGCACGCTGACCAATACCGGGTATGTCTCCATCGGCCAGTATTATATATCGGCGACAACCACCATGAGCGTCGGGGCGCTGGCCAATGGCGCGACCATCACGCTGCAGGGTGGGGCCGGAAGCTTCCAGGCGGTTCTCGATATCGGCGGCGCATCCACGGATAGCGGTACGATTACGCTGTACCAGAATGCGCTCTTGAGCGCCTCATCACTCACCGTCGTCAATGGCGGGAACGTCGTCGTCAACTCCGGTGGCACCGCGCTCGGGGTGACGGTGGGCATTGGCGGGCGAGAGCTGCTGGGGAGCGGCGGCACGGCCGGCGCCGCGACGATCGCCGGGGGACTCTGGAGCTTGCCGGCGGCACGGTGTCGGGTGGCGGGATCGCTTTCGTCGGCAGTGGCGGCATACTGAGACTTGACAATAATACGATGCCGACAGCCGCAATCAGCGGCTTCGAGTTGGGTGATACGATCGATCTGCGCGGCCTTGCGTTCAGTGCCACCAACACCGTGTCATTCGATGCCGTAACGAGCACGCTGACAGTAAGCGGCGGCGGAGTGACCGACACGCTGACGCTTTCCGGCATTCCGGGAGGCACGCAGTTCGCGGTTATCAGCGACGGCGCCGGCGGCACGGCGGTCGTCGAACTAGCGGTCGCGGGCGGCGTCAGCTGGGTCAGCGCCGCTGGCGGGGATTGGAACGTCGGGAGCAACTGGTCCGGCGGTGTACCGAATTCGGGCACGGATGCGACGATCGGGGTAGCGGGCGGCTATACGGTGTCGCTTACGGCGCCCGGCGCGGCCAACTCATTGTCCATCAATGATACGGGAGCGGAACTCCTGATCGGCACATCCGCCGGCGCCGCCAGCCCGGCGATCCTTGCCGTTCAGGGCGGCGTGACGAATAGCGGCTACGTGGCGGTCTTTGGATCTGGCGGCGGCGAGCTCAGCGTCGGCGGCACGTTGACCAACTTTGGCACTGTTCGGGTCGGGACAAATGTTCCGCTGTCGGGAGGACTCAGCGCGGCCGCGGTCGTCAACAGGAACTTAGTCGCGGTTGAAGGCAGTGGCACCCTGACGACCACCGGCAGCTTCGTTAACAGCGGCTCGTTTTACGTCGAAGACCAGACCAGCAGCGGCAGCAGCGTCGTGTCAATCGGCGGCACGCTGAGCAACACCGGCTATCTCCAGATAGGCAACACCACTCTAGCGTCGCCGACCGTCACGGTCGGCGCTCTTGCCAACACCGGCAGCATCTACCTCTATGGCGGCTCCAGTACCAACCAGGCGGTTCTTGACATCACCGCCGGCGCGCCGGCGGTGTGGACCGGCGTTCTCCAGTTGTCCGGCGATGCGCTCGTCGAGTTTCAAGGCGGCAGCATCGGCAGCATCGCCAACGGCGCCACGATCAGTCTTATCGGCGCTACCGCCTTCGTCGCGGATCAAGGCAGCCTCGGCAATAACAGCGCCCTCGGCGGTTTGGCGAGCAATGCCGGGACGCTCAGGTTGGACGGCGGTACGCAACTCGGGATAACCGGCGACCTCGTCAACAACGGGTCACTCTACGTCGATAGTTACAACGGCGGCAGTCTCCTGTCGATCGGCGGCACGCTCGACAACACCAACCTGATCGAGATCGGCAACGGCCTTTCGACGGCGACGACGGTCAGCGCCGGGGCGCTCGCCAATGCCGGAACCATTTATGTCAATGGCGGCGGCAACGCATCCGCCAATCTCGACATCGCTTCCGCCGCGCCCTCGGTCCTGACCGGCGCGTTTTATCTTTCCGGCCATGCGGTGATCGATTTCGCCGGCGGTGGCAGCATTACCAGTATCGCCAACGGCGCCCTGGTGGTGCTCAATGGCGGGCTTGCCGCGATCGAATCGGCGGGAGCAGCCGGCAACAGCGGGCTGAGCGGTCTGCAGAACAACGCCGGCGTGTTGGCTCTCGAAACCGGCGCGGTGATCACCACCGCGGGCGATTTCGTCAATGACGCTGCGCTTTACATCGGCGCCTATTACTACGGCGATCCGGGCGGCAGTGAGCTGACCGTCGGCGGGACGCTGACCAACAGCAACTACATTGCTATCGGCAACAATCTGGCCACCACCGGCAGCACGGTCAGTGCAACCGCGCTCGACAATGCCGGCTCGATCTACTTGTACGGCGGCACCGGCACGCAGACCTACCAGGCGACTCTCGACGTTTCCGCCGCCGATGCGCCCGGTCTCCTGACCGGCTATTTCAACCTCTTTGGCAACGCATTGGTTGAATTTGCCGGGAGCAGCAGCGTCTTGAGCATCGCCCGAACGGGCGGGGTGCTGCTCAGCGGCAATACCGCACGGATCGCCAACGCCGGCGACCTGAGCAGCAACAGCGCGCTAGCGGGCCTGACCAGCAACTTCGGCACCTTCGAGCTTGACGACGGGGCGACGCTGCATATTCAGGGCGATTTCAGCAACGACGGGGCGCTTTACGTCGATCGCACGTATCACATTTACCCCGGTGGCGGCAGCAGCGTGACCGTGGACGGGACGCTGACGAACGCCGGCAATTTGTACATTTCCGACGGGATCGCGGCGCCAGCCGCCAGCAGCACCGTCACTGCGGCGTATCTGTTCAATACCGGCGGGATTTATCTCGCTGGCGGCAGCGGGACCAATACGTACCAGGCGATCCTCGACGTCACCTCCGGGTCGGCGCCCTCCGTTCTCACTGGGAATTTTGTGCTGACTGGCAATGCGCTGGTCGAATTTGCCGGCAGCAGCAGCGTCACCGATATCGCCGGTGGCGGAGGGGTGACAATTGTCGGCACAAATGCCTTTTTCGCCAATTCCGCCACGCCGAACAGCAATGGCGCGCTCGCTGCGCTGGCAAGCAACGCCGGCACGCTGACGCTGGCCGACGGCGTCATGCTGGCGCTTCCAGGCGATTTCAGCAACAGCGGTCGGGTCTATCTCGACAGCAACTACGGCTATAACGGTGGCAGCCTTCTGACAATTGCCGGCACGTTGCGCAACAGCAACGCGATCACTGTCGGCACCGGCTCCGAGACCGCGCCGATCACCATCCAGGCGGCCTATCTAGAGAATACTGGAACGATCACACTGGTCGGTGGCACCGGTACGAGTGCGAGCCAAGCCATCCTCGACATCACCTCGGGGACGGCGCCGTCGGTATTAAGCGGCACTCTTAATCTGACAGGCCCGGCGCTGGTCGAGTTCGGCGGCAGCGGCAGCATTACCAGCATCACTTACGGCGGCGGCGTGACCCTCATCGGTGCCAACGCCCTCATCGCCAACGCCGGCGCGCCGAACAGCAACAGCGCGCTTACCGGGCTGGCGAGCAATGCCGGGTTTTTGAACATCGAGAATGGCGCCGTATTGCAGGCCGGCGGCAATCTCGCCAATACCGGCACAATCTATCTGGATGCGTACAATTACTATAGCGGCGGCAGCGCGTTCGATGTCGGCGGGACGTTGACCAATGCCGGCTATGTTCAGATCGGCTCCAGCTATCAGTTGAACGCGACCACAATGAGTGTGGCAGGACTGGTCAATCGCGGCACGCTCTATCTGATCGGCGACGCCTCCAGTGGGCAGGCAGTGCTCGATATCGCCGGGGGAGCGATCGACAGCGGCTATATATCGGTGAACGGGAATGCCGTCGTCAGCGCCGGATCGTTAGACATCGTCAACGGCGGCAGCCTCTACATCTATTCCGGCGGCACGGTGACCGACGCGACCGTCGACAGCGGTGGGCTGGAATACGTCTTCAGCGGCGGCGTCAGCGACAGCGCCACGATTGCGGGCGGCACGCTGGAATTGAACGGCGGCACCGTCGCCGCCGCGACAATCGACTTTGTCGGCCACGGCGGCACGCTGCAGATCGACACCGCGGCGATGCCGTCCAACACGATTGTCGGGTTCGGCGGGTTCCAGGCGATCGACCTGCGCGCCGTCGCGGGCGGCGCCACCGGCTCGGGCAGCATCACCTCGAGCGGCGGCTCCACAGTGCTGACCATCACCGAGAGCGGCACGTCCTACATGCTGCAGCTCGACCCGAGCCGCAACTACACAGGCGCGACCGTCATTCTCACCAGCGACGGGTACGGCGGCACCGAGGTCACGTTGAACATCCCGCCGATCTTCGTGTCGGCGGGCCAGACGCTGACGATCACGGCCGGCGAGATCGAGGACAATGTAAACGTCCTCAGCGGCGGCACGCTGATCGTGCTGTCGGGCGGCACCTCGACCGACACGATCGACAGCGGCACCGAGGTCCTCAGCGGCGGCCTCGACGTGACGGGTCTGGTCGGCGGCGGCGGCACATTGCTGGTTTCCGCGGGCGACTCGCGTCTGCCACGACGGTCGGGGCGCTTGGCCAACTCAGCGTGCTGTCAGGCGGCAGCATTTACCTTCCGACGGTGACCAGCGGCGGGCTCGTCACGGTGTTCTCGGGCGGGGTGACGAGCAACAGCACGCTCGCTGGCGGGACGCTCGACCTGCAGTCGGGAGGGGTGGCTGGCGGGGCGATCACGTTTGCCGGCGGCGGTGGGGTGTTGCAGGTTGACGGGGTGGTTCCGACGGTTGGGATCAGCGGGTTTCAGCCTGGGGATACGATCGACCTGCGGTCGTTGGGGTTTGAATTCGAGCGTATCGGCGACGTTCAGCAACAACCTGCTGACGGTGACGAGCGGCGGGGTGAGCGAGCAGCTGTCGGTGTTTGTGGCGGTTCCGCAGGGGTTCATGGCGGCGTTTCCGGTGGCGGCTGACGGGTTTGGCGGCACCGACGTGACGCTGGTGTTCACCAGCGTGACGAGCGGCCCGATCGTGGTGTCGAACGGGCAGATTTTCACGATATCGGGCGGCGAGAGCGAGAGCGGCGTCACGGTGCTGAACGGCGGCACGCTGATCGCGCTGTCGGGCGGCATCGCGGTCAACACGGCGGATAGCGGGCTGGAGGTGCTGTCGGGCGGGCGCGACATCGGCGGAGCGGTGGCGAGCGGCGGCGTTCTCCAGGTCTCGGGCGGCGGCGTCGCCTCGACAACGATGGTGGCGAGCGGCGGGCTGGCGATCGTGCTGTCGGGCGGCAGCACGGTCTCGGCGACGCTGATTGGCAACGGCCCGACGATGAGCGGGGCGGTAGCGGCGCAGGAGACGGTGTCGTCGGGCGGGGTGGCGTCGGGGACCACGGTGTCGTCGGGCGGCCGGCAGCTTGTGCTTGACGGCGGGGTGACGGTCGGCACGGTGGTTTCGGGCGGCGTCGAGGTGGTGTCGTCGGGCGGCGCGGCGAGTGGCGCGACGGTAAATGGCGGCGGCTTTCAGTATGTCGAGGCGGGCGGCGCGACGTCGGCGACGACGGTATTGGGCGGCGGGCTCGCTGTGGTCTCTGCCGGCGGGACGGCGCGCGGCACGGTCATCGACAGCAGCGGCACCGAGATCGTCAGCGCCGGCGGCAATGATTTTGGCGCGATGGTCAGCGGCCTCTCGTTTGCCTCGGGCGCCGCCGTGCAGGATGTGTACGGCACGGCGACGGGTGCCATGCTCGGCGCGGGCGGCGTGCAGGTGGTCGAGGCGGGCGGCTTGGCGGTGGCGACGACGGTGGGCGGCGGCGGCCTGTCGGGCGTGCAGGACGTTTTCGGCACGGCGAGCGGCACGATCATCGCGAGCGGCGGCCAGGACGACATTGCCCTGGGCGGCGTGACGCTCGCCACGACGGTGCTGGCGGGCGGCTTCGAGTTCGTCCTGTCCACGGGCACGGCGAGCGGCACGGTGATCGCAAGCGGCGGCAGCGCCCTGGTCAGTTCGGGCGGCAGCGAAGTCGACGCGACAATCAGCGGCGGCACGTTGGAGCTGGCGGCGGGGGCGAGTGCGGGCGGGACGATCGGGTTTGCCGGCGTTGGCGGGGTGTTGCAGATCGACGGCACGGCGATGCCGGGGGCGGTCATCGCGGGGTTTGTGCCGGGCGACATTGTCGCGCTGCCGGGGATCGCCGGCGGCAGCGGCGGCAGCGTCAGCCTCGATGCCGGCAATGTTCTGAGCGTGCACGAGGGCGGCAGCACCTTCGCGCTGCAGCTCGATCCGGCGCAGAATTATGCGGGCGAGACGTTTGTCGTCCTCGACGACGGATCGGGCGGCACCGACATCGTCCTCTATGGCTCGGCGGTGGTGGGGCCGGGCCAGACGCTGGTGCTGTCGGCCGGGCAGACGGTCAGCAACCTGACGGTGCTGCCGGGCGGCACGCTGCAGGTCGGGTCGGGGGCGACGGCGAGCGGGGTGGTGGTTGAGAGCGGCGGCAACGAGACCGTCGGGTCGGGCGGGGTGGACATCGGCGCGACGGTGGCGAGCGGCGGCTTCCAGGACCTGTTCGGGACGGCGAGCGGGACGGTGATCATCGCCGGCGGCAGCCAGACCGTGGAGCCGGGCGGCACGGCGAGCGGCACGGTGCTCGACGACGCCGCGGTGCAGGACGTGTTCGGCTTTGCCGGCGGCACGGTGGTGAGCGCCAGCGACACCCAGATCGTCGAGTCGGGCGGCACCGCCAGCGGCACGACGATAAGCAGCGGCGGCAGCGAGATCGTGCTGTCGGGCGGGCTGACGATCGACACGACGATCGCGGCGGGCACGCTGGCGCTGGCGGTCGGCGCCGACACCGGCGGCACGATCGCGTTTGCCGGCACCGGCGGCGTGTTGGAGATCGACGGCGCGGCGCCGGGGGTGCCGATCGCCGGCTTTGTGTTCGGCGATGTGATCGACCTGCGCAGCCTGATGCCGAGTGCCGGCAACACGGTCAGCTTTGACCCGGCGAGCGGGACGCTGACGGTCGGCGGCGGCGGCACGGTGGATACGCTGATCCTGACGGGGATTGCGGCGGGGACCGGCTTTTCGCTGGCCGCCGACGGCCAGGGCGGCACGCTGATCGAGGAGGTGGCGCTGGCGGCGCCGGCGAACCTGGCGCTGGCGGCGGCCTCGGATAGCGGCGTGGCCGGCGACGACATCACCAACGTGACAATTCCGGTGATCACCGGCACCGGCGTCGCGGGCGACACGGTGACGCTGTTCGACGGCAATACGCCGGTCGGCAGCGGCACGGTGCTGGCGGACGGGTCGTGGGCGGTGGGCGCGAGCGCGCTGTCGGGCGGCACGCACAGCCTGACCGCGAGCCAGCAGGACGGCGCCGGCAATGTCAGCGCGCTGTCGGCGGCGTTGTCATTGGTGATCGACCTGACCGCGCCGGTCGCGACGGCGGCCGCGCTGACGGTCAATCCGGGCGCGGGGCCGACGCCGATCGGCATCGCGGCGCCGAGCGACCCCGACAATCCCGCCGGCGCGCTGACGGTCATGGTCACGGCCTTGCCCGGCGACGGCACCGTGACGCTGGCCGACGGGACCACCGCGGTCAGCCTCGGCGAGACATTGACGGTGGCGCAGCTGACCGGGCTCGACTTCACCGCGGGGGCGAACCAGGCCGGCACCAGCGGCAGTTTCGGCTACACCGTCACCGATCCCGCCGGCAACACGGCCACCGGCAACGCCACGCTGACGGTGGCCGCCGCGGCGACGGCGCAGCTGTTCGACTTCGTGTTCCTCTACAACGACGGCAAGGACTACTACTACGGCAAGGTTTCCGACGACGGCACCTACGGCTACCAGGTCGGCGAAACGATCAACGCCACGGCCGGGCAATACCTGATCTATGCAAACGAGGGGGCGACGAGCGCGGGGGTCGGAACCATCACGGTCTACGACTATTCGCATGGCGGGCCTGGCCAGGCCTCGAGCGTGCCGCTCGACACCGCCGCGCACATCCTCGACGGCCTGCAGGGGCTGGGCAGCGAAAGCGACGCGGTGCTGGGCACCGACGGGCAGGCGCATGCGTTCAGCAGCACGCTCGAGGCGAGCTTCCCGACGATCGCGCTGTTCGGCTTTGTCTATACCTACGCGGACGGGCGGGCGTTCTACTCGGGGACGGTGGCGGATGACGGCAGCCTGTCGGTTGCGCCGGGCGCGACGATCACCAAGGTGGTCGGCGGCGCCGCCGGCACCTTCGGCACCTATACGATCTTCAACAGCGGGGTGACGACGCGCGCTCCCGGCACCGTGGTGATCGACCGCTACACCACCGGCGGCATGTCGGTGATCCCCGACCCGGGCAGCATGTCGGGGGTCGACGGCACCCAGGGCCTCGGCTCGGAGGTTGCCACGCTGAGCGTCGACGGCGTGACGGCGAGCTTCAGCGACCAGATGGAGGCGGCGGTTTCGCTCACCATCCCGACGGTGCCGACGACGCCGCCGCCGAGCATGTCGGACGTGATCACGGCCGAATTGAACGAGCTCTACCGCGAGGTGCTGGGCCGCAACGCCGACAGCAGCGGGTTGGCCACCTACAGTATGGAGATCGCCAACGGCACCAGCCTCGCCTCGATCCGCCAGATCCTGGCGCAATCGCCCGAGGCGCAGAACGACCTCAACGGGCTCTATAACCAGGTGTTCGGGCGCAACGCGGATGCTGGCGGGCTGGCCACCTACACCGGCGAGCTGACCGACGGGTCGAGCCTCAACGCGGTCCTGCTGCTGCTGGCGCAATCGCCGGAGGCGCAGAGCGACCTGGGGCAGATCTACACCGAGGTGCTGGGGCGCCCCGCCGACGGCGGCGGGTTGACCACCTACATGGCCTCGCTGGCCCAGGGCACCAGCATCGCCGGCGTGCGCGACATCGTCGCGCATTCGCCCGAGGCGCAGAACGACCTGACCAGCCTGTTCGCGACGATCATCGGCCGCGCCCCCGACACCGCCGAACTGGTCGGCATGGAGGATTTGCTGGGCAACGGCCAGACGCAGCAGACGCTGCAGGGCGCCTTGTCGAGCAGCGGCTCGGCCGGGGGCTTTGCGACGCTGACCGCCGGCTCCGGCGATGCCGCCCTGACGGCGCAGCCGGGCACCCCGACGCTGTTCGTGTTCGACGACATCACCTTCGGCCACGACACGATCGCCGGGTTCGACCCGAGCCGCGACACGATCCAGCTGTCGCCGGCACTCGTCCCCGATCTCGCCACCCTGACCAGCGACACCGCCGCCGTCGCCGGCGGCACGCTGATCACCCTCAACCCGTCGCAGTCGATCCTGCTCAGCGGCGTCGCCCAAACCAGCCTCGCCCCCGGCAACTTCCACATCGCCTGACCCGCCGCCAGGCGGCGCGGGCGGGCGCTAGCGGGCGGCGGCGGGTTTGGCGGCGGCGGCGGTGGCTTCGGCCAGGGCGTCTTTGAGGGCGTTGTCGGCGGGCTTGAGCTTGACGGCGCGGGCATAGGCGTCGCGCGCCTTGGCGGGCTCCCCCAGCACCATGTAGGAGCGCCCCAGCCGGGCCCAGCCGTCGGCATCGTCGGGCTGTTGCGCGAGGCGCGCCGCCAGCCGCGCGACCATCGTGTTGATCATCGCCAGCCGCTCGGCCGGCGAGGCGTTGGCGGTTGCCTGGGCGGCGGCGGCAACCGCTGCCGCTGACGGGAGGCTGGCGGCAGAGGGCGGAGCGGCAGCGGGCGGGGTGGCAGCGGGCGGGCGGCAGCGGCGGGGGGATGGAGGCCGGCGCGATGCCGAGCTTGGCTTCGGCCTGGGCGATGCTGGCGCCGCACCAAGGGCAGCCACGCGGCGTCGGCCGGCAACTCCGCCGCGAGCGCCCGCCAGGCGGCGAGCGCGCCCTTGACGTCGCCCTGCTGCAATTGCGCCAGCGCCAGGTAATAGCGCGAGCGCGGCGCGCTCTCGGGATCGCGCAATGCCGCCTGGAAGACGTCGCGGGCGGCGGGCGTGACGGTGCCGCCGGCCGCCAGCACCTGCGCCTCGCCCCAATCGCCGAGGATGTCGGCGCGATGCCCGGACAGGTCGGCGGCATGGCGGTAGGCTTCCGCCGCCGCGGCGTAATGCTCGAGGCTCAATTCGGAGCGGGCGAGCAGCAGCCAGCCGGTCAGATCGTCGGGATCCTGCGCCAGATGCCGGCGCACCTGCGCCAGCGCCTGCTGCATGTCGAGATGCGGCGTCTTGCCGGCGACCGCCGGGGGCGGGGCGGCGCTGCCGCGCGCGGCAAAGGGCTGGTCGGGCAGGGCGGGCGAGCCGAGCTGCTGGTACAGCAGCAGGGCGGCGACCGGCACCAGCAGGATCGCCACCACCGCCGCCGCCAGCGCCGCTCCGCCGGCGGCGGCCGGCATCTCGGGCCTCCCCGGTGTAAGCCCCAGGGCGAGGATGCGGCGGCCGATCTCGGCCCGCGCCGCCGCCGCCTGCTCGGGAACCAGGAGGCCGCGTGCCAGGTCGCGCTCGACCTCGGCGAGCTGGTCGCGGTAGACCGCCAGATTGTAGGCGTCGCGCGCCGCCGACCGCGGCCGGCGCAGCAGCGGCAACAGCAGTACGGCCAGCGCCAGCGAGGCCAGGCCGACGAGCGCGGTGACCAGCCCGGCGCTCACCGCTGCGCCTGCTTCAGAAGGGCCGACAAGCGGCGCTGCTCCTCGGGGCTCAGTTCGGCGGTCTCGGCCATGCCGCGGCTGCGGTAGAAGCGCCAGACGCCGAAGCCGCCCACCAGCAGGAGCAGCGCCGGCCCGCCCCACAACAGCAAGGTGCCGGTCTCAACCGGCGGCTTCAGCAGTACGTAATCGCCGTAGCGCGAGCGGATATAGGCGATGACCGCGGCATTGCTGTCGCCCGCCGCGATGCGCTTGCGCACCAGCACCCGCAGATCGTGCGCGAGGTCGGCTTCGGAATCCTCGATCGACTGGTTGCGGCACACCAGGCAGCGCAGCTCGTGGCCGACCCGTTCCGCCCGCGCCTCCAGGGCCGGGTTCGCCAGCATCTCGTCGGGCCGCGCCGCCCGTGCCGGCATGGCCGCCAATACCACGCCGAGCACGACGAGCATCCCGGCTACCACCCCGGGCAGCACCCTGATCAACGCTCCTGCGCCAAACAACTTGCGCCTCATTGTTCGAGCCGGGCGACGAGCGGCAGGATCGTGTGCTGGATGTCGGCCTCGGTCAGCGGGCCGACATGCTTGTAGCGGATCCGCCCGGTGCGATCGACGAGATAGGTCTCGGGCACGCCGTAGACGCCCCAATCGATGCCGACCCGTCCGTCATCGGCGCCGATCCGCGTATAGGGGTTGCCGAGCTCGGCAATCCAGGCGCGCGCCGCCGCCGCCTTGTCCTTGTAGTCGATGCCGTAGATCGGCACCCGCCTGGTGCGGGCCAGCGCCTCGAGCGCCGGGTGCTCCTCGCGGCACGGCGCGCACCACGAGGCGAACGCATTGACGAGGCTGACATGCCCCGCCAAATCGGCGGTGGCAAAGCCCTGCTGCCCGTCAAACAGCGGCGGCAGGGCGAATTGCGGCGCCGGATGATCGATCAGCGGCGAGGGCAGCACCGTCGAGTTGCGGCTGAGCCCGACATAAAACCCCGCCACCAATGCCGCGAAGATCCCGCCCGGCAACAGATAGATCCAGCCGCGCCGCATCTTTGCCGCCATATCATTCCGCCATGTTATTCCGCCGCCTGGACCCCGGCCGCCGCGGTCGCCCGCGCCCGCCGCGCCGGCGCGCCCACCCGGTGCCGCCGGTCGGACAGCGACACCAGCCCGCCAAACGCCATCGCCGCCGCGCCGAGCCAGATCCACGGCACCAGCGGGTTCCAGTAGAGGCGCAGCACATAGCCGCCCTTGCCGTCCGGATCGCCGATCACGGCATAGACGTCGGCCAGCAGGTTGGTGCGGATCGCCGCCCCGGTCTGGCTGCCGTTCTCGGCCTGATAGAACCGCTTCTCCGGGTGCATCGCGGCGATCTCATGGCCGTCGCGCAACAGCCGCATGTCGGCCCGCGTCGCGGTGTAGTCGGGGCCGCGCACCTCGTGCACCGCATCGAACGCGATTGTGTAGCCGGCAATCGCATAGGATTGGCCGGGCCGGCCGGTGACCGTCTTCTGCTCGGTCCAGGCAGAGGAGCCGGTGATCCCGGCGACCACGATCGCCATCCCGGCATGCGCGAAAATCATGCCCCAGGTGGCGCGCGGCAGGTGCACGGCGCGGCGCAGCACCACCGGCAGCGGCTCGGCGAACAGCCGCACCCGCTCGGCGAGCTCGATCATCGTCCCGACAAACAGCCAGGCCGCCAAGGCCAGGCCGCAGGCCGCGCCGATCGAATGCGCCCCGGTCACGATCAGCGTGATCAAGCCCGCCGCCGCGGTCGCGGCGAAGGCCAGCTTGAGCCGGCCCAACGCCGCCCCGAGGTCGCCCCGCTTCCACGGCAGCATCGGCCCGACCGCCATCGCAATCAGCAGCGGCACCATGATCGGCACAAACGTCATCGTGTAGAACGGCGGCCCGACCGACACCCGCTGGTGCGCCACGACATCGAGAAACAGCGGGTAGAGCGTGCCGAGCAGCACCGTCGCCGCCGCCGTCGTCAACAGCAGGTTGTTCAATAGCAGCCCGCCCTCGCGCGAGATCGGCGCAAACAGGCCGCCGCCCTGCAATTGCGGCGCGCGCCAGGCGTAGAGCAGCAACGCCCCGCCGGTATAGACGCCGAGCAGCAGCAGGATGAAAACCCCGCGCCGCGGGTCCGAGGCAAACGCGTGCACCGAGGTCAATACCCCGGAGCGCACCAGGAAGGTGCCGACGAGGCTCAGCGAGAAGGCGATGATCGCGAGCAGGATGGTCCACGTCTTCAGCGCATCGCGCTTCTCGACCACCACCGCCGAATGCAACAGCGCCGTGCCGACCAGCCACGGCATGAACGAAGCATTCTCGACCGGGTCCCAGTACCACCAGCCGCCCCAGCCGAGCGTGTAATAGGCCCACCAGCTGCCCATCGCGATGCCGGTCGTCAGCGCCAGCCACGCCGCCAGGGTCCACGGCCGCACCCAGCGCGCCCAGGCCGGGTCGACCCGCCCCTCGAGCAAGGCCGCGATCGCAAAGCAGAACGAGATCGAAAACCCGACATAGCCCAGGTAAAGGCACGGCGGGTGAAACGCCAGGCCCCGGTCCTGCAGGATCGGGTTGAGCCCGGCCCCGTCCAGCGGCGCCGGGTTGAGCCGCAGAAACGGGTTCGAGGTGAACAGGATGAACAGCAGAAACCCGACCCCGATCATCGCCTGCACCGCCAGCACCCGGGCCCGCAATGCCGGCGGCAGGTTGCGGCTGAAGGCCGCCACCGCAGCGCCGTACAAGGCCAGGATGAACACCCACAACAGCATCGAGCCCTCGTGGTTGCTCCACACCCCGGTCAGCTTGTACAGCAGCGGCTTCATGCTGTTCGAATTGGCCGCCACATTGGCCAGCGAGAAATCGCTGACCGCATAGGCGTGCATCAGCGCGAAAAACGCGATGCCGACAAACAGAAACTGCGCCAATGCCGCCGGCCGCGCCCACGCGATCAAGGCCGCATCGTTGCGCGCCGCCCCAACCAGCGGCACCACAGACTGCAGCACCGCCACGCACAGCGCCAGGATCAGCGCAAAATGCCCGACCTCGTCCAGCATCCCCCGAGCCCCGTCCCAATCACCACCCCACCATACCACGTTCCCCAGCCACAGCCCCCCTCTCCACCCCCCATGCGACATCCTCGCCCCATCCCCAGTTTGATCAAACGGTCGGGGGTTCCGGTTGCCAGCTTGCGGGCGCTGGCCCATCATGCGAGCCCCGGACCGGACGGACCACGCCGATGAGCCTCTCTCCCAACCTGTCGCCAAACCTGTCGCCCGACACGCAACGCGCGATGCTGCGCCGGATGCTGACGATCCGCCGTTTCGAGGAGCGCGCCTCGGCCGACTATAATGCCGGCAAGATCTACGGCGTCGTGCATAGCTATATCGGCGAGGAGGCGGTCGCGGTCGGAATCTGCAGCGCGCTCGAGCGCACCGACCGGATCATCTCGACGCATCGCGGCCACGGCCACTGCATCGCCAAGGGGGCCGACCTCAACCGCATGATGGCGGAGCTTTACGGGCGACAGACCGGCTACTGCAAGGGCAAGGGCGGGTCGATGCACATCGCCGATTTCGGCATCGGCATGCTCGGCGCCAACGGCATCGTCGCGGGCGGGATCGCGATCGTCACCGGCGCGGGGCTGGCGGCGCAGATGGAGGGCAAGGGCGGCGTCGCCGTATCCTTTTTCGGCGATGGCGCGTCAAATGCCGGCCCCTTCCATGAATGTCTGAATATCGCGGCAACCTGGAAGTTGCCGATGCTCTACGTCTGCGAGAACAACATGTGGGCGGCAAACACCGCAGCGGCCAAGACGCATGCCTTGCCCGATGTGGCGGGGCGCGCGGTTGGCTATGGCATTCCCGGAATCGTGGTCGACGGCAACGACATCTTTGCGGTGTATCAGGCGGCCAACGCCGCCGTGGCGCGGGCGCGGGCGGGCGGCGGCCCTACCCTGATCGAGTGCAAGACCTACCGCTGGCGCGCCCACACCGAGCGCCAAGGGCAGGCCGATCCGCGCGACAAGGCGGAGGTCGCGGCGTGGCAGCACAAGGACCCGATCGCGCTGCTCGAGCGCCAGTTGAGGGAGCAGGGCGAGCTCGACGACGGCGCGCGACGGACCCTGGAGAGCGAGGTCATGGCCGCTCTCGATGCCGCGATCGCCTTCGCCGAGGCGAGCCCCTTTCCTCTGCCCGAGCAGGCGAGCGACGACGTGTTTGCGGCCTGACGCGAGGACCAGACGATGCGAGAGCTGACATACAACGAGGCCGCGCTCGAGGCGATCGCCGAGGAGATGCGTCGCGACCCCAAGATCTTCTACATGTCGACCGACGCGCTGCCGCCCTTGCTGAAGGAGTTCGGCGACCAGCGGGTCAGGGCGACGCCGATCACCGAGGCGGCATTGACCGGCATGTCGATCGGTGCGGCCGGCTCCGGCTTCCGCCCGATTGTCGACTGGCGGCAGGTGACGTTCTGCTTTGTCGCGATGGACCAGATCGTCAACCAGGCGGCAAAGATCCACTACATGTTCGGCGGCCAGGTGAGCTTCCCGATCCTCTACCGGGCGGCCGTCGGCGGCGGCGGGCGGGTCGCGGCGCAGCATTCGCAATCGCCCTATTCGATGTTTATGAATGTGGCCGGCCTGAAGATGTTTCTGCCGTCGACGCCTTACGACATGAAGGGACTGTTGAAGACGGCGATCCGCGACAACAACCCGGTGATCTCGTTCGAGTCGAGCCGGCTGATGGGGCGCAAGGGGGAGGTGCCGGAGGCGGACTACACGATCCCCTTCGGCAAGGCCGACGTCAAACGCGAGGGCGACCAGGTGACGGTTGTCGCCCTCGCCTGGCTTGTCCACGAGGCGCTGGCGGCGGCCGAAGAACTGGCGCGGGAGGGGATCTCGGTCGAAGTGGTCGATCCGCGCACGCTGGTGCCGCTCGATACCGACGCGATCCGCGCCTCGGTGCAGAAGACGGGCCGACTCGTCATCGCCGACGAGGCCGGGCCGACGGCTGGTTTCTCGGCCGAAATCGCCGCAATCGTCACCGAGGATGCTGCGACATTCGCGCGCCTCAAGGCCCCGGTAAAGCGGGTCTGCGCCCTGCAGGTGCCGATACCCTATAGCCCGATCCTCGAAAACGCGGTCTTCCCGGACCGCACGCGGATTATCGCCGGGATCCGTGAGGTGCTGCGGGGAGGGCGGTCTGCCGCGGCGTGAGAAGGGCGATTGCGGGGGCGCGTAGACGGCAAGCTGCCACCCGGCTGGCGGCGGCGAGCCCAGGGCATGTGAAATAGCGGCGAAACGTCATAATGGGGCGGAAGCAACGGTGTCTGCCTGTCGGCGGCACCGAGACGGCGGGGGATGAGGATGACGGGTGGATTGGCGGCGGCGCAGGTGCCGGCCGTATGGGACCGCGAGGCGGATGTCGTCGTGATCGGCGCGGGTGCGATGGGGATCCCCGCCGCCATCGTTGCACGCGAGGCCGGCTGCTCGGTCATCGTGGTCGAGGCGGAACGGCATATCGGCGGTCACGCCATCACCAGCGGCGGCAATGTCCCGCTCGGCGGCGGCACCAGCGTCCAGCAGAAATACGGCATCGAGGATACCCCGGACCTGCTGTTTCGCGATCTGACGGACTGGTCGGTGGTCAGCCAGAACGGCTTCCCGGATTACCGGTACAACGATCGCGAAGTCGTTCGCGCCTTTGCCGACAACAGCGCCGCGACGTTCGAATGGCTGGTCGCCCACGGCGTCGTCTTTGTCGACAAGGCGCCGGATGCCGTCGGCGGCAACTCGGTCGGAAATTCGGTGCCGCGCGAGATGCACTGCGCCGTGATGGATTGGCCGATGGTGCAGACCGGCAAGCCGGCCGATCCGGCAACCCAAAAGACCCGTTCCTCCGGCAACGGCCTGATGCAGCCGCTGGGAGTCGCGGCCAAGAAAGCCGGCGTCGAAATCCTGCTCGGACACCGTATGACGCGGATCTACCGGCAGACGCCCAATGCCGGCCGGGTGCTCGGAATCGCCGTCGACCACAAGGGCACAGCGGTCAACATCCGCGCCCGCAAGGCGGTCGTCATCGGCACTGGCGGCTCGACCGGCAACGTCAATTTCCGCCGCATGTTCGACCCGCGCCTCACCGAGGAATATTGCGGCCTCGGCGGCATGCCGTGGTCCGACCAGGATGCCAGCGGCGAGCTTGCGGGCATGGCGATCGGCGCCTCGTTGTGGGGTTTCTTCAACCAGACCGGCGAATTCGGTTCGCACCTGACCAAGCCGGGCACGATCGGTTGCCAGTACAATTACCGCAATCTCCAATGGATGCCCGGAAGTGCCGTCTTCTCGGAGGCTCGCGCCAGTGGCCTGAAGGTAGCGAATTGGCAGAACCTGATCCTGGTCAACATGCTGGGCAAGCGCTTCTATGACGAGACCGGGGGGCAATACATCGCCAACAATTACAACTCGATCGATCCCTACGTACAGGGCAGCTATCTCAACGCGAAAAACTTCAAATACAATCCCAACAATTTCTTGAATGCGGCGCTGGCGGGGATCGACGACGGCCACAATGGCGGCGGCCCGATCTGGGCCATTTTCGACAGCGAGGCGGTCGTGCGCGAGGAATGGACACCGGCGCCGCCCAATGTCGACATCGCCGCCGGGTTTTTCTTCAGCGCCAACAGACTGGCCGATCTCGCCGAGACGATCGTGATGAAGTACCAGCGCGTGAGGATGCCGCCGGCCAACCTGGAAGAAACCGTGGCGCGCTATAATGCCTTCGTCGATACTGGCGTCGACGCGGATTTCGGCAAGCCCAAGCCGATGTACAAGATCGCCAAGCCGCCGTTCTACGCCGCCTGGGCGACCCCGGTCGTGCACGATACCCGCGCCGGGCTGCGCATCAACGGCAAGTGCCAGGTGATCGACATGAACGGCGAGGTCATCCCGGGCCTCTATTGCGGCGGCGAGTTGGCGGGCGGCTTCAGCCAGCATGGTCTTGCCCGGGCCGCCTGTCAGGGCTACATCGCCGGCAAAGAAGCGGCGGGAGCCGAGTAGAAACGAGGGGAGCGAGCCATGCAGATCGTCGACGCCCAGATCCACACCTGGGGAACCGGCCTGCCGAGCAACCTGTCGCATCGCCAGATGACGCACTTCACACCGGCGGAGGCCATCGCCCTGATGGACGAAGGCAGCGTCGATGCCGCCGTCATTCACCCGCCGGGCTGGGACCCGAATTCGACCGACATGGCGTTGCAGGCGGTGCACGACTACCCCGGCAGGTTTGCGATCATGGGCGCATTGCCGCTTGACCGGCCGGAATTGCGCGCCCGCATCGCCACATGGCGAAACCAGCCGGGGATGCTCGGCCTGCGCTATGGCTTCCTCGGCGATCCGGCGCGGCGCTGGCTGCACGATGGCACGCTCGAATGGCTGTGGATCGAGGCCGAGAAGGCTGGCGTGCCCATCGCCATGCTGGCGACCGACTCGCTGACCGAAATCGGCCGTATCGCCGAGCGCCACCCCGGATTGCGGCTGACGATCGACCATTTGGGCGGCCGAGGCGGCACCTCGACGCTGAAAGACGCTGCGGCGATGACCCACATGCCGCAGCTTCTGGCCTTGGCGAAATTCCCGAACGTGGCGGTCAAGGCCACCGGTGTGCCGCACTATTCGAGCGAGGCCTATCCGTTTCCGGCGCTGCACACCTATCTGCGGCAGACCTACGACGCCTTCGGCCCGCACCGCATGTTCTGGGGCACCGACATCACCAAGATGCCGTGCTCCTGGCATCAATGCGTGACGATGTTCACCGAGGAACTGCCGTGGCTCAGGGGCCGCGACCTGGAACTGATCATGGGAGAGGCGCTGTGCGCCTGGTGGGGCTGGAACCGGGCAGTCTGACAAGCAAGGAAGGAAACGTTCCAAATGAAAACGAACGCGAAGGGCAAGCAGGTCTGCGTCGTGATCGGCGCCACCTCGAAGTGGCAGTCGGATGGCCGCAATACGTTGCTGGCGCACGGCCATCCGGTCGACGACAGCGAATTGCCGGTGGGGGTGCGCTGGGGCGTCGGCGGCGCCGTCGCGCAGAAATTCGCGCAGGAGGGCTTCTTCACCGTCGTGACGACCCGCACCGAGAAGAATGCCGCGCCGCTGGCGGCGGCGATCCGGGAGCAGGGCGGCGAGTGCATGATCGTCGAACTCGACCTCACCTCGCAGGACTCGATCGCGAACGCGTTCGCCACGATCCGCCAGGAGGCCGGCGACCCTGATGTGCTGGTCTACAACGCCGGCTATCTGGAAGGCCGCGACCTGCCGCCGGAGAAGGAGTTGCTCGAACACATCCCGGTGGAGATGTTCGACACGACGCAGCACATCGCCTGCCGCGGCCCGTTTCTCGTCGCCAAGGAGGTGTTGCCGGCGATGCGCAAGAAGGGCGCCGGCTCGTTTTTCTTCTCCAACAATTCCAGCTCGCTGCGCGGCAAGAAGCGCATGACCGGCCAATCGCTGTACTACCCGCGGGTCATGATGCGCACCTTGGCGCAGGTGCTGACTGAGGAATACTCCGAGCATGGCGTGCATGTGGCCAACATCGTGATCGACGGCTCAATCGACTCGCCCGGCAGCCGCGCCTTGCCGCGGAACCAGAACCGCCCCGACCTGCAGATCAATCCGGTCAAGATCGCCGAGGCTTACTACTACCTGCACACCCAGGACCGCTCGTGCTGGACGCATGAGCTGCAGCTCACGCCCTTTGCAACCAAGCCAAGCTACTGAGGCAACAACCCGGTAAGTTACAGACGCTCCGTCCCGTCGCGATGCTCGCGACGGGACGGAGCTGCCGATCACGCGGCAGTCATTAGTCCCGGCGCTGCGGGTGCGCTTGGCCCGCCTCACCGCGCCGAAGCCAGCAGAGCGGAACCCCGATGCTCGATGTGCCTGTTCTGATTGTCGGCGGCGGGCCGGTTGGTCTCACCGCCTCGATCCTGTTGTCGCAACAGGGCGTGCGCTCCTTGCTCGTCGAGCGCCATCCGGGCACGGCGATCCTGCCGAAAGCCCGCGGCATCAACGCGCGAACGATGGAGATGTACCGCCAGACCGGCATCGAGCAGGTGATCCGCGACGCCGGCCTACCGACCGAGCGCACCGGCTTTATCGTGTGGACCGAGAGCCTCGCCGGCCGCGAGATCGAGCGCCGCGTGCCCGGACGCATGGCGCCGGCCAACCGCAACGTGTCGCCGATGCTGAACTGCCTCTGCGCGCAGGACGATCTGGAGCCGGTGCTGCGCCGTTTCGCCGAGGCTCAGGCGCCGGCCGAATTGCGCTTCAACACCGAGATGACGGAATTTCGCCAGGACGCGGACGGCGTCACCGCCACGCTGACCGACCGGGTCGCCGGCGCGAAGACGGAGGTGCGTGCGCAATACCTGATCGCCGCCGACGGCGCCCAGAGCCGGGTCCGCCGCGTTGTCGCGACAGAAATGATCGGCCGGGAAGGCGTCTATGACAGCGTCAACATTCTGTTCAACGCCGATCTGCACCAGTGGGTGCAGGACCGCCCGGCGGCGCTCTATTTCGTCGAGCAGCCTGATCTGCGCGCGACCTTCCTGACGATCAACGCCCATGACCGCTGGAGTTTCCTGATCCACAGCCTCAAGCAATACGGCTATGTTCCCGAGGATTTCACCGCCGAGCGCTGCGCCGCGCTGATCCGTCAGGGGGTCGGCAAGCCCGATCTGCCGGTCACGATCCTCGGCGTTAGCGCCTGGGAAGCCTCGGCGATCGTCGCGGACCGCTACCGCGACGGGCGACTGTTTCTCGCCGGCGACGCGGCGCACGAGATGCCGCCGACCGGCGGCTTCGGCCTCAATACCGGCGTGCAGGACGTGCAAAACCTGGTGTGGAAGCTGGCCGCCGTGCTGAAAGGCCAGGCCGGCGCCACGCTGCTCGACACCTACCACCCCGAGCGCCAGCCGCTCGGGTTGCGGATCACCGAGGCCAGCCTGGAAAACTCCCTGTCGATGGGCCGCACCGCGCGGCAGGACAGCGCCAAGCTGCCGCGGAGCGAGTTTCTTAACGAGCAGGGGCTGATTTTCGGTGCCTCGTACGACTCGGCCGCGGTGATCCCGGACGGGACGGCGCCGCCGGCGATCGCCGATCCGGTCACCCAATACGTGCCCTCGGCGCGGCCGGGCAGTCGGGCACCGCATGTCTGGCTCGAACGCAATGGCGAGCGCATCTCGACGATCGATCTGTTCGGGACGTGCTTTGTGCTGCTGGCCGGGGCGAACGGCGCTGCCTGGCTTGACGCGGCGAGCCGCCTCGCATCGCCGGCGCGCCCCGAGCTTGTCGCGCATACGATCGGCGGCAGCGGCGCGCTGGCCGATCCGGAGGACGCGTGGTTGACGGCTTACGGTGTCGAGGCCGACGGCGCGGTGCTCGTCCGTCCCGACGGCTATGTCGGCTGGCGAGCCCGGACGCAGGCCGACGCGCCGCAGCGTGTCCTGCAACAGGTGCTCGACGGCATCCTCGGCCGCGCCTAGCGGCAGGAATACGCGATGAGCGCAAGTACTCTGGCCGATCGCGAAATTTTTGATATCGGCTACCTGGTACTCAGTGGCACGTCGACGGCGGCACGCTGTCCCGAACTGCTGCGCGAACTGGTCGGGCTCGGCTTGTCGCGCGTCATCGCGCTTCCGACGCCCAACGCTTCGCGGGTGATCGCGCCGCGCGACCTTGCGGAAGTGCCGGGCGCGCAGGTTGTCGAATTGTACTTCGATGTGGCGATCCGCCCGCGGCCGCCGCGGGGGGTGGTGCTGTTCGCGCCCTGCAGCTTCAACTCGCTCAACAAGCTGGCGCAGGGCATCGCCGACAACCTTGCCCTGTCGGTGGTTGCCGAGGCGATCGGGCGGGGTACGCCGGTGATCGTCGGCCCATCGCTGAACGCGCCACTCCTCAACCACCCCGTTGCGCGCGCCTCGCTCGCGAGGCTGCCCGGCTGGGGCGTTACGATCGTGCCGCCCGTGGATGCAGGTGAGGGACCCCGCCTGGCCTCGACTGACGCGCTGATCGATGCCGTTCGGCCGCACGTACGGCGTGCTTAACGGTCGCCACCCGCTCGATTTCTTCTTCGGTCTCGGCCTCGACGAGGACGTGCGCCGGCTGACCAGCCACCAGGCCGGGCTCTACGGCATCCCCGACCGCGACCATATCGCGGTCGGCGCCGGTGCCGACCTGTGATTGTTCGATCCCGCCACTGTCGGCATCTCGGCGCCGCGCCGGGTCAATGACCTGCCGGCCGGCGGCCCGCGCACATTGCGCGACCCGCGCGCCACCCGCCGCCGCTACTTGTCCAGCCAAACCGTTGCCAAATCCTGGTTGGCGAGGTGGCTCGGCCCGATCTTCCAGCCCTTGACGTAGGAGTGGTAGGGCACGATCCGATACCACCAGACAAGAAACCCCTCATGGGCCTCGGTGTCGAGATTGTGCTTTTCAAATTCGTACATCAGGGCGTGCTGCTTCTGCGGGTCGGTCTCGTGCAGCATCTTGTTGTAGATCGCGACCGCCTGCGGATCCTCAAACCCGCCGTAGCTTTCGGCCGAGGCCGATCCGGGCAATTCCTTTTGCACGTCGAGCGGCGGGTTGACGATGCCGTGCCCCGGCGCCTCGACCGAGACGTCGAAATTGCCAGTGCGCAGGGCCTCGTACCACGGGCCGCTCGGCACGACGCGCTGGGTGACGTGCAGCCCGATCTTGCTCCACTGATCGATCAGCCAGGCACCGATATATTTGTAGGGCTGGTCGACGTTGCGGTTCAGCAATTCGAAGCTGATGCCTTCGGCCCCGGCCTCCTTCAGCAGCCGCCGCGCCTCGGCGCGCGATTTCTCGATGTCGGGCCAGTACCCGGCGATTTTTTGCAGCTCCTCCTTGGTCGGCGCCAGCGGCGATTCCGGGAAGACAAAGGTGCCGACCGTTTTGACGATCGCGATCTTGGACAACGCTTCGGCGCCGTGCCAGCGGTCGATCGCCAGGGTGAGGGCGCGACGTACCCGTGCATCGTCGAAGGGTTTCCGCCTGTGATTGGGCGTGAACGACGAGCCGACATTCCAATCGCTGGTGGCGATCGTGACCTTGTCGCCGAGCGCCTTCTTGATTTCCTCGACCGCTGAGGGCGGCATGCCGCGAAATTCCATCGCAGCCCGGTCGCTGCGGATCGCGTCGACCCGGGTCGCCTGCTTGGGCGCAAAAATGCCGACGAACCCGTCGAGATAGGGCAGACCCTTGATGTAGTAATCGGGATTGCGCACCCCCTTGATCGACTGGCCGGTCTCGTAGCCGGCAAACTTGAACGGCCCGGACCCCATGATGTTCTTTTCGTACCAGTGGGGATCCTTATCGATGATCTTCTTCTCGTAGATAAAGGCGAAGGGGTCGGCAAGCGCCGGCAAGAAGGCCGTCGTCGCGAACTTGAGGTGAAACACCACACTCGACGGATCGGCCGCCTCCACCTTGTCGACCATCAGGAAATAGCCCTGGCGCGGGCTGATGACGCCTTTCGGGGGGAAGATGATCTCGTTCCAGCTGGCGGCCACGTCGGCGGCGGTCAGCGCTGAGCCGTCGTCAAATTTGACGTCCGGACGGATCTTGAAGGTGTAGGTCTTGCCCCCATCGGTCGGTTGCGGCATCGCCACACACAGATCGCACACGAAAATGCCGGATGACGGGTCTTCCGGGTTGACCCGGATCAGCGTGCTGTAGAACGGCGCCACCGCGTGGATCGTGGCATAGGTGCTCTCGCGGTGACCGTCAAAACTCGGCGGCGCATCGGCCGGGATCATGTAGGTCAGCGTGCCGCCGCGTTTGGGGGCGTCGGCGGCGGCGGCGGGCATCGTCGCGGCGACCAGCGCCACCGCCGCGACAGCGGCGGGGGCGACCCACCAACGCATGCGTGATGTGATTCTCAACGTCGATCTCCCAAAGGGACCCGGGGCCCGTCGCGGCACGCAGTTGAGGCCGCTTCGGCTCCGCCCTCGCGGCTCGGCCCGATGCCGGTCAATTACCTGTCGCCGGCCGGCAACGAGTAACATGCTTCCCCGGGCCGGTGCCGCGCGATTGGTGCAAGGCCGTCATTCGGCCACTTCTGCGGTCGAGAACAGTGGCTAGAGAGCCATGAGGCGATCGCGCAGCGCCACGTCGTCGCGCAACTCGGCGGCCGGGCCGGTATGGCGGATGCTGCCCTTTTCGAGGACATAAACGCGGTCGGCGAGCGCCAGCGAGAAATCGACGCCCTGCTCGGCCAGCAGGATCGTCAACCCCTGTTCTTTCAAGGCGCGGATGTTGGCGAGCAATGCCTCGACGACGAGCGGCGCCAGACCCTCCGACGGCTCGTCGAGCAGCAGCAGCTCGGGGTTGCCCATCAGGGTGCGCGCGATCGTCAGCATCTGCTGCTCGCCGCCCGACAGAAAGCCGCCCGGCCGATTGCGCAGCTCGCGCAATTTGGGAAACAGCTCATAGACCGCATCGAGACCCCATTTCCCGCGCCGGTGCGCCGCGCGCGCCGCGACATCGAGGTTTTCCCATACCGTCAGCTCGGCGAAGACGCGGCGGTCCTCGGGCACGAAGCCGATGCCGGCGCGCGCCACAAGGTGCGGCGACCAGCCGGCGATATCGGTGCCCTTCCACACGACGCGCCCGCTGGTGGGCCGCAACAGGCCCATCACCGAGCGGATCGTCGTCGTCTTGCCCACGCCGTTGCGGCCCAACAGGCAGACACACTCGCCGGCGGCAACCTCGAGCGAGATGCCGAACAGCACCCGGCTCAGCCCGTAAGCGGCGTGCAGGTCGTTGATCTCAAGCAACGCGGCCATCAGGCGTGGCCGGCGCCGTGGCCGAGATAAACCCGGCGCACCTCGGGGTCGTTGCGCACCTCCTCGGGCGTGCCGTCGGCGATCAGGTGGCCCTGGTGCAACACCGCGATCTTCTGGGCGATCCCGAACACGACCTCCATGTCGTGCTCGGTAAACAGCAGGGTCAGCGCGCGCTCGCCCGCGATGCGCTCCAGCAGGCGGATCGTCTCATGCGTCTCGCTTGCCGACATGCCGGCAGTCGGCTCGTCGAGCAACAGCACCTGCGGATCGCTGGCCAGCGCGAGGCCGAGCTCGAGCTGTTTCTGGTTGCCGTAGCTGAGCGTGCCGCCGAGCACCTGGCCCTGGTCGCGCAGCCCGATCGAGACGAGCAGCGCCTCGACCTCATCGCGGTAGAACAACTCCGAGCGCGACCAGAAATTGCCACCGCGGCCGCGGTGCACCAGAAACGCCGCTTGCAGGTTTTCGAACACAGAGAGCTTCGGGAAGATGTTGGTGCGCTGGAATGAGCGCCCGAGTCCCATGCGGCAGATCGCATGCGGTGGGATGCCGGTGATGTCGCGTCCGTCGAGCAACACCCGGCCGCTGTCGGGCCGCAAATGGCCGGTGATGAGATTGAACAGAGTCGACTTGCCGGCGCCGTTCGGGCCGATTACGGCGGCGATCTGGCGGGTCTCGACCCGCAGGCTGACCTCGCCGACGGCGCGGAAGCCGGCAAACGACTTGGACAGGCTGAAGACCTCAAGCATTGCGCAGCTTCTTGACGCGCGTCAGCAGCGCATCGAGCGCGCCCATAATGCCGCCGGGAAAGGCGAACAGCAGCACGATCAGGATCGTGCCCAGCACCACCGGCCAATACTGGGTGTAGTCGGTGATCTGCTGGTTGAGCAGGGTCAGCACCAGCGCGCCGACCGCCGGGCCCCAGAAATGGTTCATGCCGCCGAGGATGGTCATGATCATCACGTCGGCCGATTTCGACCAGAACACGTAATCGGCAAAGACGCCGCGGTTGAAGATGCCGAACAGGGCGCCCGCGAACCCGGCAAAGGCGCCGGCGATCGTGAAGGCGGCGAGTTCGTAGGCGCGGACGTTGACGCCGACAAAGGCGGCGCGCTCCGGGTTCTCGCGGATCGTCGTCAATACCCGACCGAACGGCGAGCCGGTCAGCCGTCGCAATGCCGCGATACACAGCATCACCAGCGCCAGCGTCACCAGATAGAACTGTCCGCCGATGCGCAGATCCTGGACGAAAGGGATCGCCGACATCCACCCGAGATCGGGGAACGGCACGTCAGGCAATCCGGTGTCGCCGCCGGTTACCGCGTTCCACTTGAAGCACACCGCCCAGACGATCTGCGAGAACGCCAGGGTCAACATCGCGAAATAGATCTGGCTCAGCTTGACGCAGAAATAGCCGAACACCAGGGCAAACCCAGCGGCTCCGAGCCCGGCGGCCGGAAAGGCGATCAGGAACGACACGCCGTAGGTCTTCATCAGGATGCCGCAGACATAGGCGCCGATGCCGAAATAGGCGACGTGGCCGAACGAGACGAGCCCGGTGGTGCCAAGTAACAGGTTGAGGCTCAGCGCAAACAGCGCGTAGATCGCGATCTGGTTCGCCAGAAACGTCTCGTAACGCGAGCCGAGCCACGGCACCGACGCCGCGATCAGAAACACGATCAGCGCCCACGGGATCTGCCGGCGCGCGGCGCGCGCGCCGACCCCGACGATCCGGTCCACCCGCTCGCTCATGGCCGCCTCATCGCAGTGGCCGGCCAAACAGGCCCCAGGGCCGCACGATCAGGATCACCGCCATCAGCGCGAAGACCGAGAACAGCGAAAATCCGGGGAAGATCAGAATGCCGAACGCAAGCACCTGGCCGTAGATCACCGAGCCCCAGAATGTGCCCCAGAACGAGCCGAGCCCGCCGATCACCACGACGATGAATGCCTGCACGATGATCTCGACATCCATGCCCGGCACGATGCCCTGAATCGGGGTGACGAGGGCGCCCGACAATCCGGCGAGAAATGTGCTGAGTGCGAACATGCCGGTATAGAGCCATCCGACATTGGCGCCGAGCGCGTCGAGCATCTCGCGATCGAGCGCCGCGGCGCGCACCATCCGGCCCATCGGCGTGCGGCTCAGCATCAGCCACACCGAAACGGCGATCAGCGGGCCGATACCCATGATGAACAGGCTGTAGAGCGGCACGGTCGTGCCGAACAGTTGGATCGCGCCGGCAAGCACCGGCGGCCCCGACACCGACAGCTGCTGGGTGCCCCAGATGTATTTGGCGGCATCGCCCAGGATCAACACGAGACCATAGGTAAAAAGCAGCTGGTAGAGCTCTTCGCGGCCGTAAAGATGTCGCAGCAGCAGCCGCTCGACGATCGCGCCGAGCAGCGCCATCACGCAAGCGGCCGCCAGCACGGCCGGCCAGAACACCCCGGGCAAAGACGGGTGCAGCCATTGCACCATCTGCCAGGCGAAATAAGCACCGAGCATGTAAAAGGAGCCATGCGCGAAGTTCAAAACCCGCAAGACGCCGAAGATCAGCGACAGCCCTGAGGCGATCAGGAACAGAAACATCGCCGTGGTCAACCCGGCCATGAACTGGCTGAACAGAAAAGTGGGGGCCATCGGACGGGCTCAAGCCTCTGATAAATCATCCCGGCCAAGGCCGGGATGATTTACTGGTGCAAGCAACGCGCGGCGGCAACGCGCCGGGTGCGGCATCGTCACGCCCGAGACGGGAAAGCGGGCATCAGTTGGTCGGCATCCCCGGGTTGATGAAGGTCGCGTCCTTCATCACCGCGAACGGGTAGGAAGTGTCCTTGACCATCTCGCCCCAGAACTCGCCCATCTCGGTCTCATGCGTCTTGGCGTGGATCGTGCGCGGGCCGACCGGCGTCTCGAACGTCAACCCGAGCAGGGCCTTGGACACCTTGTCCGAGTTGGTGCTGCCGGCCTTCTTGATCGCATCGGAAAGGGCGACGATCGCACTGTAGCCCTGGATCGCCCAGCCCGATCCGTATTTTGCCTTCATCGCTTCTTCGAGGTGCTTGATGAAAACCTTGTGCGCCGCCGGCTCGCCCGGATATGGCAGCACGGGGTCATAGGTGGCGGACCAGATGCCGAGCGGGTAATCGGGCCCCAATGCCTGCGCCTCGTCAACCGTGCCGACCTCGCCGCCATCGACAAGCCGGTTGTCGATCGCCTTGAAATAGCCGAGCGGCGCCGCCTCTTTCGCGAAGGTGACAAAGTCGCCGCCGAACACGTCGCAATAGACGGCGTCGGGCTTTTTGCTCAGCTGCGCGGTGATGAACGCGGTAAAGTCCGACTGGCCCAGCTTCGGCCATTGCTGATCGACGATCTCGATGTCGGGGCGCAACTTCTTGATGTGCGCGATAAACGCCGCTACCGCGTCGCGGCCATAGGCGTAGTCAGGAGCAATCGTCGCGACGCGCTTGACGTTCTTCCATTTGGCCATGATCAGCGCCCCGGAGTGGCCCTCGATCTCGGTATTGGAGGCGATGCGCACGATATAGGGGTGCAGGTATTCCGGCGCGGTCAGCTTTACCGTCTTCGCCACCGGCGCGACGAAGACGATCTTGTTCTCCTTGGCGATCGTCGACACCGCCGGCGCCTCGGCCGAGGTCAGGGTGCCGGAGAGGAAATCGACGCCATTCTTGATGATCAGCTCGCGCGCCAGGCGCACCGCCTCGTCCGGGCTCGCCTTGCTGTCGCGCGGCAGCAGCTCGAGCTTGCGGCCGAGCACGCCGCCCTTGGCGTTGATGTCGGCGACTGCGATTTCGGCGCCCTTCAGCACCGGCACGCCATAGACCGAGGCCGGGCCAGACAGCGGTATCGGAAAACCGATCTTGATCGTATCCGCCGCGCTGGCGGCCAGCGGCCACAGCACGACGGCCGCCCAAAGGAGCGCCAGAGAATGGCGAAAGCGCATCTGTTTCCTCCCAAGCCCTTTTCCCGACATTCCCCGATGCCGGCATTGACCGCACCATCGTCCCGCGTTTGGGTCGGCGACGCAAGGAGGTCCGCCCGTGCTTCACCGCGCAGATTCACGAGGGCCTGCTCGACGGCCGGCTGGACCTCGGGGTGCTCTTGTACGAGGCGACGACCTGTGGGTCGGTCATGGCGCCGCCGATGCATACCGGGCTGCAGGCGATCAAGATCGCCGCGCTCGGCTTTGTCATTCCGTTCGCCTTCGCGTTCCACCCGTTGCTGACGTTCCAAGGCAATGCACGCTATTTTCCGCTGTCGGCCGCGCTGGCCACCGTGAGCGTCATCGGCATCGCCGCCGGCATGGCTGGCTACTTGCGCAGCCCGTTGCGAATGCCGGAGCGCGTAGTCATCGTGTTCGGCCCTGGCCGTGCCGGTCGACAAGAGATTCAACCGAGGAGCTATCGCGATGACAATGCAGGTTCGACCGCTGACCGATTTTCTCGGAGCCGAGGTCACCGGCATCGACCTCACTCTTCCGCTGGACGCGGCGACCAAGCGCCAGTTGTATCAACTGTTTGTTCAGAACTCGGTCCTGGTGTTCCGCGACCAGAGCTTCGATCCGCCGCAATTCGCCGCGGCAGCAGAGCTGTTTGGCGAGATCATTCCCGAGCAGTTTCCCAATTATCGGCTTCCCGAATACCCGAAGGTCAGTTTCCTGTCCAACCGCGACCTGGAGCAGGCGGGCAAGCAGCGGGCGGTACGCGGTGAAGGATTCCACACCGACCACTCCAACTATGCGGCGCCGCCCAAGGCGACGATCCTCTATGGCATCGTCATTCCGCAGAGCGGCGGCGACACCGAATTCGTGTCGGCGCAAGCGGCCTATGACGATCTCTCCGATACGGCCAAGCGCCGCATTTCCGGGCTAAGGGCAATCCATGCCTATCGCGGGACCCAGGACGACCACAAGGCGACCGTCCTGTCTGCCGAGGAACTGGCCCGAACGCCGAGCGCAGCCCATCCGATCGCTCGGCAGAACCCGGACAATGGCAGGATCGGCCTCTTTCTCAGCCCGAACCGGGTAACCGGTATCGAAGGCATGGCGGACACGGAAGCCTTTCAGCTGCTCGAACAGCTGTTCGAGCACGCAACGCAGCCGAAATATCTCTATCGCCACAAGTGGCGGAAGGGCGACATGGTGCTGTGGGATGATCGCGCCGTGCTGCATCAGGCGACGACCGACTACGACATGGAGGAATACCGCTACCTCTATCGCGTGCTACTGGGAGGCGAGGTTCCGATAGAGGCGCCTCGGCTCGGCGCCTGAGAAGCGTGAGCCCCGTCGGAGGTCTCCAAAGGATGGCAGATACGCCATGGGCTCTCGTCGTTGGGGCGTCGCGCGGGTTGGGGCTGGGGCTCGCGGCGGAATTGAAGCGGCGCGGCTGGAATGTCGTCGCGACCGCGCGCGACGCCGCCGGCGAGCGCCGGTTGCGGGAATTGATGGCGCAGCCCGGGGGCGTATTGCGGGTCGAGCAGGTCGACATCAACGACGATACCGCTGTCGCGGCGCTGCGGCGGCGGCTCGACGGACTGCTGTTCGGTGTTGTGTTCGTCAATGCCGGGAATCGCGCCGCGCGAGCGGGCCGACACGGCGCACGCCAGCCGCGACGAGGCGGCGGCGGTGTTCATGACCAACGCGGTCGCGCCGGTGCGGTTCGCGCGGGCGTTTCTCGACCTTGTGCATGACGGCCCGGGCATCGTCGCGTTCATGAGCTCGGGGCTCGGCAGCGTCGCCGATAAGACCGACAGCTACAGCGAACTCTACAGCGCCAGCAAGGCGGCGCTCAATTCGCTGTCGCGCAGCCTCGCCGCCTCGCTCGGGCGGCGCCGGATCACGGTGCTGGCGGTGGCGCCGGGTTGGGTGCGCACCGACATGGGCGGCCCCGGCGCGCCGCTCGGCGTCGCAGAAAGCGTGCGTGGCATCGCCGACGTGCTGGAGGCGCGCTCCGGCACCCTCCAGCACGGCTTTGTCGACTACCGCGGCCGCGAAGTGGCTTGGTAGACCGGGGTTTGGTAGCGGCCGCGACAGACGACGGCTGCGGGGGCTACTCCGCCGCTTCCTTGGCGGCGACCGGGAGCGGCTCGGTGCCGGTCCACGGGTGCTCGGCGACGTCGAACAGCACGCCCTCGGGGCCGTACATCTTGACTTCGAAGCCGCCGGTGCGCGCCGGATCGCTCTGGTCCATATAGTGTTTGCCGCCGGCTGCCTCGACCACCTTGGCCGCCTCTGCGATATCCTCGACGAGGATGCCGAAATGATGTAGCCCGGTGTAGTCCATGCCCTTGCCGATCTGGTCGGTCTTGAAGCGCAGGATCGCGAGGTCGATCGTGCCGTCGCTGAGATGATGGCCGTAGGCGAGCGGACCGTCATTGCTGCGCACGATCGCGAAATCGAACGCCTTGACGTAGAAATCGGCCATCGCGTCGGGGTCTTTGCAGGCGATGGCGAGGTGGCGCAGTTTTGCCATGGACGCGATCTCCCTATTCGGCGGCTTGTTTGACGGGCTCGGGCAAAGGCTCGGCGCCGGCCCAGCCATGCTCGGCGATGTCGAACAGGATGTGCTCGGGGCCGTAGAACTTCTTCTCGAAATAGCCGGCCTGATGGCCCTGCTGCCCCTGGTCGATGTAATGGGTGGCGCCGAGGCTCTCCAGCTTCTTGGAGAACTCGTCGACATCCTCGACGAGCACGCCGAAATGATGGATGCCGCGGAACTCCATGCCCTTGCCGAGCTGGTCGGACTTGAATTTGAGGATCGCCATGTTGAGCGTGCCGTCCGACAGGAACACGCCATCGGCGAGCACGCCGTTGGGCCGGCCGACCTCGACGAAATCGAACGCCTTTTTGTAGAACTCGGCCATCGCCTCCGGATCCTCGGCAGCGATCGCGATATGGCGGAGCTTGGGCATCAGGGCCTCCTCCCGTTAGAGATAGCGGACGTTAGCACGACCGGCGGTTCATCTCGAAGCGTCGCATAGGGCGCCGAGCGAAATCTCCGCGAGGAGCCGCGCCAGGCTCTTGCCGACCCGATTCAGCGCCTCGTCATGGGTAAACAGGCCGAACCGGTCGAATTCCGGCAACATCTGGCCGTTCCGCGCAAAATGCGACGTGCAGGCAAGCGCCGCCGGTTCGGGCAGGCGCGACATCGTCCAGGCGAACAATGCGAGGTCCTTGCCCGAGCGGTAGGCAAACACCCCGAGCGGCCGGAGTTCGGCCACGGACGCATCGAGCCCGGTCTCCTCGTGCAGCTCGCGACAAGCCGCCGCGGCAAGATCCTCGCCCGGCTCGGCGACGCCCTTCGGAATGTCCCAGCGCGGCGAGCGCGTCGCATGGCCGAGCAGCATCCGGTGCCCGTCGGTGACGATGACGCCGCAGCTGGTGACCGTCGCGCGCATCGGGTTACGGATGGTTCAGGCCGCCTTCGACGCCGCCGTAGAACCCGCCCTGCCGATTGTCATCGGGGTTGCTGGCGCTTTGCGCGCAGCCGGCGAGGATCAGGCAGACGAGGAGGCAAACTGCGAGCCTCACGACGCCGCCCGCTCGTAGCGCAGCGTCTCCTCGCGGTTGGCCTCGCGAAAGCGGGCCACCGCGTCGGCATGGACGGCGCACTCGGCTGCACCGCAATCCTCGTGCGGTCGCGGCTCGTCGTCGAAATGCCCGTATCGGTCGACCCCGCGCACCAGCATCGCCGAGAGCCGTGTCGCGCAGCGGCAGCGCACCGACGCCGGGATATAGCTGATGCCGAGCCCGACCCGGCGGTGGTCGGAATTGTTTGGCCCGGAGCGGTGGATCAGATGGGTGTCGTGCAGCGACATCTGACCGGCCCGTACCGGCATAAAAACTGTGCCGCCCCGGTTGAACTCCCCGCTCACGGTCTGGCCGCGCGACAACAGATTGTATGGCGAATCGGACTGGCCATGGTGCAGCTGCCCCTGACGGTGGCTGCCCGGGACGACCTCCATGCAGCCCGCCTCGACCGGCGCGTCGGTCAACGCGACCCAGGCAGTCACCTGAACCGCCGGCTCGAGGCCGAAATAGGTCGCGTCCTGGTGCCAGCTGACAAAGGCCGGGTCGTGCGCGTGCTTGGGCCACACCGACAGGTGAAAGAGGCGGATGTCTGGGCCGATCAGATCCTCGACCGCGTCGAGCACCGCCGGGTGGTGGACGATTTCGTCGACCCAGCGAAACAGCAGATGCGGCTTGAAATTGTGGCCCTTGCCGAATTCCTGGCCCTGGCCACGCTCAAACGCTTCGAGCCGGTCGAAATAATGCCGCGCCTCGTCCAGGCTGAACGCCCCGACCGGAAACAGGAACCCATCGCGCTCGTAGCGCGCCACCTCCGCGTCGGAGAGTTTTTTCCCCATGCTCATGTCCTCAGTAAAGACTTGTCCCCGTGCGTCCGGGGACGCGCTCACGCTGCGTCAAGTCTGCTTGAAGCAGCGGTTGGCGTTGTCCCAGAACAATTTCTGGCGGATTTCCGGGGTCAGGGTCGACCACGCCATGATCTTGTCGACCGAGTTGGGGAACCAGCTTTCGTAATGCGGGTAGTCGGATGCGTACATCAGGACGCCGTCGCCCAATGCCTTCGTCACCATCTCGAACATCGGCTCCTGCTCGTGCGCCTCGATGTTGCAGAAGACGCGGCCGGCCTGGAACTGTTCGCTCGGCAGCATTTTGAGGGGCGCGGTGCGGCCGACATAGCTGACCTGCTCGTCCATCCGGCGCACCCAGAACGGCAGCCAGCCGAAGCCGCATTCGAGCACCGCCAGGCGCAGGCCGGGATGGCGGTCGAGCACGCCGCCAGCCAGAAACCCGGCCATGAAGCGCATAGCGCCCCACGGGTGCGAGCACAGCCGCGCGATGTAGACGTTGTCCCACATGTCCTTGTAGCCGGGGAAATAGGGCGGGTTCCACGCGAAGCTGTGATGCACGATCGCCAGATCGTGCTCCTCGGCGGCTTGCCAGATCGGCTCGAGGTCGGGGTGGTCGACCGGCCGCTCGTTGTCGAGCAACGGCTGCACCGCGACCGCCCAGCGAGACTTGCCCCACTCGCGGATCTCGCGCACCGCCTCGCTGACCTCGCGGGTCGAGGCGACGATCGGACCCGTCAGCCGGCCCGGCGCGACGCCGCAGAAATCCTGCATGTGGCGGTGGTAAGCGCGGATCAGCGCGACCTCGATCGAGGTGTCGGGATGGCCGACGCAGGCGGTCCAGGCCGAGGGCACCAGGAAATGCTTGTCGGCGCCCTCGATGTCCATGTCGTGCACGCGGGCGGCGGCGTTGTCGTCCTGCACGCCGGGGCTCGGGCGCAGCCGGCCGCGCCACACCCGCCCGTCGCGCGAGCCCGGCCTCGGCTCCGCTTCGCCGAGGGTGCGCTCATAGGCCTTCTCGTCGAAGCGGTAAAGCGAGCGCTGGCCGCCCCCAACTTCGCGCGACTGGATCGTGACCCGGTAGGGCGCCAGTTCCGGCAGACGCGGCCGGAAGCCCGGGTCGACATATTTGTCGAGCACCTCGGCGCCGGGGTTGATGTGGGTGTCGACATCGTAGACGCGAAAGCCGTTTTTCATCTGCGTCTCCTTCCTCCCGCTGGAACGTTGCTTTCAGATCGCAAGATAGCCGCCGTCAACCGTAACGGTGCTGCCGGTAACCCAGCGCGACTCGTCCGAGGCAAGATACAGCACCGCGCCGACAAGGTCGTCCGGCTGGCCGAGGCGGCCCAGCGGGATCAGCGCCTCAGTGGCGTTTCGTGCGGCGGGGTCAGTGTAGCTGGCGCGGGTCAGCCCGGTCAGGGTTGGTCCGGGGGCGATTGCGTTGACCCGGATGCCGTGCGCCGCCAGATCGACTGCCATCGCATGCGTCAGCGAGCGGCCGCCGCCCTTGGAGGCGACATAGGCGGCGCGCTCGGGTCGCGCCACCTCGGCGAGCTGCGAGGTGACGTTGATGATGCTGCCGCCACCTTGCCCGCCGCCTTGCCCGCCACTGGCTTGCCGCACCATCTGGCGCGCCGCGGCCTGGCCGAGATGGAACATGCCGGTCAGGTTGACCGCGACGATCCGGTCCCAGGTCGCGGCGTCGAGATCGAGGAAATTGCCGCGATGGCTGATCCCGGCACATTCCAGGAGGATGTCGAGCCGGCCGAATTGGCGCACTGTCGCCGCGACGGCGGCATCGACCGCGGCACGGTCGCGCAGGTCGAGCCCCTGCGCCGCGGCACGCCCGCCGGCAGCGCGGATGCGCGCAGCGGTGGCTTCCGCTGCCGCCGCGTCAAGATCGGCGCAGAACACGGCCGCGCCCTCGCGCGCCAGCCCCTCGGCGCCGGCGCCGCCAATGCCGCCGCCCGCCCCCGCCACCAGCGCCACCTTGCCCAAAAGCCGGCCCACCCCATCCTCCGCGCTAGCGTCCGCCGCTGCTATATCGTTATACCGTGCAGGCCGCTCGGTGCCACGCCTGAGGGTGGTGGGTGAGAGAAGATACTGGTGACATCCTGTTTGGCCGGGAGGGTGGGGTGGCGACGGTCACCCTCAACCGGCCACAGGCGCTGAATGCGTTCACGCTCGGCATGTACCGGGCGTTTGATCCGGTGTTGCGCGGCTGGGCCGACGATCCCGGCATTCATGCCGTGGTGATCCGCGGTGCCGAGGGGCGGGCCTTCTGCGCCGGCGGCGACATCCGCGCGATCTATGACGCCGGGCGCGGCATTGCCGGCGACCCGACGCTGACCTCGCGATTCTTCTGGGAAGAATACGAGCTGATCCGGCGGATCCACCGCTATGCCAAACCGTACATCGCGATCATCGACGGCATCACGATGGGGGGCGGTGCCGGGGTCTCGGTCAACGGGCGCTACCGCATTGCCACCGAGCGCACGATGCTGGCGATGCCCGAGACCGGCATCGGCCTGTTCCCGGACGTCGGCGCGACCCGGTTTCTCAATCTGTGCCCCGGGCATATCGGGCGCTATCTCGGGCTGACCGGCGCGCGGCTTGGCCCCGCCGATGCGCTCTACTGCGGCTTTGCCACGCATTTCGTGCCGCGCGAGCGGGTGTCGGCGCTAATCGAGGCGCTGGCTCGGGGGGGCGAGGTCGCGGCGACGCTTGCCGGGGTTGCCGCCGATCCAGGCGCGGCGCCGCTGGCCGCGCGCCGCGCCGCGATCGACCGCTCGTTTGCCGGCGAGACGGTCGAAGCCATTCTCGACGCGCTGGCGCGCGAGGCCGCGGCGGATGGCGGCGACGCCGCGTGGGCGGCCGAGACCCGTGCGGGGCTGATGGCGAAATCGCCGACCAGCCTTAAGATCACGTTGCGCCAGCTGGTCGTCGGGCGGGGCTATGACATCGAGGCGGCGCTTGCCCTCGAATACCGGCTGACCCAGCATGTCACGCGCGGGCACGATTTCTACGAGGGCGTGCGCGCCGTGCTGGTCGACAAGGACCAGCAGCCGCGCTGGCAGCCGGCCAGCCTCGCCGCGGTGACGGAGGCGATGGTCGATGGCTACTTTGCGCCGCTCGGCGACGGCGAATTGCGATTCGATCAGGGAGGGTAGCGCAATGGCAACGATCGGCTTTATCGGGCTCGGCAACATGGGCGCGCCGATGGCGGCCAATCTGGTCAAGGCGCAGCACCATGTAACCGGCTACGACGTCGTCGCGGCGCCCGTCGCCGCCCTGGCGGAGCGCGGCGGGCATGCCGCGGCGAGCATGATCGAGGCCGCCGCTGCCGGTGACATCGTAGTGACGATGCTGCCGGCGGGGCCGCAGGTGCGCGCGGTCTACCTTGGCCCGGACGGCATCATTGCCCGCGCCAAGAAGGGCGCCCTGTTGATCGATTGCTCGACGATCGATGTCGAGACCGCGCGCGCCGTGGCGGCCGCGGCCGCCACGGCCGGGCTATTGATGCTCGATGCGCCGGTGTCGGGCGGCGTCATTGGCGCCGAAGCGGCGACGCTGACCTTCATGGTGGGCGGCGAGGCGGCGGCCTTCGCCCGCGCCGAGCCGATCCTTCAGGCGATGGGGCGCACGATCGTTCATGCCGGCCCCGCCGGCGCCGGGCAGACCGCCAAGATCTGCAACAACATGATCCTCGGCGCCTCGATGATCGCGGTGTGCGAGGGCTTTGCGCTCGCGGAAAAGCTCGGGCTGCCGGCCCAGACGCTGTTCGACATCTGCAGCAAGTCGACCAGCCAGTGCTGGGCGATGACCGGCTATTGCCCGGTGCCGGGGCCGGTCCCGGCGGCGCCGTCGAATCGGGGCTACGCGGCCGGGTTCACCGCGGCCAACATGCTGAAGGATCTGCGGCTGGCGCAACAGGCGGCCGGCGCCACCGCGGCGGCGACGCCGTTGGGCGCGGCAGCGGCCAACCTTTATCAGCTCTACGTTGACAGCGGCGGCGGCGCTTTCGATTTCTCCGGCATCATGCAGTTCTTGCGGCGTCCCGACCCCGCGAAATGAAACCAAATTTTAACGAAACCTGCGTTAACTTTGTCGTACCGGTTGCACGCGAGGCAGATATGACAAACGGGTATCTTGAGGTAATTTCGCTGGTCGAGCGGCTTCACCGCCACTTTCTTGAGGTGGTGAAGCTGGAACTTGACGGGCTGGGCATCCACGACATCAACAACGTGCAGGGGCTGATGCTGTTCAACATCGGCGACGCCGAGATGACGGTCGGCGAGCTGACGTTGCGCGGCTGCTACCTCGGCTCCAACGTCTCCTACAACGTCAAGAAGATGGTCGAGAACGACTACCTCATGCAGGAGCGCTCAGTGCACGACCGGCGCTCGGTGCATGTCAAGCTGACCGACAAGGGGCGCGCGCTGCGCGACCAGCTCAGCGTCATGCATCGCCGCCATGTCGAGATGCTGGCGCAGACAGCAGTCACCGACGGCGATCTGCAGCACGTCATCACGACGTTGCGCCGGCTCGAGCGGTTCTGGATCCGCGCCGGTGATCTGGTGCAGCACCCCGGGCAATTCGCCGCCTGATTTGGCGAGCCGGCCTCGTCGCGCGCAATTTTTCTGGTGACGGGATGGCGGCGGGCTGCGACTTTAGCCTGCAGCCGTTTCCGGAGTCGCTTTATGACGTCTCAATCGCCGCCCCTCGCCGAGCTCGCTCCCGGGCTCAGTGCCACCGGTAAGCTCGACCGCAGCGATATCGACGCGCTCGCCCAGGCTGGCGTGCGCACGATCGTCAACAACCGCCCGGACGGCGAAGATCCGGGCCAGCTGCCCGCCGCCGAGGCGCGCCAGATCGCCGAGGCGCACGGCATCGCCTATCACCACATCCCGGTGACGGCAGCGACGTTGTCGCGCGCCGATGTCGACGCGTTTGCCGCGGTCCTAGCGAGCGCAGCCGCGCCGATTGTCGCGCATTGCCGCAGTGGAACCCGCTCGACCCTGTTGTGGGCGCTGACCCGCCTGCGCCAGGGCGCCGACCCGCTGGCGCTGATCGCCGAGGCGGCGCGTCACGGCATCGACATTGCCAGCCTGCCGGCGCTCGCTTCCCGCCTGCGCTAGGGGCGGCGCCCGGGTGGCGACCGAGCCGCACTGGGTAGCGCTCGAGGCGGTCGTCGCATTCAACCGCGATGAAGTCGATAAGAGCGGCGAGCCGCATGATCTCCGCGACCGCAATGCGCTTGGCCGCGCGCTGGCGCATCCCTGGAATGTCTGGGTCTACTTCATGGACCGCGACATTGCGGTGTTGGCGGCGCGGCTTTACACCAGTCTTGCCGACGCGCACGCCTTCGCCGCGGGCAACAAGCGTACCGCCTTTCGCACCGCCGTCGCCTTCATCGAAGCCAACGGCTATGCGCTCGACCTGCCGGCGCAACCGCGGCACCCGATCGACCGTCTGCTCGGCTATTTCGACAACCAGCTCGGCCAGGCCGGTGTCGTCGATTGGTTCCGGCTGTGGATGGCGCCGCGCTGATCGCCGGCGGTTCGGAACGGACCGGCCCATCTATGCCGCTCAGTTGCGATGCCGGTGAACCAGGCGCTCATCGTCCCAGACTTCAAACCCGGCGCCGATGCTGCGGGCGTTCATGCGGCGCGCGGCTTCTATCGCGTCCTCGTCGGTGTCGTGATCGAGGTAATGTGTCGCGTAGACGTTGTCGCCGTGATCCACGAAATGCAGACGATAGAGGGCCATCAGCCCTTCTGGCATCGCAACCCGTCGGCAACCCTGATCTAGATCATTTACGCCAATAAACTTGGCGACCTTGCGTTCGGCCGGGCAAAAGCAGCGCACGCCCTCTCGGGTCCTATTCGTACAAATGGCAGGCCACGCTGTGGCCGGGGGCGAGTTCCTGGTGCCGCGGCGCCTGGATGGCGCAGATCGGCATCACCTGCGGGCAGCGGGTATGGAAATGGCAGCCGGGCGGCGGGTGGATCGGGTTCGGCACATCGCCTTCGAGGCGGATGCGCTGGCGTTTTGCGGTGGGATCGGGGATCGGCACCGCAGAGAGGAGCGCCTGCGTGTAGGGGTGCTTGGGCGCGGCATAGAGGTCGGAGGCGGCCGCGGTCTCGACGATGCGGCCGAGATACATGACCGCGACCCGCGTCGAGATGTGCTCAACGACCGACAGATCGTGCGCGATGAACAGATAGGTCAGGCCGAATTTCTCCTGCAGATCTTCCAAGAGGTTGATGACCTGCGCCTGGATCGACACGTCGAGCGCCGAGACGGGCTCGTCGCAGACGATCAGCTTGGGCGACACGGCGAGCGCGCGGGCGATGCCAATGCGCTGGCGCTGGCCGCCGGAGAATTCGTGCGGGTAGCGCCGCATGTGGTCGGGGCCGAGGCCGACCGTTTCCAGCAACTCGACGATGCGCTCCTCGAACTGGCGTCGGTTCGGGGCCAGGCGGTGGATGATCAGCGCCTCGCCGATGATCGCGCCGACCGTCATGCGCGGATTGAGCGAGGCGTAGGGGTCCTGGAAGATGATCTGCATGTCGCGGCACAGGGCACGCAGCGCGCTGCCGGTCAGCCCGGTCACGTCGCGGCCCTCGAACCAGATCTCGCCCTCGCTCGGCTCGGTCAGCCGCAGAATGCAGCGCCCGGTTGTCGACTTGCCGCAGCCGGATTCGCCAACCAGGCCCAGGGTTTCGCCGGCGGCGATCTCGAAGCTGACATGGTCGACCGCGTGCACCTGCTCGGCGGCGCCGGAGAACAGCCCGCGCTTGACCGGGAAGTTCTTGACGAGATCGCGGACGCGCAACAGCGGCGCGGAGGCGGCATCGTGCCGGAGCGCGGGAGGCTGCTGCGCGCTGTCGTTCATAGGATGCATGCCACCTTGTGCCCCGGCGCGACCTCGCGCAATCGCGGCACCGCGGCGGTGCAGGCCGCCATCGCAAAGCTGCAGCGCGGCGCGAAGCGGCAGCCGGGCGGCGGATCGGCGAGGCTCGGCACGGTGCCGGGGATCGCCTCGAGGCGGGTCCTGTGCGCCGGCCTTGTCGAGGCGCGGGATCGAGCGGATGAGGCCCTGCGTGTAGGGATGGCGCGGCCGGGCGAACAGATCGGCGACCGGCGCCTCCTCGACGACCTTGCCGGCATACATCACGACGACGCGCTGCGCGGTCTCGGCGACGACCCCCATCGCGTGGGTGATCAGCATGATCGCCATGCCAAGCCGCGATTTCATCTCGGCGAGCAGGTCGAGGATCTGCGCCTGGATCGTCACGTCGAGCGCGGTCGTCGGCTCGTCTGCGATCAGCAGTTGCGGGTTGCAGGACAACGCCATCGCGATCATCACGCGCTGGCGCATCCCGCCGGAAAATTGGTGCGGATAGTCGTGCGCCCGGCTCTGCGGGTTGGGGATGTTGACGAGTGCGAGCATCTCGACCGCCCGCTCCCATGCGCCATGCCGCCCCAGCCCCTCGTGCTCGCGCACCGCCTCGGCGACCTGGGCGCCGATTGTGTAGACCGGGTTGAGCGAGGTCATCGGCTCCTGAAACACGATGCCGATTTCCTTGCCGCGGATGCGTCGCATCGCGCTCTGGCCGAGCGGCACCAGATCGCGGCCTTGCCACAGGATCGCGCCCTCGGCGATGCGCCCGGGCGGCATCGCGATCAGCTTCAGCACCGACATCGCGGTCACTGTCTTGCCGCAGCCGGATTCGCCGACAACGCCGAGCGTCTCGCCGCGGTCGAGCGTCAGGTCGACGCCGTCGACGGCGTGGACGGTGCCGTCATCGGTGTCGAAATAGGTCTTCAGCCCGCGGATCTCGAGCAGATGGTCGGCGCTTGTTGCGGTGTCCAAGTCACATCACTTCAGGTCACATCACTTTGCGGGGGTCGAGCGCGTCGCGCAGCCCGTCGCCGACGAAGTTGATCGACAACACCGCGAGAAAGATCGCGCCGCCGGAAAACAGGGCCCAATGCGGCGCGATGTCGAGATAGTCCTTGGCGTCGTAAAGGAGCCGTCCCCAGCTCGGCGTGTCGGGCGGGAAGCCGAGGCCGAGAAACGACAGGGTCGCCTCGGCAATGATCGCGGTGGCAACCTCGATCGTCGCGGCGACGATGACCGGGCCCAAGCGAATTGGGCAGGATGTGGCGCACGACCTGGCGCCATTTGGTCGCGCCCAGCGCCCGCGCCGCCTCGACGAACTCCTTTTCCCGCAACGACAGGAACTGTGCCCGCACCAGCCGCGCCACCGGCATCCAGCGCAAGCCCCCGACCACGGCCACAATCAGCACGAAGACCCCCAGCTGCGGCCCGACCAGCGCCTTCAGCGCGTCGCGGAACAGGTACATCAACAGCAGCAGGAGCGGCAGGCCGGGCAGAGACAGGAACAGGTCGGTCAGCCACATCAGCGCCATGTCGGCAGCGCCGCGCGAAATCCCGGCGATCGCCCCGACGATCGTGCCGACAACGATCGCCACCACCATCGCCGCGAGCCCGACCGACAGCGAGATGCGGCCGCCATAGAGCATGCGGGCCAGCAAGTCCTGGCCGAGATCGTCGGTGCCGAGCGGGTGCCTCCAGGACGGGGCGGCGAGCTGGGCGGCGAAATCGATGTCGTTGATCGGCACCCGCCACACGAACGGCCCCAGCGCCACCGCGAGCAGCATCAGGGTGAAGATGACGAGCCCGAGCACCGCCAGCCGGTGCCGGCGAAAACGGCGCCACGTCTCCCGGGCGGGCGAGACGTAGCGCGCGCGGCCGCCGCTGGTGAGCGGCGCCGCGTCAGCGGTAGGCGATGCGAGGGTCGAGCCAGCCATAGAGGAGGTCGGCTATCAAGTTGAACAGGACAACAAGGCAAGCGAAGACAAAGGTCACCGCCATGATCACCGGCGTGTCGTTGGCCTGCATCGAGCTGATCAGCAGCGAGCCGATGCCGGGGACGCGAAAGATCTGCTCGGTCACGATGGCGCCGCCGAACACCGCCGGGATCTGCAACGCGACCAGCGTCACTACCGGCGACCAAAGCATTGCGCACGACGTGCTTTGTGATGACGGCGGTCTCGGCGATGCCCTTGGCGCGGGCGGTCGTCACATAGTCGAGGTGGATCACGTCGAGCATGGCGGAGCGCACATATCGCGTCCACGAGGCGCCCTGAAACAGCCCCAGCACCATGACCGGCATCAGCGCCTGGCGGAATTCCTCCCATGCCCAACGCCAGCCCGTGACTCGCGAGATCGGCGCGGTAGACGAACGGCAGCCAGTCGAGCTTGATGCTGAACAAGAGGATCAGCAGGAGGCCGGTGAAAAAGGTCGGCAACGAAAAGCCAATAAAGGTCAGCGTGTTGGCGATCTGGTCGAAGACCGAATAGGGCCGCGTTGCGGAAAACACGCCGACCGGCAGCGCGATCAGCAATGCCACGACCTGCGACGAGCCGATCACCAGCGAGCGTCGTCGGCAGGCGCTGCATGATCAGCGTGCCGACATCCATCCGGCTGACGAACGAGAAGCCCCAATCGCCGTGCAGCATCGCCAACAGCCAATGCAGATAGCGCAGCCAGACCGGGTCATCGAGCCCGAACTTGGCGCGCAGCGCCAGCGCGACCTCGGGCGGCACATTGGGGTTGCTCGCCAGCTCCGCCGAACGGGTCGCCCGGAGCCAGCGCCAGCACGGTGAACAGCACGAGGCTGATGCCAAGCAGGCTCGGAATCGCAATCAGCAGACGCCGCAGCAGATACCGGCTCATCGCGTGTTGCTGCCCGGCCTGGCCCGATCACGCCTCGCGGTACCAATCTTTCAGGGCCCAGATGTCGTTGTCCCAGCCGCTCAGCGGCACCCGCAGCTTGTGCGCCAGCGCGTCGACGCGCGGGCCGGTACACGTCGGGGATGTACCCCGGTCGCCGACGACCAGATCGTTCATCTTGATGAACAGGGCGGCGCGCTTGACCGGGTCGAGTTCGTCCTGCGACGCCTTGAAGGCCGCGTCGTATTCCGCATTGCGCCAGCGCGGCACATTGCGGCCCTGCCACTTGTTGGCCTTGGAAGCGGCCTCCCACGACACGAACTGCCGCATGAAGTCCTCGGGATCGGGTGCCGACATCGTCGTCGTGTACATCTGCATGTCGGCGTAGAAATGGCGGTAGGTGTCGGGGTTGGCTACGTCGGAGGAGAAGAACACCGAGGCCGTGACCGATTTCAGCTCCATCTCGATGCCGGCCTTCTCGCAGGCCTGCTTGACGATCGCCTGGTTTTTCTGGCGCGGCGCGTTGATCGAGGTCTGAAACACGAGCTTCATGCGATGCCCGTCCTTGGCGCGGACGCCGTCGGAGCCACGCTTCCAGCCGGCGTCGTCGAGGATCTTGTTGGCCTTGGCGATATCGAATTCCCATTTCGTGTTGTGCGACACGAAACGCGGCGGGTTGTTGAGGAAATTGCCGGTGGCGATGCCGGTGCGGCCGTAGATGTGCGCCTCGACCGAGGCGCGGTCGACCAGCAGCTTCATCGCCTGCCGCACGGCGGGATCGCGGAACAGCGGGTGTTGCGTCTTGAGGCTCGAGCGCTCGCCGTCTACTTCGGTCCACGGGTCGGTGCTGTTGAGCTGGATGTGCTCGATGTTGCCGCCCGCGGTGATCTCGACGCGGCCCTTGGCGTCGGAGCCTTTCTCCAGGCGCTGCAGGATCTGGTCCTCGACCTGCATGTTCCAGGCGAAATCATACTCGCCGGTCTGGATCACGGCGCGCGCCGCCGACACCGCGTCGCCGCCGCCCTTCATCTCGATCGTGTCGAAATAGGGCCGATTTTCCTCGTGGTAATTGGGGTTGCGCTCGCCGCGGACGATGTCGCCGGGCTTGAAATCGACAAAGCGGTAGGGGCCGGTGCCGACCGGCTTCAAATTGGTCGGCGCCTCGCGCGAATTGCCGCCCTTGAACTTTTCGAACAGATGCTTCGGGATGATCATGCCGGTCTGGCCGGTGAAGGCGGCAGCCCAGAACGGCGTCGGCTTCTGAAAGTGCAGCCGTACGGTGAACTGGTCGATTTTTTCGGCCTTGATGTCCTTGTATTGGCCGGTCGTCGTCGCGGCGGTGGCCGGGTCGGCTGCGTATTCCCAGTTGAACACGACGTCGTCGGCGGTGAACGGCTTGCCGTCGTGCCAGTGCACGTCCTTCTTGAGCTTCCAGGTCACCGACATGCCGTCTTTCGCAACGCCGCCATTCTCGGCGTCGGGGATTTCCGCGGCCAGCATCGGCACGAGATTGCCGTCGGGGTCCCAGCCGGCGAGTGGCTCGTAGAAGATGCGCGACCCTTCCTGGTCTTTGGTGCCGACCGCGAAGTGCGGGTTGAGCAGGGTGGGGCCCTGCCAGAACAGCGTCTTCAGCGAGCCGCCGCCGCCGGCCTTCTGCGGCTTATAAGCGAATTTGGCGGACGCGGCTGCTACTCCTGCATGCGACAGCAGCATTCCGGCAAACGGTGCCGTCAACCCGAGACCGACCATCCGGCGCACAAAGGCGCGACGAGAGACGCGACCGACCTTGACCGCCCCGATCAGGCCGCGCAACTGCTGCTCGTTCATTCTTCCCCCTTCGTCGACGCGCACGTCAATATCCACCCATCCCGGCGGATGTTATGCCAGGGGCATGCCAATGCCAAAAAAAGATGCAGCCGTTAAACTTAATAGAGGTGACACGCCACAGTATGGCCGGGGGCGACCTACTTGCGCAGCGGCATGTCGACCGCGCAGCGCGCCATCGCCTTGGGGCAGCGCGGATGGAATCGGCACCCCGACGGCGGGTCCAACGCGCTCGGCACCTCGCCGGCGATCGTCAGCTTTTCGCGCTTGTCGTCAGGGTGCGCCGGCAGCGCTGCGGTGAACAGCGCCTGGGTGTAAGGGTGGAGCGGCTGGTTGCATAGCTCGAGCGATTCGGCGAGTTCGACGATCTGGCCGAGATACATGACCGCGATGCGGTGGCTGATGTGCGCCACGGTGGCAAGGTCGTGGCCGATGAACAGGTAGCTGACGCCGAGCCGCTCCTGCAATTCCTCGAGCTGGTTCATGATCTGGGCGCGGATCGACACGTCGAGCACCGAGACCGGCTCGTCGAGCACGATCAGGCGCGTGTTGGTGACCAGCGCCCGGGCGATCGCGACGCGCTGGCGCTGCCCGCCGGAGAACTCGTGCGGAAAGAGGCGCGCCACCTCGGGCCGCAAGCCGACCAGGTCGAGCACCTCGGCGACCCGCTCGTGCTGTTGCTGGCGCGACATGCCGGTGTGGATCTGGAGCGGCTCGGCGATGATCTCGGAGACCCGCATGCGCGGGGAGAGCGAGCTGTAGGGATCCTGAAACACCACCTGTCCCTCGCGCCGGTAGCGCATCAGCTCGGGCCCGGCGAGGCCGGGTCACGCCAGACGCACCCGCGCTGGCCGTCCGCACGCCAGTTACGCCGGTGTTTAAGAGTCACGCGTCGCGCCGGGGTCATCGTCGCCATGGCCGGTTGCATCCCGTTCAAAGCGGCTCGTTTTTTAATGAGCTTTGCCTTGATTGCAGGTCAGCTATGCGAGGATGTCTCGCGCGTTGTTTGCGCTTTGGTGGGGGCGACCTCCACCGCGGCGAGCGCGCCGAGCGTAATTGGCTTGTAAGGGGCGCGCGGGCGATAGGTTCCCACGTCGGCGGTTGGCACGCCGCGCGCGCGAGCGCTCATGGCGCCGACGATCGGGCCGCACAGCCGGCCCTGGCACGGCCCCATGCCGCAGCGGGTGAAGGCCTTGAGCTGGTTTGGTCCCGGCGCGCCGAGCCGCACCGCCCGGCGGACCTGACCGGCGGTGACTGCCTCGCAGCGGCAGGCGATGACCGCGTCATCCGGGTTCAGCACATCGTCGGCGGGCCGATAGAGGGCGTCGAGAAACGGCCGGACCGCGTGCTCGCGGGCGAGTCCGGCGCGGAGCGGGGCGGCATGGCCGTCGCGCTTCGCCGCGTCGATATGACCCAGCAGCGCGGCGGCATCGAGCGCGGCGAGCCGACCGGCGAGCGCCGCCGCCGCGGCGCCGGCGATGCCCGTCCCGTCGCCGGCGATCGCGACGGCGGGGTGGCTGGTACGGCCCCACGCGTCGACCACCGGGCGCCAGCACAGCTGCGCCGCGTTCCATTGATGCGCGAGCTGCAGGCCGAGGCTGATTTGCGTGTTGGGAATGACGCCCTCGTGCAGCAGCAAAAGGTCCGCGGCGATCTGGCCGCCGTCCCAGGCGACGGCCTCGACCTGCCGGCGGCCGAGCGCACGCAGGCTGCGCAGGTTGCGCTGCACCGCAATCCCGGCACGGCGCAGTTCGAGCATCAGCGCGAGGCCCTTGGCGATGTCGCGGCGCCCGGTCCAGGCGGCGCCGAGATGCCGCGCGGCCGCCATATAGTTCGCCGCCGGCGTCGTCTCCAGCACGGCGGCGGGCGGCGCGCCGGCGCGTGCCAGCTGTGCTGCGACGAGGTAGAGTAGCGGCCCCTGGCCGGCCAGCACGACCCGCCCCTCGGGCACGAGATCGGCGGTCTTGAGCAGGATCTGCGCCGCACCGACGGTCATTACCCCGGGCAACGTCCAGCCCGGGAGCGGCATCGGCCGTTCGATCGCGCCGGTGGCGAGCAGGATGCGGCGCGCGACGACGGTCTCGCTGCGGCCGTCGGCGATCAGCGACAGGGTGGCGCCCGCGGAGCCGTCGGGGTCGATGTGCCACACTGTCGTTGCCGGCCGATACCGCGCCGTGCTGCCGCGTAGCGCCGCGGCGAGCGCGCGCCCGGCGAGATAGTCCGCGCCGAGCGGCGACGCCTGCGGAGCGCGCTCGATGGGCCGATAGATCTGCCCGCCGGGCGCGTCCTGCTCGTCGATCAGCACGGTGTCGAGACCGAGCTCGGCGGCGAGCGCCGCCGCCGCCATGCCGGCCGGCCCGGCGCCGACGATCGCGAGATCGACGCTCACCCGTCGCTGCCGAGGGCGGCGCGCGCCCCGCGCTGGCGGCGGATTCGCATGCCTGGCCGCGCTGTGACCATGCAGCTCTGCCGGTTGGGCATGCCGTCGATCTCGGCGAGGCACTCGAAGCAGATGCCCGTCATGCAGTAGGGCCCCCGCTCGCCGCCGCCCGCGGCGCTGTCGCGAATGCTCGCCGGCCCGGCCAGCAGCGCCGCTGCCGCTGCCGAGGCGCCCGGCGGCACCAGCACGGTGCGGCCCTCGACCTCGACCGCGATCGTCGAGGCCGGGCTGTCAGGCCGCTTGCGGAACATCGAAGCGCCGGGCGGAAAACGGCGCCAGGACGGGATCGAGCGCGCCGGCCGCGACCATCGGCGCGAACAGATTGGCGTGCGCCCCAGCGAGCGTGACGCCGCTGTGGCAATTGGCCGTGAAGGCGCCGGGAAAGCGCTCGCTTTCGTCGTAGATCGGCAGCCCGTCGGGCGGCATGACGCGCAATGCCGACCAGGCCCGTACGATCTGCAATTCGGCGAGCCAGGGAAACGACAGGACGGCGCGGTGCGCGATCTCCTGCATGACTTCCGGCCTTTGGCCGGTGTCGAAGCCGACCTCCTCCTCGCTGCTGCCGAGCAGGATCGTGCCTTCCGGGGTCTGCCGGATGCTGCCCAACGGGATCGGCCAGGCGCGGGTCGTCCGCTCGGTGACCAGGATCTGGCCGCGCTGCGGCCGCACCGGCGCGCTGAGCCCGAACAGCGGCGCGAGGCTCGCATTGCCGAGCCCGGCGGCCAGCACGATCTTTGGCGCGGCGACTGTCCGCCCGCCGGCCGCGACGCGGAAATCGCCGGGGGCGGCGCTGGCGTCGCTCACCGTGCTGTTGGGCAGGTAGGTGCCGCCTCTCGCGGCAAACGCCTGGTGCAATGCATGAAACAGGGCGAGCGAGTTGACGTGCCCGTCATAGGGCGTCCACGACGCGCCGACCACCGCAGGGCCAAGGCCGGGCAACATCGCCGCCAGTTCGGCATGGTCGAGCATGCGGTAGTCGAAGCCGAAATTACCGGCCTCGCGGCGCATCTGCGCCATCATCGCGCCGCGTTTGGCCAGCTCCGCGTCGCTGAGGCAGAGCTGGACCCCGCCGTTCTGCTCGAGCCCGACATCGACCCCGGTGCGCGCTTGCAGCTCTGCTGCGAGCGCGGGCCACGCCGCGGCCGACGCCCGCGTCCAGCGCTGGTAGTGCGGTGCGCCGAGGCCCTTGCTCTGGGTCCAGACCAATCCGAAATTGCCGCGCGAGGCGCGATAGGCGACATCGCCTTCATCGAGCAGGGCGACGGCAAGGCCGGCGCGCGCAAGGCCGTAACCGATCGCCGCGCCGACCAGCCCGCCGCCGATTACGATCGCATCGAAGCGCCGCATTTCCCCCTGCCCGGACGCCAGCCCGCCGCGATCATAGGACCACGGCGCGTCGATCAGAAGGCCTCACCGGGATGGCGCCGGCGATCGGTGTGGGGCAGGGGAGGATACCGGGTATCGGCTCAGCTCGCTTTCAGGTCGGCTGTCGACGGCCGCACCCATTTGCGCTTGACCTTGTCCCACACGAGTGTCGGCAGCGGCGATTTCTGGATCGTCGCGAGATCGGGGCAGCGCGTCGCGCCGCGCTCGGCGAGGAACCGCTCGATGATCCCGAGCTCCTCCGCGCGGCAGGGGTTGAGCTGGACTGCCGCCGCTGCCGCCGCGCCGCGCGCCGTTGCGGGCTGGAAGTCGCGGTGCAGCCGCGCCGGACCCCGTGGAGGCAGAAGGGGTGGCAGATGCGGCGCCGACGGCGCGTGGTCCCGCCGCGTCGGCTCCGCCGCCGGGGCTGACCCGCGGCGTCCCTCACCGTCACCGGTCAGGTCGCGACGCTCCTGCGGCAGCGAAGCCTCGACGCCGCTGATCACGTAGCCGCGACCCCATTGCGCTTCAATACGGATCGGCAGCAGCCGTCGCAGCTTGGTGATCAGCACGCGTACCGCGGTCGATTCCGTCCGGTACGTGCGCTGGTCGCCGTACAGATGACGGAACAGCGCCTGATGGGTGACCAGCTCGCCCGGTTTCCAAGCCAGTCGTTCGAGAGCCTTCCACTCCATCGGGGTCAAGCGAACCGAATTGCCGTCGACTGAGATGCCGCGCACATCCCAGTCGATGTTGATCCCGTGACTGGGCCTGTGGTGCGCGCCTTCCTCGCCGCACGCCAGGGTCAGCGTGAGGCCGAGGCCCGTCGCCCAGGTTTCCAGCGTTTCGAGCTGCGGCGAACCGATGCCGCGTTCCCAGTCGTCCAGGAAGCTTTCGTCGATGCCGCAGCGCTCGCCGGCTTCCTTGAGCGACCAGCCAAGGATCTGGCGGCGCGTTTTCAGCTGACTGATCAGCGGGGTCTTGCGGGTCATTGTCGCTGCCCTCCGCATTTGATTGCGATACAAGCGGCCCGCAGGATCCCGGCGAGGCCGGGCGCTGCGCGCTTTTCGCGGCTCGTATTGTCGGGGATGACGAGGCGCCGCGGCGCGGCATCGATGGCCTGTGGGGCCATGACGCCACCCGCGATGCCAAGCTGTGCTGCGATGAGACGAAACACGATCTACCCCCATTGCTGTGCGCCTCGGTCGGCGCGGCTCCGGGTGGGCTCACCCGTTGCGATGGGGGTATTATCGGCAGAGGGCGCGACGCAGCGTGTGAGGCTATTCACACAATGCGAGAAAAATCCGGCATGGTTGGAGCGTCCTCGAACTGCCGGGGAGCTGCCCCCGGCGGGGCGCCGAACGCTCCCGGCTCAGTGGATCTCGGCGAGCGCGTCGGGGTCGTGGATCACGATCGAGCCCTTTTCGATCGCAATGATTCCTGCGCGCTTCCAATCCTGCAGGTGCTTGTTGACGCTTTCCCGCGAGCCGCCAACCAATTCGCCCAGCGCACGCTGCGAGATCTTGACGCCGACCGGCTTGGCCCGCGACGGCGCCTCGCCGGTCTCGTCGGCGAGGCGGGTCAGCACCTTGGCAATGCGCGCCTCAAGGTCGAGAAAAGCCAGGTCTTCGACCTGCTCGTTGGTGCGGCGCAGGCGCTCGCACAACACGATCAGCAAGCGCATGCACAGCTCGGGTTGGCGGTCGAGCAGCGACAATAGCGAGCGGCGCGGTACGACGAGCAGCTCGCAATCAGTCATCGCAGTCACGTCGGCGGTGCGTTCCTTGCCGTCGAGCAGCGCGATCTCACCGAACACGTCACCGTCGCGCATGACGCTGAGCACCATCTGCCTGCCGTCGGGCGAGGGTGCGCTGATCGTCACGCGGCCCTTCAGCACCGCCATCATGCTGTTGCCGGGATCGCCCTTGGCGAAAATCTGTTCACCTTGGGCGTGCCGGGCCACCGTCGCATGCGCCAGGATGGCGTCGACCTCGTTGTCGGCGAGTTGCGCAAACAACTGGCTGCGCCGTAGGACCTGCCGCTGTGATGAGGTCGAACCGTACATGCCGAACCCTCCCGCCACAGACCGCATCCGGGAGACCTGCCGACGGTCGATCCCGTTGCCGATTCGCCACGGCGCTTTCGCGATCGCCGCGGCAAATCTAGAATGCCCCGATGGTCGCGGCATTGCCAGAACGACGCTGTGGCCGGAATTAATCCTTTCGACCGTGCCGTGGGCGCTATGAAGGTTATCGGCAGCATCATCACGGGGGCGCGCGATCTGTCGTTCGGCGGCCCGCTCGGCGCCTTGCTGGACCGGGCGGCGCGCTGCCTGCCGAGCGCCCTGGTGCGCCGCCGCGACACCTCGCGCCGGGCTAACCCGCGTCAAAGCATCGCCTTCACGATCGCGGTGATCGCGCTCGGCGCCAAGATGGCGAAGGCCGACGGCACCGTCAGCCGCGACGAGGTTGCCGCCTTCCGCGAGGTTTTCCAGGTGCCGGCCGAGGAGGAGGCGAATTTGCGCCGCTTCTTCGACCTGGCGCGACGCAGCGTCGCCGGCTTCGACAGCTACGCGCGTCAGGTCGGCCGCCTGTTCGCCGGCCACCGCGCGGTGCTCGAAGACCTGCTTGGCGGCCTCTTTTATATCGGGCTTGCCGATGGCCGGCTGTGCGGGGCCGAGGAGGCCTATCTGCGCGAGGTGGCGCGGCACCTCGGGTTCAACCCGGGCGATTACGAGCGGATCCGCGCGGCCTTTCTCGGCACCCCGCCGCAAAGCGGCCCGGGTGGCGTCGACAACCCGCATGCGGTGCTCGGCATCGCGCCGGACGCCTCGCTGGCCGAGATCCGCGCGGCCTATCGCCGGCTCGTCCGGGCGCATCATCCGGACCTGATGCTGGCGCGCGGCATGCCGGCGGAACGGGTGGCGCAGGCTACCGCGCGCATCGCCCGCATCAACGCGGCGCGCGACCACCTGCTGCGCGGCGGCGCGCCCCGTGCCGAGGCCCAGCCGGCGTGAGCGAGATCGAGGTCCGCGAGCGCCTGTCGCCCAATCACGGCGATCGCGGCGAGCCGCCGCACCTGCGCCCGATCAACATGCTGGTGCTGCACTACACCGGCATGCAAAGCGCGGCGGCGGCGCTTGACCGGCTGTGCGACCCGGCGGCGCGGGTCAGCGCGCATTATGTGGTGGAGGAAGACGGCGCCGTGTGGCGGCTGGTCCCCGAGGCGCGGCGCGCCTTTCATGCCGGGGTGTCATGCTGGCAAGGGGAGGGCGACCTCAACTTCGTCTCGATCGGCATCGAGATCGTCAATCCCGGTCACGAATGGGGCTACCGGCCATTTCCCGAGGCGCAGATGGCGGTGGTCGAGCAGCTGTGCCGCGATATCCTCTCGCGCCACCGCATCCCGCCCTACCGGATCGTCGGCCATTCCGACATCGCCCCCGACCGCAAATCCGATCCCGGCGAATTGTTCGACTGGCCCCGCCTCGCCGCCGCCGGCATCGGCCTGTGGCCGCCGCCCGCCGAGGGCATGGCGCGCCGCCGCGGCCGCGGTGTCGGGCTGATCGAGCGCACCGGCGCGCTGTCTGATCTCGCACGGATCGGCTACGGCGTGTCGGTCGCCACCGAGCAGGTCGCTGTCGCGGCGTTTCAGCGTCGCTTCCGTCCGGAGCGCTGGGACGGCCTGTTGGACGGCGAGACGTGCAGCCGGTTGCGCGCGGTGCGCATGGCGGTCGAGGCGGCGCAGGCGGCCGAGGCGCAGCGCCGCCGCTCCCGGTTCAGCCCGCGGGTTAATTGAGGCGCGAGCGCGGCGGCGCGGCCGGCCTGCCCGGCGACCGGCGCGCCACCAGCTGGCTCGCCTGGTGATGGGCGATGTGCCAAGCGCCGGCCTCGCGCACGAACAGGTTGCTGGCGACGAGGGTGCCGCCGTCGAGCTCCTCCTCGCAGATGACAAGCGCAGTGTCGCCGTAGAGCAGGACTCGCTCGTCGTAGCAGGCAATGCGCGGCGCGTCGGGATTGGCGAGAATCCCGTGCCAGCTTTCCATGATGGCATCGCGCTCGGCGAGCGCCGGCCAGCCCGGATGAATGCAGGCCACCGGCGCCTCGCGCGCCCACAGCGCCTCCATTGCCGCCACATCGCGCGCGCCGAAGGCCCGGTAGAATTCGAGATTGGCCGCGAGCACGGCATCGCCGTCGGTCATCGCTGATCCCCACTGTTCAAGCTGCAGGATAGCGCTCGCATTGCGGCGCCGCAAAGCCAACGGAAACGCGTGAGCGCCGCTTTTCCGGGCATTTTATAGCCTAAAAATCAGGCATTTCTCGCGGGTTCCGCTGGTCCGGGACGATTGCCGTTCCGCCGCCGGGCTTGGCCTCGATCTTGCTCCTTCCGGCTGGGAGCCGCTTGGGCCGCCGTAGAATATGAGGGGAGCCGCGTATGTCATCCGAACGCTCGACGATTGATCGCCGCCAGCTTGGGCTTCTGGGCCTCGGTCTGGCCGCTGCCGCTACCGGGGTGGGCGCGATGCCCGGGGTCGTGTCCCAGGCGAAGGCAGCGACTGCCGCGCCCGAGACCGGGCCGATCAAGGTCGGCATCCTGCATTCTTTGTCCGGCACGATGGCGATCAGCGAGGCGCCGCTCAAGGACGTGATGCTGATGCTGATCGAAGAGCAGAACAAGAAGGGCGGCGTGATGGGCCGCAAGCTCGAGGCGGTGGTGGTCGATCCGGCCTCCAACTGGCCGCTATTCGCCGAGAAGGCCAAGCAATTGCTGTCGGTGGACAAGGTTGCGGCGGTGTTCGGCTGCTGGACCTCGGTGTCGCGCAAGTCGGTGCTGCCGGTGTTTGAATCGCTGAACGGCATCCTCCTCTATCCCGTCCAGTACGAGGGCCAGGAGTGCAGCCGCAACGTGTTCTATACCGGGGCGGCGCCAAACCAGCAGGCGATCCCGGCGGTCGATTACCTGATGAATCAGGTCGGGGTGAAGCGCTGGGTGTTGGCCGGCACCGACTATGTCTATCCGCGCACGACCAACAAGATTCTCGAAGCCTACCTGAAGTCGAAGGGCGTCGGTCGCCGCCGACATCATGATCAACTACACCCCCTTCGGCTATTCCGACTGGCAGGCGATCGTCGCCAAAATCAAGGGGTTCGGCTCCGCCGGCAAGAAGACGGCGGTGGTCTCGACCATCAACGGCGACGCCAACGTGCCGTTCTACAAGGAACTCGGCAACCAGGGGATCAAGGCGACCGACATCCCGGTCGTCGCGTTCAGCGTCGGCGAGCAGGAACTGGCCGGCATCGACACCAAGCCGCTGATCGGGCATCTGGCGGCGTGGAACTACTTCCAGAGCGTCGACACGCCGGCCAACAAGGAGGTCGTAGCCGCGTTCAAGAAGTTCGCCAAGGACGAGAAGCGGGTGTTCAACGACCCGATGGAGGCGCACTACATCGGCTTCAATATGTGGGTGAAAGCGGTCGAGAAGGCCGCCACGACCGACCATGACGCGGTGATCGAGGCGATGATCGGCGTCTCGCATCCGAACCTGTCGGGCGACTATGCGACGATGATGCCGAACCATCACCTGACCAAGCCGGTCCTGATCGGCGAGGTGCAGGGCAACGGCATGTTCAACGTCGTGTGGCAGACCCCAGGGCTTGTCGTGGCGCAGCCGTGGTCGCCGTATCTGCCCGAAAGCAAGGACCTGATCGGCGATTGGTTGCCGCCGATGTCGTGCGGCAATTACGACGTCGTCGCCGGCAAGTGCCTTGGGACCAAGCACAAGGCCTGAGCGGATGGGTTGTAAGCCGGGTCGGGGACGGCGCCGCTTCTGGCGGCGCTGTCATCTCGTGCGGCATCGTTGTGGCCGCGCTGCTCGCTCTGCTCCTAGCGGGCTCGCGGAGCAGCGCGCGCCGCAAGCGGCGATCCCTTCGCCGCGATCGCGGCGTCCAATTTCGATGTGGTAGCGCAGGGGATAAAGGCGCTCGCGGTGTCGGGCAGCCCGCGCGCCGCACCGGTCATCGACGCGCTGCGCGATGGCCGCCTGTATACGTCGCGCTGGCCGCGGCCGGACGCGCCGCTGTTCATTCGCACCGACAAGGGCTTTGTCGACGGCCGTACCGGCGCGCCGGTGGAAGCTCCGTCGCCGGTCAATCTGCGGCGGATCATCGTGAACAACTCGGTGCGGTCGGCCATCGCGACAGCCGAGGGCGCGCTTGGCCTGTTCTCCAAACTGCCGGCGGTGCGCCGCAGCGCGGCGGAGGCGATCTACCAATCCGGCGACCCCGGAGCGCTGCCGCTGATCGAGCGGGCACTGAAGGCCGAGCACGACAGCGGCATCGCCGGCATCCTGCGCGAGGCGCGGGCCGTGGCTCTGCTCAAATCCGACACCGGCGAGGTCACGGCCCGGCTTGCCGCAGTGCGCGACCTCGCGGCGCGCGCGGATCTGTCGGCGCGCAGCATCCTCTCTTCGCTGCACGGCCAGCCGCCTGCGGTCACCGCGGCGGTCCAGCAGGCGGTCCGCGATATCGACCACCGGCTGTGGCTGTGGAGCCTCGTCGAGAACGTCTATTACGGCATCAGCCTTGGCGCGGTGCTGCTGCTGGCCGCCGCCGGGCTGGCAATCACCTTCGGCGTCATGGGCGTCATCAACATGGCGCATGGCGAGATGGTGATGATCGGCGCCTACACCACCTTCGTGGTGCAGCAATTGGTCACCGCCTTTGCGCCGGCGCTCGAACAGTTCGGGCTGTTGTTTGCGGTGCCGGCAGCCTTCGTGGTGGCGGGCCTGCTCGGGGTGGTGATCGAGCGAACCCTGATCCGTTTTCTTTATGGCCGGCCGCTGGAGACATTGCTCGCCACCTGGGGGCTCAGCCTCATCCTGCAGCAGGCGGTGCGCAGCGTGTTCGGCCCGACCAACCAGGACGTGACCTCGCCGGCGTGGATGAGCGGCTTTCTGACGCTGGGCGGGCTGACGCTGACCATCAACCGGCTCTGGGTCATTCTGTTCGCGGCGCTGGTGCTCGGCGCCCTGATGGCGACCTTGCGCTGGGGTGGGCTCGGCCGCAGCATCCGGGCCGTCATGCAGAACCGGCGCATGGCGGCGGCGATGGGCATCCGGACGCCGTGGATCGACGCACTGACCTTCGGGCTGGGCTCCGGCGTTGCCGGCATCGCCGGCGTCGCGCTGTCGCAGATTGACAATGTCAGCCCCAATCTCGGCCAGAATTACATCATCGACAGCTTTCTCGTGGTGGTGCTCGGCGGCGTCGGCAATTTGTGGGGCACGGTGTTTGGCGCGATGACCCTCGGTGTGGTTGACAAGTTCGTCGAGCCGTTTGCCGGTGCGGTGCTGGGCAAGGTCTTGGTGCTGGTGCTGGTAATCCTGTTCATTCAGCGCCGGCCGAGCGGGCTGTTCCCGGTCAAGGGACGGGCGGCGGAGGCATGATCAGCCTCGATCGCGGCACCGCCATAACATTGGGCTGCGTGCTCGGCGGGGCGGCGCTGCTCGCCATTCTCAACCTCGGGACCCCGGTGGCGAGCGCCGTGCATGTCCCGAACTTTGTCATCTCGGTGGTCGGCAAGTACCTGTGCTACGCGATCCTGGCGCTGGCGGTCGATCTGGTGTGGGGCTATGTCGGGATCCTGACCCTCGGCCACGCCGCGTTTTTCGCGCTGGGCGGCTACGCGATGGGCATGTACCTGATGCGCGAAATCGGCGCGCGCGGCGTCTATGCCAACCCGATCCTGCCCGATTTCATGGTGTTCATCGGCTGGAACAAGCTGCCCTGGTACTGGTACGGCTTCGACCATTTCTGGCTCGCGCTGGTCATGGTGATGGTGGTGCCGGGCGTGCTGGCCTTCGTATTCGGCTGGCTCGCCTTTCGCTCGCGCGTCACCGGCGTCTATCTCTCGATCATCACCCAGGCGCTGACCTACGCGCTGATGCTTGCCTTCTTCCGCAACGACATGGGGTTCGGTGGCAATAACGGGATGACCGATTTCAAGGACATCGTCGGGTTTCCGCTCAACCGGGAGAGCACCGCGGCCGGGCTGATGCTGGTCACGGCGGCGGTGCTGTCGGTCGCGTTCTGCATCGCCCGCGCGATGACCCGCTCGCGCTTCGGCAAGATCATGATTGCGGTGCGCGACGCGGAATCGCGCACCCGCTTCCTCGGCTACCGTCCCGAATCCTACAAGCTCGTGGTGTGGGTCGTCTCGGCAGTGATCGCCGGCATCGGCGGCGCCCTCTACGTGCCGCAGGTCGGCATCATCAACCCGTCGGAATTTGCTCCCGGCAACTCGATCGAGGCGGTGATCTGGGTCGCGGTCGGCGGTCGCGGCACGCTTTCCGGCGCGATTTTGGGCGCGATCCTGGTCAATCTCGGCAAGACGTGGCTGACCAGCGCCCTGCCGGAGGTCTGGCTGTTTGCGATGGGCGGTCTGTTCATCTTTGTCACGCTGTTGCTGCCGGGCGGGATCATCGGCCTGTTTGCGGGGCGCCGCAAGGCGGCCACTCCGGCAGTCGCGGCAGCCGCCGAGGCGGGGACCGAAGCCGAGACGCCCGCCCCGGAGATTCCGGGATGAGCGAGGAAAGTCTCCTGTATCTCGACGGCGTCACGGTCTCGTTTGACGGGTTCAAGGCGCTCAACGAGTTGTCGCTGGTGCTCGAACCCGGCGAGATGCGCGCCGTGATCGGCCCCAACGGCGCCGGCAAGACGACGATGATGGATGTCATCACCGGCAAGACGCGGCCGGATGCCGGGCGTGTCGTGTTCGGCGCCGATACCGACTTGACCCGGCTCGACGAGCCGGCGATCGCGCGGCTCGGGATCGGCCGCAAGTTCCAGCGGCCGACCGTTTTCGAGCCGCTGTCGGTGCGCGACAATCTGCTGCTGGCTTTGGCCGGCGACCGCAGCCCGCGCTTTACGCTGTGGGCGCGGGAGACGCCGCAGGAGCGCTCGCGCATCGAGGAACTGCTGACGACGATCCGCCTCGCCGACCAGCGCGACCGGCGCGCCGCCGATCTGTCGCACGGCCAGAAGCAGTGGCTGGAAATCGGCATGCTGCTAGCCCAGGATCCCCGCCTGCTGCTGGTCGACGAGCCGGTCGCCGGCATGACCGACGCGGAAACCGCCGACACCGCCGACCTGCTGCGCGAAATCAACCGCACCCGCAGCGTCGTCGTCGTCGAACACGATATGGCGTTCGTGCGCGCGCTGGGGGTCAAGGTGACGGTATTGCACGAGGGATCGGTCCTGGCGGAAGGCTCGATCGACACGATCCAGGATCATCCGCGCGTCATCGAAGTCTATCTGGGGCGGTGAGGGATGCTTTCGGTCGAGGCGGTCGACCTGTATTACGGCGCCAGCCAAGCATTGCGCCGGGTCAGCCTGACCGCGAAGCGCGGCGAGGTGACCTGTATTCTCGGCCGCAACGGGGTCGGCAAAACAAGCCTGCTGCGCGCCATCTTTGGGCTCCACCCGATCCGCTCTGGCAACATCCGCTGGGAGGATCAGGACCTGAACAGCCTGCCGCCCTACCAGCGCGCCCGCGCCGGCATGGCGCTGGTGCCGCAGGGGCGCGAGATTTTTCCGCGCCTCACGGTCAAAGAAAACCTCGAGACCGGGTTCGCCATGCTGCCGCGCAGCCTGCGCCATGTGCCGGACGAGATTTTCACGCTGTTCCCGGTCCTCAAGGACATGCTCGGCCGGCGCGGCGGCGATCTGTCGGGCGGCCAGCAGCAGCAATTGGCGATCGCCCGCGCGCTCGTCCTGCGGCCGCGGCTCCTGATCCTTGACGAGCCGACCGAAGGGATCCAGCCCTCGATCATCAAGGAGATCGGGCGGATCATCGAGCAGCTCGTCGAGCGCGGCGACATGGCGATCCTGCTGGTCGAGCAGTATTTCGAGTTTGCCCGCGATCTCGCTGCGTCCTATGTCGTGATGCAGCGCGGCGAGGTCGTGCTGAGCGGCCGCCAGAGTGAGATGGATGAGACCGCGGTGCGCGCCTTTCTGACCGTGTAACCCGCCACCTGCGACATCCCGCGCGCGATCGATTGATCCAGATCAACGAGGCGCCCGATTTCGGCGGACTATCATTCCCCGTCTCACTCATTTGTTGGAGGGGAGCGATGTCGGTCGAGGAAGCCGCGGTGCTGGGTTTCATCATTGCCGCGTTTTTGGTGTTCGGCGCGACGCTGGGGTGGTTGTCGCACCGCTAATGGCGCACCGGTAATGGCCGGGTGCGCGGAACCCGGCCACGATTGCCGGCTGTTCCCTGGGGCGGTCGCATCTTGTAGGGTCGGCTGACCGGAGCGAGAACGCCGCCGCGGGGGGTCCATGGACGACACACAGCGGGAAGCCGTTGCGTTTTTGCGCGACCCCGCCTCCTATCCTCAGGTCTCCGGGTCACTGGCCTCCGCCGTCGAGGTCGTCGAGACGCATGCCTCGCTGGTGTTTCTCGCCGACGGGTACGCTTACAAGCTGAAGCGCGCCGTCAAATACCCCTATCTCGATTTTTCGACGCCGGCGCTTCGCCTCGCCGCCTGCACCGCCGAACTCACGCTCAACCGTCGCACCGCGCCTTCTCTCTATCTCGAAGTCGCGGCGATCAGCCGACGCGCCGACGGCAGCCTCGGCTGGGGCCGTGACGGGGAGCCTGTCGACTTCGTCGTCGTGATGCGGCGCTTCGCGCAGGACGACCTGCTCGACAACGTCGCGCGGCACGGCGGCCTGTCGGCGCCGCTGCTTTACGCGCTCGTCGCCCATATCGCGGCGTTTCACGCCAAGGCGGAGCGGTGCCCCGAGCGCGGCGGCGCCGCCGCGATGGCGGCGGTGGCCGAGACCAACATACGATGCCTGCGCGACAGCCGAACAGCTGGCTTTGCCGCGGCGCAAATTGACCGACTCGCGAGCGGTGCTGCGAGCGAGTTGGCGCTCGTCGGCGCATTGCTCGACGCGCGGCGCGAGGCGGGGAGGGTGCGCCGCTGTCACGGCGACCTGCACCTGCGCAATGTCTGCCTGGTCGACGGCAAGCCGCTGCTGTTCGACTGCGTCGAGTTCTCGGAGGAGTTAGCCAGCATCGACGTGCTGTATGACCTTGCGTTCTTGCTGATGGACCTGTGCCATCGCGGCCATCGCGATCTCGCCAACCTGGTCCTCAACCGCTACCTCGACCTCACCGAGGACGATTCCGGTCTCGCCGCGATGCCGCTGTTCCTGTCGTCGCGCGCTGCGATCCGTGCCCATGTCACGGCGACGATGGCCGAGCATGGCTGGGGCTCGGGTGCGGCGGCGGACGCCTTTGCCGAGGCGCGGGCCTATCTCGACGAAGCGGAGACGGCGCTCCTGCCAGTGCCGCCGCGGCTGCTTGCGATCGGCGGCCTGAGCGGTAGCGGCAAGTCGACGCTGGCCGCCGGGCTCGCCGTCGGGCTCGGCCGCCTACCGGGGGCGCGGGTGTTGCGCAGCGACGTGTTGCGCAAGCTCCGCTTCGGTGCCGAGCCCGAGAGCCCGCTGCCGCCGGAGGCTTATACCGAAGCGGTCAGCCAGCGCGTCTACCGCGACCTGTGCGAGCGGGCGGCATCGGCCTTGCGGGCCGGTTATTCGGCGGTGATCGACGCGGTCGCGCTGCGCGAGGACGAGCGTCGCGGGTTTGCCGCGGTTGCTGCCGCAGCGGGCGTGCCGTTTGCCGGGGTGTGGCTTGCCGCGCCGGTCGACAAGATGAGGGCCCGCCTCGACGCGCGCCGCGGCGATGCCTCCGACGCTTCGCAAGCGGTGCTGGAGCAGCAACTCGCATGCGACCCCGGTGCGCTCGACTGGACCCGAATCGATGCCGGCGGCGACCTCGACACGACGCTCGCAGCGACTCGTCGGGCGCTGCGGCTCTGAAAACAAGCAGCCCCAACGCGGCAGGGCTAACCGGCCGCGATCCAGTCGACGACACGCTCGCCGATCATGATCACCGTCGCATGAGCACCCCCTGACCGGGGAATACGCGGCATTACCGACGCATCGGCCACCCACAACCCTTGGATGCCCTTCACCCGGCAATATTGGTCAACGACCGCCATCGGATCGGCATCCGGCCCCATCTTGCAGGTCCCGGAAACGTGCCTCGATGTGCCCACGGTTTCGCGTATCCAGCGATCCAACGCGTCGTCGTTTGCCAGAAGCTCGTCGGTGGGGTGGATCCGGAACTCGGCCACGTCCTGGTACACGTCGGATTCCAGCAGTTTCGCAGCCATTCGCAGCCCCTCCCGGACCCGTCGAATGTCGTTGGGATGCTGCATGTAACAATAGTTGAAGGACGGCTGGACGCTGGGGTCGGCCGAGGCCAGCCGGACGTATCCCGAGCCGTCGGGCAATCCCAGCGTGCAATGAATCCGTGCTGCCTGCTCCGGGGGTACGTCACCGCTGAGGTACTTGGTCCGGACGCCGGGCACACGCTCGCGCCGCGGATCGACGACCGGGCTGGTGCGCAGCACCATGTCGTTGACGGCGCTCGACCCCGGGGCGGTGAAGTGCAAAGAAAAGTTCACCGCATCGGTATGAGTGGCGAGGGAGATGCCGTCTTTGACCTTAAAGGTCATCTGGGCGCTGGCGTGGTTCATCAGGTTTTGGCCGACGCCCGGGAGATGACGGATCGTTGGTATCCCGAATTGCCGCAGGTGCTCTTCGGGGCCGATGCCCGAGAGCATCAGCAGGTGGGGCGATCGGATCGCTCCGGCGCTCAACACCACCCGGCCGGCGTCGATGCGGAACATCCTTCCCCCGCTTTCGCCTTCGACGCCGACAGCCTTGCCGTCCTCGATCACGATCTTGCGGACGAACACCCCACCCCGCACCGTCAGGTTCAGATAGTGGCGCACCGGATTGAGGTGCGTCATCGCCGTGCTCATCCTGACGCCGTCCAAATTGTTCGACGGAGACACACCAAGGCCGGCCGGGTGCAGGCCATTCTTATCGTTCGTGGTGCCGAACCCCGCCGCTACGCAGGCTGCATGGAAAGCCTGCTGGATGGCGGGCCAAGGACCGGCCTGACGGCGCCTGACCGGCACCGGTCCGTCCGAGCCGTGACAGTAATTGTCCTGAATGTCGAGATCGCGCTCCGATTTGCGAAAGTACGGTAGAACCTTGTCATACGACCATTGATCGTTGCCGAGCGCCGCCCAGGAGTCGAAATCCTCGGGGAACCCTCGCTGCATGGCCTGACCGTTGATCGACGACCCACCGCCGATCACCTTGCCTTGTGCAACGTGAATCGCGCCCTGTTCCTCGGTGATGGTGCCGCGCAGGGCCCAGTTGTGTTGCGAGTCCGGGGCTTCGGCAAAACGGGTGTGACCGAACTTGATTTCGTCTGGAAGATTGGCTGGATCGGGGTAATCCGGCCCCGCTTCCAGCAACAGCACGGACGTCTGCGCGTCTGCCGCCAAGCGGCTGGCCAGCACCGACCCGGCGGCTCCGCCGCCGACGATCACTACGTCGTACTTCATCGGTCCATCCTCCCTCGAATTGCCGTCCACTCATGCCCCGCACAGGCGGGTTTCAGGAGAAGCGGCTTGATTCTTGCCGCCCGGCAATGACCGACGCCGTCTCGCCGCGAGGACGAGCGCGCTCGCCGAGCAATTTGGATGGGGATTTGCGTCAGGACCTGATCAGGCAACCGGCCGATCCAGGTTGCCCGGCGCAAGCGCTCCGGGGAATAGAGGCGGGCGCGTATTTCTTTCGCAGTGCCGAGTGCCATTCCGGAACGCGATTGTACTGATGTACCAGCGTGAAGCGTTCGCCGCCGGCAGTGCGGACGAACTCGCCGTCGAACGATGGCGTCGGGCCGGTCAGGCGACGCCCGACGATCTCGACACTGAAGCCGCCCTCAGCGACCGTCTCATCGCGGGTCACTTCGCTGCGAAACGCCTCGCAGACCATGCTACTCTTTCGACCCGTCGTGTGTGCTTGCCGATAGTGGATCGGCGGCTCGGCTACAGCGGGATGCTTCGGTTTCGGCAATCCGGCGGCTGAGGGCGTCAGATTGCGCCTGCGCAGCCAGCAGTTCGTCGATCAGCCGCCAAATATGCTTTTCGTGTTCCGCAAGGCATTCTAGCGCGAGGGATAACGGCACCGTATGTTGGCACCCGACCTCGCGGATCGAAGTGCCCTCGGCGACCTCGAATTCGAGCAATTCTTTGATGTCCGACAAACGCAACTCGGCAAGAAGCGCCGATCGGTCGAACTGCGAATACGCGATCATCGCCGTATCTTCATCTTCGTCAACGACAAGCCCGCAACAAAATTCTATCGGCAGCCCTTTGAAACTGAAATCCCTGCTTCTTCGCCTGATATTCAGATGTCGATCGACCAATATGAACATATGTCGATAAACTTGCGGCGGCTGCGACAGGTTGCAGTGAACGACCCCCAGGTATCCCTCCGCGCATGCCACCAGACAGGATGAGCCTGACCAGCCTCCCCGCCAGTGGAAATCCCTCGTTTCCCCCGATTGGCGTATCGAAGTCCGATTACCGCTGCCGCGAACTATGTCAATCCTGGCGCCGGTGTTGATATTGGCGATGAGGCTCAGCTCGGTCGAGGAGCGGACGCAGGGGATCCAGTTCTTTTCCCATTTTTCGCCGACCAGCGAATCAAATATCTGTAGGTCGATCAATTTGTTGCCGTCAAGTTTCGCAATGAATACGCGCCAGGTCTGGTCCGTCATTATCCACCGCTGGCCGACCGACACGCCTTTGTGCCTCAGGTACGTTCCCATGGCCATTAACCGGTTTTGAAAATAAAAAAGCCTTATATCCTCGATGTCAACGTAAAAGGGAGGATTAGCCGAGACTTCAGGAATTTCGAGGTCAGCGACAGATAAGATCTGGAGGTCGTTATCCAAATACACAATGCGATGCCGGATCAAGATCCTCTGTTGTTTATCGATAGAGCTCCAGTCGCATTCCCGGTAGATCGCCTCACGATCGTAATTAATGCCTTTGACGATCGAGATATATCCATAGTCCGACTTGACAATCGAAGGATTGCAGTTAAAGAATCCGTGCTCGAAAACATCAAGCGCTATGCTGCGCCGCTGCGGAATAATCTGGCTAAGAATCATCCTGTGCTGTCGATCGAAATCGTCTCGGCCTGGGCGTCAGGACGGGGAGAGCCGCGGGCTGCCGTCGTGGAGGATTGCGGCGGCGTAGTCGTAACCGCGGCGACCGAACTCCGCGACGGTTTGCGGGTCGACGCGATAATGAATGATTCGCATCGCCCGCGAAATCCGCAGGAATCGAGGAAGCCGCCCAGGGCGCGATGCGGTGGTGCGGGTAGCGGGCCATGCTCCTGAGATGTCGTCGAACACGGTCGATTCCGCCTCGGCCAACCGTCCTATTGCCGCTCGTACTTGACGACGCGGCGGGCGCGTGGGGTCCATGCGCCGGGCTGTACGACGTAGAAGTCGCCGCGCGAATCCCCCCAGATGCCGTGGCTGGAGCGCATGAGTGGGCCATCGCCCCAGCGCGCCAGGCGGTCGCCGTCCAGCGTCAGGAGGCTGATCATGCCGCCATTGTGCTCGGGGATGTAGACGATGTCGTCATCATCGACATAGAAGAAGGCCGGGCCGATCAGCTCGGTCTTCCAGACATCGAGCAACTTGCCGTTCTGATCGAATACCTGCACGCGGTCGTTCTCGCGATCGCAGACGAGGACGCGGCCGCGCCGGTCGATCCATACGCCGTGCGGCAGGTTGAACTGGCCCGGTCCGGTGCCCGGCTCGCCCCAGGAAAACAGGTACTTCGCGTCGGGCGAGAATTTGTGCACCCGGGCGTTGCCGTAGCCGTCGGTCATGAACATCGAGCCGTCGGGCGCAAAGGCGATGTCGGTCGGCAGGTTGAAGGGCGCGCCGCCATGCGTCACCTTGCGAAACGCCTGCGAGCTCCAATCCTCCTCCGGCACGCCAGTCTCGGAGCGCTTGCCCTTCTCGCCGATCGTCTGCAACAGCTTGCCGTCGGTGGTGAACCTGTAGAACTGGTTGTGGTGTTCGTCGCAGATCCAAACGACGTCGTGCCCGTTTTCCTGCACGATGCGGATTGCATGCGGAAACTTGAACAGCCCGGCGCCCCATGACGACAGGAACTTGCCATCGCGGTCGAAGATCACGACCGGATGCGCGTCGTTGCGGTTGAAGCAATACACCCGATCCTGCGAGTCGACCGACACCGCGCATGCCTTGACGTCGAGCCATTCGGGCGGCTGCTGCCAGTCCTCATGCACCCGGTAGGTGTATTTGCCATTTCCGACGATCGGTTCCATGCGTTCTCTCCCGTTTTTTTGTGTCACGCCGCATCGAGCTTGAAGAACTTGACGCAGTTGCCGGCCCACATCTTGTGCTTTTCGTCGGCTGGGACGTTTTCGTAGATCTCGTCGATGATCGGGCGCGAGTTCGGCCACTCGTTCTCGATGTGCGGGAAGTCGGTGGCAAACATTATGTGGTCGATGCCGACATGGTGCCGCATCTCGACCGCGACCCGCTCGTATTGCACGCTGAAGTAGATGTTCTCGCGGACATAGGTCGCCGGCAATTCGCGCAATGGCTTGAAGCCGAGCATCTCCTCGGCCCAGCCGATATGGCGCTTGTACCAGAGGTCCATGTGCTCGAGCCAGAACGGCACCCAGCCGAGCCGCGTCTCGGCGAAGAACACCTTCAGCTTCGGAAAGCGCTCGAACACACCGGACAATACCAGCTGCGCCATGCCGACCGACGGCGGCAATCCGAAATTGACCAGCCATTCGAGGAACGGGCGGCGCAGCCGCGCCATCACCGCCGGGTCTTCCTTCGGGTATTTGAAGGTCGGCTGAGTGGCGCGGGCGCCGGTGCGGTAGAGCTGAACGTGCACCGTGACCGGCATGTCGAGATCGAGCGCGGCGGCCCAGAACTTGTCGTCCTCGGGGGTCGGATAGCCCTTGGCGTTGGGCAGTGCGCCCAAGAGTACGCCTTTGAGGCCGAGCTTCTTGCAATGCTTCATCTCGGCGATCGCGTCGTCGACATTGGTGATCGGGATGACCCCCATGCCGATCAGGCGGTCGGGCGCAACCGCGCAATATTCTTCGCCGAGCCAGTCGTTGTAGCCGCGGATCACGGCCTTGTAGACCTCGTCATGCGCGATGTTGCGCCAGAATACGGGGCCGGCGACCATCGCGGCGAACAGCACCTCGCCGTCCATGCCGTCCTGGTCCTGCTCGCGGACGCGCTGCTCGGGCCCGCCGGTGCCGGCCGCATCGGCGACCTTGAGGCCGAATGGCTGCCAGGTTCCTTCCGAGCGGCCGGCGCGCAGGTCGAGGAAATTGGCTTCGAGCAGCGGCTGGCCCTCGATCATCAGCGCGTCGCCGCCGTCGGGCAGGTGGATCGTGTGCGGCGCCCGGTCGCGATATTTCTCGGGCACCCGGTGGATCCACCGCTCGGGCGGCACTTCGAGATGTCCGTCCGATGACATCAGCCTGTATTGCCTAGGCATTTCCGACCTCCCTCGTCGCCGGCGGCAGTTTAGCAAGCGATAAGAGCGGGCGACACCCCGCTGATACTTCGGGGCTGCCGGGCAGCCGCGTCATAGCCATGGCGCCTGCCGCGGCTCAGTAGACGAAAACAAACCCATGATATTGATAAAAGGCGCGACCGGTTTCGCCGTCGTGCCTCAACTCCAGGTCGTCTTCCTCGAGCTTCACGCGGTCCGGCGGAAACGGACAGTCGTCGGGCATTTCGTCGACGATGGCGTAGACGATGCCGCCGTCCCAGACGAGATGCCCGCGGCAGGTAAATTGTTCCCTGCCGAACCGCACCCGAAAGACGACCTCGGCGTTTTCACCATCATGCATGTCGCGCTGCCCTTGCCTGTTGGTTGAACCCGCGGGCAGGCGAAAGCATGGCGCTGCCGCGGCTCCCTTAACAAGTGAAAACGCCGCCGCGGCGTGTTAAACGACACGCCGCGCCGGACGGCGCGCGCCCTCGGGCGCGAGCCACACGACAGGAGCCAGCCCCCGATGGACCTTCGCCTCAGCCCCGACGAATTGGCCTTTCGCGCCGAGGTGCGCGCCTTTATCGACGAGCATTTACCGGAGGACATCCGCGACAAGATGCGGATCGGCCACCCGGCGCGAAAGCCGGAAATCGTCCGCTGGCAGCGCGTCCTCAACCAAAAGGGCTGGGCGGCCTATAGCTGGCCCAAGGAATGGGGCGGGCCGGGCTGGAGCGCGGTGCAGCGCATGATCTTCCTCGAAGAGATCCAGGCGACGCCGGCGCCCGAGGTCAACCCGTTCAACATAACGATGCTGGGGCCGGTGCTGATCCAGTTCGGTACAGAGGAGCAGAAGCGCCGGTTTCTGCCGCGCGCTGCCAACCTCGACGATTGGTGGTGCCAGGGATTTTCCGAGCCGGGCGCCGGCTCCGACCTCGCCGCGCTGAAGACCGCGGCACGGCGCGAGGGTGACGATTATATCGTCAACGGCCAGAAGATCTGGACGTCGACCGCGCACGAAGCCGACTGGTGCTTCTGTCTCGTCCGCACCAACCCGCAAGCCGCCAAGCGCCAGGAGGGCATCTCGTTCATCCTGATCGACATGAAAACGCCGGGCATCACGGTGCGGCCGATCATCTCGATCGACGGCAGCCATCATCTGAACGAGGTATTTTTCGACGAGGTGCGGGTGCCGGTGGCCTTGCGCATCGGCGAGGAGAACAAGGGCTGGGACGTCGCCAAATTCCTGCTCGGCAACGAGCGCACCGGCATCGCCCGGCTCGGCAAGTCGAAAGAGCGGGTCAAGTTTGCCAAGGAGCAGGCAAAGGAATTGCGTGCGCACGGCAGGCCGCTCGCCGAGGACCCCGAGTTCCGCCGCCGCATCGCCCAACTCGAAACCGAGCTGAAATCGCTGGAAATTACTCAATTGCGCGTCCTGTCGGCGCAGAAATCGGGCGAAGGCAAGCAGGACCCGCTGACCGCGGTGCTCAAGCTCAAGGGCACCGAATTGTTGCAGGCGACGACCGAATTGGCGATGGATGTCGGTGGGCCCTTGGCGATGCCCGACTGGGCCGACGAATTGGAGGCGCTGAGCAACGAGCCGGAAGTGGGGCCGGTATGGGCGACCGAGGCAACGCGCAGCTATCTCTTCCTGCGCGCCGCCTCGATCTATGGCGGCACCAACGAGATCATGAAGAACATCGTCAGCAAGGCCGTGCTGGGGCTGTAAGGCTCAGATGACCGGCCAACCGCGAGCGTCATTCCGGGGCGGCCGAAGGCCGAACCCGGAAGCCATATTCCAGAGGCCGGTGTTCCTGGATTCCGGGCCCGCCGCTCCGCGGCGCCCCGGAGTGACGGCTTAGTGTGCGAATGGGGAGAGGCACCTTCTAGATGGATTTCGACCTTAGCGAAGAGCAGCGGCTGTTGCGCGACAGCGTCGAGCGGTTGCTGGCCGACCATTACACGTTCGAGAAGCGCCGCGCCTATATGGCCGAGCCCGAGGGCTGGAGCCGCGCGATGTGGGCGCAATATGCCGAGCTGGGCCTGCTCGGCCTGCCGTTTGCCGAGGAACATGGCGGGTTTGGCGGCGGCGCGATCGAATTGATGCTGGTGATGGAGGCGTTCGGCGGGGCATTGGCGCTGGAGCCGTATCTGGCGACGGTCGTGCTGGCTGGGACCGCGCTGCGCCTCGCCGGCAATGCGGCGCAGCAGGCGGCGCTGTTGCCGCAGATTGCCGAGGGCAATCTGCGGCTCGCCTTCGCGCATGGCGAGCGGCAGGCGCGCTATGACCTCTCGGACGTGGTGACAACGGCAAAGCCGAAAGCCGGCGGCTGGGTGCTCGACGGGGCGAAGAGCGTCGTGGCGCACGGCGACAGCGCCGACACGCTGGTGGTCAGCGCCCGCACCGCCGGGGCGCGCGACGACACAGACGGAGTTACGCTGTTCCTCATCGATGCGAAGGCGAACGGCGTGGCGCGTCGCGGCTATGCGCTGCGCGACGGGACGCGCGCGGCCGAGGTCGCGCTGAGTGGCGTCGAAGTCGGGGCCGATGCGGTGCTCGGCGAGGTCGGTGCCGGGTTTCCGGTCATCGAGCGGGTGGTCGAGGCCGGCATCGCTGCGACTGCCGCCGAGGCGGTCGGCGCGATGGCAGCGATGCAGGCGATGACGCTCGAATACCTGAAGACGCGGACGCAGTTCGGCCGCACCATCGGCAGCAACCAAGCCTTGCAGCATCGCGCCACCGAGATGTTCGTCGCGTTGGAGCAGGGCCGCAGCCTGGCGATGCTGGCGGCGATGACGCTCGACGAGGCGAACTCCGCCGAGCGCGCACGCAACCTCGCGACGGCCAAGGTCGGGATCGGCCAGGCGGCGCGCTTCGTGTCGCAGAACGCGGTGCAGTTGCACGGCGGCATCGGCATGACCGAGGAATACGCGGTCGGCCACTATTTCCGCCGCGTCATGGTCATCGAGCACACCTTCGGCGACACCGCCCACTACCTGTCGCTTCTGGCGCAGCAGGTAGGCTGAGCCGGGGGCGGGGCGGGCCTACTCCGGGAAGGGCGGCTTCTGGCCTTCGGGCAGGCCGACCTGGAACACGTTGAGGGTGTTTCCGATCAGCGTGTAGTAGCCAATGATGCTGATCAATTCGACAAGGCCCGTCTCACCGAACGCGGCGACCGCCTCGGCGAAGCTTGCATCGGACAGGCGCTGGGTGCGGAAGATCTCGCTGCACAGGCGATAGACCAGCGCCTCGTCCTCGGCAACGAACAGCGGCATCCCCTCGGTGCGGATCGCCTCGATCGCGGCGGCTGGCACGCCCGCCTTTTCAGCCAGCGGGGCATGCGCAAACCACTCGTATTGGGCGCGCCAGAACCGCGCGGTGGTGATGATCGCCAGCTCGGACAGCCGGTCGGGCAGCGAGGTGCCCCAGCGCAGATGCTCGCCCATCTGCGAGGCCAGCCGGCAGATCTCGGGGGCGCGGATCAGCAGCTCGAAGGGGCCGCCGAACCGGCCGCGTTTGCCGGCGATGATCTCGTCACGCACTTGTTTCTGCGCCGGGCTCATCTCGGCGGCGGCGAGTTCGCGATAGCGGCTCATTTGTGTTCCCCTTCTCTGTCCTCGGGCATAATAGCCGAGCCCCCGTGGCTTTGGTCATGCGTGGCGTGCAACCCCGATTGTGGTCGCAGCACAGGGGAGGGGTGGCGCGGCGCGGTGTTGGCGGAGCGGGGAAGAGAAGGAGCCGTTCGATGGCCGCGACATCGCTGCGCCGCCGTGTTTGCGTAGCCGCCGCGTTTCTTGTCGTTTTGCTGGCCGGCGGCTGCGTCGCGCCGCGCCCGCTCGGGCCGGTGCCGCCGATCCCGCCGGGCGAAGCGCGGTTCTGGTTTTACCGGGTGTTCTTTGCCGACGACACGTTCGACATGCCGGCGATCGCGATGAACGGCCGGACGGTCGGCTATGGCCTTGCCGGTACCAGCTTCTATCGCGACGTGCCGCCCGGAGCGTATCACCTGACGGTCGAGAGTGTCGGGACCGATCTCTATCAGTCGCAGGAGATCGCGGTGGCGCCCGGGCAGCAGATCTTTGTCAAGATAGCGTCGCTGCCAAGCTGGGAGGCAAGTTCGATCGGCGCCTACCGTCGCGGGACCTATTACGTCATGCTCGTTCCGCCGGGATTGGCCGCCCGCGAGCTGCCGCAAGCCACCCGCACTGACGGTTACTGAAGACGCGGCTCCGCCGGATGGCGGCGCGAGAAGAGGTTACCGCGAATTAATCCTTCTGAAAGTGGCCTGTTACCCTTGCCGTGGCAGGTTGCAGCGAGTATCCGCGCAGCAGGAGATTGTCTATGATAGAGCGTCCGGCGGAGGTTGCCCGCCAATCTTGTTTCACGAGAGCCTGGGGGGCCAGGAGGGCCCGTGCGGCTGCAATCGGCTTTGGCCTCGGCGCGACGCTGGCCTTGTCGCCGCTGGTGTGGGCCGAGAGCCCACCCGCCGCAGGCCGCACTACCACCCCCGCATCGCAGGCGATGCCGCTATTGCCGCAGCAGAGTTTCGCGCCGCTCGTCAAGCGTGTGCTGCCGGCGGTGGTCAACATCTCGGTGACCGAAAAACCCGGCGCCGAAATGATGTCGGATCAGCTGCCGGAAGGGTTCCGCAACTCGCCGTTCGGCGATTTCATGCGCCGCTTTTTCGATCAGCACGGCGGCAGCCAGACAACGCCCGGGCCATTTTCCGAGGGGCCGGGCGAGGAGGGGGCGGCCAAACGGATCGCGCTCGGCTCCGGCTTCATCATTGACCCGTCCGGCTACATCGTCACAAACAACCACGTGGTCGGCGAGGCCGCCAAGGTGCAGGTCATTCTGCAGGACAACACGAAATACTCCGCCCGCATCATCGGCCGTGACCCGCGCACCGACCTCGCGCTGCTAAAGATCAAGGCCGACAAGCCATTGCCCTATGTCAGCTTCGGCGATAGCAGCGCGGCGCAGGTCGGCGACTGGGTGGTCGCGGTCGGCAATCCGTTCGGCCTGGGCGGTACCGTCACCACCGGGATCATCTCGGCCCGCGGCCGCGACATCCATACCGGACAGTTTGACGACTTCCTTCAGATCGACGCGCCGATCAACCGCGGCAATTCGGGCGGCCCGACCTTCAACCTGAGCGGGCAGGTGGTCGGCATCAACACCGCGATCTACTCGCCCAACGGCGGCAGTGTCGGGATTGGCTTTGCCATCCCCTCGAACGTCGCCAAGCGGATTGTCGCCCAACTCAAGGAACACGGCAAAGTCACGCGCGGCTGGCTCGGGGTGCAAATCCAAGGAGTGACGCCGGCGATTGCAGCGAGCCTCGGCTTGCACGGCGACCACGGCGTGATCGTCGCGCTGGTTTCGCCGGACAGCCCGGGGGCGCGCGCCGGGCTGAAGCAGGGCGACGTTATCCTGTCGTTCAACGGCAGCGAGGTGAAAGAGCTGCGCGACCTCCCCCGGCTGGTTGCCGCCGACGCGCCCGGCTCGACCGCGTCCTTGACGGTGTGGCGCAGCGGACAATCGACCGCGCTCAACGTGACCCTTGGCGAGGCGCCGGAAAACCCGCATCTGGCCTCGGCCAGCGGCGATCAATCGGGCAACCAACCCGACGAGAACCAGGCGGACGCGCTCGGCATGCACTTCGCGCCGCTGACCAACAATCTGCGCCACGAGCTGCAGGTCGGGAGCAAGGCGCACGGCGTTGTCATCGCCAACGTCGACAATGGCAGCCCGGCGGATTCACTGGGCCTGTCACGCGGCGACATCGTCGTGTCGATCAATCAGCAGCCGGTGCGCAGCCCGGCGGAGGCGGCACGCAAGCTCAAGGAAATCGCCGACTCACATCAGAAGAACGCACTTCTGCTGCTCAACCGACATGGCGTTACCCAATATGTCGGGGTCGATCTCGGCAAGGATGCCGG